>CANMTR010000004.1 GCA_947500825.1 uncultured Paracoccaceae bacterium | reverse complement strand
AGACGGACTGATCAGCTCGGCCACGCCGACATCCGTCGGGCCTGCCATGAGCTACACCATGCAGTGGGACACGATCACAGCGGACGTGCTCGAACGTCTGGACCGCGGATATATCGTAGCTCCCCCTTTGGGCTCGAAGCGGACCTGCGGCGGCGCGACGGGCGGAATATCAGGTCGAACGGGGCGCCTGGCGCGGACGGCCCTTGGCGGACATTTACCAAAGGGCCTGTCGCGGCGGCGTGGATTCACCAGGCCTGCCATCCACCGCAGTCACGGATTGAGACCAAGCAGAATTCATCTTTATTTTTTAAATCAGCTGCTTATCGCCAACAATATGAATGGCATCTCGTCGATTGCCCCCTTACGAGCGCAGCGCGACGCGAGAGGCGCCGGCGCGGGCCGCGTGGCAAAGCGCCGTCATGAGCGGCTCGCCCTCGCGGTAATCCGCCGCGGCGAGCGTGTCGACGCGTTGCGAGGCGGATTGCTGGGGCGCGGCGTCGAATTCATCACCGTTTTCGATCCCGATCGTCAGCCCTCCCATGGAGCTCAGATACCCGAAGGCCTGTAGGTCGCTTTCGCCGTCACCCACATAGGTGATCTGGTCGAAGCGCACATGGCGGTCGTGCTCGTCGACGATGGAGGCGGAGGTGCCGGGGGAGTTCGACTTGCTGACCGGAATTCCCTCGGCGTGGGCACGGATGTAGAGCGCCTTCTCGGCATGGGTGATCGTCCGCCGCACCGAGACCGCGCGGCTGTTCTCGAAGTGGAAGGCGCCGGCGTGGATCGTGCCGAAGAGGCCGGCAATCGCCGTCGGCTCGATGAGTTCCATGAACCCCGCCGAAAGGACGACGAATTCACACTCGATCCCCTCCGCGACGGCGTCCACCGCGGCCCGCACCCGGTCGGGCATGCCAAGGACGCCCGGGTAGAGGTCGATCCGTTCGGCGGCGCAACCGAAGACGTCGGCTGTGAGGGGGATGTCCACGGCGCGGGCAGCGTCCAGCAGCGCACGAGCCTTCTTCTGCGTCGGGTCCCAGCCGTCGCCCAGGGGCGTGCGGAAACGCTCCTCCCATTCCTGCCGTTCGAGTCCGAGCTCGGCGCAAATCGCGTTCCAGCTGTCAGAGGCGAGGGTCAGGTCGAAGTCGAAGATGAAGGACAGGCGCGGAATATGAGGATGGGTGGATGGCATCGGGTCTCTCCGGGGATCATTGGGGGTGCGCAGCCATATCGGTGGCGGCAGCGATGATGGCGCGGGCGCGATCGAAATCGCCCGCGTCGAGGTCGGGGGGCCGCACTTCGGCGGGCTTGTGGCAGAGAGCGACCTCGACCGAGTAATGGTCCGACCCGAAGGCGGGCAGCACCTCCATCCCGGTGACGGTGAGATCGTCGCCGTGCAGAACCTGGTCGAGCGGCCACGCCATCCACCAGGAATGGGCGTCGTAGGTAGGCAGGAAGCCGAAGACCCTGCGCGGATCGAGCAAGCCCCCGACCCGCTGTAGCCGCTCGACGGTCCGCTCCCACGGCACCGCGTTCAGATCGCCCACCAAAACGACGGGGCGTTCGGCGTCGGCCGCCTGAAACGCCGTCCACATGAGCACCGCGTCGCGGCCGTTTGAGGATTGCCCGGAATGCGGAGGTCGGGGATGAATGCCCCCGAAGCGTACTTCGTCGCCCGCCGGCAGGGTGACCGTGGCGAAGATCGCCGGCGTGTCCTGTCCGGGGGGCACGACCACCTCCCTCCCGCTCAGCGGCAGCCGGGACAGCAGGTGCATGCCGAAATAGCTGCCGGTGATGCGCGCCGCCGAGTAGGGCATCTCGTCCGATAGCTCACCGAGCCGCCGGTCCCACCATTCCGTCGTCTCGAGGGCGAGCAGCAGATCCGGATCGCGATCCCGGACGATCCGCAAAAGCTCTTCGGCGTGATGGTTCTCCAGTTTGACGTTCGCGACCATCACCGTGAATTGCCGCTCCGGATTACAGGCGATCGCGTTCCCGAGGTTGCCCGCGGCAGGTAGGGGACGAGCTTCACCGCGTTATAGGCCAGCGCGACCAGGATCAGTCCGGCAAGGCCCATGCGCAGCCGGCCGGAAACCGGTCGCGCAAGGGCCACGACGAGCAACGTCGCGCAAAGGCCGATCCCGTATTGCAGGCGTGGAAAATCGGTCATCCGCACCCACCACAGGTTCGTGGGCCAAAGCGCCAGGAACGTCGCGAGAGCAAGGCCAACTGCTGGCAGGCAGAGGAAAAGCGTGAGGAGAACGCGCATGAGGTCAGGCAAGTAGCGCAAACGCCGAGGAAGGTAAGCCTGCCCGTGCTGCATTTGCCCGGCCAGAAGGGCGTTCCGGACCGTAGGGATTGTAATCGTCCGAAATCAAATGCGGCCGAACATCGGAGCAGGAAAGGTGACCTCCGTCTGCGGCGCGGCAGCTCTTTAGATGGGCTCGACGCGGACCCGATGCAGCGCGGCGGATGAAAGCTCGGCCCAACCTCTACCTTCGTCACTCTTGGCCCTATACCCGGACCTTCGCGCGGCTCAGGGCCCTTAGATGCAGCTTTACCGAAGCGATCATTCGCCGAGACCGCATGGCCAAACGGCAGTCGAACTCTCACCATGCGGACAAACAGGCCATTCTTATGCTGGCGGGCCGCCGCTCGAGAGGCGATTTGCCTTGAACCACCCGCCCTACTAGAGCCGTGTCATGGAGAATGATCGGGCAGTATCTCTCGTCAGCGCCATCGTTGTCGGAACCGGCGCGCTCTGGGGGGGCTACTGGATACCGGTGCGCCGCCTTGCGGAAGCCGGTCTTCCGGGCGCCTGGGGAACCCTTGCCGCCGTTCTCGTGGCGGCAATCCTGATGGCGCCCATCGCGATACGCCGCCGTCGGGACCTCCGAAAAGTGCGCCCCCGAGCCGTCTTCTTCACGGCGCTCGGCGGCGCGGCCTTCGTTCTCTACTCGGTCGGGCTCGTCTACGGCCGCGTCGCGATCATCATCCTGCTGTTCTACCTGACGCCGGTCTGGAGCACGCTGATCGGCCGCTACGTGATGGGGTGGCGGAGTCCGCCGTCACGGCTCCTAGCCATCGCCCTCGGCCTTGTCGGCCTGGCCATCATGCTGGGCGCCAACGGCGATGTCCCCCTCCCGCGCAATATGGGGGAATGGTTCGCCCTCCTTTCCGGCGTGCTCTGGTCGGTATCCTCCACGGGCATCCGATCCGGCACCGGAATGGAGGCAACCGAAGCAGGTTTCGTCTTCGTGCTTGGGGCCTGCGCTGGGGCGCTCGTCCTCGCCCCGGTTCTCGCCCCTCTGCCGGTGGAAATCGACCTTGGTCCGGCGATAAGCTGGGGGATCGCAGCAGGCGCGCTGTGGTGGGCCGTCTTCATGACGGCCTTGATGTGGGCCACGGCCCGCCTCGAACCTGCTCGGACCGGCATCTTGCTCATGCCCGAGGTTCTCGTCCGCGCGCTTTCGGGGGCCATGCTGGCGGGGGAGCATCTGAGCCGTATCGAGATGGCCGGCGGCGCACTTGTTCTCGGAGCGGCTGCGTTGGAAATCTGGTCGAGTAGGAAAGCACCCGACCAGAGCCCGGTACTCGACGCGTAATCGGAGAGAGGTCTGAGCTACCGTCCGCCGCATGCCTCGCGTCGGTCGGCAACCGATCTGCATGCCGGCTCTCCCCGTGCTAGGTTTCGGGCGCGCAACACGGATAGAGACGACATGGACGCGAATTTCTGGCACGACCGCTGGCGCCTGGGACAAACCGCGTTCCACGAAGGCAGGGCCAACACGTTGCTCACCCGTCACTGGGATGCCTTGGCGCTGACACCGGGCGCGTCGGTGCTCGTCCCATTGTCCGGCAAGGCGCTTGATCTGTGGTGGCTGCGCGACCGTGGCGCCCGGGTGATCGGGGTCGAGTTGTCCGAGGCAGCGGTCGCCGAGTTCTTCGAGGAGGCCAACGTCATGCCCACGCGCGAGCCCGCCGGCGCGCTGACGCGGTGGGAGGGCGGCGGTGTGGCTGTCTTCGTCGGCAACGTGTTCGATCTGGATGTCCGCGCGCTGGGACCAGTGGATGCCGTCTATGACCGAGCGGCCCTCGTGGCGCTTCCGCAGCCCATACGCCGCCGCTACGCCGCCCATGTTGCCACGATCACCGCCCAAGCGCCTCAATTGCTGATCACGTTCGTCTATGACCAGACGGCGATGGATGGCCCGCCCTTCAGCGTCGACGCCACCGAGGTGGCTGCCTGCCATGGCGCAATCTATACATGCACAGCGTTGGAAACACGGGACGTCGCGGACGGACTCAAAGGAAGGGTGGCGGCGTCCGAAACGGTCTGGCGTCTGACCCGCCGTCGGCACGACGACCAAGATCAGCACCGTGAGGCTCACGTAGGGCGCAGCATCCGTTAGGGAGGGCAAACCCTAAACGGTCGCAGCGCGCGGGGGGGCGGACATAGCCGGCACGCGACCTTGGGTCCGCTCACGGCCCATTCCGGCCCTTCATGCGACATGCTTACACCTCGGCGCGGCTTTGCTGGTATGGTCATCGGTGACCGCGCGCAGCATTACTCATCTCGCGAAGATCAACCACGCGGGACCGAGCCGTCCTTCGCTGCAAACGCGAATTCTCGGTTTCCATCGGTCGCTCCCTGGTTCTACCGCCGACATTCATCGCAGCAAGTTTTGGGGGCTTTCGCCACCAGCGTATATCGTTCCGCTTGGTCAAGGATCGCAAGGATGCCTCCGGGCGGCACGCCCGATGCTCGAGCTTCGCGCCAGATCCGGCGACACGATGCGGGAGACCATGGCAGGGCGGCCTGGGCCAGCCACGCTCTGAGCGGCGAAGGCAGTCGGTCGTGGTCACGCATGGGGCCCCCGCACCGGCGGCGCCGGCGCAGGGACGTCGAAAGGTTCCGGCTCATGGGCCGTCGTCGGGGTCGTCGCCGGGATCGAGGACAAGAAGCAGGCTGGTCTCGCCGCTGCCTTCGATCAGGGGGGAGCGATATACGATGCCCGGGCCGGGCCGTGCGGACCAAAGCGTGCCGCGCATGACGAAGGCCCCCCGGGTTGCGACCGTGTGGATTGCATCCGCCCCCCCTCGCGGCCCGTGTCGTAATGTGTGCCGGTGCCGCGACAGGTGCAGCCGGGGCGCTCGGTCGCACGGTCGATGTGGAGCCGGCGGCAGGCGTTTCCGGCCACCACATCGAGGCGAAGACGCCGCCAACGCCCATCCATCGCGTCCGAGAAAATATTGGCGAACGCCGCGACATCGTCGATGAGGCACTGACGCTCCGGGCCGTCCGGGGGCCGGATCTCCCGCAGCCCGGCAGGCTGGAAGACCGTGACGACGCCTTCGACCGTGGCCGTATCGATCCAGGCGTCAAACGTCATGCCGTCCCCTTCCGCCACGCGGGGAAGGGATCGGGAAGGTCCGGAAGCACGTCCGGTCCGGGCGCGAGATCTTCGGGCACAAGGGCTGCATCGAGCCGCGCCTTCAGCGCGGGCCAGTCGATCCTCGTGCCGATGAAGACGATCTCCTGTCGGCGGTCGCCCCAGGGCTCCATCCAGTGCTGCGCGAGATAGGCGCGGGCAATTTCTTGATCGGGGCGACGGGCCTTCGGCACCGAGGCCCGCCACTGCCCGAGCGGCGCGATCGACCACAGCGACCCGGCAAGCGAGAACTCCGCCACCCATTCGGGCCGCGTCGCGGCCCAGAAATGCCCCTTGGCGCGGATCACGCCCGGCATGTCGCCGCAGAGGATCTCGCGCACCTTTTCGGGGTGGAACGGCTGCCGCGCGCGGTGGACGAAGGAGGCGGCGCCATATTCCTCGCCTTCCGGCAGGTGATCGGCAAAGCCGTAGAGTTCTTTCGCCCACATCGGGTGTTCGTGCGCCTTCTGAAAGTCGAAAAGGCCGGCGTCGAGGATGGCACCCGCAGGAACGTCCAAGTGATCGGTCTCGACGATGCGCACGTCGGCGAACTCGATCTGGTCGTCAGCAGGTAAGCGAGCGTCTGCTCGTCCTCCTCGACCGTGGTCTCGCCGCGGTCGCGAAGAAAGTCGTGGCTCGAGAAGTCGTTCGGAAGGTTTACCGCATCCACGACCGTGGCCATCTTGTCGCGCCGCGAGACGCCCGAAAGACTGTCGCCGCCCTCGTCGCGGAAGTCGAAGGTCGCGGCGACGGGAAGGCGGGTGTCGGTCCCTGTCATATAATACCTTATTGCTACGTCATGTGTGTCGCGCAGAATGCCGGCCGCCACCCCCTCTACGGGCGAAGATCGGCAGAAACCGGACAAAAAACCATGTCATGATCGGACCCCGTCTCGCCGCGCTTGCCGCCAGCGCGGCATTCAACGGCGCAGGAGGACAGCGCGACGCTCTGGCGCCTCGTCGTGGCCGATCACGGTACCGGACAGATCGCTGCCCTCGATCTCGGCGCACCGGAGACCCGCTGGAGCTTCGACCGCGGCAGCAATGCGCTCTTCTTGACCGAGGACGAGATCCTTGCGGGTGACGTCGAGGGCGAGCGGTTCGAGGAGCAGCGCGCGCATCACGGCTTCTCGGTACCCCGTCAAGGCGTCGTGGTCAGTTCAGCCGCCCCGAACGGAGATACCGAAGGCGACGCCCTGCCCGGCCGCATCGGCCTACGGACCTTCGAGCCAGACGGCTCGCCCGCGAGCGACATGCAGACCTGCACCGGCCTTCACGGGGAAGCCTGCTCGGGCAGCGGGATGCTGGCCGGATGCGAGGAAGGCACCGCGATGATGCGCCAGGGCGGCGACGATCTCTCGTTAGGCCCCCTCCCTTACCCGAACGAGTTTCCCAAGAATGCCACCGGCGCGCTTCTCGGAGCCTAACCGGTCCAGATCTTCGTCGGTGACTACGACGACAACGCCCTCGTCGTGATCGACCCCGAGTCGGTCACCGTCCCCTATTCGATGGACGGGCACTGGCGCGACCCGCGGCCGCGCCTTGCGGTCGCCGGCGAGGAGATCGTGCTGGCCGACGGACTTGCCAGCGTGATCGACGGCGACAGCCTCGAAGATCTGCGCAGTATCGAGGTCGAGGGCACACCTCACAACGTTCTCGCGATCGGTGGCAGTGGGCTCATTCACCGACGAACCGAGAAGCGGCCCCGGTTTCCATTGCGCGACCGGGGCCCGGATGGCGCGCGCGACTTCGGGCGCGCCACCCGGAACGGCGGATGTAAGATGACCGACAAGATTCCGATCACATTTCTCACCGGGTTCCTGGGCGCGGGTAAGTCGACCCTGGTGCGGCGGCTCAACGACCCCTGGTTCAGCGATACGGCCGTGGTCGTGACCGAGTTCGGCGATGTCGGCCTCGATGGAGCGCCCATCACGCATTCTCCGGATCAGGTCCTGGAGATGACGACCGGGGGCCTCTGCTGCCCCGTGCGCGGTGACATCCGCGACACGCTCCTGCAGCTCCATGCGGACGCGGAACTCGGCCGCATGCCCCTCTTCGAGCGCCTTGTGATCGAGATCACCGGCCTTGCCGACCTGATCCCGGTCATCGCGACGCTGATGGAGGACCCTCGCCTCGTCCGCCGCCATGCCCTTGCCGGTGTGGTCACGGTCGTCGATTGCCTGAGCGGCGCAAACACGCTCGCGGCAGAGGAGGCGGCGCGGCAGGTGGCCGTCGCGGATCGGATCGTGCTGACCCAAGACCGACATCGCGACCGGGCCGGAGCGCAAGGTCACACGCGACCGCACGCTCGAGGCGGCGGCCGCGCCCAACCCGCGGGCGCCCCGGCTCGATGCACGAGACGCGGCGTTCGGCCTCGGCACGCTGATCCAGCTGGCGGTCTTCGATCCGGGCGCGCGGTCGCTCGACGTACGCACCTGGCGAGCGGAGGCGAAGGTGGAGGATCACCGCCACCATCCCGCCCAAGACATGAGCCGGCATTGTCGTGCAGCACGTCTTCCGCGGCCCAATGATCTTGCCGGATTGGCCCGACGATGATCGCGGCACGCGGATCGTGTTCATATCCGACGGGCTGGCTCCCGGCGAGATAGCGGCCATCTTCGCCGATCACGGACTGACACCGAACCCAGCTTGACGAGACAGCATGCACGGGAGTTGCCCTGTGCATGGCGCGTTCTCACGGCATGATCCCGATCGTTTCGACACAGACGACAACGATGAACAGGCCCGCCGCCACTTCGATGGCCGGGAGGGCGAGGCGTGCCCGACCGCCGGTGCCCAGCGACAAAAGCGTGCTGCGGCGCGCGAAGACGCTGACGATCGCGACCACGATGGTCAGTGTCGCGGTGCCGAGCGACATCGCCACGGTCCCGAGAACTCCAGACAGCAGGAGTCCCATGTGCCAGGTCAGCACCAGCAGCAGCACGGCACCGGAGCACGGGCGGATGGCAATACCGGCGACGAGGGCGATGCTTTCGCGGAGGGTCCCTGCGCTTGCCATGTCCTCGGGTGTCGGACCATGGCGATGACCGCATCCGCAGGCTCCATCGTGATGGTGATCGCCGTGCCGATGGTCGTGATCGGCGTCCGCGTGATGCAGTGCCCGTTCCATTGCCTCGGTCATGCGCATCGCCCGCGATAAGCGCCCCACGCCGCGGAACATGAGCCACGCGCCGATCAGCCCGATGGCCAGCGCGCTGATCGGCAACATCACGGTCTCGGCCGTGTCGGTCAGCCGCTGTCGCGTCCAGCCAAGCGCAAGGAGGCCCGTCCCGACGAGAAGGATCGCCGTCATCGCCTGACCGAGCGCGGACAGAACAGAGATCAGGAAGAGCCGCAGGACCGGCACGTCACGTCCCATCCCGTAGCCTCCGATCAGGAGCTTGCCGTGCCCCGGCCCGACCGCGTGGAAGAACCCGTAGGCAAAGCAGATGCCGAGCATGAGCCCCAGCGCGCCGGGCTCGCCCGCGCGCAGCGCCCGCAGCCCGGAGGCAAGCGCGGCCTGGAACTCGCGCTGCCACCCGGCGGCCCAGGCGGCAAGACGCATGTCGGCGCCGCTCGTGAGGGCCCAAACCAGGAGAGCCGCCAGCGCGAGTGGGGGAACGATCAGGAGGATGCGTCGCATGTCACCACGAACCGGTCCGCAAAGAGAATGCCGATATCGTCGAGCTCGACCACCTCGAACGGGTCCGAGGCGGTATCGACTGCGGCGAGCTGGTCGCCGTATTCCTCCCGCGCCTTTTCGCGGTCGGCGGGCGCGCGGGTGATCTCGCAGTCCTCGCGACCGACGATCTTGGGATCGGTCGGCACGTCGTAAGCCACGAAATACGTCGGGTCGTACGATCTCGCGGCCACCTCATGGCCGGCAATTTCGATCGGCGTGTCCAGCTTGCGGGTGTGCGAGGTGACGATCCGACCGTCCTCGTAGCGCGCCGCGTGATCGACCGGCCTCTCGAGCGCGACCTCGCGGCCGTCCTGCACGAGGGTGAAATCGCCGGGGAAACCAGCTTCCCAGTCGACATCCTGCCCGGCAAACGCGTGACGCGCGCGGGTTCGGGCGTGCCGTCCGCGTCCGCATCGAGGCCATTCTCTTCGATCATCAGCAGGGAATAGAACTCGTCATAGGTCCAGTCGATCCGGATCGCCGAAAGTTGGCCCCCGTCGTCGAAGACGAGGCGGAAAGCCGTCTCGATGAAGATGTGCGGGTGCGCCTGCCCCGAAACCGGGACCAGAGATGCGCACCACGCGGCGGCCAGAAGAACACGACATCGCATGGAAAAACGGGCTAGGCCTCGCCGGACCGGGGTTCAATCCCCGGCCTGACCCAGCAGCCCCCACACCGCCGGTGCGGCGGGGCTGACGCATCCGGAGGGCGTCAGGACGAACTCGTGCAATTCGCGATGCTGTCGCCGATCGAGCGGACAAGCGCGGGATAGAACCCGGGTCCCATGTCCAGCTCGAAGCCGAGCGGATCGATCACGGCAGCCTGTGCATCGGTCCCCTCCGAAACGGTCGCCACGAGTTTCTGGTCGAATTGCGGCTCGGCAAAGACGCATGCGACGCCGAGGTCACGGATCGTGTCGCGCACTTCTTCGACACGGGCCGGGCTCGGGTCCGTCGCGTCGCTGAGAGAGATCGCCCCGGCTGCCGAGATGCCGAAGCGGTTCTCGAAGTAATGATAGGCGTCGTGGAACACGACAAAACTGATTTCGCCGGCCGCCGAGATCGTGTCTTCGACCTCGGCCATCGTGGCGTCGATTTCCTCCCGGCCGGTGGCGGCATTCTCGCGGTATGCCTCGGCATTCTCGGGATCGAGTTCGGCGAGCTCCTCGGCGATCACGTCGAGCCAGACCTTGGCGTTCTCGGGGTCGAGCCAGGCATGCGGATCGACACCCTCGTGGCTATGACCAGCATGGTCGTGGCCGTCATGCTCTTCGCCCTCATGGTCATGCTCGGCGTGCTCTTCATCCTCGTGGGATGTCTCTTCCGCATGGCCGTAATCGTGGTCTTCGTGTGCGGTCTCTTCGGAGTGGTCATGACCGGCGTGGTCCTCGCCCTCGTGGCCGTGATCGTGGTCCGCGTGATCTTCCCCGCCGTGATCGTGCGCTTCGAAGGTCACGCCTTCGCGGAACTCAAGGGTCGAGATGCCGTCGACGTCGAGCAGTTCGATGACACGCGCACCGGAGGCGAGCGTGCCGATCGACTCCTCCAGCCACGGTTCGAGCTCCGCACCGATCCAGAATACGGCATCCGACTGTTCGAGCGCGCGCGCCTCCGAGGGTCGCATCGAATAGCTGTGCGGCGAGGCCCCCGGCTGCACCACGAGTTCGGGCTCCCCGAGACCGTCCATGACGCGGGCCACCAGGCCGTGAACCGGCGCGATGTCCGTTGCGACCTGGGGCACGTCCGCATGTGCGGCGGTCGCCGCAGTGAACGCGAGCAGGCTGCTCGCCAGAGATTTTCCAAAGCTCATGGACATCCAAACCCGATGTGATTAGGTAACATGCGTAAGGACATATTGGTGACGATATATCATAGCAAGGCCAAATCTGCGCAGGAGGTGGAAGTGACCGATCAGGCATTCGAGGCGCACGATCATGACGCGTGCATTTCGGGCGGGGTCGCCTCCGTCGAGCAGATTTGCCTCGAGCGCGGCCTGCAGTTCACCAAGACGCGTCAGCGCGTGCTCGAGATCCTGTTATCCGAGCACAAGGCCATGGGAGCCTACGAGATTCTCGACATCCTGCGCGCGGACGGCCTGGGTTCGCAGCCCCCCGTCGCCTACCGCGCGCTCGAGTTCCTGACCAAGCATGGCTTCGCGCACCGGATCGAGCGGCTCAACGCCTTCATCGCGTGCTCGCATCTCGAGGAGCCGCATGCCCCGGTCTTTCTGATCTGCGGATCGTGCGATCGCGTCGTCGAAGCGGAGTCGGACCCGGCAAAGGGCGAGATCGGTCGGGCCGCGAGGAAAGCCGGCTTCGTCATCAAACGGGCCGTGCGTGAGGCCGAAGGGCTGTGCCCCGACTGCACCAAACCGGCTTGACGGTCATGTCGACGTCTCTCGTCACCTCCCGCAAACTGACGGTCCGCTACGGCGAGACGACGGTTCTGCACGACGTGGACCTCTATGTGAATGCCGGAGAGATCGTCACCATCGTCGGTCCGAACGGTTCGGGCAAGTCGACGCTTCTCACCGCGATACTCGGCGGCGTCGCCCTCGCCGGCGGCACGATCGAGCGCGCCCCCGGCTTGCGTATCGGCTACGTGCCGCAGCGGCTCGTCCTCGATCCTACGCTGCCGATGACGGTCGAGCGGTTCCTTTCCCTGCCCCGCCCCGTTCCGGCCTCCAAGGCCCGCGAAGCCCTGGAGCGCGCAGGCGTGCCGGAGATCGGCGGGCGGCAGATGGCGGCCCTCTCCGGCGGCCAGTTCCAGCGCGCCCTCCTCGCCCGCGCGATCCTCGAGGAGCCGGACCTCCTGATCCTCGACGAGGCCACCGCGGGTCTCGATCAGCCCGGTGCCGCCGCCTTCTACCGGCGGATCGAGGAGGTACGGACCGAGACGGGCTGTGGCGTCCTGATGATCAGCCACGATCTGCATGTCGTGATGAGCACGTCCGACCGGGTGATCTGTCTCAACGGCCATGTCTGCTGCGAGGGTACGCCCGAGGTGGTCGCCAACGCGCCCGATTATCGCCGCCTGTTCGGCGAGGGCACGCGCGGAGCGCTCGCGCTCTACCGCCACCACCACGACCATAGTCACACGCACGATGCGCCTCAGGACACAGCGGGATAATGCTCGACGATTTCATGACCCGCGCCGCCCTCGCCGGGATCGGCACGGGCCTCGCCGCCGCGCCGCTCGGCTGTTTCGTGGTCTGGCGCCGGATGGCCTATTTCGGGGATGCCACCGCCCACGCCGCGATCCTCGGCGTGGCTCTATCCCTGGCGTTCTCGGTCCCGGTCTTTGCGGGCGCGATGATCGTGGCGCTGATCATGGCCACGACCGTTTCGATGATCTCGGGACGGGGTTATGCCATGGACACGCTACTCGGCGTGATGGCGCATTCCGCGCTCGCATTCGGGCTCGTGGGCGTGACTTTCATACCCGGCGTCCGGATCGACCTCATGGCCTATCTCTTCGGCGACATCCTGTCGGTCTCGCGCGTCGATCTCGGGGTGATCTGGGGGGGCGCGGCGCTGGTGCTGGCGCTGATCGGCTGGCGCTGGAATGCGCTGCTGACCGCGACGCTGAACGAGGGCCTCGCCCGCGCTGCCGGGATCGACCCGAAACGCGAACAGCTGGTCCTGACGCTGGCGCTGGCCGTGGTTGTCGCCGTGGCGATCAAGGTCGTCGGCGTCCTGCTCATCACCGCGCTCCTGATCATCCCGGCGGCCGCCGTGCGCCCTTTCGCGGCCACGCCCGAGCGCATGGGGGTGATGGCCGCGCTTGTCGCGATGGTCTCGGCCTGGTCGGGCTTGCGTGCCTCCTATGAGTTCGACACGCCGACCGGACCGACGATCGTGTGCGTGACGGCTCTGCTCTTCTGTCTATCGACAGCGATGGCGGGCCTCAGGCGTGCAGCGTAAGCGGGAAAGCCGGGAAGAAGGACCGCTCGCGGTGCTATCTATGCGCGCTCGAAGCCATGTGCCGCGCCGCACGATATTCGTGTGGCCGCAACGAGAAGCCCGCGATCTCCCCCTTGCCGGATCAGCTTGCTCCGCTTCCCCCATGGACAACTCCTCCTTCGGCCCGAGGCACAGAATGGGGGCAGCCATACGCGGCCGCCCGCATTAGCCGGATATCAGTGGGCCATCATTTCTCCCGCCACCTCCTCGCCGCTGAGTTCAGCGGGGTAGCAGGTCGGCCAGTTGGTGACGTCCTCAAGCGGCTCCGCCCGGTCGTCGCCCCAGTAGAGGTGGAAATGACCGGCATCTTCGGGCGCGATGGCATGGTCGCTGAACTGGTGGGGCGACGGCGCGCATCGCGCCGCCTCCAGTCTCCGCCGCTGTCAAATCGTATTGGTTTCGCCGTCTCCGGGCGTCCGCAGTTTCTCCGAGACCCCTTCTTTCGCCGCGAAAGCCCGGAGTTCTGCGCGCGTCAGGACGCAATGGTTGATCGCTTCCATGTGAGAGGCGATCAGAAGGGTCCCGGGGGCGGCCTGGTGAACCCGCAGGACATCCTCCGTTCCCATGATGATGCCCCCGTCGACGCCCTGGACCATCGCGTAGCCCGCATTCAGGATCGCGACTTCAGGTGTGTGCGCAGACAGGACTGCGGCAACGTCGTCGTTCCAGATCGTGTCTCCGGCGAGATAGATGGTCTTCTCGTCGGGATGGTCGAACACCACGCCACAGACCTCGCCCAGGATCTCTGCCATCGCCTCGTGATGCGCCTCCGTTCCATGCCGGCCGGCCGTCCTGATCAGACGCACGCCGTTGAACTCGGAGCTTTCGGACAGCACGCGAACATCCGTAAAGCCTTGCCCGCGGATGATTTCGGCATCCGTGCCGTTCTGGGCGAAGACCGGCAGATCCTTGTGCAGCGCGTCTCGCGCCGCCTGGTCCCAGTGGTCTTCGTGCAGATGGGTGACGATCACGGCATCGACGTCCACGATGTCGGCAATCGGCATGGGCAGATGCACCATCGGATTGCGCTGCTCGCTGTTCACGGTCCCCTGGAAACCCGGCAGGGCGTGGCGGTCCGCGAGCATCGGGTCGACGAGGAAGCGGACGCCGCCGTAGTCGATCCGCAGGGTCGCATTGCGGATCTGGGTGATCGTGCTTCTGCTTTCAGGTGTCATGTCGTTTCCCTGGGCTGAAACAGACGCAGTGCTTCCGACGACGGCGGAACCGGACATGACAAGCATTTGGCGGCTGTGGTCATGGAAACTCTCCTCTCGCCGGTTCAGCGCGTGATGAAGGCGTCGGTGGCGATGACCTCGCCGTAGGCGAACTCGAAAGCCGCCATTATTGCTGCATGAACATGCGCAGCCGGGACGGTCGTGCCATCGAAGCCCAGATCGCGCGTCGCGCAGGCGTCGTGGACGGTCACGGTCTTGTAGCCGAAGTCGTTGGCCGCCCGGACGGTCGCATCGACGCACATGTGGCTCATGGCGCCGACCACCACCACGTTCTCGATCCCCTTCTCGTCGAGCAGGGCCTTGAGGCCGGTGTCGCGGAATGCGTTCGGGAAGGTCTTGGTCACGACCGGCTCGTCCTCACCGGGTGCCACGACCTTGTTGATCTCGACGCCCTTCGATCCAGGCACGAAGACCGGAGCGCCGGGCATCTCGTGGCGCACGTTCACGATGAGGTCGCCGGCCTTGCGGCCGTGGGAAATCACGCGCGCGGCATTGGCGGCCGCCCCCTCGATGTTCTCGAGCGGCAAGTTGCCGTCTGGCCAGTATTCATTCTGCAGGTCGATCACGACGATTGCACGGTCGGGCATGGGTTTCACCTTTCTGGATCTGCGTTTCTTGACCCAATCTGGCGCGCGTCCACATCCCTCACCATTGGCGCAATCGACATAAGACGGGGTGATATCGACATATGGACGAGGTCAGGATCGGTATCGTCCTCTATCCCGGCGCACAGCTTTCCGCAGCCATGGGGCTGGCGGACCTCTTTCAGATCGCCGGGCGAGCGTCGGAGCGTTCGGATCAGGGGGCCCCGTGGTTGCGGGTTCAGACCCTTCAAGCCGACGGGCTGAAAATACCGATGCCCGCGGGCGCCCCGGAAGCGTCGAGCCACGACGACGCTCCCTGTCAGGTCCTTGTGCTGCCTCCGTCACTGGAAGCGCCCATCCAGCCCGACACCGCTGCCCCACTGGCGGTCTGGCTGCGAGAGCGCCATGGCGAGGGGACGGTGCTTGCCTCCGTCTGTGGCGGCGCCTTCCTGTTGGCCGAGACGGGCCTGTTGAGCGGGCGCGCGGCCACCACGCACTGGATCTATGCCGAAGATTTCCGGGAGCGGTTTCCCGACATCGCGCTGGATACGGACCGGCTGATCATCGACGGCGGTGACATTATCTCGGCAGGCGGGCTAATGTCCTGGACCGATCTTGGCCTCAAGCTGGTCGACCGCTTCCTCGGGCCCGTAATCATGGCGCAGACCGCCCGCATGATGCTCGTGGACCCGCCGGGGCGGGAGCAGCGCTATTACAGCGGCTTCGCACCCCGACTGACACACGGGGATCCGGCGGTCCTCAAGGTTCAGCACTTCCTGCAGGCGAACGAGGGGCGCGATGCGCGCCTTGCATCCTTGGCGGATCAGGCGGGGCTGGAAAAGCGCACGCTGTTGCGCCGCTTCCAGAAGGCGACCGGCCTGACCACCACCGAATACGCGCAGCGCCTCCGCGTCGTGAAGGCTCAGGAGCTTCTGCAATTCGGCCGCCTGCCGGTGGAGCGCATTTCCTGGGAAATCGGCTATTCCGACGCCGGTGCCTTCCGCAAGATCTTCCACAGGATCGTGGGCCTGACCCCGGGAGAATATCGAAAGCGTTTCCATGCGTGAGGGTCTCTGGAGGAATGGACCCTTCCGCAAGACCGCCAGGGCCTGAACTCGAAGGGCGGATACGGGCTCGAAGCCGTCCTGCGGCAGCGCGGCGAAACATCCGTCTTCTGGCCCCGATCCCTGACACTCTCGGGCCATTCCCGGCATTCTTTAGCAGTCGCTGGCTGCGGCGTAGCTTTCGCGAAGCGGTTACTCGTGGATACGTTCAGCCTGTCGAGATTGACCGAAAGTCGCGCCGAGCATTCTGCGGTGGTCTGCGGCACAGGTCGCGGGCATCTCCGCGCCCGTCCCGCCGGGTGCCGCGGGACAGGTTGGATTGACCGACCTACTCTCGGCGTGGTCTCAAACTGTGCGAAGATGCTGGGCGCGGGGATCTTGTTCGGCCCCGATGAAGGCGGGCGACCTGCCCGACCGAATGCTTCACGACGCAGGGGGCGCCGGGTTCGACATCCTCAGACGCGGACCGAGTGCGCTCAGAGATTGCCCACTGGGCCCCGGCCGGTCACACTCGACCATGTCACCCATCGACCCAAATTGATCAGCCTCACGGAAACGATCCGGAGATTGCGCATCCGGCAAACGAGGGTCAGATCGCTCTAGGCCGCCGCAAAAGTCGTCGTTCGGAAAAATCCCGCATCCCTGACCGAAGACGACTTCCGCGACCTGGCCTCCTACATGGGCCGCTTCGCCACCTTCAAGGGAACGGCCGGCTACATTGGGTACGACTTTACGTCGGGGCGCCTGGAAGAGCCTGCCATGATTGCCCAGCAAGAGATGCAGCCGGGCGTCCGGCGCTCCTCCATGGACAGACGTCAGGGACTTCGTCGAGCCAATCGGAAGCCTACCCGTCGGAAAGGAGAGCGCTCGGCTCCGCCCTCCCTGGACAACGTGCAAACAGCTGGAATGCCCCTTCGCCGAGGTCTTCGGGACAAATCAATCGGGCCTCCTGGCAAGCGCGGCTCGATCACCGGGGCCGACCGACTTCGCCACCGTCGTCATCCGCCACTTTTGGATGGAACCAGGGTCCCTTGCCCTTTTGCCCGCCCTTCCCGCCTGGATCGCGGCGATCGCGGTCCTCCTGCAGGTCGTGCCCTTGGCGCCCGTGCTGCCGGTCTCGTCGGCCGCTCCCTCCCTCGGGGTGATAGCGGTCTCGTTCGGGCTCGTGGCGCTGCCGTCCTGACCCCCGATGGCTCAGAGACCCGTACTCCGCACCCGTGGGACTTCAGGACTGGAGGCTACCCGTCTCCGAACAGCGCCTTGTTCTGTGCCGCGTCCGTTTTCCGGCTTCGCTCGTATCCACGCGGCTCTTCGAGAGCGCCTGCCGGGCGGCGCAGACGTCCCGGATCGTGCGGCGGTAGGAACGGCTTAGCGGAAGGCGAAGCTCCGTATCGGTTCGACAGAAATAGCGGTCGCCCTCACGCTCGACGCCGTCCAGATGCCCTGCGGCAATCCAGTGCGAGCGATGGACTCGATACCCGCGGTCGCCCAGTTCCTCCACGGCTCGGCCAAAGGGATAGAGGATGAGCGCATCGCCGCCGGTGGTCTGAACCCGCAGATAGTGCAGCTCCGCCGTAAGGGCCACGAGATCGCGACCGAGAGACCTGGGGACCTTGCTCCAGAACTCGTCCATCGGGTCCGGCGGCACCGACCGCTCCGGCGCGGTGGGTTCCGGAAGGTTGAGCAGACGCGTGGCGTTCAGGCAGAACCAGACGAGGAGGGAGCCCGGCAGCAGCGCGCCGAACTCGGACGCGAGCGCGTGAACGAGCGGCTTACCCGTGTCGTCCAATGCCGCATCCACCCCGAAGAGAAGCTCCAGCATGAGCGCCACGGGCGTGAAGAGAAGCGCGCCCGCCACTCCCGATACGCAAACCTGCGCCCAGGCATGAAGCCGGGTGAACGCCGACACTCGCTGCAACCCGATCTGGGCCACGTGCAGAAGCAGGAAGAAGACCAGGATATGGGCGAGCCAGAAGGCGAAGCGCGGCAGAAGCGACAAGCCCGACGAGGGTTCGGGATCGAGGGTCGTGAACAGAAGCGCCAGGAAGAAACCGGCCAGGACGAGGAAATCCGGCCAACGCTCTCGCGGATTCCAGTCGCGCATCCAGGTCTTCATGCGCATCACACTCTCCAGCCCGTCCGCTCGCCGCGTCAGAGGTCTCTCTTTCACGATGGTCTCGTCGAGCACGTTACGGTTCCTGAACAGTCGGGAAAATGTGGTCCGCCCGATCGTGATCGTGGCGGAGTGTCGCGGGGACGGGTCGCGATCCTGCCTCATCGACGTTCATGCTGCCGGTCTGCGGGTCCGGTTTGCCGACCGGCCCTTCGAAGCTGCTGACCGCGGGATCGTTCGGAAGGCCCCGCCTCTCACGGGACCGGCGTCGCCGGCATCACGCTGTCGGCCAGCACCACCTGCCCTGCGACGACGTGCACCTCCGGAAAAGCCCATCGGAGCGATTATCGACATCTGCGGCACGGACAGCCTCCGGTCGGTTGGGTCAAGTTCCCCCCGTTCGCGGACCCTGCTGGAGATCTGCCGCCCTCCAAGGCCGGATGCACGGATGACACGGGAGTTTGCACGGACGAACACGATGCCCCGCGGGCAGTCCGTGCCAGCCCTCCCGTCATTCGTGCAGTCGGCGTTGCCGAACGCGCCGGTCAGCCTCCAGTCTCGTCGAAACCGGAGGGGACGACACCATGCGCCACACCAGAGCCATCTCGCCGGACGAGCCGGATATCATCGTGGCGGGTGCCGGTCTTGTGGCGGGGCTTCTGGCGCTGCGGCTCTCGGCGCTCCCGCGACCGCCGCGCATTCTCATCCTCGAAGCGGGTGAAACGGCCTTCGGGGAAAAGACGTGGTCGCATCAGGCGACGGATGTCGGCGCGGCCGACCGGGCCTGGCTCGCCCCGGCCCTGGCGAAGCAGTGGAGCGGGCAGAGCGTGCGCTTCGCCGATCTCACACGTCACCTCACGACCGGCTATGCGTCGATGACGTCGGCCAGCCTGCGGTCGGCTGTCGGCAGGCTGCCCGGCGTGACGATCCGCACGAAGGCGCGGGTCCGCGCCGTCCAGCCCGACAGCGTCGTGCTCGACGACGGCACGCGGATCGCGGCGCCCTGCACAATCGATGCGCGCGGCCACCGGACCGCGCCGGGGCTGACGCTCGCCTATCAGAAGTTCGTGGGCCTGATCGTCGAGACCGAGACCCCGCACGGGGTCGATCTGCCCCTCATCATGGACGCGACGGTGCCCCAGATCGACGGTTTCCGCTTCGTCTATCTGCTGCCATTCTCGGCAACGCGGCTTCTGATCGAGGATACGCGCTATGCCGATGGCTGCGCTCTGGACGAAGACGGGATCGGCGCCTGCATCCGGGACTACGCCGCCGCGCGGGGCTGGCGGATCGCGCGTGTCGTGCACCGAGAGGCGGGGGTGCTGCCCATCGCGCTCGACTTCGACCGCCGGCTTTTCTGGTCGCGCGCCGAGGACGTGCCATGGCTGGGAATGCGCGGGGCGTTCTTTCACGCGACGACCGGCTATTCCTTTCCCGACGCGGTGCGGAGCGCCAATCTGGTGGCCGAGGCGTGGCCGATCCGCAGTGCCGCGCTGGCCGATCTGGTCCACGACCATGCCCGGGCGCGCGAGCCACGGCAGGCTTTCTATCGCTTTCTCAACCGCATGCTGTTCCGCGCCGCCCGGCCCGAACGTCGGCACCTTGTGATGCAGAAATTCTATCGCCTGCCGCAGCCGGTGATCGAGCGGTTCTACGGCGGCCGCACCGGGCTGCGCGACATGGCGCGGATCCTGTCGGGCAAGCCGCCGGTGCCGATCCACAGGGCGCTACGCTCGATCCCCCCGCGAGGGCTCATGGCGGAGGCGAAGCCATGAAGACCTTCGAGCGCCCCGCCACCGCAGCGGTCATCGGATCCGGTTTCGGCGGGCTGGCGCTGGCCATCAGGCTTCAGAGCGCAGGTATCGCCACCACGCTCTTCGAGGCTCGCGACCAGCCCGGTGGACGCGCCTATGTCTATCGCGACGAGGGCTTCACCTTCGATGCGGGCCCGACCGTCATCACCGATCCCGACTGCCTCGAGCAGCTCTGGGCGCTGTCGGGGCGACGCATGGCCGACGACGTGGACCTGATCCCCATCGACCCGTTCTATCGCCTCTGCTGGGAGGATGGGAGCCGCTTCGATCTCGTCGCCGACCAGGGCGGGATGGAAGAGCAGATCGCCAGATTCGCGCCCGGCGACATTGCCGGGTACCGCCACCTGCTGGCCTACAGCGAGGACCTCTATCGCGAGGGGTACGAGCGGCTGGGCGCGGTTCCGTTCCAGAGCTTCTGGTCCATGGTCAAGGTCGCGCCGACGCTGGTCCGACTGCGCTCCCACGAAAGCGTCTATACCGCCGTCTCGCGTTTCATTCGCGACGAGAAGCTGCGCCAGGCGTTCAGCTTCCATACGCTTCTGGTCGGCGGCAATCCGTTCTCGACCTCGTCGATCTACGCCCTGATCCACGCGCTCGAGCGCAAGGGGCGCGTCTGGTACGCCCGCGGCGGGACCGGCGCCCTGATCGACGCGATGGTGCGGCTTTTCGAGGATCTCGGCGGGATCGTGCACCTGAACGCGCCCGTCGACCGCATCCTGGTAGAGAACGACCACGCGACCGGCGTGGTGGTGAAGGGTGCGCGGCTGGACTTCGACAGCATCGCCTCGAACGCCGACATCGTCCACACCTACCGTCACATGCTGCGCGATACGGCCCGGGGGCCGGCCAAGGCACGCGCACTGGAGCGCAAGACCTACTCCATGTCGCTTTTCGTGGTCTATTTCGGGCTCAAGGCGCAGCATCCGCACCTGCAGCACCACATGGTCCTGTTCGGCCCCCGCTACCGCGCCCTCCTCGCCGAGATCTTCGGCACCGACGGGCTGGCAGACGATTTCTCGCTCTACCTCCATGCACCGTCCGTGACCGATGACAGCATGGCTCCACCCGGGCATTCGGCCTATTACGCGCTGTCGCCGGTCCCGCATCTGGGCACGGCACAGATCGACTGGGAGACGGTGGGGCCGCTCTACCGCGACCGCATCCTGCGCTATCTCGAGGCGCGTCATATCCCCAACCTCTCCCGTGACCTCGTGACGGTGCGCCACTTCACGCCCTCGGACTTCTCGACCGAGCTCAACGCCCATCTGGGCAGCGCCTTCTCGGTCGAGCCGCTCCTGACCCAAAGCGCGTGGTTCCGGCCCCACAATCGCGACGACGCGATCGAGAACCTGTTCGTCGTCGGCGCGGGCACCCATCCCGGGGCCGGGATACCGGGGGTGGTCGGGTCGGCAAAGGCGACGGCCGGCCTGATGATCGATGGGGCGGCCGTAAGATGACGGACCCCGTCCTGGCCGAGGCGCGCGCAGCCCTTGCGCAAGGATCGCAGAGCTTCGCGGTGGCGACGCGGCTGATGCGGTCCGACCTGCGCGACGACGCCACGCTTCTCTATGCCTGGTGCCGCCATTGCGACGATGCCGTGGACGGACAGCACCTGGGCCACGACCGTCACCCCGTGGCGGATGCCGGGGGGCGGCTCTGCGACTTGCGCAAGGCGACGGACGCGGCGCTGGCCGGCGCGCCCGCGGCCCCGCCCTTCGCGGCGCTGGCCCGGGTCTGCCACCGCCATGCGATCCCGCGCGCCCACCCGCAGGAATTGCTCGACGGGTTCGCCATGGATGCCCAGGGCCGCCGCTACCATACGCTGAGCGACACGCTCGACTACTGCTACCATGCTGCTGGCGTCGTGGGGGTGATGATGGCGCGGATCATGGGGGTGACCGACCCCGAGGCGCTGGATCGCGCGGCGGATCTGGGGATCGCCTTCCAGCTGACCAATATCGCGCGCGACGTGGTCGAGGATGCGACGGCGGGGCGCTGCTACCTGCCAGGCGAAGTCTTGGCGGCCGAAGGCCTCACCGCCCGCGATCTGAGCGAGCCGGATGCCTGGCCCCGCGCCCGGCGAAGCGCGGTGCGTCTGCTGGACGTGGCCGAGCCCTATTACGCATCTGGGTTTCGCGGGCTGTCCGCGCTGCCGGGCGATGCGGTCTGGGGCATCGCCGCGTCCCGGCGGGTCTATCGCGCGATCGGCGACCGGATCCGGCACGCGACGCCCCACGACTGGGCCAACCGCATCGCGACCTCGCGTCGGCGAAAGATCGGGGCGCTCGCGCTCGCCGCCTTCGACGGGCCGCGCGCGCGGCGCATGGACGCCGCGCCCCGCCAGGGGCTCTGGACCCGCGACGATCAGGTATCCGGACGCTCCTTGCCGTAACGGCGCATATTGGCGTGCAGCTCGGTCCGCAGCTTGTCGACCGGCCGGACCAGTACGAAGCCGAACGACACGCAGCCCTCGCGCTCCTGCACCGCGTGGTGCAGCCGGTGCGCCTGGTAGATGCGGCGCAGATAGCCCCGGCGCGGCACGTGGCGGAACGGCCAGCGCTGATGAACCAGGCCGTCGTGAACGCAGAAGTAGATGACGCCATAGACGCACAACCCCACCGCCACCCACCAGAGCGGCGCGAACAGCGTCGCCCCCATCCAGAACAGCCCCATCGAAAGGCCGGCGAAGACCAGCGAGTAGAGATCGTTGCGCTCGATCAAGCCGGCGCGCGGCTCGTGGTGCGACCGGTGCCAGCGCCAGCCGGGCCCGTGCATGACGACGCGGTGAATCCACGCGGCGAAAAACTCGGTCGCCACGACCGTGGCGACGACGATGGCGGCGGGGATCAGGATGGCGGACATGCGGTATCTCCTCGGGCGGCATCCGGCAGGCGCCACCAGGGCACCCAGGGCTTGGCGTGATGGGTATGGTGATGGCCGAAGTGGAAGCAGGTCAGCAGCGACGGCAGCCAGGAGAGCCCGCTGCTCCGCGCCCGGTGGCCGTCGACGAACGGCGCCTCCTCGTGCCGATGGGGAAGGTAGGTGCCGAAATAGAACAGCTGGACCGCCGACAGGATCGCCGGCAGGGCCCAGAAGAGCAGCATGAGGGGCGCCCGATCCCCGAGGGCGACCGCAAGCGCCAAGGAGGCGGCGGCGAGGACCGCCCATTGCCTGAGCCCGAAATATTGCCGGAAGAAGGTCACGAACCAGGGAAGGAAGGCACTCGGATGCGCGGCGTCGAAATCCGGGTCCTGTTCCGTGCCCGAATGGCGGTGATGGGCGTGATGCGACCGGGCCAGGCGGTCGAAGTCGAACCCGGCATAGAGCAGCACGAAGAGGCGGCCGACCGTGCGGTTCAGCGCCGGCCATTTCGGGGCGAGCGTCCCGTGGATGGCATCGTGCGCGACGATGAAAAGGCCCACGTAGAGCCAGCACTGCACCGCGATCACGGCGGGCGCGGCGGGCCACCAGAGCTTCCACGGCACCAGGAAAAGCGCGACGAAGCCCAGCCCCGCCCAGGCGACGAGGACGAGTCCGGCGAGGACAAGCCCGATGGTGGTGGTGCGACGCACGTTCATAGCAACATCCTCCGACGAGACAGGACCAGCGCCGCCAGCGTCCCGCCCAGCGCCAGGGCAACCAGCGCCGCGAGCGGGACGGGGTGCGACCAGATCGGCTCGGCGCGGCTCAACAGGCCGTAGTAGAGGTCGATGGCCCAGGCGTTGGGCGTCACCGACCCGAGATCGCGCAACCAGCCGGGCATCAGGAAGCGCGGCACCATCGACCCGCCGATCGCCGATGCGACCAACACGACGAAGGTGGCGAGGGTCTGGGCCTGCGCGCGCGTGGCGCAGGCCGCGACGAGCGCCAGGCTGAAGCCCGCTGCCGCTGCCGCCACCAGAAGCGTCACGGCGCCCCATTGCAATGGATGCGCCAGCACGGGCACCCCGTGGATCACGCTTGCCGCCGCGAAAACGAGAGCGGCCTGGACGCTGCCCTGCGCGGTCAGGAACAGCGCCTTGCCCAGAACCACCACGTCGATGCCTCCCGGCCCGGCGGCGAACCGGTCCAGAATACCCGAGCTACGCTCGTCGATCAGGCTGGCCGCGCTCGACGTGCCCGAGAAAAGCAGGAACATCACCGCGATGGCGCCGGCGTAATAGATGACGGCCGGATCCGTCCGACCCTCCCCGCCCACCGACCGGGTGACGACAAGGCCATCGCTCCCGCGCACCGCCATGTCGTCCGCCGCGTCGAGCCGGATCTGCTGGGCCGGGCTGAGCGGTCCGATGATCGCCTTCAGCGCGTCCACCTGCCGGGCAAGCATCGCCTCGGGCGCGGCCCCCACCAGCGCCGCGCGCACCTGCCCCTCGAGCATCGCGGCCGCCATGCCCTTGCCCGGGTCGACGAGGATGGCGAGCGGCGGCGTGGTCGTATCGGTCAGCGCGCCGCGCAGAACGAGGCCGGCGTCCAGGCTGCCTTCGGTCACGGCGATGCGCAGCGCCTCCACGTCGTCGAACCGGCGGACATCGCCGGCCAGCGCGGCGGCCATCGCGGCCTCCACTTCGGGCGCTGGCGGGTGCGCGGCGAGGCCGAGCCGCAACTCCACCTCTCCACCGCTCGTCGTCGCGAAGATCGCCGCGAAAAGCAGGTAGATCGTGCCCGGCAGCACCAGCATGAGAAAGAGCGCACCACGGTCCCGCAGAAGGGTCAGCGCCATGACCCGGATCAGCATCAGGGTCATGCCGCAACCGCCCTGGCATAGAGCGCGGCGATCCCCGGCCGCTCCATGGCGATGCGGCGCGGGGTGACGCCATGGTCGCGGGCGCGGGCCACGGCCTCCAGGCCGGCGCTCTCGTCGGCAATCAGAAGGGCCGGAGCGTCCGGCATACCAGTAAACCCGATCTCGCGCAGGCCGCGTGCCTGCCGCTCATCCAGCCGCGCCGTGGGCGTGAGCGTCAGCAGCAGCGACGCGCCGAAGCGCGCCGAAATGAGGTCCGGCACCGCGCCCTGCACGGCGACATGCCCTCCCGCGAGGATGGCAAGATGGGTCGCCAGCGCCTCGGCCTCGGCGAAATCATGGGTCGTCAGCAGAACGCCGATACCATCGGCCGCCATCCGGCGGATCAGGTCGTGCAGCACCGCTCGCGCATCGCGGTCGATCCCCGCCGTGGGCTCGTCGAGGATGAGGAGCGCGGGGCGATGCAGGATCGCCGCGGCGACGTTCGCCCGGCGCTGCCACCCGCCGGAAAGCGCGGCCACGAGCTGGCGGCGGCGCGGAGCCAGGCCGGTGGTTTCGATGACCTCCGCGACGCGTCGCGAGACCTCCTTGCGCGGCACGCCGGCCAGTCTGGCAAAGACGGACAGGTTCTCGGTCACGGTCAGGCGGGGAAACAGGGCGATCTCCTGCGGGACCAGCCCGATGCCGCCCGCGCCCAGCAATACCCGACCGGATGTGGGCCGGACACGCCCCAGTATCGCGCGGATCGTCGTCGTCTTGCCCGAGCCGTTGATGCCGAGAAGGGCGCAGACGGTGCCGGCGTCGATTGCCAGATCGACACCGCTCAACACCGGCCCCGCGCCATAGCCCACGGTCAGATCCTCCAGTCGCAGGGCCGTGGGCGGTGTCATCGGCAAACCACGGGGTCGCAATGAGATGCGAGGAAGCCGCGCGGTGCGGCCGGATCGATGCCCGCGCGGGCCAGCGCCGCATCGGCACGCGACATGTGCTGCACCCTGCGCGGCCAGGCAGCACATGACCCGAGCGTGGCCGCAAGGGTCGGTTTTCCGTGATCCCGCGTGGCATCCTTGCCCGTCTCGGCCGAATTGGACGCGCCGTCGAGCTGGAAGCCGAGGCCGAAATGCCAGGCGAAGACGCCGATGGCCTCGGCGAGGATCGCGCGCAGCCGGGCGCATCGCTCCGGGTCGATGCGCACCCGACCGGGCCCTTCGAACGCGCCCGTGATCACGGGCGCGGCGGCCAGGATCGCCGGCGCTTCGTCAAATGCCGGATGCGTGGCCGGGCGGCCCCGCCTCGGCGCCGCGTCCTCCATGTCGGAATGGGTTCGTCGAGGGTGATGCGACATGACGATGCGGATCAGAAGAGGCCGGGCGAACGCGCCGCGCCCGCTGCGATCGGGACCGCGGGATTCGGGGTCTGGAGATGTCTCATTGTCCGCTCCGTTCGCGTTGCGCCGACGCGTGGCACACCCATGTGCGGCAACAGACGCGAAAGGGCCGGGCTGGTCACGCGGACATGCATGAGCGCCACGTTTCCCTGCACCAGCGACACGCGGCGGCAGGCGATCTTCGGGACCCGGCAATCTCCCGCCCCCCCCGGGGTGGCCATGGTAGCGGACCGAGCAGCGGCGATGAGAGCAGTCCGCGATGGGGCGCAGGTCCGGGAGATCGCGTCGAATGATGCCCTCTCCCGTCGGCACTTCGAACCGGCACGACGTCGGCGGCGGCGACGATCTGCAGCCTGGTGACGAGGAGAGTGGCACTGACCTCGTCCGACAGGCCCGGGCGAGCCGGTTTCAGGCGGTGTCGAGTGCACCAGGCGCCGTGCGGAAGGTCACGATGAAGCGGCATTCTTTACGGGCGCGTCCAATCGGAACGTCCCGCCCTTGCGGCGCATCGCCGTGTCGCGGATCGACAGGCCAAGACCGCTGACGGTTCGCACGTCGTCAGGGCCGCGCGAACCGGTCGGAGTCGCCTTCCCGGGCCCGAACCGTCATCGACGTTCCGGTCGACCTGTGCTTGCGGCACGTTCTCCATCAGAGTGCGCAGCACAAGCGCGATCGACTGCGGGTCGCCGATGACGGGGATCGGCGTTTCCGGTCGGTCCGGTCCGCCCCCGCCGGCCTTTCGACACGAGGCGCGCGATGTGCAGGAGTTTCACAACCAGGCAATCCATCGCGTCGACCTCGCGCAAGGCCTCGGTCCGGTCCGTGCCGGAAGGCGACCCCTCCAGCCGCAAGCGTTGATCGGCCAAGGGCGTCCGCACCTCGTGGGCCGCGCGGATCGAGAGGAAGCGTTGGGCGGCTCCCGCCACGATGCTGTCCAAAGCCTTGTCGCCAGCCGCGATGATCCAGGCCCCGGGCGCTCACCGCGCACGGGTTCCATCCGGTGGTCGCGAATCCGGGGTCGCCTTTTCGACCCCGAATACCAGGTCCACGCGCGATCCCGCCTCGGCCAGGGCCCGTCGAAACTGCCGAGGGACTACCGAGCAACCCACCGGATCGCCGTCGTGCGATCGGAGGGCGCCCTTGTGGCACCGCTGTCGTGCCTGTAAGGGCCCGCGCAACCGGTCGCAGCCTACCCGGTCATCAAAACAAGGGCCATGAATGAACACTCTGGTTATCTGCTCGGGCGGGCTCGATTCCGTGTCGCTCGCCCACATGAGCGCCGCCGAGCATCGGCTCACGCGCCTCGTCTCCTTCGATTACGGCCAGCGCCATCGCAAGGAACTCGAGTTCGCCGAGGCGGCCGCGGGGCGTCTCGGTGTGCCTCATCACCTGATCGACATGCGCGCCATCGGTGCCTCGCTGACGGGCTCGGCGCTTACGGGCGATATCGACGTGCCCGACGGGCATTACGCCGAAGAGACGATGCGCATCACCGTCGTGCCGAACCGCAACGCGATCATGCTGGCCATCGGTTTCGGCGTCGCGGCGGCCAACGGCGACGATGCCGTCGCGACCGCGGTGCATGGCGGCGATCACTTCATCTATCCCGATTGCCGCCCCGCCTTCACCAGGGCCTTCGACGCGATGCAGCGCATGGCGCTCGACGGCTACGCCGATGTGCGGCTGCACACCCCCTTCGTGGAGCGCACCAAGGCCGACATCGTGGCCGAGGGGGCCAGGCACGGCGTTCCCTTCGCCGAGACCTGGTCCTGCTACAAGGGCGGCGCGTTGCATTGCGGGCGCTGCGGCACCTGCGTGGAACGGCGCGAAGCCTTCCATCTCGCGGGCGTCGATGACCCGACCGTCTATGCCGACCGCGACTACTGGGTTCGGACCGTCGCCGAGAAAGGAGCGCGCTGATGTTCCGGATCCGCAAGGAGTTCCACTTTTCGGCCTCGCACCAGCTTGCGCATCTGCCGACGGACCATCAGTGCAACCGGCTGCACGGGCACAACTACATCGTCGTCGTCGAACTGGCGGCAGAGGCGCTGAACGCCGACGGCTTCGTGCGCGACTACCACGACCTGAAACCCCTCAAGTCGTATATCGATGAAACCTTCGATCACCGGCACCTTAACGACATCCTCGACGTGCCCTCCACCGCCGAGAACATGGCCAGGCATTTCTACGACTGGTGCAAGTCCCGGTGGCCCGAGACGAGCGCGGTCATGGTCAGCGAGACGCCCAAGACCTGGGCCGAGTACCGGCCATGACGACCCTGCGCATCGCCGAGATCTTCGGCCCGACGATCCAGGGAGAAGGCGCGCTGATCGGCGAGCCCACGGTCTTCGTGCGCGCGGGCGGGTGCGATTATCGCTGCTCGTGGTGCGACAGCATGCACGCGGTCGACAGCGCCTATCGCCACGAGTGGTCTTCGATGACGACCGAGGCCGTCTGGGCGGAGCTTCGTCGCCTGTCGGATGACCGTCCGGTCACCGTTTCGCTCAGCGGCGGCAATCCGGCGATCCAGGATTTCGGCCCGCTCATCGCGCTCGGCCGGGCCGCCGGCTACCGCTTTGCCTGCGAGACGCAAGGTTCGGTCGCCCGGCCCTGGTTCTGCGATCTCGACACGCTGGTCCTTTCGCCGAAGCCGCCCTCGAGCAAAGAACGGGTGAAATGGGATGTCTTTGCCGATTGCGTCGAAGCCGGCCGCGGCGCCCGTAATACGGTGATGAAGGTCGTCGTCTTCGACGAAGCCGATTACGGGTGGGCCAAGGAGGCTCATGCCCGCCACCCCGACCTCCCTCTCTACCTTCAGCCGGGGAACCCCGAGGTCGATCCCGAGACCCCGGTCGATCCCCAGGCCCTGGCCGACCGGCTCGCCTGGCTGACCGAGACCGCGATGGCGGACCGCTGGTTCGCCCCCCGCATCCTGCCGCAACTGCATGTCCTGATCTGGGGCAACAAGCGCGGCGTCTGAGCCCGCGAACGGTCTCGTCGCCGCTTTTCTCGTGAGGCGAGGGGGAGAGGGTCCACCGACGGGGCTCTGACGGTGGACCGCAGACGTGGCTCGGTTTGGCTGAACAGCGTCCGGGCTTTCGCCAGGTGGATCTCCGCGTCGGTTCTGCCGCCGCCGGGATTGGCGATGGCTGGGTGCAACATGCCCGCCTCGGAGAGCATCCGCTCTCCCCCGATCGCCGCAAGCGCCATCTTCGCCCCGAAGGCAGGGCTGCGGGCCCTCGCCCCGATCACCCACTCATGGCCCCTGTCCGGATTTCCCGGGCCACCCCGATCTCTTCCGGCCCCTTTTCGACGACGAGAAGACCTCACATCGTGGCTTTCGCCGGTGTCCGATTTCCAGGGAGCGCCTCGGGCTACCGCGAGACCACCAGTCCGTCCGCCGCCACGACCCCCCGCCCCTCGTCGAGCACGAAGAGCGGGTTGATCTCCGCCTCCGCCAGCCGCTCGCCCAGGCTCTCGGACATGGCCGCAAAGGCCAGGATCGCCCGCGCCAGCGCCTCCACGTCCCGTCGGCGCCCCGTCCTGAACCCCTCCAGGACCCGCGCCACCTTCAGCTCCGCGATCATCTCCTCCGCGTCGGCCGGGCCGATGGGCAGCGAGCGGACGGCGGTGTCCCCGGTCAGCTCCGCCAGCACACCCCCCGCCCCCAGGAGGAGCGTAAGCCCCAGCTGCGGATCGCGGCGGACGCCCAGGATCATCTCGACGCCGTCCGTCACCATCTCCGAGACCACCGCCCGGTCGAGGGCGACGCCCGCCCCGGCAACCGCCTCAGCCATCGCGGCATGGGCACCGCCGATGGTCGCGGCGGTCAGGCCGACCGCCACGCCGCCGATATCGGACTTGTGGGCGACCTCCGACGACAGCAGCTTCAGCACCACCGGCTGCGACAGCTCCGCCGCGGCCGCCTCCGCCGCCTGCGCGCCGGTCACGACCCGCATCGGCGGGACCGGGATGCCGTAGCTCTCGAACAGCTCCAGCGACGCCACCTCGTCCACCGCCCCCCGGGGGAGCGGCAGGCCGCCCCGGGGCGCCCGCGGCGAGACCGGTGCAGCCACGGACCGCGCGCCGCTCTCGGACCAGCGCCCCGCGGCCGCGAAGGCGGCGGCGCAGGCCTCCGGCGCCGTGAAGGCGGGGATTCCCTTGCGGCCCAGGTCCTCGCGGATATGCGGCGCATGGGGGCTGACATAGGCCACCAGCGGCTTGGCGCTCCTCTCCGCCCCGCTGCGGATCGCGTCCACCGCGACCTCCGGCCGGGCCAGCGCCGAGGACCCGACCACCACCGCCACGCCGTCGATCCCCTCCGACGCCAGAAGCGCCTCGGTGGCGGCCGTCATGATCTCGGGCTTCACCCCCGCCAGCGTCACGTCCACCGGGTTGCCCCGGACCGGCGCCGCCTCGCCCAGGATCTCCTGCATCCTCGCCGCCGTTTCCGCATCGAGTTCGGGCACGTCGAGCCCGCGGATGCCGCAGGCGTCCGCGATCAGGCTTCCCGCGCCGCCGGTGGAGGTCAGGACGGCCACCCGGCGCCCCGCCATGCCGCGCTCCGTGACCAGCATCGCGGGAATGTCCAGGAGGTCGGAGAAGGTTTCGGCCCGGATCGCCCCCACCTGCCGGAACAGCGCGTCATAGACCCGGTCCTCCCCGGCCATGGCGCCGGTATGGGACACCGCCGCCCGGGCGCCCGATTCCGACCGGCCCACCTTGAAGACCACCAGCGGCTTGCCCGCCTCGCGGGCGCGGCGGGCGGCGGCGCGGAACCGCGTCGCGTCGCGGATCCCCTCGACGTAAAGGGCGATGGCCCGCGTGCCCGCGTCGGCGGCGTAGTGGTCGATCAGGTCGGCCACGTCGATATCCGCCTCGTTGCCGGTGGAGGCGAGCCTGCGGAACCCGATCCCCCGCGCCGCTCCGCGCGACAGCAGCGCCCCCAGGATGCCCCCGCTCTGGGACGCCACGGAGATCCCGCCCCGGGGCAGATCCTCCCCCTCGAGCGCCCCGCTGGCCGACAGCACGATGCCCGAGGAAAGGTCGATCGCCCCGATCGTGTTCGGGCCCAGAAGGCGCATGCCGCCGGCCGCCTCCCGCAGCGCCTCCTGCCGCGCCCGTCCCTCGTCGCCGGCCTCGGCGAAACCGCCCGCCAGGACGATGGCGACCCGTGTGCCGCGCCGGGCGAGGTCGCGCACAGCCTCCACGGCCCGCTCGGCGCCCAGCAGCACGATGGCCACGTCCGGCGCCGCCGGCAGCGCCTCCACCGAGGCGAAGCAAGGCAGGCCCGCGATGGTCTCCGCCCGGGGATTGACCGGCCATATCTCCCCGGAGAAGCCGTGCTTCTGCAGGTAGTGGACGGGCCGGCCGCCCGTCTTGTCGGGATCGGCGGAGGCGCCCACCACCGCGACCGCCCCCGGCGCGAAGAGCGCCTCGCAGATGTCCTCTTTGTCCCGATCAGGCATGTTCATCTTGCTCCTCCGTTTTCGCGCCGCCGGGGGCGCAGGGGCTTGGCGGCTCGCGCAGGCGGACCACCGCGTCGAGCGCGGCCACGCCTTCTCCCTCCGCCTTCACGAGCAAGGGGTTCACCTCCGCCTCCTCGACGAAGCTTTCCTCCAGCATCGCCAGGCGCGACATTGCCACGATCGCCGAAACGAGCGCCTCCAGGTCGCCATTGGGCCGCCCGCGATACCCCGACAGAAGCCGAACCGCCGCGAGCTCTTCGGCCATGGCACGGGCCTCCTCCCGCTCCACCGGGGCAGGTCTGAGCGCCATGTCGCGATGCAGCTCGACCTCCGTGCCCCCGGCGGCCAGCACCACCGCCGGCCCCACATCCGGGTCGCGCCGGAACCCCAGGAGCAGTTCGCCCAGCCCGGCCTGCATCTGCTGCACCAGGAACCGGCGCGCCCCCTCCGCGGGCCGCGCCCGCGCGACCTCGCCCCCGATCCGTTCCAGCGCCGCGGCGAGCGCGGGGGCGTCCTCGATCCCGACGATCACCCCGCCCAGGTCGCTCTTGTGGCCGATCCCGGCATCGAGGATCTTGGCCACGACCGGATAGCCGAAGGGCAGCGGCGGGACGGCCGCGCCCTCCTCGACCACCACGAACGGCGCGGCGCATACCCCGATCTCCGACAGGAGCGCATAGCCCTCCGCCTCGTCGAGCGGCCGCATCCGCGCATCCCGCGGGACCGGCGGCAACGACGGGCCGGCCGTCGGCTCCCGCCGTCCCAGCGCCGCGCCGAGGGCGTCGGCGCAGGTCTCTGGCGACTGGAAGACCGGCACCCCGGCTGCGGCCAGAAGGCGGCAGGCCTCCGGCGCGTCCGGCACCAGGAACACCCCGAAGGGGTTGCCCGGGGCCGCGGCGGCATCGATCGCCGGCTGAACCGCCAGCCCCGGATCGAACCGGGCCGAGGAGCCCACGGTCACGAGCACGCAGTCGAATTCCGGTGCCCCGCGCAGGACGCCCAGCGCGGAGGCCATCACCTCGGGGCGCGTGCCCGCCAGCGTCAGGTCGACGATCCGGCCCTCCCCTGGATCGACCCCCGCCGCGGCCAGGCGGTCGCGCGTCTCCGCCCGGGGCGCCACCACGTCGATGCCCCGGAGCGACAACCGGTCCACCGCCATGGCCGCGCCGCCGCCGGTGGTCGTCACGACACCCACCCGGGGGGCCGCCCGGTCCCGCCTCGGTGGCACCCGGTCGAGGAGCGGCGCGACCTCCAGCAGGCCCTCGAAGCTGTCCACCCGCGCGATCCCGCAGGCATCGAGGAACATGCCCGCCATCTCGTCCGCCCCCGCCAGCGCGCCGGTATGGGAGACCGCGAGTTCCGCGGCGGCCTCCGACCGCCCCAGCTTGTAGGCCGCCACCGGCTTGCCGCGCCGCGCCGCCTCCAGGGCGAAGTCGCGCAAGCCCCCGGCATGGCGCATGGTCTCCAGGAACAGCAGGTATCCGGTGACCTGCGGATCGTCGAGCGTGGCCGCGCAGACCTCGCCCATCGACAGGTCGCACTCGCCCCCGACCGAGGCGAGGCCTGCGAAGCCGGTCCCCTTGCGTTTGCCCCGGGACAGGAGCGCGCCGATCAGGCTGCCGCTGTGGGAACCCACGAACAAGCCCCCCCGCGGCAGGTCCGGCTCGGCGAAGGCGGCGTTCGCAGTCAGGATCAGGCCGGTCGTCAGGTTGGCCACCCCGATGCTGGAGGGCCCGAGGACCCGCGTGCCGCCGCCCGCCAGGATCGCCTCCAGCCGGCGCTGGTTCGCGACACCCGCGGCACCCGCCTCCACGAAGCCCGAGGCCAGGAGCGTCGCCACCGGAACCCCCAGCGCCACGCACTCCTCCAGCGCGTCGAGCGCGGCCCCCACCCCGGTCAGGACGAAGACGTGGTCGGGCACCTCCGGCAGGTCCGACAGCGCGGCATGGGAGGGTCGCCCCTGCACCCGGTCGCGGCGGGGGTTGACCACGTGGATGCGCCCCGCGAACCCGGACTGCCCGAGAAACCGCAGCGGCCGGCCGGAGGTCTTCTCCGGATCGTCCGACACGCCCACCAGCGCGACGCTTTGCGGATACAGAAGCGCGCGGCCCCACTCGCCCTTTTCCATGCCCTGCCCCCTCATGCGCGCTGGTCGAAGCGCCGCTCGAAGACGTGCTCGGCCAGGCGGTTCTTCAGGATCTCCACCGATCCCCCTGCGATCATCCAGCCGCGGGTCCGCTTGACGCAGTATTCGACCAGGCTCTCGGTGCTGTAGCCATAGGCGCCCATGACCTGCAGCGCCTCGTTGGCGACCTGGAACCCCGCCTCGTTGCAGGCGAGCTTCGCCATGGTGGTGTCCTGCGCCGATGGCAGGCCGTCATCGGCCCCCGTCGCGGCGCGGTAGAGCAGGAGTTGCGCCGCTTCCAGCTTCACCGCCATCTCCGCGAACTTCCACTGCAGCCCCTGGAAGGCGCAGAGAGGCTTGCCGAACTGGGTCCGCTCCATGGCGTGCCGGCGCGCGGTCTCGAAGGCGTGGCGGCCCAGCGCCAGCGCGCGGGAGGCATTGCCGATGCGTTCCACGTTGAAGCCCGAAATCTGCTTCTTGAAGCCGCCGGGGCCCAACAGCACGTTTTCCTTCGGGATCCGGCACCCCTCGAAATAGAGCGGGCACCATTCCTCGCCGCTCAGGAACCGCGACGGCTTCCCGACCGTGAAACCGGGCGTGCCCCGTTCCACCAGAACCGACCCGATATTGCCGGTGCCGGGGCCGAACCGCGCATAGATCAGGAACAGCTCCGCCTCCGGCGAATGGGTGGAGAACACCTTGGAGCCGTCCACGACCACCTCGTCGCCCTCCTCCCGCGCGCTGGTCCTGAGCTCGGTGACGGCGGAGCCCGCGTCGGGCTCGCTCATCCCGAGCGAGATCAGCATCCGGCCCGACAGGAGCCGCGGCAGCCACCGCGCCTTCTGCTCCGGGCTCGCATATTCGGCGAAGGTGCGGATCGGGCCGAAATTCCCCGCCTGGGCGATGTCGGCGCTCTTGGGGCAGACCATCGCCAGCTCCTGGATGGTCAGCACCGCGTCCATGAGCGTTCCGCCCACGCCGCCGTCCTCCTCCCTGAGGGTGATGCCCAGCATGCCCAGCTCCGACAGCTTGGCGGCCACGTCCCACGGAAAGGCGCTGGCATGGGCCCGCTCCAGCGCGCCGGAGGCCAACTCCTTCCGGGCGAAGCTTCGCACCGCATCCGCGAGCGCGACCTGATCGTCCGTCAGTCCGAAATCCATCTGCTCGATCGTCCTCGTGATTTGGGTCCCACCACCCCGCGGGCGGTCCGGGAGGTCATCTGATATACGCCGTCCCGTGCATCAGCAGGCGCGCGGTCCGCCCGATCAGGGCCTGGCGGACCTCGTGGCTCTCGCCGTCGGTCCGCAGATCCGCCGCGACGTCCAGAACGCCGCCCGGATGCCCCACGCGCAGCGTCCGCACCCCCTCCACCGGACCCGGGCCGAGGGCGGCCTCATGGGGCAGCGTTCCGGGAAGGCACGCGGCCACCGCGGTCCCGGCCGCGCCGGAGCCCGGATAGGCCTTGGAGAATTCGAACCGCGCCAGCGACCGGGCGAAGAGGTCGTGCGCGCCCGGTCCCACCGGCCGCCCGTCCGTGGCGTCATAGGCCGTGGGCGGCGCCACCGCGAAGATCAGCGGGTTGGTGCTGACCCGCAGCGTCTCGTCCGCCTCCGGCCCCGTGATGAAGCCGATCTCGGCCGAGACCGCCTTGCGCACCGCCTCGAGGCGCGCGACCAGCGCGGCGTCCGCCTGCATGTCCCAGATCGAGGCGGCCGGCTCCATGCCGATATCCGCCACCCTGACGAAGATCAGCAGGTTCGCCATGTCGATCACGCTCACGTCGAGCGGTCCGATCCCCGGCACCTCGATCCGGTCCACCGCGCGCCCCGTCGGAAGGAGCGATCCGCCCAGCGCGCTGCCCGCGAAATCCCCGAAATCCACGTCGATGCGCGGTCCCGCCCCGGGCACGCCGCCGATGGCGAAGTCCCCCTCCACGGCCGGGGCCCCGTCCAGCATCGGCACCCGCGTCAGCAGCCGGCGGCCGGTATTGACCTGATGCACCGCCACATCCGCCATGTCTGGTCCGATCCGGCCCCTGCCCGTCAGCGCCCCGTAGAGCCCCGCGCCCGCCGAGAGATTGCCGCAGTTGGCGTGCCAGTCGATGCGCGGAAGTTCCGTGTTCACCTGCCCGAAGAGATAGTCGATGTCGCAATCGGGCCGGGTCGGCGGCCCCATCACCGCGACCTTGCTGGTCAGCTTGTCGGCGCCGCCCAGACCGTCGATCTGGCGCCGGTCCGGAGAGCCGAAGAGGCGCAGGATGACCGCGTCGCGCGCCGCCCCCGCCGCGGGCAGGTCGCGCATGTCCAGATAGATGCCCTTCGAGGATCCGCCGCGGATGATCCACGCCTCGACGGTTGCCATGTTCGCCGCGCCGTCCACGATGTTCCTCCCCCTCGTCCACGGCCGATCCGCCCCGACGGGCCGCCGATCGTTCCGATGCCCCCATCCAGACAGCGAGGCGGCGGCGGAGAAAGTGACGGCTGGTGACGGGACCATAACCAGAGGTTAGCCCCATGGCCCGCCAGACCGCGCCGCGCGCCCGATCGCGGCGGCCGTTCTGGCTTCCCGGCGGTCCCGCCGGGTCTCGGAAAGTTTGCCAAACCTGATTTCTGGTCAGGTTCGGGCCGGGGGACGGTTCTATAGGAATCGGGGAGGAGCAGAGCGGAGAAGACATGGGACACCGTCTGGCGGACACCGTCGCCGTCATCGTGGGCGCCGGACAGCAGCCCGGGACCACGCCCGGCAACGGACGGGCCACCGCGCTGCGCTTCGCCCAGGAGGGAGCGACCTGCCTCCTCGTCGACCGCGACGAGGGCGGCGCGCAGGAGACGCTCGACCTGATGGGAGAGGATGCCGGGCAGTCCAGCATCTGCATCGCGGACGTGACCGACGAGGCGGCCTGCAGGACGGTGATCGACACGGCCGTCGACCGCTACGGCCGCATCGACGTGCTTCACAACAATGTCGGCCTGTCGAAGGGCGACCGGCCGACCTCCGATCTCGACGCGGAGACCTGGGACCGGATCATGGACCTGAATCTCAGGAGCATGTTCTTGATGTGCAAGCACGCCCTGCCGGTCATGCGGGCGCAGGGGTCGGGGTCGATCATCAACACCTCCTCGACCTCGTCGCTGTCGATGCGGCCCACCGTCGCCTACAAGACCTCGAAGGGCGCCATCAACACCTTCACCCAGCACGTGGCGGCCGAGAACGCCGCCGCGGGGATACGGGCCAACGCTCTCCTGCCCGGGCTCATCGACACCCCCATGGCGATCGAGCGGCGGGCCGCGGAATCGGGCCGGTCGCGCGAGGAGATCCGGGCCGAGCGCGACGCGCTGGTGCCGATGGGATTCATGGGGTCGGCCTGGCACGTGGCGGATGCGGCGGTGTTCCTCGCCTCCCGCGAATCCCGCTACATCACCGGCGTCCTGCTACCCGTGGACGGCGGACTGCTGCTCAAGAGGGGGTAGCGGCGATGGCGGGGCGGATGTCCGACGCGCGCGGGGCGCGGAGCCGGCGGGCGGCGGTACGGCGGCACGACGCGAGGACGGCGTCCGCATGGCGGGCCCCGGACATGGAGAACGGAGAGCCATGGACAATCCCCTGATCGCCCTCTCCCACGCGGCGGCCGGTTGGCGTGACGCCGAGCTGGACCCGCGCGTGGCCCATGACGCCCGGCGCGCGGTCCTCGACTGGGTGGCCGCGCTCCTGCCGGGCTGCCTCGACGGTCCGGCAATCCCCCTGGCTCGGGTCCTCTCTGCGTCGCGCGGAACGGGCGCCGCGATCAGCTATGTCGACGGGGCTACCTGCTCGGCCCGCGACGCGGCGCTCCTGAACGGCACCGCCAGCCACACGGCGGAATTCGACGACATCTTCCGGGACGGCGGCTACCATCCCGGCAGCCCGACGATCTCCGCCGCGCTCGCCGTCGCTCAGGCGGAAGGACGCAGCTTCGACGACTTCCTCCGGGCGGTGATCGGCGGTTACGAACTGGGCTGCCGGATCGCCATCGCGCTTCAGCCAAGTCATTATGAACATTGGCACATCACCGCTACGGTCGGGACTTTCGGCGCCGCGGCCTCCGCCGCGATGCTGCTGGACTGCGAGGCCGAAGGGATCGCGCAGGCCGTCGCCATCGCCACCAGCTTCGCCGGCGGCCACCAGGAGAACCTGCAGGGCGCGGGCCTGACGAAGGCGCTCCATTCGGGCCACGCGGCCGAAGCCGGGGTCCTTGCGGCCTATGCCGCGGCGGGGGGCATCACCGGGTCACCGGGTAGCCTGCACGCCCCGCACGGCTATGCCGCCGCGACGAGCGCGGGCACCGGCGATTGGGCCGCAGCGCTCGACGGTCTGGGGGAGTGGACGCCGATCTCGGTCATGACCTTCAAGAACCACGGGTGTTGCGGCCATATCTTTCCTGCGCTCGACGGCCTTCGCACGCTGCGGGAGGAGGTCGGCTTCGATGCCGCGGACGTCCGGGAGGTCGAGGTGTCGGGCTACGGCCCCACGGCCGCGATCTGCGACCGCCCGCAGGTCGGAAGCGCCCGCGACGCCCGCTTCAGCGTTCAGTACTGCGTCTCCGCCCTGCTGCATCTCGGCGAGGTCAGGCTCTCCGCATTCACCGATGCCGCGCTGGCCCGGGCCGACATCCGGGCCTTCATGCCACGTGTTTCCGTGCGGGAGGACCCTGCGATCGCCGCCCTCTATCCCCGCCGCCGGCAAGCGCGCCTGCGCGTGACCCTGCGGGACGGACGCGTTCTGGAGCACCACCAGACGACCCGGAAGGGCGATCCCGACGACCCGCTGAGCGACGCGGAGCTGGTGGCGAAGTTCCACGAGCTCGCCGCCCCGGCCTTGCCACGCCCGGCTCGGGAGGCCCTCCTGGAGTCGATCCTGACGGGAACGCGCCTGCCCGGGGCGATCCCCCTCGGCCGCGAGACCCAGCTCGCCTGAAACTGCAACCCAAGAGGACTGGACCCATGAACAAAGAGATCGAGTCCCCCGAACTTCAGCGGGCGACCTTCATCAGCGTGGCGGTGACGAACGGCGTGGCCACGGTCACGCTCGACCGGCCCGATGTCCGCAACGCGATCAACGATCAGATGCGCGCCGAACTGATCCATGCCTTCGACTGGGCCGACGCGGCACCGGAGGTTCAGGCCGTGATCCTGACCGGGGCCGGCAAGGGCTTCTGCTCCGGCGGCGATATCGGCGGCATGAAGGAGCGGCTCGAGGCACCGGCGGGTCAGGTCGCCTTCAACGGCTGGAAGCGCCAGAAGCGGACCCATCGCAGCATCGCCACGATCCACGGCCTGTCCAAGCCGGTCATCGCGGCGGTCAACGGCGCGGCGTTCGGGCTGGGCCTCGACATGGCGCTGGCCTGCGACTTCATCATCGCCGCGCCCGGGGCGAAGCTGTGCATGAGCTTCATTAAGCGGGGCCTCGTCTCCGACGGGGGCGGGATGTACTTCCTGCCGCGCCGCGTGGGCCTGCAGATGGCCAAGGAGCTGATCCTGACCGCCCGCGTGGTGAAGGCGGAGGAGGCGCTGACGCTGGGTCTCGTGGATCGCGTCTCCGCGCCCGACGGGCTTCTGGACGAGGCGCAGGCCTGGGCCGAGGAACTGAGCCAGGGCGCTCCCGCGGCCGTCGCACTGACCAAGGCGATCCTCGACCAGAGCTTCGAAAGCTCCGACGCGCAGATCTTCGCGCTCGGCCGCGAGGCGCAGTCGATCTGCTACAGCACGGAAGAACACCGCGACTCCGTCCAGGCGTTCCTCGAAAAGTCGGGGAAATAGACCGCCCGTCGATCAGCCGGCTGCGGCCGAAGAGGTGAAGAATTCCCGAGGCTGGCCCACCCGGTCCAGAAGCCAGTCGATGAACCGCTTCGTCTTGACGTTGACCGAGACGGTGGTTGGCCAGATGACGTAGAAGGCCGCCCCTGTGGGGATGCGCATCTCCAACGGCCGGACGAGCTTCTCCTCGGCGACGAGATCGTCGAGGAGGCCGAGCTGCCCGATGGCCAGGCCCAGGCCCTGCTGCGCCGCCGAGAAGGTCAGCAGGGACGTTTCGAACTCGGTACCGCGGTTGTAGTCCAGCGGGACTTCGACCACCTGGGACCAGAACTCCCACGCCCGTCTGCGGTAGCGCGAATGGAGCAGCTCACCCTCTGTCACGTGTTCCGGGGCATCGAGGCGCGGCAGGCCGCGCAGGTACTCCGCGCTGCAGACCACGTCCACTTCCTCGTCGAAGAGCTTGCGGCAGCGGGCGTCCCGCCATGTGCCCTGTCCGAGCTGCACCGCCACGTCCAGATGGGTGCCGCGGAAGTCGAGGGGTTCGACTCGGGTGTCGAACCGCACGCGGATGTCGGGGTGGCGGCGGGAGAAATCGGTGAGCTTCGGCAACAGCCAGTGATGCGCCATTGTCGGATGGACCCGAAGATTCACGGTGCTCTCCGTCTCCCGGGTGATCATGCGCTGGGTGGCGCGTTCCAGGTCATCGAACAGCCCGGCGATCTCCAGCCCGAAGGCCCGGCCCACATCCGTCAGTTTGGCCGAGCGCGCACCCCGCTCGAAAAGGCTCACGTTCAGATAGTCCTCGAGGATGGTGATCTGGCGGCTGATCGCCACCTGGCTGACGCCAAGTTCCCGCGCCGCGGCGGTGAACGTCTTGTGCCGCGAGGCCACCGCGAAGGCGCGGAGGGGATTCAGGGGAAGGTTCAAGCGTCGCTCTTGCATGATCAGGGGTTTACCATGGGCGATCAAAGGCCGGTCATCTTGCGGTGACGTTAGGCTTATCGTGCGCAAGAGCCAAGGCGGATGTCGATCGGGGAGCGGACGGCGAGGCGGGACGCACCCGCCGCTCGGCCCCACGGCGAATGTTCCGGGCGCGGTGGTCGCGACCGGACACGACGAGGATGGTCCAGCCACGTGCCCGAAGACATGCCCAGCCGACACGCAACGCCACGTCCTCCGCGGGACGCCGGGCCGGCGCAGGTCATTCGCCTGCTGCTGCTGTTCGTCCTGGCGGGGATCGGTGGCTTCGCCTTCGAGCGGCTGGGCACACCGCTGCCCTGGATGATCGGGCCCCTGGTGATCTCGGCCGCGATCTTCCTCACCGGCGCGATCCGGGTGGCGGTGCCCACCGTGATACGGCCGTTCGGCCAGGTCGTCGTCGCCTGCCAAGTCGGCTTGACCTTCTCGCCCGAGGCGTTCGGGATGCTTCTGCGCCTGGCGCCCGCCATCGTCGGCACGGCTCTCCTGACGGGTTTGTGCATCTTCTGCGTCGCTCTCATCGTGTCCCGGCTGGGACGGATGGGATTGGCGCAGGCCTTCCTCTGCGGTGTGCCCACCAGCCCGGTGGAGGCCGCCAGCATGGCGATGCGCGCGGGCCTCGACCCCCTGCCCGTCGTGCTGTCGCAGACCCTGCGGCTGTCGGTGGTGGTCGTGGTTCTCCCCTTCGCGCTCTATGCCGTGGACGGCTGGCCGGAGCGGCAGCGCTCTTTCGTCCGGTTCGAGACGTTCGACCCGTGGCACGTCGCGTTACTTGCGGCACTCGGGCTGGGCGCGGCGCTGCTGTCGCGCCGGGTGAAGGTGCCGAACCCGAACTTCCTCGGCCCGCTGACCGTGACCGCCCTTCTGGCCGTGACCGACCAGGCGCCGCACGCCTTTCCCGACATGATCCTGGCCGCGGCGCAGATCGTGCTGGGCACCTGGCTCGGGTCGACGTTCCGGCGCGACTTGATGCGGTCGGCGGGGCGGATGGTGGCGACCTTCCTCGCAGCCACGCTGCTCGTCCTGATGCTTTGCTCCGCGGGGGCGATACTGATCGGGCTCCTCGCCGGTCTCGACTGGCGGACGATGGTCCTGGGCGCGGCCCCCGGCGGGGTGGTCGAGATGGCGCTGACCGCCAAGTTCCTCGAGCAGAACGTCGCGCTCATCACCAGCTTCCACCTGACCCGCATCTTCATCCTGATGCCCAGTATTCCCTGGCTCGTCTCGCTCATACACCGTTTCGAGACCCGGCCCCGCTCCCAAGGAGGACATCCATGACCCACCACCGCTCCCTACCGGAGGGCCGAAAGCCCCGGATCGCAGTCCTCGACGACTACATGGGCGTGGCGCACGAGATGGCGGACTGGTCACGGCTGGGCGACCGGGCGGATCTGGAATTCCTCACCGATCCACTGCCCGAGGGCTCAAGGGCGCAGGCGGAGGCCCTCGCCCCGTTCGATGCCCTTTGCCTCCTGAGGGAGCGCACGCCCATGCCGGGCGACCTGCTGCGCCAACTGCCGGAGCTGCGCGCCATCGCCATGACCGGGCGGCGGAACCGGACCCTCGACGACGCCGCGGCGCGGGAGCTCGGCATTGCGGTGATGACCACCGAGGGCAGCGGCAACGGCGTTTTCGCGACCGTGGAACTGGCCTGGGGACTGATCATCTCGCTCATGCGCCACATTCCCGAGGAAAACGCCGCGATGCACGAGGGTGCCTGGCAGCCGCGCCTGGGAACGGCGCTCTACGGGCGAAGGCTCGGGCTCGTCGGACTGGGGCGGCTGGGAAGCCGAATGGCGCAGGTCGCCGCGGCCTTCGGCATGGAGGTCATCGCGTGGAGCCCGAACCTCACCCCCGAGCGTGCCGCCGAGGGCGGCGCCACCGGTGTCGACAAGGCGACCCTGTTCTCGGAGGCGGACGTGATCTCGCTGCACCTGGTCCTCGGGCCGACCACGGAAGGCATCGTCGGCCGCGAGGATCTGGGGCGCATGAAGCCCGACGCGGTGCTGGTGAACACCTCCCGCGGTCCGCTGGTGGACGAGGAGGCCCTGGTTGAAGCGCTGCGGAGCCGGCGCATCCGGGGCGCGGGAATCGACGTCTTCGGCGTGGAGCCGCTTCCGCGGAACAGCCCGCTCCGCGGTCTCGAAAATGCACTCCTGACGCCGCATCTCGGTTACTCGACGCGGGAGACGTTCCAGAGCTTCTACGGCGACTGCGTCGACAACCTCGACGCCTGGCTCGAGGGGCGCCCCCGCCGGCTTCTCGACCCGGCGGGCTGAGGCGCCGGACGGGCGCGGGCACGAAGGCCCAGCCTTGAGGGCTGGGCCTTCGTAGGCGGCGGGGCGGTTCCGCGCCTACTGGGCGGAGATGTTGCGCTCCTCCGCAAGGCTCGCCCAGGTCTCCATCTCCTTGTAGACGCTCTCGGCGAATTCGTCGGCGGTCGTGTCGCCGAGCAGGACGAAATTCTCCTCCAGAAGTTGCAGGAAGGAGTCCGAGCGGATTGCCTCGTTCACATCCGCATTGATCTGGTCCACCAGGTCCGGGTCCATGCCGCCGGGGCCGAACATTCCGACCCAGCCGTCCAGGTCGATGCCGTCCACGCCGTTCTCGCCGCTCGACTGGACGTCCGGCAGAAGCTCGAACCGCTCCGGCCCGAGCACGCCCAGCGCCTTCACCTGGCCGTTGTTGACATAGGGCATGACGCTCGCGGTCGTGCTGATATAGGTGTCGGCATGGCCGCCCATGAGGTTGGTCTGGGCATCGCCGCCGCCCGAGAAGTGGATCACGTCACCGGGCAGGTCCGCCTGCTTCAGCAGCAGCTCCGACATGAAATGGCTGGAACTGCCGACGCCGGCGGTGGCCAGGAACAGCGGGCTTTCCTTCGCCTCCTCGAGGAACTCGCCGAAGGTTTCCGCCTCCAGCCCGGCACCGCCCACGAGGACGTAGGGGCTGCTGGCGACCAGGGTGATCGGCGTGATGTCCTCGTGCGGGTCGAAGGGCAGGTTGGCCTGGATCGCCGGGGCGGTCGCGAAGGCCGCCGTGTTCAGAAGCAGCGTGCGCCCGTCCGGATCGGCCTGGGCCAGGGCGGCCACCCCGATCATCGACCCCGCCCCGGGGCGATTCTCGATGACGACCGGCTGGCCCCATTTCTCCTCGAGCACGGTGGCCAGTGCCCTCGCGGTGCGGTCGGTAGAGCCGCCTGGGCTGTAAGGGACGAGCATCGTCACCGCGCCGCCGGGATAGCCGTCCTGGGCCGATGCAGGTCCGGCAAGAACGGCCGCCGCCGCCATTATCGAAAGAACTTGTTTCATCTTTTCTCCTCCACTGACTTTTCTCTCCGCATCTCTTGCGGTCCGCTTGCCCCACCCGTCCCTCTTGGGTCCGTTCGGGGAGTCGCTTCCTGGCCGCACGCACGAGGAGCCGCTTGCGGCGGATCGGTGCACTCAGCCGGCCCTTTCGGCCTTTTGGGCGGGCGTCTCGTCGGGACGCCGCCGCGCCCGCAGCGCCGAAACGGCGCTCCAGAGCAGGAGCAGCACGCAAAGCCCGAGGACCACGCCGCTGACGGGGCGTTCCAGGATGGCCGTGAAATCGCCCCGCGCGAGGACCATCGCACGGCGGAAGTTCTGCTCGACGAGCGGCCCCAGCACGAAGCCCAGAAGCAGCGGCGCAGCCGGCAGGGCGAAGACCCTGAGCAGATAGCCGAGCGCCCCGAAAGCCATGACGACGATCACGTCGAAGGCGACGTAGCGCACGCTGTAGGCGCCGATGCAGACGAACACGATGATTGCCGGGTACATCCAGTTGTAGGGAATGAGCAGGAGCCGGATCCACAAGCCGATCAGCGGCAGGTTCAGGACGACGAGGAAGATGTTCCCGATCCAGAAGCTCATGATCAGGCCCCAGAAGAGCGAGGGCTGCTCCGAGATGAGGTTGGGGCCGGGCCGCGCCGCAGGACGCCGCCTGCCGCGATCAGGAACCCGCCCACCACGAGCAGCCCCCCAAGTGCGGTGGGGAACATGCCCGGCCCCATGCTGACGACCGATCCCAGCCGGTAATGGGCGAAGGAATAGAGCGCCGCCGCGGCGCCGAATGCGGCGACCAGCATTCCTCCCACGATGTCGCGGTAGTCGCGATCCTGCACTCTGTCCTCCTCCCGGGGTCGTCTTTCCTCCAGCCCCGCGTCGATAGTCCGGGCATCGCCCCGGGCGATCAACTTGCAATCCCGCATGTCAGCCTAACCAGCGGTTGGTCTTTCACCCGGTCGATACACGCTTGCCTTGGCCGCCGAGGGAAACCTAAACGGAGGCATGGTACGGGATTTGTCGGATCTGGGATGGCGCTTCGAACCCTGCGAAGGCTTCATCGAGCACGTGGGCGGCCTCTGGCGTCGCGAGGTGGAGGATCGGCGCCAGTTCGCCTTCGTGAGCGCTCCGATGCATGCCAACCGCAACGGGGTGGTCCATGGCGGGATGCTCATGACCTTTGCCGACCGCGCCTTCGGCTTCACCGCGCGGGAGGCCAGCGCGGCCCGGCGCTCGGCCACCATCAGTCTCTCGCACCAGTTCACGGCCCCCATGGATACCGGGGCCGTCGCGACGCTCGAACCTCGTCTGGTCCGCCTCACCGGCCAGATGGCCTTCCTCACGGGAACGATCCTTGCCGATGGCGCCCCGGTCATGGAGGCCCAGGGCGTCTGGCGCATCTGGCGAGACTGACGCCGCCTGCCAGCCGCTGGCGGCTTCACCCGTCAGTCACAGCGCACGCTCATTCCGCCGTCCACCACGATTTCGGTGCCGGTGATGAAGCGGGCCTCGTCCGAGGCAAGGAACAGTGCCGCGTTGGCGGTATCGCGCCCGTCCCCCATCCAGCCGAGCGGAATGCGCTTCAGCCGTGAGTCGAGAAGCGCCTGCACATCCCCGCCCATGCGCTGACCGGCCAGCCGGGTCTCGACCAGCGGGGTATGGAGCTGTCCCGGCACCACCGTGTTCACACGCACGCCCTTCGGCGCGAACTCGACCGCGGTGACGCGGGAAAACTGGATGACCGCGGCCTTCGACGAGGCATAGGCCGCTTGCGCCGCACCAGTATAGCGCAGCCCCGAAGTCGACGAGGTGTTGACGATGCTGCCCCGACCCTGCTCCGCCATGTGCGGCAGGACCGAGCGGCAGGTGAGATAGACGCTCTTGAGGTTGAAGTCGATCTGGCGGTCCCAAGTCTCCTCGTCCATATCGGTCGGGCCGCCCTTCGCCGAGCCGCCGACATTGTTGACAAGGATGTCCACGCCGCCGAACCGCTCCACGCAGGCCGCGACCATGTCCTCGACCGCGGCGCGGTCGGTCACGTCGCAGAGATGCGGCTCCACCTCGCCGCTGGCGTCGCGCACGAGCCGGAGCGTTTCCTCCATGGTCTCGGGCTTCAGGTCGACCGCGAGAATGCGCGCGCCCTCTTCGGCGAAGCGAACGCAGGTGGCGCGTCCGTTGCCCCATCCCGGGCCCACGCTGCCCGCCCCGGTCACGATGGCGATGCGTCCGTCCAGCCGCCCCGCCATTACGCATCCCCCGGGAAGCGGTAGAGGCGCGTGGGGTTCTCCACCAGCATCGCCCGGCGCAGGTCCTCGGTCGGGGCGATCTCGGGGATGAGATCGAAGAGGTCGCCGTCGTCGGGTGGATCGGTGCGGTAGTTCGGGTGCGGCCAGTCGGTGCCCCAGACGACCTTGTCCGGGATGCGCTCCACGACTTCGCGCGTCAGGGGGACGGCATCCTCATAGGGCGGATCGGCGCGCGAGGCGCGTTCGGTCCCGGAGACCTTGCACCAGACATGAGGAGCGTCGATCAGCGCGAGCAGCGCCTGGAAATGAGCATGATCGCGGCCCCTGGAGGCATCGATGCGCCCGATATGGTCGATCACCACGGGGATCGACAGGTTGGAAAGGACGGGTGCCATCTCCTCGATCATCGCCGATTCCATGTGGACCTGCAGGTGCATGTCGTGGGCGGCGAGCCGGGGGGCGAGCGCCTCCAGCTCGGCCGCGTCTGCCCCCGGCGAAAGATGCGCCATGTAGTTGAAGCGGATCGCGCGCACCCCGGCCTCGGCGAAGCGGGCAAGCTCGGCATCGGCCATGTCGGGCGGCGCCAGGGCGACGCCCAGGTAGCGTCCGGGCCGCGCCGCCATCGCGTCGAGCATGGCGCGGTTGTCGTATCCGTGGGTTCCCGATTGCACGATCACGCACCGCTCGATGCCCATGCGGTCATGGAGCGCGAAAAGCTCCTCCTTTGGGGCATCGGCCGGTTTGAGCTTGCTCTCCTCCGCGAAGGGGAACCGCTCTGCCGGGCCGAAGACGTGGCAGTGGCAGTCGGTCGCGCCGTCCGGCAGCGCAACCCTGGTCATCCGCGGGTGGGGTTTCCATGTCTGCTTGCGGTCAGTCATCTGTCAGCTCCGGCCTGGCGCCTTCCGGCGGAGAGACGCGGAAGACGTTGATGGTCAGGGAAATCAGCGTGTAATATCCAAGCAGACCCACCAGATCGACGAGACGGTCGGCGCCGAGCGCCTTTTCGGCCCGCGCATAGAGGGCGTCGTCCACCCTCCGGCTCTCGTGCGCCGCGCGGCTGACCTCATAGACGACCTCCTCCGCCTCGTCGGTGAAGGCCGGAGGCCGGCCCTCGCGGATCGCCTCGACGATCTCAGGGGCGAGGCCCGCCTCCAGCGCGGGGGGTTTGTGCGCATACCACTCGTACTCGGAGCCGAAGACCCGGGCGGTGACCAGGATCGCAAGTTCCGACAGCCGCGGCCCGAGGGCGGTGTCGTAGCGGCAGTAGCGGCCGAGGGCCTGGGCGGTCGCCGCCAGATCTTCGCGGTGGAGCCAGACGGCCAGGGGGCCGCGGACGCCGCCGCGCGGCCCCGAGGCGATGGTGTCGTGGATCTCGCGCTGCCGCGGGGAATACCGGGCGGGGTCCGGGGCTGCGAGCCGCTGGGTTGGCCAGGTCATGCATAACTCCTTTCGGTCTGCCGAAATGCGGGCGTGGCATCGGAGAAATCCTCCAGCCAGGCGGCCAGTCGGGGGTGGTCGCCCCGCCACGGCACCGGCTTGCGCCAGTCCAGGTATCCCAACGCCGCCGCAAGCGTGATGGCGACGAGGTCCGGCCGGTCGGCCGGTGGCGGGGACGTCTCGAACGTGGCGAGGGCGCGCTCGATCTTGCCGCGCTGATGCGCCAGCCAGCGCTCGCCGCGGGGAGCGCCCTCCTCCCTGAACCGGCCCTCGTAGACCATGAGGAGGGCCGCGTCGGTGACGCCGTCGGCGAGCCTGGCGCGGGTGAGGGCGCGGAACCTGTCGGTCCCGGCGCGCGGCACGAGGCGACCGCCCCCCGCGACCGCGTCCAGCAGGTCGAGGATGACGGCGCTGTCGAAGATCGCCTCGCCCCCCACGAGCAGGCAGGGCATCTTGCCCAGGGGGTTCTGGTGGCGCAGCGTATCGCCGGTGTCGAGCGTGTCGGCCGTCTGCCGCTCGATCCGGTGGGCCAGGCCCAGGATCTCCGCCGCCATTCGGACCTTGCGTCCGAAGGGCGAGGTGTCGGTGGAGCGCAGGACCACGGGCACGCGATCGTCGCGCCAGAGCGAGAAAAGATCGGTCATGATCACATCCTCGACGGCAGGAACAGAGCGATCTGCGGGACGAGGTAGAGCAGCACCAGCATGGCGAAGCCGGCCAGGACGAAGGGCAGGAGGCCCTTGAACACGTCCTCGAGCCGCACCCGTCCGCCCGAGGCCGCCTGGACCACAAAGCAGTTGATCCCCACCGGCGGCGTCACCGCCCCGATCTCCACCAGCAGGACGACGAAGATGCCGAACCACACGGGATCGAAGCCTAGGTCCATCATCACCGGGTGGGTGATGGGCAAAGTGATCGCCAGGAGCGCGGGCGCGTCCATCATCATGCCCAGGCTGAGATAGATCAGCGAGACCAGCACCACGATCACCCAAGGCGGCACGTCGAGCCCGGTCAGGAAGCCGCCCACGGCGTTGGCCACCCCCGACAGGGCCAGGAACTTGGAAAACAGGAGCGCCGAGATCAGGATCGCGAAGATCATCGCCGAGGTGCGGATCGTCTCGAGCAGGGTCTCCCGCAGGCGTATGCCTCGCAGGCCCCGGTGCCGCACCACGGCGAGCGAGAAGGTCAGGAAGGCTCCGACAGCGCCCGCCTCGGTCGGGGTGAAAACGCCGACATAGAGGCCGCTGACGATGCAGACGATGACGAGGATCAGCGGGCCGGCGAGGCGCAGCGAGGCGAGCTTTTCCCGCAGCGAGTAGGTCTGCGTGTCGACCGGCGCCAGATCGGGGCGGCGCAGCACCACGAGCCAGATCGTCAGGCAAAGGATCAGGGCGAAGACGATCCCCGGGATGAACCCCGCCACGAGGAGCGCACCGATCGAGCTGTCGGTGAGAATGCCGTAGACCACGACCAGCGCGGAGGGGGGGATCATGACCGCCAGGGTGCCGGCGATGGCGATGGAGGCGGAGGCGAGGCTGCGGTCGTAGCCTCGGGCCAGCATTTCGGGCAGGGCGAGCTTGGTGAAAACGGTGGCCGTGCCCACCGACGATCCCGACGCCGCCCCGAAGGCCGCGGCCCCCATGGTGGTGGAGATCGCGAGCCCGCCCCGCAGGCGGCCGAGCCACTTCGTGGTGGCCTCGAACAGGTCCTCCCCGAGGCCGGCGCGCATGGCGAAGAAGCCCATGAGCAGGAACAGCGGGATGACCGAGAAGTGGAACGAATGGGTGGTCTCGAAGAACACCGTGGACAGGAGCGACGTGGCGGCATTCATGCCCACCAGGGCGGCAAGACCGAGGCCCCCGACGAGCCCCAGCACGACCATCACGTTGATACCTAGCAGGATCCCTATGAAGAGGGAGGCGGTCCCCAGGGCGCCGATGACGAGGTTGCTCATTCCACTTCCTCCGCGTGGCTGTGGCTGAGCGTTCCGCCCAGCGCGAGGGTGAGCGCGTCGAGCAGGAACTGGATCGCCAGAAGGACCATCCCGAGGAAGATGGCGAAACGGACGGGCCAGAGCGGATACCGGATCGAGCCGCGTTCGATCTCGCCAATGGCAAGGGACCGGCCGAGAGCGGTCCAGGCCGCCCAAGCCGCCCAAGCGAAGAGCGCCGCCCCGGCGAGCATCCCCAGCACGCCGAGCAACCGCTGCATCCACCCCGGCAGGGACTGGGTGAGCACGACCACCCGGATGTGGCCCCCGTGCGCCTGGGTCAGAGCAAGCGACAAGAAAATGATGAGCGGCAGCGCCCCCTCGGTCAGCTCGAAGGTGCCGGGAACGGTCGCGTTGAAAAGGTAGCGCAAGGCGACGTTGGCCACGACCAGACACATGACCGCGAAGATCAGGACGCCGGCGACGCCGCCGAAGAAGGTCAGGACGCGACCGTAGACCGATCGGACCCGGATGAGGGTATCCATGGGAAGGCTCCGAATGCATGGCGGGCGGACCGCACCCCGAGGGGCGGCCCGGAGGGCGCCGATCTCAGAACTGGAGTTCGGAGACGATCTCATCGACCTGAAGGCCGGCGGCTTCGGCCTTGTCGATCCATTCCTGGCGCACGGCCTGGACGCCCGGGTCCTCGACGAGCGCGGTCAGGTCCTCGTCGGGGAAGTCGACGACCTCCACCCCCATCTCCGTGTCCCACAGCTCGAGCACGCGCTGGCGATCCTCCTCGAGGACGCGGACGTATTCCTGCAGGTAATCTTTGCCCAGCCGGTCGACGATGGCCTGCAGATCCGGATCCATGCCCTCGTAGGTGTCGAGGTTCATCGCCAGGAGATGCCCGAAGGAGGCGCCAAGCGGCATGTCGATGTAGTACTTGGCGATCTCGTCGTATTTCCACCCACGGGCGAGGGCCGGTCCGATCGGAGTGCAATCCACGATGGAACGTTCCAGCGCCTCGTAGGTGTCGGCGGTGGGGATCGAGACCGGCGTCGCGTCCATGGCCTCGATCAGAGCGGGATAGGCGAAGCCGTATGACCGGATCCGCTTGCCCGCGAGATCCTCGATCCCCTCCACCGGGTCGCGGCACAGCATCCCGTAATCCTCCAGTGGGCGGAACCCGAAGGCATGGAGGTTCTGATCGGCGAGCTCCTGGTCGAACTGCGGATAGTCCGCATGCCACCGCTCCATCGCCTCACCGACTTCGAGCGTGCCCATCGGCTGCGGGATGAAGAAGCCGACCGCGTTGTTGACCGGCATGGCATCGGGAAAATAGGGGGTGATGATGTCCCCGAAGTCGCCGACGCCGTTGGCCAGCGCCTCGGGGATCTCGCCGGTGGAGGCGACGGAGCCACCCCAGAAGACCTCGATCTGGTGCTCGCCATCCGTGCGCTTCTCGAACTCGTCGACGAGCCACTGCGTGGTCCGCGCCTGCGCGTCCCCGGCCCCCTGCGGCTTGAAGGTGATCCAGGTGAAGGTCTCGGCCGAAGCGCCGCCCGCGGCGATGGCCAGACCGGCGGCAGCGCCGAGAATGAATGTCCGGGTCATGATTGTCTCCTCCCTCTGCGACCCGTTCGTAACGGATCGGCTGGGCGGAGTTTGTCGATCGGCGCGGTATAGCACAAATATCGAATTAATATCTTTACCATGCCTTCACGGCATCGGTCTACTTCCAGACGCCACGGGCCGAGAGGTCGGTCACGATCTCGAAGATCGCGTCCTCGACGACGGATACGGCGATCTTGCGCCGCTGGTCCTGTCGCGCGGCAACGCAGAGGCGCCATTCGATCACCGGGTCGCGGACCGGGCGGGCCGCCAGGGTGCCCTGCCGGATTTCGGTCAGCGCCCCGCCGAAGGTGAGGAGCGAAAAGCCGTGGCCGGCCCGGAGGAGCGCCTTGATGTGCCAGACACCATCGACCCTCTGAATGACGTTGAGCTCGATCCCGCGCTCGTCGGCGGCACGGTCCGCGAGGACCCGCAGATAGTTCGGCCGGGGCGGCATGATAAGCGGAAAGACCGCCGCTTCTGACAGCGTATAGTCCTCTTTGTCGAGCGCGGCGGGCGGACCGATCAGATGGAGCTGTTCGCGCAGAAGCTCGCGGACATGGATGTCGCTTCGGTCCGGCGGGTCGTGCATCACGGCAAGCGCGATCTCTCCGGTGATAAGCGCCTTTTCCAGTTCCCGGCTGAACCCCTCGACCAGGCGCAGCTCGATCTCCGGATAGTCCCGCCGGGTCCGCGCCAGCAGGGGCGGCAGGATGAACTCCCCCGGCGTCGGCGGCATCCCCACCACGACGATCCCCTTGGGCGAGGCCGAATGGGTCGTCACGTCGCGGTAGGCACGCGCGAGCTGCGAGAAGACCCCGTAGGCGCGTTCGAGCAGGATCTCTCCGGCTTCGGTCAGTTCCACGCCGCGGGGCATCCGCACGAAGAGCGGGACGCCGAGATCGCCCTCCAGTCCCGCGATCTGTCGGCTGAGGGCCGGCTGCGCGACGCGCAGGCGGCCTGCGGCCTTGGTCATGCTCTTCTCCTCCGCCACGCAGACGAAATAGCGCAGCGCCCGCATCTCGGGATGCCAGTCCTGGTCGCCGAACTTTTTCGACATGATGCCGCTCCCCTCATGCCGCCGGAAAGTCAGCGACGACCGTAGAGCGTTTCGGCCATCTCGGGAAACCCGCGGAAGGGCAGTGCTCCGACGTCGTCGGGGGCCGCGGGGCATCGGCTTGAGGGTCCTCCCGGGCCGCTCAGTGGCCGCCAAGGCCCTCAACCCGAGGCTGCCGCTGCGGAATTTTACGTAGGCGGCATAGAGAGCGGGCCGAGTTGAGAAAGAAGGAATGGGACAGCGAAGGCATAAGCCGGAGGGGATCGTCGCGTTGCTTCGGCAGGTCGACGTGCTGGCCTCTCAGAGCCGATCGATGGCCGGGGTGGTGCGGGCCATCGGCGTCCCCTGGCCTGCCCCTGCCGGGTGGTCCGGTTTGCGTCTTGGCGCGAGACGGCCATCGAACGGCCTCCGGCGCGGGCGATGGGAGGATGGGAGTGCGCCTGGCCTCCCGGATCGACGCGATGGATCGGAACTGCGGGCGAAAGCCGCTCGATCCGAGCGCCCACCCTGCCATCGCCGGATGAGAGGAAGGGCCACGAGACCGGGGTCTCCCTCGCTTCGGCCCCACCCGTCGCGCCTGTTGCGTCAGCGACGTGCGTCCATGGCGGCGACGATGGCGTCGCCCATCTCGGAGGTGGAGACGGAACTCGTGCCCTGCTCGCCCAGAAGGTCGGCGGTCCTGAGGCCGTTGGCCAGCACGTCCTCCACCGCGCCCTCCAGCAGATCGGCGTCCTCGCCGCGGTCGAAGCTGTAGCGCAGGGCCATGGCGAAGCTCAGGATGCAGGCGATCGGGTTCGCCTTGCCGGACCCGGCGATGTCCGGCGCGGACCCGTGCACGGGCTCGTAGAGCGCCTTGGGCCGTCCGTTCTCCATCGGGGCGCCGAGGGAGGCGGAGGGAAGCATGCCGAGCGACCCCGTGAGCATCGCCGCCGCGTCGGACAGCAGGTCGCCGAACAGGTTGTCGGTGACGATCACGTCGAACTGGTTCGGGGCGCGGACGAGCTGCATGGCGCCCGCGTCGGCGTACATGTGGCTGAGCTCGACATCGGAATAGTCCTCGTCGTGGAGCTTCTGGACCTCCTCGCGCCACAAGACGCCCGACTCCATGACGTTGGCCTTTTCCATCGAGCACACCCGGTTCGATCGTTTGCGCGCCAGGTCGAAGGCGGCGCGGGCCACGCGGCGGATCTCGCGGGTGGTGTAGCGCTGGGTGTTGACGCCCACGCGGCCGCCCTCGTTGTCGTCGGTGATACCGCGGGGCTCGCCGAAGTAGATCCCGCTCGTGAGCTCGCGCACGATCATGATGTCGAGCCCGGCGATCACCTCGCGCTTGAGGGAGGAGAAGTCGGCCAGCGCGTCGAAGCACTGGGCGGGGCGCAGGTTGGCGAAGAGGTCCATCTCCTTGCGCAGGCGCAGAAGGCCGCGCTCGGGCTTCACCGAGAAGTCGAGTTCGTCGTATTTCGGGCCGCCCACGGCACCGAGGAGGACCGCGTCCACCGATTGGGCGAGCGCCATGGTCTCGTCCGTCAGGGGCGTTCCGTGGGTGTCGTAGGCGATACCGCCGACAAGGTCCTCGGCCACGTCGAAGGTCAGGCCGCGGGAGCTGGAGAACCAGTCGATGACCTTGCGGACCTCGGCCATGACCTCTGGGCCGATGCCGTCGCCCGGCAGGATCAGAAGGGACGGGTTCGGCATGGGAAGGCTCCTTTTCGCGGCTGTCACGGGCGGGAGCGCATACCTCCCGAATGGGGTCAATAGGCGCCCGGGCCCGGGAGTTCCAGATCGACCCAGACAAGGCGGTTGGCGGGCCAGTCCCCGGACGGTCCGAGGCGCGCCGCGGCGGGCGTTCCGGGGGCGGGCCACACGACGCCCGCCGCCAAGACCGCCAGATCGGCCGATGGGAGGATGTAGGAAACCCGCAGGTTTCCCGGCGGAGTCCCGTAGGAGGCCGTATCGAGGGACGGATCGCCCTCGTGGGCGGGGTCGGCGTCCGCCGCGGCACCCTCGCTGCGGGGCTCCGGGTCCTGCAGGCGGGGGTCCGACAGGAGCGCGCGAAGCGCGTCGCGCCGCCCTTCCCCGTCGACCGGGTCGGCCTCGGCCCCGCCCAGGAGGACGAAGGGCGGCGCGGGCGGCGCCACGTCGAGGACCCCGGCGAGCTCCCCGTCGAGGAGATGCGACCAGAGCGCCGCCTCGTCGCGGTTGCGCCGCCCGTTGCGGTCCTCGGGGCCGTCGAAGACGGGGGGTGTCGCGTCCCATGCGAGGAGGGTGAGCGTGGTCCCGTCCACGTCCACGGGCACGACCCAGTGGCCGGTGGAGGAGAGGCGCTGGATCGCGGCCACCTCCCCGGGCAGGTCGGGCGGGATCGCGCCGGGCAGGTCCCGCCACAGGAGCGCGGAGAGGTCGTGCACGCCCTCGCCCACCGGATGGCGCGACAGGATCGCCATGCCGTGGGCGCCCGGGTAGTCGCCGTAGCCCTGGCGGTCGCGCGGGCCGCCGCGCCAGCCGTCGCCGTCCAGGTCGAAGGGCATGGGGAGGCCGGTATTGGGCCTCAGCGCGAAACGGTGGGGATAGTCGGGGCCGTCCTCGGAGATGCGGGCCGCGAGCGCGGCGAGGGTGGCGCCGCCCGCGTCCCAGTCCACGTCCTGCAGCACGAGGATGTCGGGGGCGGCCTCGGCGATCATGGCCAGCACCGCGTCGATGCGGGGCGTGTCGTCGTCGGTCAGATCGCGCAGCAACAGGCCCGGACCCTCGCCGCCCAGGCCGGTGTCGAAGGTGGCAACGCGCAGGGTCTCGGCCCCCGCGCCCTGCCCCGCAGCCGCGAGCGCCAGCGGGACCAGGACTCGCCCCAGGATCGTGCGGACCATGTCGATTCTCCGTTTGCGGGCACGAGGGGCATCGCACGTCCTGCCGCCGCGCGCTATGGGCGGGGCATGGAACTGATCCTCGACTGTATCTCCGGCGCGTGGTCGCCCGCAGTGGGCGACCCGGACGCGTGGGGCTGGGCCGTGGTCGCCACCTACGGGCTCGCCACGGCCCTGTGCCTGCGTGCGGCCTGGCGGCGGCAGGGACGCGAGGCGGCGTTCTGGGCCTGCGCGGCGCTCTTGATGGCGGCCCTGGGGGTGAACAAGCAGCTCGACCTGCAGACGCTGCTGACGGCCGCGGGGCGCTGCGTGGCGCGGGCCCAGGGGTGGTACGGCGCGCGGGGCGCCGTGCAGACCCGCTTCGTGGAGGCGGTCGCGGCCGTCGCGGCCCTGTCCCTCATCGGGGCGGGCGTGGCGATGCGGGCGCATCTGGCACGGCTCTGGCCCGCGATCCTGGGGCTGGCGGCGGTGCTGACCTACGTGGCGGTGCGCGCGGCGAGCTTCCACCACGTGGACCAGATCCTCTATCGGCCCGGATGGGCCGGCATCAAGCTGAACCCGGTGCTGGAACTGGCCGGAGCCCTGCTGATCGCGGCCAATGCCGGAATGCGCGGGCGGCGGAGGGGCCGCCCGCGCGCCTCGGATCAGACCCAGGGGCGGGACTGGGCCGACTGAGCCTCGAAGCTCTCGATCGCGGAGGCCTTCTCCAGCGTGAGGCCGATGTCGTCGAGACCGTTCAGGAGGCAGTGCTTGCGGAACGGATCGACCTCGAAGGGGATCGTGTCGCCCGAGGGGGTGGTGATCTCCTGGCGCTCCAGGTCGACGGTCATGCGCGCGTTGGCGCCCTTGGACGCGTCGTCCATCAGGCGGTCCACCTGCTCCTGGGGCAGGACGACGGGCAGGATGCCGTTCTTGAAGCAGTTGTTGAAGAAGATGTCGGCATAGGACGGTGCCACGACGCAGCGGATGCCGAAATCCGCGATCGCCCAGGGGGCATGCTCGCGCGAGGAGCCGCAGCCGAAGTTCTCGCCCGCGATCAGGATCTGCGCGTCGCGGTAGGCGGGCTTGTTGAGCACGAAATCGGGGATCTCGTCACCGTTGTCGTCGTAGCGCATCTCGTCGAACAGGTTCACGCCGAGGCCGGTGCGCTTGATCGTCTTCAGGAACTGCTTGGGGATGATCATGTCGGTATCGACGTTGATCAGCGGCAGCGGCGCGGCGATGCCGGTGAGGGTGGTGAACTTTTCCATGGGTCAGATCCTCCGGGTCAGGGGGGTGAGGTCGGGGCCGAGGCCCAGGCGCTTGAGCGCGCCGGGATTGGCCCGGCGCGACCAGAGCTCGGCCGCGCGGTCGAGGTCGTGCGCGCAAGCCTCCGCGCGGGGACGTTCGAGGGCGGTGCCCGACTGGCTGTGACGCGACAGGCAGGCGCGGATGACGGCGTGGCGGGCCGGATCGACGGGGCGGCCCAGGCAGAGCGCGACGGCGCCCACGGGGTCGGCGAGGAGCCGGTCGTAGTCGAGCACTAGGGGCACGCGGGCCAGCGCGGCCATGTCCTCGATCCCCCGCGCGGTGGCGTCGATGCGCCCCTCGGGCGGATCGGCGGGGAAGTGGCGCGCGGTCGAGGCGGCCCAGTCCGCGAAGCGGCGCACCAGCAGCACCGGGCGCAGGCCAGCGCCGGCGATGGCCCGGGCCGCCTGCATCGCCTGGCTGCGGAACTTGAGCACCAGGTCGCCCGGGGGCGTGGCGGAGGCGGCATGGGCCACCGCGCCCTCGGCCAGCCGCGTCAGGCGCGCCTGCACGTCCGGGTCGGAAGGCCAGCGGCGGGAAGTCTGGCCCAGCGCGGTGAAGGCGTCGAGCTCGCTCAGGGTCTGCGCGCCCGCCGCCGTCAGGAGCCGCGCCAGGAGCGTGGAGCCGCACCGCCCGATGGAGAAGATGCCGGTGGCGGGACGCTCCGTGCGCGCGGGCAGGGCGTCGGCGGGCAGGCGCATGAGAACGCGCGCGTGCTCGGCCTGGCGGGCATAGGCGAAGGGGTGGCCGGCGAGGTCGGCGTAGGGCACGTCGCAGGCCCAGGCGGTCGCGGTGGCCGGGTCGAGCGCGTAGATCGACCCGGCCCCGGGCATGGCGGCCGCCGCGCCGGTGGCGAAGTCGGTCGCCTGGGCGAAGGCGGCCGGATCGGCACGCAGCCGGGCGGCGACGCGCCAGGCGCGCGGCGCCGGGCCGACCGCGCCGATCAGGCGGGCGCGGTCGGCCGGCGGGGCGGAGGGGGCGTGGTCCACGGGGGCGTCACGCCGGTTCGGGCGCGGGGCTCGTGAACTCGCGCACATCCGTCAGCCGGCCCGTCACCGCGGCCGCGGCGGCCATGGCGGGCGACATCAGGTGGGTGCGCCCGCCCCGGCCCTGGCGGCCCTCGAAGTTGCGGTTCGACGTGGCCGCGCAACGCTCGCCGGGGGCGAGCTGGTCGGGGTTCATCCCGAGGCACATGGAGCAGCCCGCCATGCGCCACTCGAACCCCGCGTCGCGGAAGATGTCGGCCAGGCCCTCCTCCTCGGCCTGGGCGCGCACGAGGCCCGAGCCGGGCACGACCATGGCCCGCAGGCCGTCCTTGATCCGCTTGCCCTTGAGCACGGCGGCGGCGGCGCGCAGGTCCTCGATCCGGCCGTTGGTGCACGAGCCCAGGAACACGGTGTCGATCTCGATATCCGCGAGCCGGGTGCCCGGCGTCAGGGCCATGTAGTCGAGCGCGCGGCGCGCGGCGTCGCGCTTGCCACCCTGGAAGCTGTCGGGGTCGGGCACGGTGGCCGAGATCGGCAGCGCGTCCTCGGGCGAGGTGCCCCAGGTGACGGTGGGCTCGATCTCCTCCCCCTTCAGGGTGACGACCTTGTCCCAGTGGGCGTCGTCGTCCGAAGCGAGCGTGCGCCACCAGTCGAGCGCGGCCTGCCACTGGGCGCCCTTCGGCGCGTGGGGGCGGCCCTGCACGTAGTCGAACGTGGTCTGGTCGGGGGCGATGAGGCCCGCGCGGGCGCCGCCCTCGATGGCCATGTTGCAGATGGTCATCCGCCCTTCCATTGACAGGGCGCGGATCGCCTCGCCGCAATACTCGATCACGTAGCCGGTGCCGCCCGCCGTGCCGGTGCGGGCGATGATCGACAGGACGATGTCCTTGGCGGTGACGCCGTGCGGCAGCTGGCCCGTGACCTCGACCTTCATGTTGCGGGACTTGGACTGGATCAGCGTCTGGGTGGCCAGGACGTGCTCGACCTCGGACGTGCCGATGCCGTGGGCCAGCGCGCCGAAGGCGCCGTGGGTGGCGGTGTGGCTGTCGCCGCACACGACGGTCATGCCCGGCAGGGTCCAGCCCTGCTCGGGGCCGATGATGTGCACGATCCCCTGGCGGATGTCGCTGACGGGATAGTAGTGGATGCCGAAGTCGCGGGCGTTGGCGTCGAGCGCCTCCACCTGCACGCGGCTCTGCTCGTCCTCGATGCCCTTGGCGCGGTCTTCCCAAGTGGGGACGTTGTGGTCGGGCACGGCGATGGTGTTCCCGGGCTTGCGCACCGGGCGGCCCGCCATCCTCAACCCCTCGAACGCCTGGGGCGAGGTGACCTCGTGGACCAGGTGGCGGTCGATGTAGATGAGCGAGGTGCCGTCGGTGTCCTCGTGGACCAGGTGGGCATCCCAGATCTTGTCGTAGAGTGTCTTGCCGGCCATGGCGGCGTTCCTTCGTCTGTCCTGCGGATCGGGCGTGGGTCTTCGCGTCGCGCGGTCAGAGTCGGGCGAGGATCCCCAGCCGGGCGTAGTGAAAGCGCCATGGCAGGCGGGCGCGGTCGCCGATATCGAACAGCGGTTCCATGACGGTATCGGATAGGCCTCCGCGAGCGGCGTTTCAACGGTAAACGCACAGCGGCAGAAGCACGGGGGCAAACGCACGGGGACAAACGCACGGGGGCAAACGCACGGGGGCCCCGGTCGCGGCCGCGCGAGCGCGCCGGGCTTGCTCCGCGCCGCGCGGGGCCGCATCGTCCGGCGATGGAAACGGAGCTCGCCGCGATCCTCGAAACCCTCGACCGGGTCTGGACCCTGGTGCGCCACCAGGCGGAGGCCATGCTGCTGCCCTCGCGGCTGTGGCAGATCACGGCCGTGCTGGCCGCGGTCGCGATGGCGATGTTCCTCGGCCGCTCGGCCCGGCCCCGGATGCGGGACTGGATGAAGGGGCGCGACTGGCCCCTGTGGCGTGTCCGTACGCTCCTCGTGGTGCAAAGGCGGCTGACGCTGCTGTTCTTCGCCGCCCTGATGTGGGCGGCGGCGCTGCTGGCGCGGGCGGCGACGCCCGGCCCCGCGGGCAGCGTCATCCTCGACCTGGTGGCGACGCTGGCGACGGCCTGGCTGAGCGTGGTCCTGGCCGCGCGGCTGGTACGCAACCCCGCGCTCAGGCCCGTGGTGCGCTGGGCGCTGTGGATCTACGTCACCCTGCTGATCTTCGGGGTGACGGACGAGGTCGCGGGCGCGCTGGACGAGATCGGCCTGACCCTGGGAAGCGTGCGCCTGACGCTGCTCACGCTCCTGAAGGCGGTGCTGCTGGTGACGCTGTTCTTCGTGGCGGCGCGGTTCCTGTCCCACGCGGGCTCGGACCGGATCCGCCGGTCGGAGGACATCTCGCCCTCGCTGCGGGTGCTCCTGGTCAAGGTGCTGCAGATCCTGCTCTACGGGATCGCGCTCTTCGCGGGCCTCAAGGCGGTGGGCGTGGACCTGACGGGCCTCGCGGTGCTGTCGGGCGCGATCGGCGTCGGCCTGGGCTTCGGCCTGCAGAAGGTGGTGTCGAACCTCGTCTCGGGGGTGATCATCCTGCTCGACAAGTCGATCAAGCCCGGGGACGTGATCAGCCTGGGCGAGACCTTCGGCTGGATCAACACGCTGGGTGCGCGCTACGCCTCGATCACCACGCGCGACGGCAAGGAATACCTGATCCCCAACGAGGACCTCATCACCGGTCAGGTGGTGAACTGGAGCCATTCCAACCACTTCGTGCGGCTCGACGTGTTCTTCGGATGCGCCTACGGGGACGACCCGCACCTGGTGCGCCGCATCGCGGTGGAGGCCGCGCTGGCGGTCGACCGGGTGCTGGAGGACCGCAAGCCCGTCTGCCACATCGTGGGCTTCGGCAATTCCTCGGTCGACTATATCCTGCGGTTCTGGATCACCGACCCCACGGGCGGGCTCACGAATATCCGCGGCAACGTCTACCTGGCCCTGTGGGATGCGTTCCGCGACAACGGCATCTCGATCCCGTTCCCCCAGCGCGAGGTGCGGGTCCTGAACGGCGGCCCGCAGGACGAGGCGTGATCCGCCCCGCCCGGCCGGAAGACGCCGGCATGATCGCGCGCATCCACGTGGCCGCGTGGGCGGAAACCTATCCCGGCCTCCTGCCCCGCGCCCTGATCGAGCCCTGATCGAGCTTTGATCGAGAGCGTCCCCTCGCCGCGCGGCCGGTGGCCTCGGCCCTGTTCACATCGCGGCCCGGCCCGCCCAGGCGCCGGTGGCAAGGCACGCGGTCATGAGGTAGCCGCCCGTGGGCGCCTCCCAGTCGAGCATCTCGCCGCAGGCGAAGGTGCCGGGGCGGTCCTTCAGCATGAGGTTTCCGTCGAGGGCCTCCCACGACAGGCCGCCGGCGGTGGAGATGGCCTCGTCCAGCGGGCGCAGGCCCCGGTGGGACACGGCAAGCCGCTTGACCAGCGGCGCCGGGTCGGGAGGCAGCGGCCGGGCGAACTCCATCAGCAGGGCGATGGCGGCCGGGTCGAGGCGCAGGGCCTTGCGCAGGCGGTTCGCGGTGGAGCCCTTCGCGGCGGCGAGGCGGCGCGAGACCGTGGCCTCGTCGAGATCGGGCTTGAGGTCGATGGCCAGCGTCGCGCCCCGGCGCAGCGCCCTGGAGACGGCGTAGAGGCCGCCCCCCTCGAGGCCGCGGCGCGAGATCACGAACTCGCCGCGGCGCGCGCGGCCGTCCACGACGAGCGCCGCGTTCTTCACCGGGGCGCCGAAATGGGGGGCCATGTGGTCGGACCAGGCCACGTCGAGCCCCGCGTTCGCGGGCGCGAAGGGCGTGACCGGGACGCCTTGGCCCGCGAGGCGGCCCGCCCAGCGCCCGTCCGATCCCAGCCGCGACCACGACGCCCCGCCCATGGCCAGGATCGTGGTGCGCGCGGACACCTCCACCGGGCCATCGGGAGTGGAAAACGCGGTGCCGCCCGCCCAGTCCCACCGGGGCCGCAGGCGCACGCCGCAGCCGTCGAGCCGCGCGAGCCAGGCGCGCAGGAGCGGCGAGGCCTTCATGGCCCTGGGAAAGACCCGGCCCGTGGAGCCGGTGAAGAGCGGCTGGCCCAGCGTTTCGGCCCACTCCATGACCTCGCGGGGGCCGAAGGCGTCCAGCATCGGGGCGAGCGCGGGACAGTCGTAGGCGGCGCGGAATGTCCGGGCGTCCTCCACCTTCGTCAGGTTCAGCCCGGACTTGCCCGCCATCAGGAACTTGCGCGCGGGCGAGGGCATCCGGTCGGCCACGAGGACCGAGCGGCCCGCGCGGCCCAGGGTCTCGGCCGCCATCAGGCCGGCGGGGCCGGCACCGATCACGAGGGCATCGACAGTCTCCATGGGATGGGGGATAGGGCAGGCAGGCGCGGGCGCAACCACTTGCCGCCCGGCGCGGGCGGTCCATCTGCCACATTTCGCCGCCGCCGAGAGGAAGGAACCCCATGTCCGCGATCGTGTCCGTGGAGAAGCTGAGCAAGCGCTACGAGGGGATCCACGCCCTGCGCGAAGTGGACCTGGCCATCGAGGAGGGCGAGATCCTGGCGCTCCTCGGCCCCAACGGGGCGGGAAAGACGACGCTGATCTCGTGCATCTGCGGCATCGCCTCGATCACGAGCGGCAAGGTCCTGGTGGGAGGCCACGACAACGTGACCGACTACCGCGCGGCCCGCGCCCAGATCGGGCTGGTGCCCCAGGAGATCAACCTGGAGCCGTTCGAGCGGGTGATGAACACCGTGCGCTTCTCGCGCGGGCTCTTCGGCAAGGGGCGCGACGACGCCTACCTGGAGCGCATCCTGCGGCAGCTGTCGCTGTGGGACAAGCGCGACGCCCAGGTGCGGGAGCTGTCGGGCGGCATGAAGCGGCGGGTGCTGATCGCCAAGGCGCTGGCCCACGAGCCCAAGGTCCTGTTCCTCGACGAGCCGACCGCCGGCGTGGACGTGGGCCTGAGAAAGGAGATGTGGGAGACGGTGGCCGAGCTCAAGCGGCACGGCGTGACCATCATCCTGACCACCCACTACATCGAGGAGGCGGAGGCGATGGCCGACCGGATCGGCATCATCTCGGACGGCGAGATCCGGCTGGTGCGCGACAAGGCGGCGTTGATGCGCGAGCTGGGCCGCAAGCTGTTCGTGATCGAGCTGATGGAGCCCGCGGAACGGGTGCCCGAGGGGCTGGAGGACTACGACCTGACCCTGTCGCGGGACGGCTCGGAGCTGACCTACACCTACGACACGACCGGCGATGGGACGGGCATCACCCGGCTCCTGAACGCCCTGGCCGAGCGGGGGCTCAGGGCGCGGGACGTACGCACCGAGCAATCCTCGCTGGAGGACATCTTCGTCGACCTCGTGGGCGAGGACGCCGCGTGATACCCGAGCCCCTGCCCTGCCCGACGGAGAGACCCCGATGAACCTCTACGCCATCCTCGCCATCTACCGCTTCGAGATGGCGCGGACCTTCCGCACGCTGCTGCAATCCATCATATCGCCGGTGATCTCGACCTCGCTCTACTTCGTGGTGTTCGGCGCCGCCATCGGCAGCCGGATCGACGAGGTGGAGGGGGTGAGCTACGGCGCGTTCATCGTGCCGGGGCTGATCATGCTGTCCGTGATCACGCAATCGATCTCCAACGCGTCGTTCGGGATCTACTTCCCCAAGTTCATCGGCTCGATCTACGAGCACCTGTCGGCGCCGGCCTCGTTCCTGGAGATCACGGCCGGATACGTGCTGGCGGCGGCGACCAAGTCCCTCGCCATCGGGCTGATCATCCTGATCACGGCTTTCTTCTTCGTGGACATCACGCTCCAGCACCCGGTCTGGATGCTGGTGTTCCTGGTCCTGACCTGCCTGAGCTTCTCGCTGTTCGGGTTCATCATCGGGATCTGGGCGCAGAACTTCGAGCAGCTCCAGCTCGTGCCGCTTCTGCTGGTGCAGCCGCTGATCTTCCTCGGCGGCGCGTTCTACTCCGCCTCGATGCTGCCGCCCCTGTGGCAGACGGTGAGCCTGTTCAACCCGGTGGTCTACCTGGTGTCGGGGTTCCGCTGGTCGTTCTACGGGCTGGCGGACGTGCCCATCGGCTGGAGCCTGCTGGCGATCCTCGCCTTCACCCTGATCTGCATGGCCATCGTCGGCTGGATCTTCCGCACCGGATGGCGCCTGCGCGACTAGAGGAGCGCCAGGACGAGGGGGATCGTCGCCGCCGAGGCCAGCGTCTGGGCGGTGACGATGCCGGCCATGAGCCGGCCGTCGCCGCCCAGCTGCTGCGTCAGCACGTAGGCGGTGGTCGCGGTGGGGATGGCCGCGAAGATCACCACGAGAAGCGCCTCGTCCCGGCCCAGCCCGAAGGCGGCGGTGACGGCCACCGCCAGCGCCGGCATGGCGAGAAGCCGCAGGGCGCAGATCGCGGCGAGGGTGCCGATCTCGGCCCTCAGGGCGCGGGGGCGCAGCGCGGCGCCGACGCAGAAAAGGCCCAGCGGCAGGCTGGCCTGCGCCACCAGGTCGAGGAAGCGCCCGGTGCCGAAGGGTAGCCCCACGCCCGTGAGGGCGAGGGCGATCCCCGCCGCGCATCCCAGGATCAGGGGGTTGGTCACGATGGGGCGCAGGAGGGCCGCCGGGCCCCGCCGCGCGTCGGAGCCTGTAAGGGCCAGGACCGACAGGACATTGACCAGCGGCACCGCCACGGCCAGCAGGACCGCCGCCCGCGCCACGCCCTGCGGGCCGAGGAGGCTGCCCGTGACGGCGAGGCCCAGATAGGTGTTGAAGCGGATCGCCCCCTGCAGGAGCGGGCCGTAGCGCGCCGGCGGCGCCGGGCGCAGGGCGCGCAGGCCCCGCGCCGCGACGGCGGCCAGCAGGATGGTCCCCACGGCCGCGCCCCCCACCCGCAGGATCGCCGGGTCGTCCAGCGGCGCGTCCGCGAGGCTGGACGCCAGGAGCGCGGGAAACAGCAGGACGTAGTTCAGCCGCTCCGCCGCCGGCCAGAACCCGGGGTCGGGAAAGCCGGCGCGGGCGAGCGCGAACCCCGCGCAGATCAGCGCGAAGATCGGCCAGACGGTCAGAAGGAGCGTCATGGGCCGACCGGCGGGAAAGGGGGGATCGTCCGTGGCACGGGACGGACCCTACGCCATCGACGGGCCGCCGACACCCCGATTTCCGCCCCCCGCACGGGAGGGACCGTGGGGCCGGCGTACTCGCGAGACGCACCGAAGCGCGGCGCGACGTCGGCCACGGGCAAGGGAGCTGTCGAGGGGGCTGCATTCCGCCCTTGGCCCCCGGGGCGGGCGAGACTAGATCACAGGGCATGATACCTCGTCTCCCCCTCCTCAAGAAGGGCCCGGTCGTGTCGGTGCTGCGCCTGCAGGGCGTGATCGCCAGCGGATCGCCGGGACGGCTCAACGACGCCACCCTCGCGCCCTTGATCGAGAAGGCGTTCCGCCGCGGCAAGCCCAAGGCGGTGGCCCTCCTGCTGAACTCGCCGGGCGGGTCGCCCGTGCAGTCGTCGCTGATCGCGGCGCGGATCCGGCGCCTGTCGGAGGAGAAGGGCGTGCCGGTGGTGGCCTTCGTCGAGGACGTGGCCGCGTCGGGCGGCTACTGGCTGGCGACGGCCGCCGACGAGATATACGCCGATCCCAACTCCATCGTCGGCTCGATCGGCGTGATATCCGCCGGATTCGGGCTCAACAAGTTCATCTCCCGCTACGGGATCGAGCGGCGCGTCTACACCGCCGGCGAATCGAAGAGCATGCTCGACCCGTTCCGCCCCGAACAGGAGGAGGACGTCGCCCGCCTCAAGGAATTGCAGGGCCAGATCCACGACGCCTTCAAGGCGCAGGTGCGCGCCCGGCGCGGCACGCGGCTCGCGGAGGATCCCCGGCTCTTCACCGGCGAGATCTGGGTGGGCGAGCGGGCCCGCGAGATGGGCCTGATCGACCAGCTCGGCCACATGGTGCCGGTGATGCGGGCGCGGTTCGGCGAGAACGTCCGCTTCGTCGCCTACAAGCAACGCCGGCCGTTCCTGTCGCGATTCGGCGCGGGGCTTGCGGAAAGCGCGCTGGCCGGGATCGAGGACCGCGCTCACCACGCCCGGTTCGACCTGTCTTGATCAAGGTCGCGACGCTCTTTCTCGCCTTCATGGTGCTCATGGCGATCTTCGGAAAGCTGAGGTTTCCAGGCCAGGCGAAGATGCAGTCGATGAAATGTCCCGCCTGCGGGCGCTACCGGATCGGCAGGGGGCCCTGCTCCTGCGGCGGGGGGCGCTCTTGACCTGGGCGCTGGCGGCGCTGGGCCTGGCGATCCTGCTGGTCGCCGGAGACCTCCTGGTGAAGGGGGCCGTGAACGTCGCGCTGCGCCTGGGCCTGCCGCCGCTCATCGTGGGGCTGACCATCGTCGCCTTCGGGACGTCGGCGCCCGAGCTCCTGATCTCGGTCGACGCGGTCCTGGAAGACGCGCCGGGGATCGCGCTGGGCAACGTCGTGGGGTCGAACATCGCCAACGTGCTCGCGGTCCTGGGCCTGCCGGCGCTGATCTTCGGCCTGGCGACGAAAGGGACGGGCACGTCCAAGAGCTACGTCGTGATGCTGGCCGCGACGGCCCTGTTCATCGGGCTGGCCTTCGCGGGGCCGTTCGGGACCGTCTCGGCCCTGGTGATGCTGGCGGTGCTGGCGGTGATCCTGGCGGAGCAGTTCCGCGAGGGGCTGAAAACGCGCGCGCCCGTCGAGGAGGTCGAGGGGGCCGATCCCCAGATGCGCTGGTGGCGCATTCTCGCGTTCCTCGCGGTCGGGCTGGTGGGGCTTCCCATCGGGGCCAATGTGCTGATCGCCAACGCCAAGCAGATCGCCCAGAGCATGGGCGTGTCGGATTCGGTGATCGGGTTGACCATGGTCGCGATCGGCACCTCGCTGCCCGAGCTGGCGACCACCATGGCCGCGGCGGCGAAGCGGCAGGCCGACGTGGCACTGGGCAACGTGCTGGGATCGAACATGTTCAACCTGCTCGCGATCATCGGGATCGCGGCGCTCGTGGGCGAGATCCCCGTGGCGGACTCGTTCCTGCGGGTGGACCTGTGGGTGATGGCGGCATCGTCGCTGCTCCTGGTGCCGTTCGTCTTCACCTCGCTGCCGATGACCCGGCCGGTCGGCGCCGCCTTCTGCGCGGCCTACGGCGCGTATCTCTGGGTCGTGGTCGTGTCGTGAGCGCGGCGCTGGTCACCGGCGGCGGCACGCGGCTCGGCCGCGCCATGGCGCTCTGCCTGGGACGGCGCGGATACGACGTGGCGGTGCATTACAACACCTCCGGCGACGCGGCCGGGGCGGTCGCGGACGAGATCCGCGCCATGGGACCGCGGGCGGCCCCCGTGCACGCGGACCTGCTCGACAACCGCGACACGGACACGCTGGTCGCCCGCGCGGCAGACGCCGTGGGCGGGCCGCTCACGGTGCTGGTCAACAACGCCTCGGTCTTCGAACGCGACGAGATCGGAACGATCACGGCCGAGAGCTGGGAACGGCACGTGGGGTCGAACCTGCGCGCGCCGGTGTTCCTGACCCAGTCCTTCGCCCTCCAGGCCCCCGAGGCCGGACGGGACGCGCGAGGAGAGCCCGTCGCGACGGCGCTCGTCGTCAACATGGTCGACCAGCGGGTGCGCAAGACGACGCCCCATTTCGCCACCTACACCATCGCCAAGATGGGGCTCTGGGACTTCACCCGCACCGCGGCGCAGGCGTTGGCCCCCGCGATCCGCGTGAATGCCATCGGGCCGGGGCCGACCCTGCAGGGCGCGCGCCAGTCCGATGCCCATTTCGCCGCCCAGCGTGCGGCGACCGTCCTTGGCCGGGGGGCGGGCGCCGAGGACATCGTCGCGGCGCTGGTCTACTTCCTCGACGCGCCGGCGGTGACGGGGCAGCTTCTGTGCGTCGACGGGGGCCAGCATCTGGGATGGCGCACGCCGGACGTTTCCGGCCCGGAATGAGGGCCCCGCCCCTGCATTCTTCCACGTTGTCGCAGTTTTGTTGCAAAACCCCAGCCCCGGACGGCCAATATCGTGCGCTCGATTATAATATTCATTCTTATCAATGACTTGGTAAATTGATTAAAAATTCATCAAACCGGTCAAACCCGGCTTCGGCAACGAAAAAACCCTCCTGTCTGACCTTTGCCCCCAGGCTTCTCCACAGGTTCGGTGGAGGTCTTCCCTCTTGTGGGGCGCGGACATATTTTGCAGCCCCGACCCGGAATCACGAAAGCCCGAGATGAGCGACCAGACCGCGCCCACCGGCCATGCCTGCATCCAGTCCTACCTGCGGACGCTGGACGCCTCTCCGGGCGTCTATCGCATGCTCGATGCGAGCCAGGCCGTCCTCTACGTGGGCAAGGCGCGCAACCTGAAGGCGCGGGTGTCGAGCTATGCCCGGTCCTCGGGGCACAGCCCCCGGATCGACCGGATGATCCGCGAGACCGCGTCGATGATGTTCCTCACGACGAAGACGGAGACCGAGGCGCTGCTCCTGGAGCAGAACCTCATCAAGCAGCTCAAGCCGCGCTACAACGTGCTCCTGCGCGACGACAAGTCGTTCCCCAACATCCTTGTGACGGGCGACCATGCCTATCCGATGATCCGCAAGCACCGGGGCGCCAAGACGACCAAGGGGGCGTATTTCGGGCCGTTCGCCAGCGCGGGCGCGGTGAACCGGACACTGACCCAGTTGCAGAAGGTGTTCCTGCTCAGGAACTGCACCGACAGCCAGTTCGAGGGGCGCTCGCGTCCCTGCCTGCTCTACCAGATCAAGCGCTGCTCGGGGCCCTGCGTCGGCCACATCTCGGAGAGCGACTACGCCGCGAGCGTCCACGACGCGCAGCAGTTCCTGCGGGGCAAGACCACGAAGGTGCAGCACCAGCTCGCCGCCGAGATGGAGGCGGCGGCCGAGGCGATGGAGTTCGAGCGGGCGGCGGCGATCCGCGACCGCATCCGGGCGCTGACCCATGTGCAGGGTTCCCAGGGGATCAACCCGGCCGGCGTGTCGGAGGCGGACGTGATCGCGCTCCACGTCGAGGGAGGACAGGCCTGCGTGCAGGTCTTCTTCATCCGGGCGAACCAGAACTGGGGTAACCGGGACTACTATCCCAAGACCGGCTCGGGCGCCGAGCCGGCGGAGATCCTGGCGGGCTTCATCGGGCAGTTCTACGAGAACAAGGAGCCGCCGCGGCAGCTCCTGTTGTCGGACGACATCGAGGAGCGGGAGCTTCTGGAGGAGGCGCTGGGCCAGAAGGCGGGCCGCAAGGTGCAGATCCTCGTCCCGCAGAAAGGCGAGAAGAAGGACCTGGTGGCTGGCGCGCTGCGGAACGCGCGGGAGAGCCTGGCGCGCAAGATGAGCGAGACGGCGACCCAGGGACGCCTGCTGGACGGGCTGGCCGAGGCGCTGGACCTCGACGCGCGGCCCGAGCGGATCGAGGTCTACGACAACAGCCACATCCAGGGCACGAACGCGGTGGGCGGCATGATCGTGTCCGGCCCGGAGGGGTTCGTGAAGTCCCAGTACCGCAAGTTCAACATCCGCGGCGACGAGCTGACGCCCGGAGACGATTTCGGGATGATGAAGGAGGTGCTGAAGCGGCGCTTCAAGCGGCTGATCTCGGAGGACCCGAACCGGGAGAAGGGCATGTGGCCCGACCTGCTTCTGATCGACGGCGGCGCCGGGCAGGTCTCGGCCGTCAGCGAGATCATGACGGAGATGGGCGTGGAGGACATCGCCATGGCCGGCGTCGCCAAGGGGATCGACCGCGACGCGGGCAAGGAGGAGTTCCACCGCGTGGGCAAGCGGCCCTTCGCGCTCAGGCACAACGACCCGGTCCTGTATTTCGTCCAGCGGATGCGCGACGAGGCGCACCGCTTCGCCATCGGCACCCACCGCGCCAAGCGGGCCAAGGGCGTCTCGGCCACGCCGCTCGACGAGATCGCGGGGGTGGGCGCGACGCGCAAGCGCGCGCTCCTGACCCATTTCGGCTCGGCCAAGGCCGTGGGGCGCGCGGCCCTCGCCGACCTCAAGGCCGTGGACGGGATCAGCGCCGGGCTGGCCGAGAAGATCTACGACCACTTCCACGACCGCGGATAGCTAGGGCGCGGGAACGCGCCCCACGAGGCGGTGACGCAGCCGGCCGCAGGGGCGGGCGTCGTCGATCCAGCCCGCGGGCGCCGCTTGCCAGGCGCGGATCGTGGCGACGATGTCGTCGCGGTCGGCCTCCGGATCGACGCCCGAGAAGAGGCAGGTCGCCCTCCCCCGCCCCTGGAGCGACAGGGCGACGGGGGCGGCGCAGACGTTGAGACAGGGATGCGCGCGAAGCTCCGCCTCGATCCCGGCATCGAGGAGGGCGGCGGCGAGGTCCGAGAGCGGCAGCGGCCCGGCGCGGCAGGTCGAGCACAGGTGCACGATCGCCGTCATTCCGCCGTTCCCGCGCGCAGCAGGTAGGTGTCCATGATCCAGCCGTGGCGGGCGCGCGCGGCGGCGCGGGCCTGGGCTATGCGGGGGCCCGCCTCGGCCAGGGGGCCGTGGTCGAGGATCTGCTCCGCCATCCCGAGATAGGCCCCCCACCAGATCGCGAGGTCCGGACGGTCGAGCGCCAGGAAGCTGCACTCGCCGTCGAGCATCACCGCCGCCGTGTCGGCGCCCGCGGGCCAGCCGTGGTCGCGCAGGCGCCGGCCCGTGGTGACGGTGACGGCCCCGTTCACGGTGTTGAACGGGATCGCGTGGGCCGCCGTCAGCGCCTGGAGGGCGGTGATGCCCGGGATCACCCGCAGGTGCGGGGACGGCTCGAGGCGGCGCGCGATCCGCAACGTGGAATCGTAGAGCCCCGGATCGCCCCAGACGAGGAGCGCCACGGGGCCGGGATCGTCCGCGATCGCACCCGCCCAGCGCCGGGCGATCTCGCCATGCCAGCGCGCCACCCGCTCGGCGTAGGGCAGCGCCGGATCGCGGACGGGATAGTCGAACTCCACCACCCGCCCGGTCGCTCCGGCGGCGGAGAGGATGGCGTGGCGCAGATGCGCCAGGTCCTCCTTGCCGGCCCCCTTGCGCGGCACGAGCACCAGCCCCGCCTCGCGCATGGCGCGCAGGCCCGCGAGCGTCACGTGCTCGGGATGGCCGGTGCCGATGCCGACGAGGTCGATGTGCAAGCTCGCGGGGCGCAAGGTCACGGGCCCTCGGCCAGGGGGCCGTAGAGGATCAGGGCCGGGCGGTCGCCGGGATCGTCCGAGAGACGCTCGGCAAGGGCGCTCACCGTGGCGCGGAAGATGCGCTGGTCGGGGGTGGAGACGGCCTCCGCCAGGATCGCGGGCTGGTCCGGGGGCAGCCCGCGCTCGATCAGGGATCGCGCCAGCGCGGGGAAGGTGCGCTTGCCCATGAACACCACCGTGGAGGCGCCCCTGTCCGCGAGAGCGTCGAGGTCGATATCCGCGGGCAGCGCGCCGGTGGCGTCGTGGCCGGTGACGAACTGGACGCGACGGGCCGTCAGGCGGCGGGTGAGCGGGATGCCGGCGGCCGCGGCGGCGGCGATGGCCGAAGGCACGCCCGGCACGATCTCGTGGGCGATCCCGGCCTCCCGCAGGGCGACGAGCTCCTCCTCCAGTCGGCCGAAGAGGCCCGGATCGCCGGACTTCAGCCGCACGATCCGACCGCCCTCGCGGGCGTAGTCCACCAGCAGGCGGCTGACATGGTGCTGGCGCGGCGAGGGCCGCCCGGCGCGCTTGCCCACGCCCACGAGGTCTGCGCCGGGCCGGGCATGGGACAGGATCGGCCCCGAAGAGAGATCGTCGAACAGCACCGCATCCGCGCTGCGCAAGCGATAGACGGCCTTGAGCGTCAGAAGCTCCGGGTCGCCGGGGCCGGAGCCGACGAAGCTGACGAAACCGGTCATGGGGGTGGGTCCGGGTGGTGGAACGGGAGGCCCCTCTGTGCCACCCTTTGACGGCCCGGGAAAGGCCGTCCGGCGCCCCGCGGGCGCCGGCGGCCGGATGCATCAGCCGTTGACGCTGTCCTTGAGCGCCTTGGCGATGGTCATCTTGACCACCTTGTCGGCGTCCTTCTTCATCTGCTCGCCGGTGGCGGGGTTGCGCACCATGCGCTCGGGCCGCTCGCGGCAGTAGATCTTGCCGATGCCGGGCAGCGTGACGGCGCCCCCGGAGGCGACCTCGTCGGTGATGAGGTCGGTGATCGCGTCGAGGGCCTCGCCCGCGCTCTTCTTGTCGCTGTCCATGCGGTCGGCAAGGGCGGCCACGAGCTGGGTCTTGGTCATCGGTTTCTGGGCCACGTCACTGTCTCCTCATTGTCGTTTTCGTTGTCCCGCCTGATCGGCTGATACCGGACTAAACGCCATTCGTGCGGAGCGCACAACCGGTTCCGAACCCCGGAAGCCCTTGAATGAAGGGCCCCCGGCGTCAGAGGAAGGCCGTTTCCTCGAACGAGCGCAACTTGCGGCTGTGTATCCGCTCCAACGGCATCTCGCGGATCGCCTCCATGGCGCGCACGCCGATCAGCAGGTGGCGCGCCACCTGGGTGCGGTAGAAGTCGGTCGCCATGCCCGGCAGCTTCAGCTCGCCGTGGAGCGGCTTGTCGGAGACGCACAGGAGCGTGCCGTAGGGCACCCGGAAGCGGAAGCCGTTGGCGGCGATGGTCGCGCTCTCCATGTCGAGGGCCACGGCGCGGGACTGGCTAAGGCGCTGGACTGGGCCCGACTGGTCGCGAAGCTCCCAGTTGCGGTTGTCGATGGTGGCGACGGTGCCGGTGCGCATGATCCGCTTGAGCTCATAGCCCTTGAGCTCGGTCACCTCGGCCACGGCCTCCTCCAGCGCGACCTGGATCTCGGCCAGGGCCGGGATCGGCACCCAGACGGGCAGGTCGTCGTCGAGGACGTGATCCTCGCGCAGGTAGGCGTGGGCGAGGACGAAATCGCCCAGCCGCTGGGAATTGCGGAGCCCGGCGCAGTGGCCCACCATCAGCCACGCATGGGGGCGCAGGACCGCGATATGGTCGGTCGCGGTCTTGGCGTTCGACGGGCCGACGCCGATATTGACGAGGGTGATGCCCTGCCCGCCTTCGCGCTTGAGGTGATAGGCGGGCATCTGCGGGGCCTTCCCCGCGGGCTCCAGCACGCCCTCGGCGGTGTCGATGGACCGGTTCCCGGGCCCCACGAAGGCGGTATAGCCGCTCTTCGGGTCGGCCAGGACCTGCCGGGCATAGACCTCGAACTCCTCCACGTAGAACTGGTAGTTGGTAAACAGGACGTGGTTCTGGAAATGGGCCGGGTCGGTCGCGGTGTAATGCGCGAGCCGGGACAGGGAGTAGTCGATCCGCTGGGCGGTGAAGGGGGCGAGCGGGCGCGAGCCGTCCTCGAAGGCGAAGCCTTCTCCGTTGACGATGGCGTCGTGGGTCGTGGACAGGTCCGGCGTGTCGAAGACGTCGCGCAGGGTGAAGTCCATCGCCCCGTCCTGCGGCACGGTCAGGTCGGGATCGCCCGCCACCGCGAAGTGCAGCGGGATCGGCGTGGACGAGACCCCCACCTGGACGGAGGCGCCCTGCGTCGCGAGCAGGAGGCCGAGCTGCTGCTCGAGGTAGTTGGCGAAGAGGTCGGGGCGGGTGATCGTCGTGGAGTAGCGCCCCGGCTGGGCCACGTGGCCGAAGGACAACCGGCTGTCGGACAGCGTGTGGGTCGTGGTGGTCATCCGGATCTCGGGGTAGAAGGCGCGGTAGCGCAGGCCGGGCACGCCGCCCTTCAACGCGCCCACGAACCGCCCCGTGAGGAAGTCGACGGCGGCGGCGTAGAGCTTTTGCAGATGCTGCACGGCCGCGGCGGCATCCGTGAAGGTCTCCGGCGCGGGCAGGTCCGGCGTCTCGATCGGCAGACTTTCGGTCATCTGGTCCCCCCTTTGCGTGAGCGCACTATCGCCAATCCTCCCGGCCGCACAACCCGGCCCGCACCACCCGGACCGCGCGGGACGCCCCCGCCGGCCGGTGCGACGGAACGCCCGGGAACCGGGGCTGCGAGACGCCGGTTGCCGCCGCGATGAAGGACATGCCCGACCTCGTATACTATCCCGACGACCGCCCCGGCATCACGCGCAGGCGCGCGGGCCGCGGCTGGTCCTACCGCGCCCCCGACGGCACGCGGATCGAGAACCGGGCCGAGCGGCGGCGGCTGGAGGAGTTGGCGGTCCCGCCGGCCTACGAGGACGTGTGGATCTGCCCGCGGGCGGACGGCCACCTCCAGGCCACCGGGCGGGACGTCCGCGCCCGCAAGCAGTACCGCTACCATTCGTGGTGGACGGCCTTCCGGGCACGGCGCAAATACGCCCACCTACCGGCCTTCGGGGACCGCCTTCCGGCGGTTCGGCGGCGCATCCGGGAGGACCTGAGGGGCGAGGCGGGCGACCGTGCCTTCGCCGTGGCGGCCGTCCTGGCGATGATCGACCGGCTGTCGCTGCGCGTGGGCAGCCGCGAGGCCGCCGAGGAAAACGGCGCCTTCGGGGCGACGACCCTGCGCTCGCGGCACCTGAGCCTGGACGCGGACTCGCTGGAGCTGGACTATTGCGGCAAGGGCGGCCGGCGCCTTCGTCGGCGGCTGCGGGATCGTCGGCTGGCGAAGGTGCTGCACCGGCTCGACGACCTGCCGGGGGCCACGCTCGCGAACTGGACGGATGCGGGCGGCACCGTCCACGAGGTGACCTCGACCCAGGTGAACGAGCTTCTCCACGAGATCACCGGGCAGGACGAGGTGACGGCCAAGACCTTCCGCACCTGGAACGGCAGCGTCGCGGCCATGGCCGTGGCCCTGAAGGCCGACCGCCTCAGCATCAAGGCGATGGCCGACGCGGCCTGCGAACGTCTGGGCAACACCCCCGCCATCGCCCGCAACAGCTATATCCACCCCGACGTGATCGACCTGGCCGAGGCCGACCTGCCCGACCGGCAGGCGATAGCCGACCGGGCGCCCGAGCGGCGCGGCCTTCGCCGGGAAGAACGGGCGCTGTTGGCGCTGATCCATCCGTGACCGCTTGCACCCGGGCGCATGCTCTGGCCACATGAGGCCATGACCGACTTCGATCTCGACCGATTTCTCGTCGCGCAGGAGCACGACTACGCCAAGGCCCATGCCGAGATCGCGGCAGGGCGCAAGACCACCCACTGGATCTGGTACGTCTATCCGCAACTCGCCGGCCTGGGCCGGTCGCAGCGGTCCGAGTATTACGGGATCGCGGGGTTGGCGGAGGCGGAGGCGTATCTGCGCCACCCCGTCCTCGGGCCGCGCCTGTCGGAAATGTTCAAGCTCCTGCTGACCCACGGGGGAACGCCACCCGAGGCGATCCTGGGCGGTGTCGACGCGGCCAAGGTTCGCTCGTCGGCGACGCTCTTCGAACGCGCGGGGGCGGCCCCGGGCTTGTTCGGCCAGGTGCTCGACACGTTCTACGACGGCGCGCGCGACGGGCGGACGCTGGAGCGGTTGTGAGGCTCCTGTCCATAGGCCACGGCTATTCGGCGCGGGCGCTGGCGCCCTTGCTGCTCGCACGCGGCTGGGAGGTGGCGGGTACCACCCGGTCGCAGGAGAAGGCTCGCGACATCGAGGCAACCGGTGTGCGCCCGATCCTCTGGCCGGGCAACGACCTGGGCCCCGAGATCGCGCGGGCGACCCACGTCCTGCATTCCGTCTCCCCCGACGACGGAGACCCGGTTCTGGTCGCCCATGGCGGCGACCTCGGCCGGGCTCGCCTCGACTGGTTCGGATACCTGTCGACCACGGGGGTCTACGGCGACCACGACGGCGGCTGGGTGGACGAGGAGACGCCGCTCGCCCCCTCCACCGCGCGCGGCGCGGCGCGGGTCCGGGCCGAGGCGGGCTGGCGGGCCCTCGCGCGGGAGGCGGGCCTCCCGCTCCACGTGTTCCGGCTCGCGGGGATCTACGGGCCCGGGCGCGGCCCCTTCGCCAAGGTGCGCGAGGGCCGCGCGCGGCGGATCGTGAAGGCGGGCCAGGTCTTCTCCCGCATCCACGTGGAGGACATCGCGGCCGTGTGCCTGGCCTCCATCGATCGCCCCCGCCCCGGAGCCGTCTACAACGTGTGCGACGACGATCCCGCCCCGCCGCAGGACGTGATCGCCCATGCCGCCGACCTTCTGGGCGTGGAGCGGCCGCCCCAGGTCACCTTCGAGGAGGCGGACCTGTCGCCCATGGCGCGCAGCTTCTACGCCGAATCGAAGCGCGTGCAGAACCACCGCATCAAGTCGGAACTGGGCGTCGAACTGCGGTATCCTACCTACCGCCACGGGCTCGCGGCCCTTCTGGACGAGGATACCTGACATGGCGAAGCATCCCACGAACTTCGTGGTGATCGGGCTGGGCAATTTCGGCTCGACCGTCGCGACCGAACTGAAGCGGTTCGGCAACTACGTCATCGGGGTCGATATCGACGAGGCGCGCGTCTCGCGCCATGCGGACGCCCTGGACCAGGCCCTGATCGTCGACGCGCGGTCGGACGAGGCCCTCCGGGACGCGGGCGTGGCCGAGTGCGACGTGGGCATCGTCGCCCTCGGGAGCGATTTCGAGGCCAGCGTCCTGGCGACCATGAACCTGCGCCTGCTCGGCCTCGACAAGATCTGGGCCAAGGCGGTCTCCAAGACCCATCACCGTATCCTCAACCATATCGGCGTCGAGCGGGTGATCCATCCCGAGGTGCGGATGGGAGAGCAGATCGCCCAGATCCTGCACAACCCGCTGATCCGGGACTATGTCAGCCTCGGCAACACGTTCCACGTGGTGAACATGCGCGTTCCCGACGAGCTGACCGGCCGCAGCCTGGAGGACCTGGACCTCGGCCGGTTCGACCTGCGCTGCCTGGGCGTCATGCGTGGCAGCGAGTTCATCGGACGCGACGGCGACACCTGCGCCTTCGAAGCCGAGGACATGCTCCTCCTCCTGGGCCGGCGAAAGGACCTGCGTGCCTTCACGCAGTCGCTGTGATGAACCTCGGCGCCTGGCTCAAGCGCCTGCCCCCGCCGGGAATGCTGGCGGTGATGTACCTGACCTTCATCGCGCTCGGGGCGGCGGGGCTCAAGCTGCCCGCGTCGCTCAACGAGCCGATCACGTGGTCCGACGCGATCTTCACCTCCACCTCGGCGGTGACGGTCACGGGGCTCATCGTGGTCGATACCAGCACCGTGTTCACCCATGTGGGCCAGGGCATCATCATGGTGCTGATGCAGATGGGGGGCCTGGGGCTGATGACCTTCGCCGTCCTGCTGCTGTCGGCGCTGGGGGTCCAGATCGGCATTCCGCAGCAGATCGTCCTGCGCGAGGACCTGAACCAGACCTCGATGAAGAACCTCACCGCGCTCGTCGCGATCATCCTGCGCCTCGCGGTGGTGTTCGAGGGGGCGGCCTTCGTCCTCCTGTCGCTCGTCTTCGTCCCCGATCACGGAACGGAGGGCCTGTGGCATGCGGCCTTCCACTCGGTCTCGGCCTGGAACAACGCGGGCTTCTCGACCTTTTCCAGCTCCCTGTCGGACTATGCCACGAACCCGGTGGTGACCTTCTCGGTGACGACCCTCTTCATCGTCTCGGGCCTCGGCTTCGTCGTCCTGGCGGAGCTGTGGCAGAAGCGGGCATGGAAGCCGCTGTCGCTCCACGCCAAGCTCATGCTGTCGGGGACGCCGATCCTGATCGCGGCGGCCTTCGTGCTGTTCGCGGCCCTCGAATGGCGCAATCCCGGCACGCTGGGGGCGATCGAGGGCATCTGGGGCAAGGCGCAGGCCGCGTATTTCCAGGCGGTGACGCCGCGCACGGCCGGCTTCAACACCATAGACACCGCGGCCATGCGCGAGAGCACGGCGCTGATGACCATCGGGCTGATGATCATCGGCGGCGGGTCCACGTCCACCGCGGGCGGCATCAAGGTGACGACCGCGATCGTTCTGGTGATGGCCACGCTGGCCTTCTTCAAGCGCCGCCGCGAACTCAGCGCCTTCGGCCGCGCCATGGGCGCGGAGGAGGTGCAGAAGGTCATGGCGCTGACCACCGTGACGATCCTGATCCTGTTCTCGGGCCTGTTCGTGCTGACGATCACGAACGAGTCGGACTTCATCATCCTCGCCTTCGAGGTCGCCTCCGCCTTCGGCACGGTCGGGTTGAGCATGGGGGCGACGGACACGCTCGACTGGCTCGGACGGTCAGTGATCATCGCCACCATGTTCCTGGGGCGCGTCGGGCCGCTGGTGCTGGGCTTCTTCCTGGCCACGCAGGTCCTGCCGCGCGTGCGCTATCCCAAGGGGCAGGTATATCTGGGCTAGGGCCGCTCGGATACGGCCCCCCGGGCACTGCGTTCTTTCCCCCGTCGTGACGCGACCCTCGGCGGCGATGCTCTCCGAAAGGGACCGGGAGCCCCTCGAACGGGGCGGAGCGGTTCGACAAGATCGTCCGCCAGCGGCCTGCGACATCAGGGGCCTCGGAAGCGCGGCCGAAGCGGGCGGGCCGCGACCCGAGGCCTTGCGACGTCACGGCCCGCTGCGAAGACCGATATTCCGGACGGTGTCCGGATCATGGATCGCAACCGGAAGACCCTGAGAAACGCCTCCCGGCGGGGCGGTCTCGTTACCGGCTCATGCCCGCCGCCCGATGGTCTCGACGCCCATCACCGACAGGACCTTGGCCACGATGTCCTCCGCGTTCAGGCCCGCCACGGCGTACATGTCGCGCGGGGAGGCCTGGTCGACGAAGATGTCGGGAAGGACCATGGAGCGGTAGGCGAGGCCCGTGTCGAAGACGCCCTCCTCGGCCAGGAGCTGGGCCACGTGGCTGCCGAAGCCGCCCACGGCCCCCTCCTCGATGGTGACGAGGGCATCGTGGTCGCGGGCGAGGCCCAGGATCAGGTCGCGGTCGAGCGGCTTGGCGAAGCGCGCATCGGCCACCGTGGGGGAGACGCCGCGTCCCTCCAGCGTCTCGCAGGCCTCCATCACCTCCTTGAGGCGGGTGCCGAAGTTCAGGATCGCGACGCCGCGGCCCTCCCGGATCATGCGGCCCTTGCCGATCTCCAGGACCTCGCCGCGCTCGGGCATCTCCACGCCCGTCCCCTCGCCGCGCGGGAAGCGGAAGGCGATGGGCCCGTCGTCGTGGGCGGCGGCGGTGGCGACCATGTGCTTCAGCTCGGCCTCGTCGGCCGCCGCCATGACGGTGAAGCCGGGCAGGTTCGCGAGATAGGCGATGTCGTAGCTGCCCGCATGGGTGGCCCCGTCCGCCCCCACGAGCCCGGCGCGGTCGATGGCGAAGCGCACGGGCAGGCGCTGGATCGCCACGTCGTGGACCACCTGGTCGTAGCCGCGCTGCAGGAAGGTGGAGTAGATCGCGCAGAAGGGCTTCATCCCCCCCGCCGCGAGCCCGGCGGCGAAGGTGACGCCGTGCTGCTCGGCGATGCCCACGTCGAAGCAGCGCGACGGGTAGCGTTCCGCGAAGAGGTTGAGGCCGGTGCCGTCCGGCATCGCGGCGGTCACCGCGCAGACGCGGTCGTCGCGCGCGGCCTCCTCGAGAAGCGCGCCGGCGAAGACCTTGGTATAGGCGGGGGCGTTGGACTTGGCCTTGGTCTGCTCGCCGGTGAGCACGTCGAACTTCGACACGCCGTGGCCGCGGTCGCTCGCCCCCTCGGCCGGGGCGTATCCCTTGCCCTTGGTGGTGATGGCGTGGATCAGGACCGGCCCGTCGGCGCGGGCCCGCACCATCCGCAGGATCGGCAGGATCTGGTCCAGGTCGTGCCCGTCGATCGGCCCCACATAGGAGAACCCCAGCTCCTCGAAGAGGGTGCCGCCGACGGTCATCCCCTTCACCAAGTCGTGGGCGCGCTTGGCGCCCTCCCGGAACGGGCCGGGCAGCATCGACATGGCCCCCTTGGCGGCCGCCTTCAGCTCCTGGAACGGGGCGCCGGCATAAAGGCGCGACAGGTAGGAGGACATGGCCCCCACGGGGGGCGCGATGGACATCTCGTTGTCGTTGAGGATCACGATCATGCGCCGGCCCAGCGCGCCGGCGTTGTTCATCGCCTCGTAGGCCATGCCGGCCGACATGGCGCCGTCGCCGATCACCGCGATCGCGTCGCCCAGGGCGGGGTCGGGCGCCCCGCCCAGGTCGCGCGCCACGGCGAAGCCCAGCGCCGCGGACATGGAGGTGGAGGAATGGGCCGCCCCGAACGGGTCGTAGGGCGATTCCGTGCGCTTGGTGAAGCCCGACAGGCCGTCCTTCTGGCGCAGGGTCCTGATCCGGTCGCGGCGCCCGGTCAGGATCTTGTGCGGGTAGGTCTGGTGGGAGACGTCCCAGATCAGCCGGTCGCGCGGGGTGTCGAACACGGCATGGAGCGCCACGGTCAGCTCCACCACGCCCAGGCCGGCGCCCAGATGCCCGCCGGTCTGGCTGACGGCCGAGATCGTCTCGGCCCTGAGCTCGTCGGCGACGCGGTGCAAGTCGGCATCGCTCATCCGCCTCAGGTCGGCGGGGGAGGCGACGCGGTCGAGCGTCGGTGTATCGGGTCGGTCGGTCATGGGGCCTGCCTCGCGCGGTGTTTTCCGTATGTAACGGCCGCCGCCGATCCCTGCAAATGTCCCCGTCGGGTCTAGCGGTCCCGCGCCGTCACGTAGCGGGCGCAGTCGCGCAGGGCCTCGGCCCCGGCGCCGTAGGGCGAGAGCGCGTCGCAGGCCGCGTCCACGAGGTCGCGGGCCCGGGCGCGGGCGCCGTCGATCCCCAGAAGCGAGACGAAGGTGGCCTTGCCCGCGCCCGCGTCCTTGCCCACCGCCTTGCCCGCGGCGTCGGCGTCGCCCTCCACGTCGAGGATGTCGTCGGCGATCTGGAAGGCGCGGCCCAGCGCGCGGGCATAGGCGCCCAAGGGGGCGGGATCGCCCCCCCCGAGAAGCGCGCCGGCGCGGCCCGACCATTCGATGAGCGCGCCCGTCTTGCCCGCCTGGAGCGCCTCGACTTCCGCAAGGCCCAGGGGCGCGTCCGCGCTCTCGGCCGCGATGTCGAGCGCCTGGCCCAGGACCATGCCGCGCATGCCCGCGGCCCGCGCCAGGTCGAGCGTCAGCGCGGCGCGGACATGCGGCTCGGGGTGGCACGCCGGGCCAGAGAGAAGCTCGAACGCGAGGGAGTGGAGCGCGTCGCCCGCGAGGATCGCGGTGGCCTCGTCCCACTTCACGTGGAGCGTCGGACGGCCGCGGCGCAGGGTGTCGTCGTCCATCGCGGGAAGGTCGTCGTGCACGAGGGAATAGGCGTGCAGCGCCTCGATCGCCGCGGCGGCCTCCACCGCGTCGGGCGCGTCGTGCAGGCGCGCGCCCTCGATCACCAGGAAGCCGCGCAGCCGCTTGCCGCCGTCGAGGGCATGGCGCATGGCGTCGTGGACCGGCGCGTCGCCCGCCACCGCACGGGACAGGCGTTCCGAGATCGCGGCCCGCGCCGCGGCCAGGCGCGCCTCGAAGCTCACGGGTCGAGCGGCTCGGTGCCGGTGGCCTGCCCGGAGGGGTCCGCGGTGATCTTGGCGACCTTGGCCTCGGCGGCCTCGAGGGTCTTCTGGCAGCGGGCCTTCAGGACCGCGCCCCGCTCGTAGAGGCGGATCGATTCCTCCAGCGCGACGTCTCCCGCCTCGAGCTGACCGACCACCGCCTCGAGCTCCCGCATCGCCTCCTCGAAGGACATCTCCTTGATGGGTCTGTCGCTCATGCGGCTCTCTCCTTCAGGACCTCCACGTGGGCGGCGACCGACGTGGCCAGCGCGTCCAGATCATATCCCCCCTCGAGTGTCGAGACGAGGCGGCCGTCGCAATGCTCCTCGGCCACGTCGCACAGCCAGTCGGTGATCCAGGCATAGTCCTCGTCGTGCCAGCGCAGGCTGGCCAGCGGATCGGAGATATGGGCGTCGAAGCCCGCGGAGACGATGATCAGCTCGGGCGCGAAGTCGCGCAGCCGGGGAAAGACCCGGTCGCGGTAGGCCGTGCGCATCTCCGTTCCGCCGGTATTGGGGCCCAGCGGAACGTTCAGGACCTGGCCGTGGGCGCCCCGCTCGGAGGCGGCCCCGGTCCCCGGATAGAGCGGCATCTGGTGGGAGGAGACGAAGAGCGCGCGCTCCTCCTCCCACAGGAGGTCCTGGGTGCCGTTGCCGTGGTGGACGTCGAAATCGACCACCGCGACGCGCGCCAGCCCCCGCCGGTCGAGCGCGTGCTTCGCCGCGATGGCCGCATGGCCGAAGATGCAGAACCCCATGGGCGTCTCCGTCTCGGCGTGGTGGCCGGGCGGTCGGCACCCCACGAAGGCGGCGCGCGCCTCCCCGTCGAGGACCGCGTCCACGGCCGCAATCGTCCCGCCCACGCCGGCGAGTGCCGCGTCGAGCGAGCCGGGGGAAAGGTGGGTGTCGGCATCGAGCTCCACCGTGCCGTCCTCGGGCAACGCCGCGCGCACCCGGTCGAGGTAACGGCGCGGGTGGCACAGGAGCACGTCCTCGTCGCGGGCGAGCGGCGCCTCGCGCCGCGTCAGGCGCAAGGGGGCGAGGGCATCCTCGACCGCGCCCATGCGGGCCACCTGCTCGGGGTGGCCGCGGGGGGTCAGGTGCCTGTGGCCTGCGGGATGCGAATACCAGATGACGGACATGGGCGCGGCGCTCTCCTCCATATGCGCGGCCACCCTAGCGATTGTCGCGGGCGGACGGAACGGCCCCGCGTGTCGGATCGCCGCAGCGGGATCGCAAGACCGGCCCGCGTGTTGGTCCCGGCATATGGAAAGGGAGGCTCGAATGGCCGACAAGACGGATATTCTCAAGACACTCCACACCCGCGTCATCGACAGCCGCGACGGCTACCGCGAGGCGCGCGAGCACGTGGACGGCACGGAGGCCGGCACCTTCGTCGACCGCTGCATCGAGGAGCGCGAAGGGTTCCACCAGGCGATCCACCGCCAGCTCGACAGCGAAGGCGTCTCGGTGGAGGACAAGGGCTCCGCCGCGGCGACGGCGCATCGCGGGATATTCAAGATCCGCGACGTGCTGTCCTCGGGCAACTCGGGCATCTACGCCGAATGCGCCCGCGGCGACGGATACCTGAAATCGGCCTACGACGATGCGATCGAGGCCACGAAGGGCGACCCCGCCTGGGAGTTCCTCGTGGAGCAGCGCGCCAAGGTCGAGGCGGCGGTGAAGGAGGCCGAAACGCTGTCGTGACCGGTGCCGCGGGCGGGGCGCGACCCGTCCGCGGACCGATGACGGAGCGGCGATACGATCAGTCGGGCGTGAGCATGTAGCCCGCGCCCCGGACGGTTTGGAGATAACGCGGCACCTTCGGATCGGGCTCGATCTTGCGCCGCAGGCGGGTGATCTGCACGTCCACGGCCCGGTCCTGCGCCCCTTCCCCGTCCGGCCCGGCACGGCCCAGATCCTCGATCAGGCGGGCGCGGGCGATTACCTCGCCCGGATCGGCGGCGAAGACGCGCATCAGCGCGGCCTCGGTGGCGGTCAGGCGCACGGGCGTCTCTCCCCGCCACAACTCGCCCCGGTTCACGTCGTAGCGGAACGGCCCGAGCGTCAGGCTCCGCGGTTTCGCGCCCTCGGGCAGCGGGCTGGGCATCCGCCGCAGGATGGCGTTCATGCGCAGCAGCAGCTCCTTGGGCTCGAACGGCTTCGGGAGGTAGTCGTCGGCGCCGGCTTCCAGCCCGGCGATCCGGTCCGACGTCTCCCCCTTCGCGGTCAGCAAGAGTGCCGGCAGGTCGCGGGTTCCCGTCAGCCAGCGGCATAGCGAGATCCCGTCCTCGCCCGGCATCATCACGTCGACCACGGCGAGGTCGAAGTCGAGCCCGGTCAGGATGCGCCGGGCATGGCCCGCGTCCCGCGAGGTGGTGACGAAGAAACCGCTGCGCACCAGAAACTTGCTCAGGAGTCCGCGGATGCGCTCGTCGTCGTCCACGATCAGGATGTGGGGCCTGTCGATCATGCCACGTCCTCGAAGAGGCGGCGCAGGTCCTCGTCCATCATCTCCTCGAGCACGCGGCGAAAGCCGACCACCGCGTCCGGCCCGGCGCGGCGGAAGGCGTCGCGCATCCGCGCGGTCTGCGCGTCCGACAGGGCCCGCTCCAGCGCGCGGCCCTTGTCGGTCAGCGTCAGGTGGCGCTCGCGCCTGTCGCGGGTGCCCACGCGGCTGTCCACGAGGCCGTCCTCGATCAAGGTTCTCAGGACCCGGTTCAGCGACTGCTTGGTCACGCCGAGGACGGTCAGCAGGTCGTTCACCCGGGTGCCCGGCCAGCGATTGATGAAGTGGACCGCCCGGTGATGGGCGCGGCCATATCCGTATTGCTCCAGGATCCGGTCGGGATCGGCCGTGAACCCGCGATAAGCGAAGAACATCGCCTCGATCCCGCGCCTGAGTTGCGCGTCGGTCAGGAACAGGAGGCTCTCTCCGCCCTGTGCCCGCTTCTCGATCATCCTCGCCTCCGGTCTGCCCGAATATCGGTCACACTTTATGTCAGCAGCGTTGACATTCCAAGGGGGCGAGAGTACCGGGGCGCAGGATTTTCGGACATATTATGTCCGGCAAGGATCAATCCGGGCAATTTCGGAAAGGGTGACAGATGTCGGGTGGATACGACGATCGCGACGGCAAGATCTGGATGGACGGCCAGCTCGTGGAATGGCGCGACGCGAAGGTGCACATCCTGAGCCATGCGCTCCACTACGCCTCCTCCGTCTTCGAGGGAGAGCGGTGCTATGGCGGGACGATCTTCCGCGGGCGGGACCATTCCGAGCGGCTGCGCCGATCCGCGGAACTGATCGACTTCGAGATCCCCTACTCGGTGGACGAGATCGAGGCCGCGAAGGCGGACGTTCTGGCGGCGAACGGCCTGAGCGACGCCTATGTCCGCGCGGTGGCCTGGCGCGGCGCGGGGCCGGACATGGGCGTGGCATCGGCGCGCAACCCGGTCCGCCTGGCCGTCGCCGCATGGGAATGGGGCGCCTATTACGGCGACGCCAAGACCAGCGGCGCCAAGCTCGACCTGTCGAAGTGGAAGCGCCCCAGCCCCGAGACGATCCCCTCGGCGGCGAAGGCCGCGGGCCTCTACATGATCTGCACCATGTCCAAGCACGCCGCCGAGGCGAAGGGTTGCTCGGATGCGCTGATGCTCGACTACCGCGGCTACGTGGCCGAGGCGACGGGGGCCAACATCTTCTTCGCCAAGGACGGCGAGGTGCACACCCCCCTGCCCGACTGCTTCCTGAACGGCCTGACCCGGCAGACGGTGGTGGAGCTGCTGCGCGAGCAGGGCGTGACCGTCCACGAGCGCCACATCATGCCCGAGGAGCTGGAAGGGTTCCAGCAGTGCTGGCTGACGGGCACGGCCGCCGAGGTCACGCCCGTGGGCCAGATCGGCGACTTCCGCTTCGAGGTGGGCAGCCTCGCGCTCGACATCGCCACGCGCTACGAGCGGCTGGTCCGCGCCTGACACGCAAGGAACCCGGCCGCGACATCGCGCGGCCGGGTCCTGCCTGTCGACGGGGCGGCCGAAGCCGCCCCGGGGCCTCAGCCCTTGGAGAACTCGGGGTAGGCTTCCATCCCCAGCTCCGCCACGTCGAGCCCGTTGATCTCGGCCTCCTCGCTCACGCGGATGCCGCCCGCGAGCCGCAGGACGAACCACAGGACCAGGCTGACCACGAAGACGAAGGCGCCCACGGCCGCGATCCCGATGATCTGGGTGACGAAGGACGTGCCGGAGTTCGACAGCGGCACCGCGAGCGTGCCCCAGATGCCCGCGACCAGGTGCACCGGGATGGCGCCGACCACGTCGTCGATCTTCATCTTGTCGAGCATCGGCACGGTCAGGACCACCAGCACCCCGCCGATCGCGCCGATCAGGGTCGCGCCGCCCAGGGTCGGCATCAGCGGCTCGGCGGTGATGGAGACGAGGCCCGCCAGCGCGCCGTTCAGGATCATGGTGAGGTCGGGCTTGCCGTACATCACCTGCGTCAGGATCAGCGCGGCGATCGCGCCGCCGGCCGCGGCGGTGTTGGTGTTGGCGAAGATCCGGCCGACATCGGTGATGTCGCCGACCGTTCCGGCGGCGAGCTGCGAGCCGCCGTTGAAGCCGAACCAGCCGAGCCAGAGGATGAACGTGCCCAGCGTGGCGAAGCCCAGGTTCGAGCCGGGCATCGGGTGGATGCGCCCGTCCTTGGCGAACTTGCCGATCCGCGGCCCCAGCACGATGGCGCCCGCGAGCGCGGCCCAGCCGCCGGCCGAGTGCACGAGCGTGGACCCGGCGAAGTCGGAGAAGCCGATCTCGCTCAGCCAGCCGCCGCCCCACTGCCAGGACGCCTCGATCGGGTAGATGAAGCCCGTCAGCAGCACGACGAAGATCAGGAACGGCCACAGCTTGATCCGCTCGGCCAGCGTGCCCGAGACGATCGACGCGGTGGTGGCGCAGAACATCAGCTGGAAGAAGAAGTCCGAGGCGACCGAGGCATAGGCGAGGTCCACCGCGTCGGCGGCCGCGCCCACGGGCTGAAGCTGGGCTGTGCCGAAGGTGCCGAACCAGCCCTGGATCAGCCAGCCGTCGCCCGGATACATGACCGAGTAGCCCACCAGCCAGTACATGACCGCCGCGATGGAGAAGAGGGCGATGTTCTTGGTGAGCTGCATCGTGACGTTCTTGGAGCGCACCAGCCCGGCCTCGAGCATGGCGAAGCCCGCCGCCATCCACATCACCAAAAAGCCGCCGATCAGGAACAGCAGCGTCGTCATGATGTAGGGGCCGACCTGGTCGAAGCCCGGCGCGGCGGCCTCCCCGGCCTCCTGCGCCAGGGCCGCCGCGGGGGCGAGCCCCAGCGCGGCGGTCGTGAGAATGCGTGTCTTATTCATATCGATGAAATCCCTTGCCGGCCGGTCAAATGGCGTCTTGGTCGGTTTCGCCGGTGCGCACGCGGGTGGCGCTGGCGACGTCGAGGACGAAGATCTTGCCGTCGCCGATCTTGTCCGTCTTGGCCGTGGTGGCGATGGTCTCGACCACCTGCTCGGCCATGGAGCTGGTCACCACGATCTCGAGCTTGATCTTGGGCACGAAGTTCACCGCGTATTCGGCCCCGCGATAGATCTCCGTGTGACCCGATTGTGAGCCGAAGCCCCTGATTTCCGTTACCATCATGCCGCGCACGCCGATGGAGGTCAGCGCTTCGCGGACCTCCTCCAGCTTGAACGGCTTGATCGCTGCGATAATGAGTTTCACGATCCGACCCCCTGTTCGTTGCGGACGATCCCGCCCCGCGATCCTTGCGCGGCCATGTCCGGGCAGGGGGTGGGCCGAAACAAGCTCCAGGGGCCGCTGCCGGCCCGTCCGGACCACGATTCTGCACAAATTGTGCGCGCCTTCGGCCCTACGCACAAAAAACAGGCGAACGGGAATCGCGGTCACGATCTCGCTTCGCAGGTTCTAAGCCTCGGCCGCGGGATGTATGGAGTGACCAGAGCAGTAGACAATAACGGGACGACAGGCATGGCACGATCCCCGCTGGTCGCGCCGCGGCGCGCGCCGAAGGGCCGCAAACCGGCGCCGAGGAACACGCGGCGCAAGGCACCTCGTCGCAGGACGCGCACCCGCGGGCGTGGCCCCCTGGGCTGGCTGCTCCTGCCCTTCGCCTGGATCTTCGGCCTGGGCCTGCGGCTGATCTGGCGCGGCGCGCTCGTCGCGCTCGTGATCCTCGCACTGGCGGTGGGCTACGTCTATACCACCCTGCCCTCGCCCGAGGCGCTGCTGGACGGCCGCGCGCGCGGCTCGGTGACGCTCCTCGACCGGGAGGGCGATATCTTCGCCTGGAGGGGCGAGCAGTTCGGCGGCCAGATCGCGGCCGAGACCGTCTCCCCCTACCTCAAGAACGCCATCGTCGCGACGGAGGACAGGCGCTTCTACCTGCACCCGGGCGTCGACCCGATCGGCGTGGCGAGCGCGGTGAGGATCAACCTCAAGGAAGGTCGCGGCCCGCTCTCGGGCCATGGCGGCTCCACGATCACGCAGCAGACGGCGAAACTCCTGTGCCTGGGCGTTCCTTTCGACCCCGACACTTGGGAGAGCGAGAGCGCCTACGAGGAGGATTGCCGGCAGACGACCCTCTGGCGCAAGGTCAAGGAGGCCGTCTTCGCCCTGGCGATGGAGGCGAAATACACCAAGGACGAGGTCCTCACGATCTACATGAACCGCGTCTTTCTCGGGGCCGGGTCACGCGGCTTCGAGGCCGCGGCGCAGCGCTACTTCGGCAAGTCGGCCAACGAGGTCGACCCGGCGGAGGCGGCGATGCTGGCAGGCCTCCTGGTCGCGCCCACGCGCTACGCCCCCACCGCGAATCTCGAACGCAGCCAGGACAGGGCCTCCGTCATCATCGGCCTGATGGAGCAGCAGGATTACCTGACCCAGGCCGAGGCGCGCTTCGCCCTCGACAACCCCGCCCAGCTTTCCGAGGCCGCCGAGGCGCGCGCGGGCGGCTACTTCGCCGACTGGGTGATGGGCGCCGCCCCCGACTTCCTGACGCGCAAGACCACCGAGGACGTGATCATGCGCACCACCTTCGACCAGCGCATCCAGCGCGCCGCCGAGGAGGCGCTCGACCACGTGTTCGAGACGCGCGTGGTCGAGGGGTCCGAGGCGCAGGCGGCGGTCGTCGTCATGTCGTCCGACGGCGCGGTGCGCGGCATGGTCGGCGGGCGCAAGTTCAAGGGCGTGGCGGGGCAGTTCAACCGCGCGATCCAGGCCCGGCGCCAGACCGGCTCGGCCTTCAAGCCCTTCGTCTATGCCGCGGCGCTGGACATGGGATACTCGGCCCTCGACACGGTGACCGACGAGCCGCTGACCATGCGCATCCCCGGCTCCGGCACCTGGTCGCCCGAGAACTACGACCGGCGGTTCCGCGGCACGGTCACGCTGGAACAGGCGCTCGAGAACTCCCTCAACATCCCCGCCGTCAAGGTGTCCGAGGCCGTGGGTCGCGACGCCGTGCGGCAGGTGGCGACCGGATTCGGCATCGACTCCGACCTCGCCGACACGCCCGCCTTGGCGCTCGGCGCGTCCGAGTCGACCCTGCTCGAGATGACCGGTGCCTATGCCGGCATCCTGAACGGCGGCACCTCGGTCGAGCCCTACGGGATTCGCGATCTGCGGATTCAGGGAGAGGGGGCGCCTCTTCTGGGGCAGGAGGGCGGCCTGGGCAATCGCGTGATCTCGGAACGCGCGGCGCGGGAGCTGACTTGGATGATGAGCCGCGTGATCGACGAGGGCACGGGCGAGCGCGCCTCGCTGGGCGACAGGCCGGCGGCCGGCAAGACGGGCACGACCTCGGCCGCGCGAGACGCCTGGTTCCTCGGCTTCACGGCCGACTACGTGACCGGCGTCTGGATGGGGTACGACGACAACACGCCGCTCACGGGCGTGACCGGCGGCGGCCTGCCCGCCGAGATCTGGCGCGAGACGATGGCGCGCGTCCACGAGGGCATGCCGCTCCACGACCTGCCGATGATCCGGCCCTCCGGCCCGGGGCGGGTGCCCCAGCAGGCTCCCGCAAGCGACGGCCGCGTGGCGCGGTCCGACAGCGACAGGCTGATCGGACGGGCACCGCCTGACCAGCAGCCCAACATGGCCGAGCGGATCATGGACGACGTGATGGGAATCTTCGGCCGCTGAGGCGTCAGTCGAAGATCGCGTGACCCTGGTCGGCGAGCCGCCGCAGGCGATCGAACGACAGGCGGGTGCCGTCCTCCAGGATCGCGGCGGTCAGGATGCCGTCCTCGACCGCCACGTCCCCGATCGGCCCCAGGGCGCCTCCGGGGCCGAACGCCTCGCGGCCGATCCAGTCGCCGCTGCGCTCGACCCCGGACAGGCGGTCGTGGGCGCGCGTGACGAGGGGGGCCCCGTCGCCCCCCGGCTCGTCGGGCAGGCGACGACCGGCGGACACGTTCATTCCCGCGGCCATCATGAGCGGCGAGAAGGTATAGCCCAGCGGGCCAACGATCAGCGGAGGAAGAAGGTCGAGCGATCCCCCCTCGTCGCTTTCGAGCACCGGCGCGTCCTCCAACTCCTCGCGGTTCATGGAGACGGGCCAATCGGCGTCGTCAGGAGGGCCGAAGCGATCCACCCCGACCAGCACCTCCCGCCGGTCGAGCCAGCCCCCCACGTCCACCGCGACATAGGCCAGCTCCCGCGTTCCGGCCCGGTGGAAAAGTTCCCGCACCGGGAAGCGATCCTCCCCGGCGCGGGCGTCGAGGTCGAGTAGCGTCCTGAGCGTCGTCTGCATGTCGGGCCTCCTTGCCATGGCAAGCGATCGCGACCGGGCACGGTTCCGATCCGGCCACGATCTTGCGCGCCAGTCGCGCCGAAACTGGAACCTTCCAAGACACGCCGCATTGAAACCGTGGTTTTTGAGGCAAGGAGTACCGCCATGGCGAACGATCCGTCGACATCCACCCCGAAGGCGACACCGAAAGCGGCCGCGGCCCGGGAGCCCTCCTACGAGGAGCTGTCCCAGCAGGTGGACACGCTGAAATCCGACATCCGCCGCCTGACCGACTCGCTAGGCGACTACGGCAAGGCCAGGGGCCGTTACTACCAGGGCGAGGCCCAGCGCCGCGCCGATCACTTCCGCGACGAGGCGCAGGGAAAGGTCGACGAGGTCGAGACCTACGTGCACGAGAACCCGGCCACGGCCCTCGGGATCGCCGCGGGCATCGGCCTGCTGCTCGGCCTTCTCAGCCGTCGCTGACGGCCATGTTCGGACCGCAACTCAACGCGCTGCGCTTCGCCGCCAAGAGCTTTGCGCGGCGCGCGAAGTGGAGCGTGATCGCGGCCCTGCTGTTCTTCGTGGGATTCTGCTTCCTCGGGAGCGCGGTCTGGATCGTCCTCTCCGAGAGGTTCGGGCCCGTGCCCACGGCGCTGGTCGCCAGCATACTCTTCCTGAGCATGGGCCTCCTCGCCCTCGCCTTCTCGCGCTACCCGCCCCGGGTCGTGCCTAAGGAGGTCACGCGGGAGATGCAGAACCCGTTCAAGAGCCCCGCCCTGAGCGCGGCCGGCTTGGTTCAGGCACTGGTCATCGGGGTCTTTGCGGGAAGAGCGGCGCGCCGGAGACGGTGATCCCCATCAGGTCGCGCCGCAGGCTCGACGACGTGAAGGGCGTGCGCGCGACGTGCACGCCCTTGATCCGGGACAGTTGGTTCATGTCCTCGTCGCTCAGGATCATGACCGATCGCGCCGTCTCCGCCAGGGCCGGAAAGGACGCGTCGTCGGCGAAGGTCGCGGAGCGGTGCGACACGATCAACAGGTCCACCCGGCCTAGCGCCTCCGCTTCCGACGCGGCATCCTCGACGGAGGTGGCCAGTCGCACGAGGGCATCCTCGTCGAGGCTCGCGACTTCCTCGCCCATGTCGCTGGCGATGATTGCCTCTTTCTCGAGGACGATGACGTGTCTGACGCTCATGGGGCCCGATTTACGCGTTTGAATACCGAAGCGTTCTAGTATTATTGCGCTCCAAGGTCATTTAACTGTGACATAGAAACCGAGTAACGCGTGATGGCGGTAGACTGCAGGGACTGCCCGTTGCGGCAGCTCGATTTTTTCGACGACATGTCCGCCGACGAAGTGGCGTTCATGTCCGACTTCAAGAAGGGCGAGCTGAACGTCGGCCCCGGGTCTCCGATCCTGATCGAAGGCGCCAAGTCCCCGCAATTGTTTACTGTCCTGTCCGGAATGGGCGTGCGGTACAAGACGCTCGAGGATGGCCGTCGCCAGATCATCAACATCGTCATGCCCGGAGATTTCATCGGCCTTCAGGCGGCGGTGGACGGCGAGATGGGCCACTCGGTCGAGGCCGCGACCGAGATGACCCTGTGCGTGTTCAAGCGGTCCGAGATCTGGTCGCTGTTCAAGAACCACCCCGACCGGGCCTACGACATTACCTGGATCGCCGCGACCGAGGAGCATTTCCTGGGCGAGGCGCTGTCGAGCGTGGGCCAGCGCTCCGCCATCGAGCGGATCGCGTGGGGGCTCTTGCAGATCTGGGACCGGGCGTACCGGCTGGACCTGATCAGGAACGACACGCTCGATTTTCCGTTTCGCCAGCAGGACCTTGCCGACACGCTCGGCCTGTCCCTCGTCCATACTAACAAGACCCTGGCGAAGCTGCGCGAGCGCGGCATGGCCTCGTGGACCGACCAGCGCCTTCGCATACACGACCGGCGGGCGCTCGAAAGGCTGGCCCTCGTCGGCGGGACGCCCACGCACCGGTCCCGGCCGCTGATGTAAGCTACTCCCCGATATACGTATCCGCGACGGCGGCCCGCCGCTCGCCCATCGGGCGGGGCTGACCGACGGTCGAATCCTCCCGCGTCCTGAGTTCCAGCTCGGCGTTGAGGGCGGCCCCGAGAAGAACCGAATAGGCACTGAGATAGAGCCACATCAACAAGGCCACGACGGCCCCGAGGGCGCCGTAGACCTCGTTGTAGTTGCCGAAATTCGACAGGTAGTAGGAGAAGCCGTAGGAGATCGCGCCCCAGATCACCACGGCCACGAGCGCTCCGGGCGTCAGCCACGCCATCCGCGCCTTGCGCCGGTTCGGGCCGAAGCGGTAGAGGACGCCGATCCCCACGATCACCACCGCGAGAGCGACGACCCACCTCACCGAGGCGACGAGGAAGGCGGTGATCGGGCCCAGCGGCAGCACCGTCAGCAGGATCGGCAGGACCACCACGGACATCAGCGCCACGAGGGCCACCGCGATCAGCAGGAACGTGACGCCGAAGGCCGCGGCAATCTGTCGCAAGCCGATCCGGTTCTTCTCCCGGTAGATCGCGTTCAGACCGCGGATGAGAGCCGCGACGCCCGCCCGCGACGACCAGAGCGCCGCGCCCAGGGAGATCCCCGTGGTCCAACCCAGGGTGGAGCTGTTGGCCGTCACCAGCGAGGTGATCTGCGTGTCGAGGATGGTGTAGGCATCCGCCGGGACGATCCCCTTCATGGTGGCGAGCTGCTCGTAGACGTCGACCGGATCGGCGAAGAAGCCCCATATGGCGATGATCGCCGCCACGGTCGGAAAGATCGCCAGCATCCCGTAGAAGGCGATCCCGGCCGAGATCAGCCCGATATTGCTGTCGTTCATGCCCGTGACCACGGCCCGGCAGGCCGAGACCCAGGCCCGCCACCCGATGTCGGGCCCGAAGACCAGCCGCTGGATCGGCCGTGTCCGGCCGACGGAATTCCGCGCGATGCTCATGGACGCGCAACATAGCGGCAAGACGGAGCGGTTCACGCGGCCCTCCCGCTCGGGGGTCGCAGACTGTTACCGTTCGGCAACAGCGGCGCGATAGGCGGGATGCGCGGAAATCTTGGAATCGCCGCGCGGAGACCTTATGATGATGGATACCCGGCGCCGGGGTTCGACGGCGCATCCAGAAGGAGGACGATGTCCTGTCTGTTGCAGATCTTGCGGCCCTTACCGGTGTCGCAGACGGGCCGCGCGGAATGAGCCCGGCGGCCGAAACCGCGCCCAAGGGCGATGCCCTGCTGGCCCATGTCCTGACGTCGCTCGACGACGACAAGGCACTCGACATCGTGCAGATCGACCTGCGCGGCAAGTCCGAGATGGCCGATTTCATGATCGTCTGTTCCGGCCGCTCCTCGCGCCAGGTCGTGTCGATCAGCGACCGGCTGACCGAACGGCTCAAGCGCGACCACGGCATCTCGGCCAAGGTCGAGGGGAAGGACGGCGGCGACTGGGTCCTGATCGACGCGGGCGACGTGATCGTCCACGTCTTTCGCCCCGAGGTTCGCGACTTCTACCAGCTCGAGAAGATGTGGCTGAGCCCCGAGCAGGCGGCGGCCCGCTACTGAGGTGCGCCTGACCATCTGCGCCGTGGGCCGGTTGCGCGCCGGCCCCGAGCGCGACCTGATCGACGATTACGTCGCCCGGTTCGACAGGACCGGGCGCCCTTTGGGCCTCGGCCCCCTGTCCGAGACCGGGATCGAGACGCGCAAGCTGTCGGGCCCGGGGGACGAGGCCGCGGCACTGGCCCGGGCGGTCCCCGACGGCGACGTCCTGGTGGCCCTCGACGAGCGGGGGCGCACGCTCTCCTCGCCCCAGCTCGCGGACCGGATCGGCCGGTGGCGCGACGAGGCGCGACCGGGCGTCGCCTTCGTCATCGGCGGGGCGGACGGGCTGTCCCGGGACATGCGCGACCGCGCGGAGATGTCCTTGAGCTTCGGCCCGATGGTATGGCCCCACATGCTGGCGCGCGTCATGCTGGCCGAGCAACTCTACCGCGCGGCGTCGATCCTTGCGGGCACGCCGTATCACCGCGCCTGAGGGCGGTTCCCACGCCCGCACGACCGCGCTAGGTCTGACGGGCGATCGCCCACGAGGAGCACCCATGGCACCGCAGAGACCCGTCGCCTTATGTATCCTGGACGGTTGGGGGGACCGGACCGAGACGGAGGCCAACGCCCCCGCGCTGGCGCGCACCCCCAACTTCGACCGCATCCGCGCCGCCGGCCCGTCGTCGCAATTGACGACCCACGGCCCCGACGTGGGCCTGCCCACGGGGCAGATGGGCAATTCGGAGGTCGGGCATACCAATATCGGCGCCGGACGCGTCGTGGCCATGGACCTGGGCCAGATCGACCTCGCGATCGAGGAGGGCAGCTTCTTCACCAACGCGGCCCTGGTGCGCTTCATCGAGACGCTGCAGGGCACCGGGGGCACCGCTCACCTGATGGGCATCGTGTCCGACGGCGGCGTGCACGGGCATCTCGATCACGTCGCCGCCGCCGCGCGCCGCATCGCCGAGGCGGGCGTGCCCGTGACGATCCACGCCATGACCGACGGACGCGACGTGGCGCCGAAATCGGCCGAGGGCCACCTCGAGGCGCTGCAGGCCAAACTGCCGGACACGGTGCGGATCGGCACGGTCACGGGGCGCTACTACGCCATGGACCGGGACGAGAGGTGGGAGCGGGTCGAAGGCGCCTACCGCGCCATGGTCGACGGCGAGGGCCGGGCCACGGCCGACGATCCCCGGCAGGCCGTCCGCCGCTCCTACGAGGCCGGCGCCACCGACGAGTTCGTCGCCCCGACCGTGATCGCCGGCTACGGGGGGATGGTGGACGGCGACGGCGTGTTCTGCCTCAACTTCCGGGCCGACCGCGCCCGCGAGATTCTGCGCGCCGTCGGGCAGCCCGATTTCTCCGCCTTCGACGTCTCCGCGCGTCCCGACCTCGCCGCCCGCCTGGGAATGGTGGAATACAGCACCGCCCACAACGCCTGGTTCGGCACGGTCTTCCCCAAGCGGGTGCTCGAGAACACGCTGGGCGAATGGGTCGCAAAACAGGGCCTGCGCCAGTTCCGCCTCGCCGAGACGGAGAAGTACCCCCACGTCACCTTCTTCCTCAACGGCGGCCGCGAGGAGCCGGAGGCGGGAGAGGACCGCACGATGCCCAAATCCCCCAAGGTCGCGACCTACGACCTGCAGCCCGAGATGAGCGCCGAGGAGGTCACCGACCGCTTCGTCGAGGCGATCGGGACGGGCTACGACCTGATCGTGTGCAACTACGCCAATCCCGACATGGTGGGCCATACCGGCGATATCGACGCGGCCGTCGCGGCCTGCGAGGCCGTGGATCGCGGGCTCGGCCGCGTGCTCGAGGCGCTGGAGAGGGCCGGCGGGGCGATGATCGTCACCGCCGACCACGGCAATTGCGAGACCATGGTCGACCCAAGCACGGGCGGCCCCCACACCTCCCATACCCTGAACCCGGTGCCCTGCATCCTCGTGGGCGGCGCGCACGGCGCGGGCCTCGCCGGCGGCCGCCTCGCGGATCTGGCCCCGACCCTGCTGGACCTGATGGGGCTGGAGCAGCCCGGCGAGATGACCGGCGAAAGCCTGATCCGGCGATGATCCGCCGCGAGCGACGTGAATGTGATGATTTTGGAACCGGCAAGGTGTTTTCTGCCGGTATCGGCGGGGCGGCGGCAGGTCTATGCTACCCCTCCGGTGAAGTGCGCCGCCACGGTCGATGCGCCGGCCCGTCGGGCCGGTGGGCGCCAGATCAAGGATGAGGCAGAGATGAGGAAATTCGCGATGGCCGCCCTGGGCGGCACCCTGACCGGGATCGTCCTGACCACCCAGGTGGCGGGGCCGCTGATCGCGCAGGAGGGCGAGGACCGCTCCTCGGTCTACGAGCAGCTCGATCTCTTCGGGGACATCTTCGAGCGGATCCGCGCCCAGTACGTGGAGGAGGTCGAGGAGGGCGAGCTGATCGAGGCCGCGATCGACGGCATGCTCACCTCGCTCGACCCCCATTCGAGCTACCTCTCCCCCGACGACGCCGACGACATGCGCACCCAGACGCGCGGCGAGTTCGGCGGCCTCGGCATCGAGGTCACCCAGGAGGAGGGCTTCGTGAAGGTGGTCTCCCCGATGGACGGCACGCCCGCCTTCGAGGCCGGGATCGAGGCCGGCGACTACATCACCCAGGTCGACGGCGAGAGCCTGATGGGCCTGACGCTGGACGACGCGGTGGACATGATGCGCGGCCCCGTGGGCTCCGACCTGACATTGACGGTCGTGCGCGAGGGCCGCGACGAGCCCTTCGACGTGACGATCACGCGCGACACGATCGAGCTGACGGCCGTGCGCGCCCGTACCGTGGGCGACACGGTCGTGCTGCGGCTCATCACCTTCTCCGACCAGACCTATCCCAAGATGGAGGAGCTGCTGAACGAGCAGGTGGAGGAAGCCGGCGGGATCGAGAACGTCAACGGCTTCGTCATCGACCTGCGCAACAACCCCGGCGGGCTCCTGACCCAGGCGATCGAGGTGTCCGACGCCTTCCTCGACGAGGGCGAGATCGTCTCCACCCGCGGCCGTGCCCAGGAAGACAGCGACCGGGTGAACGCGACCGACGGCGACCTGGCCCAGGGCAAGCCCATCGTGGTGCTGATCAACGGCGGCTCCGCCTCCGCCTCGGAGATCGTCGCCGGCGCGCTGCAGGACCATCGCCGCGCCATCGTCGTGGGCACCAAGTCCTTCGGCAAGGGATCGGTGCAGACCGTCATGCCGCTGCGCGGCGAGGGGGCCATGCGGCTGACCACGGCGCGCTATTACACGCCGTCCGGCCGCTCGATCCAGGCGCTCGGCGTGTCGCCCGACGTCGTCGTCCAGCAGCCTCCCACCGACCCGGAGGACGCGGCCGCCGCCGAGGAGGAGGAGGGCAACCCGAACCTGCCCCGCCGGTCCGAGGCGGACCTGCGCGGCGCGCTCGACAACGACCTGCTCAGCGACGACGAGCAGGAGATCATCCGCGAGGAGCAGGAGGCGGCCGAGGAAGCCGCGCGGCTGCGCGACGAGGATTACCAGCTCGCCTACGCCATCGACATCCTGAAGGGGATGATCGCCCTGCGCCCCGACGTGGTGCGCGAGGCGCAGGAGCAGCAGGAGGCGCGCGCCACGTCGGAATGATCGCACCCTTTCCGACAGGCCCCGCCGGTGGCGGGGCCGGACCGGCGGATTAGGTCCGGGGCCGAGACCACCGGGGAAAGGACCGAGATGACCCGACGAGAGGATCTGCCTTACCGTCCCTGCGCCGGGATCGTTCTGGCGAACGCGGACGGCCACATCTTCGCCGGGCGGCGCATCGACCACGAAAGCGGCGCCTGGCAGATGCCCCAGGGCGGCATCGACCCGGGAGAGGACCCCCGCACCGCCGCCCTGAGGGAGCTGGAAGAGGAGACGGGCCTGCCCCCCGACAAAGTCGAGGTCGAGGCCGAGACCGGGGAGTGGGTGCTCTACGACCTGCCCGACGAGCTTCTCGGCAAGATCTGGGGCGGGCGGTTTCGCGGCCAGAAGCAGAAATGGCTGCTCTGCCGGTTCCGCGGCCGGGACGCGGACGTGGACATCGACACGGCCCATCCCGAGTTCTCCGCCTGGACATGGATGCCCCCCGAGGAGCTGATCGACCAGATCGTCCCCTTCAAGCGGAAGGTCTACGAACAGGTCTTCGCCGCCTTCCGCGACAGGCTCTGACCCCCGCGCGGGTTTCTCTGCCCCGCACCCGACATGACGACTCCACAACGGAACAAAAAAAGAACATTGTGGCGGCATGTCGAGTCCGCCGCCCGCCGAACTGTCCGCTACGTCGAACTTCACGTTCCTGACCGGGGCCGCGCACCCCGAGGAATACGTGGACCGCGCCGGGTTCCTCGGGATCGGGGCCATCGCCATCGCCGACGAGAACAGCGTCGCCGGCATCGTGCGCGCCCATTCGCACGCGAAGGAGCTGCGCCGCCAGGTGCGCCTGCGCGACGCCGCCGACCCCATCGGCCCGCCCCGGCCCGCCCATTGCCCGGCTCCCCCCTCCGCCGACATCCGCACCGTGCCGCGGCTGATCCCGGCCGCGCGCATCGTCACCGCGGACGGCTTCGCCGTCACGTGGATACCGCGCGACCGTACCGCCTGGGGGCGCCTGTGCCGCCTGATCTCGGCCGGCAGGCTGCGGTCGCGCGACGCGGAATGCCACCTGGACTTCGACGACCTGGAAGAATGGGGCGGGGGCGCGGAACTGGTCGTGCATCCCGGCGGCCCGGCCCACTGGAAGAGGCTGGCACGACGGCTCGCGCGCCGCTTCCCCGGGGAGGTGAGCCTCGCGCTCTCGCCCCGCTACGACGGAGAGGACGCCGCGCGGTTCGACCGCGCGGCCGCCGTCGCGGTGGAGCTGGGCGTCCCGACGGTCGCCACCGCCCGGCCGATCATGCACCACGGGGCCCGCCGCCGCCTGGCCGACGTGCTGACCGCGATCCGCACCGGGGTCAGGGTGGAAGACCTGGGCCACATCGCACTGGCCAATGCCGAGCAGCGCCTGCGCACCCCGCCGGAGATGCGGCGGATCCTGGGCGACCATGCCGCGGCCTGCGATCGCGCCGCCCGGCTCGCCGCGCGCTGCACCTTCTGCCTGTCGCAGCTCGGGCACGACTACCCCTCCGAGGCGACGGAGACGGAGACGGCCGACGAGCGCCTGGCCCGGCTCGCGCGGGAGGGGCTCTCGAACCGCTACCCCCACGGCGCGTCCGCCTCGGTCGCGGCCCTCATGGAGCGCGAACTGTCCCTCATTGCGCGGCTGGGTTACGCCCCCTACTTCCTGACCGTCGCCGATATCGTCGCCTTCGCGCGGTCGCGCGGCATCCTGTGCCAGGGGCGGGGATCGGCGGCCAATTCGGTCGTGTGCTACTGCCTCGGGGTCACCTCCGTCTCGCCCGAGGTCGGCACCATGGTCTTCGAGCGGTTCGTCTCGGAGGCCCGCGACGAGCCCCCCGACATCGACGTCGATTTCGAGCACGAGCGCCGCGAGGAGGTGATCCAGCACATCTATGCGCGCTACGGGCGCCACCGCGCCGGGATCTGCGCCACCGTCATCCATTACCGCGCCAAGCGCGCCCTGCGCGAGGTCTGCCGCGCCATGGGGATGAGCGACGAGGCGGGGGCCGCGATGGCCTCCCAGACCTGGGGGGCCTCCGGCACCGGCCCCGACGCGGAGCGGTTGCGCGATCTGGGCCTCGATCCCGACGACCCCAGGCTGCAACTGGCGCTGGAGACGGTGGCCGAGATCGTCGGCTTCCCCCGGCACCTGAGCCAGCACGTGGGCGGCTTCGTCATCACCGCCGGGCGGCTGGACGAGTTGGCCCCGGTGCAGAACGCCGCGATGGAGAACCGCACGATCATCCCCTGGGACAAGGACGACATCGACGCGCTGGGGCTTCTCAAGGTGGACGTGCTGGCGCTGGGGATGCTGAGTTGCCTCAGGAAGGCCTTCGACCTGATCGAGCACCATCACGGCACGAGATACGCGCTCTCCACCCTGCCCCCGGAGGACGGGGAGACCTACCTGATGCTGGGGCGGGCCGATTCGCTCGGCGTCTTCCAGGTGGAGAGCCGGGCGCAGATGAACTTCCTGCCCAGGATGAAGCCGAAAACCTTCTACGATCTGGTGATCGAGGTGGCGATCATCCGCCCCGGCCCCATCCAGGGCGACATGCTGCACCCCTACCTGCGGCGGCGCAACGGCGAGGAGCAGGTCACCTTCCCCTCCGACGCGCTGGGAAAGGTCCTGTCGCGGACGATGGGGGTGCCCCTGTTCCAGGAACAGGCGATGCAGATCGCCATCGTGGGCGCGGGGTTCTCTCCCGAGGAGGCCGACCGGCTGCGCCGCGCGCTGGCCACCTTCAAGAAGCTGGGCAACGTGAGCGAGTTCCGCACCCGGTTCCTGCGGGGGATGCGGCAGAACGGCTACGACACCGAGTTCGCCCGGCGCTGCTTCTCGCAGATCGAGGGCTTCGGCTCCTACGGCTTTCCCGAAAGCCACGCGGCGAGCTTCGCCCTGCTCGTCTATGCCAGCGCCTGGATCAAGCGCCACCACCCCGGCATCTTCGCCTGCGCGCTGCTGAACGCGCAGCCCATGGGCTTCTATGCCCCCGCCCAGATCGTCCGGGACGCGCGCGAGCACGGGGTGGAGGTCCGGCCCGTCTGCATCAACGCGAGCTTTCGCGACAACGTCATGGAGCCGGACGGCCAGGGCGGGCTGGCCCTGCGGCTGGGGCTGCGCAACGTGCGCGCGCTGGGCGAGGACGAGGCCGACTGGATCCCCGCCGCGCGCGGCAACGGCTACCGCGAGGTGCACGACCTGTGGCGCCGGGCCGGACTGTCCGCGCGCAGCCTGCGGGCGCTGGCCGAGGCGGATGTCTTCGCCGGGCTGGGCCTTTCCCGCCGCGAGGCGGTCTGGGCGGCGAAGGCGCTCTCCGGTACCCGCCCCCTGCCCCTGTTCGACCGCGACCTCGACGGCGAGGGCATCGCCGAGCCGCAGGTGCACCTGCCCGCCATGGCCGCGGGCGAGGAGGTGGTCCGGGACTACGCCGCCACCCAGATGACCCTGCGCGCGCATCCGATGTCGTTCCTGCGCGACCGGATCAGCCCCGGGCTCGGACCGCTCCCGGCAAAAGCGTGAGAGCGCCCCCCTCCACCACATCTTGATCGCCGATGGGCCGCCCCCCATCTCCATGGACATGAAGGCCCCAAGGACGCCGTGCCGCAACCGGGCGGCTCCGCAGGGGGTGCTGAACAGGAGAGACACGTCATGAACTTGGAGAAGTTCACCGAGCGGTCGCGCGGGTTCATCCAGGCCGCCCAGACCGTCGCCATGCGCGAAAATCACCAGAGGCTGGTCCCCGAGCACCTGCTCAAGGCGCTCCTCGACGACGAGGAGGGCCTGGCCGCGAACCTCATCACCCGCGCGGGCGGCACCCCGAAGCGGGTGGCCGAGCAGGTCGAGCTGTCGCTCGCCAAACAGCCCAAGGTCTCGGGCGATGCCGGCCAGGTCTATCTCGACCAGCAGACCGGCCGCGTCCTCGACGAGGCCGAGAAGCTCGCCACCAAGGCCGGCGACAGCTTCGTTCCCGTCGAGCGCATCCTGACCGCCCTGGCCATGGTCCGCTCCAGGGCCAAGGAGGCGCTCGACGCCGGCGCGGTCAACGCCCAGAGCCTCAACGCCGCGATCAACGACCTGCGCAAGGGCCGCACCGCCGACAGCGCCTCGGCCGAGGACGGCTACGAGGCCCTGAAGAAGTTCTCCGTCGACCTCACGGAACGCGCGCGTGAGGGCCGGATCGACCCGATCATCGGCCGCGACGACGAGATCCGGCGCACCATGCAGGTCCTGAGCCGGCGGACGAAGAACAACCCCGTCCTGATCGGCGAGCCCGGCGTCGGCAAGACCGCCATCGCCGAGGGGCTGGCCCTCAGGATCGTCAACGGCGACGTGCCCGAGAGCATCCGGGGCAAGCGCCTGCTGTCGCTCGACATGGGGTCGCTCATCGCGGGGGCGAAGTATCGCGGCGAGTTCGAGGAGCGGCTGAAGTCCATCCTGAAGGAGATCGAGGCCGCCGCCGGCGAGATCATCCTGTTCATCGACGAGATGCACACCCTCGTGGGCGCGGGCAAGTCCGACGGCGCCATGGACGCCTCCAACCTCCTCAAGCCCGCGCTCGCCCGGGGCGAGCTGCACTGCATCGGCGCCACCACGCTCGACGAGTACCGCAAGCACGTGGAGAAGGACGCGGCGCTGGCCCGCCGCTTCCAGCCCCTCGTCGTGGACGAGCCCACGGTGGAGGACACCGTCTCCATCCTGCGCGGCATCAAGGAGAAGTACGAGCTGCACCACGGCGTGCGGATCTCCGACAGCGCGCTGGTCTCCGCCGCGCAGCTCTCGCACCGCTACATCACCGACCGCTTCCTGCCCGACAAGGCCATCGACCTCGTGGACGAGGCCGCGTCCCGCCTGCGGATGGAGGTCGACAGCAAGCCCGAAGAGCTCGACGCGCTGGACCGCCAGATCCTGCAATACCAGATCGAGGTCGAGGCCCTGCGCAAGGAGGACGACCAGGCCTCCCGCGACCGGCTGGAGCGGATCGAGCGCGAGCTGGCCGACCTGCAGGAACAGGCGTCCGAGATGACGGCCAAGTGGCAGGCCGAGCGCGACAAGCTCGACGCCTCCCGCGAGCTGAAGGAGGAGCTGGACCGCGCCCGCGCCGATCTCGACATCGCCAAGCGCGAGGGCGACCTCGCGCGGGCGGGGGAGCTCAGCTACGGCATCATTCCCGACCTCCAGCGCCGCCTGGGCGAGGCCGAGGCGCGCGACGACGACCTGATGGTCGAGGAGGCGGTGCGCCCCGAGCAGATCGCGAGCGTGGTCGAGCGCTGGACGGGCATCCCGACCTCCAAGATGCTCGAGGGCGAGCGCGAGAAGCTCCTGCGCATGGAGGAGGAGATCGGCCGCCGCGTCATCGGCCAGTCCGCCGCGGTCAGGGCCGTGTCGAACGCCGTGCGCCGGGCGCGCGCGGGCCTGAACGACGAGAACCGCCCCCTGGGCTCGTTCCTGTTCCTCGGCCCCACCGGCGTGGGCAAGACCGAGCTGACCAAGGCGGTGGCCGAGTACCTCTTCGACGACGACCAGGCGATGGTCCGCGTCGACATGTCCGAGTTCATGGAAAAGCACGCCGTCGCCCGCCTGATCGGCGCGCCGCCGGGCTACGTGGGCTACGACGAGGGCGGCGTCCTGACGGAGGCGGTCCGCCGCAGGCCCTACCAGGTGATCCTGTTCGACGAGGTCGAGAAGGCGCATCCGGACGTGTTCAACGTGCTCCTGCAGGTGCTCGACGACGGCGTGCTGACCGACGGGCAGGGCCGGACGGTGGACTTCAAGCAGACGCTGATCGTCCTCACCTCGAACCTCGGCAGCCAGGCCCTGAGCCGCCTGCCCGAAGACGGCGACGCCGCCCAGGCCCGCGCCGACGTCATGGAGGCCGTGCGCGCCCATTTCCGGCCCGAGTTCCTGAACCGCCTGGACGAGACGGTGATCTTCGACCGGCTCACCCGCGGGGACATGGACGGGATCGTCGCCGTCCAGATGGCGCGGCTGGAGCGGCGCCTTGCCGCCAGGAAGATCTCGCTCGACCTGACGGACTCCGCGCGGTCTTGGCTCGCCGACGAGGGATACGATCCCGTCTACGGCGCGCGGCCGCTCAAGCGGGTGATCCAGCGCGCCCTTCAGGACCAGCTCGCCGAGATGATCCTGGCCGGCGACATCGAGGACGGCGCGACCGTCCGGGTGGAGGCCGGAGCGGACGGGCTCCTCGTCGGAGACAGGGTCTCGTCCTCCAGCCGGCAGGCCCCCGAGCACGCGGTCGTCCACTGACCGCACCGGCCCGCCGCCGCCCGCGGCGGGCCGGCCTTTCCGACCGGGCTTGTATCGAGCCCCGCGCGGGCCTATCCACCGGCCCGATGCTTGCAACGGTCGAGGCACCATGATCACCACACGACGAGCGGCGATTGCCCTGGGTCTGGCGGCGGGCGGCAGCGTCGCGGTCCGTCACCCCGCGCGCGCGGCGTTTGTCCCCCGCCCGGGGGAGTGGCGTCGCTACGAGATCACGACGCGTGTCGCCCTGCCGGATGGCGGTGGTCCGGCGCGCGTCTGGCTTCCCATGCCGTCCGTGTCCGAGCCGCCCTGGATGCGCGTGGGGCCGGCCGACTGGACGACCGAGGGCGGCGTGGCGCAGACCGGCACGGACCCCGTCCACGGGGCCCGCTTCCTCGCCGTCGACTGGCCCGCCGATGCCAAGGGGCGCGTGGTGGAGCTGCGCACCCGCGCGGATGCCCGCGACCGCCAGGTCGAACTCGATCGCCCGCGCTCGGTCCCGCCGCTCTCGCCCGCCGCGCGGGCCCTCTACACCGCGCCGACCGACCTCATCCCCACCGATGGCATCGTCCGCGAAACGGCGGATCGCGTCGTGCAGGGCGCGCAAGGCGACCTCGACAAGGCGCAGCGGATCTACGACTGGGTCGTTGAGAACAGCGCCCGCAACCCCGAAACGCGGGGTTGCGGCCTGGGCGACATCGCCTCGATGCTGGAGATGGGCGACCTCAGCGGCAAATGCGCCGACCTCAACGCCCTCTTCGTCGGCCTCGCCCGGGCGGCGGGCCTGCCCGCCCGCGACGTCTACGGCCTGCGGGTCGCGCCGTCGCGGTTCGGCTACAAGAGCCTCGGGGCCGGCTCGGCCGACGTGACCCGCGCCCAGCATTGCCGGGCCGAGGTGTTCCTCGACGCGTTCGGCTGGGTGCCTGCCGATCCCGCCGACGTCCGCAAGGTGATGCTGGAAGAGCCGCCGGGCGACCTCCCCCTCGATCATCCGAAGGTGCGCGCGGCGCGCGAGGCCCTGTTCGGCGCGTGGGAAGGGAACTGGCTCGGCTTCAACTTCGCCCATGACGTGGCGTTGCCCGGCGCGACCCAGGGGCCGGTCCCGTTCCTGATGTACCCTGAGGCGGAGATCGCGGGGCGCCGCCGCGATCCCCTGTCCCCGGACCACTTCGCCTACACGATCACGGCCCGCGAGCTGGGCTGAACGTCACGGCTTGTAGCGCCGGAGCGTGTTGCCGAACTCGATATTCGCCTCGATCTCGATCCGGCGCGGATCGGTGATCGAGCCGTCCGTCCGCCCGGCGATGATGCGCGCCGCCTCGCGGCCCGTGGCCGCGCGGCCGGCGTCCATGGTCGCCAGCTTGCGCGGCAGACCGTCCAGAAGCTCGGTCCCGTTGAACCCCGCGAGGCCCAGGCGGCCCGGAATGTCGTAGCCTTCCTCGAGGCAGTAGAGCAGCCCGCCCGCCCCGATCATGTCGTTGGAGTAATAGAGGAAATCGATGTCCGGGGTACGAGACAGGATCGCATGGGTCATCTCCCGGCCCTTCTTGAGGGCCGACCCTCCGGAATAGAACTCCTGGTCGGCCACCTCCCGTCCCGATCGCGCCAATGTCTCGGTGAACCCCTCGAAGCGCTTGCGCGCCCGATGGTCGAGCGGCATCTGCGTCCCGAGGAACCCGATCTGCTCGAATCCCTGTCGCAGGATCGCCTCGGCCATGGTCCGGCCCGCCCGTCGCTGGGAAATGCCGACGACGGAATCCACGGCCTCGCCGTCCACGTCCATGATCTCGACCACGGGCACGTCGGCGGCGCGCAGCATCCTGCGGCAGCTCTCGTTGTGCTCGATCCCCGCGATGATGATCCCCGAGGGCCGCCAGGACAGCATCTCGTAGATCACCTTCTCCTCGCGGTCGGGGCGATAGTTCGTCACGCCCACGACCGGTTGGAGGTGGGTCTCGTCCAGCACCTCGGTGATCCCGCCCAGAACCTCGGGAAACACCATGTTCGACAGGCTGGGGATGATGACCGCGACAAGGTTCACCCGGGACGAGGCCAGGGCGCCGGCGATCTTGTTGGGCACGTAGCCGAGGTCGCGCGCCGCCTCGAGCACGCGCTTGCGCGTGGCCTCGCTCACGTCGCCACGGTTGCGCAGCACACGGCTGACCGTCATCTCGCTGACACCCGACGCCTCCGAGACGTCGCGCAGGGTCATCGGCCGGCGGGGCGGAATGGTCTGATCGGTCATCGCTCTCTCCTCTGCGGGATCGATAGCGCACCCGGTACCACGGCGAAAGCCGCCCCTTGCGCGGCTATTGCACGATGCCCCGGATCGAGTCCGCCAGCAGGCGGACCGCGGTGCCCTGATTGACGTAGCCGGTCGCGCGCAGGCCGGCGGCCCTCTGGTAGCGACGGATCGCCTCGCGGGTCTGGCCGTCGAAGGTCCCGTCCACGGTACCGGGCCGCAGCCCCATCGCGTCGAGACGCTGCTCCACCGCCCGCCGGGTCGCCGGCGTCAGGCCGAGCGAATTCTCCTCGCTCTGCCCCGGGCCCGCCTGCGGAACCTCGCGCGGCGACAGCCGGTCGATCGCCGCGCGGGCTTCGGACACGTAATCGCCGTCGGGGAAGGCATCGATATACGTCCGGTAGCCCTGGACCGAATTTTCCTGCTGGACGACGCTCCAGATCTGGCGCTCGCGTTCGCGCTCTCCCGCGTCCTCTTCCGCCACGCGGGCGCCGCGGATCTCGCCGAGGCGGCGGCGCGCCTCTCCGGCGTGCAGTCCGTCGGGAAAGCGATCGACGTAGTTCGACAGTTCCGCCTCGCTGCGCTCGCTGCCCATGCCGGACCAGAGCGCCTCGTCGGCGCGGTTGCGCTCCTCCTGTCGGCGGCGCTCCTCGGCCTCGACCGCCGCGGCGCGCTCGGCGCCCTGGCCGTCGAGGGCCGTGACCTGCTCGCGGGTCAGGAAGCCCGTCGCCTCGCGTTCCTGCGCCTCCTGCCAGCCGACGATCGCGGCGCGCGTCCCCGGCCCGAATATGCCGTCGACCCCGCGGGTACCGTATCCAAGGAGCGTCAGGTCGCGCTGGATCGCCTGCCGATCCTCCCGCGACAGGTCCAGCTCCGCCTCGAGCCGCTCGGCGCGGTCCTCCGGCGTCTCGGTGTAGCGGTCGAGCCGCTCCTGTGCCTCCGCCGCATGTTCGCCGTCCGGGAACCGGCCCAGATACGCGCGATAGGCTCCGGCCTCGTCGCGCTTTCGCGTCAGCAGCCAATAGGCCGTCTCGGGATCGGGAACTGCGCCCGGCTGCCCGCTCTCGTCGGGCAGGAATGTCAGCCCGGCGGGCAGGAAGCCGCCGGTCCGCGCGTCGTCCGGCAAGCCGTCGGCGATGGCCGCACCGGGCACCGCCAGCGTGTCGCGGGCGAACGCCACGGCGCTGCCCGGGTCGGTGACGGCCAGGGTCACGCCCTGCGGCAGGTCGACCTGGCCAAGGGAGCGGACGTCTGCGGCGCCGAGGACGAGGATCGCGCGCCCGGGTGCGCGCGACACGATCCGGGCCAGCAGGGAGACGGGCACGCCGTGTTCCGCGGTGTCGATCCGGTCGTCGCCGCTCGCCTCCACGGGCAGGAACCAAGCGTCCCCGTCGACCTCGCCGAAGCGACCGACGAGCACCACGGCCTGCCCGCCCGCCTCGCGGCCGAACTGGGCGAACTCGCGGATCGCGGCGACCATCTCGGGCCGGTCGGCATCGGTGGCCGATATGACCTCTGCCCCCGTCTCGCCGAGGGCGTCCCCCGCGCTTTCGAAGCCGTCCGCTCCCGCGACGGGATCAAGGGTCTGGTAGCTCCGGTTTCCGATCAGGAGCGCCACGTCTTGCGCGAAGACGGCGTGAGGTAGAAAACCGAGGCCGAGGATAAGGACGAGGGATCGCATCCGTCTCTCCGTCAGGTGTCATAATCTCTGAGGTCTTCTATGACCTTGCCGTCCCGGGGTAGTGTTCCGGGCGACACGGTCTCGACCTTGCCGCGCAGCTTCAACACGTCCCGGACCGCCGCGTCGAGGGTCTCCGGGTCGCAGGTGGTCCCCGCTTCCACCGCGACGTGCATGACGTCGGCATCTGCCTCCCGCGTGACCGTCACGCGGGCACGGTCGGCACCGATCCGCCGGACGAGCTGCGCGACCTGCTCCGGCCGAACGAACATGCCCTTCACCTTGGCCGTCTGGTCGGCACGGCCCATCCATCCCTTGATGCGCCGGTTCGTCCTCCCGCAGGGAGAGGTCCCGGGCAGGACGGCGGACAGGTCGCCGGTGGCGAAACGGATCAGCGGATAGTCGGGGTTCAGGGTCGTCACGACCACCTCGCCCACCTCGCCGTCCGGGACCGGATCGCCCGTTCCCGGCGTGACGATCTCCACGATCACGCCCTCATCCACGATCAGGCCCTCCATCGCCTCCGTCTCGTAGGCGATGTTGCCCAGGTCGGCCGTGGCGTAGCACTGGCGGCACGCGATTCCGCGATCCGCGTACCACTCGCGCAAGGACGGGAAGAGAGCGCCGCCGGACACCGCCGCCCTCGTGATCGACAATGGCAGGCCCGCCTCGTCGGAGGCCTCGACCACCACCTTCAGGAAGTCGGGCGTGCCGGCATACGCGGTCGCCCCGAGCTGCGCCGCGGCGCGCGCCTGGGCCTCGCTCTGGCCGGTTCCGGCGGGGATGACAGCCGCGCCGACGGCACGGATGGCCCCGTCGAACATCATGCCCGCGGGTGTCAGATGATAGCCGAAGCAGTTCTGGACGATGTCGCCGGGCCCGATACCGCAGGCGCGCAGGAAGCGCGCCAGACGGAACCAGTCGCCGTCGATACGGCCCGGCTCGTAGATCGGGCCGGGCGACTGGAAGAGATGCGTGAAGGCCCCCTGATCGGGGACGAGGCCCCCGAGAGGCGGGCTGTTCTCCTGCGCGGCGACGAGGTCCGACTTGCGAAGCACCGGAAGGCGCGCCAGATCGCCGGGGGTCCGCACCTCCTCGGCCGCGATACCGGCCATTGCCCCATAGCCGGGCAGGGCCGCGGCACGCGCGATCTGCCTCGGCAACGCCTCGGCGAGGGCGGCGGCACGGTCTTCGGGCGCGCGGGTCTCGAGTTCGGTATCGCCAGTCATTCTCGTCCTCCACGAATTCGGCCCGACGGAACCGTCTGACCGTGGCGGGCCGAGACTATCCGATATCGCGACAGGCTCCCATGGCGGTCATCCGAAAAGCGTGGCGCGAGGGGCTCGTGCCCCCCGCGCCACGCCCTGCGTCCACCATTGGATCAGTTGGACGAGCCGCTCTCGCTCGAGCTGCCGTCCATCCCGGAGCCACCGCCCATTCCCGAGGATGTGTTCTCGCAGATGGTCACGAGCGCCACGACGGTCGGCGATTGCTGCATGTCCGAGCTCATCGAGTCGCCGCCCGATCCGTCGCTGGCCATGGACTCGCTCGGGTCGCCCGACATTCCGCTTTCGGAGGAGCCGCTGTCGGTCGCCATCTCGTCCGACGACGTGGAAGAGCCGCCGGACCCGCTTTCCATCGTGTCCGATCCGCTGCTGTCGGAGGACATCGACCCGGACTCGCCACCCTCTGAGGACATGGCGCCGGAGTCGCCTTCGCCGGAGGACATCGCGTCCGAAGATCCGCCCATGTCGCCCATGCTGGCGGTGGTCAGGGCTGTGGCATGCATTTCCTGGTCCTGCGCCGGCAGGGCAAGGAACTCCTCGCAGGTCACGGTGGCCATCTGGCCGGACCCCGATCCGCCGCCGGTATGCTGCTCGGCGAAGGCCGTCTGCGCGCCGAGAGCCAGGGCCGCAGCACTGAGCGATCCAAGGAAGACACGGTTCATGTTCTCTACTCCTACACGGTGGTGCCGACCGTTCCGATCCGGCATGCCACCGAAACCCGTAATTCAGAGGTAAAGTTGCGTTTACGTACAATTTTCGGCAATTTTTTGCGCGAACCGCCTATTCCTCAAGCATCCGAAGGCGCGAGCCGGCCCGCTCGCGCGGGTGGCTCGGACTATGCCTGGCCCCGCGGCGGGTCAGGCCAGCCAACGCTTTCGGCGACGGTAATGCTTGACCGCGTGATAATCGACCTTGCCCCCGCCGCCGAGATAGAACTCCTGCACGTCGGGGTTCTTTGCCAGGGTCGCGGCCTCGCCGGACATCACGATCTGCCCGTTCTCGATCAGGTAGGCACGGTCCACGATCCTGAGCGTGGCGGCGGCGTTCTGCTCCACCAGAAGGACGGTCAGCTTCCGCTCGGCATTGATGTGGCGAATGATCCCGAAGATCTCCTCCACTAGGACGGGTGCGAGGCCGAGGCTGGGCTCGTCGAGCATGATCAGCCGCGGTTCCGTCATCAACGCGCGCCCGATGGCCAGCATCTGCTGCTCTCCGCCCGACAGGTAGCCCGCCTTCGACTTCGCGCGTTCCTTCAGCCGCGGGAAGTACTCGTAGACCTGATCGCGCAGCGCGTCGAAGGGCTGCGACCCTCGCCTACCCGAATAGGCGGCGACCAGGTTCTCGTCCGGCGTCAGGTGGCCGAACACGCGGCGCCCCTCGAGGACGTGGACGATGCCCCGCCCCACCCGATCGGGCGCGCCCATCCGGAGCAGATCGGTGCCGTCCCACGTGATCGTGCCGCGCGTGACGTCCCCGCGTTCGGGGCCCAGGAGGCCGCTGACGGCCTTGAGCGTGGTGCTCTTGCCGGCGCCGTTCGATCCGAGGAGGGCGACCATCTCGCCCTCCCCCACCTCCAGCGACACGCCCTTGATGGCGAGGAACACCTTGTCGTAGACGACCTCGACGCTCGACAGGGCGAGTCCGGGCATCTCAGTTTCCTCCCGAATACTCGGCCGCGCCCGCGTCGATCTCGGACCGGACGATGTCCTGATAGGCCGTCGTCCAGTCGGACACGGGCTCCCATTCCTCGCCGGTCCATCGCGCGACCCGGCCGAAGCCTCCGCCCTGGTGATCCTCCGTCGTGATCGTGATGGGCGGCATGAGCCCCTCGGCGTCGAAGTCCTCGATCATCTCGAACCCGTTCTTGAGCGCGGTCCCGTCGAGCGGGCCGTCTCCGTTCTCGATTGCCAGCCGCGCCGCCTCGACGGCCACCGCCATCGTCGCCACGCCGATATTGTAGTAGCTCGACCCCACGTTGGCTTCGCCGCCCGCGCCGAGACCGGGCTCGATCACCTGCTCGACCATCCGGCTCAGGATCGGATTGTCGGTCCCCGTGGCGACGGCCTCGTAGCGCTTCACGCCCTCCATGGCGTCGACGCCCACGTTCTGTGCGTCCGTCTCGGCCAGCCAGACGACGGAATAGATGTTCTCGGCCGAAATGCCGTTGCGGATCGCCTCGCGCACCGACACGGACTGCCCGCCGCCCGCTCCCCAGATGAACACCGCGTCGGGGCGGTAGCGGCGCACCTCCGACCACACGGCCGATTGCTCGTTGCCCGGGCTGGGATAGGCGAAGGCACGGAACTCGAAGGATTCCTGCTCCGCCAGGTCCTCCAGGATCGGGGTCGGTTCGCGGCCGAAGGGGCTGTCGATATGCACCAGCGCGATCTTCTTGCCCTCGAGGCCGCCCTCGTTCTCGTTGATGTAGTCGGCCAGGATCGCGGCCTGCGACCAGTAGGTCGCCATCACCGGGAAGACGTAGGGAAAGGTCTGTCCGGCCGCCGCGTCGCCCCTGCCGTGAAGCGGCGTGATCAAGACTACCTCGTCCTGCATGGCCTGGTCGACGATGGCGCGGGATACGGGCGTGGACAGAAAGTCGAACAGGATCGCGCCCTCCTCCCGGGCGCGGTTATAGGCCTCGATCCCCCGCTGGGGCTCGTTGCCGGTGTCGCGCACGATCGCCTCGAACATGCGGCCGTCGATGCCGCCTTCCTCGTTCACCAGCGTCAGGTAATCCTGCTGGCCCTGGTTATACTCGCCGGAGACGAAGGTGTAGACGGCGGTGAAATCCTGCAGCAGGCCGAACTTGATCGGCTCCTCCTGCGCCGTGGCGGCGGCGGGCCCGAGGGCCAGCGCCGCGGCGAAGCCAAGTTTCGCGAACAATCTCATGGTCTCTCCTCCCTTGGTGATCGTCAGCTTCCCGAATGGCGGAACGGCCAGACGAGGAAGTACTTTCGGACGTTGTCGTAGATCTTGGCCAGTCCCAGCGGCTCGAAGAGCAGGAACCCGATGATCATGGCGCCGTAGAAAATGAGCGGCAAATGGGCCATCAGGTTCTGCGAAAGGTCGATCCAGCCGGACGCGCCCAGGTCGGCGATGGCGTTGGTCAGGATGATCGGCAAAAGCAGGACGAAGCCGGCCCCCAGGAACCCGCCGATCACACTGCCCAGGCCACCGACCAGCACCATGGCGACGAGCTGGATCGAGACGTTGAAGCTGAACTGCTCGGGCGTGACCGCGCGGTAGTAGCAGAAGGCCAGAACCGCGCCCGTGACACCGCCCACGAAGGACGAGGTCAGGAACGCCATCAGCTTGAAGCGGAACGGGTCGACGCCGATCACGGCCGCCGCGAAGTCCTTGTCCCGGATCGCGATCAGCGCGCGCCCGAAGCTCGTGCGCTTCACGTTCATGAAAAAGAGCGCCAGCAGCACCGCCCAGGCCAGCGCGAAGTAGTAGCGTTGCGACAGGGTCTCCACCGGCAGGCCCAGGAACGTCACGTCGGGCGTCCTGAGGGTGGCCTGAGCGCCGCCGGAGATCGCGGGGACGTTCACGATCACCCAATCCACCAGGTACTGCATGGCGAGCGTCGCCATCACCAGGTAGAGGCCCTTCACCCTGAGCGCGGCCGCTCCGAAGAGCGTGCCGATCACGGCCGAGGTCAGGCCCGCCCCCAGGATCGCGAGGGCGAAGGGCACACCCGCCTGGGCCAGGTGGATCGAGGTATAGGCCCCGATCGCCATGACCGCCGCGTAGCCGAAATGAAGCTGCCCCGCGAGGCCCATCAGGAGCGACAGCGACAGGGCCGCCGCCGACCAGACCAGCCAGGGCAGGACATAGCTGCCCAGGTAGAGGTCCGAGACGAAAAGCGGCGCGAGAAGCGCGAGCGCCAGGACCGCGACGACCTGCCAGCGGTCGGCGGGAACGGACCACAAGCGGTGGGCGCTCGCGTAGCCGGTGTGGTGGATGCCGGAGAGGCGATAGAACATGACTCAGATCCTCTCGATGTCTTCGCGGCCGAATATGCCGTAGGGTCGGATCATGATGGTCAGCAGGATGATCAGCGACGTCACGACGTCCCGGGTGGAGCCACCCGCATAGGCATCGAGGTATCCCGGGATCACCGAGCCCAGGATACCCACCGCCAGCCCGCCGACGAACACGCCCTTGATCGAGTCGATGCCGCCCAGGATCACCACCGCGACGGCCGGGAACAGCAGGCTCGACAGGGTCCAGTCCACCCCTTGCACCGACCCCCAGAGCACGCCCGCCCCCACGGCCGCGATCCCCGCGATCCCCCAGGATATCGCGATGGCGCGCTCCACCGACAGTCCCACGGCCCAGCTCGCGACATGGTCGTCGGACACGGCGCGCAGCTTTGTCCCGAGCCGTGTGCGGAAGAAGAGCATGGAGGCCCCGATCAGCACCACCGCCACCACGCCCCCCACGAGGTAGGCGCGGTTCATGAACACGTCTCCGACGATCACGGGGGCCAGCCCGATGCCGATGTCGAGCGGCTTCGGCGCGGCCCCCAGAAGGCCGGGCACCAGCCCGCGCAGCAGGATCTCCAGCCCGAGGGTCAGCATCACCACCATTATGACCGGCTGGCCCACCATGGGCCGCAGCAGCACCCGCTCCACGAGGAGGCCGAAGGCGAACATCAGCGCGGCGGCGGCGATCACCGCGGCCCAGAGCGGCAGGCCGAAGTCCACCATCGCCCAGGCCGCGTAGGCCGCCATCATCACCAGCGCGCCCTGTGCCAGGTTCGGCACGCCCGAGGACTTGTAGATCAGCACGAAGCCCAGCGCGGCCAGCGAATACATCAGCCCCACGAGCGCGCCGTTGACCAGAAGCTCCAGGAAATACGCCATTCGCTCAGCCCTCCCCGTCTATGTCGCCGATCGACAGGCGGCGCCGGAGCGTGCCGGTCCGGCCGTCCTCGTACGTGATCCGCGCCTCGTGCTCGACGGTCTCGGCCCGGTCGTAGATCGCGGCGATGATGTCGGCGTAATTCTCGTCTATGACCTTGCGCCGGACCTTGCGCGTCCGCGTGACCTCGCCGTCGTCGGGGTCGAACTCCTTGTGGAGGTTGATGAAGCGGCGGATGACCAGACTGTCGGGCACGGCGCGGTTCAACTCCGCAATGCGCTCGCCCACCAGTTCGATCACCTGGGGCATCTGCGACAGCTCGGCGTAGGAGGTATAGGACAGGCCCCGTTCCTGCGCCCATTGCCCCACCGCGTCGAAGTCGATACACACGATCGCCGCGAGGAACGGCCTGTCCGCCCCGATCACGCAGACGTCGCGGATCGCGGCCGCGAACTTGAGGCGGTTCTCCAGGTAGGTCGGGATGAAGCGGGTGCCATCGGCCTTGTGCTGGACTTCGGACAGCCGGCCCAGGACGACGAGTTGTCCGTCCTCGGCGAACTCGCCCGCGTCGCCGGTATGCAGCCAGCCGTCCTGCAGGCTCTCCGCCGTGGCCTCCGCGTTGTCCCAGTAGCCGTCGAAGATGTTCTCCGACTTCAGCAGGATCTCGCCGGACCCGTCGATCCGCGCGTCGACACCCGGAAACGGGCGCCCGACCGTGGTCAGGGAAATGTCCTCCTTCGACTGCGCCACGGCCAGGGCGCAGTTCTCCGTCTGGCCGTAGAACTGCCTCAGATTGAGGCCCAGCGCCCGGAAATAGAGGAACACGTCCTCCCCGATCGCCTCCCCGGCGGTGTAGGGCCGTTCGACGCGCCTGAGGCCCAGCCGGTCGCGGATCGGGCCATAGATCATGGCGTCGCCAAGCCCGTACCAGATCCGGCTCGCCAGACCGGGCGCCTCGCCCCGCAGGCGCCGCCGCTCGCGCTCGATGGCGAAGGGCATGAAGTGGTCGTACAGGCGCCGCTTCAGCCCTGCCGTCTCGGCGATGCCCACCTGGATACGGGTCAGCATGGCCGACCAGGCGCGTGGCGAAGCGAAGTAGAGCGTGGGCGCGATTTCGCGCAGGTCGTGAAGCGCCGTCTCCTGGTTCTCGGGCACATTCACGGTGAAGCGCAGCTCCAGCGCCGCGGCGACCGAGAAGCTGTAGTCGCCGATCCAGGCCATGGGCAGGTAGGCCATGTGCTCCTCGCCCTCGTGGAAGTAGCCCGCCCGCGCGGCGTTGCGCACCCCCGACAGGAGATGGCCGTGGCGCAGGGGAATCCCCTTCGGCGCGCCCGTGGTGCCGGAAGAGTGCATCAGGACCGCCACGTCGAAGACGCTGGGGCGCGCCAGCAGATCCTCGCGCAGGCCCGCCTCCGCCTCGAGCCGCCTGCGCCCTTCCGCGGCCACGTCGGCGATCGACCGGGCACCCTCCGGCGCGGACCCGTCCAACCCGCGCGGATCGTCGTAGAGGATTGTCCGCAATTCGCCTCGCCGGTCGCGCACCGATTGCAGCTTGTCCACCTGCTCCTGGTCCTCGACGATCGCGACCGCGATACCCTCGCGCTCCATCTGGCCAAGGAGCTCCTCGGGCCGGCTGTCCGAGAAGGCCGGGGACGGGATCGCGCGCAAGGTCGCCAGAGACAGGAGCGCCACGTAGAGGGCAGGGCGGTTGTCGCCCGTGATCAGGACGACGTCGCCCGCCCCGATGCCCTGCGCCTCCAGTCCCGCGGCCAGCGCCAGCACCCGGTCGAGATAGGCGGGCCAGGTCGTCTCGTGCCAGATCCCGTGATCGCGCTCGCGCATCGCCACGCCCCGGGGGTGGTCGCGGGCGTTTCGGGCCAGGATGGCGATGAGGTGGTCGTCCTCGCGCCAGTCGGGATGGAGTGTCCGGGCGCCCCGGGTCATGTCCGGATCATGCCGCATCGGAACTGGTCCCGATATAGGCCGCGATCACGTCGGGGTCGGCGATGGCCTCCCGCGCGGGGCCGAGCGCGAGCGACGTGCCGTCGTTGAGGACAAGGACCCGGCCGCAGATCGCCGTGACCACGTCCATGTGGTGCTCGATCATCAGCACCGTCAGCCCGAGCGCCTCGTGGGCATCGAGGATGAAGCGCACCATGTATTCCTTCTCCTCCTGGTTCATCCCCGCCATCGGCTCGTCGAGGACCAGCATGCGCGGTTCGGCAGCCAGCGCGCGGGCGAGTTCCACCCGTTTCTGCAGGCCGAGCGGGATCACGTCGACGGCCTCGTCGCGGACGCTCTCGAGTTGCAGCAGGTCGATGATTTCCTCGACCTTGCGGCGATGGGCGATCTCCTCGCCCCGGGCCAGGAACGGATAGAACAGCGACGATATCGGGTTGGGATGCATCAGATTGTGGCGCCCCATGAGGATGTTCTCCAGCACGCTCATCCCCTTGAAGAGGGCGACGTTCTGGAAGGTCCGCGCGATGCCGCCGGCAGCGATCCGGTGGGGCTTGCGCCCGGTGATGTCGGCCCCCTCGAACAGGATGCGCCCCTCCTGCGGCGGGTAGAAGCCGGTCACGCAGTTGACGAGAGTGGTCTTGCCCGACCCGTTGGGCCCCACGAGACCGAAGATTTCGCCCTTCGCGATATCCACGCTCACGCCCTTGAGGGCACGGATGCCGCCGAAGCGCCGGGTCACGGCCTCGCACCGCAGGACGGTGTCGGAATCTGTCATGCTCTCCTCCCCCCGGGGCCTCCTCCGCCCCGCAAATTACGATCCTAGCCCGGCTTCCTCCGATCGAGAAATGCCGCGATGCGCGTTCGCGCCGCCTCGGTCTCCCAGGAGTCTGCCAGCCGCTCCATCGTGTCCGCGATCGCCGCGTCGTCGATCCTGGGCCCGAGAGACCGCGCGAGCGCCTTGGCCCGTCCCGCCGCCTCCGTCGATACTTCGAGATACGGCGCGACCTCCGCCTCCACGGCCGCGTCCAGATCGGCGGCGGGAACGCTCGCGCCCACGATTCCCAGTCGCGCGGCCTCCCCGCCGTCGAAGATCCGCCCGCTCATGAAGACCCGGCGCGCCGGCCCCTCCCCCATCCGCGCGATCACGTAGGGCGCGATGGTCGCGGGAATGATCCCCAGCCGCGTTTCGGTGAAACCGAACCGGCACCCCTCCTCCGCGATGGCCACGTCGCAGATGCACGCCAGCCCGATCCCGCCGCCCATGGCAACGCCCTCGACCCGTCCGATGAGGGGCACCGGCATCTCGTTCAGCGCCCGGAGCGTATCGGCCAACCGACGCGCCTCGGCCATGCGCGTGGGCCTGTCGGCCTCTATCTGGGCCATCATCCAGCCAAGGTCGCCGCCGGCGCAGAACGTCCCCCCAGCGCCTGACAGGACCATGGCGCGGATGCCCTCTCCGGGCGCGCGCTCCGCCACGTCGCGCAGCTCGTCCATCATCTCGGCCGACAGGGCGTTCCTCTTCTCCGCTCGATCGAGGGTGACGCGGGCGACGCCGCGTCCGTCGACCTCCATGGCCAGGGTCTCGTAGCCCCTCATGCCAGCACCTCCCGCTCGGGCCGCAAACCGCGTGCGAGGCGCGCCGCCTCCTCCAGAGCCGCGCGGTCGATACCTGTCGAGACCCCCTCGCCCTCCAGCATGTCGACGACCGCCTCGGTCGCCACGTTGCCCTTGGCCCCCGGCGCGTAGGGGCACCCGCCCAGCCCCCCGGCGGCGGCGTCGAAGGTCGTGATCCCGCGCCGCAGGGCCGCGCGGACGTTGTCCAGCGCCCGGCCGCCGGTATCGTGGAAATGCCCCGCAAGCCGCGCGGCCGGCACCCTGTCCAGGACCGCGCCCAGCATGTCGTCCACCGCGCCCGGCGTGCCGCGCCCCAGCGTATCCCCGAGCGAGACCTCGTAGCAGCCCAGCGCGACCAGCGCCGCCGCCATGTCCGCGGCCCTGTCCGGCGGCGTCGGACCGTCGTAGGGGCATTCGACCACGCAGGAGACATAGCCCCTGACCGGCAGACCGGCCTCGCGCGCCGCGCCGACCACGGGGGCGAACCGCTCCAGGCTCTCGGCCACCGAGCAGTTGATGTTGCGCTGGCTGAACCCCTCGGAGGCCGACCCGAAGACCGCCACCTCGTCCGCCCGGGCCTCGATCGCGCGTTCGAGCCCCTTGGCGTTGGGCGTGAGGGCCGTGTACCGGGTGCCCGGCACGCGGGTGATGCCCGCCATAACCTCGGCCGCATCGGCCATCTGCGGCACCCATCTCGGCGATACGAAGCTCGCGGCCTCGATCTTGGCCAGCCCCGCCGACGACAGGAGGTCCACCAGCCGGATCTTGTCGGCGGTCGCGATCGCCTCCGGCTCGTTCTGCAACCCGTCGCGCGGCGCCATCTCGAAGATCAGGGCGGTGTCGCTCATCCCGCCTCCTCCGGGTCCAGCGCCAGGAGGAGCGCGCCCTCCTCCACCTGCTCGCCCGGCTCCGCCAGGACCTCGGCGACGCGGCCGGCGCGGGGGGCGGCGAGCGTGTGCTCCATCTTCATCGCCTCGAGGACGAGGACCGGCTGCCCCTTCTCCACGTCCTCGCCCACCCGGGCGGAGACGCGGCGCACGGTCCCCGTCATGGGGGCCACGAGCCTGTCTCCCCCAGCTTCCGCCACCGCCTCGGCCGCATCGTAGAGGAGGAACTCGTGCGCCGTCCCCTCGGGCTGGACCAGGACGCGGCGGCCCGCCACCGACACGGGGACGCGGCGGCGCACCCCCTGCTCGACCACCGCCAGCGTCGTGGCCTCCTGCCGATGTACGCGGTCGATCTCCACGAGGCCCCCCGGCGTCTCGACGCGCCGCGCGCCGCCCGGCGCGGTGGTCACCGTCACGACCTCCATCCCGCCAGCGCCGTCGTCGAACCGCACGGTCGCGCGGGCGGTGCCGTGAAGGCGGAAATCGCGCAGGGCGTCGAACGGCGACGCTCCGTCCACGGAGGGCGGAACCGCCACGGCCAGGGCCGCCAGGGCCATTGCCCGCGCATCGGGCGCGGGGTCGACGGTCAGCGCGTCGCCCTTGCGCGCGATCAGCCCGGTCTCGACCCGCTCCGCGAGGACGTCCGCATCGGCCAGAAGACGACACAGGAAGGCACGGTTCGTCACCGACCCGGCCGTGACGGTCGCGCCCAGCGCCCGGCCCAAGGCGGCGAAGGCCGCGCTCCGGTCGGGGCCGTGGGCGATCACCTTGGCGATCATCGGGTCGTAATGGGGACTGATCACGTCCCCCTCACGCACGCCGCTGTCGATCCGAAGGCCAGGCCCCTCGGGCGGAAATCGCAAGGTGGCGAGGTGCCCGGAGGCAGGCAGGAAATCGCGTGCCGGGTCCTCGGCGTAGAGGCGCGCCTCCACGGCGTGGCCGTCGATGGCCAGGTCGGACTGGGCCACGGGCAGCGGATGCCCGGCCGCGATCCGCAGTTGCCATTCCACGAGGTCGAGCCCGGTGATCGCCTCCGTCACCGGGTGCTCGACCTGGAGGCGCGTGTTCATCTCCATGAAGAAGAAGCCGTTCGGGTCGAGCCCGCCGGAGGCGTCGGCGATGAACTCCACCGTGCCGGCGCCCACATATCCCACCGCCTGGGCCGCGCGCACCGCCGCCGCACCCATCTCGGCGCGCATCGCCGGGGTCATGCCCGGCGCGGGGGCTTCCTCGACAACCTTTTGGTGGCGGCGCTGGAGCGAGCAATCCCGCTCGAACAGGTGTATGCAATTGCCGTGCCCGTCGGCAAAGACCTGCACCTCGATATGGCGCGGCGTGGAGACGCATTTCTCGATCAGGCAGGCCGGGTCGCCGAAGGACGACCGTGCCTCCGACCGGGCCGAGTCCAGCGCGGCGTCGAACTCGGCGTCCCGGTCGACCCGCCGCATCCCCTTGCCGCCTCCGCCCGCGCGCGCCTTGATAAGGACGGGATATCCGATTTCGGACGCCTTGGCGCGGAGGGTCCCGGCGTCCTGGTCCTCGCCGTGATAGCCGGGGACCACCGGCACGCCCGCCTCCTCCATCAACGCCTTGGCGCGGTCCTTCAGGCCCATGGCCCGTATCGCCGCGGCGGGCGGGCCGACGAAGATCAGGCCCGCTCCCTCCACCGCCTCGACGAAATCCGGGTTCTCCGACAGGAAGCCGTAACCGGGATGGATCGCGTCGGCCCCCGTCGCCCGCGCCGCCCGGAGTATCGCCTCCGCGTCGAGGTAGCTCTCGGCTGGCGCCGCCGGGCCGATGCGGACCGCCTCGTCGGCCATGGCCACGTGGAGCGACCCGGTATCGGCGTCGGAATGGACGGCGACCGTGGCGATGCCCATCCGCCGGGCGGTGCGGATGATGCGGACCGCGATCTCTCCGCGATTGGCGATCAGGAGCTTGGAGATCATCGCTTTACATCCTGAACAGGCCGAAGCGCGTCTCGGGGATCGGCGCGTTCAGGGCGGCGGCGAGGGACAGGGCCAGAACCTCGCGGCTCGCCGCGGGCGCGACGATCCCGTCGTCCCAGAGCCGCGCGGTGGCATAGAGCGGATTGGACTGCCGCTCGAACATCTCCTCGGTCGGGCGGCGGAACTCCTCTTCCTCCGCCTCCGGCCATGTGTCGCCGCGCGCCTCCATCGCCTGGCGCTTGACGATCGCCAGGGTCCGCGCGGCCTGTTCGCCGCCCATCACCGCAATGCGGCTGTTGGGCCAGGTCCACAGGAAGCGCGGTGAATAGGCCCGCCCCGCCATGCCGTAGTTGCCCGCCCCGTAGGAGCCACCGATCAGCATCGTGATCTTGGGCACGGCGACGGTCGAGACGGCGGTGACGAGCTTGGCCCCGTGGCGCGCGATGCCCCCCGCCTCGGCGCGGCTTCCGACCATGAAGCCGGTGATGTTCTGCAGGAACACGAGCGGCACCCGGCGTTGCGCGCAGAGCTCGACGAAATGAGCGCCCTTCTGCGCCGCGTCGGACACGAGGACCCCGTTGTTGGCGACGATCCCCACGGGCATCCCCCAGACATGGGCGAAGCCGGTGACCAGCGTCTCCCCGAAGCGGGACTTGAACTCGTCGAAGCGCGAGCCGTCGACGATCCGGCCGATCACCTCGCGCACGTCGTAGGGAGTGCGCGGATCGGCCGGCACCACGCCCATGATCTCTTCCGGATCGAGAAGCGGCGGCTCCGGCGTCTGCGCGGCGAGGGACGGGCGGATCGCGGGACCGAGATTGCCGACGATCCGCCGCGCGATCTGCAGCGCGTGGGCGTCGTTCTCGGCCAGGTGGTCGGCGACGCCGGAGGTGCCCGCATGGAGGACCCCACCGCCCAGGTCCTCGGCCGTGACCTCCTCTCCCGTGGCGGCCTTCACCAATGGCGGCCCGGCGAGGAAGATCGTGCCCTGGTCGCGCACGATCACCGTCTCGTCGCTCATCGCGGGAACGTAGGCGCCACCAGCGGTGCACGACCCCATGACCACGGCGATCTGGGCGATGCCCGCGGCACTCATATGCGCCTGGTTGTAGAAGATGCGCCCGAAATGGTCCCGGTCGGGAAAGACTTCGTCCTGGTTGGGCAGGTTCGCCCCCCCTGAATCCACCAGGTAGATGCAGGGCAGCCGGTTCTCGGCCGCGATCTCCTGGGCGCGCAGGTGCTTCTTGACCGTGAGGGGAAAGTAGGTGCCCCCCTTCACGGTCGCGTCGTTGGCCAGCACCATGACCTCGCGCCCCCGGACCCGGCCGACCCCGGCGATGGCGCCGGCGGACGGGATCTCGCCGCCGTAGAGGCCGTGGGCCGCCAGGAGCCCCACCTCCAGGAACGGCGACCCGGGATCGAGGAGGGACTGCACCCGGTCGCGCGGCAGCATCTTGCCGCGGCCCAGATGCCTCTCTCGGGCACGCTCGCCCCCGCCGGCGAGGGCCGTCTCGGCGGCGGCGCGAACATCGTCCAGCGCGGCCTGCATCGCCGCGCGGTTGGCGGCGAAGCCCTCGGAGCGGGGGGAGATCGCACTTTGCAGGGCCGTCATCGGGCGGAGCCCTCGAAGATCTCGCGGCCGATCAGCATGCGGCGGATCTCGGAGGTGCCGGCGCCGATCTCGTAGAGCTTGGCATCGCGAAGCAGCCGGCCGGTGGGATAGTCGTTGATGTATCCGTTGCCGCCCAGCGCCTGGATCGCTTCGAGGGCCACCTGTGTCGCCTTCTCGGCGGCGTAGAGGATGCAGCCCGCGGCGTCCTTGCGCGACGTCTCTCCCCGGTCGCAGGCCGCGGCCGCGGCATAGACGTAGGACCGGCAGGCGTTCATCGTGACGTACATGTCCGCGATCTTGCCCTGCATGAGCTGGAACGAGCCGATGGGAGCGCCGAACTGCTCGCGCTCGTGGGAATAGGGCACGACCACGTCGAGGCAGGCGGCCATGATGCCGATCGGCCCGCCCGCGAGCACCACCCGCTCGTAGTCGAGGCCCGACATCAGCACGTTGACGCCGCGCCCCTCCTCGCCCAGCACGTTGTCGAACGGGACCTCGCAATCCTCGAACACCAGCTCGCACGTGTTCGACCCGCGCATCCCCAGCTTGTCGAGCTTCTGGGCCGTGGAAAAACCCGCCATGCCCTTCTCCACCAGGAATGCGGTGATGCCGCGCGGGCCGGCGTCGGGGTCGCTCTTGGCGTAGACGATCAGCGTGTCGGCGTCGGGGCCGTTGGTGATCCACATCTTGTTGCCGTTCAGGACGAAGCGGTCGTTGCGCTTGTCCGCACGCAGGGTCATGCCCACCACGTCCGAGCCCGCGCCGGGCTCGCTCATGGCGAGCGCCCCCACGCTCTCGCCCGAGACGAGCGAAGCGAGGTACCGCTCCTTCTGGGCGGGGGAGCCGTTGCGGCGGATCTGGTTGACGCACAGGTTCGAGTGGGCCCCGTAGGACAGCCCGACCGAGGCCGAGGCGCGGCTGATCTCCTCCATCGCGACGCAATGGGCGAGATAGCCCATGCCGGCGCCGCCGTTCTCCTCCTCAACCGTGATGCCGAGAACGCCCAGGTCGCCCATCTTCCGCCAAAGGTCGGCGGGAAAGTCGTTCGAGCGGTCGATCTCCTCGGCGCGGGGCGCGATCTCGTCCCGCGCGAACCGGCGCACCGTGTCGCGAAGCGGGTCGATCTCGTCACCGAGCGCGAAATGCATGGTCTGGTCGAACATTTTCAAGTCTCCTCCCCAGGAGCGGCGGCGCCGACGCTGCGCAGCACGATCTTCACGTAGTGCTCCACCACCTCGGCCCGGTCGATCCGGCCGTCCTCCTGGAACCAGACCGTCACGCCCGTCATCATGGCGATCAAGGCGCGCGCCTCGATCCGCGGATCGGCCGGCGCGAAGGCATCCGCCGCGATACCTTCTTGCAGAATGCGGCACAGAACCCGCTCGTAGCGGTCGCGCATGCGACCCAGAACCGCCCGGTTCGCCGCATCCAGGCTGCGCAGTTCCATGTAGGCGACGAACACGTCCTCCGGCTCGTCCAGGTGGTATCCGACGTGGAAGCGCGCGAAGGCCGCGAGCCGGGCGCGAGGGGCGGCGTCGCACGGCAAGGCACGGTCGAGCGCGGCAAGCGTACGCTCCATGTGGGCGACCATCAGATCCGCCAGAAGCGCCTGCTTGCTTTCGAAGTGATTGTAGATGGCGCTGGGCCTGACCCCCACGCGGCGGGCGATGTCTCGCATCGACACCGCCTCGAAGCCACGCTCGGCGATGAGCGACCGGGCGGCTGCACGAATCCGCGGCCTCGTGCCCGTCTCGGCCCCCGCGCCGGTATCCGCGATCATCGTCATGAACATATTTGTGAACGGTCATTCACCTTGCGGCAAGAATTATCTTGCCCCTGGGCGCGGCCGCCATGCGCGCGAGACGTTGCGCCGGATCGGCGCGGTCCATGGACGGGTCACTTACGTTTCGGCAAAGGAAGGGGTTCAAGAATTTGATCGTTTTGGGGCGGATGCTTAGGTTGCGGCCATGGCCATCAGCCCATCCACGACGGAGAAACGCGACTTCGCATGAAAGACGAGCTTCCAGACCCCCTCGCCGACTATATCGAGCGTTCCCGCGTCGCCCTCGCGATCTCCACGGCCGAGGGAGATGTGCCACTCGTCCTCGTGAACGAGAGCTTCTGCACCCTGACGGGATATGATTCCGCGGATGTCGAGGGTCGCAACTGCCGCCTCCTGCAGGGGGATGAGACCGACCGCGAGGGCCAGAGGGCGCTGCACGACTTCGTCCACGACGACCGGCAGGACGACGGACGTTTCCCGATCGTGAACTACCGCAAGGACGGATCGACATTCCGCAACCTCGTCTTCATGAGCCGCCTGCGGGCACGGGGCGGCACGACCCGGTTCATCCTGGCCTCGCAGTTCGACATGAGCGCGGCCGACCGGCGCCGGAGCTTGCGCGAGAACGACGCGGAACTGTCGCGCAACCTGGCCGACATCCACCTCATGGGTCAGCAATTCGGCCTGGCGATGGAGGGGTCGGCGAAGGCCATATCGGACTCCGTCGCGATGTTGGCGAAGCTGCACCTGAATGAATGACCGGGCCGTGACCGCGGGCGAAGCGGCGGATGTGGCCGGGGGCGCGACCCTGCGCGTCGTGGGCGTGGGCGCGTCGGCCGGCGGGCTCGAGGCATTGCGCGAGATGCTCACGGAAGCCGGGCCGGATTGCACCCTGGCCTTCGTGGTGGTGCAGCACCTCGATCCGAACCACGAGAGCCTCCTGGCCGAGCTCTTGGCGCGGCACACTTCGCTCGAGGTGCATCAGGCGGAAGACGGAGAGACCGTGCGGCCCGGCACGGTACTCATCATTCCTCCCGGGCACGGCCTCTCCATCGACGGGGGACGCCTGAGCCTGACGGAGTTCGAGCAGCCGCGCGGTCTGCGCCGGCCCATCGACGACTTCTTCGAGAGCCTCGCCATCGACCAGGGGCGGCGCGCGGCCTGCGTGATCCTGTCGGGCACCGGGGCGGACGGCACCGCGGGCCTGCGCGCCATAAAGGAGCACGGCGGCGTGGGCGTCGTGCAGGACCCCCGGACGGCGAAATACGACGGGATGCCCTCCTCGGCGCAATCCACCGGGCTCGTCGACTTCGTCCTCGCGCCGGGCGAGATGATCGAGACACTGCAGCAGTTCTTCTCCAAGTCCGCCGCCGAAGCGGGGGGACGCGAGCTGGCGGTCACGGTCGAGGAGACGCTCGACGACATCTGCGCGGCGGTGCGGGCCGTGTCCGGGCACGATTTCTCGGGCTACAAGAAGTCGACGCTGAGCCGACGGGTTCAACGGCGCATCCAGGTTCTCGACCTGCCGGACGCCGACGCGTATCTGCGCCATATCCGCGACGATCCAGCGGAATGCGAGTTCCTGTTTCGCGAGCTGTTGATCAACGTCACCCGCTTTTTCCGAGATGCCGAGCATTTCCGGACCCTCCGGCGACGCGTGGTCAAGCCTCTCGTCCAGAACGCGGGCAACGAGGATATCCGTGTCTGGGTGGCCGGATGCTCGAGCGGCGAGGAAGCGTATTCGATCGCCATGCTCTTCGCGGAAGAAGTCCGTCTCCAGCGGCGCAGCATCGACATACAGATCTTTGCCACCGACATCGACGAACGGATGCTGGAGATCGCGCGGCGGGGGGTCTATGCCCATTCCGTGATGGCGGACGTGCCCGAGGAGATACGCGACCTCTATACCGTCGCACGGGGCAGCAGCACGTTCCAGGTATCCGCGCGCATCCGCGACATGATCCGCTTCTCGGCCCACAGCCTCGTGCGCGATCCGCCTTTCTCCAACATCGACCTGCTGTCGTGCCGCAACGTGCTGATCTATTTCGGCGAGCCCTTGCAATCCACGGTCCTGCCGATCTTCCATTACGCGATACGGCCCGGGGGGACGCTGTTCCTCGGCCCCTCGGAGACGCTCGGCCGGAACGACCGGATGTTCCACGCCGTCGACTCCCAGGCCCGGATCTTCGAGCGGAACGACGCCCGGTCGGAATACCCGATCCATCTCAAGGGGCGTTCCGACGACCCCCGGCGGCGCAGACGTGCCGCCGAGCGCTCGAGCGGCCCGGCGACGCATGTTCCGTGGTCCGACAACGCCGCGACGGAGCGCATCCTGGAAGCATACGGCCCGGCGACCCTGCTCGTTACCTCCCAGGGCGAGGTCGTGGGCTCCACCGGCCGGCTAGGGCGCTATCTGGAGGTTTTTCCGGGGGAGCGGACGGCCCAGCATGCTGCGAGCCTCGCCAGGCCAGGCGTACGCGAGGCGATCTCGTCGCTGGTGCGCCAGTCGGGGCAGACCGGTCGGCGCGCCGTCGGCCGCGACATCGTCGCGACATCCGAGCTCGGCCGGCAGGTCTTCGACCTGATCGCCGATCCGCTCCGCGACGGGACCATCCTGCTGGTCTTCCGCCCACGCGACCGGTTCGCCCCCACCGACGAGGAGGACATCGAGGACATCGACGCGAGCGACAGCCACGTCCAGGGACTGGAGGACGAGCTGCGCGCCACCCGCGCCCGCCTCAGCACCGCCGTGGAGGAGCTGGAGACCGCGAACGAGGAGCTGAAGAGCTCCAACGAAGAGATGATGTCGATGAACGAGGAGCTCCAGTCCACGAACGAGGAACTGGCCACGGTCAACGACGAACTGAAGGACAAGGTGGAGGATCTCTCGGTCGCCAACGCCGACCTGTCGAACTTCTTCTCCACCACGGTGCTGCCCCTCGTCGTGCTCGACATCGACGGACGGGTCCGCAACTTCACCGACGCGATCCACGCGATCTACCCCTTGCGCGCGGGCGACAGGGGTCGGCCCCTGTCGGAGGTCACGAGCCGCATCTCCGAGGACGCGGCGGTGCTGGCGGCGACCGAGGAGGTGATAGAAACCGGAGAAGGGCGCGATCTGCAGGTGCGGGACACCTCCGCCGGGCGGATCTGGTCTCTCGCGGCCTCCCCTTATCGCAACCGGAACGACCGGATCGACGGGGTCACCCTCGTCTTCAGCGAACTGACGGAGGCACTTCGCCTCGAAGGCGCGCTCAAGGCCGAGAGCGACCGCCTGCGCCTGGCCCTCGACGTGGCGCAGATGGGCGTTTGGGAGCTGTCGGAGGGCGCGACCGGCCTCCGCTTCGACAATACGAGCGCCAAGCTGCTCGGCCTGGACCGCGGCGAGCTTCCGCTCGGGGATTTCCTCGACAGTCTGCCCGAGGCCTTCCGCTCCGAGACGGAAACGACCCTGCGCCAGCATGACGGCACCGTCCTGCCCTTCACGTTGACCTTCGACTTCGACGTCGGCGACGGTGACGGCCGCAGCATCCAGATGGTCGGCCGGCGCAGCGGCGACCGCACGCTCGGCGTCCTCTACGACGTGACCGAGGCCGAGGAGGCCCGTCGCGTCCGGGAGATCATGCTCCACGAGATGAACCACCGGGTGAAGAACCTGTTCTCCATCATCTCGGGCATCGTGCGGATCGCCGGTATGTCCGCCGAGAGCGTGCCCGCCCTCGTGGACGGCGTGACCGCCCGGATCGGGGCGCTGGCCCGGTCGCACAACCTCACCCACCACGTGCCTGCCGGCGGGTCCCTGACCTTGCGCGACGCGGTCGAGAGCGCGGTCGAGCCCTATCGCGGCCATGCGGGCATCGAGGTCGATGGCCCCCGGATCGACGTCGCGGCCGAGACCCTGACGACCCTGTCGCTGCTGTTCCACGAACTCGCGACGAACACGGCGAAATACGGTGTCCTCGGCCCGGCGGAGGGTACGCTCGCCATCACCTGGACGCATGCCGGGGGCGACGAGGTGCGGCTTCACTGGACGGAACGCTACGAGGCGCCCATGGCACGTGGCGAGGCCGAGAAGAGCGGGTTCGGATCGACGCTCATGCAGATGTCGGCCGCCCAGGTCGACGGTCGGATCGAGGTCGAGAGGACGGTGGACATGCGCATGACCATCTTGATGTTCGAGATCCATGACTGAGGGCGCGGGCTCGGATCATGGGCTCGTGCTCCTTTGCGAGGACGAGCCGATCGTCGCGCTCGATCTCAAGCTGATGATCGAGGAGGCCGGGTTCCGCGTCGCGGGGCCCCATGCCCGGATCACGGCAGCTCTCGCGGATCTCGACACCGCCCTCGTGGCCGCGGTGCTCGACGTCCGGCTCAAGGACGGGGACGTCTTTCCGGTGGCCGATGCGCTCACCGCGCGGAGCGTTCCGCTGATCTTCCACTCGGCGCATGTCATCGAGGACGACATCGCCGCCCGCTTTCCCGGCGCGCGCTACTGCCCGAAGCCGGTGGACCGCAACGTGATCGGAACCGCGCTCATGGGCTGCGCCGCGTCTTGAACGGTGCCCGGGGGCCCGGTCGAGCCGCCTCGACACGCCGGCCAGCGCCTCGAACAATCTGGCGATCCCGGGCCAGGAGATGATGAAGGGCGGCGCCCTCTCCCCGTCCGCCGGCCACGGAAGGTCGCTCCCGAGCACCCCCGTCAGTTCGAGGGCCTGAAGCATGCGACCCGGCCGCCTCAAGCCAATCCATCGCTCATGGGCCTGGATGCAGAAGGCGAATTTCTTGCCGTGTCTGTACACCGGCGCCTCTTCGGATACGAAAGTTCGAGATCGCGTCGTGATGCGGCGGCGTACCGTGCCTGCTCGATTTCCACCCAGAAAAGGATCCGACATGACCACCAAGAGTGCCTGCCTCGTTACCCTCGAAGGCGACGGGATCGGGCCCGAGATCATGGCGGCGACGGTCGCCGTGCTCGGAGCGGCAGCCGATCGTTTCGGCCTGACACTGGACCTCGAGGACCACAGCATCGGCTTTTCCGCGCTGGACAGGCACGGGACGACCTTTCCCGAAAGCGTTCTGGAGGCAGCCCGAGCCGCGGACGGAACGATCCTCGGACCCGTCTCCCATAACGAGTATCCGCCGGCTGCAAAGGGGGGTCTGAACCCGTCGGGACAACTGCGCAAGCGGCTGGACCTCTATGCCAACATCCGACCCGCCCGGACCCTGCCGGGGCTCACTCCGGCCGTGGGCAAGCCCGTGGACCTGGTGGTCGTGCGCGAGAACACCGAAGGGTTCTATGCCGACCGCAACATGTACGCGGGCAGCGGCGAGATGATGCCCACGCCCGACGTGGCGCTGGCCGTGCGCAACGTGACCCGCAAGGCCTGCCTGAGGATCGCCGAGGCCGCCTTCGCCCTGGCCCGCGAGCGCCGAGGCAAGGTGACCTCGGTGCACAAGGCCAACGTCCTTCGGCTGAGCGACGGCCTCTATCTGGAATGCACGCGCGAGGTTGCCGCGCGCCATCCGGATATAGAATACGAGGAAAAGATCATCGACGCCATGGCCGCGCTCCTGGTCCGCGATCCGGGTGCGTTCGACGTGATCGTGACCACGAACATGTACGGCGACATCCTTTCGGATGAGGCTAGTGAGCTCTCGGGCTCGCTGGGGCTCGCGGCGTCCCTGAACGCAGGCGAGGAGGCCGCAGTCGCCCAGGCGCAGCATGGCTCGGCCCCCGACATCGCGGGGCGCGATATCGCGAATCCCGCCTCTCTCATCGGTTCCTCCGGAATGCTGCTCGAATGGCTGGCCCGGCGGGGCAAGGATGCCGCCTTCGCCGAGGCGGGTCGGGCGATCGGCGCGGCGCTCGAGGCCGCGATCGCCGATCCGGCCACGCGCACGCACGACCTGGGCGGCCCGCTCGGCACCGACGCCTTCGCCAGGGTCGTGGTCTCGAAGCTCGCCGCCTCCTAGACCGGGCGCGACCTCAGAACGGCGCCTCCACGGAGAGGCGCCGGGCCTCGTTGCGCAATTCGTGCAGGACATCCTCCGGCAGGGGGATACCCTCGCGACGGGTCTTCTCTTCGCTCAGGGCCTCCATCTCGCCGGGATAGAAGATCCTGTCCACGCCGGGGGCCTTCGGGGTGTCGCGCATGGTCTCGACGAGGCGTTCCATGTCGGCCTCGAACGCCGCGAGGGGCCGGCACGCCTCGATGTCGATCGCCATGACGAAATGACCCGCACCGCTGCGTCCCTCGGGCATATAGGGTCCGACGACCGAGGGAGCGAAGCTGCCGCCCGAAAGCACGCCGGACAAGACGTCCATCGCGAAGGTGAGGGCATAGCCCTTGTGCCCCGCCATGGGCAGGATCGTCCCCGAGATGCCGACCTCCGGGTCCACCGTGGCGCGACCGCGGTCGTCGATCGCCCATCCTTCGGGGATCGGCTCGCCCCGGGACCGGGCCACGTAGAGCTTGCCGCGCGCCACGGCCGTGTTGGCCATGTCGACCATCATCGGGGGATAGCGGCCCGCCGGAGCCGCCCAGGAGAAGGGGTTGTTGCCGATCCGCTTCTCACGCCCGCCCCAAGGGGCCATGGCCGGGCTCGCATTGGTGGAGATGAACCCGATGCAGCCCGAAGCCGCCGCCATCCGGGTGAAATACATCGCCGTGCCGAAATGCCCGGAATTGCGGACCGACACGGCGCCGATGCCGTGGGCCTTGGCGGCGCGGATCGCCTGCATCATCGCGGCCTCGGCCACAACCTGACCGACCCCGTCGCGGCCGTCGATCACCCCCAAGGCGCCCGGGCTTTCCTCGATCTCCGGCAGGACGTTGCCGTCCATCGCCCCGCTCTCCAGGCGCCGGCCGTACCAGAACAGGCGCATCACCCCGTGGGAGGCATGCCCCCACATGTCTGCCTGGACCAGCGTGCGCGCGAGACAGTCGGCCGAGGTCGCCGGTAGGCCCAGCGCCCGGTAGCATTCGGCGGTGAACGCGCGCAACGCGTTCTCGGGCACGCGGGTCAGAGAAGCCATCGGAGCGCGCCTCCGTTCGACGTCGTGGCGATCATCGGTGTCCTCTCCTTTTCCTCATCGAACGGCCGCGCCTTTCGCCCGCCTCAGCCATAGGCGGCCTGGCGCGTGCGCAAGGCGGCGCGGATATGGGCCCGCGCCTCCGCCTCGGCACCGGCGGAATCCCGCGAGCGGATCGCGTCGAGGACGCGGCCATGTTCGGCGATGGCCAGGGCATGGCGCCCGGGGTCCTTGAGCGTGGTCTTCCCCAGAAGCGCAATGCCGTCGGCGATGTCGTCGAAGGCGGCGTCGAGATACCTGTTGCGCGCGGCCTCCAGGATCGCGCGGTGGAACGCGCGGTTGACCGCGACGGCACCCTCCACGTCCGTGCAGCCCAGCGCCTTGAACCGCGCATGGTGCTGCTCAAGCGCCTCGATCTCGGCGCGGCCCGCATGGGCGGCGGCAAAGCCCGCCGCCGTGCCCTCGAGCACCTCGCGCATGGCATAGAGCTCGTAGACCTCCGATTTCCGCAGGCTGCGGACCACCAGACCCCGGCCGCCGGCATGTTCGAGCAGCGAGCGGCCCACCAGCCTCGCGAAGGCCTCGCGTACCGGCGTGCGGCTGACCTCGAACCAAACCGCCACCTGCTCTTCCCTGAGAGGCGTCCCGGGGCGCAGGAGCCCATCGCGGACCGCCTGGCGCAGGGCTTCGAACACGGCCTGCCCCCGGCTCCCCGTGGCCGGAAGCGAGATGCGCGCGCCTATGTCCGTGTCGTTCACCATGTGCCTCCGAGCCGTTGCGCAAGCGCTATCATCGGTCAGGGGGCTTGTATAGTACTGCATCCGTTTGTATGCAAAGTGCGACGCAGGAGGAACAATGCCGAAGATGTCTTCCAATCTCTCCGGGCCATGGGATGTTCTCGTTGCAGGCGGCGGCAATGCCGCGCTCTGTGCAGCCATCGCCGCGCGACGCGCGGGCCGCTCCGTCCTCGTGGTCGAGGCTGCGCCCAGGTTCTACCGCGGCGGCAACACCCGCCACACCCGCAACATGCGCTGCGCCCACGACCATGCCACCGAAACGCTCACCGGGCCCTATACCGAGGACGAGTTCTTCGACGACTTGATGCGGGTCACCGGCGGAAACACCGACGAGGCGCTGTCGCGGCACATGATCACCCAGTCCAAGTCGATGCTGGACTGGATCCAGGAGCAGGGGGTGCGCTTCCAGCCCTCCCTGGGCGGCACGCTCAGCCTCGGGCGGACCAACTCGTTCTTCCTGGGCGGGGGGCGCTCGATGCTGAACTCGCTCTACGAGACCGCCGAGCGTCTCGGTGTCGAGATCCTCTACGACACCGAGGTCGTGGCGCTCGATATCGAGGAACGGACGTTCCGTGCCGCCACGGTGCGTCGCGAGGGGCAGGACCATCGGATCGAGGCAGCCAACTTCGTCGCCGCCTGCGGCGGTTTCGAAGCCAATATCGAATGGCTGAAGGAAGGTTGGGGCGAGAAGGCCGACAACTTCCTGATCCGCGGCGCTCCCTACAACCGCGGAACGGTCACTCGGATGCTCCTCGACAGCGGGATGCAGCAGATCGGGGACCCCACCCAGTGCCACGCCGTAGCGATCGACGCTCGCGCGCCCAAGTTCGACGGCGGCATCATCACCCGGCTGGATTGCGTCGTCTTCGGCGTGGTCATGAACCGCGACTGCGAACGCTTCTACGACGAGGGCGAGGACATCTGGCCCAAGCGGTACGCGATCTGGGGCCGTCTCATCGCGCAGCAGCCCGGACAGATCGCATACGTCGTCTTCGACGCGCCCAACCTCAACCGCTTCATGCCCTCGCTGTTTCCCCCGATAGAGGCCGGAACGCTGCCGGAGCTGGCGGAGAAGCTGGAGCTCGACCCGGTGAAGTTCACCGCCACCGTGGAGGAGTTCAATGCAGCCGTCGTCGGCGGCTTCCCCTTCAACCACACCGAGCCCGACGGCAACCGCACGGAGGGTCTCGAGGTCGGCAAGAGCAACTGGGCGCAAAAGATCGAAACGCCCCCCTACTACGCCTATCCCGTCCGGCCGGGGATCACCTTCACCTATCTGGGCGTGAAGGTGGACGCCGAGGCTCGCATCCTGATGGGCGACGGCAACAACACGCCGTCCGACAACATGTTCGCCGCCGGGGAGATCATGGCGGGCAACGTCCTCGGACAAGGGTATGCCGCCGGGATCGGCATGACGATCGGAGCCGTCTTCGGACGCATCGCTGGACAGGAGGCCGCGCGCCATGGAACATAAGACAGCCGCCCTCGCCGAGGCCGACCGCCTGATGACGGTCTGCAACTCCTGCCGCTACTGCGAGGGGCTCTGCGCTGTTTTCCCCGCGATGGAGATGCGGCGCAGCTTCGCGGACGCCGACCTGAACTACCTCGCCAACCTGTGCCACAATTGCACCGCGTGCTACCATGATTGCCAGTTCGCACCGCCGCACGAATTCGCGGTCAACGTGCCCAAGGTCCTGGCCCAGGTGCGAAACGACAGCTACGCGCAATACACCTGGCCAGCCGCCCTGCAGCCGGTCTTCCGGCGCAACGGGCTGTGGATCGGGTTGGCCTGCGCGGCCTTCGTGACCCTGTTCCTGATTGGCACCTTCGTTTGGAACGGGGCGGGTGCGATGTTTTCGGCCCATACCTCGCCCGAGAACTTCTACGCGCTCATGCCGCACAATGTCATGGTGGCGCTTTTCGGGCCCGCCTTCCTGTTCGCGGTCCTCGCGATCACCATGAGCGGGCGGGCCTTCTGGCGCGACATCTCGGCCCGCGACATGAGCGACGGCGCCGATCAGGCGGGCATCGATTATGCTCGCGCTGGCCACGACGCGGGACGCCTGACCTATCTCGACGGGGGCGGCGACGGGTGCATGAACGCCGACGAACAGACCAGCGACAACCGCAAGCTGTGGCACCACCTCACGTTCTACGGCTTCCTGCTGTGCTTCGCGTCGACCTCATCGGGCACGCTCTATCACTACCTCTTCGGCCGCGAAGCGCCCTATGCCTGGTGGGACCTGCCCGTGGTGCTGGGCACGGTGGGCGGCATCGCCCTCGTGGCTGGGACGGTCGGGCTTCTGCGCGCCAAGCTGCGTCAGTACCGCGACGTGCGCGACGAGACCCGGTTCGGAATGGACACCGCCTTCATTGCCATGCTCTTCGGCACCGGCCTGACGGGCCTACTGCTGCTCTTTCTGCGCGCGACGCCGCTCATGGGCATCCTGCTCGCGGTGCATCTGGGCGTCGTCATGACCCTGTTCCTCACCGCGCCCTACGGCAAGTTCGTCCACGGCATATACCGCTACCTCGCGCTCGCCCGTTTCGAGCGGGAGCGGCGGGGCGCCGTGGAACACCAGCATGCCTGAGCTCGGCCGCCGCGGCGGCCAGGCCCTCACGATCGCGATCGCGGCCGCAGGGGTCGGGATCTTCCACCTCCTGGCACTACCGATCCCCTTCCTGCTGGGGCCGCTCTTCGCCTGTCTGGCGGCTGCGCTCCTCGGTGTGGAGATGCGCGACATGGGGCGGGTCGGGACGGGGATGCGCACGATCTTGGGCGTGGCGGTCGGCGCGGCGATCACGCCCGAGCTGCTCACGCGCCTGCCCGGGATGGCCTTTTCGGTCGCGCTCGTGGTGCCCTATGTCGCGGTGATCGGCCTGGTCGGCTATCCGTTCTTCCGCCGGGTCTGCGGCTTCGACGGACCGACGAGCTTCTACGCCGCGATGCCCGGCGGCTTTCAGGACATGGTGATCTTCGGCGAGGAAGCCGGAGCAGATCTGCGCGCCCTGGCGCTGATCCACGCCACCCGTGTGCTGGTGATCGTCACGCTCGTGCCGTTCCTCATCCTCCACTTCTTCGACCAGACGCTGGACGCGCCGCCGGGCAAGCCGGTGCTGGACGTGCCCCCGGTGGAGATCGCCCTGATGATTGTGGCGGCGCTCGTGGGCTGGCGCGGAGGCGTTCGGCTGGGCCTCTTCGGGGCTTCGATCCTGGGACCCATGATCCTGGCCACCGCGTTCAGCCTGGGCGACCTGCTGCACAACCGCCCGCCGGCGGTGGCAATCCTGGCCGCGCAGTTCTTCATCGGAACCTCCATCGGGGCCAAGTACATGGGCGTCACCTGGCGGGAGCTTCGCGTCGACGTCCTGGCGGGGTCAACCTTTTGTGTCATCATCGGGCTCTGCGCGCTGGCCTTCGCGGAGATCGCCGCGACGATGGGCTGGGCGCCCCCGCTTGAGGCGCTGCTGTCCTTCGCACCGGGTGGACAGGCGGAAATGGCCGTGCTCACCATCATCGCCGGGGCCGATCTTGCCTTTGTCGTAACCCACCACGTCCTGCGGATCGTCGTGGTGATCATCGGCGCGCCCATCGTCGGCCATCTCTTTAAATGGGAGAAACCCGATGCGGATCGCCGTTCTTGACGACTGGGCGGGCGTGGCCCGCGACATGGCGGACTGGGACGCCTTGGGCGAGGTCGAGATCTTCACCGACCCGATCCCGGCCGCGGATCTGGCGCGTCGGCTCCCGCCCTTCGAGGCGGTCTGCCTCATGCGCGAGCGGACGCCGTTTCCCGCCACGCTGATCGACGCCCTGCCCAAGTTGCGCCTGATCGTCACCACCGGGGCGCGGAACCTGTCCATCGACGTGGAGGCGGCACGCGCCCGCGGCATCGTCGTCTCCGGCACCCGTTCGCGCAAGACGTCCACCTCGGAGCTGACGCTGGCACTGATCCTGCACCAGTCCCGTCGGATCGGGGAAGAGTCCGCACGGCTCGTGGCGGGCGGGTTCCAGGGCCCTCCCGGGCGCGACCTGGCCGATCTGCGCGTGGGCCTCGTGGGTCTGGGCAATGTCGGCAGCCAAGTGGCGCGGCTCACCGGCGCCTTCGGCTCCGAGGTCGCAGCATGGTCGCCGCACCTGACCGAGGCCCGCGCGGCCGAGGGCGGCGCCGCGTTCGCACCCGACCTGACGGCGCTTGCCGCCCGCTCGGACGTCCTCAGTCTGCACATGGTCCTGTCAAAAACCACACGAGGGCTGGTCGGCGCGCGGACCTTCTCGGCGCTGCCCCCCGGCGCGCTCGTGGTCAACACGTCCCGCGCGGGCCTTCTCGACCGCACGGCCCTCTTCGACTGGCTGGACCGAGACCCCGCCGCCCGCGCCGCCATCGACGTGTTCGAGGACGAGCCCCTGCCCACGGACGATCCCTGGCGCGGGGCACAACGCCGGTTCGGACCGAGGCTTCTTCTGACCCCGCATCTGGGATACGTCACCAAGGCCACATGGCAACTCTTCTACGCCGAGACGGCGGAGGCGGTCGCCGCGTTCCGGACGGGACGGCCCGTCCGGACGCTGTGAGCCTACTCTATCCCCGCGACCAGACCGATCCCGGAACCATGAGCGATCCCTTCGCCAGGAGCCGGGCCGTGCGCAGGAGGCCCGCCGTCTCCAGGCGGAACTCTCCGTCTTCGAGACCGTAGCTTGCCGTCACGTCGATCCGGCCCGAGGCGTGCTCGATCTTCACCATCGCCTCTCCGGGTGCCGGCCGCTCCAGGAGGCCGTCGGCCACCGTTCCCGGCACCAGCGCGCAGGACGCGATGCACTGCGCCCCCGTCACCGCCATCGAAGGATGCGCGTCCCACGGCATGAAGTAGCGCGCGGCGATGGTACCGCCGGCCTGGGCGGGCGCGAGCAGGCCGAACTTCGGCGTGACCGACTTCGCCACGTCGCCCATCCCCATGCGCCTGCCCGCCTCGATCCGGATCGGCTCCATCCGGGCGTAGAAGTCGCGGTTCGCATCGAGCTCGGCGGCGCTCTCGTACCCGCTCAGGCCGAAGGCGTCGGCACGCGCGATGACCATGGGCATGGCCACGTCTATGCAGGTCACCTCGATCCCGTCGATCTCGTCGCGCAGGTTGCCCGTGGGCAGGAGCGCGCCGGTGGCGTTGCCCACCACGTCGCGGAACTTCAGCATCACCGGCGCGGCGGTGCCGGGCACCCCGTCGATCGCGGCGTCGCCCTCGTACTCGACCGCGCCGCCGGGCGTGCACACGACCGCCTCGACCCGCGCGCCGCTGTTGACGGCACGGATGCGGATCCGCGTCTCCTCTTCCTGGGGCGCGATCAGGCCCATCTCGATCGCCGCCGGGCCCACGCCCGACAGGATGTTGCCGCAGGTCGGCTTGAAGTCGACCAGCCGCTCTTCCACCGCCACCTGGGCGAAGAAGTAGTCGATGTCGGCCCATTCGTCCTCGGAGCGCGACAGCATCGCGACCTTGGTCGTCACCGCGGCGCCACCGCCGATCCCGTCGATGTTGAGACGGTGCCCCGCGCCCACGGCCGCGATCAGGACCTCGGCCAGCGTCGCCTCGTCTTCGGGCAGGTCGGCGCGGTTCATGTAGGGGCCACGGGAAGTGCCCCCGCGCAGGAAGAAGAACGGGATTTCGGTCTGTTTCATGGTCGGTCTCCGATCAGCCGAAGGGCCAGGGCAGGCGCAGATACGCCTGCAGCAGCCCCTCCGGGAATCTCAGGTTCAGCGCATCGGACAGGATCAGCACGAAGGCCGCCGCCGCCGCGGTCAAAACGATCGTCTTCACCGGCCCGGTCTTCGCCCGAACCGTCAGGAACACGACGAAGAAGACGAGCATCGCCGCGAAGAAACCCACGAGGGCGGACAGGGCCACCAGGGAGGCGATCCAGCCCATCCCGGCCCAGAGCGTCCCCGCACCGGGGTCCGTGGCGTATTCATTGAGGCTCTCGGTATCCTGCGAGACGCCGTGGCGGTTTCCGTTCGTCGCCAGCTGGAACAGCAGCAGGCAAATCGCCAGGAAGCCCGCGATCGCCATCGCCATGGGAAACACCCGCCCCAGGAACGAATGCTGAAGCGAATCCGCGAAGGCCATGACGAAGATCGCGCCCGCGAACAGCGCGAAGAGGATCTGGGGCAGGCGCGTGCGCAGGCCGCCCATGCCGGTGGAGGGCAGGTCGTCGATATCCGCGCGCAACTCGTCCTGGGCGCTGTCGTCGACCCGGTTGCGCATCCCGTACCACACCGACAGCAGGATCAGCGCCAGCAGGATCAGACAGCCGGGGCGCAGGATGAACTGCCAGCCGTAGAACTGCACCGCCTGGTAGAGATACGTCTCGGACTGCGCGGCCAGCACGAAACCGATCAGAAGCGCGGGGCGGGGCCAGCCGAAGCGGCGCATGAACACCCCGATCACGCCCACCACGAGGAGCGCGACCAAATCGGCCAGCGAGCGCGTCGCCTGGAACGCGGCGAAGCTGATCACCGCGATCATGAACGGGGCCAGTTGCGGGAAGGGGATCGTGGTCAGCCGCGCGATGGGCTGGGCGAGCACGATGCACAGGCCCGCGCCGATGACATTGGCCAGCGCCAGGGACCAGATGATGGTGTACGTCACGTCGAGGTTGGTGGTCACCATCGAGGGGCCCGGCTCGATCCCGATCAGGACCATGCCCCCCAGGAACACGGCCATCGAGCCCGACCCGGGGATGCCGAACATCAGCGTGGGCAGCAGGCCCCCGCCCTCCTTGGCGTTGTTGGCCGATTCCGGCGCGATGACGCCGCGCACGTCGCCCTTGCCGAAGTTCTCGGTGTTCTTCTCGGACTGCATCGCGTGGCCGTAGGCCAGCCAGTCCACGACCGATCCGCCCAGGCCCGGGATCGCGCCGATGATCGTGCCGAGGCTCGCGCAGCGCAGGCTGAGCCACAGGTTGCGCCACCAGTCGCGCAGCCCGTCAAACCAGCCCGCGCCAAGCCCCCCCTCGGAGGAGATGGCCTGATCCCGACGCAGGAGGTCCACGATTTCGGGCACCGCGAAGAGACCGAGGCCCACGATCACGAGCGGCACCCCGTCATAAAGGTAGTCGGTGCCGAAGATCATGCGGAACTCGCCCGTGGCGGGAGCCCCGCCGACGGACCCCAGCACCAGGCCCAGCCCGCAGGCGCCCAGGCCCTTGGCAAGGGAGCGGCCGGACAGCACACCCACCATCGACAGGCCGAAGAGCGACAGCATGAAGAGCTCGGCGGAGGTGAAGAGCAGGATCAGAGGCCGGGCGATCAGGACGAACCCGGTCAGGATCACGGCCCCCAGGAGACCCCCGAACAGGGACGAGGCGAAGGCCGCCGCGAGCGCGCGCGCGGCCTGACCCTGGCGCGACATGGGAAACCCGTCGAGCACGGTCGCCTGGCTTGCCGACGAGCCCGGTATTCCCATCAGAACCGAGGCGAAGGTGTCCGAGGTGGGGATGACCGCCACCAGGCCGATCAGCATGGCCAGGGCCGAGGTCGGGTCCATCCCGTAGATAAAGGGCAACAGGAGCGACAGGCCGGCGATGCCGCCCAGCCCCGGGAAGATGCCGACCGACAGGCCCACCACCACGCCGACGACCATGTAGATCAAATGTTGCACTGTCAGCAGATCCGACAGTGCCGCGAACATCGCTTCCAGCATGGCTCCCCCCTTGCTTCGTTCTTGGTGGATTCCGACCCTGCCCGGACCGCCCCGCGAGGCCGTCCGGGCCCAGCCGGATCAGTCGAGCGAGACGTTATACTCGGAGGTCAGGAGATCGACGACCGATCGGCGCAGTTCCTGGGGCACGCGCGTCCCCTGCTCGTAGAGAATCTGCGCCGCGTCGCCCGTCGCGAGCTGGTAGTCGCCGATCGTCGCCCCCTTCTCGGCCTGGAAGTCGGGGTCGTCCTGGATGTCGACGAAGGCCTGCTTGTAGGCGTCGATGATGTCCTGGTCCGTACCCTCGGGCAGGAAGACCATCTTCTGCGCCGGGAAGCCCGCCACGAAGAACGCCTTGTAGGAGTCGAATCTGGGCCCCGAAGGCGCCTCCCCGTTCATGGTCTCGTAGGCTTCGACGTAGGAGGGAAGATCGGGGAAGGTCGGATCGCGGATGATGTTGCCGTCCTCATCCAGCGCGCCCCAGCTGAACAGCGGGACGGCGACGCCCTCGTCCACGAGCGGCTGCACGTTCTGCAGGTAGGCCGAGGACGTCTGGTAATCTATGTTGACCTCGCCGCGCTCGAAGGCGAGCCGGCCGTCGCCCCGCCCCTGGAAGCCGAAGACGTGACGCACATCCAGCCCCATCAGGCGGAACCCCAGGAGCGGCACCAGGTCGAGCGACGTCGCCCCCTGGCTCGCATAGATCAGATCCTGCCCCTCGAGCTCGCCGATTTCCTCGGCGTTCTGCACGCCGGTGTCGGGCGTGGTGTACACGACCCCGCCCGTGGGCGTGGCCATGACCACGTTCCAGTCGGCGTAATCGTAACGCACCCGAGGATCGTCGAGCAGGTAGGGAAACTGCGTCGATCCCGACGTGCCCAGGATCGTCAGACCGTCGGGACGGGCCCGGGCGTCGAACAGGTTCGTTCCCTTGGTCGATCCTCCGCCGGGCTCGTTCACGATCTGGACGCTGGGATTGCCGGGCAGGTGCTCCTGCAGAAACGGCGCGAGGAAGCGCGCCCAGGTGTCGGATCCTCCGCCAGCGCTGAAGGGGATGATCCACTCGATCGTCTCGCCCTCGAAGCTGACGTCCTGCGCTGCGGCTGGCCCCGCGGCGGCCAGGACCGTGCCGGCTGCACCGATGGTCAGCGCCGCGCGGCGCGTGAATGTCGTGATGGTCATGTCGTCCTCCCAGATCGGTATTGCCGATCGGCCCTCCTTGCCGACCGGAGACGCACGGCAGGGCAACCCGACGCGCGACTCCTTGTTCATAGCAGGTTAACCTGTCCGAAGGCTGTCAACGGGGAAACTTTCTCTCGTCCCAGTCCCGGCCCGACGGAATTTGTGGTTGGACGCGAATGGAGCCAATCTCGATTCCGGTACGGGAGGTCGCAATGCGCATCGTCATCGCGGAGGACAACACGGGGCTGGCAAGCGCGCTCGTCCGCGCGTTCCGCCAGGAGGGGCACGCGGCCGAATGGTTCGCGGACGGCGTCGAGGCCGACGAGCACTTGGCCGGCGCCGGCGCCGACCTCGCGATCCTCGACATCAACCTGCCCCGACTAGACGGGATCGAAATCCTGCGCCGGATGCGACGGCGCGGCCAGACCGCCCCCGTCTTGATCCTGACCGCCAGGTCCGAGGGGCTCGACCGGGTGGCGGGACTCGACGCGGGCGCCGACGACTACGTGGTCAAGCCGTTCCTGATGGACGAACTGATGGCCCGCGTTCGCGCCCTGGCCCGGCGGCGCACCCAACGACCGCGCCAAGTCGAGCGCATCGGCGGGATCGAGTACGACCGCGGCGCCCAGAGGCTGCGGACCGACGGCGCGCCGGTCGAACTCTCTCCGCGCGAAAGGGCCCTCTTCGAGCTCCTTTTGGATGAAAGCGGCCACGTGGTCTCCAAGGCGCGCATCGCCACCGACCTCTACGGTCACGGCGCCGGGGTGGAAGAGAACGCGGTCGAGCTCGCCGTCTCGCGGCTGCGCCGCAAGTTGGGAACGGGCGCCACGATCCGCACGATCCGGGGCCTGGGCTACATGCTCGACCCGAACGGCGAAGGGTGATGGCCGGACGCACCACATCGCTGCGCGCACGCCTGTTCCGCACCATCATCCTGGCGCTCCTGGCCACGGCGCTCTGCGCCTCCGGCGTGCGTTTCCTCCTCGCGCGCGAGATGTCCAACCGGCTCTACGACAGCACGCTGGAGGTGGTCGCCCTCACCATCTCCCGCGACGTGATCCTGAGCGAGGGCGACATCTTGGCGGACGAGCTCCTGTCCCGCCTCGTGGCAGCCCTCGGGGACCCGGTCTACTACCGGGTGATCGCGCCAGGGGGCAGGTTCGTCACCGGCTATTCCTCCGGGCCCGAGGGATCGCCCGCCAGAGACGCGGAGCTCGAGACCGGGGTGACCGTATTCTACGACGGCGATTACTTCGGGGAGCCGGTGCGCGGGGTCGTCCTGCGCGAATTCGTGGCCGACGACGAATTCGGCGGATGGACGACGGTCGAGGTCTGGCAAACCGTCGGAAGACGGGCCGACCTCACCATCGAACTTCTCGCGCAGACGGTGTTGATCCTTGCCAACGTGCTCGTGGTGGTCGCGATCGGCGTCCTCTACGGCATCAATGTGGGCTTGCGTCCCCTCGCGGACCTGTCGGCCTCGGTTCTGCAACGCACGCCCCGCGATCTCTCCCCGATCGAGCATGAGGTCCCCGGCGAGATCGAACCGCTCCGCGACGCCCTGAACGGGCTCATCGGCGAGGTTCGTGGCGCGATCAGGCGGCGCGACGCATTCATCTCCGACGCCGCGCACCAGCTACGCAACCCCATCGCCGGCGTCGGCGCCCTTCTCGACGTCGCCCGGGGCGCCGAGGACGAGCACGAACGCCAGGAGATCATCGCCGAGGCGCAGGTCGCGATGAGCCGCGTGAGCAGGCTCACCTCCCAGCTCCTCAGCCTCGAGACGCTGGAGGGTCGAGCCGACGCTTCCGAGCCCGCGCGGATAGATCTGGGCGCTCTGGCAGCCGCCGCGGCGACCCGGGCTGCCGGCCGGGTGATCTCGTCCGGGGCCGAGTTGTCGTTCGACGCGTTGGACGGGCCAGCGACCGTCCTGGCACCTCCCGGCCTACTCGACGAGGCCGTGGACAACCTGCTCGACAATGCCTGCCTCTACGGGCTGCAACCCGGAGGGATGCTGCGCATAGCAATGGAGCGAACGTCCTGTGCCATCCGTCTCGTGGTCGAGGACGACGGCCCCGGGATCGCCCCGGAGCGCGCACCTTACATCTTCTCGCGCTTTCACCGCGGCGGAGAGGACGGGCATCGCGGCTCGGGCCTAGGCCTCGCGATCGCGCGCCGCATCGCCGAGAACTGCGGCGGAAGCTTGGCCCTCGAAACATCGCGGGCCGGTGCCCGCTTCGTCCTGTCCTTGCCGGCGGTATCCTGACCGGCGAGGCTCAGAGCGAATTGCGGAACGCGCGGTGCCGCCGGATGGCAGGGGCCACCGTCTTGGCGAGCGAGCGACTCGGGAAGTGGAAGGGCGCTACGAACGTACGGAAGGTATGAGCCATGTGGACCTCTGGTCAGCGTGTCATCTCTTGAGGAAAATCGTGCTGCACGTCGCACCGCACAACGACCGAATGGTGGACCCCGGCATGCGCCCCGCCCATGGCTGCGGCCCATGAGGTCTCGCTTCGGGCAACGGCCCGAACCGAACGCGGGATTTCGGTCTCTCAGCCCCGAGCGTCGCGCGGACATCCACGACCCCCCGCCACCCTCATCCGCCCCAAGTCGGACGGTTCTGCCAGGCGGTCTCGGCGGAGGCGATGGTTGATGCCATTCGCCCGGGGAGCGCAACATCGCCGCAGGATCGCGTTGCCGGTCAGGCCGTTTGGGCAGTGCCCTCGTCGTTGTCGCTGACGATCACGCAAGCCTTTCCGCGGCGCTCGGTCGGGGCCGTCAGGCCCTTCTCGCGGTGGAGCCGATAGATCCGGTCGATGCCGGAAGGCTCCTCACCGCGCAGGAGCACGGAACGCCACCGAGTCCAAAGTGGCCAGCGCGCCCGGCCACCCGCGTAGCTTCGTATCCGCGGCGCGCCGCGCCGTGGGCGGACCATCCCACTGTTCGCCCCGCCGATGTGGAAGGTGCGTCATCCCGAGGGGCTATGCTCGGACAAAAGACACGCGAGCGCTTCGCGCTTCACGGCGGGCCTTACCGCCTTTCCGAAACCAGATCCTTCATCGCCACCAGATCCAGCATCTGCTCGGCCAGAAGCTTCTTCAGCTTGGCATTCTCGTCCTCCAGTATCTTCAGCAGCTTGGCCTCCGGCACGGTCATGCCACCGAACCTGGCTTTCCACTCATAGAAGGTGCCTTCCGACATGCCGTGCTCGCGGCACAGATCAGCGCACGTCGCACCGGCCTCGTGCTGAGCCAGGATGCCGATGATCAGCTCGTTCGTGAATTTCATTCGCTCATTGTCCGTCCTCGAGTTGGAGCGGACCCTAACCCGAGATGGATGAAAAACTCGTAGCAGATCCCCCAGCCCGTCAGTCGCCGAGCCGGACGCCTTGCAGCCGGATGCGACCGTCCGGGTACGGCACGAACCCCGACACCTCTTCGCGCAGTGCCCATATCCATGTCGGGTGGTAGAGGTAGACCAGCGGCGCCTCGTCCACGAGGATGTCGCGTGCCTCGTCATAGAGCGCCTTGCGCTCTTCCGTGACGACGGTGGCCCGGGCCGAGTCGAGCAGCCGGTCGATCTCGGGATTCGAATAGCGAGCGTCATTGATGCCGCCCTCCGTCGTGACGAACTGATGAAGGTTGGCGGACGGGTCGACATAGCCCGACCACCCGACCTGGCTGGCCGTGAAATCTCCCACCGTCTGATCGGAAAGCATGGTCGCGAATTCCTTCGCCGTGATCTCCACGGCGATTCCGGCCTCCGCTGCCATGGCCTGCACGACCTGCATGAGTTGCATCGGCTCGTTCGTATTCGGCACCTGAACTTCAAGGGTCAGACCCTCGGGATATCCGGCTTCTGCCAGCAGGGCCTTCGCTTTTTCGATGTCGCGGGCGGGCGCCGGATGGTCCTCGTCGAACCAGGGAGAGCCGGGCGCGGGAGGCTGGTTCGCGGGGGTAAACGCGCCCTCGAACACGACCTGGTTCAGTATCTCGCGGTCGACCGCGAAGCTCAGCGCCTGGCGCAGGCGCTTGTCGTTGCCCCATGGATTGTCCCCGCGGGGGCCGTTCGCGATATTGAACGTGATGCCTTGATAGCCCAGCGAGGTCGTCCGCGCGATGTCGATGCTCGGGTCGCCTTCGGCCTGGGCAAGATCGGTGGCCGCGAGACGCTCCAGGAGGTGGATGTCACCTGACTGGAGGTTCGCCAGCCGCACGGTCGTATCGGGAATGGGCAGGAACACCACCTGGTCGAGATGGATCTCGTCGGCATTCCAGTATCCCTCGTACCGCTCCAAGGTGATCCGGTCCTGCGCTGTCCGATCGCGGAACCGGAACGGCCCGGAGCAGACAGGGGCGAGGCCGAAATCGGCCCCTTCGGCTCGGGCAGCGGCAGGCGAGATCATCATGCCCGGTCGGTTCGCCATTTCGGTCAAAAGCGCCGCATCCGGTTGCTCGAGGTCAATCCGGATCTCGAGGGGCCCCAGGATTTCGGTTCCCGCCACCGAGGCCAGGTCCGACTTGCGCCGGCTTTCGTCCAGGGTCATCGACCGTTCGATATTGTAGGCGACCGCCTCGGCGTCGAAGGGCGTTCCGTCGTGGAAGGTCACCCCCTCGCGAAGCATGAGCGTGAGCGCGGTTCCGTCGTCGTTCAGGCCCAGTCAGTCGCAAGTTGCGGGATCAGGTCCAGGTCGGGCGTGATATCCACCAGCTTGTCGCACAGTGACGTGAAGACGATCTCTCCTACGAATGTCCGCGACTGGTCCGGGTCGAGGACATCGGCATCCGATTGCAAACCGACGCGCAATTCCTGTGCATGAGCGGCGCTTGTGGCGACAAGCGCCACCAGGGATGCACTGGCGAAGTACCTGAACGATTGCATCGTCTCTCCTGTCGGTATGAGATGCCTGAACCAATTCGTGATTGGTTTGGATACTGGACACTGCGAAGCCCGCTACCTTGAGGTCAACGCGTTCACGACGGGGTCGGGCGTGTTGAAACTCAGCTGCACAGAATTGCGGAACGCATGCCGCGGGATCGGTCGGCCGGCCGATTCATTCGCCCGGCACGGCACGAGAGGATAACGATGACGGATCACACCCTTCCCGCCTCGGTGGAGACTTGCGCCTGGGGTTACTTCGATGCGGCCCGCGCACCGGTGCTGACCGTGAACAGCGGCGATCGGGTCACCATCGACACCGTCTCCGGGACGGCCGAGGCCCTCCCCGGCGACGGGTTCACCGTCCCTCCCGAGCTTTTCGACATCCACGCACGATCGGAACGACCGGTGCAGGGTCATATCCTGACAGGCCCGGTCGCGGTACGGGGCGCGCGCCCAGGCGACGTACTCGAGGTCTTCATCGAAGACGTTCGGCTGCGCCAGGACTGGGGCTACAATTCCATGCGCCCACTCGCAGGCACCTTGCCCTATGACGTGCCCGAGGCGCGGACGATCACCATTCCGCTCGACGAAAAGCGCATGACGGGGCGCCTGCCATGGGGCCTCGATCTGCCGCTCCGTCCGTTCTTCGGTGTCATGGGCGTGGCACCGCCCAAATCGTGGGGGCTGATCCCGTCCATCCAGCCGCGTTGCCACGGCGGCAATATCGACAACAAGGAACTTGTTACCGGAACGACCCTGTATCTTCCGGTCTGGACCGAGGGCGGACTGTTCTCCTGCGGAGACGGGCACGGCACGCAGGGCGACGGCGAGGTTTGCGTGACAGCCATCGAGACGGCGCTTCAGGGCACCTTTCGCCTCACCGTGCGCGACGACATGACCCTGACATTTCCCCGGGCCGCGACCTCGACGCACTGGATCACGATGGGAATGGACCCCGACCTCGACCGCTGCGCGGAGATGGCCCTTCGGGACATGATCGCACTGATCCAGTCGAAGGCCGGGTTGAGCTGGGCCGACGCCTACACGCTGTGCAGCCTCGCCGGGGACTTGCGCATCACCCAGACCGTCAACGGCTGCAAGGGCGTCCATATGATGCTTGAAAAGTCACTCCTGGGGTGACCGACCTGTCGCGTCTGGAAAAGCGGGCATTGTGCGGCCTACGAGAGCGCCGTCTTCCACCCGGCCTCTCTGCAGGCCGTTGTCGAGGAGTACCCGGTTGCCTGGAAACGCGGCGGCTGCCGAAAGGAAACTCTCGGGCATCCTCTCATCGGGTATCGAAGATGGCATGTACCATCCGTCGCTGAAGGCGAAGATGGACGACCTGGAAGACCGCAATCGAATCCTCGAAACTCGTCCGGCATGAAAGGCCGAACCGACGGCCCTACGGGTGGACGTTGTGAGCTATTCCAGCTTGAGGGGCCCCTCTTCCTCGCTGGGTTCAGGTGACGGGCTCGATTTCCGCCCGGCGAATTGCTCGACGGTCGCGCCATGGCACCGCCGCATGTCATGGGCGCCGTCCGCGGTGAGGGTCTTAATTTGCTCGTCCCGCGGCATCTGCGCCAGCAACTCCGGCAGCAGGGGGCTATCCCCTTGCCAGATCGAGGTGAATTCGACCGCGCGGATGTCGCCCGTGTCTGCGCCCCTCGCGATATGCACCTCCCGCCAGTGTCCCAGGCGCGAAGGGCCGCGCTTGCGCGACAGCCCGTCGTTGGTGCTGCGAAACTCGAGGCCGGTGCTGCCGACCAGCAGATTCAGCGGCCGGCCGGAGGTGCGACAAGGAATCCGCCCCGCGATCGCGGCTGGGCGGGACTCCCTGGCCTGCTCCAACCCTTGCAAACCCGGCACCTGCGACCACCGGCAGGGCTATCGAGATCCGGGGCGAGGTGTCCCAGATCTGCCAACCCATTGGGGGAACGCAAAAAGGCGCCCGGTGGGGCGCGTTTTTGTGTGAGTGTCAGATTTCGGTGGTTGCCGGGGCAGGATTTGATCCCGCGACATTCAGGTCATCGCTCCGACGAGCGACCGCCTTCTCTCGTTCTTTCCACGATCGGGAATGATTTGTCCGAGCGGAAGACCAGCCGAAGCTCTTTGAATCCGGCTGAGCTCTTTACCGGATGCCAGAAGTTTTTTCGGTGGTGCCGCTGAAGGGACTCGAACCCCCGACCCCATCATTACGAATGACGTGCTCTACCAGCTGAGCTACAGCGGCATCCACCGGCGCGGTCCTTATCAACTCGCGCCGGTGAGGAAAAGACCTAGTCTGCCGACTTTCCGCGGTTTTCGTCGCGCTGCTCGGCGGGCACGATGACCTCCGCCTCCGGTACCTCGGTGGGCTGGTTGCGCGGCATGTCGCGCTCCGCCTCTTTCGCCTCGGTGCCGTCGCCCGCAGCCCCCTTCTCGGGCGCGTTATGGGCCGCGCCCTGGGGCGCCGGCCGGGCGTCGGAGCCCTCCGGGGTACCGGTATCCCGGATGACCTCGGGCTCCTCCTCGGTGCGGCCGACGATAAGCGGCAGCATCTCCGTCTGCGCCGGGAGAGAGACCGCGCCCTCGCGCGGCTCCTGCCACGACATGGTGTCGAGCGCGCCGCAGTTGCCGCAGATCGGGTCCCAGTGACTATGGACCGTGTGGCAGTTCTCGCAGACCCATTGCGGCCCGCGCGACACCGTCAGCGCCCGGGTCAGCCAGCCGCGCACGACCGCGTCCGAAGCCCCCTCGCCGCGCTCGATCGCGGCCATGATCGTCACCGACCGGGCGGTGGGCTGCGCCGTGGCCAGATCGCCCAGCGCCCTGCGGGCGGCGGGGAAATCCTCGTTGGCGATGTGCAACTCGGCAAGCAGCATCCGCGTCTCCGGATGATCCGGCTTGAGCTTGGACAGGGTGCCGAACCGCTTGATTCGCTGCGCGGGCTTCTCCTCGGGGCGGATCGCGGCGAAGGTGGCGGCCAGGTCGGGATGCGGCTGCACCTCCCAGGCCTTCTTCAGCACTCGCGTGGCGTAACGCTGCTGGCCGTTGGCGATGTAGGATTCCGCCGCCATCACGGCCGCGGGCACCAGGTCGGGAGACAACTTGTTGGCCTCGATCGCCGCCTCGCGGGCCCGAACGGACTGTTCGGGATCGTCGATGTCGCGCGCCGCACTCAGCGCGAGAACCGCGTCGCGGCGCTTGTGCACGTCGCGCGGCAGGGCACCGTGCTTGAGCTTGGCGCCCAGCGTCTGTCGGGCGCCCGACCAGTCGTGCCGCGCCGCCTGCAGCCGCAGGAGTGTGTCCTGGGTCTCCACGTGGCGGGGCTTCAGGGCGAAGGCCTTCTCGGCCAGGGCGAAGGCGGTATCGGTGTCACCCTTCTCGAGCTGCTGGAGCATCAGGCCGCGCACGCCGACGAAGCGGGTGCGGTCGTCCTGGACCAGCTTCTTGTAGACTTCCTCGGCACGGGCCTTGTCGCCGGTCATCTCGGCGCCCTGGGCCAGGAGGAGGTTCGTCAGGTCGGGCCGGTCAAGATACTTTTCGGCGCGCTCGGCCTTGGACTGGGCCTCCTTGCCCTCGCCCGCGGCCAGCGCCAGCATCGAATCGGCCAGCGCGTTCAGTCCCTTGCGCTCGCGGCCGGCGGCCATGTAGCGCGACACGGCCGTCTCGTCACCGTTGAGGAACCGCAAGAGCGCGAACAGGAGCCCCAGGAGCTTCAGCACCACCCACATCGCGACCAGCAACAGGATCAGCGCGATGGCGGCCTGGAGCGGCCCGAGCGTGAACTCGGTATTGGCCATCGCCACCTGGATGGAGCCGTCGGCGTTCAGCAACTGCCCCGCGCCCAGCGCGAGCGCGCCGACGAGGACGAAGAAGATGACGACCTTCAATAGGGACCAGAGCATCGCGTCGTCCTCAGTTGGTGTTCACGGATTGCGAGAGATCGGCCAGGGCGTTCTGCGCATCGAGCCGCGTGCGGGCGCGCCCGATCCAGTCCGACATGGCCTCCTGCCCCTCCTGGGGAAGGGCCTGGAGCGTGTCGAGCGCGGCCTGCAGGTCGCCCTCGCCCAGCCGCGCCTCGGCCTGGCTCAGGATGGCGTCGGGGCCGTCGCCCTCCTGTTCGCCGAGCGACCGGGCGCCGGTCTGGGACTTGAGGAACGCGCCGATCCGGTCGATCGCGCCGCCCCCCGTCGTCGCCGCGATCGAGGACGACAGCGCCTCGCGGGCGGGCTGGCCGAAGCTGTCGCGCAAGTCCGACAGGCTGGGAACGCCCGAGCCGGCCGGACCCGACAGCGCCTGCGGAACCTCGGGCCCGCCGGCGCCCTGGAGCTGGCCGATGGCGTCGGCATAGGGGTTGCCCGCGTCCATCGCCGCGCGGATCTCGGCGAGGGCGGCCTGGGCCGAGATGCGGTTGGTCTCGGTCCGGGCGGTGGCCTGCGCCTCCTCGATCCGCCCCGATTGCTCGTCGATGGTCTGGGCCTGCGATTGCAGCTGCGCGGCCTGGTCGTCGATGATCTGCGCCTGGGACTGGACGGTCTGTGAAAGTTCATCGACCTGCTGCGACAGGCTCGCCAGCCGGTCGGACTGCTCGGACAGCTGCTGGGACTGGCTCGCGTCGGTCTCGGTCGTGCCGGGGTCGCCGGTCTGCTCCTCCAGCGCGGCGAGCCGCTCCTGCAGGGAGGTCAGGCTCTGGGAGGCGGCCTGTGCCTGCTCGCGCGCCTCCGGGTCGGTGCCCGGCGCGCCCTCGATCGCCTCGATCCGGTCGGAGATCGAGGCGATGCGGTTCGCCACCTCGCCGAGCTGGCCCTGAAGCTCCTCGTCGGGGCCCGCGACCGGCGTGTTCTCCCCCATGCTCTCCAGCGCGCCGAGCCGCTGGGACTGCTCCTCGAGGGTGGCCGAGATCTGCTCCAGCGGGTCGGCGCCGTCGCCGGTCTCGAAGACGGCAAACTCGGTGTAGTAGGCCGCCAGATAGCCGATCCCGCCGGCGACGAGCCCCCCGAGGAATACGGCGAGAAGGCCGGAAGACCCGGATCGGGGTCGTCCCGCTTCCGGTCGGGGCGCTGGGCGCGTCGTCGCGTCGTCGCTCACGGGATCCACCTCTGCTTGCCGGTCCGCCATCCCGGCGACCTTAGCCGCCGCATCCGCCGCCAACAAGGCCGCCGAAAACAGCCAGCATTCCCTTCGCATCTGGACGCTCCGCCACCGCGATGTCCCCCTCCCAAGGCCACGCCCCGGCGACCGCGGACGAGATCGCGACAATGGTCGTGAAGGGCGGCGGCCCTGGCAGGCCCGCCGCCGTCAGCCGCGCGCTGCGCGCCGAGAAGAGCGGCAGGACGCAACGCCCCCCCGCCATCAGCGCCGCGCGGGCGGCCGCCGTGAGCACGCGCGGGGCCTGGTCGTAAAGAACGACCTCCGCCGCCTCGACGCCCGCCGCGCGCAGGCTGCCCGCCAGGTCGCCCGTCACATGGAGGCCCCGGCAATGGAGGTAGGGGCCCCGCCCCTCCGCCAGGAGCGCCCGGTGGAGCGCGGCCGCATCGCCGCCCGCCACGCGCACCCGCATCCCCGCCGCCCGCGCGGCCCGCGCCGTGCCCGCGCCCACGGCCCAGGCCTCGCGCCCCGACAGCGGCTGCCGCGCCGTCGCGGCCCGCACCCCGTTCTCGGAGGTGAAGACGGGCGTTCCGGCGGGCAGCGGCCCGCCCGGCAAGGCCGCCATCTCCAGGACCGGGGAGAACAGGACCGCGCCCGGCCAGCCCGCGCGCCGGGCGGCACGGGCGAATCGCCGGGCGGCGAGGTCGGGGCGGGTCAGCACCAGCATCCGTCGGGCCTTTCCATGGACGGGCCACGCCCCCGGTGGTAGGCCGCGCGCCATCCATCCGCAACGCGGGAGCCCGCCATGGCACCCCTGATCCTTGGCCTCGAATCGAGCTGCGACGATACCGCCGCCGCGATCCTTCGGGGCCGCGACATCGTCTCGAGCGTCGTCTCTTCCCAATCCGATCTCCACGCCTCCTACGGCGGCGTCGTGCCGGAGATCGCCGCCCGTGCTCATGTGGAGAAGCTCGACCTGTGCACCGAGGCCGCGCTGGAGGAGGCGGGCGTGGCACTCTCGGATCTCGACGCCATCGCCGTGACCGCCGGGCCGGGCCTCATCGGCGGCGTCATGGCGGGGGTGATGTTCGCCAAGGGGCTCGCCGCGGCGACGGGCGCGCCGCTGATCGGCGTCAACCACCTGGCCGGCCACGCCCTGACACCGCGGCTGACCGACGGGGCGGAGTTCCCCTACCTGATGCTGCTGGTCTCGGGCGGGCATTGCCAGTTCCTGCGCGTCGAGGGTCCGGAAACCTTCGCCCGCCTGGGCGGAACCATCGACGACGCGCCGGGAGAGGCCTTCGACAAGGTCGCGCGCCTTCTGGGCCTGCCGCAGCCCGGCGGCCCGGCGGTGGAACGCGAGGCGCGCTCCGGCGACGGTGGGGCCTTCGCCCTGCCCCGCCCGCTTCTGGACCGGGACGGGTGCGACCTGTCCTTCTCGGGGCTGAAGACGGCCGTACTTCGCGCCCGGGACTTGTCCCTCGTGGGCGGCGCCCTGCCCCGGCAGGCCCGCGCCGACATCTGCGCCTCCTTCCAGGCCGCCGTCTCGGAGACCCTGGCCGAGAAGGCGCGCCGTGCGCTGATGCTCTGCCCGGACGCCACCGCCTTTGCTGTCGCGGGCGGCGTGGCGGCGAACGGGGCCGTGCGCGCCGCCCTGGAGGGGGTCTGCGACCGCCCGTTCCTGGCCCCGCCCCTGGCGCTGTGCACCGACAACGGCGCGATGATCGCCTGGGCGGGGGGCGAGCTCCACGCGCTGGGCCGGCGCGACGGGATGGATCTCTCCCCCCGCCCGCGCTGGCCGCTCGACACCCGTGCGGCCCCCCTGCTCGGCTCCGGCAAGCGCGGCGCCAAGGCCTGACCCGCAGTCGCCACCCGGCATTTTTTCGAGCGAGAAAATGCTCTAGCCCGGCCGGCTCGCCGAGGCGTGGCTGTCGCGCCGTCGCTCGCCCCCGATCGGGGGCGGGGCGGCGCCGTCCGATTGCAGCGCGTCGAGCGCCCTCGGGGCCGCGACGCGCAACACCGCCCAGCCCATCACCCCCAGCGCGATGGTCATCGCCGCCGCCGCGCCCATGGTCCCGATCCGCTCCACCGCGAGGCGGTCCACGTCCGACACGAGGGCCAAAATCTCGAGCACCGCGACGGTCAGGAAGGTGGTGAAGAGGGTGTAGTTGCGCGGCAGCATCCGGAAGCCCAGAATCAGGCAAGTCATCCCCAGCGACAGGGTCAGCCACGTGGCCTCGCTCACCAGTGCCATGCCCAGCGCCACGACGGTGCCGATCACCGTGCCAAGCGTCCGCTTGAGGGTGCGGGTGAACAACTCGCCGTGGGGTGGCAGGACCAGGATCACGAAGGTCAGCGGGAACCAGAAGCCGTGATTGCCGAAATACTCGTCTCCCACCCAGACCGACAGGGTCATGCCCACCGCCAGCACCACGCCGAAGACGCCCGCGTGTTCCTCGCTCTCGGGCGATTCGGTGCCGTTGGAGCCCGCCTCCCCGAAGGCCCAAGTGACCCCCTGCGCCCAAAGCGTCGCGCCGACGAAGATCGCGAAGAGCAGGGTATGGGAGGAATGCTCGAGGATGGAGGAGGTGAAGATCGGCCAGGTCAACAGCCCCCGGATCGCCGCACGGGCATATCCCCAGCCGCCGCAGATCCCCACCATGAGGCCGAGAAGCGGCGCCACGATCAGGGCCATGTCGGGCTGTCCGAGGCTCAGGAGCCCCGTCATCCCCATGACCAGCGTCACGAGGACCGAGACCTTCACGTTCGCGTCCTGCGTGGCCAGGCAGGCGGGCATCGCCGCGACGAAGGCGATGGCGCCCGGCCGGCCCAGGAACGACACGGCGATCGCCGCCGGAAGCACTATGGCGATGATCATCATCGCCACCTTGCGCCACGGCATCGGCGTGTCGCTTTCGGTCAGCTTGATCTTGGATACCCACGCCATGGCGGGAATGTAGCGTGACGCCGGCCGGGTCCAGACGCGGTCAGACGAACACGTCTTCCTTCCCGAAATGGCGCACCAGCAGGTAGTAGATGACGGGGCGGTGCTTGCGCGGGTTGTCGCGCCCGTAGTCTCGGATCACCTTCTGGATGCCGCCCATCAGGGTCTCATCGTCGGGCAGGCCCAGCTTGCCGACGAGGAAGCTTTCGCGCACCCGGTTCAACTCGTCCGTGTCGCCGGCCGAGATGGTGCCGGATTCGCGCTGATAAATGGACGGGCCGCAGGCGATGGTCACCTCCCGCAGCAGGTCCATGTCGGGCGCTTCGCCCGTCTTCTCCTCGATATGCTTCGCGTAGGTCTCGATCAGCTCGTCGCGCTTGCTCATGCTCGCTCTCCCTCTTTCCGGCGGGCCCGATCGCGACCGCGTGTCGCGTCCGCCCCTCCAGGGGGGGAAACCGATATGCCCGTCCGACGTTCCCGGCGGCCCTGCGTGGGCCGCCGGCGCGTGGGGAAGCCGGGCGCCGCCCTTTCCGTCAGGGGCGCGCGGCCGAACGGATCACTCCCCGGTCAACGGATTGCCGTCGCGGCCCTCGGGACCGGAGGGGGTGGGGACGAAGCCGGCCCCGCCATTGTCGTCATCGCGGATGACCTCCTGTCCCTCTTCGGGGTCGAGCTCGGTCTCGGCGTCCCGGCCCTCGGGCATGGCCGCGTCGCCGCCCGACGGTTCGGTGGTCGAGGGCGTGCCCGCGCCGGGATTGTCCGAATCCTCGTCCATCAGGAACTCGTCCTGGGCGCCCGCGTCGGGCTGGCCTTCCTGGGGCGCGGGCGAGCCTTCGTCGCCCAGCTCGCCATCGGCGCCGCCGGCCCCGGTCTCGCCGGCCTCGAGTTCCTGGCGGCCCGCGGCCGCGCCGTCGCCGTCGCCGTCGCCGGACATGGTCGCGGCCTCGTCCGAGCCTTCACCGGCCACGGGGCTGTTCACGGTGCCCGTGACCTGCTCATCGGCGTCCGTCTCGCCCTCGGTGCCCTGGTCGGGGGTCTGGGCCTCGACCTCGTCGGCGGCGGGGACCTGGTCCTCGCCGGGTGCGGCCGGGGTGACCTCGTCGACCTGGTCGGTGATGCCCTCCTCGGCCTCGTCGGCCTCGCCCTCGGGGGTGGTGCCGGCGCCTGCGGGCTCGGCGGCCACGTCGTCCTCGGCGATGATCGTCGCCTGGTCGGGGGGCTCGGTTCCGGTCACTCCGAAGACCGCCGCCATGACGGCGACGACGACGACGGCGATGATCGCGATCGGCAGCAGGGGGCTGCCGGCACCCTTTCCTGATTTGGCCATGGAGGTCTCCTGAAACTGTGCGCTTGGCCGCGAGAGCCATGCCCCGCCTTGCCGCTGTGGCGCAGATGGGGCAAGCCTCGGCCAAGGCAAGGAGACGGCGATGGCGGATGACAGGTTGATCGTGGCGCTCGACGTGGCGGACGCGCTGACGGGGCTGAAGCTGGCCGACCGGCTGGGCGACGCGGTCGACGTCTACAAGATCGGGCTGGGGATGCTCACCGGCGGCGGCATGGCGCTGGCGCAGGAACTGAAGGACGAACGTGGCAAGCGCGTCTTCCTCGACATGAAGCTGTTCGACATCGGCGCGACGGTGGAGGCGGCGGTGCGCGGCCTGTGCCGCTTCGACCTCGATTTCCTCACCGTGCACGGCGATCCGCACGTGGTCCGTGCCGCGATGGAGGGGGCATCCGGGACGGACACGAAGATCCTGGCGGTGACGGTGCTGACCTCGCTCGACCGCGCGGACCTGGACGCGAGCCTCGTGCGCGACGGGGCCGTGGGCGAGATCGTGCGCGACCGCGCGGCGGCCGCGTTCGAGGCCGGGGCGCACGGCGTCGTCGCCTCCCCGCGGGAGGCCGCGTCGCTCCGGGCGCTTCCGGAGGCGTCGGGGCGGCTGATCGTCACGCCCGGCGTGCGGCCCGCGGGCGCGGATGCCGGCGACCAGAAGCGTATCGCCACGCCCCGCGCCGCGATCGAGGCGGGGGCGGACCACATCGTCGTGGGCCGCCCCGTCTGGCAGGCCCCCGACCCCCGCGCCGCCGCTCGCGCGATCCTCGACGAGATGGAGGGCGCGCGATGACCCTCTATGCCGTGGGCGACATCCACGGCCAGCTCGCCGAACTCGACCGCGCGCTGGCGTTGATCGAGGCCGACGGCGGCGCGGAGGCGCGGGTGGTGTTCCTGGGCGACTACACCGATCGGGGCCCCGACAGCGCGGGCGTGCTGGACCGCCTGATCGAGGGACGCGCGGCGGGGCGCGACTGGAGATTCTGCAAGGGCAACCACGACCGCATGTTCCAGCGGTTCCTCGAGTCGGGGCGGGAGAACGACGCCCGGATCTCGTCCGGCAAGTCGTGGCTCAACCGCGCACTGGGGGGCACGCGGACGCTCGGCTCCTACGGCCTGGGCGGGGAGGCGGCGGCGTTCCTCCACAATGGCGGGATCGAGACGCTGGCCTCCTACGACATGGGCGGCGAGCGGATGACGGGCGTGGACCTGGCCCACGCGGCACAAGAAGCCGTTCCGGAGGCGCATCTGCGCTTCCTCGACGAGCTGGCGCCTTGGCACGAGGAGGGTGAGCTGCTGTTCGTCCACGCAGGGCTGAGGCCCGGGGTGCCGTTGGAGCGGCAGAGCGAGGACGACCTGCTGTGGATCCGCGGGGAGTGGCTCGAGAGCCGCGAGGATCACGGACGCCTGGTCGTGCACGGCCATACCGCGCTGTCGCATCCGACCCATCACGGCAACCGCATCAACCTCGATGGCGGAGCCGGCTACGGCAACCCGCTTGTCCCGGCGGTGTTCGAGGGCCGCCGGGCCTGGACGCTGGACGAGCGGGGCCGAACTCCGCTGGAGCCGGCCGCCGCCTGAATTGGCCTCAGCGCACCGACTTGATGTAGTTGAACACGGTGACGGCGAGCAGGGCGATGAGGATGATCAGGACGAGGAAATACATGGACAAGCTCCTTTGCGCGTATGGTCTGGGCGAAAGATAGCACGGATTGGCCCCCTTTCACGCCCCAAAACGATGGGCTAAGAGACCGGGTCTTCAAAGATGGGGGATCCCATGGGTTACAGAATTGCCGTCGTCGGCGCCACGGGGAACGTGGGCCGCGAAATGCTGAGCATCCTGTCGGAGCGCGGGTTCCCCGCCGACGAGGTGATCGCGCTGGCCTCGCGCCGGTCGCTGGGCACGGAGGTCAGCTACGGCGACAAAACGCTGAAGACCAAGGATCTCGACCAGTTCGACTTCACCGGCATCGACATGGCGCTGTTCGCCATCGGATCGGACGCGACCAAGCAATACGCGCCCAAGGCGGCCAAGGCGGGCTGCGTGGTGATCGACAACTCGTCGCTCTACCGCTACGATCCGGACGTGCCGCTGATCGTGCCGGAGTGCAATCCGGAGGCCGTGCACGGCTATTCCAAGAAGAACATCATCGCCAATCCCAACTGCTCCACGGCGCAGATGGTGGTGGCGCTGAAGCCCCTGCACGACCGGGCGAAGATCAAGCGGGTGGTGGTCTCGACCTACCAGTCCGTGTCGGGCTCGGGGAAGGCCGCGATCGACGAGCTGTGGAACCAGACCAAGGCGGTCTACAACCCGGTGGAGGAGGTCCCGCCGAAGCAGTACCCCAAGCAGATCGCCTTCAACGTGATCCCGCATATCGACGTCTTCCTCGACGACGGCTCCACCAAGGAAGAGTGGAAGATGGTCGCCGAGACGAAAAAGATAATAGATACAAAGATCAAGGTGCATGCGACCTGCGTGCGGGTGCCGGTCTTCGTGGGCCACGGCGAGGCCGTGAACATCGAGTTCGAGGAGTTCCTCGACGAGGACGAGGCGCGCGACATCCTGCGGGAATCGCCCGGCATCATGGTCGTCGACAAGCGCGAGGACGGCGGCTACGTCACGCCGGTGGAATGCGTCGGCGACTTCGCCACCTTCATCAGCCGCATCCGCCAGGATTCCACCGTTGAGAACGGCATAAGCCTCTGGTGCGTCAGCGATAATCTGCGCAAGGGCGCGGCGCTGAACGCCGTGCAGATCGCCGAGCTGCTGGGCCGGGAAGTGCTGAAGAAGGGGTAAGGCGCACCCGGACGGCCCTCCGCCGGAGGGCCGTCGGCGCCGAACGCCTGCGGGCGCGCGACCGCGGGCAAAAACGCCCGCGGACCGCTCCGGTGGAGCGGCCCCGGCCGCCGGGCGCCGCAAGGCACGAGACGTCGGGCGAGGCGGCCGAAGGGATGGGGGAGACCCGGCCCGCTCCGCCCGCCCGACGATGTCCCCACATTCCGTAAGGCCCCCGTCCGGGGGCGTTCACCGGCCCCGGAGGGCCGAAAACCGGTGTCGGTTTCGCGTCGGAGTCCTGTCGGAGTCCCGGCGGAGGGCGGGACGCCCGCCCGGACGCGGGCGAAACGTGACCGCTGCGCGCGGCGGGAAGCCCGCGGACGCACCCCCCGGCGCCGGTCCCTGGCGGTGCGGGCGCCGCCCGGCGCCCTGGCGCACCGGGTGGCGATTGCCCCCGGGAAGCGGCGATGTAGTCTCCACCGACCGGGCCGGGCCAGGCCGGGAACGGGAGAGCGGGAATGTCGGCGACGGTCTTCGCCGCGGTGCTGTGCGCCGCGGCCCTCCACGCGGCCTGGAACGCGGCCGTCAAGGGCGGCACCGACAAGGTGCAGGGCCTCGCGGCGGTGATCGTGGGGCACCTGCCCTTCGCGCTGGCCGTCCTGCCCTTCGTCCCCCTGCCCGACGCGGCCGCGCTGCCCTGGATCGCCTCGGGGATCGCGCTGCACCTGGGATACCAGGGGGCGCTGGTGGCCGCCTACGGGGCGGGGGACCTGACGCAGGTCTATCCCATCGCGCGCGGCTCGGCGCCGCTTCTGGTGGTGGCCGTGTCGGTGGGGGTGCTGGGCACCGCGCTTCCCGGCGCGGCGCTGGTGGCGGTGGCCCTGATCGGGGCGGGCATCCTGTGCCTGCTGGCCGCGCCCTCGGCCCGGGGCGGGCGCACGCCCCGGGCGGGCGCGCTGGCGCTGCTCACCGGAGGGTTCATCGCCGCCTATTCGCTCAACGACGGGATCGGGGCGCGGGCGGCGGGCACGGGCGTGGGATTCTACGCCTGGCTGTCGGTGGGAAACGCCCTGGTCACGGGGGCGATCCTGCACCGGATGCGCCCGGGCGGGCTGCGCCGGCTGGCGGTCGCGGACCTGGGCCGCACGCTGGGCGGCGGCGGCGCGTCCTTCGCGGCCTACGCCATCGTCGTGTGGGCCTTCACCGAAGCGCCGATCGCCCTGGTCGCGGCCCTGCGGGAGACGAGCGTCGTCTTCGCCCTGCTGATCGGCGTGGCGCTGATGGGGGAACGGGCGGACGCGGCCAAGGTGGCCGCGATCCTGGCCACGCTGGGGGGCGCGGCCCTGCTCAGGATCGCGGGCTGAGGGCTCAGACGGGGACGAAGCGGCCGCCGGCGGCCTCGAGCATGGTGAGCCCGCCTTCGCCGATATCGGCGTGGAGGCCGTGGAGCGACAGCCTGTCCTCGGCCACCGCGCGCTCCACGAAGGGGAAGGTCAGGAGGTTGCGCAGGGAGGTGCGCACGGCCTCGTGCTCGAGCGCGGTGACGCGGGCGGGCTCGTCGCCCTCGGGCAGGGTGTCGTAGCCGGGCTTGAGGAGGTCCATCCAGCGGCCCACGAAGCTCGACGTCTCCTCCAGCTCGGGCGCGCGCCCCTCGCACATGTCGAGGCAGCCCTTCACGCCGCCGCACTGGGAATGGCCCAGCACGATCAGGTGCGCCACCTTCAGCGCGGTGACGGCGTATTCCACCGCCGCGGAGGTGCCGTGGCGGTTGCCGTCGGGCTCGTGCGGGGGGACGAGCCCGGCGATGTTGCGGTGGACGAAGAACTCCCCCTCCTCGGCACCGAAGATGGAGGTGACGGGGACCCGGCTGTCGCAGCACGAGATCACCATGGCGCGGGGGCGCTGGCCTTCGTCGGCCAGGCGGCGGAACCAGGCGTGGTTCTCGGCGAAGGTGGTGGCGCGCCAGCCGTGATAACGCTGGACGAGGTACTGGGGCAGCGGTTTGGCGGGCAGCATCTGCACCTCCGTTCTCGGGTCCGGTCTGGATCGGTCGAATACGACAGATTTCGCCCGACGGGAAGGCGCGCGCGGTAACCCCCCGTTATCGACGCGCGCCGCAGGGTTCGGCCCGGGGGCGTCAGGAGCAAGACATGGGCATCATCGCATTTCATCCCGTGGAACCGGCCGAAGGCGACGTGCTGCGCCTGGCCGGTATGGACGCGGCGCGCGCCGGCGCGCGGCTGGAGACGGACCTGGAGGAGATCGCCGAACTGGTCAGCCGGGTGTCCCTGGCCAAGGCCACGCGGGAGCTCAGGATCGCGGCCGTGACGCTGTCGGCGCGGGCCACGGAGGTCGGGCTGCACCGCATCGCCCGGATCGCGCGCACGATCGACACGCTGGCGCGCGGCGACGACGCCACCGCGCTGGCGGCCAACGTCGCCCGGCTGGACCGGGTCGGGCTGGCCACGCTGAACGAGATCTGGCGGCTTCAGGACGTGCCCGGCTGACCCTTTCGGGCCGCGCGCGGCAGCGTTAGGGTCCGGGCGAAAGCCCCCGAGGCCCCGGAGAGCCGATGACCCAAAGCGCCCTGACCTTCGCCCCCGCCGACGCCGCCGAAGATCCCGCCACCCGCGAGATCCGATGCCTGTCGCCCGAGGAGCTGGGAGCGTGGCGCGAGGCCGCGGACCCGGCCGCCCGCGCCTGGGTGGAGGCCGCCGGGTTCGAGGGCAAGGCGGGACAGTCGCTGGTCCTGCCCGGGCCGGACGGGGCGCCCGCGGGCGCGCTCTTCGGGCTGGGCACGCCCGAGGCCCGGGCGCGAGGCCGCTTCGCCCTGGGGGGCGTGCGCGCGCGCCTGTCCGCCGGGGCCTGGCGGATCGCGGGCGATCTGGACGCGGAGGCGCGCGAGGAGGCGGCGCTGGGCTGGCTGCTGGCGGGATACCGCTTCGACCGCTACGCCGAGGCGCCCGGCCCCGAGGCGACGCTGGTCGCGCCCGAGGGGGTGGATGCCCCCCGGCTGGAGCGGATCGCCGCCGGCGAGGCGCTGACCCGCGACCTCATCAACACGCCCGCCCGCGACATGGGCCCCGCCGAGCTGGAGGCCGCGGCGCGCGAGACGGGGGACGCCTTCGGCGCCACCACGCGCACGGTGGCGGGCGCGGAGCTGGAGGCGGGCTTTCCGCTGATCGCCACGGTGGGCGCTGCCGCGTCGGCGGGCCGGGAGCCGCGGCTGGTGGAGATGCGCTGGGGCGACGAGGGCCCGCGCGTGACGCTGGTGGGCAAGGGCGTGTGCTTCGACACCGGCGGGCTGAACCTCAAGCCCGGCAGCTCCATGGGCCTGATGAAGAAGGACATGGGGGGTGCTGCCACCGTGCTGGGCCTGGCGCGCACGATCATGGCCACCGGCGCGCGGGTGCGCCTGCGCGTGCTGATCCCGGCGGTGGAGAACGCCGTCTCGGGCGCGGCCTTCCGGCCCGGCGACATCCTGCCCTCGCGCAAGGGGCCGACGGTGGAGGTCAACAACACCGACGCCGAGGGGCGGCTGGTGCTGGCGGACGCCCTGGCGCTGGCCACGGAGGAGGAGAGCGACCTTCTGGTGTCGATGGCGACGCTGACGGGGGCGGCGCGGGTGGCGCTCGGCCCCGACATCGCGCCCTTCTACACCGACGACGAGGCGTTCGCCGAGGCGCTCGCGGCGGCGGGCGCGCGGGTGCGCGACCCGGTCTGGCGGATGCCGTTCTGGGACCCCTACGAGGAGATGATCGAGCCCGGCATCGCCGACCTCGACAACGCGCCTTCGGGCGGCTTCGCGGGTTCGATCACCGCGGCGCTGTTCCTGCGCCGCTTCGCGGCCGGGGCGGCCTCCTACGCCCATTTCGACATCTACGGCTGGCAGCCCGCCGACAAGCCGGCGCGCCCCAAGGGCGGCGCGGGACAGGGGGCGCGGGCGCTGCTGGAGGCGATCGGGGGGATGTCGTGACCGACCGCCGCCTGACCCCCGCCAACGGCCGCGTCGCCGCGCGCCACCTGGAGGGGCGCGTGACCGCCGAGCGGTTCGTGGCGCCCGAGCCGGCCGCGGTCGCGGTGCCCGTGGCGGACCTGTGGGCCAACCCCGAGGCCGGGGCGCGCGACCGGCAGCTCTTGCTGGGAGAGGGCGTGGAGATCTACGAGCGGCTGGGCGGCATGGCGTTCTGCCGCGCGCTGAAGGACGGCTACGTGGGCTACGTGGCCGAGGCAGCGCTGGGCCCGTCCGCCCAGGCCAGCCACATGGTCGGCGTGCCCGCCACCCACCTCTATCCCGCGCCCGACATCAAGCGGGTGGCCGGGATGCGCCTGTCCTTCGGGGCGCGGGTGGGCGTCGTGGCGGCGGAGGGGCGGTTCTTCGAGACGCCCGGCGGCTGGTTCGTGCCGCGCGCCCACGTGGTGCCCGCCAACCGCGCCTTCACCGATCCGGCCACGGTGGCGCAGCTCTTCTTCGGGGTGCCCTATCTCTGGGGGGGGAACTCGTCTGACGGGATCGACTGCTCGGGGCTGGTGCAGGCGGCGTGCCTGGCGTGCCACATCCCCTGCCCCGGCGACAGCGACCTGCAGGAGGCGGTGCTGGGCGCGCCCCTGGACGCGGACGCCCCCGTCCGGCGCGGGGACCTCTATTTCTGGCGCGGCCACGTGGCCATGGCGGTGGACGGCGAGGTGCTGATCCACGCCAACGCCCACCACATGGCGGTGACCTACGAGCCCATCGCGGCGGCGGTGGAGCGGATCGCGGAGCAGGGCGACGGGCCGGTGACCTCGCGCCGGCGGCTGGACTGAGGCGCGCGCGGCCCGGAGAAGGGCCCGGAGGGCCCGCCGAGGGGCGGGGTCACTCCACCGCGCGGATCAGCTTGCGGTCCAGCACGCCCAGAACGGATTTCAGGTCGTGGCCGCGCTTGAGGATCTGGCCGTTCATGCCGATCACGGCATACATGCCCTGGCGGTTCCTGAGGCGCGGGCGCTTCTCGATGCGGTAGAGCGGGTGCTCGGCCGAGCGGCGGAAGATCGAGAACACCGCCACCTCGCGCAGGAACGACATGCCGTAGTCGCGCCATTCCCCCGCCGCCACGGCCCGGCCGTAGAGCGCGAGGATCAGGTTCAGCTCGGACCGGTCGAAGGCGATCTGGGCGGCGGCCTCGGGGCGGCCGGGAAAGGGCGTGGGCGCGTTCATGCCGTGAAAGGTGGGCGAGCGGGGCGATCTTGGCAAGTCCCGCCGCCCGGCGCCCGGAAATGGCCATGAATCCTCCCCAACCCGGACACGGAGGGGCGTCATGACCCCCTCAAGCGCAAGCTAGTCCGGTGTCGCGGCGACATTGCCCCCAAGGGCCGCGGCACCGGGCGCCATACCGTTCGACCCTGGTTGCGAGATCTGGACGGGGCGGGGACGGAAAGCTAGAACAAGAACAAATAGTGAACTTCCTGCCGTTCCGGGATCGACGCCATGGTCCATCACCGCCTGCTCTGCCTGTGGTTCCCCCGGCTGGGGGTCGAGCGCCTGATGCGGCGCGAGGACCCCGAAGGGGAGCGGCCCGTGGCCACCGTCGCGGGGCATCGCGGGGCGCAGGTGCTCGACTGCGTGTCGCGCGCCGCCGAGGCGCTTGGCCTGCGCCCCGGCCAGCGCCTGCGCGACGCCACGGCGATCCACCCCGACCTGATCCTGCGCCCCCGCGACCCCTCCGCCGAGGCGGCGTTCCTGGCGGCGCTCAGGCGCTGGGCCGACAGGTTCGGCCCCCGGGTGGCCGAGGACCCGCCCGACACGCTGGTGGTGGACGTGACGGGATGCGCGCATCTCTTCGGCGGGGAGGAGGCGATGGTGGCGCGAGCGGTGGAGGAGGCCACCGACATGGGGCTTACCGTCCATGCCGGGCTGGCCGACACGCCCGGGGCGGCCTGGGCGCTGACGCGCCATTCCGACGGGCGCGGCCCGCCGCCGCCCCTGTCGGGCGACGCCATCGACCAGGAGGCGCGCGCCACCCGCAGCCGCGCGGCGAAGCGCGGGCCGGCGATCCCGCCCCCGCTGGAGGGGCCGGTGTCGCGGATCGCGCCGCCCGGGGAGACCTGGCAGAGCGTGGGCAACCTGCCGGTCGCGGCCCTGCGGCTGGAGCCTGCGACGGTGGCGGAGCTGTCGCAGCTCGGCCTGCGCCGGATCTCCGATCTGGTGGCCCAGCCCCGCGCGGGGCTGTCGCGCCGCTTCGGCCAGCCGATGATGGACCGGCTGGACAAGGTGCTGGGCATGGCCCCCGACCCGATCGCGCCCCGGCGCCCGGACGCCCGTTTCGCGGTCCGCATGACCCTGCCCGAGCCCGTCGGGCTGGAGGAGGACGTGATGGCGGCGGTGGACCGGCTGCTGCCCGCCCTGTTCGAGCGCCTGGCCGCCGCGGGGCGGGGCGCGCGCCGGGTCCTGCTGGAGATGTCGCGCACCGACCGCGACGTGGTCGGCGTCGACGTGGCGCTGGCCCGCACCGCCCAGGATGCCGACGTGCTGCGCCCGCTGCTGGCGATGCGGGTGGCGCGGATCGACGCGGGCTACGGCATCGACGCGCTGCGGATCGAGGTGCTGGTGAGCGAGCCGGTGCGCACCCACCAGGACGCCCTGGCCGGAGACGGCGCCGCGGCGCCCCGGGACACGGCCATGGCCGACCTGATCGGCCGGCTGGGCACGAGGATCGGGCCGGAGCGGATCACCCGGCTGCACCCGGTGGACACCCACATCCCCGAGAAGGCGCACCGGGAGGTCGCCGCCGCCTTCTCCGCGGGCGCGCGGGCCTGGCCGCCCGCGCCGGTGCCCCGCCCGCTGCTGATCTGGCCGCCCGAGCCGGTGGGCGCCCCCGCCCGCCCGGTGCCTCCCGAGCGGTTCCGCTGGCGAGGCCGCGACATGGCGCTGGCCCGCGCCAGGGGGCCCGAGCGGATCGCGCCGGAATGGTGGCTGGACGACCCCGCCTGGCGCACGGGCACGCGCGACTACTGGCGCGCGACCTGCGAGAGCGGCGAGATCCTGTGGCTCTACTATGCCCACGGGAAGCGGCTCAGGGCGGGCTGGTTCTGCCAGGGGTCGTTCTGTTGACGTCTCCGCGAGGCGCTTGCCGGCGGGCGGCGTGCCGCTAGGACAGGTGGCAGCATATCACGGAAAGGACCCCCCATGTCAGATACCGTCCTGCACGGGTTCGACGGCTCGACCTATGTGCGCACCGCCCGGATCGTGATGCGGCGCAAGGGCGTCGCCTACGACCAGAACCCCGTCAACGTGCTGAAAGGCGAGCCCCGCCAGGAGGAGCACCTGGCGCGCCACCCGTTCGGCAAGGTGCCCGTCCTCGACATCGACGAGCGCCGCCTGCGCGAGACCGACGCCATCGTGCGCTATGTCGAGGCGACGCGCGACGGGCCATCGGCGATCCCCGAGGGCGCGTGGGACCGGGCGCGGATGGACGAGGTGATGTCGCTCGTCCACGCCTACGGCTACGACGCGCTGGTGGGGGTGGCGTTCTACCACATCAAGCCCGACTTCATCGGCAACCCCACCGAGGAACAGCACCGGGAGACGCTGGAGACGGCCAAGAGGTTCATGGACCTGGTGGGAGAGATCCGGGAGGGTGATCCGTGGCTGGCGGGCGCCCATGCGAGCCTCGCGGACTACTACCTGGGGCCGCTCATCTTCTATATCGGGCTGACGCCCCATCTCGACGAGGTGCTGAACGCGGGCGACCTGTCGGACTGGTGGGAGCGGCTGAAGCGCGACGAGGACTTCGCCGCGACCGAGCCGGACCTAGGCTAAAGGCGCGGGGGCCAGACGGGCGGGGGCCTGCGCGGCCCCCTAGCCCACGATCCGGTAGTAGAGCCCGTCGGGCAGGAAGTTCAGCCCGCGCAGGGCGGTGGCCAGCCCGTTAGGGAAGTGGCGCGCGAAGCGGGTGCCGGAGATGTGGTCGAAGACCGTCTCCGCCGCGGCCTCGGGCTCCATGATCTGGGGCATGCGGAAGTCGTTCTTGTCCGTGAGGCGGGTGCGGATGAAGCCCGGATTGACGAGCTGCACCTGCACGCCGGTGCGGCGCAGGTCGGCATGCATCCCCTCGGCCAGGACCATGACGCCGGCCTTGGACGCGGCGTAGCCGACGGAGCTGGGCAGGCCCCGGAAGCCCGACAGCGAGCCGGTGAGCACGATGTGGCCACGGTCGCGGGCGGTGAAGGCGGGCACCACGTGGCCCAGCACGCGCACGGCGCCGGTGAAGTTCACCTCGGCCATCTTGATCACCTGGTCGGGGTCCCATTCGGCGGCCGATTGCGGCCAGTAGACGCCCGCGAGGTAGAGCATGCCGTCGATCTCTCCGGCCGCCGAGACCGCGTGCGAGACGCTGGCGTCGTCGGTGACGTCGCAGGGCACGACCTCCGATCCGCCGGGCAGCTCGGCGGCGAGGGCGTGGAGCCTGTCCTCGGAGCGGGCCGACAGGACGAGGTGGGCGCCCGCGCGCGACAGGCGGTGGGCGAGCGCGCGGCCCAACCCCTCGGACGCGCCCACGAGCCAGTACCGCTTGCCGGACCAATCGCGCATCATGCGCCCTCCTCCTTGCGGATCGTCGCAACCAGCTCGGCCACCAGCACCTCGCCCTTGCGGAACTGGCTGCGGTTGAGGATCGTGCCGCCCTCGGTGAGATACATCCAGTCGGTCACCGACAAGGTATAGCCGCCAGCGTCCTCGGGAAGGATGATGGTATAGATCATCTGCACCGTCGGCCCCATCGCCTGTCCGCGCCCGGTGCCGACGATGTCGTCGGCGCGGGCGGTGATGCGGCCCGTCTCGGACACGTTGAGGTGCCAGGCGCGGGACTGGGTGCCGCCGCCGTCGTACTTGAACTCGACGTCCACGGTGCCGTCGATCCCCGACCAGCGCCCGGACATGACGGCGCGGAACCGCGAGGTCATTCGCCCCGTGGGGCCGAAGATCACCCCCTCGCAGATGTTGCGGCCGTCGAGGTGTCGGACGAGGTCCAGCTCGGGGCCCAGACCGACATATTCGCAGGGACGCTGGCCGCGGAAGGCCAGGAACCGGCCCCGGATGGCGATGAGGACGAGCGCCAGCCCGAAGATCACGCTCAGATAGACGAACACTTCCATGAATAGGCCAGTCCCGATCCGGTTTCGGCAACCGGCGTCTTTGCCGGCGAACCTACCTGTTGAGCGCGCGCGACCGCTCGTTAGTTCCGCGCGCGGGCGCCTCGTCGGAGGGGCCGGACAGGGGCGCGGTGGGTGGATCGGGCCGGGGGACGTAAAGCGCGCCCTTCCACCACAGGCGCGCGGCCTGCCAGTGGATCAGCGCGAGGACGCGGCGCGCGCCGAAGGGACGGCGAAACGCCGCCGACAGGAGCGAGCGCGCCGTCAGCGGCCGGCGCGGGCCGGTCAGCGTGGCGACCAGCCCGTCCGCGCCGTCGGCGAAGTCGATGCGGATGGCGATGCGCGGCCCGTCCACGTCGAAATGGAAGGCGTAGCCGCCCCCGATGCGCTGGAACGGCGAGACGTGGAAGCACTTGCGCGCATGGAGGGTGTCGGAGGGGCGGATGGGCGCGAGGTCGTCGCGGTGGCACAGGTAGGAATGGCGGTCGCCGAAGGTGTTGGTGACCTCGGCCACCACGGCGCGGAGCGCGCCCGCGCGGTCGCGCACCAGCCAGAAGGCCACCGGGTTGAAGACGTGGCCCAGGATGCGCGGCTGGGCCAGAAGCTCGATGCGGTGGGCGAGGTGCGACAGGCCGCGGTCGGCCAGCGCCTCGCGCAGCCAGGCAGCCCCCCGGCCCTGCCCCGGCGCACCCCCGTGGTCGGAATCAAAGAGCGAGGCCAGCCCGGCGCGGTTGCGCCCGAAGAGGCGCGGCGCGGCCGGTGCGGGGTCCTCGGCGTCGAGGAGGACGTAGTCGATCCCGTAGGAGAAGGCGTTGGAGACGCCCCCCTTGCGCCCATGCCAGGTGCGTCCGGCGATATGCTCGACGCGACCCATCCCGGGGCTACTCGGCCGCCAGGGCGCCGCGCTCGGCCCCCATGGCGCGGACCACGTCCACGGCGGAGGCAAAGCCGTCCTCGTGGAAGCCGTCGCGCATCCAGGCGCCGCAGAACCATGTCCGGCGGGTGCCGTTGAGGGCCCGGATACGTTCGCGCCCCGCCTCGGCGGCGAGGTCGTAGACGGGGTGGCGGAAGGTCGTCTCGTCGTAGGTCAGCTCCTCGGCGATGGGCCGTGTGGGGTTGAGGGTGACGAAATGGGGATCGCTCTCCGGGATCGGCTGGAGCGAGTTCATCCAGTAGGTGAGCGAGATGGCCTGGCCGGGACGCTCGGGCTCGCAGTAGTTCCACGACGACCAGACGGCGCGCCGCGTGGGCATGACCGACGGATCGGCATGCAGGACGGCGCGGTTGGGCTGGTAGCGGATGGACGACAGCGCCTGCCGCTCGGTCTCGCTCGGGTCCGACAGGAGCGACAGGGCGTCGTCGGAATGGGTGGCCAGGATCACCTCGTCGGCGTGCTCGACCTCGCCGCCGGCCATGATCTCCACCCCTTCGGCGTGGCGGCGGACGGAGCGGACCGGCGTGCCCGGGCGCAGGTCCACACCCGCGCGCGACAGGGCATCCCGGAGGCGGCGGACGTATTCGACCGACCCGCCCTCCACCGTGAGCCACTGGTGCTGGCCGGAATGGTGCAGGAGCGCGTGGTTGTCGAAGAAACGCACCAGCGCGCGGGCGGGAAAGTCGAGGATGCCCGCCGCGGGCGTGGACCAGATCGCGCCCGAGAGCGGCAGCAGGTAGCGGTCGCGGAACCACGCGCCGGTGCCGAGGCGGTCGAGGAAGTCGCCCAGCGCCAGGTCCTCGCGCTCGGCGAGGTCGCGGGCACGGGCGTTGAAGCGGAAGATGTCGCGCAGCATCCGCAGGAAGCGCGGATCGCAGGCGTTGCGCCGCCGGGCGAAGAGGGCGCCCATGTTGCGCAGCCCGTATTCGAACCGGCCCTGCCCGAAGGAGGCGCCGAAGCTCATGGAACTGTCCGTCACCGGCACGCCCAGCTCAGCGAACATGGCGCACATGTGGGGATAGTTGACGCGGTTGAAGACGATGAAGCCCGTGTCCACCGGCTGGTCGCCGTTTCGGCCGGCGGTGACGGTGCGGGCATGGCCCCCGAGGCGCGGCGCGGCCTCGTAGAGGGTGACATGGGCTTCGTCCCTGAGGCACCAGGCGGCCGCGAGTCCCGAGATGCCGCCGCCGACGATAGCGACGCGGCGGGGCGCGAGGGGGGTCTCGAAAGGCATATGGGGATCGTTCGTCCTGTCTGGGGCAGTCACGGTGGCGCGGCGGGCCGGGTTTCACCGGACAGGCGGGACATAGCGCGGGGGCGCGTGGATGTCCCGCCCCGCGCGGCACTCCGCCTCAGGCGCCGGGAAGGGCGGCGCGCTCCTCGGGCGCGAGCTCCTCGAAGTCGAAATTGTGCAGGCGGGCCGCGCGCTTGCCGGCCTTCTCCGAAGAGACGCGGATCTGCTCCACGTCCTTCCTCGCCTGCTCGAAGTGGCGGTCGAGGTTGCCCACGCGCTCGCCCAGGCGCTCCACGTCGGCGTTCAGCAGACCCAGCTCCTTGCGGATGGCGCCCGCCTGCTCGCGCATGCGCGCGTCCTTGAGGATGGCGCGCATGGTGTTGAGCGTGGCCATGCAGGTGGTGGGCGAGACGATCCAGACCCGCGCGGCGAAGCCCTCGCGCACGATATGGGGCAGGCGCGCGTGAAGCTCGGCATAGACCGCCTCGGAGGGCAGGAACATGAGCGCGCCGTCGGCGGTGTCGCCTTCGAGGATGTATTTCTCGGAGATGTCGCGGATATGCTTGCGCACGGCCTGGCCCAGCGCCTTGAGCGCGCGCTCCTGCCCTTCGCGGGTGTCGGCGGCGGCGTAGCTCTCGTAGGCCTCGAAGGGGAACTTGGCGTCGATGACAATGGGGCCCGGCGGGTTGGGCAGGTGGATCAGGCAATCGGCGCGCGAGCCGTTGGGCAGCGTGTGCTGGAGGGCGTAACTGTCCGCGGGCAGCGCCTTGGAGACGATGTCGGTGAGCTGGATCTCTCCGAACATGCCGCGGCGCTGCTTGTTGGAGAGGATGTCCTGGAGCGTGAGCACGTCGCCCGAGAGCTTCTGGATGTTGTCCTGGGCCTTGTCGATGGTGGCCAGCCGCTCCTGGAGCTGGGTGAGCGACGTGGTGGTGCGCTTGGCCTGGCCGTGCAGCGTCTCGTGCAGCTTGGCCTGCATGTCCGAGATGGTGCGCTGCTGGCGCAGGTTCTGCTCGGCCATCCGCTCGCCCATGTTGCGCTGCACCTCGGCGAGGCGCGACTCGACGGTCTGGAGCATCCGCATCTGGGCGTTGGCGGTGGTCTCGCTCACGGTCTGGAGTGAGCCGGCGAGCTGGGTCTGGCCCGTGCCCAGGGCATGGACGTCGCCGGTCATGCGGCGCAGCTCGACGGCCAGCCGCTCGGAGGCGCGCGCCGAGCGGCCCGCGCGCGACAGGGCGGCGAGCATGAGCGCCACGAGGAGTGCTGCGAGCGACAGGGCGGCGAGGACCGCCAGGGCGGCGGGATCGCCGCCCGCGAGCGCGGTCAGGAAACGGTCGATCATGTGCGCCCGAAGAGCCGCTCGATGTCCGCCAGGCGCAGCTCCACGTAGGTGGGGCGGCCGTGGTTGCACTGGCCCGAGCGGGGCGTCGCCTCCATCTCGCGCAGGAGCGCGTTCATCTCGGCGGCCCCCATCCGGCGGCCCGAGCGGACCGATCCGTGGCAGGACATGCGGCTCAGCACCGCGTCGATGCGGGCGGCGAGGGAGGCGGTGCCGTCGTCGAGCCCGTCGAGGATGTCGCGCAGGAGCGCGGCCGCGTCGACCTCGCCCAGGATCGCGGGGGTCTCGCGCACGGCCACGGCGCCCGCGCCGAACGCCTCCACCGCGAGGCCGGCGCGGTGCAGGTCGTCCGCGATGTCGAGGAGGCGGGCGGCCTCGCCCTCCCCCATCTCCACGATCTCGGGGATGAGGAGGGCCTGTGCGGCGACGCCCCTCTCGGCCATCTGGCGCTTGAGCCGCTCGTAGACGAGCCGCTCGTGGGCGGCGTGCTGGTCGACGATCACCATGCCGCCCTCGGTCTGGGCGATGACGTAGTTCTCGTGGATCTGGCCCCGCGCGGCCCCGAGCGGTTGGGATTCGGGCGGGGTGGTGGGGGCGTCCCCGGCCTCCCGGTCCGGCGCGGGCGCGTCCACGCGGGCGAAGACGGCGCTGGTCTCGGCGAAGCCGGGCTCGGGCGCGGGGGGGCGGGCGGGGCGCGACGATCCGGGGCGGGGCCGGTCCATCTGGTAGACGCGGGGGCCTTCCGGCTCGGGGCGGAAGGCGCCGAGGGTGGCGTCGGAGACGGTGCTCGACGTGCGGTGGCCGTGCTCGGCCAGGGCGTGCTTGAGGGCCGAGACGATGAGCCCGCGCACGGTGCCGGGGTCGCGGAAGCGGACCTCGGTCTTGGCGGGGTGGACGTTCTGGTCCACCCGGGTCGGGTCGAGCTCCACGAAGAGGGCGGCGACGGCGTGGCGGTCGCGCGGCAGAACGTCCTGGTAGGCGCCGCGCAGGGCGCCCGAGAGGAGCTTGTCGCGCACCGGGCGCCCGTTGACGAAGAGGTACTGGTGGGTCGCCGCGCCGCGCGAATAGGTGGGGAGCGCCGCGAACCCCGTCAGCGCCACGTCCTCGCGCGCGGTGTCGATCCGGAGCGCGTTGGCGGCGAAATCGGGGCCGAGGACGCGTGACAGCCGGGCTTGGAGCGCGTCGAAGAAGTCGCCCTGCCCGGCCTCGGCGCGGAACACCTCGCGCCCCTCGCCGCCGCCGGTGACGTCGCGCAAGGTGAACCCCACCAGCGGCTCGGCCATGGCGAGGCGGCGCACCGCGTCGGCGATGGCCTGGGCCTCGGCCCGGTCGGTGCGCAGGAACTTGAGCCGGGCGGGCGTGGCGTAGAAGAGGTCGCGCAGCTCGACCACGGTACCGCGCCGGATCGCGGCCGGCTTCACCGGGTCGGCGCGCCCGCCCGAGACCGACAGGCACGCCCCCTCGCCCCCCGCCGCGCGGGAGGTGAGCGCGAGCCGGCCCACCGCCGCGAGGGAGGGCAGCGCCTCGCCCCGGAAGCCGAAGGAGGTGATCGACAGAAGGTCGGTGCCGTCGATCTTGGAGGTGGCGTGGCGGGTGAGCGCGAGGGGCAGGTCCTCGGGCGCCATGCCGCAGCCGTCGTCGGTGACGCGGATCAGGGACTTGCCGCCGTCGGCATAGGCGACATCGATCCGGGTGGCGCCGGCGTCGATGGCGTTCTCCACCAGCTCCTTGACGGCGGAGGCGGGGCGCTCGACCACCTCGCCGGCGGCGATGCGGTTGATCGCGGCCTCGTCGAGGGCGCGGATGCGGGGACGGTCGGTGCCGATGTTGCGGTCGTGCGCGGTCATGACACAACCGCTAGCACGGCACGTGCGCCCCGGGAAACGGATTATCCGCAATCGTCCACAGGAAATCCGCTCAGTTCGTGGCCGGAAGGCCCTCCGGCTGGCCGACCACCACGAAGGACAGCTCGTCCGGGCGATAGAGCTCGCCCGCGACGCGGGAGATGTCGTCCAGGGTGATCTCCTCGATCCGGTCGTTGCGGGTGGCGATGTAGTCCGGCGAGAGCTCGTCCATCTGCATGGCCACGAGGATCCCCGCGATGTTGGCGTTGCCGTCGAAGCGCAGCGGATAGGCGCCGGTGAGGTAGGTCTTGGCCTCGTCCAGCTCCTCCTGGGTGACGCCGTCGGCGATGCGGGCCCATTCGTCCTGCACCACCTCCACCATCTCGGCCGTGCTGGAATTGGCCGAGGCCGCCTGGCCCATCAGCACTTCGGAATACTCGCGAGGCGCGAGATAGGCGCCGATGCCGTAGGTCAGGCCACGCTCCACGCGGACTTCCTCCATCAGGCGCGATTCGAAGCCGCCGCCGCCGAAGATGTGGGTCAGCACGTAGGCGGGGAAGAAGTCGGGGTCGTCGCGCTCCATCCCCTGCTGGCCGAAGACCACGACCGACTGGGGCGTGTCGAAATCCACCACCTGGACGCCGGGCTCGATCGACCAGCCGGCGGTTTCGGGCATCGGCGCCTCGGTCGACCGGGGCAGCTCGCCCAAGAGGTCGTCGAGAAGCGCGCCGAGCTCCTCGGGGGTGATGTCGCCCACGGCCGAGACGTAGACGTCGTCGCGCACCAGCGTGTCGCGGTGGGCCTGGACGATATCGTCGCGGGTGAGGCCCTCGACGCTGTCGCGCGTGCCCTCAACCGGGCGGCCGTAGGGGTGGTCGGGATAGGCGGCCGCGTCCCAGGTGCGCGCGGCGATGGCGCCGGGATCGGTGGCGTCGCTGGCGATGATCGACAGGACCTGGTCGCGCACACGGTCCACCGCCTCCTGGGTGAAGGCCGGCTCGACGATTGAGCGGCGCAGCAGGTCCACCGCCGCGTCGCGGTTCTCGGTCAGGAAGCGGGCGGAGACGGAGACGGCGTCGTCGGAGGCGTCGTAGCCGAAGGAGGCGGCGAGCTCGTCGCGGGCGGCGGCGAACCCCTGGGCGTCCAGATCGCCCGTCCCCTCCTCCAGGAGGCCCGCCATGAGGTTCACGGCGCCGCGCTTGCCCTCGCGGTCGAGGGCGGCGCCGGGGACGAAGCGGATCTCCAGCGCGGTGAAGGGGATCGAGTGCTCCTCCACCAGCCATGCGTCGATGCCGCCCGGGGAGGTCACCTCCTGCACCTCGACCTCGGCGAGGGCGGGGGTGGCCAGCAGCAGGAGGGCGGCGAGGGCGGTGCGGATCATCGGGTGACCTCCTGGGTGTCGGCCTCGGGCATCGTGCCGGCTGCGGGCGCGGACGCGGGGGTGGGCTGCGCCTCCACCGGCTCGTCGGGGGCGGTGTCGGGGCCGGTGAGATAGCCGGTCACGGCGCGGTCGCGGTCGAGCACCTCCTCCGCGGCGGCGACGATCTCCTCGGCGGTGACGGCCTCGAGGACCCGCGGCCAGGCCTGCACGTCCTCGACCGTCAGGCCCGAGGTCAGCGCGCGGCCGTAGCGGTCGGCGATGGAGCGCACGCTGTCCTGCTCGTAGATCTCGTCGGCGCGTATCTGGGTCTTGATGCGCGCGAGCTGGTCGGCGTCCACCCCGTCCTCGACGAAGCTCTCGAGCTCGCGGTCGAGCGCGGCCTCGGCCTCCTCCAGGGACGTGCCGGGCGCGGGGACGACGACGAGGCCGAAGGTCGTGTCGTCGTATGAGGTGCCGTTGTAGAAGGCAGCGACGTGGAGCGCCTCGCCGGTGCCGAACTGCAGGCGGCTCGCCAGCTCGGAGGTCTGTCCGCCGCCCAGGATCTCGGCCAGGAGCGTGAGGGCTGCGGCCTCCTCCTGGCTCCCTGCGTCGCGCTCGGGCGCGAGGTAGGTGCGGATGACGTAAGGCTGCGCCACGCGCGGGTCCTCGTAGGTCAGGCGCCGCTCGGCCAGTTGCGGCGGCTCCTGCGGACGGACCCGCTCGGGCAGGTCCTCGGTGGGCTCCAGCGGCCCGTAATGCTCCTCGGCCAGCGCGCGGACCTCGTCCGGGGTCACGTCGCCCGCGACGATCAGGATCGCGTTGTTGGGCGCGTAGTAACGCTCGTAGAAGGAGACGGCGTCGGGCAGCGTCAACTGCTCCACCTCGTCCATCCAGCCGATCACGGGGCGGCCGTAGGGGTGGTTGAGGTATTGCGCGGCGTCGCGCTGCTCGGAGAAGAGGGCGCCCGGATCGCTCTCGATCCGCTGGTTGCGCTCCTCCTGGACGACGCGCAGCTCGGTGGCGATGTCGCGGTCGTCGAGGGAGAGGTCGCGCATCCGGTCGGCCTCCATCTCCATCATCAGGCCGAGGCGGTCGGCGGCGACACGCTGGAAATAGGCGGTGTAGTCGGGGCCGGTGAAGGCGTTGTCGGCGCCGCCCTGCTGGGCCACCACGCGGGAGAACTCGCCGGGCTCCAGCTCGTCGGTGCCCTTGAACATCAGGTGCTCGAGATAGTGGGCGATGCCCGACACGCCGGGCTGCTCGTCGGCGGCGCCGACCCGGTACCAGACCATGTGGACGACGACCGGGGCGCGGTGATCCTCGAGCACGACCACGTCGAGGCCGTTGTCGAGGGAGAACGTCGCGACCTCCTCGGACCAGGCGGCCGCGGCGGCCGAGCACAGCGCGAGGGAGAGGGCGATCCGTTGCAGCATGGTCCTACCTGGTCCGGGAGCATTGCCCGGCCAAGGTAGGCGCTGCGCGGGCGGCCGCAATCGGGTCAACGCAGTCGTGACCCTCCGTGCGAAGGGGGGCGCGCGCCCTCAGCGCGCGCCCTGCGGGGGTGCGGCAGGCGTGCGGACGCCACGGCCGCGCAGGCGCTCCAGCTCGTCGTACTGGTCGAGGGACTGGCCGGAATAGGCGTCGTCGTAGGTGGAGCGGCGGAACACCCGGTTCAGGAGCCGGCCGCGATTGTCCTCGCGAAAGGCGCGGTCGCGCGCGGCCAGCTCGGCCCGCACGCCGGGATCGGTGCCGAACCGGCCCGTGGCCGCGATCAGCGCCTCGCCCTGCACGGGCGCGGTCGCGCCGCCGGGCGTGCCGCCCAGCGCGCGCGTCGCGTCCGCCAGGGGGTCCTGGTCGCTGCGGTTGGCGCCGCCGGGCGTGGGCGCCGGCAGCGCCGCCAGGTCCCGGGGCTGTTCCAGCGGCCGGTTGGGCACGATGGAAAACTCGTCCGGCCCGTCGCCGTCGTTCGACAGGGTCCTGAGATCGGGGTCTCCCCCGCCGCAGGCCGCCACGAGCCCCGCGAAAGCCAGCGTTGCGAGGATGCGCGCCTTCGATGCCATCCGTGCCTCCAATGCGTCCCGGAACCACGGCTTAGACCAGATCGATGCCCGCGTCACGCCCGCTTGTCGCTCCCGGTGAACAGGATCAGCCCGATCGCGCCGGCGAAGATCGCGATGTCGGCCACGTTGAAGCTGAACGGATTGTCGATGCCGCAGCACGACATGTTGAGGAAATCGGCCACCGCGCCGTAGAGGAGCCGGTCGACCACGTTGCCGACCGCGCCCCCCACGAGGAGCCCGCCCGAGACCATGGCGAGCCGCCCCGGCCGCTCGCGCCGGAGCCAGACCACCACCCAGACGGAGATGGCGAGCGCCAGGGCCACCAGCACCCATTTCGTGGCGCTGCCGTCATCCGCCATGAGGCCGAAGTTGACGCCCCGGTTCCACGCCATGCGGAAGGTGAGGAAGGGGGGGACGACCTCGATCACGCCACGCGTCGCGAGCCCGAGGCCGTGGACCACCGCGACCTTGGTGACCTGGTCGAGGAGGAAGACGATCCCCGCCGTCTGCCACAGGGCGCGCATCAGTGGCGGAAGTGGCGCTGGCCGGTCAGCACCATGGCCAGACCGGCCGCGTCGGCGGCGGCGATCACCTCGTCGTCGCGCACCGAACCCCCGGGCTGGATCACCGACGTGGCGCCCGCCTCGGCCGCCGCGAGAAGGCCGTCGGGGAACGGGAAGAAGGCGTCCGAGGCCACGGCGGAGCCTCGGGTCGGCACCGCGTCGAGGCCCAGCGCCTCGGCCATGTCGGCGGCCTTCCTCGCGGCGATGCGGGTGGAATCGACGCGGCTCATCTGGCCCGCGCCGACGCCCACGGTGGCGCCGCCCCTGGCATAGACGATCGCGTTCGACTTTACGTGCTTGGCCACCGTCCAGGCGAAAAGGAGGTCGTCCATCTGCGCGTCGGTGGGGGCGAGCCTGGTCACCACGCGCAGGTCGTCGCGGGTCACGCGCCCCGAATCGCGGTCCTGCACGAGAAAGCCGCCCGCGACCTGGCGCCAGACGCGCCCCGGCACGGCGGGATCGGCGAGGCCGTCGGTGGTGAGCAGGCGCAGGTTCTTCCTGGCGGCGAAGACATCGCGCGCCTCGGCGTCGGCGCCCGGCGCGATGACGACCTCGGTGAAGATGCCGGCGATGGCGCGGGCGGTGTTGCCGTCGAGGGGCCGGTTGAACGCCACGATGCCGCCGAAGGCCGAGGTGCGGTCGCAGTCGAAGGCGCGGGCATGGGCCTCGGCCAGGGTCGCCCCGCGCGCCACGCCGCAGGGGTTGGCGTGCTTGACGATGACGCAGGCCGGATCGCCGCCCGCGAACTCGGAGATCAGCTCGAACGCGGCGTCGGTGTCGTTGATGTTGTTGTAGCTCAGCTCCTTGCCCTGGTGCTGGGTGGCGGTGGCCACCCCGGGGCGGTCGGAGCCGTCGGTGTAGAAGGCCGCGGCCTGGTGCGGGTTCTCGCCGTAGCGCATCCTCTGGCGCAGGGTGCCTGCCACCGCGCGGCGGCGCGGCGCGGGCTCGCCCGCCGCATCGGCCATCCAGGTGGAGACGGCGGCGTCGTAGGCGGCCGTCCGGGCGAAGGCGCGGCCCGACAGGGCGCGGCGGAAGGCGGCGGTCGTGCCGCCCCGCTCGTCGAGCTCCACCAGCAGGGCGGCGTAGTCCTCCGTGTCGGTGACGACCGCGACATGGGCGTGGTTCTTGGCGGCGGCGCGGATCATGGCGGGGCCGCCGATGTCGATGTTCTCCACCGCCTCGTCGTAGGACGCGCCGCGCGCCACCGTGGCCTCGAACGGGTAGAGGTTGACCACCAGCAGGTCGATGGCGGGGACGCCGTGCTCCTCCATCGCCGCGACATGGGCGGGATCGTCGCGCAAGGCCAGCAGGCCGCCGTGGATGCGGGGGTGGAGCGTCTTGACCCGGCCGTCCATCATCTCGGGCGAGCCGGTGACCTCGGCCACGTCGGTGACCGCGATGCCGGCCGCGCGCAGGGCCTTGGCCGAGCCGCCGGTGGACAGGATCTCCACCCCCCGGTCCGCGAGGGCGCGGCCCAGATCGGCCAGCCCCTCCTTGTCGGAGACGGAGATCAGGGCGCGCTTGAGGGGGGCGATGTCGGGCACGGTATCGGACATGGTATCGGACACGGGGCGGGGCTCCTTCGCGGGCGGGATCAGACCAGGACGGGATCAGACCAGGACGGGGCGGTCCTCGTGGACCAGATCGCGGACCGCATCGGGGGTTTCGGGCGCTTTTGCAAGGGTCCAGGTCACGCGGGTGGCGTAATCCACCACCCGGCCCGACAGCACGACCTGCCGGGCAGGCACCGGCGCGGGCGCGCCGGCGGCCAGGTGGACGCCCGCCTCCAGCGTCATGCGCGCGCCCCCTGCATGGGTCAGGCGCCAGACCTCGCCCGAGGCGAGCGTCAGGGTGGCGGCGCGCGCGCCCGCGTCGAGGCGCGCGGCGACGGCGGGGTGGAGGTGGAAGCGGATGCTGAACCCGATGCGGCCGCCGCCCGCGTCCAGGGCGGCGTCGAGGGCGGCCTCGTCCTCGGCCTCCACCGTGGCCAGGGTGTCCTCGCCGCGCAGGCGCCGGCCGTCGCGCGACAGGGCGAGGCGGCGGATATGGGTGAGCCCGTGGCTTGCGACCCAGGCGCCGTGGCCCGCGACGATCCCGCTGGCATCGGCGCTGACGCGCCGCTCGGCGCGGATCTCCTCGGGGCCTCCCAGCAGCGGGCCGCCGCCGCCCGGCCCGTCGAGCCGGGCCGAGGAACGGCCGTCGAGCACGAGGGTGGAGTGGGACGGCGTGGCCCGGCCCGCGCGGCGCCAGCGGCCCCCGAAGGCGTGCCCCGCCCCGCAGGAGACGACGAGCGGCCGGCGCCCGGAGGTAAGCTCGAAGGCCAGGGACGAGGCATGGGCGCCCGCGCCCTCGGGCGGCGGCGCCAGGTCGGCCACGACCGTCGTGCGGCCATGGGCCAGGCGGGCGTAGCCCATGGCGCGGTCGGGGGGCGCGGCGGCGCGGGTCAGCCCGGCCAGGGTTCGGTCGAGCGCACCGGGCACGCCGCCGCCACCGCCGTGGAACCGCGCGAGCCGCCCGTCGGCGTGGCGCAGGGCGCGCAGCACCGGCCGGGCGGCGGCGAGGCGGTCCGAAAGCGCGGGCGGGACGGCCTGCCTGGCCGACGCCAGGGCGGCCTCCAGCCGCGCGAGGAGGGCCGCGGCGCGGGCGAGGTCCTCGGGCGCGCGGGAGGGGACGGTGCCGCCCGCATCGATCGCCCGGGCCGCGGCGCGGCCCAGCGCGTCGAGATGCGGGCCCGGTAAGCGGCGCCCCAGGGCAAGGCGCGCGAGGACGAGCCCCGCCAGCGCGTCGAGCCGGTCGGCCCCCGGGGCCGCGCGGGGCCAGCGGCGCGCGAGCCAGCCCGCCTGGGCCAGGGCCGCGCGGCGCAGGCGGCGGGCGCGGGGCGCCTCGCCCGCCATAAGGAGGCCCGCGTGGTCGGCCCAGCGCGCCAGCCGCCGCCCCACCGTGACGGGCGCCCAGCCGGGGCCGCGGCCTGAGCCGAACCGGGCCTGCCAGGCATCGGCCCAGTCGCGGGCGCGGGCGTCGGCCTCGGGGCTTGCGGCGGCGGCGAGGTCGTCGAGCCAGTCGAAGCCGTGGATCGCCCGGGCGCGGGCCGGGTCGGGGATCGGCACGTCCCACGGGGCGGCCTCCGGCGCCTCCACGCGGCGGCCGCGCCACAGGAAGGTGCCGGCGGCGAGGCGGGCGCCCTCCTCGGCGCGTCCGATGCCGAACGGGCCCTCGAGCGGCGCGAGGGAGGGCGTCCGCGCGAGCGCGGCGCGTAGCCGCCAGCCGGCCCGGGCGGGGCCGGAGAGCCAGTCGGGTGTCACGTGCCGCGGCGCTGCCATGGAGCGAGAGTAGCGCGGCGCGGGCGGGCCGTCACCGGCGCGTCAGGGCCGGGTCAGTCAGGGCCGGGTCAGGACGGTGACGAAGAAGCCGTCCATGCCGCCCGCCTTTGCCATGAAGTCGGGGCGCAGGCGCAGGCCCTCCGTCCCGATCCAGTCGGGCGAGATGCCGGGCAGGCGCAGGGCATCCGTCGCGACGGCCAGGCCCGGATGGCGCGCGAGGGCGTCGCGGACCTGTTCCTCGCCCTCGTCGATCAGGAGCGAGCAGGTGCAGAACACGACCCGGCCGCCGGGGCGCACGAGCGCCAGCGCCCGGTCGATCAACCGCTCCTGGAGGGCGAAGAGATCGGGGAAGGCCTCGTCCCGGCGGGCGGCGGGCAGGTCGGGATGGCGCCGGATGGTGCCGGTAGCCGAGCACGGCGCGTCGAGGAGGACCGCGTCGAACGGCCCCCCCTCCCAGTGCAGCGCGTCGGCGGTGACGAGGTCGGCGGCGAGGCCGCAGCGCGCGAGGTTCTCGGTCACGCGCGCCATGCGGGGGCCCGAGATGTCGAGCGCGGTGACATGGGCGCCGGCCGCGGCGAGCTGCAGCGTCTTGCCGCCCGGCGCGGCGCAGAGGTCAAGCACGCGCTCGCCGGGGCGCGGGCCCAGCGCCCGGGCGGGGATCGCGGCGGCGGCGTCCTGCACCCACCAGTCGCCCGCCTCGAAGCCGGGCAGGCGGCTGACCTGTCCCGGATGGGCGAGGCGCAGGGAGCCGGTGGGCAGGACCTCGGCGCCGAGGGCCCGGGCGAGGTCCGGCGCGGCGGCGGGGTCCCTGGGCGTGAGGTCGAGGGGCGGGGTGCGGGCGAAGACCGCCTCCATCGCCGCGACGGCGTCGGCGCCGTAATCGGCCGCCAGCGGCTTTCTGAGCCACTTGGGCAGCCGCGGCAGCGGCAGCGCCTCCCATGCCTGCGGGCCCTGGCGCAGGACGTTGCGCAGGACGGCGTTGGCCAGCCCCGCCTGCCCCGCGGCGGGCGAGGCGCGCACGATCTCGACCGCCGCGCCCACGGCGGCGTGGTCGGGCGCGCCCTCCACCCGGATCTCCGACAGGGCGAGGCGCATGGCGTTCAGAACGTCCGGGTGGGGACGCGCGCGCAGGAACGGGCCCAGCGCCCGGTCGGAGCGGTCGCGCCAGCGCAGGGCGGTGGTCGCGAGCCGCCCCGCGCGCGCCCGCTCGGGGGGGGCGAGGGATGCCAGGATGTCGCCCGAGACGTCGGAGAGGCGCGCGCCGTCCTCCGTCACGGCGGATATCAGGCGGTGGGCGGCGACCCTTGCGTCCATGGGAGGCATCCTTGTTGCGAGGCGTTCGCGACGTATATGAGGGTCGAGCGATTGACCAGCGAGGCCGCCCATGACGGACCGCGATACCCAAGACGACCTGCCCGAGCCCGCCCGCCGCGCGCTGGCGGAAGCCGAGGCGCGCCGCCGCGAGGCGAGCGGGCGCGAGTTGCCCACCGAGCTGGGCGGCCGCGACGGCCTGGAGCCCACCCGCTACGGCGACTGGGAGAGCAAGGGAATCGCCATCGACTTCTGATCCGTCCGGCGGGTCCGGGCCGGAATCGAAACAATCGGCAGTCGTCATGACGCCCGCGTTAAATCGGTGGACGATTCCGACGGCCTTTTCTATGCTGCCCGCATTCAGAGGCGAGGGGCACCGCAATCCCCGCCCGGACGCAGGCAGAGGCTTCGAGAGTGCAACCCAATGTCGCCAGAGGGGCGGACCGTCCCGCATCGGTCGCGGTGGAGCCGATCCAGATTCGCGGTCGGTTCCTGACAGCCGTGGCCCTGAAGGTCACCGCGCCGCCCACGGAAGGGTTCTATGCCGCGCTCGACACGCGGCTGACGCAGACGCCGCACTTCTTCGACGACGCGCCGGTGATCCTGGACCTGTCGGAGGGCGCCGAGGTGGGCGCGTCCGACCTGACGGGGCTGGTCCGCGCGCTGCGCGACCGCGACCTGGCGGTGTTCGGCGTGCAGGAGGCCCCAGACGCCCTGGCCGAGGCGGCCCGGTCCATGGGGCTGGTGGCGCTGTCGGGCGGGCGAGACGCGCCCCTGCGCGGCACCGCGCGCAAGGACCCCGCCGCCGCCATCGCGAGCCGCAAGGCCGCCGCCGAGGCGAAGGCCGCGCCCGAACCGCCCGCCGGGCCGGTGAACCGCGTGATCACCACGCCCGTCCGCTCGGGCCAGACCATCGTGTCGGACCGCGGCGACCTCACGGTGATCGGCAATGTCAGCTCGGGCGCCGAGCTGGTGGCGGTGGGCAACATCCACATCTACGGTCGGCTGAAGGGCCGGGCCATGGCCGGGGCCAACGGCGACGAAGCGGCGCGGATCTTCTGCACCGACCTCGACGCCGAGCTTCTCGCCGTGGCCGGCCTCTACCGGACCAACGAGAATATCGGCCCCGACGTGCGGCGACGCGCGGTGCAGATCTTTCTCGAGGACGAGCGGCTCAGGATCCAGCCGCTCGGATGACGTCGCAATCGTGAACGGGAGCTGTCAGTGAGCAAAGTCATCGTCGTCACATCGGGCAAGGGCGGGGTCGGCAAGACCACCTCCGCCGCCGCCCTTTCGGCCGGCCTCGCCAAGCGGGGATTCAAGACCTGCGTCATCGACTTCGACGTGGGCCTGCGGAACCTCGACATGATCATGGGCTGCGAGCGGCGGGTCGTGTTCGACTTCATCAACGTGATCCAGGGCGACGCGAAGCTGAAGCAGGCGCTGATCAAGGACCGCCGGCTCGACAACCTGTCGATCCTGCCCACCAGCCAGACCCGCGACAAGGAGGCCCTGACCCAGGAGGGCGTCGAGAAGGTCCTCAACGAGCTGCGCGAGGAGTTCGACTACATCGTCTGCGACAGCCCCGCGGGGATCGAGCGCGGCGCGCAGATGGCGATGTACTTCGCCGACGAGGCGGTGGTGGTCACCAACCCCGAAGTGTCCTCGGTGCGCGACAGCGACCGGATGCTGGGCCTGCTGAACTCCAAGACCGCGCGGGCCGAGCGCGGCGACGGCAGCGCGGTGCCCGCGCACCTGCTGCTCACGCGCTACGATCCCAAGCGGATCGAGGACGGCGAGATGATGACCGTCGAGGACGTGCTGGAGATCCTGGCGATCCCGCTCCTGGGCGTCATCCCCGAGAGCCCGGCGGTGCTGCGCGCGTCGAACGTGGGCGTGCCGGTGGTGCTTGGCGACAGCTCCCGCGCCGCGACCGCCTACGAGGAGGCGGTGGGCCGCCTGATCGGCGAGCAGACCGAGGTCCGGATCGAGGCCGAGAGCCGCCCCGGCCTGTTCCAGCGCCTCTTCAAGCGGACGGCCTGAACATGTTCGGATTCTTCAAGAAGCCCAAGAAGGCCGGGTCGGGTTCGGCGGCCAAGGAGCGGCTGCAGATCCTGCTCGCCCACGAGAAGGGATCGGGGCCGAGCCCCGACTACCTCGCGCTTCTGCAGCGCGACATCCTCGACGCGATCCGGCGCCACGTCCACGTGGAAAAGGATGCGGTGGACATCCGCGTGGACCGCGACGACGAGCTGTCGAGCCTGGAGATCAACATCGAGCTGCCGAGCCAGACCATGGCGCAGGCCACGGGCCAGTAGATCACTCCAGGGTGAGGTCGGCCGTGTCGCCCTCGCCGCGGTCCGCGACGAAGCGGACCGTGGCCCCGTCCGTGTAGACGGCCTGGCAGTTGCGCTCCCATTCGCGGGGGCCCCAGGACATCTGCCGGCAGAAGAAGCCCTCGGTCCATTCCCACGAACCGGTGACGGGGGCGCCGAAGGCGCTGCCGGTGATGCTCCCGTCGGGCCGGACCTGGACGGTGATGCCCATCCGCGACAGGTCCTGCCCGCCCACACGGGACAGGAACGCCTGCCGGTCGGTGACGCGGGCCAGGTCCTGCGCGGCGGCAGGCAGGGCGAGAGCGAGAAGGAGGGCGCTGAGGCGTAGCATGGAGGCGAAGGTAGCCCCCGCGCCGCTCAGTCGAGGCCCAGCACGTTCACCATGTCGTAATGGCCCGGACCTCGGGAGGCCGTCCAGAGCGCGGCGGTGAGCGCGCCGCGCGCGAACAGGGTGCGGTCGGTGGCGCTGTGGGACAGGGTGAGCACCTCGGACGGGCCGGCGAAGTGGACCTGGTGCTCGCCCACGATGCCGCCGCCCCGGATCGCGTGGAAACCGATGTCGCCCTCCGCCCGCGCGCCCATGCCGTCGCGGCCCCGGTCGGCCACGTCCTCCAGCGAGACGCCCCTGCCCCGCGCCGCCGCCTCGCCCAGCATGAGCGCGGTGCCGGAGGGGGCGTCGACCTTGCGGTTGTGATGCGCCTCGACCACCTCGATGTCGTACTCCACCCCGAGGCTGGCGGCGACGCGGGAAACGAGGCTCGTGAGCAGGTTGACCCCGAGGCTCATGTTGCCCGCCCGCACGATGGCCACGTCGCGGCCGGCGCGGTCGAGGGCGGCGATGTCGTCGTCCGAGAGGCCGGTGGTGCCGATCACCATGGCGGTGCCCGTCCGCGCCGCGACCCGGGCCAGCGCGACCGTGGCCGCCGGCGCGGTGAAGTCGATCACGCAGTCCGCGGCCTCCAGCGCCCGCTCGGGATCGTCGGTGACGGCGAGACCGCGCTCGGGCCCGCCCATGGCGAGGCCGAGGTCCCGGCCCGCCCAGTCGTGGCCGGGACGCTCCAGCGCTGCGGCGAGGCGCACCCGGTCGTCCGCGTCCACCGCCTGCACCAGCATGCCCCCCATCCGGCCCGACACGCCCGTTACCGCGATCCGCATGGCTGTCCCTCCTGTCGCCCCCGCACCCCCGGGCTAGCGCGGGGCGCGGGCGGGGGCAACGCCGGCCTTCCGGGCAGGGCCCGCCGCGCGCGTCCGCGCCGGGCTGTTGCGCGCATGGGCGGGACGCCATAGATCCCGCCCATGGCAAAGAACCGCACCCATACCAGCCGAGGCCCCTCCCAGCGCCAGCTTCGCGTGGGCGAGCTGATCCGGCGCACCCTGTCGGACGTGCTGAACCGGGGCGACATCCACGACCCCGACCTGAACCGGCTGTCGATCACGGTGAGCGAGGTGCGCACCTCGCCCGACCTCAGGATCGCCACGCTCTATGTCCTGCCCCTAGGGGGCGGGAACAAGCAGGAGGCGATCGCGGGCCTCAAGCGCAACAAGAACGAGCTGAAGCGGGCGTTGTCGAAGGACACGGAGCTGAAGTTCACGCCCGACCTGCGATTCCTGATCGACGAGACCTTCGACCGGATGGACCGCACGCGCGAGCTGTTCGACCGCGACGAGGTGCGCCGCGACGTGGAGGACGGGGACGAGGACGACGCGGACGGGGACGAGGACGGGGACGGGGACGGCGGGAGATGAAGGTGCTCGCCGCGATCCTGAGCCTTCTGGGGTCCACCCCCGCTGCGGCCGACGAGAGCCCCTGCGAGGACGTGACCTTCGACGGCGCGTCGTTCACGGTCTGCGCGGTGAACCCGGGCGCCACGGATGTGCGGCTGTTCCTCCACGACGCGGACGGGGCGCCCTATTCCAGCTTCCGTGCCGTGAACGGCGCGCTGGAGGCGGAGGGCCGGACCCTCGGCGTGGCGATGAACGCGGGCATGTTCCACCCGGACCTCGCCCCCGTCGGCCTTTATGTCGAGGGGGGCGCGGAGCTCGCCGGCCTCGTGACCAGCGCGGGGCCGGGAAACTTCGGGATGCTGCCCAACGGGGTGCTGTGCCTCGCAGAGGGCCGCGCGCGGGTCATGGAATCGCGCGCCTTCGCCGCGGAGGCGCCCGCCTGCGACTACGCCACCCAGTCGGGGCCGATGCTGGTGCTGGACGGCGCGCTGCATCCGCGCTTTTTGCCCGGGTCGGACTCCACCCATGTCCGCAACGGCGCGGGCGTGGACCGCGAGGGGCGGCTGTGGTTCGCGATCTCGAACGAGGCGGTGAACTTCGACACCTTCGCGCGGCTGTTCCGCGACCGGCTGGAGACGCCCGACGCGCTCTATCTCGACGGGTCGATCTCGCGCCTTTACGACGGCGTGTCGGGGCGCCACGACGCGGGCTGGCCCATGGGGCCGATCATCGGCACGGTGAAGGAGGCGCAGTGATGGGACGGCGCAAGGGACGCGATATCTCGGGCTGGATCGTGGTGGACAAGCCCGCCGGATGGGGCTCCACCGACGTGGTCAACAAGGTCCGCTGGGCATTCCAGGCCAAGAAGGCGGGCCATGCCGGCACGCTTGATCCGGACGCGACCGGCCTCCTGGCGGTGGCGCTGGGGGAGGCCACCAAGGTCGTCTCCTCCATCACCGAGGCGCTGAAGGCCTACGACTTCACGGTGCGCTGGGGGGCGGAGACGGCGACCGACGACGCCTCGGGCGAGGTGCTGCGCGAGGCCGCGGCCCGCCCCGGCGCGGACGCCATCCGCGCCGCCCTGCCGGGCTGGACGGGCGACGTCATGCAGGTGCCGCCCGCCTATTCGGCCGTCCACGTGGACGGGCGGCGTGCCTACGAGCTGGCGCGGGAGGGCGAGGCGCCGGAACTGGCCGCCCGGCCCCTCTATGTCGACGAGCTGGAGCTTCTGGAGGTGAGGGGTGCTGACCGCGCGGTGCTTCGCCTCGTCTGCGGCAAGGGCGGCTACGTGCGGTCCATCGCCCGCGACCTGGGCCGCGAGCTGGGATGCCTCGGCCACGTGGAGAGCCTGCGGCGGATCTGGTCGGGGCCGTTCGACCTCGACCAGTCGGTGAGCCTGGAGCGGATCGAGGAGCTGGCGCGCAGCGAGGCGATCGACGATCTGCTCCTGCCGGTCGAAGCGGGGCTCGACGACCTGCCGGTGTGCCGGGTGACCGAGCTCGCCGCGACGCGCATCCGCAACGGCAACCCCGCCGAGGTCGTCTCGTCGGAGGCGGAGTTCGGCGACCTGGCCTGGGCGGCGCACCAGGGCCGGCCGCTGGCGCTCGGGCAGTACCGGGCGGGCCATTTCCACCCCAGCCGGGTGCTGAACCTGGCGTGATCGAACGGACCCACCTGAAGGGCGACGCCGAGAGCCACGCGGTCTATTCCCCCTGCGAGCGCTACCGCTATGCCCTGACGCGGGTATGGGACGGCGACGGGGCCCGCGCGCTCTTCGTGATGCTCAACCCCTCCACCGCCACGGAAGTGCAGAACGACCCCACCGTCGAGCGCTGCGAACGGCGCGCGCGCACGCTGGGCTTCGGCGCGTTCCGGGTGTGCAACATCTTTGCCTGGCGCGACACCGACCCCAGGAAGATGCGCCGCGCCGCCGAGCCCGTGGGGCCCGGAAACGATGCGGCCATCGTGGCGGGGTGCGCTTGGGCCGACACCATCGTCTGCGCCTGGGGGAGCCACGGCGACCACCTGGGCCGCGGGGCCGAGGTCGAACGGCTGATGCGGGGAACGGGCCGTCGGCTCCACCATCTCGGCCTGACCAAGGCGGGGCATCCCAAACACCCGCTCTACATCGCCTATTCCGAGCAGCCCCGGCCCTGGGAGGGTTGAGGCGCGCCCGGCGGGGCGGCTTTCTCGTGCTCGAAAAAAAGACCCCGCGCGTCCCTTGGGACGGCGGGGCCAGGTCGTGCCGCGCGGTCGCGCTTCCGGCAGTCGAAGCGCGCGCGGTCTTGCGGCACGGGCGGTACCTCGGGGATCAGGTCATCTCGGACCTGATCTGTTGTCTCAGGATGTCGATCGGGACGGGTTGCCCGTCCCGCACGAAGGACCAGTAGGTCCAGCCGTTGCACGACGGCGCGCCGTCGAGCGCGGCGCCGACCTGGTGGATGGAGCCGGTCATGTCGTCGGCCACGATGGTGCCGTCGGCGCGGACCTTGGCCTGCTGGCCGCGGGGGTTGGTGAGCATCTCGCCGGGGCGCAGCAGGCCGCGCTCCACCAGCTGGCCGAAGGGCACGCGGGGCTGGGCGCGCTTCGGCGCGGTGACCTCCAGCGCGGCGCGGTCGTAGCGGCGGACCCGCTCCAGCCGGCGCTCGGCGATCTCGATGTAGCTCTCCTCGCGCTCGATCCCGACATAGTCGCGCCCCAGCATCTTGGCCACGGCACCCGTGGTCCCGGTGCCGAAGAACGGGTCGAGCACCACGTCGCCGGGATGGGTCGCGCCCACCAGCACCCGGTGCAGGAGCGATTGCGGCTTCTGGGTCGGGTGCGCCTTCTCGCCCTCGGCGGTCTTGAGCCGCTCGTGGCCCGAGCAGATCGGCAGGACCCAGTCGGAGCGCATCTGCACGCCGTCGTTGAGCTGCTTGAGGGCGTCGTAGTTGAACGTGTAGCGCGCCCCCTCCTCGCGGGAGGCCCAAATCATGGTCTCGTGGGCATTGGTCAGGCGCCGGCCGCGGAAGTTGGGCATCGGGTTGGTCTTGCGCCACACCACGTCGTTAAGGATCCAGTAACCCTGGTCCTGTAACGCGGCACCGACGCGGAAGATGTTGTGGTACGATCCGATGACCCAGATCGCCCCCGTGGGCTTGAGCACACGGCGCGCGGCGGCGAGCCAGGCCCGGGTGAAGGTGTCGTAGGCCTCGAAGGAGGCGAAGCTGTCCCAGGCGTCGTTGACGGCGTCGACGCGGGAGTTGTCCGGCCGCCGCAGGTCGCCCCGCAGCTGCAAGTTGTAGGGCGGATCGGCGAAGACGAGATCGACGGAGGCCTCGGGAAGGCTGTCCATCACCTCGACGCATTCGCCGCGCACGATCTGGTTGAGAGGCAACGTCGTTGACCTCTGCGCGGTGGTCGTCATGCTCACTGCCTCGTTTAGCGATCCGTTTATTCTGCTGGACCGCTCGTTATGCGGGCAGAATGGTTAAAGCCTTGGAGAGGTTCAAAGGCTATTTGACCGACTGCGCGGCCGAATTCCCTTGCCTCAACATGTTGTGTACGGGGCGGAAGGACCGCCGATGATGTGGTGTGGCACCGTGGCTTTTCAGTCCCATCAGGTGTTCCGCGGTGCCGTAGCCCATGTTGGTCGCCCAGCCGTAGCCGGGATAGTGTTGCGCCAGCGACAGCATGTCGTCGTCGCGCCGCACCTTGGCCACCACGGAGGCGGCCGAGATCGACAGGGACAGGCTGTCGCCCTTCACCACCGCCTCGGCGCGGCAGGGGAGCCGCGCGGGCACGCGGTTGCCGTCGATCAGCAGGTGATCGGGCGCCACGGGCAGCGCCGCGACCGCGCGGCACATCGCGAGGAACGTGGCCTGCAGGATGTTGAGGCGGTCGATCTCCTCCACGCTGGCGGCGCCGAGGCCCACATGGCCCGCCCGCGCGACCTCGTCCGCCAAGCGCGCGCGGGTGCCCGCGCCCAGCGCCTTGCTGTCGTCGAGGCCCGGAGGGATCGCGCAGGGGAACAGGATGACGGCGGCCGCCACCACGGGGCCCGCGAGCGGGCCGCGCCCGACCTCGTCCACGCCCGCGACGAGACGGGCGCCATGGGCGTGGCAGCGTGATTCGTGGAGAAAGTCGGGCATCGCGGTGCGCCTCATGACGCGTGTCGCGGGCGGGGGCAAGAGCGGCGCGATGCCCCGGCCTTACCCCCACGGGCGCCGAACGGGCCAGTGCATGGATATCCCGGCCGGAATTATTCCGCAAGTAACTGGCTTGTCTGTATATTTTGGGGGTCATCCAACCTGGCGACGTGAGGCCAGAGGAAATCCGTCCGCAGGATCGCGGGAGTTTCCCACCGACTTGTCCACAGGTGTGGAAAACCAAACGCGCGGCCCCGGCGGGACCGCGCGCGTCGACTTGCCCGGCCGGCCGCCCGGGATGTGCGGGGGGAGGGCCGGCCGGGCGGGCGGGAGGGGGTCGCACTCAGCGGTGCCGCGCCACCCTCCATCCCTGGCGCTGCAGGCAGGGCGCGGCGTAGGCCGCCTGGGTGCGCCCGCGGGCGCGAACCCCGATGCGGCACGCCTGCGGCAAGCTGCGAGGCGCGATTCCGTTGCGCGCGAGACAGCGCTCGGCGAAGACCCTGTCGGGCCCGCGGCGATTGTCGATCCTGTGCAGGCAGGAGGCCGGGAGCGCCGCCGCCCGGCCGCCGCGCACGGGGCCCCGGCCGCGGAACCCGTCGCGCCCGTCGTAGTCGCGCCCGTCGTAGCCACGCCCGCCATAGCCGCGCTCGTCGTGGCCGCGCCGATCGCGGTAGCGGCGGTCGCCCTTGTCGTCGTCATCGTCGTCGTCGTTCAGGCGGTTCAGGGCGAAGCCCAGCGCGCCCAGCGCGGCGAGGCCCCCCAGGATCTGGCCGGTGCCGATCTGCCCACCGCCCTGCTGCTGCTGCCCGCCGTCGGGCAGGCGGTAGAGAAGCTTGTCGGCCTGGGCCGCGGGGGCGGCGCCCAGCGCGGCGGCCAGGATCGTCGCGGCGATCGTGCGTCTCATCGTGGTATCTCCCGTCTGGCGGACCGGGGCGGCCCGGAGCTCGTGCAGATCAGGGTGGGAGCGCAGCCCCGGGACAGGCAATGACGGGCGCTTGTCATGGGATGACGAAGGGGGCAGGCTCGGGCCGTCATTGCCTGACGGCGGCCCCTGGGGGCAGAGCCGGACGCAGGCGCCGCTGATCCGGGACCAGAGCGATGGGACGCATCCTGACCGCCGCCCTACTGGCGGCCCTTCTTGCCGGGCCGGCGGGCGCGGCCTGCTTCGTGGAATACAAGGCCAAGCGGGACGGGCCGCTCAGGCTCCATTACGGCATCATCCGGCTGGACGACGGCGCCTGCGCCAACCCCGCCCCCGAGATCGCGGCCCGGATCGGGCGCGACGGGTGGGAGCTTCTGACGGTGATGCGGCGCCTGGACCGGGACGAGGCGGAACAGAGGAGAGGCGATGCTGGCGCGTATTTCCTCCGTTACTGACAGCTCCCGCGGGGTGGCGCGGCTGATCGCCTGGGGCATCGCCGCGGTGGCCGCGATCCTGGGGCTGGCAGCGGTCCTGCTGCTCTTGAGCCTGCCGGACGCCAACGCCTTCAACGCGCGGGTGGAGCGGATCTTCGTCGAGAACGCGGCGCTGACCGACGGCCAGTCGATCCGCCTGCTGGAGATCCTGGCCCAGTCCGGCACCGCCTTCGGGGAGGTGCTGGCCAGCTACCGGGTGGTGATCTTCGTGCTGCTGGTGTTCTCGGTGGCGCTGCTGGCGGCGACGCTGACCTTCCTGGTGGTGCTGGTCGCGCTCTATCGCCGGATGGGGGAGATCGAGCGCTCCGGCATCCGCGTGGCCTCCCTCACGATCAGCCGGGCGGACCGGGCCGTGCATCTCAACGACATGGAGTTCACCCTGACCCAGGCCGCGATCGAGACCTTGAGCGTGCTGGCCGAGGCGCGCATGGACGAGGATATCCTGTCGGGCGTGCAGATCGAGGCGATGGTGTCGGGGCGCGACCCGTCCCAGTGCGACGAGGCCGCTGGCGCCACCCGCATCAAGCGGCTGCGCGACGCCCTGGGCAACCAGCTCGTGGCCGAGCTTCTGGTGCGGACGGTGACGCGACGCGGCTATACGCTGGCGATCGACAAGGACGTGATCCGGATGCTGTGAGGCCGCGCGCTCAGTCGCAGCCCAGGATCTCCACCGCGCCGCCCCGCCCGATCACGGTGGTGCGCAGGGCCGAGCGGTCGAAGGTCAGCGGCAGGCCGGCCGGTGCCTCGATCCGGGCGGTGGAGACGAGGGTGCCCCCCTCGGCCCGGGTCCGCGGCTCGGAGATCCACAGCCCCGGATCGGCGGCCTCGAACACGACCTCGGGGGCGGGGCCCAGCGCGGGAAGATCGAGCCGCGCAGTCAGCGTGGCCCCGTCCCCGCCCAGGTCAAGCGCGCAGCGGGCGCGCGCGCCCGATTCCGCCGCGGTGAGCGGACGGTCGGCCAGGGCGGCGCGGATCGCGGCATCGCCGCGCCCGCCGGTGGCGGGCAGGGTCGCGGTGGCATCGGCGGCCACGGGCACGCAGATGTCGCGGCACATCCCCATATCGGCCCTGAGCGACAGCTCCACCGGCTGTCCGGGGCGGGCGGGCGTCACCTCCACCGGCAGGACGACCTTCTCGGCGTAGCCGATGGAGCGCATCCCCGCCTGGTGGAACACCTGCGGCACCGGCCAGTGGACGCGGATGCCGGCGAGGTTGCGCGAGGCCGACCAGTCGAAGGCGGGCGGGATGCCGGCCTCGCCGGGACGGCGCCAGTAGGTCTTCCAGCCGCGGGGCAGCGTGATCTCCAGCCCCGCCATGTGGGCGCCGGCGCCGGTGGTCCAGCCGGGCAGGATCCGCACCCGCGCGCCGCCGTCCTGGGCCGAAGCCAGGCCAGGAGCGAGAAGGAGGAGGAGGACGAGAAGGCCGCGCAACATGCATGCCGGCATAGGCGAGCGCCGGGGCGACGGAAAGTCACAACAGCGTCACGGTAAGCCCGCCGCGGGGTTGCGCGGACCCGCGCCCGCGCCATCTTGCAGGTCATGACAGACGCGACTGACCTGACCGGCAAGCTCTTGATCGCCATGCCCGGCATGGGCGACCCCCGCTTCGAAAAGAGCGTGATCCTGATCTGCGCCCATGGCGAGGACGGCGGCATGGGCCTGATGGTGAACAAGCCCGCCCCGGAGATCGACCTCAACGACCTTCTCGAACAGCTCTCCATCGAGGCCGAGGAGCCAATCGAGGCGCGGGTCTTCTTCGGGGGGCCGGTGGAGAACTCGCGCGGGTTCGTTCTGCACTCGGTCGAATACAGCCAGGACGACACCACGCTCGACGTGGGGGGCCGGTTCGGCATGACCGCGACCCTCGACATCCTGCGCGCCATGGCGGGCGGCGCGGGGCCCAGCCGCTCGATGGTGGCGCTCGGCTACGCGGGCTGGGGGCCGGGACAACTCGAGAGCGAGATCGTCGACAACGGCTGGCTGGTGGCCGACGCCGACCCCGACCTGGTGTTCGGGACGGACAACTCGGGCAAGTGGATCGCCGCGATCACGACGCTGGGGATCGACCCGATCATGCTGTCGGGCGCGGGCGGGCGCGCCTGAACTCCCTCCCCGCGCCATCAGGGTGCGCCGGGGCGGGCCTCGGCCGGGGCAGGCGGCGCCCAGATCCGGCGGGAGCGCGACAAGCCCTGGCGCATGAACGACAGGACCTCGTCGGTGGCCGAGGGAAAGCCGGGAGCGGTATGGCTGCCCGCCACGTCGCCGCCGGACCAGCCGTGGCCCAACCCCCGGACCAGGCGCAGCCGCACCGGCGCGCCGGTGCGCGCGATGCGCGCCGCGTTGGCCGGGCGTACCACCTCGTCGGCCGTGCCCTGGATCACCAGGGCGGGGCGGCCGGAGGGCAGACGCAGCAGATAGTCCCGGCCCCCGGCCGCGCCCTCGTGGCGGTGCCGGGTGACGGGAAAGGCGCGGTCCGGACGCACCGGGCCTCAGACCCGGTCCGCGGCCTCGCGCGAAAGGCGGGCGATGTCGGCGCGGCGGATGCCGAGATCCGTCAGCGACCGATCCGACAGGGCCGAGAGTTCGGTCCGCGTGGTGGCGGCGACGCGCCAGCGGCGCCAGGCGCGGTTCATGGTGGCGAAGCCGTCCTCGAAGCGGGGGGCGGCGGGAACGGCGGTCATCGTGGCGCTGGCCATGGAGATCTCTCCTGTTAGCGGTACATCCTCTTGCCCCCAATCTGTGGAATTTCTGCACATGCACAATGCACACAGCGGTAACGCCGCATTGCAGCGAGAGCATATCGGACGCCGCGGAGGGCCCCCGAACGCGAAACGGCCGCGCCCCGGGGGGCGCGGCCGTATGGCCGCGATCCCGGCGGTGGCAGGATCAGTTGGTCTTGAGGGATTCCGTGGAGGCGAAGAACATCGCCTGGCTGACGGCCGAACGCACCTGCTCCTCGGAGTAGGGCTTGGCGATCAGGAAGGCCGGCTCTGGCTTGTCGCCGGTCAGCAGCCGCTCGGGGAAGGCGGTGATGAAGATCACGGGAATGTCGCCGAACTGGGCCAGGATGTCGTTGACCGCGTCGATGCCCGACGAATTGTCGGCGAGCTGGATGTCGGCCAGGATCAGGTCGGGCCGGTCCTTGGCGCCGAGCTCCACCGCCGCGTCGCGGGTGCGTGCGATGCCGGTGATGTCGTGGCCCATCTCGGAGACGATGGAATGGATGTCCATGGCGATGATCGCCTCGTCCTCGATGATCATCACGCGGCCCGTCATGGAACGTTCCATCTCGGTGATCGCGATGTCCACGAGGCTGGAGGCCTCCTCGGCGTCGACGTCCATGATGCGGCCGATCTCGCCGTGATCGAACCCCTCGATCGTGGACAGCAGGAGCGCCTCGCGGGTATTGTTGGTCAGCCCCGCCATGTGGTCGAGCGCGCGGCTCTCCATCCGGTTGGTGGGGTCCTCGGTGTCGGCGGTGGGCGCGCCGGCGGTGGCCCAGATCATGTGGAAGGCGCGGAACAGCGCGGTCTTGGGCGCCAGCGACCGTTCGAAGATCGCGGGTTCCTGCAGGATCGCCTCGAGCGTGGCGGCGGCGTAGTTGTCGCCGGTCGCCTGCGAACCGGTCAATGCGCGCGCATAGCGGCGCAGATACGGCAGCTCGTCGCCGATTATGTCAGACAGATCGACCTGCTCGGCTCGTGATGACATACGTATTTCTTCCCTGAGACGCGGAAATGTTTCGGAACAAACCGAACTTGGCCACGTTTGTTCCCGTCTCGCGCCCAAAAAGCAACACCTATACAGATGCATTCCGGATGACGAAAAATGACAGGACGTCGAGCGTGATGCGTCAGATCGACGAGAATCTTCGCCGCGTCTACAAGGACGAGCAGGCCAAGGAGGTTCCCGACCGATTCAAGGACCTTCTGCAACGGCTCAAGGATCGGGACGGAGACGCGCGGGATGACTGACGAGTTTCGCGATCCACGCGACGAGTTGCTGGATCATCTGGGCGCCCTGAGGGCGTTCGCGATGTCCCTGACCCGCAATTCCGCCGCCGCGGACGATCTCGTGCAGGACACGATCGAGAAGGCGTGGAAGAACATGGACAAGTTCCAGCCGGGCACCAACCTGCGCGCCTGGCTGTTCACGATCCAGCGCAACGCGTTCTATTCCATCCGTCGCAAGGCCAAGCGCGAAGTGGCCGACGTGGACGGGGCGATGGCTGCGTCCCTGTCGGAGAAGCCGGCCCATGACGGGCGGCTCGCTCTCAACGACTTCCGCAAGGCGTTCGAGCAGCTGCCCGACGAGCAGCGCGAGGCGCTGATGCTGGTGGGGGCGTCCGGCTTCGCCTACGAGGAGGCGGCGGAGATGTGCGGCGTGGCCGTCGGCACGATCAAGAGCCGCGCCAACCGGGGCCGCCGGCGCCTGGCCGAGTTGATGGGCCTCGACCCCAACGAGGACCCGGTGATCGGCGATACCACCAACACCTCCGTGATGACGGCCTCCCTCTCGCGCCAAGGGTAGGCCATGCTCAGCCCGGGACGCGGAATCGAGGGGCTCGACCGGCTTGATGTCAGGCTGGTGGCGCTTCTGGGGCTGGCGCTCCTGCCGATCGGGCTGATCGCGATGGTCCAGACCTATCGCGTGATATCGGAGGCGGACCAGAACGCGAGCGCGGCGCTGACCGGCGCGACCCTGAGTGCCGCCACCAGCGAGCGCGAGGATATCCTGCATATCCGCGGGGCCGCCCAGCTCGCCGCGGCGATGATGCCATCTCTCCTGAGCGACACCGACCTGTGTTCCGACGAGATGGCCGCCTTCGTGGCCCGCAACCCCGACGTGACCTTCGCGGGGTATATCTCCCAGGAGGGGATCGTGGAATGCGGCTCCGACGGGGCGGGCGCGGATGTCAGCGAGACGGAGATATTTCGCGAACACCTGAACGATCCCGGACCGTCGATCGACGCGATCATCGGCAAGATCTCCAATCTCGGCGTCATCGCCGTGACCGAACCCGTGGAGATCGAGGGGGAGGTGGACGGATACGTCGCCTTCTCGGTGCCCCAGCAGCAGCTCAACCTCAACGCAAATTCCGAGACGGATCTGCGCCCGCTCTATTCCATGACCTTCACCCAGGCGGGGCGGCTCCTGTGGACGCCCGAGGACATCGAGTCGATCGAGCCGGAACTTCCCCGCGACCGCTCGCTGGCGGCCCTGACGGGCGACGGGACGCTGACGGTGCGGGCGCTGTCGAACGCGGGCCTCGAGCGGATCTATACCGTGGCGCCCCTCGTTCCGGGGGAGATATACGCCCTTGCCGTCTGGCCGCGCGACGCGATCCGCACCGGGGGGCTGACGGCGGCGAGCGCCATCCTGTTCCCGCTCCTGATGTGGCTCGTCTCCATCGCGGTGGCCTATTTCGCGGTCCACCGGCTGGTGGTGCGCCACATCCGCTACCTCCGGCTCAGGATCCGCGCCTTCACCGCCAACCGCAAGATCCTGCGCCCCGAATACGGCTCCGACACGCCCTCGGAGATGCGCGAGGTGATCGAGACGTTCCACCAGATGACCGAGCGGATCGTGCGCGACGAGGCCGACCTGGAGAACAATCTCCACGAGAAGGACGTCCTCCTGAAGGAGGTCCACCACCGGGTGAAGAACAACCTGCAGCTCATCGCGTCGATGATGAACATGCAGCTCAGGAAGGCCAATTCGGGCGAGACGCGCTTCGTCCTGCGCCGGTTGCAGGACCGGGTCCTGGGCCTGGCGACGATCCACCGCAACCTCTATCAGGCGAGCGTGCTGAGCCGGGTCAATTCGGGCCGGCTGATCGAGGAGCTCGCCGACCAGTGCCTGCGCAATTCCGATGCGCGAGAGCACGGCGTGGACGTGCGCATCGACGTGGACGAGGTGGCGCTCTATCCCGACCAGGCGGTGCCTCTGTCGCTCCTGGTGACGGAAACGGTCACCAACGCGCTGAAATACGTGGGCCGGCCGGAGTCGGGGTCGCCCTGGATCGAGCTCGTGCTCAGGGAGGAGCCGGGCGGCGACGTGCGCCTGCGCGTCGCCAATTCCATGGGCGAGCCGGTGAGCGACGACGCCTCGATCTCCACCGGGCTGGGCACGCAGCTCATGACCGCCTTCGCCCTGCAACTCGACGCCGAGACCGAGGTGGGAGAGCAGGACGGAACCTTCGTCGTGGAGGTCTTGTTCCGCCCCAGCGATTTCGGCGAGGAGCCATGAGCGACGACATTTCCTACCATCTGACCGCGGACGAGGCCTGGCCCGCGTTCGAGGGCCATGTCCTGTCGGCGCGGGACAGGGTCGTCGCGGGATTCCGCATCTTCGACCCGATGACGCAGCTCCGCACCGAGGCGGGCCGCGAGATCGGCTCGGACTGGTTCGACCTGCTGGTCCACGTGCTGGACCGGGGCGTCCGGGTGGATTTGATCCTGTCGGACTTCGATCCGATCGTGGCCCCCGACATGCACCAGCTCACCTGGTCGAGCATGCGCAAGTTCGCCGCCATCCGCGAGGCGGCGGGGCCCGGCGCGCGGCTCAACGTGATCCCCGCGCTGCATCCGGCCGAGGCGGGCACGGTGACGGAACTGGGCTTCTGGCCCAAGGTCCGCAGCGAGTTGCGCGACCTGCGCGACCTGCTGAACGACATGGACGCCGAAGAGCGGCGCACCGCCTGGATGGACATGCCGGGCACCCACGACTGGCTGGTGCTGGACGAGGACGGCCTGGCCGAGACGCGCCTGCACGGTCCGCCGCCGCTCAACACCGTCTCCCACCACCAGAAGCTGGCCGTGATCGACGGTCGCATCCTCTATATCGGGGGGCTGGACCTCAATCCGCGGCGCTACGATTCGCCCGTCCACCACCGCGCGGCGGAGGAGACCTGGCACGACGTCCAGGTCTCCGTGGAAGGCGACGTGGCGCGCGTGGCCGAGCGCCACCTGGATGCGCTTCTCGACGTGGTGGCGGGCCGCGCCGACCCGCCGGAGGAGGCGCACGGCTTTCGCAGCACGATTTCGGCGGGCAAGAAGAACTGGGTCTCCATGTCCCCCCGGATCGTGCGCCGATCCATCTCCGAGACCATCACGAGCCAGGTCGACCGGGCCGAGAGCGCGCTCTACTTCGAGACGCAGTTCTTCCGCGACCAGGACCTGTCGAAGCGGATCGCCAAGCGCGCGGCCGAGGCGCCGGGGCTCGAGTTCATGATGGTCCTGCCCGCCGCGCCCGAGGTCGTGGCCTTCGACAACCGCAAGAAGCTCGACGCGCGGTTCGGCGAATACCTCCAGGCCGACTGCGTGAACCGGGTGCTCGACGCCTTCGGGGAGCGGGCCTATTTCGCCTCGCCCGCGCAGCGCCGCGACGCGGCGCCCGACCTGATCTCGGGCGGCCACCGCTCCACCTTCCACGGGGCGCCGCTGATCTATGTCCACGCCAAGGTGTCGGTGTTCGACCGGCAGTCGGTGATGGTCTCCTCGGCGAACCTCAACAGCCGTTCCCTCGCCTGGGACACCGAGGCCGGTATCTTTCGCGAGGACCCCGATTTCGCCCGCGACGTGCTGGCCCGCTCCCTGGGCCACTGGCTGCCCGACGCGCAGGTGGACGTGGACGGGTCGCTGGTCGCGCAGGTCCGCGAATCGGCCGAGCTGGACGCGGTGCGCCAACCCGACAACCGGGCGGGATTCCTGCTGCCCTACGACGTGTCGGCGGCCGAGACCTTCGGCACCTACCTGCCCGGCATCCCCGCCGAGCTGGTCTGATCCCCCGCCGGAACGAAGCCGGACCGGGGGGCGTTGCCGCGCCATGACGGACATCTCGGCCCTGCCCCACCCTCATCGCCACGACGGATCGCCCCGCAAGGTGGGGATCGAGGTCGAATGCGGCGGGCTGCGCGAGGACCGCGTGGCCGATCTCGTCGCCGCGCGATTCGGCGGCGAGGTCGAGACATCGGGGGCCTATGCCCGACTGGTGCGGGGCAGCCGGATCGGCGACGTGGAGATCCTGCTCGACACCGCGCTGCGCGACAAGGTGAACGGGGCCGTGTCCCGCGCCGGGCTGGACCTCGGCCGGGCGGTGATCCCGGTGGAGTTCGTCACCGAGCCCCTCGCGCCCGAGACCCTCCCCGAGATCGACGCGCTCTGCCGCGACCTGGCACAGGACGGCGCCTTCGGCACCCAGGACGGGGTGGCGCTGGGATTCGGGGTGCACCTGAACGTGGCCCTGCCCGGGATGCAGGTGGACGACATCCTGCCCACCCTCACCGCGTTCGCCCTGATCGAGGACTGGATGCGGGGGCGCATGGCGCTCGACCCGTCGCGCCGGCTGCTGCCCTTCGTGGACACCTATCCCACCGCCCTTCTCGACCGTCTGTGCGAGCCCGGCGTGGAGTGGACGCTGGACCGGCTGGCCGCGACCTATCTCGAGCTTTCCCCGAGCCGCAACCACGCGCTCGATGCCCTGCCGATCCTGAAGGAGGCCTATCCCGACCGGGTGGTCGCGGCGGTGCCGCAGATGGGGCACAAGTCCGCCCGCCCCGCCTGGCACTACCGCCTGCCCGACGCCCGGATCGACGATCCTGAATGGTCCGTGGTGCTGGAATGGAACCGCTGGTGCGCGGTGGAGCGGGTGGCAGACGACCGCGACCTGCTGGACCGGCTCAAGGCGCACTGGCGCGACTACCGCGCGCGCATCCTGCCGATCCCGGGGCAGTGGGCCTCCGTCTCGGCCGAGATCCTGGACGAGGCGGTCGCGCTGCCATGACCCCGACCATCGGCGTGACCACCTCGGCGCGGTCGGGCTGGCGGATCTTCCCGCTGGTGGCGTTCAACGTCTGGCTGGCGGGGGGCCGCGCGGTCCGCTGGGTCGCGGGCGAACCGTCGGAGGTGGACGGCGTGGACGGGATCATCATCGGCGGCGGCGACGACATCTCCCCGGACCTCTACGAGGGCAGCCTGATCGCCTCCTCGCGGCTCGACCCCGCCCGCGACGAGATGGAGGAGGCGCTCGTCTGCGCGGCGATGGAGCAGGGCAAGCCGGTGCTGGGCATTTGCCGCGGCAGCCAGATGATCAACGTCGCCCTGGGGGGGCGGCTCGACCAGGACGCCTACCACACCTACGCCAAGTCGGAGCATTACCGCACGATCCTGCCACGCAAGACGGTGGAGATCGTGCCGGGAACCCGGCTCGCGGCCCATGCGGGCACGGTGCCCATGAAGGTCAACGCCCTCCATTCCCAGGCCGTGTCGACCCTGGGCCGGGGCCTGCGCGTCGCGGCGCGCGACGGCGGCGGCATGATCCAGGCCATCGAGCGAACCGAGGAGCCCTTCGCGCTCGGGGTCCAGTGGCACCCCGAGCACCTGTTCTACGCCCACCGGCAGCGCGCGATCTTCCGCGCGCTCGTCGCCGCGGCGCGGGCGCGCCGGGCGGCCGACCCGCAGCTCGCCGAGGTCGACCGCCGGGCGCCCCACCCGGCCTGAGGGGCGGGCCCCGGCTCTTCCGACGGGAAAGCCCAGGGCCGCTCGCACCGCTCAGTAGCGGTAGTGCTCGGGCTTGAACGGGCCCTCGGGCGTCACGCCGATATAGGCGGCCTGCTCGGGGGCGAGCTTCGACAGCTTGGCCCCGATCCGGTCCAGGTGCAGCGCCGCGACCTTCTCGTCGAGGTGCTTGGGCAGGATGTAGACGTCGTTCTCGTACTGCCCGCCCTTGGTGTGCAGCTCGATCTGGGCAAGCACCTGGTTGGTGAACGAGGCCGACATCACGAACGACGGATGCCCCGTGGCATTGCCGAGATTCAAAAGCCGCCCCTCGGACAGGAGGATGAGCCGAGCGCCCGAGGGCATCTCGATCATGTCCACCTGGTCCTTGATGTTGGTCCACTTGTGGTTCTTGAGGTTGGCGACCTGGATCTCGTTGTCGAAGTGGCCGATATTGCCGACGATCGCCATGTCCTTCATCTCGCGCATGTGCTCGATGCGGATGACGTCGCGGTTGCCGGTGGTGGTGATGAAGATGTCGGCGCTTGCGACCACCTCCTCCAGCAGCACCACCTCGAACCCGTCCATCGCCGCCTGGAGGGCACAGATCGGATCGACCTCGGTCACCTTCACGCGCGCGCCGGCGCCCCGCAGGGAGGCGGCCGAGCCTTTCCCGACATCGCCGTAGCCGCACACGACCGCGACCTTGCCGGCCATCATCGTGTCGGTGGCGCGGCGGATACCGTCCACCAGGCTCTCGCGGCAGCCGTACTTGTTGTCGAACTTGGACTTGGTGACGCTGTCGTTGACGTTGATCGCCGGGAAGGGCAGCCCGCCCTGCTTCTTGAGCTCGTAAAGGCGGTGGACGCCCGTGGTCGTCTCCTCGCTCACGCCCTTGAGGGCCTCGCGCTGGCGGGCGAACCAGCCAGGGCTGGCCTTCATGCGGGTGCGGATCTGGGCGAAGAGGGCCGTCTCCTCCTCGGACTGGGGAGCGGCGATGAGCTCCTCCTCGCCCGCCTCGACCCGCGCGCCGAGAAGGATGTAGAGCGTGGCGTCGCCCCCGTCGTCGAGGATCAGGTTGGCGGGCTGGTCGCCGAAATCGAAGATCCGGTCGGCATAGGCCCAGTATTCCTCCAGCGTCTCGCCCTTGATGGCGAAGACGGGCACGCCGCTCTCCGCGATGGCCGCCGCCGCGTGGTCCTGGGTGGAGAAGATGTTGCACGAGGCCCAGCGCACCTCCGCGCCCAGCGCGGTCAGCGTCTCGATCAGGACGGCCGTCTGGATGGTCATGTGCAGGCTGCCGGCGATGCGCGCGCCCTTCAGGGGCTGGGCGTCGCCGTATTCCTCGCGCAGCGCCATGAGACCGGGCATCTCGGTCTCGGCGATGGCGATCTCCTTGCGGCCGTAGCCGGCGAGGGCGATATCCTTGACGATATGATTTTCGGCCATGCAATGCATCCTTGTCGGCGGGGTCGTCCGCCCCTTATCACCGCCGCCATGACCGGACAACGCGATCTCCGCAGGCCGCCGCCATGCCGCCTTACATCCCGGTCCGACCGGCGCCCCCGGAACCTGGATGTCGCCACATGACGCAGACCCGCGCCTGGCAACGCATGCTCTCGGGGCGGCGGCTGGACCTGCTGGACCCCACCCCCGTGGACATCGAGGTGGAGGACATCGCCCATGGGCTGGCCTTCGTCGCGCGCTGGAACGGCCAGACCCGGGGCGACCACCCCTATTCGGTGGCCGAGCACTCGCTGCTGGTGGAATCGCTGTTCGCGCGCGCCTGGCCGGGGGCCGATCCGCGCTGGCACCTGGCCGCGCTCCTGCACGACGCGCCGGAATACGTGATCGGGGACATGATCTCGCCCGTGAAGGCGGCGGTGGGACCGGATTACGAGGCGCTGGATGCGCGGCTCGCGGCGGCGATCCATATCAGGTTCGGCCTGCCGGCGGCGCTGCCGCCGCGGATCAAGCAGCGCATCAAGCGGGCGGACCGGATATCGGCCCGGATGGAGGCGGTGCAGATCGCGGGGTTCTCCGAGGCCGAGGCGACGCGGTTCTTCGGTCGTCCCGACCCGGAGCTTTCGGCGGGGCTCGATATCGTGCTCCGCCCCCCGCGGGACGTGCGCGCCGCCTTCACGAGGCGGCACGCGGAGCTGATCGCGCGGTGTTGATCAGCGGGTCTTGCGCTGGGGCAGCTGCAGGCCGTTGGCGCGCACCCGGCTGAGCGGGTTGGCGGAGGGCGCCTTCTCGTCGCGACGGGTGGCGGTGGCGAAGCTGTTCGCGAGGATCGTCAGCATGGCGGTATCTCCTTCTTTCAACGTTGGGCCCAGAGGGACAGGCCGGGCTTGCGCGTGGTCCCTTGAGGGCGGAATGTGGCGACGATACGGTTAGCCAGGGACGTAAGCACGGCTATCTCCTTTTCTCCGCTTGCATCTTGGATATAGGGTCCGGCGTACCGCGTCGCGAGTCAGGAAGATTTGCAGGTTGTAAGCTCAGCTTTCATGCGCGGGGAACGGCGCACGCCGCCCCCCGCAATCATCCGCCCGCTGGCGCGGCGGGCCCCTCCCCGCTAGCTTGACGGGCATGGACTGGCACCACGTCCCCTCCCTCCAGGCGCTGCGCGGTTTCGAGGCGGCGGCGCGCTGCGGCGCCTACTCGGCCGCCGCGCGCGAACTCAACGTCACCCATGCCGCCATCGCCCAGCATGTCCGCCGGCTGGAGACCCATTTCGGCTGCGTGCTGATGGTGCGCGAGGGCGCGGGGATGCGCCCCACCGAGGAGGGCCGGCGCCTGGCCTCGGCCCTGACCGAGGGGTTCGGCGTGATCGCCACCGCCGCCGCCGACCTGGTGGAGCGCGACGTGGCCAAGCCGCTCAGGATCTCGCTGACGCCCTCCCTGGCGGCCAACTGGCTGATGCCCCGGATCGGCGACTTCTGGGCGCGCCATCCGGGCATCGAGCTGGAGCTCGTCCCCTCGCCCGAGCTGGTGGACCTGCGCGCCCAGACCTTCGACATCGCGCTGCGCTACGGGCGCGGGCCCTGGCCGGGGCTGGCCTGCGAGCGGCTGATGGACGCAGGCCACGCGGTGGTGGCCCGCACCGGGCTGATCCCGACCCGCGCCACCGACCTGTCGGAACTGGCCGACTACGACTGGCTGACCGAGCAGATGAACACCGAGGACATCCTGTGGGCGGCGCAGAACGGGCTCGACGTGGACACGGTGTCGATCCGAAGCTTTCCCACCATCACCATGGCGCTGGAGGCGGTGCGCTCGGGATACGGCGTCGGCATCCTGCCCCGCGTCATCGCCCAGGCCGACATCGACCGCGGCCAGGTCGAGGTTCTCTTCGAGGAGGCCGACAGCGACCTCGCCTACCACATGCTGACGCGGGAGGACCGGGTGTCGCCGACGCTCAAGGCCCTGATGGGCTGGCTCAGGCGGCAGGCCGCCTGATCAGCGCGGGCTGCGCTTGGCCAGGATGCGTTGCAGGGTGCGGCGGTGCATGGAGAGGCGCCGCGCCGTCTCGGACACGTTGCGGTCGCATTGCTCGTAGATGCGCTGGATATGCTCCCAGCGCACCCGGTCGGCCGACATCGGGTTCTCCGGCGGCGGAGGAAGGTCCTCTCCGTCGGCGACCAGCGCGGCGGTGATCTGGTTCGCGTCGGCGGGCTTCGAGAGGTAGTCCGTCGCCCCGATCTTGACCGCCGCGACCGCGGTGGCGATGGCGCCGTATCCCGTCAGGACGACGATGCGCGCGTCGGCCCGCTTTTCGCGGATCGTCTCGACCACGTCGAGCCCGTTGCCGTCCCCCAGCCGCAGGTCGACCACGGCGTAGGCGGGCGGCCGCTGGAGTGCCATGGACCGGCCGACGGCGACGCTGTCGGCGACCTCCACGGCGAAGCCGCGTTTCTCCATGGCTCGCGCCAGTCGCCGGACGAACGCCTCGTCGTCGTCGACCAGAAGCAGCGTCTTGTCCGGCCCGATGCCGGGTGTCTCGATCACGTCCATGGGCGTCCTCTTCTCGTCAAGGAGGTAGGGGCGCGGGCCGGGGGGTCAATCGGCAACCGGATCACGCGTTTTCGAGGTAGCAGGCGGCGCGGTCGGCCACCTCCTTGGCGGTGACGCCCTCCCCCGAGGCGCCGGGCGCGCCCCGGAACAGGGTGGCGAAGCCGCGCTCGGGCATCATCAGGTAGCTGAACACCGAGTGGTCCATCAGGTAGGTCTCGGGGTCGTCGCCGCGGCGGGAGTAGAACACGCGGTAGGCCTGGGCGGCCGCGCGCACCTGCTCGGGGCTGCCGGTCAGGCCCAGCATGTCGGGATGCATGTAGTCGGTGTACTCGGCCAGGACCTCGGGCGTGTCGCGCTCGGGGTCGATGGTGACGAAGACGGGGGTGACGTCGAGGCCCCGCTCGGCCAGCAGGTCAACCGCGCGGGCGTTGCGCGCCGCGTCGAACGGGCAGACGTCGGGGCAGAACGTGTAGCCGAAATAGACCAGGGCGGGGCGGTCGAGCACCTGCGCCTCCGTGACCTCCTCGCCGGTCTCTGAGACGAGGGTGAAGGGGCCGCCGATCTGGGCCTCGCCGGTCACGGTGCCGCCGGTGCAGGAGGCGAAGTCCTCGCCCCCCGGGGCGAGCCACGTCCAGAGGGCCGTTCCGGCCAGGAGGAGCGCCGCGACACCGGCGGCGAGAAGAGCGGCGGGGCGGATCATGGGCACTCCGGACCGAAAGGGGGTTCGGTCGCATTGATCGCGCCATGGGCCGCGCACTACAAGGCGCTCCATGACGGAACCGGGATTCATCCCCGCGACAGATGCGCTCGATCCCCGCTACGCCTTCGACCGGCGGGCGAACTGGGTGCGCGTGCGCACCATGGCGCTGCTGCGATGGATCGCGGTCTCGGGCCAGATCGCGGCGGTGCTCGTCGGCCATTACGTCTTCGGGCTGACCATCTGGTACGGGCCGGTCTTCGCCGCGATCGGGGCGGCGGCGATCACCAACCTGATGGCGATCACCATCTGGCCCAACACGCGCCGCCTGTCGGAAACCGAGCTGGCCGGCACGCTGGTGTTCGACATGGTCCAGCTCTCGGCGCTGCTGGCGTTGACGGGGGGGCTGCACAACCCCTTCGCGCTGCTGATCCTGGCGCAGGTGGCGATCTCGGCCGCGGCGCTGGGGCGGCGGCAGACGCGGATCATCTGCACCATCGCCGCCGGGCTGATCACGGCGCTCCTGTTCGTGCACCTGCCGCTGACCAACAGCAGGGGCGAGGTGCTGCGCCTGCCCGACCTGTTCCTGCTGGGCTTCTGGGCCGCGATCCTGATCGGGATCGTGTTCCAGGCCTCCTACGCGCGGCGGGTCACGGCCGAGGTGACGGCCATGGGCGACGCGCTGGCGGCCACCCAGATGGCGCTGGCCCGCGAGCAGAAGCTCACGGACCTGGGCGGCGTGGTGGCCGCGGCCGCCCACGAGCTGGGAACGCCCCTGGCCACCATCGCGCTCGTCTCGGCCGAACTGGTGGAGGAGGCCGGAGACGACGACACGCGCGCCGACGCGCAGCTCATCCGCGACCAGGCCGAGCGCTGCCGCGAGATCCTGCGCGGCATGGGGCGGGCGGGCAAGCAGGACCGCCACGTGCGCGTCGCCCCCCTGTCGAGCGTGATCGAGGAGGCGGCCGAGCCCCATGCCGACCGCGGCATCGACCTGCGCGTCACCAGCCGCCCCGAACCCGATAGCGTCGCCCGCGCCCCCAGCGTCGCGCGCCGCCCCGAGCTGATCCACGGGCTCAGGAACCTGGTGCAGAACGGCGTCGACTTCGCCCGCACCACCGTCTGGATCGACCTGCGCTGGAACGAGCACGTGGTCGCCGTGCGCATCGCCGACGACGGGCCGGGCTATCCGTCCGACACCCTGTCGCGGCTGGGCGACCCGTTCCTGCGCCGCCGCCGCGAGACCGGGCCCGACGCCGAGCGCCCCGGATACGAGGGGATGGGGCTGGGCCTGTTCATCGCCAAGACCCTGCTGGAACGCTCGGGCGCCGAGGTCGCCTTCGCCAACGGCCAGGACGGGTTCGGCCCCGCCACCGAGGACCGGGCGCGGTGCGGCGCGCTGGTCACGCTGACGTGGTCGCGCGCCCAGATCGCCGTCGCCTCCGATCGCGACGCGCTCGGCGAGAACGATTTAACGGCGAATTAATGGAATCGGGTTAGCTTTAGGAAAGGTTTCCGGAGGGGACGCCCCGTGAGCTACGAGATCATCTGGTTGAGCGCCCTCGTGGTGGCCGCCGCGGCGGCCAGCGCCACGCTCGCGGCGTTGTGGATCACCTCCCGGAGCGGGCCGCCGATCATCCTGCGCCCCACCCGGAACGAGACCGCCTTCCTGATCGAGCACGGCCGCGTCGTCGACGCCACCCGCTCGGGCCGCGCGATCCTCGACGGGCTGGGCGAGGGGAGCGACCACGCCGACGTCCTGATCCGCTACCTCTCCGACGCCTTCCCGGGGCTTGCGGGCGCGATCCGGGCCCTGCCCGAGATCGCCGAGCGCTCGCTAGTCGCGCGCGACGGGATCGGCCGGGTGACGCTGGACCGCGAGCGGGGCCGGCTGCGCCTGACCCTCGGCGACGACGAGAACGCCCGGGTGGAGGTCGACCGCGTCTGCCAGACCGCCGTGGAGACCGAGCTCGAATCGCTGCGCGCCATCGGCAGCGGCCTGCCCTACCCGGTCTGGCGCGAGGACCGCGAGGGCCGCGTGCGCTGGGCCAATGCCGCCTATCTCGACATGGTGGCCGAGATCACCGGCGAGGAGGCGACCGCGTGGCCGCCGCAACACCTGTTCGACGACGAGATCCTGATCCCCGGCGTCACCAAGCGCCTCCAGGCGGGGGGCCGCTGGTTCGAGTGCCACGCCATTTCCGCGGGGCAGGAGACTCTGGTCTCGGCCCTTCCCGTCGACGCGCTGGTACGTGCCGAGACGGCACTCGACTCGTTCCGCCAGGCGATGTCGCGCACCTTCTCGAACCTGACCGTGGGGCTCGCCGTCTTCGACGAGGAGCGGCGGCTGTCGGTGTTCAACCCCGCCCTGACCGAGATGACGACCCTTCCCGTCGAGGTGCTCTCGGGCCGGCCGACGCTCGAGGGCTTCCTCGACGCGCTCAGGGCGCGGCACATGATGCCGGAGCCGCGCGACTACGGCACCTGGCGCGAGCGGGTGGTCGACATGGAGCGCGCCGCCCAGGAGGGCACCTATTCCGAGATGTGGCACCTGCCCGGCGGGCGCACCTACCGCTTCACCGGCCGGCCCCAGCCGGACGGCGCCTTCGCGCTGCTGATGGAGGACATCTCCGCCGAGCTGGGCCTGACGCGCAGGTTCCGCAACCAGATCGAGACCGGCCACGCCGTGCTCGACGCCCTGACCGAGGCGATCGCGGTGTTCGACGAGGCCGGCACGCTGGTCGTCTCGAACGAGGCCTACGACGAGCTGTGGCAGATCGACCAGCGCGAGAGCATGACCCAGCTCACCCTGGCCGACGCGATCCGCTGCTGGTCGTCGCGCGCCCACCCGACCCCGTTCTGGGACCGGCTGACGCGCCCCGCCGACCCCGCCCAGAACCCGCCCGAGGACTGCGTGCGCCTGCTCGACGGCCGCCTGGTGCGGGTGATCCGCGAGCCGCTGGCGCGGGGCGCCTCGATGGTGCGCTTCCTGCCGCACTCGGCCGAGGTCAGCCCGCTCCTGCCCGCCAGCCGGCGCCGCCGGCGCCCCGGCCCCGCGGCCCAGACCCCCTGAGTTCGCGGCGCGCGCAATCGACTTGATGCCGGCGCGCCCAGTGACCATGCTCCGGCGCATGTCCGGCCTGTCCCTGCACCTTTCCGACGCCCGCGCGACCGAGCGGCTGGGCGCGGCCCTCGCGCTCCGCCTGCGGGGCGGCGACACGGTGCTGCTTTCAGGCGACCTGGGCGCGGGCAAGAGCCACCTGGCCCGCGCCGTGATCCAGTCGATGCAGGCCCGCCACGGCCCGGTGGAGGACGTGCCCTCGCCCACCTACACCCTGGTCCAGACCTACCGCGCCGGCGACGTGGAGGTCCTCCACGCCGACCTCTACCGCCTAGGCGACCCGTCCGAGCTCGACGAGCTCGGCCTGTCGGAGGCGCTGGGCCACGCCCTGTGCCTGATCGAATGGCCCGACCGGCTGGAGGAGACGCCCGCGGGCGCGCTGTCGCTGCACCTCTCGACCGACGGGGCGGGCCGGCGCGCCGAGCTGTCCGGGTCGGGCTGGGCGGACCGCCTGGCCGGGCTGGCCGATCCGGTGGAGGCCGCCCATGGCTGAGGCCCCCGGGGCGGCGGACCGCGACCTGCTGGCGCGCACCGGCTGGGCGGGGACCGAAACCAGGCCGCTGGCGGGCGACGCCTCGGGGCGGCGCTACCTGCGGCTGCGACGCGGCGACGGGGCGACGGCGGTTCTGATGGAGGAGGGCGGCGACACCGCGCCCTTCCTGCGCGTGGCCCGCCACCTGGGCGAGCTGGGCTTCTCCGCCCCCGCGATCCTCGGCGCCGAGGGCGAGCGCGTGCTGATGGAGGATCTGGGCGACGCCCTCCTGGCCGACCTCGCGGAGGACCCCGCGCGGGAGGAGGACCTCTACGCCCTGGCCACCGACGCGCTGGCCGCGCTCCACCGCCACCCGGCCCCCGGCTGGGCCGCGCCCTACGACGCCCCCGCCATGGTCGCGGCGCTGGAGCCGTTCTGGGCCCACCACGCCCCCCATGCCGCGCCGGAGCGGCGCGCGACGGTCGAGGCCGCCCTGGGCGAGGGGCTCGCCGCCCATGCCGAGGCGCCGGTCCTGCTGCACCGCGACTACCACGCGCGCAACCTCCTCCTGCTGGAGGGCCGGGCGGGCGTGGCGCGGCTGGGCCTGCTCGATTTCCAGGATGCCTGCGCGGGCCACCCCGCCTACGACCTGGCGTCGCTCATGCAGGACGCGCGCCGGGACGTGGCCCCCGACCTGGAGGCGCGGATGATCGCACGCTACGCCGCCGCCACCGGGCGCGACGCGGCCCGGCTCGGGGCCGCCTACGCGCTCCAGGCGCTGCAGCGGCACCTGCGCATCCTGGGCATCTTCTCCCGCCTCGCGGCGCGCGACGGCCGCCCGGGCTACCTCGCGCTGGTACCCCGGGTGCGCGCCCAGGCCCGGCGGTGCCTGTCGCACCCCGCCGCCCGGCCGCTGGCCCCCGACCTGGCCCCGCTCCTGGACGAGGGGGCGCGATGACCCGGCCGCTCCTGATCTTCGCCGCGGGGTTCGGCACCCGCATGGGCGCGCTGACCGCCGACCGGCCCAAGCCCATGGTCGAGGTCGCGGGCCGCCCGCTGGTCGACCACGCCATCGACATCGGCCGCGCAGCGGGCGCCGACCCGATCGTGGCCAACACGCATTACCTGCGGACGCGGATCGAGCCGCACCTGGCCCGGCGCGGCGTCGTCGCCTCGCCCGAGCCGGGCCGCATCCTCGACACCGGGGGCGGGTTGCGCCACGCCCTGCCCCGTCTGGGCGCCGGGCCCGTCTTCACCCTCAATTCCGACGCGGTCTGGACCGGGCCGAACCCCCTCGCCACGCTCGATGCCGCCTGGGACGGGGGCGCGGCCCTCCTCCTCTGCGTGCCCGCCTGCCGGGCCACGGGGCGCGAGGGGCCCGGCGATTTCGCCATGGACGACCGCGGTTGCCTGACGCGCGGCGGGGACCTCGTCTATACCGGCGCGCAGATCCTCGACCCCGCCGTGCTGGCGCAGGAGACCGGGGAGGTCTTCTCCCTGTCGCGCGTCTGGTCGCGGCTGGCGGCCGAGGGGCGCCTGCGCGGCGTCGTGCACGGGGGCGGCTGGGCCGATGTGGGCCACCCGCAGGGCATAACCGCGGCGGAAGCGATGCTCGCCCATGGATGACGCGGCCCCCCCGCCCCGGCTCTACGGCCTGCCGCCCGGCGCGGACTTCCCCGCCGAGCTGATCCGGGGGTTGGAGCATCGGCTCGCCGGGCAGCCGCCCGAGGCCTGGGCGCGGGTGGAGATCCTGGTCAACACCGCGCGGATGCAGCGCCGCCTGACGCGCCTCTTCGCCGAGGGGCCGGCCCGGCTGGTGCCCCGCATCCGCCTGCTGACGCGGATCGCCGACGACCCCGTCCTCAGCCTGCCCCCCGCCCTGCCCGGCCTGCGCCGCACCCTGGAGCTGGCGCAGCTCGTGCGCGGTCTGATCGCGGCCCAGCAGGACCTCGCCCCGCCCAGCGCCGCCTTCGACCTGGCCGACAGCCTGGCGGGCATCTTCGACGAGATGGCCTCCGAGGGCGTCCCGGCCGAGACGCTGGAAGGGCTCGACGTGGCGGGCCTGTCCGAGCACTGGGCCCGGGCCTTGCGCTTCCTGACGCTGGCGGGCGGCGTGACCGGGGCCGATGCCCTGCCCCCGGCGGCCGGGCGCCTGCGGATGGCCGCCGAGGCGCTGACCGAGCGCTGGCGCACCGACCCGCCCGACCACCCGGTGATCGTCGCCGGCTCCACCGGCTCGCGCGGGCCGGTGCGCCTGCTGATGGAGGCGGTCGCGCGGCTGCCCCAGGGGGCGGTCGTGCTGCCCGGGGTGGACGCGCACATGCCCGCCGACATCTGGGACGGGCTCGACGAGGCGGGCGGCGGCGAGGACCACCCCCAGTACCGCTACGCCGATCTCAGCCGCCGGCTGGGCCTGCACCCGACGGAGATCCGGCCCTGGTCCGACGCCGACCCGGCCCCGGCGCGCGCGGCACTCCTGTCGATGGCGCTCAGGCCCGCCCCGGTGACCGACCGCTGGATGCGCGACGGCCCCGCCCTGGGCGACCTGGACGCCGCCACCCGCGAGATCGACCTGATCGAGGCCGACGATCCGGCCGAGGAGGCGGACGCCATCGCCATCCGCCTGCGCCGCGCGGTGGAGGACGGCACCCGCGCCGCCCTCGTCACCCCCGACCGGATGCTGACCCGGCGGGTGGAGGCCGCGCTCGACCGCTGGGGCATCGCCGCCGACGACAGCGCGGGCGTGCCGCTCCAGCAGACCGCGCCGGGCCGGCTCCTGCGCCAGGTGGCGGCGCTCATGTCCGAGCCACCGGGCGCGGAGGAGCTTCTGGCGCTCCTGAAGCACCCGCTCGCCCATAGCGGGGCGGACCGCGCCCGGCACCTGCTGGAAACGCGGGAGTTCGACCTGTGGCTGCGCCGCGACCCCCCGCCCGAGATCGGCCCGGCCACCCTCGCCGCCTTCGCCGAGGCCCGCCCCGAGGCCGCCCCCTGGGCGCGCTGGGTCGCGGCCCTGCTGCCCCGCTCCCCGGCCGAGGCGCCGCTGGCGGCCTTCGTCTCCGCCCACCGGGACCTGGCCGAGGCGCTCGCCGCCGGGCCGGACGGCACGGCGGCGGAGCTGTGGGCCGAGGCGCCGGGCCGGGCCGCGCGCGAGCTGATGGACGAGCTCGCCGCCGAGGCGGGCGCGGGCGGCGCGATGGCCGCGCGGGACTACGCCGAGCTCGCGGGCGCGCTCCTCGGCGCGCGCGAATCGCGCCGCCCCGACGAGGGCCGCGCCGACGTGGCGATCTGGGGCACGCTGGAGGCCCGGGTGCAGGGCGCCGACCTGGTGATCCTCGCCGGCCTGTCGGAAGGCACCTGGCCCGAGGCCCCCCCGCCCGACCCCTGGCTCAACCGCCCCATGCGGCGCGCGGCGGGCCTGCTGCTGCCCGAGCGGCAGGTGGGCCTGAGCGCCCACGACTTCCAGCAGGCCGCCTGCGCGCCGCGCGTCGTCTTGAGCCGCGCGCGCCGCGACGCCGAGGCCGAGACGGTCGCCGCGCGCTGGCTCAACCGCCTGACGAACCTCCTGGGCGGCCTGCCCGAGACCGGCGGGAAACAGGCGCTGGAGCGGATGCGGAACCGCGGCGACGTCTGGATCGGCTACGCCCGCGCCGCCGCCGCCCACCGCCTCGCGGCCCCCCCGGCGCCGCGCCCCGCGCCCTGCCCGCCGGTCGCGGCGCGGCCCCGGGGGCTGTCGGTCACCCGCATCCAGACGCTGATCCGCGACCCCTACGCCATCTACGCCGAGCGCATCCTGCGCCTGCGGCCCCTCGACCCGCTGCGCCCCGAGCCGGACGCGCCCCTGCGCGGGATCACCGTCCACCGCATCCTCGAGCGGTTCGTCACCCACGGGCCCGCCCCGGACGACCCCGCCGCCGCCGAGGCCTTGCGCGCCATCGCCGCCGACGAGCTGGCGAAGATCCCCTGGCGGGCCGCGCGCGCCATGTGGCAGGCGCAGGTGGACCGCATCGCCGACTGGTTCGTCGCGGGCGAGATGCGCCGCCGCGCCGAGGTCGCGGAGACGGTCACCGAGCGGCGCGGCGAGTTCACGGTGCCGGGGACCGACTTCGCGCTCACCGGCACCGCCGACCGGATCGACCAGCGCACCGACGGGCGGCTCGTGGTCTACGACTACAAGACCGGCACGCCCCCCACCGACAAGACGATCCGCCACTTCGACCGCCAGCTCCTGCTGGAGGCCGCGATGGCCGAGGCCGGGGCGTTCGCGGGCGTGCCCCGCGCCACCGTGGCGCAGGTGTGCCATATCGGGGTGGGCGCCAAGCCCTCCGACGCGCCCCTGACCTTGCGCGCGACGGAGGGCGACGCCATGCTCGACCCCGACGCCACGCTGCTGGAGCTGCGCCGCCTGATCGAGGGCTGGGCGCGGCGCGATCGGGGCTATACCGCGCTGCGGGCGGTGCATTCCATGGCCGCCCAGGGCGACTATGCCCACCTCGCGCGCTTCGGCGAATGGTCGCTGGACGACGCCCCCCGCCCGGAGGAGGTCGGATGACCGACGACGCCTCCACCCGCCAGATCGCCGCCGCCCGGCCCGACCGCTCCACGTGGCTGTCGGCCAATGCCGGCTCGGGCAAGACGCGGGTCCTCACCGACCGGGTGGCCCGGCTCCTGCTGCACGGCGCGGACCCCCAGAACATCCTGTGCCTGACCTATACCAAGGCCGCCGCCTCGGAGATGCAGAACCGCCTGTTCGGCCGCCTCGGCCAGTGGGCCATGATGCCAGAGGACGAGCTGGCCGCGACCCTGTCGCGCCTGGGCGAGGCGGATCGCTCCGCCCCGCGCATGGCCCAGGCCCGGCGCCTCTTCGCCCAGGCGATCGAGACGCCGGGGGGCCTCAGGATCCAGACGATCCACTCGTTCTGCGCCAGCCTCCTGCGCCGCTTCCCGCTGGAGGCCGGCGTGGGGCCCCGCTTCACGGAGATGGACGACACCTCCGCCGCCCAGCTCCGCGCCGACTGCCTGGAGCGGCTGGCCGAGGACGCGCCGGACCTCTTCGCCGAGATGGCGGCCCTCCTGCCCGCGGGCGCGCTCGACCCGCTCGTGGCCGAGATCGCCCGCCGGCGCGGCACCCTCGCCTCCGGGGACGGGGCCACCATCCGCACCGCGCTCGGCCTGGCCCCCGACGAGAGCGCCGGCCGGATCGTGGCCGACACCTTCCTCGGGGACGAGGCCGACCTCCTGGCCACGGTCCGCACCGCGCTGGAGGCGGGCAAGCCCAACGACCGCAAGGCCGCCGGCCTGCTGGCGGAACTGCGGCCGCCCTTCGGCCTCGACGCGGTCGCCGCGCTGGAGGGCCCGTTCCTGTTCGGCGCGACCGTCAAAGCACCCAATGTCCCCTTCGGCGCCAAGACCGGCACCTTTCCCACCAAGGATACCCGCGCGGCCCTGGGCGATGCCTGCGACGCGCTCGACAGGCTGATGGAGCGCGTGGCCAAGGCGCGCCCGCGCCGGGTGGCCCTGGCGCTGGCGGAGCGGTCCGAGGTGCTCGGCCGCTTCGCCGCCCGTTTCCTCGACCTCTATGGCCGGGCCAAGGCGGCGCGCGGCTGGCTCGACTTCGACGACCTGATCCTGCGCGCCCGCGACCTGCTCACCCGCGGCGACGTGGCGACCTGGGTCCTCTACCGCCTCGACGGCGGGCTCGACCACATCCTCGTGGACGAGGCGCAGGACACCAGCCCCGCCCAGTGGGACGTGATCGAGGCGCTGACCCGCGAGTTCGCCGCCGGCTGGGGCGCGCGGGCGGCCACCCGCACCCTGTTCGTCGTGGGCGACCGCAAACAGTCGATCTATTCCTTCCAGGGCGCCGACCCGGCCGGGTTCGAGCGCATGCACGACCGCTTCGCCGCCCGGGCGGGCGAGGGCGCGCTGGCCCGGCTGGAGCTGCGCCACTCGTTCCGCTCCGCGCCCGCGATCCTCTCGGCGGTGGACGCCACCTTCGCCGGCGCCATGGACGAGGAGGTGGCCCATCTAGCTTACAATGACCGCTTGCCCGGCAAGGTTGACATCTGGCCCCTGGTGGAGCCGGACGAGACGCCTGAACCCGCCGCCTGGGACGACCCCGTGGACCGCCCAGAGCCGCGCGGCGCCCAGGTCCGGCTGGCCGATTCCATCGCCCGGTGGGTCGCCACGCTGATCGCGTCGAAAGAGACAATTCCAGAATTCGATAAAAAGACCGAGAAATGGATCCGCCGCCCCGTCCACGCGGGCGACATCCTGGTGCTGGTGCGCGGGCGGGGCGGCATCTTCCACCCCCTGATCCGGGCCTGCAAGGCGGCGGGGATCGACATCGCCGGGGCCGACGTCCTGCGGCTGGAGGACGATCTCGCGGTCAAGGACATCCTGGCGCTCCTGCGCGTCCTCGCCCTGCCCGAGGACGACCTGTCACTGGCCTGCGCCCTGCGGTCGCCGCTCTTCGGCCTGTCAGAGGGCGACCTCTACGCCCTCGCCCACGACCGCGGGGGGCGGCACCTCTGGCAGGTCCTGCGCGGCGCGCGCGAAGCCTTCCCCGCCGTGATGGATGTTCTCGACGACCTGATGGCCCAGGCCGACTACCTGCGCCCCTTCGAGCTGATCGACCGCATCCTGCTGCGCCACGGCGGGCGGGCGCGGCTGGTGGGCCGGCTGGGGCCCGAATCGATCGACGCCATCGACGCGCTCCTGGCCGAGGCCCTGAGCTACGAGCGCACCGAAGCGCCCTCGCTCACCGGGTTCCTGGCGTGGTTCGCCCGCGACGACGTGACGGTGAAGCGCCAGGCGGGCGCGGGCGGGCGCCACCTGCGGGTGATGACCGTGCACGGCGCCAAGGGGCTCGAGGCGCCGGTGGTGATCCTGCCCGACACGATGCAGACCCGCGCCCGCGACGACGACCGCCTGATCGCGCCCCCGGACGGCCCCCTCCTGTGGCGCCCCCCCGCCACCGACCGGCCCCCCGCCCTGGCCCCGGAGGAGGAGGCCCGCGCCGCCGCCCGCCGCGCCGAGCGCGACCGCCTCCTCTACGTGGCGATGACCCGCGCCGAGACCTGGCTCGTGGTCTGCGGCGCCGGCCGGGCGAAGGACGCGGACGGCGCCTGGTACGGCCAGGTCTCCGCCGGCCTCTCGCCGCTGGAGACGGAGGCCATCGACACGCCCGAGGGGCCGGGCCTGCGCCACCGGATCGGCGACATCGATGCGCTGGATCTTCTCGCAAGACCCGAGCCGCAGGCGGAGGAGGACCCCGACGACGCGGCCCTGCCCCGCTGGTTCGCCGCCGCCCCGCCCGAGGCGCCGGAGCCGCCCGCGATCCTGTCGCCCTCGGACCTCGGGGGGGCCAAGGCGCTGCCCGGCGCGGCCGGGGACGACGAGGCCACCGCGACCTTGCGCGGCACCGGCCTGCACCTGCTGCTCGAGCACCTGCCCGCCCTGCCCCGCGACGGCTGGGCGGAGGCCGCCCCCCGCATCCTGGCCGCCGAGCCGGCCCTCGCGCCGCTGGCGGGCGCGCTCCTGACGGAGGCACGCGCGGTCCTCGACGACCCCGAGACCGGCCCGCTCCTGGCCGCGCCCGCCCTGACCGAGGTGGCGCTGGCCGCGCCGCACCCGTCGGGCGTCCGCGTGGCGGGCACCGTCGACCGGCTGGAGATAGGCCCCGAGCGGGTTCTGGCGGTGGACTACAAGTCCAACCGCACCCTGCCGTCCTCCCCCGAGCAGGTGCCCGAGGGCCTCCTGCGCCAGATGGGCGCCTACGCCTTCGCCCTGGGGGCGATCTATCCCGGTCGCCGGATCGACCTGGCGCTGCTGTGGACGGCCGGGCCGCGGCTCATGCCCCTCGACACCGACGCCGCGCTCGCCGCCTTCGAGGCCGCGCTGCCCCGGGGCATGCCCGCTTGACGGAGTCAGGGCCCCTCCTTACCTACCCCCTTCAAGCGCATCCAAGGAGACACGCCATGGCCACCGTTGCCGTCACCGACGATACCTTCGACGCCGAGGTCCGCCAGTCGGACATCCCCGTCGTGGTGGATTTCTGGGCCGAGTGGTGCGGTCCCTGCAAGCAGATCGGCCCCGCGCTGGAGGAACTCTCCACCGAGATGGACGGCCAGGTGAAGATCGCCAAGGTCAACGTCGACGAGAACCCCAACTCGCCCGCTCAGCTCGGCGTCCGCGGCATCCCCGCGCTGTTCCTGTTCAAGGACGGGCAGGTCGTGTCCAACAAGACCGGCGCCGCGCCCAAGGCGTCGCTGGAAAGCTGGATCAAGGGCGAGATCTGATCGCCTCCGGGGGGCGCGGCGCCGCGCTCCCCTACCCGTAGCGCGCCGCGAGCGCGGACAGGACCGTGCGGCGATCCTCCGGCCCCATCAGGTCCAGGCTCTGCACGCAGAGCGAGGCCCAGTCGCCACGCTCCAGCGCGGCCATCGTCCGCTCCAGCGCCGCCCCCGTGGGCCGTCCGGGCCGGACATAGCCCGCGGCGTCGGGTGCTGCGACACACGCCCCCTTTGCCAGTTCCAGATGCATCGCCAGCCCCACCGGGGAGAGCTGCCCGGCGGCGCGGAACCGGTGCCCGGCCTGCGCGCGCAGCGCCTCGGGGCGCCCGGCGAAGAACCGCTCCAGCGTGTCGCGCCGCAGGGCGTGGGGGGTGTGCTCCAGCATCAGGTAGGTGTCCCGCCGGCCGACCGCCCGCGCCGCCTCGCGCTGCGCCAGGGCGTATCCGGGCCGGTCCCGGCGCAGCCACCGCTTGACGCGCGCGAGTCCCGGGCCGGGAAGCCGCGTCATCCGCCCCCGCAGGACGGGGCAGTCCCCGTCGAAGAAGTCCTCCTGCCCCATGGGCCGCCCGACGAAGATGTCGTCGTTGAGATAGACGAACCGCTCCGCAAGGCCCGGAATGCGGTGCATCATCGTCTCGATCGAGCGCGACGAGAACACCGGCAGCAGATCGGCGTGCTCCGCGAAGATCTCCCGGTGATCCACGACCCGGACGCGCCGCGCCGCCTCCGGGGTCGCCAGGATCGGGTCGAGCGGCGCGGGATGCTGGCCGTCGGTGACCACGTGGATGCGCCGCACGAAGGGGCAGAACGCCAGCAGCGAGCGCACCGCGTAGTAGATCTCCCCCGAGCTGGCGAAGCGGGTCTCGGCCGAGGCCGCCTCCGCCGCGCCGTCGCCGAAGCGGGCGCGCGCCGCGCGGTGGGCCGGGTCGGCGCCGTCCACCCAGGTGACGACCGCGTCGATCATCCGCTCATCCGGTGGTGGCGTAATCGTGGAACCCCTCGAACTGCTGGTCGAACAGGGTCCGGAACCTGCCGCGCTTGTCCAGCAGCTCCTGCACGGCCCCGCTCTCGACCACCTCGCCCGCGTCGATGACGTGAACGCGGTCCGCCTCCAGGATGGTGGACAGGCGGTGGGCGATCACGATGGTCGTGGTGTCGGACGTGAGCCGCGCCAGAGCCTCCTTGACCTGCGCCTCCGAAGTCGAGTCGAGCGCGCTGGTGGCCTCGTCGAGGAGCAGGATCTCGCTGCGGCGCAGGATCGCGCGCGCGATCGCCACCCGCTGGCGCTGCCCGCCCGACAGGAACAGCCCGTTCTCGCCCACCTCGGTCTCGTAGCCCTCGTCGAGGCCCGAGATGAAGTCGTGCGCGTTGGCGTCGCGGGCGGCCTGCTCGACCTCCTCGTCCGTCGCGTCGGGGCGCGAGAAGCGGATGTTCTCGCGCACGGTGGTCGAGAACAGGAACGTGTCCTGCCCCACGAAGGAGATCCGCTCCCGGAGCGAGGCGAACGTCGCCTGGGAGATGTCCTGCCCGTCGATGGTCACCTTGCCCGAGCTGGGGTCGTAGAGCCGCATCATCAGGTTCAGGATCGTGGACTTGCCGCCGCCCGAGGGGCCGACCAGCGCGGTGGTCTTCTTCGCCGGAAAGGTCATCTCCAGGTCGTTGAGGACATTCTTGCGCTTGCCGTAGCCGAACTTGACCTTTCGGAACGCGACCTCCCCCGGCCCCGGCTTCAGGTCCACCGCGTCCGGCGCCTCCACCAGCAGCTCCTCGTAGTCGAGCAGCTCGAACATCATCCGCACGCCGACCATCGACGACTCGAGCTTCACCCGCACCTTCGACAGGCGCTTGGCCGGCTCGTAGGCCATCATGAAGGCGGTGATGAACGACATCAGCTCGCCCGGCGTGGTGGGCTCGCCGCCGAAGATGTTGAACGCGCTGACCGCCACGATCCCGGCGATGGCGAATCCCGCCAGGGTCTCCATCAGCGGCGAGGTCACCGCGCCGATCCGGGCGATGGCGTTGCGCCGCCGCTCGACGTTGCGCACCGCCGTGCCCATCCGCCCCTGCATCTGGTCCTCGAGCGAGAACACCTTGACCACGTGGATACCCTTGGAGGTCTCCTGCACCACTTTCATGATCTCGGCCGACGAGGACGCCTCCGAGCGCATGATCTCCCGCACTTCCTGCAACAGGCGCCGGACCCCCAGGATCGCGGCCGGCCCCACCAGGAGCGCGAACATCGACAGGAACGGCGCCTGGAAGATCATCACCGCCAGAAGGCCGACCAGCATCAGCGCGTCGCGGGTGAACGAGGCCACGATCAGCTCGATCACCTGCGAGGCCGCCGCCGCGCCCCGGGTCAGGCGCATCAGGATGTTCGACGATTCCTGCATGTTGAAGAAGGACACGCCGTTGGCCACCAGCTTGCGGTAGAGGTCCTCCTGCTGGTTGGCCACGATCCGGTTTCCCGCCCGCGACATGGCCACCGTCTGGACGTAGTTGGCCCCGCCCTTGATGGCGAAGGTCGCCGCCACCGCTGCCGCGACCAGAAGCGCGATGCGCCGGTCGTCGTAGGCAGTCATCGCGTCGACGATGAACTCCATCAGCAGGGCGGTCATCGCCGTCGTGGCCGCGACCACCACCATCGCGCACCCCGCGAGGATGTACCATTTCTTCTGCGACGCGGCCTGGTCGGCGAACAGCCGGCTCAGCATGTCGACGCGTTCCGGATCGGACCCGATCCAGCCCAGAACGAGCCGGCGCAATCGTTTCATCGGAGGCTTCTCCCGGATCTTTTCCGCGTCCCGAACCTAGTCCCGCAAGGCCCGGATTGCGATAGCGCGTCTGCACGGAACGATCGGCCGGGCCCGGGGCGCGACGGCGGCCCGGTCGGTTGGCAATCGGCCCCCGCGCCGCCATATCGGGCCCGACGCATGAGGAAAGGACGACGCAACCATGGCCGAGGACAGGTTTCCGGGCTGGCACGGAACGACGATCGTGGGCATCCGCAAGGGTGGCCGGGTGGTGATCGCGGGCGATGGGCAGGTCAGCCTGGGCGACACCGTGATCAAGGGCACCGCGCGCAAGGTGCGCCGCCTCTCTCCGGGCGGGTCGGACGTGATCGCCGGTTTCGCCGGCTCCACCGCCGACGCCTTCGCCCTTCTGGAGCGGCTGGAGACGAAGCTGGAGGCGACGCCGGGCCAGTTGCAGCGCGCCGCGGTGGAGCTGGCCAAGGACTGGCGCACCGACAAGTACCTCCAGAAGCTGGAGGCGATGCTGATCATCTCGGACGGGCACGACCTCTACGTGATCACGGGCGCGGGCGACGTGCTCGAACCCGAGCACGAGATCGCGGCCATCGGGTCGGGGGGCAACTACGCGCTGGCGGCGGCCCGGGGTCTCTACGACACCGACCTGGACGCCGAGGGCATCGCCCGGCGCGCCATGGAGATCGCCTCCGACATCTGCGTCTACACCAACGGCAACCTCACCATCGAGACGCTGGGGGCCTGAACGGCGCTGCTCCGGAAATCCGACGGGACTCCGACGCAAGTCCGACAGACGAAAAAGCCGGCCCTCGGGCCGGCTTTTGGTATCCTTGCGACGCGGGGGCGGATCACGCCTCGCCGGTCGGCCCGGCCTGCTCGGCCTGGGCCTTCTGGCGCTGCGCCAGGCCCTGGCGGTAGAGCTTGACGAAGTCGATCGGCTCCAGGTTCAGCGGCGGGAAGCCCCCGTCATGGGTCACGTCCGACACGATCCGCCGGATATAGGGGAACATCAGGCGCGGCGCCTCGATCAGCAGAAACGGGTGCAATTGCTCGTCGCTGACGTTGGAAACCTGGAAGATCCCGCCGTATTCCAACTCGAGGAGGAACAGCATGTCCTCGCTGTCCTTGTTCTTGGAGCGGACGGTGAACTTGCCGATCACCTCGTACTGCCCTTCCTGCTCGCGCTTCTTGGCATCCAGGCTCACCTGCACCGAAACGTCGGGCTGTGCCTGACCCTTCATGCCCTTCTGCGCCAGCACGTTCTCGAACGACATGTCGCGAATATACTGCGCCATCGGGCGGATCTGCGGCATCTGCGGCTGCTGGCTGCCGTTCTGCGCCCCGTTTTGCGCGGGTTGCTGGGTGTCTGTCTCGTCGGCCATGGCGTGTCTCTCCCGGGGGACTTTCAGTCGCGCCGGGGCCTAGCACTGCCGTCGCGCCTGGTCCAGCCGGAGGGCGCGCGGTTCGGATCGGGCTCGGGAATGTCGACCTCCTGCGCCTCGCCCTCGATCACGCCGTCCGGACCCGGCCGTCCGGGATCGCGGCGTGTCCTGACCCCTCCCGGACCATCGGGGCCCTGGGGGCGGCGGGGATCGCCGTAGGTCATCGTCTCGACCCGGACCCGGGCGCGCAATTCCTTGAACACCCGCTTCTGCACCGCCGGGACGAGGAGCGCGAAGCCCACCGCGTCGGTAAAGAAACCAGGGGTCAGCAAAAGCGCGCCCGAGAAGAGGACCATGGCCCCCTTCGCCAGGGGCTCTGCCGGGTCGCGCAGGTCACGGAGCGACCCCTTCAGTTCGGCCAGCGCATGGGCGCCGCGCGAGCGCACCATGGCCGTGCCCGCGATCGCGGTCACCACCACGATCAGGAGCGTCGGCCACAGGCCGATCAGCCCTCCGACCTGGATGAAAAGGGCGATCTCGATCAGCGGGACGGCGATGAAGGCCGCGAGTATCCACATTGGGGGTCCTCTTTGTCGCGAGCAGGGCGGTGGACTTGGCTGGCACCCCTTCCTAAATAGGGATGGAGCGTGGACGTTGCCATAATCCAACCGTTGCCCGAGGTCTCATGAGCTCTGCCGTCATTCAACTTCTCGTCCTCGCCGGGATCGCGATATTCCTGATCCTTCGGCTCAGGAACGTCCTCGGGACCCGGGACGGCTTCGAGAAGTCGCCCGTCGCCGGCGACGACAAGCCCCGCCGCACCCAGCAGCGGCCGGAGTTCGAGGTCATCGAAGGTGGCCCGGACCGCGACATCGTCGATCACGTCGAGGACGGATCGGACAGTGCCAAGGCGCTGGCGGCGATGAAGATGGCCGAGCCCGGGTTCTCGGTCGGAGAGTTCCTCGGGGGCGCGCGCCAGGCCTACGAGATGATCCTGACCGCGTTCGAGCACGGCGACATTTCCGAGGTCCGCGGTTTCCTTCATCCCGAGGTGGCGGATGCCTTCGATCAGGTCATCGCGGACCGCGAGGAGAAGGGCCTGACCGTAGAGAGCCAGATCGTCGGCGTGCGCGACGTGGAACTCTACCGTGCCACATACGACCGCGACACGTCCGAGGCCGAGATCACCGTGCGGTTCCTGGCAGAGGTCACGACGGTGGTGAAGAACGCCGAGGGCGAGGTGATCGAGGGCGATCCGAACGAGATCCGGCGGCAGCGCGATAGCTGGACCTTCGGTCGGCGCATGGGCGTCGACGATCCCAACTGGCAGCTTATCGCCACGGGGGAGTGATGCGGGGGCGGGTGCTGGCCATCTGCCTGGCGGCCGCCGCCTGGACCGGACAGGCGCCGGCCGCGTCCCACACCGTTCTCGAATACGCCGATCTGCAGGGTTGGGCCGAAGACGACCACCGTGCCGCGCTCGACGTGTTCCTGTCCACCTGCCGCGACATGGACGACCCCGACTGGGCGGCGCTGTGCCGGATCGGGGCAGAGACGCCAGATCCGCGCCGCTTCTTCGAGATTCATTTCGCGCCCACGCTGGTCGAGGACGGCGTGCCGACACTCTTCACCGGCTATTACGAGCCCGAGTTGGAGGGCGCGCGGTATCGCGGCGGGCGCTACCGGTATCCAATCTATGCCCTGCCCGAGGAGGCCGAGGACGGCGCCTGGCTGACCCGCGCCCAGATCGAGGAGACGGACGCCCTTGCCGGGCGCGGGCTGGAAATCGCGTGGCTCGCCGACCCCGTCGATGCCTATTTCCTGCAGGTACAGGGGTCGGGGCGCGTCCGGCTGGAGGACGGCAGCGCGATCCGGGTGGGATATGCCGGCAAGAACGGCCATTCCTATCGCTCCGTGGGCAAGGAGCTGATCCGGCGCGGCGACATGGATGAGCACGAGGTCAGCATCGACCGGATTCGCGACTGGGTGGCCGATAACGGAGCCGAGGGACGCGAGGCGCTTCACCACAACCCCTCCTACGTGTTCTTCCGGGAGGTGAGCCACGTCCCCGCCGACCGCGGACCGCTCGGTGCGATGAATCGCTCGCTGACCGCGTGGCGCTCGGTGGCGATAGACCCCGCCTTCGTGCCCCTGGGCGCGCCCGTCTGGATCGAGACCACGGGACGGTCGCCGCTGCGGCGTCTTACCGTGGCCCAGGATACCGGCGCGGCGGTCAACGGGCCGCAGCGCGCCGACATATACTTCGGCACCGGCGACGCGGCGGGGGATGCGGCCGGAAGGGTCCGCGACGGGGGCCGGCTGGTGGTGCTGATGCCCATCGCCCGCGCCTACGCCCTGTCCGAGGCCCTGTGAGCCGGTGGCCCGCAAGCGCCGCGACCTGACGCCCGATGAGGCAGAGCTCTGGGGGCGCGTGAAGCGCACCGCCGCGCCGCTCCATCCGGAACGGCGCGATCAGGCGGTCGCCCCTGCGCCCGAGACGAAGGCCGCGACAGCCCCTGCCCCGCCCCGGGCGCAGGCGGCGGACCTGTCGAAGCTCTCCCTCGGCGGACGCAGCGCGGCGGCTGCGCCCGCGCACCGGGTGCAGCCGCCCCTCTCGGAGAGGCTGAGCCGGCAAGCGGTGCGGATGGACAACAAGTCCTACGGCCGGATGCGGCGGGGCAAGCTGCCGGTGGAGGGACGGATCGACCTGCACGGCCTGACACTGGCCGAGGCGCAGCCGCGATTGATCTCCTTCGTGCTGGCGTCGCACGCGGCCGGGCGGCGGCTGGTGCTGGTGATCACCGGCAAGGGGCGAGACCAGGACACCGGCGACCCGATCCCGTTGCGACGGGGCATCCTGCGCCACCAGGTGCCGCAATGGCTCGGGTCGGGGCAGTTGCGGGCCTGCGTGCTCCAGGTGAGCGAAGCGCACAGGCGCCACGGCGGGTCAGGCGCGTTCTACGTCTACCTGCGGCGGAAGTGATCCGCGCGAGCGGGCGATCCCAACCCTGACCAGGAGCGCGGCGGCGACGAAGTAGGCCGCGATCCCGAGGAGCTGACGCTCGAACGGGACGCCGAGGTCTATCAGCGCGCCGGTCAGCGCCGGGCCGATCGCGGTGCCGAAGACCATGACCGCGGCGGCCAGCGCCTTGATCCCGCCCAGGTTCCGGGTGCCGTAGAACTCCGCCCAGAAAGCCGGCGGCACGGTGTTGTTGAGGCCCTGGGTCAGTCCGAGGAGCGCGATGCAGCCCCCCGCGGCCCAGAGCGTGGGGGCGAACGCGAACCCCGCGAAGCCCGCGGCCATGGGCAGGATGACGAGCGGCATCAGCCGCGACGTGCCCGTCCTGTCAATGATCGGTCCGGAGACGAACATCGCGATGAACGCCGCCGCTGTGAAGATGGGGAAGATGGAGACGAGGCCCAGATGCGCCCAGCCCTTGGTCTCGGCCAGGTGCACCTGGTGGAAGAAAAACGCGGTGGAGAAGGCCGGCGGCGCCATCAGCATCGGCGTCAGCAGCCAGTAAAGCGGGTGGCGCAGCATCGCGCCCCGGGTCCAGTGACGGCCGCCCATTCCCGCTCCCTGATCCTCCTTCGCGATGCTGCGGGGCGTGCGCTCGAGCCTCAGCAGCGGCCAGAGCAACGGCACGAACAGGCACACGATCCCGGCCGCGACGAACCACAGGATGTGCCAGTCGCCCCCGGTCAGGGCGGCGACGAAGATCAGCGGCAGGAACGCCTCGCCGAGCCCGATACCGATGCGGCTGATCGACAGGGCCGTGCCGCGCGAGGCCACGAACCAGCGCGCCATGGCGACGGTGGCCACCAGCGTCGCCATCCCCTGGCCGAAGAAGCGCAGCGCGAAGATCGCGATGGCGAGGGACCACCATCCCTGGGCGGTGGCCATCAGCAGGCACGCCCCCGCCAGGCAGGCCAGCACCACCGGGCCCAGGACGCGCACGCGGAACGTGTCCGTCAGGATGCCCGTCCACACCATCACCGCCGCCGAGGCGGTCGTGCTCACGGAATAGAGAAAGCCCCAGTCGCCGTTGCTGAGGTCGAACGCCGCGCGGATCTCGCCGGCGAAGATCGATATGAAGAAGGTCTGCCCGAAGGACGAGCAGAAGGTCAGCAGGACCCCGGCTGCGAGGAACGGGGCATTTGTGCGCAGGAAGGTCACGATGGGCATGGGCTCCCTTCGCGCCAAACGGCAACGAAGGGAAGACCCACCCGTCCGCTCAGAGCACGTAGCGGCTGATGTCCACCGACCGGCTGAGCTCGCCCAGGTGATGCTCGACGAAGGCGTCGTCGACCGTGACGGTCTGGCCCGACTTGTCGGGCGCCTCGAAGGACAGCTCCTCGAAGACGCGCTCCATCACCGTGTAGAGCCGCCGCGCGCCGATGTTCTCCACCGACTGGTTCACCTCCGCGGCGATGCGCGCCAGTGCGGCGATGCCGTCCTCGGTGAAGGTGACGGTCACGTCCTCGGTGCCGAGCAGCGCGGTATACTGCCGGGTGAGCGCATTGTCGGTCTCCGTCAGGATGCGGACGAAATCGGCCTCGGTCAGGGCGCGCAGCTCCACCCGGATCGGCAGTCGGCCCTGCAGTTCGGGCAGAAGGTCCGACGGCTTGGCCACGTGGAAGGCGCCCGACGCGATGAACAGGATATGGTCGGTCTTGATCGTGCCGTACTTGGTGGAGACGACCGTTCCCTCGACAAGGGGCAGCAGGTCGCGCTGCACCCCCTCGCGGCTGACCTCTCCGCCGCGGGCGTCCTGGCGGGCGCAGACCTTGTCGATCTCGTCGAGGAAGACGATGCCGTTCTCCTCCACGGCGCGCAGCGCCTCCTTGTTGACCGCCTCGTCGTCGAGGAGCTTGTCGGCCTCTTCGCTCAGAAGGATCGCGTAGCTGTCGGCGACGGTCATGGTCTTGCGGACCTTGCGGCCCTGGAACGCCTTGCCGAACAGATCCCCAAGGTTCATGCCCCCCTGCCCCGGCTGCATGCCCGGCAGCTCCATGTTGCCCATGGGGTTGGAGGTATCGGCCACCTCCAGCGTCACCTCGGTCGCGTCGAGCTCGCCGGCGTGGAGCTTCTTGCGGAACATCTCGCGGGTGCCCTCGCGGGCATTCTCCCCGGCGATGGCGTCGATCACGCGTTCCTCGGCATTGGCCTCGGCGCGGGATTTCACGTCCTCGCGCATGTAGTCGCGGGTCATGGTGATCGACTGTTCCACCAGATCGCGGATGATCTGCTCCACGTCGCGGCCGACATAGCCCACCTCGGTGAACTTGGTGGCCTCGACCTTGAGGAAGGGTGCGCGGGCGAGCTTGGCCAGGCGGCGGGAAATCTCGGTCTTGCCGACGCCGGTGGGGCCGATCATCAGGATGTTCTTGGGATAGACCTCGTCCTGCAGCTCGGGGGCGAGCTGGCGGCGGCGCCAGCGGTTGCGGAGCGCCACGGACACCGCGCGCTTGGCGTCCTTCTGGCCGATGATGAAACGGTCGAGCTCGGAGACGATCTCGCGGGGGGTCAGGTCGGTCATGGCGTCCTCTCGGTGGTGCCGAGGCACGTAGAGGGGCCGCGCACGGATTTAAAGACCGCCGCTCAGGCGCGCCACAGGCTCTCGGCGCCCAGCGCCTCCACGAGCGCCGCGTGGGCGGCCTCCTCCTCGGCGGTGATCCGGGGCGGCAGGGGCGCGGGGCGCGGCGCCGGGCGCCAGTCGCGCCCGGGCATCTCGGCACCCGCCTCCTTGTCTTGCGACCCCAGGGCGAAATCGGGCTGCCGGCCGCCGATGAGCTCCAGGTAGACCTCGGCCAGGATCTCCGAGTCGAGGAGCGCGCCGTGGAGGGTGCGGCTGGAATTGTCGATCCCGAAGCGACGGCACAGCGCGTCGAGCGACGAGGGCGCGCCCGGAAAACGGCGCCGGGCGATGGCCAGGGTGTCGACGGCCTGCTCCATGGGCAGCGGCCCCATCTTCAGCCGGCCCAGCTCGGCGTTGAGGAATTTCATGTCGAAGGCGGCATTGTGGATCACCATCTTGGCGTCGCCCACGAAATCGAGGAAGGCCTGCGCCACGTCGCGGAAGAGCGGCTTGTCGCGCAGGAAATCGTCTCCCAGGCCATGCACCTCGAACGCGCCCTGGGGCATGGAGCGCTCGGGGTTGACGTATTCGTGGAAGGTCCGCCCCGTGGGCATATGGCCGATCAGCTCGACGGCGCCGATCTCAACGAGGCGGTCGCCGGTCTCCGGCTCGAACCCGGTCGTTTCCGTATCGAGGACGATCTCACGCATGGCTGCACCTCAGTTTCCGAACAAGTCGATCCACATGGGTCCGGGTCTCCTCCATAGTGACCGAGGGCACAACCAAGTCGGCGCGGGCGCGCTTTTCGGCGTCGGGCACCTGCTTGGCCAGGATCGCCTCGAACTCGGCCTCGGTCATCGAGCCGCGCGAGAGGACCCGCTCGCGCTGCACCTCCGCCGGGGCGGAGACGACCACGACCATGTCCATCTTTGCCGCGCCGCCGGTCTCGAACAGGAGCGGGATGTCGAACACCACCGGCCCGTCGCCCGCCCGTTCGGCGAAACGTTCCCTGTCGCGGGCCACGAGCGGATGGACCACCGCCTCGATCCGGGACAGGGCGTCGGGCTCTTCGGCGATCCAGCGCTTCAACGCCGCGCGGTCCACGCCGCCTTCCGACACCGCGTCGGGGCGCAGGCGCGCGATCGCATCGACCGCGTCGCCACCGGGGGCGTAGAGGCGGCGCACGGCCGCGTCCGCATCCCAGACCGGCACGCCGTGTTCGCGAAAGAGCGACGCGACGGTGGACTTGCCCATGCCGATGGAGCCGGTGAGCCCGATCCGGAACGCCCGGCTCACGCCGGGAGCACCGCGCGGCGCAGATCCTCGTCCACCTCGGGGCGCAGGCCGAACCATGCCTCGAAACCGGGGACCGCCTGATAGAGCAGCATTCCGAGCCCATCCACCGTACGACACCCGGCGGCCCGCGCCCGGGACAGGAACGTCGTGTCCAGGGGGGTATAGACGAGGTCGGTCGCCACCGCGCCCGGCGACAGGCGGTCGAGCGGGACGTCGAAGGGCGGCTGGCCGGTCATGCCCAGCGAGGTGGTATTCGCCACAAGGCCGGTGTCGGACACGATGTCGCCCGCGCAGTTCCAGTCGTGGACGGTGACGCGGGCGCCGAACGCGTCGCGCAGGGCCTCGGCGCGGGCGGCGGTGCGGTTGGCGACGCGGATCTCGGGCGCTCCGGCCGCAAGAAGCGCCGTCACCACCGCGCGCGAAGCCCCGCCCGCGCCCAGGACCACGGCGGGGCCGTCCGTTGCGGACCATCCGGGGGCGTTCCGGCGCAGGTTCTCGATGAAGCCCTCGCCGTCGGTATTGTCCGCCGCAAGACCATCGGGGCCGAAGACCAGCGTATTGGCCGCCCCGATCGCGCGGGCCCGATCGGAGACGGTATCAGCAAGGTCGAGGACCGCGACCTTGTGGGGGATCGTGACGTTGCACCCGACGAAGCCAAGTCGTGGCAAGGCCGCCATCGCCTCCGCCAGATCGCCCGGTGCCACGTCGAGCGGCACGTAATGGCCTGCCAGACCGTAGCGACGCAGCCAATGGCCATGCAGGGCGGGTGACCTGCTATGGGCGACGGGATGTCCGACGACACCGGCGAGGGGGATGCGACCGCTCATGCGGGGAGGTAACCGCGCTCGATCATCCACGACAAGAGCGGAAGCATCGGAATACCCTGCACCGAGAAGACATCTCCCTCGACCGAAAGAAACAGACGCATGCCCTCCTCCTCCAGCCGGTAGGCGCCGACGGAGCTGCCTATGGCAGGCCAGTTTCGGTCGATATAAGATTTAACATAATCATTTGTAAGTTGGCGCATGGTCAGACGGGACAAAGAAACGTGTCGCCAGACCGGCTCTCCATCCTCGTAGGCCACCACCGCGGAATGAAGACGATGGCGCCTGCCCGACAGGCGCAGGATCTGCGCCTCCGCATCGGCCGGATCGGCGGGCTTGGAGAGAAGGTCGCCGTCGAGGTCGAGCACCTGGTCGCATCCCAGAACCACCGCGCCGGGATGTCGGCCGGCGATTTTGCGCGCCTTAGCCTCGGCGAGGGCGTCGGCGATGTCGCGCGGCGAAGCGCCCTCCGCGAGGAGGGACTCCTTGATCGCCTCCTCGTCGAGGCGCGGACGGTCCACCTCGAACGAGATCCCCGCGGCGCGAAACAGATCGGCCCGCGTGGTGGAGCCGGAGGCGAGGACGATCTTCATGGACAAACCTGTGGACAAGCGCGGCAATGGCGGTCCGACAAGTTCGCCGTCCCGGGAATGGCAGGGATAACTCCACCTGTTTCCCGGTTCCACACCCGATCCATCCCCGTGGACATCGACACCGTGGAGCAAATGGGACGAGTACGAGTCAAGATCGGCGTATCCACACGGTTATCCACAAGCCGGGGATAAGTTTTCCAGAGATTAAAGCGCTGATATCTTAAATGTTTTTGTTCTCCGGGGGATAATCAATCGGTGTGCATTACACACACCCGCATGCACTGTATGGATCGGTGGATAAACCGAGTCGTCCAGTTGTCCCCAGCCTTCACTACCACCACACTCTTTTTTCCCTTAAGTTATGAAGTAAGAGGCGCCATGTCCGATACGCTTCTCAGCCTCGTTCCCTGGCTGACATCCCTCCACGTGATCTCTTTTGTTGCCTGGATGGCCGGCCTGTTCTATCTGCCGAGACTCTTTGTTTATCACGTGGAAAGCGTGGATCGGGGGTCGGGCACGGAAGAGTTGTTCCGCACCATGGAACGGCGTCTTCTGAAGGCGATCATGAACCCCGCGATGATCGCGACGTGGGTCTTTGGCCTTCTGCTGGTGAGCTCGGGCGTCGTGAACTGGGGCCAGGTCTGGCCCTACACCAAGGCGGCGGGCGTGCTGGGGATGACGGCGTTTCACATGTGGTGCGCGCGCCAGAGGCGCCTGCTCGCAGCAGGTGAACCCGGGCAAACGGGGCGCCGCTACCGGGTCATGAACGAGGTCCCCACGGTGCTTCTGGTGCTGATCGTGGTGTCGGTGATCGCGCGGCCGTTCTGATCCCTGCGTTGACTCGGCGTCTGAGGGCGGCTAGGCACCCGCTTGGCCGTCCGGCCGACCATTTCCCCGAGCGAATGTAGAACGGCCCCGTACGCGGGGTGCGAAAGGGCCTCATGACCGAAGACCGCGTGAACCTCTCCGATCTCAAGGCACAGAGCCCCAAGGACCTGCTGGCCCTGGCGGAGGACCTGGAGATCGAGAACGCTTCGACCATGCGCAAGGGCGAGATGATGTTCTCGATCCTGAAGGAGCGCGCGGACGAGGACTGGACGATCGGCGGGGACGGTGTGCTGGAGGTCCTGCAGGACGGATTCGGCTTCCTGCGGTCCACGGAGGCAAATTACCTGCCCGGGCCGGACGATATTTATGTCAGCCCCGAGATGATCCGTCGCTACGCGCTACGGACCGGGGACACCGTTTCGGGGGTGATCCGGGGCCCCGACGAGAACGAGCGCTACTTCGCCCTCACGGACGTGGAGAGCATCAACTTCGAAGAGCCGAGCAGGGCGCGCCACAAGGTCGCCTTCGACAACCTCACGCCGCTCTATCCCGACGAGCGCCTGAGCATGGAAACCGAGGACCCGACGATCAAGGATCGCTCGGCCCGTGTAATCGACTTGGTCTCGCCCATCGGCAAGGGTCAGAGGTCGCTGATCGTGGCACCGCCGCGGACGGGCAAGACGGTGCTGCTGCAAAATATCGCGCATTCGATCGAGCAGAATCATCCCGAGTGCTACCTGATTGTGCTGCTCATCGACGAGCGGCCCGAGGAGGTCACCGACATGCAGCGCTCGGTAAAGGGCGAGGTCGTCAGCTCCACCTTCGACGAGCCGGCCTCGCGGCACGTGGCCGTGTCCGACATGGTGATCGAGAAAGCCAAGCGCCTCGTGGAGCATAAGCGAGATGTGGTTATCTTGCTCGACTCGATCACAAGACTCGGTAGGGCATTCAACACGACAGTCCCGTCCTCGGGCAAGGTGCTGACCGGCGGTGTGGACGCCAACGCCCTGCAAAGGCCGAAGCGTTTCTTCGGGGCGGCGCGGAACATCGAGGAGGGCGGGTCGCTGACGATCATCGCGACGGCGCTGATCGACACCGGCAGCCGTATGGATGAAGTCATCTTCGAGGAGTTCAAGGGCACCGGCAACAGCGAGATCGTGCTCGACCGGAAGGTGGCCGACAAGCGGGTCTATCCGGCGATAGACATCCTCAAGTCCGGAACGCGCAAGGAAGACCTGCTGGTGGACAAGGTGGACCTGCAGAAGACCTATGTGCTGCGGCGGATTCTCAACCCGATGGGGACGACGGATGCGGTGGAGTTCCTTCTCTCCAAGCTCAAGCAGACAAAGACGAATTCCGAATTCTTCGACTCGATGAACACCTGAGGATGCCACGCTCGCCATGGAAACCATCTTTGCCCAGGCCACGGCGCTCGGGAAGGCGGGCGTCGCGATCATCCGCATCTCGGGGCCTGACGCGTTTGCAGGTTGCACGCGGCTGACGGGGACTCTTCCGTCGCCGCACCGTGCCGCGATCCGGACGATCCGGGATTTGGAGGGGCGGGTTCTCGATACCGGTCTCGTCATTTCTTTCCCGGCCGGGGCGAGCTTCACCGGGCAGGAAGTTGTCGAGTTTCAGCTTCACGGCTCGGTCGCCGTCATTCGCGCGGCACTCAAATCTCTCGAAATGCTGGACAATTTCCGCCCCGCGGCTCCGGGGGAGTTCACGCGTCGCGCCCTTGAGAACGAACGCCTTGACCTGACCCAGGTCGAGGGGCTTGCCGATCTGATCGAGGCAGAGACGAACCTGCAGCTCGAACAGGCGCGGGCCGTGATGAGTGGCGAACTGTCCCAGCGGGTCCAGGCCTGGCGGCAGGATCTGATCGATGCTGCGGCTCTTTTGGAAGCTACGCTCGACTTTGCGGACGAAGATGTCCCGGTCGACGTGATGCCGGATGTTCTGACCTTCCTTGGCCGCGTGGAGGCTGACCTTCGAGCCCAGATAGCCGGGGCCGGTGCAGCCGAACGTATCCGTGACGGGTTCGAAGTTGCGATCATGGGACCACCGAACGCAGGAAAGTCAACGCTTCTCAATGCAATAGCGCAACGCAAGGTTGCCTTGACGTCGGATATCGCGGGGACCACACGCGATGTTCTGGAAGTACGCGTGGACCTCGATGGACTTCCTGTCACCCTGCTCGACACGGCGGGTTTGCGAGACACCGTCGACCCATTGGAGGCCGCGGGCATAGACCTTGCGCGGGAACGGTCGGACGCGGCCGATCTTCGCGTGTGGCTGGACATGGGGAGCGAGGCCGTCCCGGGCAACGCGGATATAGTCTTGTGCGCTCAGGATGATGATGGGGTCTGGTGCGGTATTTCCGGCCGAACGGGTCAAGGGGTCAGGGAACTCCTTGGGGATATACGATCGCGCCTGGTCGAACGAGTCCCCCCCGGACGCCTGGCGATTCGAGACCGCTATCGCTTGGGCATGGAAGACGCGACCGCGTTGCTGACAGAAGCTCGTAGTATGATTAGTATGAACATGGAAACGGAGCTGGTTGCAGAAGAGGTCCGACGCGCGTCCGACGTTCTGGCGGAAATGATCGGTGTCGTTGGGGTGGAAGATTTGCTGGAGAGCATCTTCTCCCGGTTCTGCATAGGTAAGTAGGAGTGTTTCACGTGAAACATCGGGTCATCGTCGTGGGAGGCGGACATGCGGGCGTCGAGGCGGCGAGTGCCGCCAAACGCATGGGAGCAGACGTTTCCATTGTGACGATGACGGCGTCGGTCATCGGCAGCATGTCGTGCAATCCGGCCATAGGCGGGCTCGGTAAAGGGCACTTGGTTCGCGAAATAGACGCGCTCGGCGGGATCATGGGCTTGGCCGCCGATGCCGCCGGTATACAGTTTCGTCTGCTGAACCGTAGCAAGGGACCTGCCGTTCAAGGACCGCGAGCCCAGATGGATCGTGGGCTGTACCGGGATGCCGTTCAGTCAGAGATTCGGAGAATGGGGATCGACGTTGTCGAAGCTCAAGTCGCCGATCTGGTGGTACGGCGTGGACGTGCCGCAGGCGTCGTGACCGACGAGCACGGTGTCATAGAGGGAGACGCCGTGGTGCTTACCACGGGCACCTTCCTCGATGGGATCATCCACGTCGGAGAACATCGGTATCCCGGAGGCCGTACGGGAGAGGCTTCGTCGGTGGCGTTGTCACGGCGTCTCTACGACATGGGCCTTTCGATGGGACGGCTGAAAACCGGCACGCCACCGCGGCTGGACGGCAAAACAATAGATTGGAGCTGCCTGGACGCGCAACCGGGCGATCTTGATCCGACCATGTTATCGTTCCTGTCCGAGCGTCCTTCAGCGAAGCAGGTCTCTTGCGCGATTACCCATACAAATCCAAGAACGCATGATCTCATCCGGGCCAATCTGGAGCGTTCGGCGATGTATTCCGGTAATATCTCCGGAAAAGGACCGCGATACTGTCCTTCGATCGAAGACAAGATCGGGCGGTTTGGCGACAAGGATTCTCACCAGATCTTCTTGGAGCCTGAAGGTATCGAGGACGATACGATATATCCAAACGGAATATCGACCTCCCTCCCGGTCGAGGTCCAGGAACAGTACGTTCGCACCATCCGCGGACTCGAAGAGGCGCAGATCGTCCAGCCAGGATACGCGATCGAGTACGATTACGTCGATCCACGGGCCTTGGATGCGACCTTGCAGCTCATCGACCTTCCCGGCTTGTGGCTTGCAGGGCAGATCAACGGAACGACGGGGTACGAGGAGGCTGCCGCCCAAGGCCTCGTCGCTGGCCTCAACGCTGCGGGTGCCGCGACGGCTCGTGGAGTTCCCCAGTTTTCACGGTCGACATCGTATATCGGTGTCTTGATTGATGACTTGACCACTCGCGGTGTGACGGAACCCTACCGCATGTTCACGTCTCGCGCGGAATTTCGGCTATCGCTGAGGGCCGATAATGCGGATCAGCGGCTGACACCCATGGCGATGGAGTTGGGTATCGTTTCCGAGGATCGGGAGCGTGCCTTCCTTGGGAAAACGAACCTTTTGTCCGACGCAGAAGCTCTTCTGTCGAGCCGCGTGTTTGCCGCATGGCAAGCGAGCGACGCTGGGATCGACGTAGCCAAGGATGGTGCGAAGCGATCAGGTAAGGCCCTACTTGCCATCGCAAAGACAAGCATGGAGGAGATCGATATCCTCGTCCCCGAAATGCGAAGATTCCCTGTTGCTATTAGAGCTCAACTTGAACGTGAGGCGGTGTATAGTAATTACCTTGAGCGCCAGGCTCGGGATGTCGAACGGCTTCAAAAGGAGGAGTCGCGTGTCATACCCGGGGACTTCGACTATGACTGTATCTCTGGTTTGTCGTCCGAGCTTCGGGAGAAGTTGGCGCGTATCCGACCCGCGTCTATCGCGTCAGCTGGGCGTATCGAAGGCATGACGCCGGCTGCTTTAAATGCCGTGCTTCTCGCCTTGAGGACAACGGAATCAAGTCAAAAATCCGCATGAGCGATGTTTCACGTGAAACAGAGCACATGCTCGAGCTTTTCGTTCTCGGTGTTAGGAAGTGGACTCGACGGATAAACCTTGTCGCTAGACGGGACGTTGACGAACTCGAGACTCGCCACCTCTGCGACGCCATACAGCTGTCTCCGTTCGCGCCTAGCGCACGAACGTGGTGCGATCTCGGAAGTGGTGGCGGCTTTCCCGCGATCCCAGTGGCCATTCTTCGGAGAGACGTGCAAATGACGATGATCGAGTCTGATCTTCGCAAGGCGACGTTCCTTAGAAGTATGTCACGGGAGTTGGCGCTCGGCTCCAAGGTGCTCGCGGAGAGGATTGAGACTGCGGTGCCACAGGCGGCGGACGTCGTATCGGCGCGAGCATTGGCTTCCTTGCCGAAGCTGATCCCCTTGGCCGAACGCCACGGAAAACCCAGCACGGTGTATGTTTTCCCGAAAGGACGGCAATACCAGGAAGAGCTAGAGGATTTGGGCAGGACGTGGCGTTTCGACGTTGACGTTCATCCAAGTAAAACGGACAAGGAAGCCGTTATCCTGATCTTGGAGAACTTGGAACGTGTCTGACGGATCCATCGGGCGGCCGCGGATCGTCGCTATCGTCAATCAGAAAGGCGGTGTGGGTAAGACCACAACCGCGATCAATCTCGGGGCGGCACTTGCCGAAGCTGGCAAGAAAGTCGCGGTGATCGACCTCGATCCTCAGGGGAACGCATCCACCGGGCTCGGCATCGAAGCCGAGGATCGCGACCGAACGACCTACGACCTCATCCTCGAGGGAATGGATCTGATCGATGTTCTGCAAGGAACGCGGATCCCGAACCTCTTTGTGGTTCCCGCGACCGCGGATCTGAGTTCCGCCGACGTTGAAATGCTGTCCAAAGGTCATCGAACGGCTCTCTTGAAAGAGGCGCTGGATCCCGAAAAAATCGACGCGATAGGGCTCGACTTCATTTTCATAGATTGCCCGCCATCGCTGTCTCTTTTGACGATTAACGCCATGGTCGCAGCGGATTCCGTTCTTGTTCCACTTCAAAGTGAATTTTTTGCTCTCGAGGGGTTGTCGCAACTCATGGTGACCGTTCGTGAAGTGAGACAGTCGGCCAACCCGAAACTAGGAATAGAGGGCATCGTCTTGACGATGTACGATGGCCGGAACAAGCTCGCCCAAGGTGTGCAGGCGGACGCGCGCGATACCTTGGGTGAACTCGTGTTCCAGACGATCATTCCGCGTAACGTTCGCGTGAGCGAGGCTCCGTCCTACGCTCAGCCGGTGACGGAGTATGACCCCGTTTCGAAAGGAAGCATCGCCTACCGCGCGCTTGCCGACGAATTCGTGGCACGACATCGAGCCTGAGGAGGAACCATGTCAGAACGCAAGGAGCGCCGGGGATTAGGGCGAGGTTTGTCGGCCCTGATGGCCGATATTGACGCAGGGCCCGAGGAGGAAGGTGCGGAAGCATCACGCCGCCCCGAAGCGATGGTTCCGATCGAGCGGATCGAAGCCAATCCCGATCAGCCGCGTCGAAGCTTTGGCGTCGAGAGCCTGGAGGAACTGGCTGGTTCGATTGCGCAAAGGGGGATCATTCAGCCCCTCATACTTCGGCGTCACCCTGAAAAAGAAGATTATTTTCAGATAGTTGCGGGTGAGCGTCGTTGGCGTGCGGCGCAGATGGCGCAGCTTCACGAAGTACCTGCGATCGTACGGGCCTTCGACGATATCGAGGTTCTTGAGGTTGCGATCATCGAGAACATCCAGAGGGCTGACCTGAACCCCGTTGACGAAGCGGCAGGCTACAGGCAGTTGATGGACAGGTTCGGCCATACTCAGGAGAAGATGGCGGAAGCGCTCGGCAAGAGCCGGTCGCATATCGCCAATGCGCTGCGGCTCCTGAACCTGCCGCAGGACGTCCAGGGGCATCTCGCGGAAGGTCGACTCTCGGCAGGCCATGCGAGGGCCCTTGTCGCGACGGACAACGCCTCGGAGCTGGCGCAGCAGATCATCCGCCGCGGCCTGTCCGTGCGGGAGACGGAAACGCTGGCCCGAAAGCCCGAGAAGCAGAAGGCGCGCAAATCCTCTGCCACGGAGAAGGACGCCGATACGCGCGCTCTCGAGAATGAGTTGAGCGCCGCGCTCGGCCTGCGCGTCAGCGTGGACCATCGCAGCGACGGGGCAGGGGGCCGGATGACGATCAGCTACCGCTCCCTCGACCAGCTCGACGAGCTTTGCCGCCAGCTTGCCGGCGGCTAGGCGACGAGGTCGCGCAGGATCGCGTTGAGGAGCGGCCGGCCTGACGGGGTGAGGCGCAGTCGGCCCGCCGTCCGCTCCACCAGTCCCAGTTCCTCAAGCGCGAACACGCGCGGCGCGGCCACGTCGACCGCTTCGAGTGGAACACCCTCATCCACGCGCAGACCCATCATGAGCCGTTCTTCGGCCACGTGGGCGGGGGTCATCGCTCGCCACGTATCCACGTCCTTCCCAGCAAGAACTGCGGAGAGCCAGGCAAGCGGTGCCGACGGAGCCTCCGTCTCGTGGCGCGTGGCCCCCAGCGTGACGCGTCCATGGGCGCCCGGACCGATGCCCACGTAATCGCCGCCCGTCCAGTAGATCATGTTGTGGCGCGATTCCGAACCCGGCCGCGCGTGGTTCGAAATTTCGTAGGCGGGGAGCCCCGCCGCGTGGGTCAACCCTTGGGTGATCTCCCAGAGATCCGCACCGCGATCCTCGTCCGGCAGGCCGCGCAGGCGGCCGGCGGCGAGCCTGTCGCCGAAGGCCGTGCCGTCCTCCACCGTCAACTGATAAAGGGACAGGTGATCCGCGGCCATCGAGAGAGCTTCCGACAGTTCCGCATGCCAGTTCTCGGCGTCCTGGTGCTGGCGAGCATATATGAGGTCGAAGCTCACCCGCTCGAACGTTTCGCGGGCGGTGGCATAGGCCCGGCGCGCCTCGTCCACGTCATGGAGCCGGCCGAGCCGGCGCAGATCGGCGTCGTTCAGGGCCTGGATGCCGACCGACACGCGGTTCACCCCCGCCATGCGGTAGTCGCGGAACCGGCCTGCCTCCACCGAGGTGGGGTTGGCCTCGAGCGTGATCTCCACATCGTTGGCCATCCGCCACGTCCGTTGCACGCTGTCGATCACCTGCGCGACGGTTCGGCTCTCCATCAGACTGGGTGTGCCGCCCCCGAAGAAGATCGAGCCGATCTCGACGTCGGGAAGGATCTGCCCGTAGCGCGCGATCTCGGCGCCGTAGGCCTCCCGCCAGCGGGCGTGGTCGATCGCGGCGACGACATGGGAGTTGAAGTCGCAATAGGGGCACTTGGCCTGGCAGAAAGGCCAGTGAACGTAGAGGCCGATCCTACGCAAAGGACCCCGCGATCAGCCGCGCGAAGGCGTCGGCGCGGTGCGAGATCCGGTTCTTGGCCCAGCGATCCATCTCGGCGAAGGTCTCGTCGTACCCGTCGGGACGGAAGATCGGGTCGTAGCCATGCCCGCCATCGCCGCGCATCGGCCAGACGATCCGGCCCTCGATCGCCCCGGGGAACACCTCGTCGTGGCCGTCCGGCCAGGCCAGGACCAGGGTGCAGCGGAACCTTGCCCGCCACGGCTCGGGCGCGCCGATCTCGGTGAGTTCGTCGTGGGCGCGCCGCATGGCGAGGACGAAGTCGCGCCCCGCCTCCGTTTCGGCCCAGTCGGCTGTGCGCACGCCCGGCCGACCGCCCAGGGCGTCGATCTCGATCCCCGAATCGTCGGCCAGGGACGGCAGGCCCGTGGCGGCCACCGCCGCGCGGGCCTTGATACGGGCGTTCTCTTCGAAGGTGGTGCCCGTCTCCTCGGGTTCGGGAAGGCCGTGATCGGCGTTCGACGTGACCTCGAGACCGTAGGGCGCCAGCAGCGCGCGGATCTCCTCGAGCTTGCCGTGGTTGTGGGTCGCCACGACGAGGCGGTCGCCGTCGAACCGGCGGGTCATGACACCGCCCGTTTCTGCGCGGCCACGAGATCGGCCACGCCGGCCTCGGCCAGGTCCAGCAGGTCGGTCATCTGGGAGCGGTCGAAGGTGGCGCCTTCTCCCGACATCTGCACCTCGATCAGACGACCCGACCCGGTGAGGACGAAATTGCCGTCCACGCCCGCCTCGCTGTCCTCGGGATAGTCGAGGTCAAGCACGGTCTGGCCCGCATAGACCCCGCAGGAGACGGCCGCCACGTGGTCCACGACAGGGTCGCTCGTCACGTCGCCGGTCTTGAGGAGCTTGTCGACGGCGAGCTTCAAGGCCACCCAGCCGCCGGTGATCGAGGCGCAGCGGGTGCCCCCGTCGGCCTGGATCACGTCGCAGTCGATGGTGATCTGGCGCTCGCCCAGGGCATTGCGGTCGATTGCGGCGCGCAGGGACCGGCCGATCAGGCGCTGGATCTCCTGCGTGCGGCCCGACTGGCCATTCTTGGCCTCGCGCCGGCCGCGGGTATGGGTGGCGCGCGGCAGCATCCCGTACTCGGCGGTGACCCACCCTTGCCCGGAATTGCGCAGGAAGGGCGGCACGCGCTCCTCCAGGCTGGCGGTACACAGGACATGGGTGTCACCCACGCGCACCATGCAGGAGCCTTCCGCGTGACGGGTCACGTCGGTCTCGATTGAAATCGGGCGCATTTCGCTTAGTTTTCGACCGGACGGACGCATGAAACACCTCTAAATGACTCCTGCGCCTGATATGCCTCTGCCGATCCGGGGCGCAACCCCGAAGCCTGTGAGCGGATGACGGAGCCCCACGAGACCCAAAGCCTCATCGAGGAGATGAACGACCGCACGCGGGAGGTCTTCCGTCGCGTGGTCGAGGGCTATCTCGAAACCGGCGGGCCGGTGGGGTCGCGAACCCTCACGCGCGCGATGTCGCAGAAGGTCTCCGCCGCGACGATCCGCAACGTCATGCAGGACCTGGAATACCTGGGCCTGCTCGACTCGCCTCATATTTCCGCTGGGCGCGTGCCCACCCAGATGGGTCTGCGGCTGTTCGTCGACGGCTTGCTGGAGATCGGCGATCTGGACGCGGGCGACCGCCGCACCCTGGACGAGACGCTGGGTTCGAACGAACGCGACCTGGGCACCATGCTCGACCGCGTCGGCTCGGCGCTGTCGGGGATCACGTCGGGGGCGAGCCTGGTCCTGACGCCCAAGCACGAGGCGCCGATCCGTCATATCGATTTCGTGTCCCTCGGAGCGGAGCGGGCGCTCGTCGTCCTCGTTTTCGCCGACGGGCATGTGGAGAACCGCGTCTTCGCGCCGCCGCCCGGCCAGACGCCCTCGTCCATGCGCGAGGCGGCCAACTTCCTCAACGCCATGGCCGAGGGGCGCACCCTGACGGAGCTGCGCGAGCACATGATCCATGAGATCACGCGCCGCCGGCAGGAGCTCGACGCGCTGGCGCAGGTCATGGTCGATGCCGGCCTTGCCGTGTGGGAGCACGAGGGCGAGCCCTACGAGCGGCTCATCGTGCGGGGCCGCGCCAACCTCCTCGGCCAGACGAGCGAAGAGGATCTGGTCCAGATCCGCACGCTGTTCGACGACCTGGAACGCAAGCGCGACATCGCCGAGTTCCTCGAACTCGCGGACGAAGGGCAGGGGGTGCGGATCTTCATCGGCTCCGAAAACAAGCTCTTCTCACTTTCGGGTTCATCTTTGGTGGTCTCTCCATATATGAACGCAGACCGGAAGATCATTGGCGCGGTGGGGGTGATCGGGCCCACCCGTCTGAATTACGGACGCATCGTGCCGATCGTGGATTACACGGCCCAGCTGGTGGGAAAGCTGCTGTCTGGCCGGAGCTGAACGGATGGATACATGGCGAACGAGAACGAACGCGACGACATCGAGGCCGCCATCGAGGAGATGCTGAAGGGCGAAACGGACGCCGAGAGCGGCCCGTCCGAGGCGGACAAGGTGAAGCGCAAGTCGCAACCCAAGGACAGTGGCGAGCCCATGGACCTCGACGCGCTCGCCGGGGAGGAGCCGCCCGTCGTGGAACAGGACGACGGCATCGCCGCCGAGGTGGAGGCCCTAAAGGCCGAGCGTGACGAGTTGAAAAACCGCTTCACCCGTGCCCTGGCCGACGCCGAGAACGCGCGCAAGCGCGCGGATCGGGAGCGGCGCGAGGCCGAGATGTACGGCGGCTCGAAGATGTCGCGCGACATGCTGCCGGTCTACGACAACCTGCAGCGCGCCGTCGCCGCGATCCCCGAGGAGAACAGGGAAGCCAACTCCGCCCTGATCGAGGGCATGGAGTTGACGTTGCGGGAGCTGGAGAACGTCTTCCGCAAGCACGGCGTCGAGGTGCTCGAGCCCGCCATCGGCGAGCGGTTCGACCCCAAGATCCACGAGGCCATGTTCGAGGCGCCCGTGCCCGACACCAAGGCAGGCGATATCATTCAGGTGATGACCGTGGGCTTCATGCTACACGACCGGCTGCTCAGGGCCGCCCAGGTGGGCGTCAGCTCCACGCCGAAATCGTGATGGCGGGCGGCTACTCGGCCGCCAGCTCCTTCAGCTCGTAGATCAGGTCGAGCGCGGCCCGGGGGCTCAGTTCGTCGGGCCGGACGGATCGCAGGCGCGCGTCGCAGCCCGATGGGGCGGGCGCGGGTGCCTCCGGGGCAGGGCGCGCCGAGAACAGCGGCAGGTCGTCGATCAGGGCGGCCTTGCGCCCCTCGGCCTCGCCGCTTTCCAGAGCCGACAGGACAGTCTGCGCCCGTTCGACCACCGGCCCGGGCAGTCCCGCCAGGCGGGCGACCTGGACCCCGTAGGAGCGATCCGCGGAGCCCTTGCGGACCTCGTGGAGGAACACGACCTCCCCCTCCCATTCCTTCACCGCCACGGTGGCATTGCGCACGCCGTCGAGCCGGTCGGCGAGACGCGTGAGCTCGTGGTAATGGGTCGCGAAGAGGGCGCGGCTGCGATTCACGTCGTGCAGGTGTTCCAGGGTGGCCCAGGCGATCGACAGGCCGTCGTAGGTCGCCGTACCGCGGCCGATCTCGTCCAGGATCACCAGCGCGCGGTCGTCGGCCTGGTTCAGGATCGCCGCCGTCTCGACCATTTCCACCATGAAGGTCGAGCGCCCCCGCGCAAGGTCGTCGGCGGCGCCCACGCGGCTGAAAAGCTGGCTCACCAGCCCGATCCGGGCCGCGTCGGCGGGCACGAAGGCGCCCGTCTGCGCCAGGATCGCGATCACCGCGTTCTGGCGCAGGAACGTGGACTTGCCGGCCATGTTGGGGCCCGTCAGCAGCCAAAGAGCCGCCCCCTCGCCGTCCGACAGATCGCAGTCGTTGGCGACGAACGGCCCCGCGCCCTGGGCCTTGAGCGCCCGTTCTACCACCGGATGGCGGCCCGCCTCCACGTGGAACGCGCGCGTGTCCTCGACCTCGGGGCGCACCCAGTCCTCGGATCGGGCGAGGTCTGCGAAGGCGGTCTGCAGGTCCAGCTCGGCCAGCGCGCGGGCCGCCTCGCCGATATCGGCGGCGGCCGCGACCACCTCCTCGGAGAGGGACCGGAACAGGGTCTTCTCGATCTCCAGCGCGCGGGACCCGGCGTTGAGGATGCGCGTCTCCAGGTCCGCCAGTTCGACGGTGGTGAACCGCACCGCGCTCGCGGTGGTCTGGCGGTGGATGAACCGTTCCGACAGGGGCGGCGACATCATGCGCTCGGCATGGGTGGCCGTGACCTCGACGAAGTAGCCCAGCACGTTGTTGTGCTTGACCTTCAGCGACCCGATCCCGGTCTCGGAGGCGAAATCGGCCTGCATCGAGGCGATCACGCCGCGCCCCTCGTCGCGCAGGGTGCGCGCCTCGTCGAGGTCGGTGTCCAGGTCGGGGGCGATGAAGCCGCCGTCGCGGGCGAGCAGCGGCGGCTCGGCCACCAGCGCGGCGTCGAGCCGGTCCACCAGCGCCTCGTGGCCCACCAGCGCGGCGGTGGCGTCGCGCAGGAGTTCGGGCAGTTCGGCGCGCGACAGCATCTCCGACAGTTCGCCCGCCCGGATCAGCCCGTCGCGGATCGCGGCCAGATCGCGCGGGCCGCCGCGTTCCAGCGCCAGCCGCGACAGGGCGCGGTCCATGTCGCCCACACGGCGCAGCTCCTCGCGCACGCGCTCGGCCAGCGCCGCCTCGTCGACCAGACGGGCGACGGCGGCCTGCCGCAGCCGGATCGTGCCAAGGTCGCGCGAGGGCGAGGTCAGGCGCCGCTCCAGAAGCCGGCCCCCGGCGGCGGTGACCGTCCGGTCGACGGCGTGGAGCAGCGATCCGGCCCGCCCGCCCGACAGGGCGTGTGTCAGTTCCAGGTTGCGCCGCGTGGCCGCGTCGATCTGCAGGACCGCGCCCGCGTCCTCCCGCAGGGGCGCGCGCAGGAGCGGCAGCTTGCCGCGCTGGGTGATCTCCAGGTAATCGACCAGCGCCGCCATGGCCGCCACCTCGGCCCGCTCGAAGGCACCGAAGGCGTCGAGCGACCCGACGCGAAAGATGCGGCACAGCCGTTTCTCGCCCGCGACGCTGTCGAAGGAGGCGCGCGACAGCGCGGTGACCGACCCGCCCAGGTCGCGCACAAGCGGCTCCAGCTCCGCGTCCGAGGCCTCGGACAGAAGAACCTCTCGGGGGGCGAGGCGGGCGAGTTCCGGCCCGATCCGGACCCGCGGGCAGGGCGAGACGCGCATCTCTCCGGTGGAGATGTCCACCCAGGCCATCGCGCCCTCGCCGCGGACGTCCGCCCAGGCGGCGAGATAGTTGTGGCGCCGCGCGTCGAGCAGGCTTTCCTCGGTCAGCGTGCCGGGGGTGACGAGGCGCACGACCTCGCGCCGCACGACCGACTTGGAGCCGCGCCGCTTCGCCGTCGCGGGGTCCTCCATCTGCTCGCAGACGGCCACGCGGAATCCCTTGCGGATCAGCGTCAGCAGGTACCCTTCGGCGGAATGGACCGGCACGCCGCACATCGGGATGTCCTCTCCCAGATGCTTGCCGCGCTTCGTCAGGGCGATGTCGAGCGCCCCGGCGGCAGCGGCCGCATCGTCGAAGAACAGCTCGTAAAAATCGCCCATCCGATAGAACAGGAGCGCGTCGGGATGCGCCTCCTTGATCTCCAGATACTGCGCCATCATCGGCGTGGTCGCGTCGGCCATTCCGCTCTCCCGGGCCCGGTCGCGCCCGTCTAGCAAAGCCGCCCGGTACGGGGAAGTCAGCGCGCGGCCGCTTCGGCCTCCTCCAGCATCCGCATGGCCTCGTCGCTCTCGCCCCGTCCGACGATGCGGAATGGCCGTTCGATCATGTCGTTGTAGGTCTCGAAGAACTCCTCGATGTCCCAGGCGAAGCCGTTGCGCATGTCGCTGAGGGTCTCCACCCGGCCGAAGATGCGCGACATGTTGGCCACCGCGACCACCCGGTCGTTGCGCCGCATCCCGTCGGCTTCCTGGTTCTCCATCTTGAGCACCCCGATCAGGCGGCACTCTATCAGGGCGCCCGAGGGCACCGAGCCGGCGGTCAGCATCACGATATCGAGCGCGTCGCCGTCGGGGGCCTTCGTGTTGGGCACGAAACCGAAGGAGCAGGGAAAAGACACGCCCTCCGGCAGCTCCAGCGCGATGCGGAACAGGCCGCTATCGTCGATGTCGTACTTGTGTCGGCTTCCCTTCGGCGTCTCGACGAAGACGTTGACCGAGCCTTTGTCGGTGCGGGACGGGACGGATTTCAGGGCCTCGGCGAACATGGGGCGGGTCCTTCCTTTTAGGGTGGCGACGCGGCGCCGTTGCGTGTCACCTAGTCCAGGGATGCGTGACGGGGGGAAGCATGAGCAATAAATTCACCGACGACGAGGCGCTTGCGTTCCACATGAGCCCGCGTCCCGGCAAGTTCGACATTGCCGCCAGCGTGCCGATGTCCACCCAGCGCGACCTGAGCCTCGCCTACAGCCCGGGCGTGGCGGTGCCCTGCGCGCGCATCGCCGACGATCCCGGCCAGGCCTACGACTACACGAACAAGGGCAACCTGGTGGCCGTGATCTCCAACGGCACGGCCGTCCTCGGTCTGGGCAACCTCGGCGCGCTCGCCTCGAAGCCGGTGATGGAAGGCAAGTCCGTCCTGTTCAAGCGCTTCGCCGACGTGAACTCCATCGATATCGAGCTCGACACCACCGACGTGGACGCATTCTGCAACGCCGTGCGGCTGATGGAGCCGACCTTCGGTGGCATCAATCTCGAGGACATCAAGGCGCCAGAGTGCTTTCAGATCGAGAGCCGCCTGAAGGACGAGATGGATATTCCCGTCTTCCACGACGACCAGCACGGAACGGCGGTGATCTGCGCCGCCGGCCTCATCAACGCGCTGCACCTTTCGGGCAAGCGCATCGAGGATGTGCGCATCGTGCTGAACGGGGCCGGGGCGGCCGGGATCGCCTGTCTCGACCTGCTCAAGTCGATGGGCGCAGGGCCCGACAACTGCATCATGTGCGACACCAAGGGCGTCATCTACCACGGCCGCGCCGAAGGGATGAACCAGTGGAAGTCGGCCCATGCCGCCCGGACCGACTTGCGCACGCTGGAACAGGCGATGGACGGGGCCGACGTGTTCCTGGGCGTCAGCGTAAAGGGCGCGGTGACCCAGGGGATGGTGGAGAGCATGGCCCGCGACGCGGTGATCTTCGCCATGGCCAACCCCGACCCCGAGATCACGCCGGAGGAAGTCCATGAGGTTCGCGCCGACGTGATCGTGGCCACGGGGCGATCTGACTATCCCAACCAGGTCAACAATGTCCTTGGTTTTCCCTATCTGTTTCGCGGGGCGCTCGATATCCATTCGCGCGCCATCGACGACCGGATGAAGATCGCCTGCGCCCAGGCGCTGGCCGCGCTCGCGCGCGAGGACGTTCCCGACGAGGTCGCCCTCGCCTACGGACGGGCGCTGAAATTCGGGCGCGACTACATCATCCCCACGCCGTTCGACCCGCGCCTGATCTGGCGCATCCCCCCGGCGGTGGCCCGCGCGGGAATGGATACGGGCGTCGCGCGTCGCCCCATCGTCGACATGGAAGGCTACGAGCAGGCGCTCAAGGCACGGATGGACCCCACCGCCTCGATCCTGCAGGGGATCTATGCGCGCGCGCGGGCGGCCCAGGCGCGGATGATCTTCGCCGAGGGCGACGACATCCGCGTGCTGCGCGCCGCCATCGCCTACAGGCGCGAGGGACTGGGCCACCCGGTCGTCGTGGGTCGCGAGGTCGACATCCGCCGCCGCCTGGAGGCGGAGGGCATCCTCGACACCTTCGAGGGGATCGAGGTCGTGAACGCCGCCACGACCGAGCACCTGGAGAGCTACAAGGACTTCCTCTACGCCCGGCTCCAGCGCAAGGGCTACGACCGCTCCGACATCCACCGCATGGCCGCGCGCGACCGGCACATCTTCTCGGCGTGCATGCTGGCGGCAGGCCACGGCGACGCGATGGTCACCGGGGCCACGCGCAAGTCCGCCCACGTGCTCGACCAGATCAACATGGTCTTCGACGCGCGCGCCGAGGACGGGGCGGTGGGGATCACCGCGCTCCTGCGACAGAACCGGGTGGTCCTGATCGCCGACACGCTTGTCCACGAATGGCCAGACGGGAACGACCTTGCCAACATCGCCGAGCGCGGCGCCGACGTTGCGCGCGCCCTGGGCCTCGTGCCCCGGGTGGCGTTCGTCAGTTTCTCGACTTTCGGTTACCCGGTCTCGGAGCGCGCCGCCAAGATGCACCACGCGCCCGAGATCCTGGACGCCCGCGGGGTGGATTTCGAATACGACGGCGAGATGACCGTGGACGTGGCGATGAACCCCGACGCCATGCGCGCATACCCGTTCTGCCGCCTGACCGGGCCGGCGAACGTTCTGGTGGTGCCGGCCCGGCACTCCGCCTCCATCTCCGTCAAGCTCATGCAGGAGATGGGCGGAGCCACCGTGCTGGGTCCGATCCTGACGGGGCTGGGTCGCCCGGTCCAGATCGCCTCGACGGGGGCGGGCGTGGTCGACATTCTCAACCTCGCCGCCATCGCCGCCTGCGACATGGCCTGAGGCGTCAGCTTCCGGCCTCGCCGACGAACGGCGCGTCGTCGCCCCAGATCTGGCGGACCCGCTGGTCGCGGCCGCATCCCTCGCGGTAGCGCTCGTAGGCGACCTCCTTGGGCACGGCGAGGCCCACGGACGAGAACGCGATCCGGTCCTGGGACTTGTAGTAGTCCTGGTGGTACGCGCCCACGGGATAGAACCGGTCGAAGTCGCGCACCGGCGTGACGACCTCGCGTCCCAGCTCCTGCTCCGCGGCGGCGATGGCCGCCTCGGCGGCCTCGCGCTGCGCCGCGCTCTCGACGTAGATCGCCGTGGTATATTCCAGGCCCCGGTCGCAGAACTGTCCGCCCGAGTCGAACGGGTCGATCGAGCGCAGGAACATGTCGTAGATCTGGCGGTAGCTCACCTCGCTGTCGTCGAAGGGCACCTTCGCCGCCTCGATATGATCTCCCGAGGCACCGTAGGTCGGGTCGGGCGTGGTGCCGCCTGCGAAGCCCGAGATCACGTCTCCCACGCCGCCGACCTTCTCGAAGTCCGCCTCCACGCACCAGAAGCAGCCCCCCGAGAGATAGGCGGTCTGCTGGTCCGCCGCCGCGATCCCGGGCGCCGAGAGGCCCGTCGCCGCGGTCAGGGCGATCAGGGTTCGGTTCGTTGCCGTTCTCATTCGTCATCCTCCGTTTGGCCGGAGGGTCGGCGCGCTCCGGGGCGGGATCAAGTCACCCCGCCGTGATGTCACGGCCCGGTGACGCCCCGCAGCCTGACGGACTTTCTCTCCGCGGGAAGGTCGGATAGGCGTTCTTGCACCGGTATCGCGCGCAGGTTGCGGCAACAGTTCCGCTTTTCGGATCCGAACCGGCCGCGCCAGAGAGACTCTAGAGGACGCGCCCGATGAAGATCGCAGCCTGGTCAGGTCCCCGCAACGTCTCGACGGCGCTGATGTACTCCTTCGCCGCGCGTGGCGACACCGACGTGCGGGACGAGCCGTTCTACGCTCCCTATCTCGCCATGACGGGGATCGAACATCCGGGGCGGGACCGGATCCTCGCCCATCGCCTGGCCGATCCCTGCGCGGTGATTGCCGGATTGACGGGCTCTTCGCCGCATCTCTATCTCAAGCTGATGGCCCATCACATGGTCGAGGGGATCGACCTGGACTGGGCGGCGGACTTCTCCCACCTGCACCTGGTACGCCACCCGGCCCGTGTCATCGCCAGCTACACGGCGCGGAGCGAGTCCCCCACGCTGGAGGATCTGGGTTATCCGCGCCAGCTCGAGATTTTCGAGCGGTTCGGCGGCCTCGTGGCGCTCAGCTCCGATATCCGCGCCCATCCCGAAGCGATGTTGCGCCGGATCTGCGAGGGATTGGGGATCGACTTCATGGCCCGGATGTTGAGCTGGCCGCGTGGCGGTCACCCGGCCGACGGTGTCTGGGCGAGACACCGATACGGGAGCGTCGACGCCACGACCTGTTTCGCGGGCGCCGAGGGCGACATGCCCGACCTCACGGGGCACGACGCGGATCTCTGCGTCGATGCGATGGCCTACTACGATGCCCTGGCTACCCACCGGGTCGCGGTCGATTGATCTGCGGGGATCACTCGCGCCGTGCGCCGCGCATCGCCGTGACCACGCGGTAGAACGGCGCGGTGAGGATCGTGTAGCGCGCCCGGTCCTCCTCCGGGATCGCGAGGTAGACCGCCTTCAGGCTGAAATAGCACGCCACGATCGCCGCAAGGTTGAAGAACACGTTGACCGCCACGCCGCCGCTTGCCTCCCGCCAGGCCGACCATGTCTCCGGCGGAACCCAGTTCGGCAGGATGTCCCAGTAGGCCGTGCGCAGGAAGACCTTCAGATAGAGGAGCAGAAACCCCAGCGTCAGGTATTTGACCATCCCCCCGGCGAGAAAGACCACCTGCAGAAATCCCAGGGAGACGAGGGCCGTCATAACCGCGACGAGATACGGCGTGACGGTGTGGGCTGCCGTGTAAGCGTCCCAGGCATTCATTTCTGATCCTCCTTCGAGGTCGTGTGAGCGAGCATCTTTCCGAGGGCGAGGAGCAGTTCGTCGTGGGCATGGTCGTTGCGCGCCGCCGCGGTGCCGACGTCTTCCGGCTCTTCCCCTGGCCCGCGGGGTTCGCCGCGTGCCGGGTCGTCCTTGCGCGGGCCCGTTATCTTGCGGTCTGCACACATCGAAGCCGAGCCGTCCCCTTCCCTCAAAACCTGCTTCCACACTCCCCGGACGACGTTTAGGGCGTCCTACGCGACCGCGCGCCGAGGTCGCGGCGCCCGCAACGCTCCGCGCGGCGATGTGGAGGATGCGCCAATCTGTCCCTCCCTTCGCCTTCGGCGGTATGTGACCTAACTGACCCGCGACCTTCAGGAGCTACTTCATGGACATTCGTGCCTTCCTGCTCGTTGCCGCCCTCGCAGCGAGCGCCACGCCGTCGCTTGCGCAGGAGAGCGGCGGCGGCCCGTCTGGGGGGTCCGCCGGAGCGAGGGTCGAGCTGCCGATCGTGGGCGAGGTGCCGGTGCCCGGCTTTATCGCCGGCCTTCTGGGGCTGGAGGGCAACGACGCCCAGGCCGGCCAGTCCGGGGGTTCGGAGGGGTCTTCGGGGGGGCAGGCCAATCTGCCGGCGGTGGTGTTCGAGGTGGCGGAGGAGGAACCGGTGGGCGATGCCTACCGCTTCCTCGGCCGGATCACCCCGATCGAGCGGGTCGCGGTGCAGGCGCGGATCTCCGGGTTCATCGAATCGGTGGAGTTCGAAGGCGGCGACAACGTGGAATCGGGCGACCTTCTTTTCCAGATCCAGCGTGCCCAGTACGAGGCCGCGCTCGAAGCCGCGCAGGCCCAGCTCGCCGGGGCCGATGCGGCCTTCCGCGAAACGCAGCGGCAGGCGGAGCGCCAGCGCGAGCTGCGCGAATCCGGCACCGTCAGCCAGGCCAACCTCGAGGACGCACTCGCCTCGCTGGAATCGGCACGCGCGCAGCGGCTCCAGGCCGAGGCCGCCGTCACCCAGGCCGAGCTCGATCTCAGCTACACCTCCATCGAGGCCGCGATCGACGGTCAAATGTCCGCGCCCGACATCACGCGGGGCAATTACGTCTCCGCCCAGTCGGGGGAGCTGGCCGAACTTGTCCAGCTCGACCCCATCTGGGGCGTCTTCGCGCTGGGAGAGAACCGCCTCGCCACGTGGCGCCAGATCGGCATGGGCGGCACCGGCACGGACGGGTCGACCGAGAGCGACAGGATTTCGGCCGACGGTTATACGCTGAGCCTCGTTCTGCCCGACGGGTCCGTCTATACCCGAGACGGCACCTTCGACTTCATCGGCAACAGCGTCGATCCGCAGACCGGCACGGTCGCGGTGCGGGTCCGGTTCGAAAACCCGGACGGGCTCTTGCTTCCGAACCAGAACGTCACGTTGCGGGTGGCGGAGTCCGACCCGCCGGTGCGTCCGGTCGTGCCGCAAGCCGCCGTGCAGCTCGGCCGCGACGGCAGCGCCGTATGGGTCGTGGGCGAGGGCGACGCCGCTTCCCGCGTGCCCGTGGAGACGGCCTCCGGCCCGCGGCCCGGGACCGTGTCGATCACGCGGGGCCTTTCGGGCGGCGAGCGGGTCGTCGTGCGCGGCGCGCTGAGCCTCGAGGACGGGCAGACGGTCGATCCCCGCCGGGCGGGCGATACCGGCAATGCCGGTGCTCCCGCCTCCGGGGGCGGCGGCGGCGATAGCGGCGAGCAATCCTCCGGCGGATCGGAAGGATCGTCGGAATGATCTCCAAGATCTTCATCGAGCGGCCGCGTCTGGCCTCGGTCGTCTCCATCGTCATCGTGATCGCGGGGTTCCTGGCGATCTTCGTGATGCCGGTAACCCAGTACCCGAACATTTCCCCCCCCACGGTCCAGGTCTCGGCGAGCTATCCGGGCGCCGACTCGACCGCTCTGGCCGAGACCGTCGGCGCGCCTCTCGAGCGGGCGATCAATGGGGTCGAGGGGATGCTCTACATGTCCTCGTCATCGTCCAACCAGGGGACGTATTCGCTCACGATCACCTTCGCGATCGGCACCGACCCCGATATCGCCCAGGTCAACGTATCGAACCGGGTGCAGCTCGCCACGCCCCAGCTTCCCACTTCGGTGGTCGACCAGGGGGTGACCATCCGCACCCAGTCGCCGAACTTCCTGATGGCGGTGGCCTTTCCCATCGACCCCGACAGCGATCTCAGCCCGGTCGACGCGGCGAGCTACGTGTCGACCAACCTCACCACCGCGGTGCAACGGATCGACGGGGTCGGCAACGCCCAGGTCCTGGGCCCGTCGAACTACGCCATGCGCATCTGGACAGACCCCGAGAAGCTGGCGCAATTCAGCCTCTCGCCCTCGGACGTGGCAGACGCGATCCGCAGCCAGAACCTCGCCGCGGCCCTGGGCCAGATCGGCGGCGCCCCGGCCGTCGAGGGGCAGTCCGTCGTCTATACCGTCACCGGCCAGGGCCGCCTCTCGGAGCCCGAGGAGTTCGAGCGGATCGTGATCCGCACGGGCGAGAACGGCGGCCTGATCCGGGTGAGCGACGTGGCGCGGGTGGAGCTGGGGGCCCAGGACTACGCCACCAACTCGTTCCTGGGCGACAGGCCCAGCCTGACGATGCAGGTCAATCAGGCTCCCGGCGCGAATGCCATCGCCACCGTGAACGAGATCCGCGCCGATCTGGAGGAGCGCGCTGGCAGCTTCCCCGAGGGGCTGAGCTACGACGTGGTCTACGACACCACGGCCTATGTTCGCGTCACCATCGAGGAGATCGTCAAGACGCTCCTGTTGACGGCCGGCATCATCGTCGTCGTCGTCTTCACGTTCCTGCAGGGTTTCCGGGCGACGATCATTCCCCTCATCGCGATTCCCGTCTCCCTGATCGGGACCTTCGCGGCCCTTCTCGCCATCGGCTTCTCCATCAACGTGATCACGCTTCTCGCGCTGATCCTGGCCATCGGCATCGTCGTCGACGACGCGATCCTGGTGGTCGAGAACGCGCGCCGGGTGATGGAGGAGAACCCCGAGATGGAGCGGCGCACGGCCGTCACCCAAGCCATGGGCGAGATCACGGGGCCGATCATCTCGACCACGCTGGTGTTGCTGGCGGTTTTCCTGCCCACGGCGTTCCTGCCCGGCATCTCGGGCCAACTCTACCGCCAGTTCGGCCTGTCGCTGTCGATCTCGATCCTGCTCAGTTCGCTCGTGGCGCTGACGCTGACGCCCGCCCTGTGCGGGGTCATGCTGCAGCGCACCGACAAGCCCGCCTGGATCTTCCGCAAGTTCAACGGCCTCCTCTACTGGAGCCGCGACGTCTACGGCAAGGTCGTGAGCTTCTTCGTCACCCGCGGCATCCTGGCCATGGCGGTGCTGGGCTTGGGCATCTTCCTCGCCGCCTCGACCTATCTCAAGCTGCCGACCGAGCTCGTCCCGGCCGAGGACCAGGGTGCGATCCTCGTCGACGTGGGCCTGCCCGACGGAGCCTCGCTCCAGCGGACGACCGAGGCGATGCAGGAGATCAGCGACATCATCCAGAACACCGACGGGGTCGAGAACACCATCGCCGTCGCCGGCTTCTCTTTTCTGGGCGGATCGCGATCCTCCGTGGGCATCGCCATCGCGACGTTGCAGCCATGGGGCGAGCGGCGGGACCTGTTCACCATCCTGGGCCAGCTCAACGGCCAGTTCGCGACCCTGCCGGGCCTGCAGATCCAGGCATTCCCGCCGCCCTCCATTCCCGGCACGGGCTCCGTCGGCGGCTTTTCCGCCCAGATCCTGGCGACCCAGGGGCAGGACGCGGTCGAAGTCGCGCAGGTCGCGCGCGGCTACGTCGCGGCGCTCAACCAGGAGGCGGCAGTGGGCGGCGCGCGCACGACCTTCTCGGCCGACGTGCCTCGCCTCTTCGTGAACGTCGATCGGGAGCGCGCCGAGCAGTTGGGCCTCTCCGTCGCCTCGATCTACGACAGCCTCGGCAGCACCCTGGGGGCCGGGTTCGTCAACCAGTTCCTGTACGAGGGCCGTGTCTACCAGGTCCGCCAGCAGAGCGACTCGCAGTTCCGGTCCCAACCGGACGACATCACCTCGATCTACGTCAAGAACCGCACCGGCGGCGTCGTGCCCCTGTCGGCGACCGCGGACGTGGAGACCACCTTCGGCCCCTACATCCTGCCGCGGTTCAACCTGTTCACGGCCGCCGAGATCTCGGGCCAGCCGGCGCAGGGTTTCTCGTCGGGCGAGGCGCTGGAGGCCCTGCAGCGCGTGGCCGGCGAGAACCTGCCCGAGGGCTACGAGCTGGCGCTTTCGGGCGCCTCCTACCAGCAGCAGGCGGCGGGCAACGTCACCTTCATCGCTTTCGGGCTGGCGTTCGTCTTCGCCTTCCTGTTCCTCGTGGGCCAGTTCGAAAGCTGGCTCCAGCCGCTGGCGATCATGCTGTCGGTCCTGATCGCGGGGGCGGGCGCGGCCCTCAGCCTGGCGTTCTTCGGCTTCACGGCCAGCGTCTATGCCCAGATCGGCCTCGTCATGCTCATCGGGCTGGCGGCCAAGAACGCGATCCTAATCGTGGAGTTCGCCAAGAACCGCCACGAAGAGGGCATGTCGATCACCGACGCCGCGACGATGGGCGCCCGGCAGAGGTATCGCGCCGTTCTGATGACGGCGCTCGCCTTCGTGTTCGGGATGCTTCCGCTCGTCCTCGCCTCGGGCGCGGGTGCGGCGGCGCGCAACGCCATCGGCACCGCCGCGATGGGGGGCATGATCGCCGCGACCTTCCTCGGCATCCTGATCATTCCGGCGATCTACGCGGTCCTCGAGCGGCTGGGCGAGGGCAAGCGCGGCGTCCTGTGGGGCCGCGAGAGGGACGACGAGGACAGTGGCGAGGACAACAGCGAGGACGGCGGCGAGCGGGCCGCGGGGGGGTGATGGGCGTCTCCCCGCAGGTGCGCTCTTTCCCCGGCCCCGCTGGCAGCCTATGTGTGCCCCCATGCGATGGACCCTTCCCAACATTCTGACCGTCCTCCGGCTGCTTGCGGCGCCGGGGGTCGCGATTGCGTTCCTCTACTTCACGCGCCCCTGGGCGGACTGGTTCGCGCTGGTGCTGTTCCTCAGCGCCGCGCTGACGGATTGGTTCGACGGCCATATCGCCCGCACCTGGAAGCTCGAGAGCCGCTTCGGCGCCATGCTCGATCCCATCGCCGACAAGGCCATGGTCATCATCGCGCTCCTGGTGATCGTCGGCTACTCGTCCATGTCGCCCTGGCTGGTCCTTCCCGCCACGGTGATCGTGTTCCGCGAGGTCTTCGTCTCCGGGCTCAGGGAGTTCCTGGGCTCCCAGGCGAAGCTCCTTTCCGTGACCAAGATCGCCAAGTGGAAGACGACGGCGCAGATGGTCGCCATCGCGGTTCTCTTCTCGCGCGACATCTTCCTCTACCACATGGTCGAACGGATGGAGGGTTCGGGCGGCGCCAGCGTCGATGCCGTTCTCTCGGGCGTCGTGCCGGACACCGCCGGCATCGTCTGGCTGGGCCAGTTGCGCGACGTGGCGGGTGTCCTCGGCGTGACGCTCCTGTGGATCGCCGCGGCGCTGACGCTGATCAGCGGATGGGACTACTTCCGCAAGGCGATCCCCTTCCTGAAAGACCCGTCATGACGCTCGACGTTCTCTATTTCGCCTGGCTGCGCGAACGTGTCGGCCTGCCCCGCGAGCGGGTGGAGACGACGGCGCGCACCGTGCGCGATCTCGTCGACGAGCTTCGCGCACGTGAGGATCGCTACGACGTGGCCTTCTCCGACATCTCCGCGCTCCGCGTCGCGGTGGACCAGCAGCTCACAGATTTCGATGCCGCCCTGTCCGAGGCGCGCGAGGTCGCCTTCTTCCCGCCGATGACGGGCGGCTGATGGAGGTCCGCGTCCAGTCGGAGGCCTTCGATCCCGGTGCCGAGCTGACCCGGTTCACGGCCGGTCGGCGCGACCTCGGCGCGGTCGTCACCTTCACCGGCCTCGTGCGCGACAGCGCCGAGGGCGACCTGCGCCACATGGAGATCGAGCATTATCCGGGCATGACCACGTCGGCGATCGAGGCCATAGCCTCGGAGGCTCGCGATCGCTGGTCCCTGGGCGGTGTCCTCGTGATCCATCGATTCGGACGCATGGCCCCCGGCGAGACGATCATGATGGTCGCGACCGCCGCCGCCCATCGCGGCGATGCCTTCGCCGCGGCCGAGTTCCTGATGGACTACCTCAAGTCCCGCGCCCCCTTCTGGAAGAAGGAGGCGACCTCGCGCGGAGAGTCCTGGGTCGCGGCCACCCAAGCCGATGAAGCGGCGCTCGACCGCTGGTAGGCCCGCGTCAGGTGCGCCGCGCGTCCATCCGGTCGATGTAATCGCGGAGTTCCGCGTTTTCGGACTGGACTTCCTGAAGGGCCTCCACCGCCGCGCGGTGATCCTCCTCGGCCGTGCGGACGCGATCCTTGAGCTGCGCCTCGCGCTGGTGGACATAGGCGATCGCCTCGTCGCGCTGCTCCTCGGCGTCGTGGACCATCTGCGCCATCCGGTCCAGTTCGCCCAGATCGGCCTGGCTCACCCGGGTCAGGCGGTGGACCAGCCAATTGGCGAACCAGCCCAGCATGAAGGCGACGAACAGGATCGCGGCCGTGGCGACGACGAATTCCGACCTGTTCATTCCGCGCCCTCCGCCGTCTCGTTCTCGCCCTGCGCCCCTGGCTCCTCTACGAGGCTGAACTCGATCCTGCGATTGGCCTCACGCCCTGCGGCGGTCGCGTTGTCGGCCACCGGATCGACCTCCCCGTAGCCGACCGCCGACAGGTTTCCGACGGGAATCCGACGCGACAGAAGGGCGGTCAGAACGGCTTCGGCCCTGGATTGACTCAGTTCGCGGTTCATTTCCTCGCGGCCCTGGCTGTCGGTGTATCCACCCACCTCCATGGAGACGCCGTCGCATGTGCGCAGGATCGCCGCGATCGCCTCGACGCTGTCGCGCGACGCGCCGTCGATGGTGCTGGAGCCGGGATCGAACGTGATCTGGCGCTCCGCCAGGATCGCATTGACCCGTCCCACGCATTCCTCGGGTGTCGGCATGTCCAGCTCCCGGTCCAGGCGCTCGTCGTAGCGCACGTCGATGTCGTAGGCCACGTCCTCGCCCAACCGCCCGCTCATCAATTGCGCGAGGTCGTTGGCGGCTTCGCGGTTGCCCGAAAGTCCCGAGATCCTGATGCCGTCCTCGCGCACCGTCGCCGCGCCGTTGTTGAGGATCGACAGCCCGTCGAGCGCGGCCAGTACCCGGAGCGACCAGCCGTCGGGGACCCCTGGCGATACATCAATGGCGGTGTCCATCTGTGCGCCGCCGAACAGCGCCCGCCCGAAGCTCGTGACCACGCCGCGCGCCCGGTCGGTGCCCATGCGCCCGCGCATCTGCACCAGCCCTTCGGGGCTGCGGGTGGCGATGAACTCGGCCGGGCCTGCCTGTGCCGCGACCTGCTCGGCGTCGGCCTGTGCCGCGGTCAGGGTGAACTCCGCGGGCAGATGCCGCTCCAGCGCGCTCACCGTCGCGCCGAAGTCGCGCACGTCCGGCCCGGCCTCGATCCGCAGGTCGAGGTTCGAAAGGCTGAGGGTTCCCGTGTCCACTCCGCGCATCGCCTCGAGCGCCCGGCTGGCCGCGGCGCTCCACTCGGTCGAGGGGGCGCCCAGGCCGATGCGGCAGCGGGCCTCCTCGACGCCGAGCTCTGTCGCCGCCGCGATGATACGGTCGCGGCCGACCTCGTCGCCGGCAGAACAGGCTACCAGCGACGTCGCCCCCTCCTCGCGGGTAAGGCGCAGGACGAACGGCGCGATCACGGGCCGCGGCGCGCTGATATCAAGCGCGATTTCCACCCCTTCGGGCGCGGCTCGGCGCAGGTCGCGCTCCAGGGTCGCGCGCGCGTCGGAATCGGGGGCCATGGTGGTGAGGGAGACCCGGTCGGCGGCGATGGACACTTTCGCCTTTTCGCTGCGCGACAGCGCCTCCAGCCCGAACGCCAGCGCCGCGTCCCAGGTGGCGGGCGCCGGATGGCGCGCGACCTCCATCAGGTCGGTGACCGGGAGCCTGTCTGCACTCTGGGAGATGTCATCGGCCAGCTCGGCGCGGTCGGTCGCTTCCGGGACGAGGCCGATGAGCATCACGTTGTCGTCGGCGCGCAGGATCTCGATTGCGAATCGGGGCGCGGCAATCGGGTCGGCCTGCACCACCTCCATCCGGTCGATCACGCGAGAGCCGTCCACCACCGCGCCCGTGGCGCTCAGGGCGCGGAACCGCGTCGCCTCGTCAGGGGCGGTCCCGGTCAGCTCGACCCGCAGCCCGTCGGCGGCAACCGACGCCCAGTCGAGCCCGTGGGAACCGAGCTCGCCCTCGATCGCCTCGATGGAGCGCGTTTCGATCCGGTCGACGGCCACCGTCGCCGCGGCCACCGAAACGGCGCCGGCGATGACGAAGGCCACGAGCACGGGAAGGAGCGGTTTCTTTCGCATGGGAGGGCCGCCTCGAATGGGTTGCGCGGGTCTAGGTGCTGATCTGGGGGGAATCCATCACACCAAGAGCGCGATGGCGAGAAACAGCGCAGCCAGGAGGCCAGCGTCGCGGTTGGATCGGAAGAGCCCGAGGCAGGTCTCTGTGTCTGCAGGGTCGAACGCCCGGAGCTGACGGGCCATGTGACCGCCGATCGCCAGGGGCGCGATCAGCGCCAGCAACAGGGCGATCGGATCGCCGGTCCCCATCGCCGCTAGGATCGCCAGGGCCATCAGCCCCGCACAGCCGGCGGCGAAGGCGCCCAGCCACCGATGGGGCCGCTCTCCGAAGAGCCGCGCGGTGGACTTCACCCCGATCAGGGCGTCGTCCTCCGCGTCCTGGTAGGCGTAGACGGTATCGTAGAACAGCGTCCAGCATATCCCCGCGAGGTAGAGGATCACGGCCGGCCATCCGAGCGCGCCCGCCTGCGCGGTAAAGGCCAGGAGGGCGCCCCAGTTGAACGCGAGCCCGAGGAAGACCTGGGGCCACCAGGTGAACCGCTTGGCGAAGGGATAGACCGCGACCGTGGCCAGCGACAGGACCCCCATCAGGATGGCGTTGAGGTTGAACGTCAGCAGGATGCACAACGCGACGAGCGATTGCGCGACCAGCCACGCCATCGCCCCCCCTACCGTCACCTGTCCCGACGGGATCGGCCGCGAACGGGTGCGGGTCACTCCCGAATCGATGTGGCGGTCGGTGATGTCGTTCCAGGTGCATCCCGCGCCCCGCATCAGGATCGCGCCGAGCCCGCATCCGATGGCGATCCAGGCCCCCTGCCAGCCGAACCGGTCGGTGGCCAGGGACGCCAGCAACAGCCCCCACCAGCACGGCAGCAGCAGCAGCCAGGTGCCTATGGGCCGGTCCGCGCGCGACAGCCGCAGGAAGGGGCGGGTGGGCTCCGGCGCGCGCCGGTCGACCCAGTTGCCCTTGACGGCATCGGCTACCTGGCCTTTCGTCGCCTCTCGGTCAGACACGGGAGGTCTTCCTTCTCCATGGGCTCGACGATCCGGCTTCATGTAGAGCATCGTCTGGGGGCGGGGCAAACCGTCCCGCTCACCGCGGCTCAGGCGCATTACCTCTTCGGGGTCATGCGGCGGGGCCCGGGCGACGTGGTGGAGGTGTTCGACGGCCGCGACGGGGCCTGGTCGGCCGAGGTGGTCGAGGCACGCAAGAAGGCGGGCGTGCTTCAATGCCGCGCGCAGGTGGCGCCGCAGCGCAAGCCGCCGGATCTGCACCTGCTCTTCGCACCGATCAAGAAGGCCAGAACCGACTTCATCGTCGAGAAGGCGGCCGAGCTCGGCGCGGCGCGGATCTGCCCCGTCCAGACCGACTTCACCAACTCCGAACGAATCCGACGCGACCGTTTGCAGGCCCACGCGGTCGAGGCGGCCGAGCAATGCGGCGGCACCTACGTGCCTACGGTCGACGAACTTACGCCTCTGAGCCGGATCCTCGACGGTTGGGAAGGCACTCGGAGGCTCATGTTCTGCGACGAGGGGCTGGCGGGTCCGGCCACCGCATTGGACCCGGCCGAGCGCGGCGGACCGTGGGCGATCCTGATCGGCCCGGAGGGGGGCTTTTCGCAGGCCGAACGCGCCCGCCTGGCCGCGATGGACGCGGCGCGCGCGGTGAGCCTCGGTCCGCGCATCCTGCGCGCCGACACCGCGGCGGTGGCGGCCCTCGCCCTGTGGCAGAGCGCCCTCGGGGACTGGTCGTGAGCCGGGGCTTCCTGCGGCCCGAGGCCCTGGGGCGCCTCCTGGCCTGGCGCGAAGCCGCGATCGGCGCCGGTGCGGTCGCGCTCGGCCTTTGGTGGGGGTTTGGCGCCACCGGGATCATGCGCTGGGTCGGCGTCGTGCTCGCCCTGGGCGGCGTCGGCATCCTGCGCGAGGGGGTGCTGCGCCTCAGGCGCCCGAAGGATGGCGGCGGCGCGGGCGTGGTGTCAGTGACCGAGCGGCAGATCACCTATCTTTCCGGCCCGGGGGGCGGGGTCGTTTCCGCCGACAGCCTGGCGCTGGTGGCCATCGAGCGGCACGGCACCGGCGCGCCCGTCTGGATGCTGGGCGACAGGGAGGGCAACAGCGTCGCCATCCCGGCTGACGCCGAGAACGCCGGCGCCCTCTACGATGCGCTTGGGGCTCTGCCCGGCCTGGGCCAGGATCATCTCGTGCGCGCCGTGCGCGAGACCGCCCCGGGGCGGCGCGTGTTGTGGCGCGCCACCCCGGAACGGCTCGGTTGACTTCCTCCTGCCGTCCCCCCACTTCGACGCGTGCGGAAATGACGGGGGACGCATGTCCATTCCACAAAGCGGCGGCGGCCCGATCGAGCGCCACGAGCAGATGGCGGAATACCTCGCCGCTGGCTGCAAGCCGAAGGACCAGTGGCGGATCGGCACCGAGCACGAGAAGTTCGGCTACTGCAAGGATACGCTCGCACCGCTCCCCTACGAGGGCGAGCGCTCGATCCACGCCGTCCTGTCGGGGCTGCGGGACCAGTTCGGCTGGGCCCCGGTGGAGGAGAGCGGCCACCTGATCGGGCTGGAGAAGGACGGCGCCAACGTCTCCCTCGAACCCGGAGGCCAACTCGAACTCTCCGGCGCGCCGCTGGAGACGATCCACGAGACCTGCGACGAGGTGAACGACCACCTGGCCCAGGTGAAGGCCGTGGCCGACCGGATCGGCGTGGGCTTCATCGGCCTCGGGGCCGCGCCGCACTGGTCCCACGACCAGATGCCGCTGATGCCCAAGGGCCGCTACAAGCTGATGGACGGCTACATGCGGAAGGTGGGCACCATGGGTGTCGACATGATGCGCCGCACCTGCACCGTTCAGGTGAACCTCGACTTCGCGTCCGAGGCCGACATGGTCAAGAAGCTGCGCGTGGCCATCGCCCTGCAGCCCGTGGCCACGGCGCTCTTTGCCAATTCTCCGTTCCTCGACGGCAAGCTCAACGGCCACAAGTCGTGGCGCAGCCGCGTCTGGCGTGACCTGGACGCGGACCGCACGGGCATGCTGCCCTTCGTCTTCGAGGACGGGTTCGGTTTCGAGCGGTGGGTGGACTACGCGCTCGACGTGCCCATGTACTTCGTCTATCGCGACGGGCGCTACATCGATGCGCTCGGCCAGTCCTTCCGGGATTTTCTGAAGGGCGAGCTGCCGGCCCTGCCGGGCGAGAGGCCGACCCTGTCGGACTGGGCAGACCATCTCACCACGATCTTCCCCGAAGCCCGCATCAAGAAGTTCATCGAGATGCGCGGCGCCGATGGCGGCCCCTGGCGGCGGCTTTGTGCCCTTCCGGCCTTCTGGGTCGGGCTGACCTACGACCAGACGGCGCTCGACGCCGCGTGGGATGTATGCCGCACATGGGATGCCGAGACGCGCGAGGCACTGCGGGTGGCGGCATCCGTCGACGGGCTCCAGGCCAAGGTGGCCGGCCTCAGGATGGAGGAGATCGCGGCCGAATGCGTCGAGATCGCCGGCGCCGGCCTGAAGGCGCGGTCTCGGATGGGCGCGGGCGGCATGATCCCCGACGAAACCCATTTCCTCAACGCCCTGACCGAGAGCGTCGAGAGCGGGCAGGTCCCTGCCGACGACCTCATCGCCCGCTACCATGGCGAGTGGAACGGCGATGTCACGTCGGTCTTCGACGAGTATTCCTACTGACCTCTTTCGGGGAAAGTGGCGGAATAGAGCCAAATTTACCTATTCGATCTGGACCCATGCGGTGAAGCGAGTAGTTTCGGGACAGCGTTTTCAGGAGGTATGAAACGATGAAGAAGCTTCTGACCGCCGTTCCGCTCGTCGCGCTCCTCGCGGGCTGCCAGGCGACCGGTGGTGGCAATAACCAGGGTGCCCTGACCGGCGCCGCGCTGGGCGCCGCCACGGGCGCGGCCGTGTCGGGCGACGACGATCGCGTGGCGGGTGCGCTGATCGGCGGTGCCGTGGGTGCCGCGGCCGGCAACTACGTCGGCCAGACCCAGCGTGGCAACTGCGTCTACGAGAACCAGTACGGCGAGCGCTACACCGCCGCCTGCCCGTAAGAAGACCTCTTCGGGCCGTCGGGATCCGTCCCGGCGGCCCGTGCCTTGGGGACGAAGCGTCTCACCCTGTCTGCCGACACCTCGCAGGGCTTGGGCAGGCCCTCCCTCCCCGACATTTGGTAGACTTTGGCGCTGGTCCGTCCCGCCACCTTCGCGGGCGGGGATTCTTCAAGCCCTGTCGCCCGGGTGCAGCGACTTCACCATCTCGCAGACCGTGCGGAACACGCCCTTCGGTGGCGCGTCGAACCAGCCATCATTTCCCTGCACCGATTCGCGGCTCCGTCCCCGCGGCGATGCGGGCGATGTTCGCCTTGTGGCGCAGGAATATGACTGCTGCCATCGCGGCCAATCCCGCGGCCAGCGCGCTGCCGCCGCCGAACAGAAGCGCATAGACCGGTGCCGACATGGCCGCCACGAGGGCCGCGAGCGACGACAACCGGCTCATCGCGGCCACCGCGAGCCATGTAGCGCATACCCCGAGTCCAACGGGCCAGACCAGCGCCAGCACCGTGCCGAGGAATGTCGCGACGCCCTTGCCCCCGCGGAACTTCAGGTAGATCGGGTAGCAATGGCCCGCGAAGGCGGCAACACCCGCGACCTGCGCGGCGAGTTCTCCCAGTACGGCACGCGCCACCAGCACCGCGAACGCGCCCTTTCCCACGTCGCAGATCAGCGTGGCGAACGCCGCCGGCTTCGACCCCGTCCGCAACACGTTGGTCGCCCCGATATTGCCCGACCCGATCTTGCGCAGGTCTCCCAGCCCCATGGCCCTTGTGATGACCAGCCCGAACGGGATCGATCCCAGAAGGAACGAGAGAATTGCGAAGAGAATCAGCATGTCCGGGCTCCGTATGCGGGACATCTCGACCATGTGACCGGTGGAGCCGGAGGTAAAGCGTCACCGTTTTGTGCGCAACTGCAGGGATCTCTCTCTTGCGGTGCTCCTTTGTGCGGCAATGGGACGTCCTTAAATCCTTCCTAATCGAATGGGCGTTATCTGGACCGTGCGCGGGGCCGGCATCGCCTGTCCGCCCCCGACAACGACAGTTGGCCGCGCGCGAGCGCGCGTCCGCGAAAGGAACGACATGTTGCGCATCACCGCGACCGCGGCCCTCCTGGGCCTCATGACGACGGCGTCTTTCGCCGCGCCCGACCGTGACGACGTCACCGAGATCTCCGACTCGGTCGGCGAGATGTCGACCGCCTTGGGCGACCCCGAAATAGGGCGGAGCGAGATCGACAACGCCATCCGGTTCGAGCCCATCCAGAACTTCGGCGAGATGTTCCTGCGTGACGATGTCGTCTTCCTCATGCGCCACGGCCCCACCGACTGGTCGAAGCTGGACGAGAAGGACGTGGCTCCCGACGATTGCGAGAATCAGCGCATCCTGTCTGACGAAGGGCGCGCGGACATGCGCGATCTGGGGTCGCTTCTCGCGCACAACGACATCGGGTTCGGACAGGTCGTCGTCAGCGAATGGTGCCGGAACCAGCAGACGGTCTCGGCCCTGGGCGAGGGCTACGAACGCCTCGAGCCAGGTGTCTGGGGGAATCTTGCCGTGAAGACACGCGACAACCTCAACCTTCTTCTCTCTCTCCAGGGAGCGCGCACGGTCTCAGGTCTCGAAGACCTCGTCTCCTCCTGGGACGGAGGGGATGGGAAAGGCCCGCTCCTCGTCGTGACCCATTTCACCAATATACAGGAGCTGACGGAGTTCTCGGTCTACGAGGGCGAGATCCTCGTGCTGGATCCCAAGCGCGACAATCGCGTGCTGGGGTACGTGCGCTTGCGTAACGCCAAGCCCGATGTGGGCCATTTCGACGTGGAGCCGGGTGAAACCCCTGCCGACTCGGCGACAAGCGAAGCGTCCGCTTCCGTTTCACGAACGAATTGACGGTCGGATTGGTCTTGCCCCCGTTTTACCGGACACTCAGGCGGTTGCGGTTTGAGCTGCGATGAACTCGCGAGGCGAGCGCATCTTCAGCCCTGAGTGCGGGTGGTTGTCGTTGTAGTCCTCGAACCACCCGGCAATCAATTCGAGGACTGTGGCGGCATCTCGGAGTGGCGTTACATGGACGTAGTCCCGCTTCAGCGTCTTCACGAACGCTTCCGAGATGCCATTGCTCTGCGGGCTCTTCACCGGCGTGAAGCAGGGCTTCAGGCCGAGCTGGCTGGCGAAGATGCGCGTGTCCCTGGCGATGTATTGATGGGCGCGGCACCGTCCGACCGGAGCTGGCGGTTCGGGAGCGCCGTGATGCGCCGGTAGCCGTAGGTGGGGCGCGCCGCCACCAGCGCGATGATCAGCGGCAGAACCGCCGCG
>CANMTR010000003.1 GCA_947500825.1 uncultured Paracoccaceae bacterium | reverse complement strand
AAGCTGGTCTCCATCGCAGATACCAGCTTGAATCACGCCTCCCGCCTGACGTGAATCCCTTTTGTCAACACGGCCTAGGTAGTATGAAAATTGCCCAGTATAGTAGCTTCGCATGCGTAAAATTTATTTAAGAACAGAAAGGCTTAAGGTCGATAACGCTAGTAATCTAATTACCTTTATATTTATTTTATGAGGCTTTATTTTCTGACTAACCTTGCGTTCGACGGGTTTTCGTTAGCTAATCTCGCAAGTGTGCTTCCATTCCCAGTCACTTCCGCCCCTGCATGAAAAGCCGCAGCACCGCGTTCAGCCGGGTCAGCCATCCCGTCCGCGTGGCGCGGGGGACATCAAGCGCGTCGCCGTCGAGGCGCGAAGTGATCTTCTCCTTGGTGCCCATGGCGCCCTGCGACTGCAGGGCCCGTAGGGTGCGCGTTCACCGCACACCATCTCGTGCCTCAGGTGGCCCGCAAACCAACCAAATCCCCCGCTTTCCCCCAAACCGTTTCCCCCACACCCCCCGGTTAACCCTCACTCAACCCATTTCTTGATCGGCGTCGCGAACCGGCGTCTGTGACCTTCATCAGTCACACCCGAACACGAGCCGATCCCATGAAACACACCGTCGCTGGCCTTGCGGCCCTTCTCGTCACCTCCGTCGCCGTTCCCGCCTCCGCCGTGCCCATCGCGGCCATGGGCACCGAGGGCTATTCCGTCTTCGCCGGCGGCGGCGAGGTCACGGCCACCTACCAGGGCAGCACCGGCGCCTATCGCAGCCTGCTCTACGTCAACGGCGACCAGTTCGTCTTCGACAACAAGGCCGATCCCCTTGGCGCCACCGCCAACCTCGGGAGCTACGCCGCCGGGACGGAGCTGCTGTTCCGCCTCTTCGTGACCGACACCCAGACCAGCTTCTTCACCGGCCCGGCCGAGCGCAATCCCGACGGCGTCGCCCATGCCCGCGTGGAGAGCGACTGGATGGAGGAGGGCACCACGCTCGTCTCGTTCGAGGACCTGTTCAACGGGCCTTTCGCCTACAACGACCTGAGCTTCTCCTTCACCAACACCGTGGGGCAGGAGGACACCTCGCCCGTTCCGCTGCCCGCCGCGGCCCCGCTCCTGGCCGGCGCCGTGGGCGGCCTCTTCGCCCTGCGCCGCCGCCGCTCCAAGCGTAGCTGACGCATCGCGCGCCGCCACCGGGGCGGCGCGTCCACAAAAGCGGGCGCCCCGGCGAGGGGCGTTCGCGGTTCGCCTTGCAAATCAGCAATAATGCGGAATGCCGAGGCATCGGCGATGCCACGCGTCTAGCTTCCGAGGTTCTCGGTTATTCCCACCGCGTTAACCATGATTCCCTGTTCCACTTGATGAAAAATCAGTTAAAAGGTCTATGTATCTTCGAGCCTGACACCGATTCTCATGGATTATTTCCGATGAAACATTCTTTCCTGGGCTTTGCTGCCCTCGTCGCCACCTCCATTGCCGCGCCCGCCTTGGCAGTTCCGATCGCTTCCATGGACGGCGAGGGGCTGTCCATCCGCGCCACCGGCGGGGAAGTCACCGCGACCTACCAGGGCAGCACGGCCTCCTACCGCAACCACCTCTTCCTCAACGGCGACCAGTTCGTCTTCGACAACAAGTCGGCCAGCGTCGGCGACACGGTCAGCCTCGGCAGCTTCGATGCCGGCACCGAGTTGCTGTTCAGCATATTCGTCACCAACACGAACCGCGACTTCTTCAGTGGCGCGGCCGAGCGCAACGCCGACGGCGTCGCCCATGCCCGCGCCGAGAACGACTGGATGGAGCAGGGCACCCTCGTCTCCTTCGAGGATCTGTTCAACGGCGCCTTCGACTACAACGATCTCAGCTTCTCGCTGACGAATACGGTCGCGTCCGACGTCGCGCCCGTGCCGGTTCCGGCCGCCGCGCCGCTTCTGGCCGGTGCCATCGGCGGCATGTTCGCCCTGCGCCGCCGTCGCTCCAAGCGGAGCTGATCGCGTTATGGACTCTCCCGCCGCGCAACGTCGGGGCGGGGGGTGTTTCGTGTCGCGGACATTATCCGCCGGTGCGTGACAGGATGGTTCGATCTCCGGGGGCGATGCGCGTTGCGTGTCGCCCCCGGACTCATTTCCGAGCCTCCATGAACAGCCGCAGCACGGCGTTCAACCGCGTCTGCCAGCCCGTTCCCGTTGCACGGAAGAAGGCGATCACGTCGCCATCGAGGCGCAGGCTGATCTTCTCCTTGGGGACGCGCGTTTCCAGGGGCACCATCTCCCATCCGTCGGGGACGGCCGTGCGCCGCAACTCGCGCTCGCGCATCAAATCCAGCGTTTCCTGAGCGCCGCGCATGAGCTGCGCCATCTCGGCCCCTTGGGGCCCGATGCCAGCTTCTGCGCTCTCGGTTCGGTCGTTCCGCGTCTCGCGCCCCATGCATGCCTCCGCCTTGTTCGCGGGGATCAGCATGGGGCAGGGAGGTTAAACCGGACTTGGCATCCCGTGCGCCACCCTGTCCCGGCGCGTGTCCGGCGCATGGCCTCACGCCCGTCCGGCAAGAGCCCGGCGCCGCAAGGGCGTTCGTCGGGCAGGGGCGGGGCGTATGCCCGGCCTCCGCCCGGCGGGTTCAGCGGCGGCGGCCGGGAGCGCAGATCGACGTGGCCGACAGGCCGGCGCCCGGCATCGCCATCGTCCAGGGCATCATCATGGATTGCCAGATCTGCATGTTGGCGCGCTGCCATTCCTGCATCATCTGGGTCTGGGCCTTGCTCTTCTCGGCCATCGCCTGCCCGCGCGCGGCGCCGGTCATGCTGTTCGCGGCCGATAGCCAGGCGCTCATCCAGGGGTTTTTCATGTCACATATCCTTGCGGGGACAGGGAATTATCCGAACGAGACGTCCTCGATCTCGCCCAGCATGTTGATCTTGCACGTGGCCGAGGCCCCGTTCGCATTCAGCGCCAGGATCGGCCCCGTCGTGGTCACCGTCGCCTCCGAGATCGCGACCGTCTCCACGTCGAGGTTGCGCGCGTTGGCCACCGCGTTGCGGCAGGCCGTCTGTTGCTCGCCGGTGACGCTCGCCACCAGCGTGGTCTGGCTCACCTGCCGCTCCACGGAGCAGGCCGCGAGGGGCAGAAAAATAAGGGCGATCAGGGGTTTGCGCATGAATTCCGTCTCGTGGGCTGGCATGGCTTGGGGTCGCGCACCGCCGGTGGCGACCCCTCTCATCGAATCGAACGTCTCGCCTTGTCAGGCGGTTCCCCGCCCGCCGTCACCGCCGCGCCTGATAACTCTCCCGTTCGATCGCACGCCCTGCGCTCTGCAAGTCGCGCCCGGCCCCTTCGATGGTCGAACAGGCGGTCAGTCCGAGAAGGCCGAGGATCACGAGAAGGCGGTGGGTCATCGGGGCGCTCCGTTTGGCACTTTGTCCTTGTGAATAAGGCCCCTGCGCGCCGGGCTCAAGCCGCTCGTCACCGTGGTGCTATGACCCCGTCGGCCTCGCCCGGCACCACTTCGGGTGCGTTCGGCCCTGTCGCTGGGGCACGGGCGATCCGCCGTGTCCGCCCGGGCCGGTCACGGTCGTTCATGACCCATCGCGCCAGCGCGATGCCGATCAGGATGAGCACGGGTTTCGAAGTAAGTAGACGCAGCATGGCGGCCTCCGTCGCGATGTCCGCACCGATAACGGCGCGAAGGGCCGCCACGTTCCGCCCCGCCTTCGCGACGGTCCCGGTCTGCGTCGGAAAGTCAGTCGCCGGAAAGCGAATGCCGTGGCCCACATTGACACCTAAGCCGTTCGCCGGGTCAGCCTCGTCGCGATCCATTTCTGGACGAGGGAGGGCATGGCCAACGGTTCCGGCAAGGGTCTGTCGCACGGGGTCGGGGCCACCCGCTCCGCCGTGCTGGCCCGTGTGGTCGCCCGCATGCGCCACGGCGCCCCGCCTTCGCACGAGACGCAGCCGGCCGCCGCGCAGCGGATCTCCCGCATCGACCGTGCGGCCTTTTACATCGTGCTGATCGCCATTCCACCGGCAAGGCTCGCGGCCGTCGTGACCGGAAACGGTCCGGCGGCCGAGGACCGCGTGGCGGGAGCCCGGTGGCCTTCGGTCGACGGCGACGGCGTGGTACGCCGCAGGGTACCGCGCCGGGCGGATTGATCGCTCAGGTGACCCGCCAGTGCAGGTCCATACCGGGGTCGAAGACGGTGACGGGGCCGTCGCCGGTCTCGACCTGCGCCGGGTAGGGGACGGCATCGCCCTTCGCCAGGGTGATCGTGTCTGCATTGGGCTCCAGCCCGTAGAAGGCGGGACCGTTCAGCGACGCGAACGCCTCCAGCCGGTCCAGCGCACCGGCCCGGTCGAACACCTCCGCCACCGTGGAGATCGCGTTGGGCGCCGTGAAGCAGCCCGCACAGCCGAAGGGCTGAAGCTTCGCGGCGTCCGTGTGCGGCGCGCTGTCCGTCCCGAGGAAGAACGACGCCTCGCCGCTCGTCGCGGCCTCCACCAAGGCACGGCGATGACCCTCCCGCTTGGCCACGGGCAGGCAGTAATAATGGGGCCGGATGCCTCCCGCCAGGATATGGTTGCGGTTGATGACCAGGTGGTGGGCGGTGATCGTCGCGCCGAGGTCCGGTCCGCCCTCGCGGACGTAATCGACGGCGTCGCGGGTGGTCACGTGCTCCATCACCACGCGCAGGCCCGGCGTCTCGCGCCGGATCGGGTCGAGCACGCGCTCGATGAACGCCGCCTCCCGGTCGAAGATGTCCACCTCCGGGTCCGTCACCTCCCCGTGGACGAGGAGGGGCAGGCCGATCTGGGCCATGTTGTCGAGCACGCGCCGCACCCGCCCCATGTCGCGCACGCCCGAGGCGGAGTTGGTCGTGGCCCCGGCCGGATAGAGCTTGACGGCCGTGATCAGGCCGATCTCGGCGGCGGCGCGCAGGTCGCGCACCTCCGTCTCCTCGGTGAGGTAGAGCGTCATCAGCGGGCGGAACTTCGATCCCTTGGGCTTGGCCGACAGGATGCGGTCGCGGTACTCGGCCGCCTCGCGCCCGGTGACGACGGGGGGCACGAGGTTGGGCATGACGATGGCGCGGCCGAAATGGCGCGTCGTCTCGGGCAGGACGCCGCGCATCATGGCCCCGTCGCGCAGGTGCAGGTGCCAGTCGTCGGGGCGGCGGATCGTGAGGCTGTTCATGGGCCGCCTCATAGGCCATGCCGGCGCCCCGCGCCAGACGCGTCGGGCCGGACGCTCCGGGTGGGGCACCTGCCACCAAGGCCGCATTGACCCCCGGGGCGGGGGATGCAGGGTGATCGCCGCAGGTAAGGGACAAGGGACGGGCATGGCGGACAAACCGGGCTCCATCGACGCGGTCGAGGCGATGCTGGCGGCGCAGGACTATGTCTGCGGCCGTCCGCTCGCGACGGTGGCCTTCCTCGGCCTGACGCTCGACCGGCCGCTGTTTCTCGAGGGCGAGCCGGGGACGGGCAAGACCGAGATCGCTAAGGCCATCGCGGCGGGGCTGGGGCGCCGCCTGATCCGGCTGCAATGCTTCGAGGGACTCGATGCGTCCTCCGCCGTCTACGAGTGGAACTTCGCGGCCCAGATGATCGCGATCCGCGCGGCCGAGGCCGCGGGCGGGGCCGACCGGGCGGCGCTGACCGCCGAGCTGTTCACCGAGGAGTACCTCGTCGCCCGCCCGCTCCTCGATGCGATGCGCCCCCATCCGGAGGGGCCGCCCGTCCTGCTGATCGACGAGATCGACCGCACCGACGCCCCCTTCGAGGCATTCCTGCTCGAGGCCCTGAGCGATTTCGCCGTCTCGATCCCCGAACTCGGCACGATCCGCGCACCCGAACCGCCCATCGTTATATTGACTTCGAACCGTACCCGCGAGGTCCACGATGCGCTCAAGCGGCGCTGCCTCTACCACTGGGTGGATTACCCCGCCTTCGACCGCGAGATCGCGATCCTGCGCGCCCGCGCGCCCGAGGTCTCCGAGCGGCTCTCGCGTCAGGTGGTGGCCTTCGTCCAGCGGCTGCGCGCCGAGGACCTCTTCAAGAGGCCCGGCGTGGCCGAGACGATCGACTGGGCCAAGTGCCTGCTGGCCCTCGATGCTGTGGAGTTGAGCCCGCAGGTGGTGGCCGACACCCTGGGCGCGATCCTTAAATACCAGGACGACATCCAGAGGATGGAGGGTTCCGAGGCCAAGCGCATCCTCGATGAGGTCCGCGCGGAGACGGCCACGGCATGAGCGGCGACCTAAATTCCCATGGAAAGTTTGCCGCCTCGGGGCCGGCGTGACGCGCTACGCCGACCTGCCCCTGCCAGAGGACCCAAAGCTCGCCCACAACGTGGCGTGGTTCGCCCGCGCCCTGCGCAAGGCGGGCCTGCCGGTGGGGCCGGGCCGCGTCCTGCAGGCCGTACGCGCGGTGGAGGCGGCGGGCTTCACCGACCGGCGGGATTTCTACTGGACGCTGCATGCCTGCTTCGTGTCGAGGCGCGAGGAACGCGAGACCTTCGACCAGGTGTTCCGCCTGTTCTGGCGCGATCCGCGCTACATGGAGCAGATGATGTCGATGCTCACGCCGGCGGTGCGCGGCACCCAGGAGGAGCGGAAGGCCCGCGCCGCCGAGCGCCGGGCCGCGGAGGCGATCCTCGACGGCGCGGAGGAGCCCGAGCGGCCCGAGGCCGGGGAGCCCCCCGGGGATGAGGCGATCGAGATCGACGCCTCGCGCACCATGTCCGACGAGGAGCGCCTCAGGACCCTCGACTTCGAGCAGATGTCGGCCGCCGAGATGGCGCGCGCAAAGCGGATGATCGCGCGCCTGTCGCTGCCGGTGACGCCGCTGCGCTCGCGGCGCACGGTCGCCAGCGCCCACGGCCGCAGCCCCGACTGGCGGCGCACCCTGCGGGGCGCCATGCGCCGGGGCGGCGAGGTCACCGACATCGCCCTGCGCCGGCAGCGGGTGCGCTGGCCGTCCCTGGTGGCGATCTGCGATATCTCGGGCTCCATGTCGCACTATTCCCGCGCGGTGCTGCACTTCCTCCACGCGGTGTCGAACCGGCAGGGCGCGGGCTGGGCGGATGTCCACGCCTTCACCTTCGGCACGAGGCTCACGAACATCACCCGCCACCTTCGCGCCCGCGACGTGGACGCGGGCCTCGCGGCCGCGGGGGCGGAGGCGCAGGACTGGGAAGGGGGGACGCGGATCGGCGAATGCCTCGACCGGTTCAACCGCGACTGGTCGCGCCGGGTCATGGGGCAGGGGGCCATCGTCCTGTTGATCACCGACGGGCTGGACCGGGGCGACCCGGAGCTTTTGGACCGCGCCATGGAGCGGCTGCACCTCGGCGCCCGCAAGGTGATCTGGCTCAACCCACTTTTGCGCTACGACGGCTTCGCACCCCGCGCCAAGGGCGTGACGACCCTGATGCGGCACGTGGATTCGTTCCGAGCGGGGCACGACATCGCCTCCCTAGAGGGGCTGGCGCACAGCATCTCGCGGCCCGACGACGTGGGCGAGCGCGCCCGGATGCTCGCCATGATGCGGTGATATGCATCGCATTTTATCTATCGGGAACGGGGCGGGCGCAGGATCGGTTGAACCTCGACCGTTGGTATTGGAGGACCACATGCGGAGATCCCTGAAAGCCACGACGGCGATCCTGGCCAGCCTGAACCTCGCCCTACCGCTTCCGGCACTCGCCCAGTCCCAGGAGCAGCCGGCGGAAGCCGCGCCAGATTGCTCAGCCTCTCCCGACGATCCGGCCTGCGCCACCGCCGCGCCCGACCCGTCCTCCGAGCCTGCGAGCGAGACCGAGGCGTCTGGCACCGAGCAGGAGGCCACCGAGGACGCGGCCCCCGCCGAGGCGCCTGCCGAGGAGCCCGCCGGGGCCGGTGCCGAAGCGGACGCGGAGGCCGGCGAGGGCTCCGACGCCCCGGCAGAGGCCGTTTCGGCCCCGGAGGCCGACACCCCTGCGACCGAGGAGGAGGCCCCGGCCACGGATGGCGCGGCAGCCGCGCCGGAGGAGACGCAATCCGCTCCCGACGAGGACGCGCCCGCCGAGGCGATCCCCCCCTCCGAGGAGGCCGCCCCGACCGACGAGCCTGTTTCTGCGGAGGACCCGGCCGCGGAAACGCAGCCCGAGGCCACCGCACCGGGCGATGGCGAGGCAGCCACTGACACGGAAGCCGACGGAGCAGCCGCGAACGGCGATGCTTCCGCCACCGAGGGCGAGACCGAGGCCGAGGGCGGGGCCGGCGCGGAGATGCCCAGCGCCGAGTCGCTCGAGCAATCCCTCCAGCAGGACTCGGATGCGCAATCGGGCGAGGCCGACGCCGATGCCGACGGCGACGCCCCCGCGCCAGAGAGCGCGGCCGAGACAGGTGCCGATGCCGAGGTCGGCGCCGAGGGCGAAGCGACGCCGGGCGGCGAACAATCCTCCGGCACGGACACGCAGACGGACGCCGAAGCCCCGGAGACGTCGTCCGAAACGGACGGCGAGATGTCCTCCGAGACGGAGACGGACGCTTCGACCGAGGCCGGTGGAGATCAGGATATCGCGCCGGAAGGGAGCGAGGCCAGCGCCAGCGAGGAGGCCGCGATCGAGGGCGAGGCGCCCCGGGCGGCGGCCGCCGCCGAGGACGCCGAGCCGGTCGAGACCGATACCACCACCGTCACCGAAGACGATGCGCGCACCTCGTCTCAGGACTTCCAGAGCGCCATCGACCGCTCCGAGGACCCCGGCGCACAGAACGAGGTGGCCGCCTCCGACGACGGCGACGGTGGCCTGTCGACCCTGGAAAAGGGACTGCTGCTGGGCGCGGGCGCGCTCGCCGTGGGCGCCGTTCTGAACAACAACCGCCGGGTCGTGGCCTCCGCCGACGATCGGGTCGTCGTCTCTCGCGGCGAGGGCAACTACGAGCTGATCAAGGACGACAATGCGATCCTCGCCCGCCCCGGAAGCCAGGTGGAGACCCAGACCTTCGACGACGGGTCGAGCCGCACGGTGGTGACCTACGACGACGGCAGCCAGGTGGTGACCATCCGCGACGCCGACCTGCGGGTGCTGCGCCGCGAGCGCGTGACGCCGAATGGCGAGAGCATCCTGCTGGTCGACGATCTGGACCGGACCGTCCAGCCCGTCGACGTGCAGACCTTGCGGGCCTCCGAGCGGCCATCGCGCACGGTGGACCTGTCCGACGAGGCGGCCCTGCGCGAGGCCCTGTCCTACGACCAGGGGTTCGCCCGGGCCTATTCGCTGGGTCAAGTGCGCAGCATCCAGGAGGTGCGCGCCCAGGTTCCGGCGGTGGACCTGGAGGCGATCACCTTCCACACCGGTTCGGCCGCGATCCGGCCCGAACAGGCGGAGGAATTGCGCGGCCTCGGCAGCTATATCCGCGAGACCATCGCCGAGAACCCGCGGGCGGTGTTCCTGGTGGAGGGCCATACCGATGCGGTGGGCGACGCGGCCACCAACCTCGCCCTGTCGGACCGGCGGGCGGAATCGGTGGCCCTGGCGTTGGGCGAGTATTTCGAGGTGCCCACCTCGAACCTCGTGGTGCAGGGCTACGGCGAGCGCTTCCCCAAGGTGGATACCCAGGACGCCGAGCGCGCCAACCGGCGCGCGACCGTCCGCAACATCACGCCGCTCCTGCAGACCGCGGCGGCGAACTGATCTGCGGGCACGTGCCGGGGCGGTCTGTCGTTGCAGACCAGCCCGGCACGTGCCACGACTTGCCCGTGAGCCTGAACGGGACGGGGAGGCAGGGACGGTGATCATTCGCGCGATCGACGCCGTGAACGAAGTGGTCGGCCGCATTGTCGTCGTGCTGGCGGTGGTCTTCATGGGGATCATCATCTACGATGTGATCCTGCGCTACGCGTTCAATTCCCCCACCCGCTGGGCCTTCGACGTGTCCAAGCAGCTCTACGGATTCTACTTCATCCTGCTGGGGGGATACGCCCTGCGCCATCAGTCCCATGTGCGCGTGGACCTGCTGATCGAGCGGTTCGGCGACGGAGTGCGCCGCTGGGTCGAAGTGGCGGGATACGCGATCTTCTTCTTTCCCTTCGCGTGGGTGTTCCTGTCGCGCTCCTTCACCTTCGCGCAGACGTCGTGGAACCAGGGCGAGACGACCTACGGTGCGATCGCGATCCCGGTCTATCCGCTCAAGGCGGCCCTGTGCGTGGCCGCGGGCCTGTTGCTGATCCAGGGCGTGAGCGAAGTGCTCAAGCTCGTCTTCGACCGGGAGGATGCGCGCGATGGGCGGTGAAAGCGTCGCACTGGTGATGTTCGGCCTGCTGGTGCTCGGGCTGATGATGGGCCACCCGCTGGCCTTCGTCCTGGGCGGGACGGCGGTGCTGGGCGCGGTGATCGCGGGCAAGACGATGGTGCTCGGCATCGTCATCAACCGCATCTTCGGTGACGTGCTGGACAACTATACCCTGATCGCCATCCCCCTCTTCGTCCTGATGGCCCAGTTCCTGTCCAATTCGGGCGTCACGGACAAGATGTTCGAGAGCCTGCGCCTGCTGATGTCCAACGTCCGCGGGGGGCTGGCGCTGGCGGTGGTGTTCATCTCCATCCTGCTGGCGGCGACGACCGGGATCATCGGCGCGTCGATCACGGTGATGGGGGTCATGGCGCTCAAGCCGATGCTGCAATACGGCTACGCACCCACCCTGACGACAGGCGTGATCGCCGCGTCGGGATGCCTGGGCATCCTGATCCCGCCCTCGATCATGCTGATCCTGATGGCGTCCTATTCGCCGCTGTCGGTGGGCGAGCTCTTCGCGGGGGCGATGCTGCCGGGCGTGATCCTGGGGCTGCTCTATGCCGTCTGGGTGGCGGTCCTGTCGATGCTGCGCCCAGACATGGCCCCCTCGGTGATGCCCGAGGACATGCCGCCGCGCCGCGAGCTCTACGCGATGCTGCTCAAGGAGGCGGTCCCGCCGCTCCTGCTGATCTTCGGCATCCTGGGCTCGCTTCTCGTGGGCATCGCCACGGCGACCGAAGCCTCCGCGATCGGCGCGGCACTGGCGCTGGTGATCGTGGTCGCGCGGGGACGCTTCACCCGCGAAAGCTTCTACGGCGCGCTGAAGGAGACCGGCAAGACGAGTGCCATGATCCTGTTCATCGTCGTGGGCGCGACGGCCTTCACGGGGGTGTTCAACATCACCGGGGGCCTGCGGGCCACGCAGGAGCTTATCCGCGGCCTGGACATGGCGCCCTGGCTCCTGCTGACCGTGATGATGGGGATCGTGTTCGTCCTGGGCGCCTTCCTCGACTGGACCGGGATCGTGCTCCTGTCGTTCCCGATCTTCCTGCCCATCGTGCAGGAGATGCCCGAGGTGGACCTTCTGTGGTTCGTGGTGCTGATGGCGGTGGTGCTGCAGACGAGCTTCCTCACGCCACCTTTCGGATACGCACTGTTTTACCTCCGCGCCATCGCGCCGAAGGAGGTCAAGACGACCCATATCATCGTCGGGGTGCTGCCCTTCATCGTGCTGATTGTCCTGATGTGCATCGCCGTGGCGCTGGTGCCGGGGCTGGTCACGTGGCTGCCGCACGTGCTTTACGGATAACGACCAAGGGAGAGAGAGAGACGCCATGACCATCAGAACCCTCGCCGCCACCACGGCGCTCGGCCTCGGCCTCGCCGGTGCGGCCTCTGCCCAGGAAACCTGGACGATGACCTCCGTCTGGCCGTCCTCGCTGGAGCTGATCGAGTTCGATCGACATTTCGTCGAGCTGGCCAACCGGCTGGTGGGCGACGAGCTGACCATCGAGTTCTACGAGGGGGGGAACCTGGTACCCCCGGGCGAGGTCTTCGGGGCCGTGCAGTCCGGCACGGTGCAGGCGGGAGCGGACTGGCCCGGCTACTGGGCGGGGCGCGATGCCGCGTTCACGCCGCTGTCGACCACGCCTGCGCTCTTCAACGCGGTCGACTACGTCAACTGGATCCAGGAATGGGGCGGCCGCGCCCATTACGAGGAGAGCTACGGCGAGTACGGGATGATGTACCTTCCCTACGGCGTCACCAACAACGAGAGCGGGTTCCACACCAACGAGGAACTCGTCACCCTCGAGGACCTGGAGGGGATGCGCCTGCGCGTCTCGGGCAACGAGCAGGGCCGCATCCTCGAACGGCTGGGCGGCAGCCAGGTCTCCATGGCCGGTGGCGAGGTCTACCAGGCGCTGGAGCGCGGCGTGATCGACGGCGGCGAGTTCTCCACCCCCAATGTAGACTGGTCGGCCGGCTTCCAGCAGGTCACCACGAACTGGTCGACGCCGGGCTGGCACCAGTCGGCCTCCGTCTTCGGGGTGATGATCAACCAGGCCTCCTGGGACGCCCTGTCCGACGACGCGAAGGAGAAGCTCCGGATCGCCGCGGACGCGACCATGCTGTGGTCGCTGGCCTTTACCGAGAAACGCGCCACTGAGGCCTATGCCAAGTGGGACGAGCAGGTGCAGATCGACCGCTATTCCGACGAGGCCCTGACCGAGATCCAGCAGATCGCGAACGAGGTGATCGTCGAGGTCTCCTGCGAGAGCCCCTCGGCCGGCGAGGTCTACCTGTCGATGGTGGAGTATCTCGACGACTACGCCAAGTGGCGCGAGGCTTCTGCCCCCTACAACCTCGGCCGCACGCCCGACGGCCCGTCCGTCGAGGAGCTGCAGAACTGCGTCGACGGCTGAACGGTCCCGACAGGTCCGGCCGGGACGCCGGCCGGACCCTTCCGCGAGCGTGGTGGAACGGTAGACACAAGCGACTTAAAATCGCTAGGGCATAGCCCGTGCGGGTTCGAGTCCCGCCGCTCGCACCACGCATTCCCCGGTTCACCCCTGCGTCAGGTCCGGGAACGGCCTCCGATCCCCGCCGTTTTTCGGCGAAACGGAGGTTTCATGAGACGCATCATCCCGGCAACCGCCCTCGCCACGGCTCTCGCCACCCCCGCCGCCGCCCAGGTGGAGCAGGGGCCTAAGAACGTGCCCGATTACGAGCCCGCCTTCGATAACCAGACCCGCGCCCCCGCGGTCGAAACCGATGCGCCGCTATCGCTGCAGACGGTCACGGACGGGCTGAGCCACCCATGGGGGATCGAGGTGATGCCAAACGGAACCTACCTCGTGACCGAACGCGCGGGCAGCTTGCGGCGTGTCGGCCGCGATGGGGCGATCTCCGCCCCGATCTCGGGCGTGCCCGAGGTCGCGGCACGGGACCAGGGCGGACTTCTGGACGTGGCGATCTCGCCAGAGTTCTCCGAGGATCGGCTCGTGTTCCTGACCTATGCAAAGCCCATGGGCGAGGGGCGGACGGCGACCGCTGCCGCGAGGGGGCGCCTGTCCGAGGACGGCACGGCCCTTGAGGAGGTCACCGATATCTTCGTCCAGGATCCGCCCGCCGACAACGCCATGCATTTCGGCAGCCGCATCGTGATCGACGGCGAGTATGCCTTCGTCACCACCGGCGAGCACTTTACACAGACCTATCGCCAGTATGCCCAGGACCTGGACAAGACCTACGGCAAGGTCGTGCGCGTCACGCGCGACGGTGCGGTGCCGGACGACAATCCGTATTTGGGCCGCGACGGCGCCAAGGGCGAGATCTGGTCGCTGGGGCACCGCAACGTGCAGGGCGCCCATCTGCACCCCGACACCGGGGACCTGTGGGCGCTGGAGCACGGCCCGGCGGGTGGCGACGAACTGAACCTGATCGAGCGCGGGGCCAACTACGGCTGGCCCGCGGTCAGCTATGGTCGGCAGTATTCGGGCCCGCTGATAGGGTCGGGTCAACCGCGCGCCGAAGGCGTGACCGAGCCGCGTTATTACTGGGACCCGGTGATCGCGCCGGGCGGTTTCGACTTCTACGAGGGGGAGATGTTCCCCGCCTGGCAGGGCGACGTCCTGGCCGGGTCCCTGAGCCCCGGCGGGCTGGTGCGCCTCACCCTCGACGGCGATACCGTCACCGGCGAGGAGCGTCTTTTCGGCGAGGCGGGCCGGGTGCGTGACGTGGAGGTGGATGCCGACGGCGCCGTCCTGCTGCTGACCGACAAGGCCAACGGGGAGATCCTGCGCGTCGTGCCCGAAGCCTAGGCGCCCGACTGGTGGGCGGGGCAGTAGTAGGCGCTCCGCCCGCCGACCTTCGCCTTTTCGATCCGGCCCTTGCCGCAGTGACGACATTGCGCGCCAGCGTCGCGATGGGCGATGAGCCATGCGTCGGGCAGGCGGGAATAGTCCATGTCCGTCTCCGCAACCGCGGCCAGAACGCGCCGCATCTCCTCGAACACCGCGTCGATCCGGTCGCGTGGCAGGTCCGAGGCGACCCTGTCGGGGCGGATGCCGGTCCGGAACAGGGTCTCGTCCGACCAAAGGTTGCCGATGCCCGCGAGCTTCTTCTGGTCCATCAACGCCGACTTGATCGCGCCCCGGCTGCCGCCCACCCGGTTGGCGAAGGCATCGACGTCGATCTCCATGGCGTCGAGGCCGAGGTTGCGGGCGGCGACGTAGTCGGCCGGATCGTCCACCACCTCCACCCATCCGAGCTTGCGCGGGCAGCGGAAGGCGAGGCGGCGATCCCCCTCGAACTCGACCACGAGGCGGGCATGGTCGGGCCTGACATCGGCGGCGTCGAAGGGGCGCAGCGATCCGGTCATTCCGAGCGACACGGCGATCCACGGCCCGGACTTGGAGCCGGCGAAGATCGCCTTGCCGTGGCGCCGCGCCTCGGTGAACTGGCGCCCCTCCAGCCGGGCACGGGCCTGCGCGTCGGGCAGATCCACGTGATCGGTGTCGTTGCCCAGGCGGACCGCCTTGATGGTCCGGTTGAGGCACGAAGCCTCGATCCTGCGGCGGTTGGCCTCGGCCTCCGGCAGCTCGGGCATGGATCTTCCCCCTTTGTCGGCCCCGACCATGGTGGGCCGCGCCGCTCCGGGGGCAAGCCTTGCCAAGCATGGGGCGCGGGCGTAGGCGCGGGTCTCCGGGCCGGACGGGAGAGATGGGCATGTTTGCAGGGATAGACGCGGGGCTTTTGTGGTCCATCGGGGGGCCCGCGGTCGCGGCGGGGATCTTCGGCGGTATCCTCGCGGGGCTCCTGGGCGTTGGCGGCGGCATCGTCATCGTGCCTGCCCTCTACGTGGCCCTGTCCCTGACCGATATGGACCCGGCCCAGACCATGCAGGTCGCCGTCGGCACGTCGCTCGCCACCATCGTCTTCACCTCGATCAGCTCGGCATGGGGCCACTACCAGAAGGGGGCGATCGACTTCGCGCTGTTGAAGCTGTGGGGGCCGTCGATCCTCGTGGGCGTGGTGATCGGCGCCGTCCTGGGGGGGATCGTCTCGGGGCTCGTCATGATCGGCGTCTTTGCCACGGTGGCGCTTCTCGTCTCGCTCGACATGATGATCCGGGGCGGCGGCGACATCGACAGCCCGCGCGACTTCTCCCGCCCCGTCTGGGCGGTGCTGGGTGTGATCGCGGGCGCGATCTCGGCCATGATGGGGATCGGCGGGGGCACGATCTGCGTGCCGCTGCTGAACTTTCTGGGTTACGACATCCGGCGCGCGGTGGGCACCTCGGCGGCGATCGGGTTCATCATCGGGCTGCCGGGGGCGGTGACCTACGTGATCACCGGCTGGGGCCATGGCGGCTTGCCGCCCCTGTCGCTGGGTTACGTCAACCTGCTGGCGGCGGCGATCATCATCCCGCTGACGGTGACCTTCGCGCGCCTGGGCGTGGGGCTCGCGCACCGCATCCCGCGCCGGGCGCTGCGCCTGTCCTTCGGGCTCTTCCTGCTGGCCACGTCGGTAAAGATGTACGTGGACCTCATCGGTCTGTGAGGGAGCGGCGGTTGGCGCCGCCGCTCCCGTCCCTCAGGCAGGCAAGGCGACGGCCACGGTCTGCCATCCCATCGCCAGCTCACGCCCGTCGAGCGACACGGCCTCCGTCTCGGAGGCGAAGACGAGGCGCCAATCCCCTTGGGGCAGGGTGACCCCCGCGTCGTCGCCCCCGTTCACCACGATCAGGGCGCGCCCTTCCGGGCTCTCCACGTCCATGACCACGGGCAGGTCGTCGTCCTCCCAGGCGGCGTCGTCCATCTCGGAGCCGTCCGGCCCGCGCCATGTCACCGCCGCCTCGCCGTCGAAGCGCCGCTCGCGCAGCACCGGGATCTCTCGGCGAACCGTCGCCAGGGCCGCGACCGTCTCGGCCAGGTCCTCGCGGCCCGTGTCCCAGCGTGTCCAGCCGATCTCGTTGTCCTGGCAATAGGCGTTGTTGTTGCCGTCCTGGCTGTTTCCGTTCTCGTCGCCGGCCAGCAGCATCGGAACGCCGCGCGACAACATCAGGGTCGACAGCATCGCCTTCGCGCGCCGCCGGCGCGCCGCCAGCACCTCCGCCTCGTCCGTGTGGCCCTCGACGCCCATGTTGTCGCTGAGGTTGTTGTCATGGCCGTCACGGCCATCCTCGCCGTTCTCGTCGTTGTGCTTCTCGGAGTACGAGACGACGTCCCACAACGTGAACCCGTCATGGGCGGCGACGAAGTTGACGCTCGACGTGGCGGGGCGGTTCGAGTGGTCGAACTGCACCGGCGATCCCGAGAGCCGCTCGGCCAGGGCTCCTTTCAGGCCGCCCTTGCGGGCCCAGAAGGCCCGCGTGTCGTCGCGGAACTTGTCGTTCCATTCCCGGAACGGCCAGGGAAAGCCCCCGACCTGATAGCCGCCGTCGCCGATGTCCCAGGGCTCGGCGATCAGCTTGACCGAGGCCAGTACCGGGTCCTGCCGGATCGCGGCGAAGAACGAACCCTCGCGCTCGAACCCGGACGGCTCGCGCCCCAGCGTCGACGCCAGGTCGAAGCGGAACCCGTCCACGTGCATCTCCTGCACCCAGTGGCGCAAGGAATCGAGCACCATCCTGAGCACCATCGGGTGGGCGACGTTGAGCGTGTTGCCCGTCCCCGTGGTGTCGTAGCAATGGCGCATGTCATCGCCGTGGAGGTAGTAGGCGGCGTTGTCTATGCCGCGGAAGGACAGGGTCGGCCCCAGCTCCGACCCCTCGGCGGTGTGGTTGTAGACCACGTCGAGGATCACCTCGATCCCTTCCTTGTGGAAGCGCGTGATCCCGTCCTTGATCTCGCCCCATTCACCGGACTTGAGATAGCGCCGTTCGGGCGCGAAGAAGTTGAGCGTGTTGTAGCCCCAGTAGTTCCGGAGGCCCTTCTCGATCAGGTGACTGTCCTGAAGGTAGGCATGGACGGGCAGAAGCTCGATCGCCGTGGCACCGATCCGGTGCAGGTGCTCGATCACGGGGGGCGAGGCGAGCCCGGCGAAGGTGCCGCGGCTTTCCTCGTCCACGCCGGGGTGGAGCATGGTCAGGCCGCGCACATGGGCCTCGTAGATCACGGTATCGCGCCAGGGGGTATAGAGCGCACGATCCGCGTCCCAGTCGTAGGCCGGGTCGGTGACGTAGCACTTGGGCACGAAGGGGGCGCTGTCGCGCTCGTCGAAGGTGGTGTCGTCCCCCGAGGCCACGTCGTAGCCGAAGAGCGCGTCGTTCCATGTGACCGTGCCGTCGAGCTGGCGCGCGTAGGGGTCGATCAGCAGCTTGTTGGGATTGAAGCGATGCCCGTTCTCCGGCTCGTAGGGGCCATGGACGCGGTAGCCGTAGCGCTGCCCGGGCCGGATGCCCCAGAGATAACCGTACCAGACGCCCCCCTCCATGTCGGGCAGGGTCAGGCGCGTCTCGGTATCCTCCTCGTCGAAGAGGCACAGTTCGACGGCCTCGGCGTTCTCGCTGAAGAGCGCGAAGTTCGTCCCCTCACCGTCGTAATGCGCACCCATGCGGGCGTTCGAGGCCGCGTCGCGGTCGAAGGTTAGAGAGGTCAAGTCCGTCTCCTGTCTGGAAGCGGCGCGGCAGGTCCAGCCTACGCCGATATCGCAACGCCTTGGGTGCACCCGGGGTCCGACGGGATGGGCAATTTCCGTACGAGGCTTTATTGCGGACGAAGTGGACGCGGCGGCTACCCGTCGGCCGGACCTGCACGATCCATATTCCCGAGCAGCCGCCAAGTCCCCGGTAGTGACCGGGTCACCGTTCCAGTTTCGTTACACAAGGCTCGTTGAACGCCACGGATTCAAGCGAAACCGTACCCGGTATGCCCGCCACGGCTCCCTCACGGTTCCTTGCCCGATACGCGGATGGCGACAGCATAGGGCGGGCACTCGGCCTCCCATCCCCAGAGCGCGCCCTCGGTGCGGGCATCCGCCCCGATCTCCACCCTGACCTGCCGTGCTTCGTCGCGGCGAAGGAGCGTCCTGCCGTCCCATATGGCATCGCCAGCGGCAAAGAGATCCGGCGCCTCTTGCCGGAGCGCCAATCCGGCGCGCATGAGCGCCGACTTGGCCCCCGCGAAGCCGGTCTGCGGCGGATGGGTCAGGGCGTCCCAGTCCGGAGCCCTGCGATTGTCGGGGTCGGTGAGCTGGAACAGCGGCCCCTCTCCGCCCTGGTAGATGTCGGGCATGCCCGGCCAAGCGAGCCGCAGCGCAAGCCCCGCGAGGGACAGCCCCTCGCCGATCCGGCAGAGGCGTAGGAGCGCATCGGGCCGATCCGCATCCCAGCGGGAAAGGAGCGCGCGCACCCAGTCCTGCATCAGGGCCTCGCGGTCCTCGTCCGGCGCCGTCCAGTAGGTGATTTCCTTGCCCTCGCGCAGGGCCTTGATCATGTGGTCGGCCGCGCGTTCACCGGCATCCGGCGCGCCCCAGATGCCGAGCGCCACCTGAAAGGCGTAGAAGCGGCGGTTGGCGTCGAGCGTGTCGGAGCCTGCCAGGTGCGCCGCGTCGTGCCATAGGGTTTCCGCCGCGTCGGGGTCGTGGGTCATGGCGGCGATGCGGGCGCGGGTGTCCTCCGCGCGCTTGGTATCGTGGGACGAGCCCAGGGTCAGGGCGGCGGGGAACCGTGCGAGCCGATCTTCCAGGTGTGCCTGGACCTCGACCTGTGTCGTCGTGGGGCGGTCGGGGTCGGCGCCCACCTCGTTTGCGACGAGGTAGCGGTTGAAGCGGAACCCGGCGGTGTCCTCGTGGGATTTCGCGATCAGCGCGCCGGTAACCTGTTCGAGGCGTACGGCAAGCGCCCGGGCCGCGTCCGTGTCGGCGACGAGGATGCGCTCCACGATCCAGTCGATCGTATCGCGGTCGCGCACTTCGGCAGCGGCGTGGTCGGCCGCCTCGCGCCACAGCGCGGCGTCGTCCTGCCCGGCTCCCGCGCCGATATAGGAGCGGTAGCGGGGGAAGGCGACGAGCAGCTCCCCCAGCGCCTCGCGCAGGATCTCGGGGCCCGTGGGGCGCGCCTCCTCCGCCGCGAGCGTCTCGGCCAACCCGCGCAGCTGACGCAGTTCGGCGGCAAGCTCGTCGGTCAGGACCTCGCGCTTGGCGGCGGCGACCTCGGCGTGGAAATTGCCCTCGGCCCCCGTCTCGCCGCGCCACAGGGCGTCGATCCGCACGAAGCCATCCGTGTCGGTCAGCACCCGGTCGATCACCGCCGCCGCCTCGTAGCCGGTGGTGCCCGCGACCGGCCAGTCGGGCAGGCTCTCCTCCGTGACCAGGATCTTCTCTACCCAGACGGGAATGTCGGGCAGGCGCCCGGTCAGCCTCGCAAGGTAGCCGCCCGGGTCCACGAGGCCGTCCACGTGATCCACGCGGAGGCCGTGGATCAGCCCGGCATCGGCCAGGTCCAGGATCGCGGCATGGGTGGCGTCGAAGACGCGAGCCTCCTCGACCCGTACGCCGATCAGCGACGTGACCGAGAAGAAGCGCCGATGCGTGATGGAATCGCGTTCGAGCTTCCACGGCAGGAGCCGCCAGTGCTGGCGGTCCTGCAGGGCGGTGGTCGCCTCGGCGTCGAGCGGGCCGTCCGTCTCCGGCGCGGTTCCGGGCGCGAGCGGCAGGGTCAGCGCCCCGGCCGTCAGGTGCCCCCCGGCAACGGAGACATCGCCCGCTTCGGCCATCTCGACCAGGGACGCCTCCAGCCAGGGCAGGGCCAGGGGACCCGCGGTCCAGTCGATGTCGAAGACGTCACCATGGGCGCTGCCGGGCCCGTGTTCCAGCACGTCTACCAGCCACGGCGTGTCGAGGCCGAAAGCCATGTGATTGGGCACGATGTCGACGATCACGCGCAGGCCCCGCGCCTGCGCCGCGCGCGACAGGGACTCGAAACCCCCGCGGCCGCCAAGGCCCGCCTCGATCGTGGTGGGGTCGGTGACGTCGTAGCCATGGGTGGATCCGGGCGCGGCGGTCAGGATCGGCGACAGGTAGAGGTGGCTCGCTCCGAGCGCGGCGATGGCGTCGAGCCGCCCCTCGAGCGCGGCGAAGTCCAGCCCCCCGCGAAGCTGGACGCGATACGTGGCGATGCGGCTCATGCGGGGTCTCCCGTGCCGACGCGCAGGCCCACGCCCGTCTCGTCGGAGTGATAGAAGATCTCGCGGGTGGCGCGAGACAGGGAGGGCGGCGGCCCCTCCATGGTGAAGGCGATCTCCATCGTGCCATCCTCGAACCGCCACTCTGCCCAGAGCGACCGGCCCGAGAGGCGTTCCACCTCGGTGCCCGTCCAGCCGCTCCTGAGGCGCGGGACCACGTGGTCGCGGCGCAGCGACAGGCAATGGCGCGTCAGTTCCTCCCACGATGCGGCATCTTCGGCGCGGTTGGCATAGGGTCTGGAGGCCCGGAAGGTCGCGCGGGCATTGGGGTCCGGGATCTCGGTCTCCTGGCTGGCAAACTCGGGGAACTCGGACCGCCGTCCGCCCCGGACGGCATCGGCCAGGTCGCCGTCGAAATCGGTGAAGAACTGGAACGGCGCGCGGGCGCCGACCTCCTCGCCCATGAACAGCATCGGGACGAAGGGCGACAACAGGAGCAGGGCATGCATCGCCCGCATCCGCTCCGGCCCGGCGAGCGCGATCAGCCGCTCGCCCAGGGCCCGGTTGCCGACCTGGTCGTGGGTCTGGTTGGCGTTGACGAACCGGACCGGGGACAGGTGGCCCGACGGTTCGCCGCGTATCTCGTCGGTGCGGGGGCGCTCCTGTCCCTGGTCCACCTGCCCGTCGCGGAGCGCGGTGACCAGATCGCCGAACGGATCGACGGAGAAGGGCGCGTAGTAGGAGTGGCTCTCGCCCGTCAGCAGGCAATGGACCGCGTGGTGGTAATCGTCGTTCCACTGGGCCCGGAGGGCCGTGTCGCCGGATATGTATCCAGTCAGGTTGCGTTCGTCCTCGGCCACCAGGTGGACGGGCCGGCCCAGGTCCAGCGCGGCCACGTGCTCGGCCAGCCGGTGGAGGAAGGTGCTGTCCTCGTGCGCGCCGATCTGGTGCACCGCGTCGAGTCTGAGGCCGTCGATCCCGTAGTCGCGCAGCCACATGGTCGCGTTGTCGAGGAAGTAGTCGACCACCTCGTCCCGGTCGAAGTCGATTGCCGCGCCCCACGGGGTCTGCCGCTCCGTGTCGAAGAAGTCCGGGCAGAGCTCCGACAGCACCGCGCCCTCGGGGCCGAAATGGTTGTAGACCGCGTCGATCAGCACCATCAGGCCGACATCGTGCGCTGTCTGGATGAAGCGCGCCATCGCTTCGGGCGTGCCGTAGGCGGGGTGGATCGCGTCCGGAAGCACCACGTCGTATCCCCAGCCCCTGTCGCCCGCGAACTGCCCCAGCGGCATGAGCTCCACGGCCGTGATCCCCATGTCGGCCAGCGCGTGAAGCCGTTCGCGCGCGGCATCGAGCGTGCCCTCGCGGGTGAACGTGCCCACGTGCAGCTCGAGGATCGCCGCCGTCTCCCATGCCCGGCCCGGCCAGTCGCGGCGCATCGGCAGGTCGGCGGGATCGACGAGGATCGAGGCGGAGAAGACGTCTCCCTCCTGTTGGCGCGAGGCCGGGTCGGGGTGGGTCTTGCCGCCTCGCCGGAAGGCATAGGTCGTCCCTGCCGGTGCGGAGACGGTCGCCGTGTGCCAGCCGCCAGCGTCGCGCTCCATGTCGCGCGCCGAACCGTCCAGGATGAGTTCGAGCCGCTCGGCCGACGGCGCCCAGGTGGCGATGCGCCACTCTCCCTCGCCCGTCGGATGCGCCCCCCATCGCGGTCGCGTCTGCATCATCGCCTCGCCCTTCCGGTCTTATCGGTCCAATGGGATAGGCGGGTCGCGCGCCATTCGTTCCGCACCTCCGGCGGCAGTCCCGGCCGTACCCCTCCGGAAGCCGGCTCGATGTCCTCGAAGTCGACGCCGGGCGACACTTGCACCAAGCCAACGCGACGGTGCCTAGTGGCCGGCCGCTTGCCACGTGGCCGCGGGGGCCGTTCGCCCTCGGCGATGTGGCGGCCACGGACGGGCCTCCCATATGGAGAGCGTGGATCGGGCCGCGAGCGTAATGGTGCCGGATATCGCCGAGGTCGATCCGGTGTCATCGTCTGCGATCGTCGGCGTGCGGCAGGTGGTAGATGCATCCGTCCCGCAGCTCGTCCGAGGCCCCGGTATGGCACGCCCCGGTGTCGCGGCCCCCTCGGGATGAGGGATCGGGCCAAGCCGCTCGACGATTGCCTCCGGGCCCATTCCGCCTCCCTGCTCCGGGGCAGGTTCCCAAGGCCGGGATTCGGCGATCGGCAAGGAACCGCAGGGTCGGGACCATGTTCGCCCTTCATACATGATCCCGGAGGTCCCCATGATTCGCAAAGCCCTGATCTTTTCCGCAATTGTCGCCGCAAGCGCCGCGGGGGCGCAGGAAAGCGCCTCCGGCGACCGCGCACAGCCCTCGGGCGACGCCGCGCAAATGGTCACCGCAACCATGCTCGAGGAGGCGAGCATCGTCTCTCTCGAAGGTCAGTACGACGAGGGCGTCTGGCAGGCCGGCGATCCGCTGACGTCGATGATTGCCGACCTCACGGAGATAGGCCAGGTGGAGAACGTGGTCCTGAACACGGCCGGCCAGATGCAGGGGCTCACCACCGACGTGGGCGGGTTCCTGGGCATCGGCACCAAGCAGGTCCTGATCCCGCTCGAAGACATTCGCCTTACGCGCCCCGACGCGGAGTCCGACGAGATCACCATCATCACCCGGCTCAACGAGCAGCAGCTCACTGATCTGTCCGAGTTCCAGATCGGCGAGTGATACCTTACAGGCGCGGCACGAAGGGTGCCGCGTCTTCGTCGAGAAGCCCCAGTGCGCGGGGGTCGGGAAACACCCGCACCTCGCGTCGCTCGGCCTCGAACCCGGTGCCGAGATAAAAGCGAAGCGCCTGCGGGCTGTCGAGCGTACAGGTGTCGAGACGGATCGCCTCGGCCCCGCCCTCGAACAGCATGTTCTGGAAGTGCGCCATCAGCCAGTGACCGAGCCCGCGGCCCGTTGCCTCGGGCGCGAGACCGAAGAAGGCGATGCGGGGGATGCCGGACCGGTTGAGGTCGAGTTCAACCATGCCCAGTGGCCCGCCGCCCGACCTTACCGTGTAAAGCGCGACCGCCGGGTCGATCAGCAACGCGACGAGCGCGTCGTCTTCGAGCATCAGCCGGGACGTCCACAGCCAGTCGCGCCCCACCATGCGGAACAGCCGGCGATATGTCTCGGACGACATCGCTCTCTCGATCTGCAGCTCCATACCTTCGGGCGCCGGGATGGCCTCCATGGCACGGCGGCAGATCAGGTGGGTGACGACCACGGCGAGGTGGCCCTGCGGCACGTCGTATTCGCCCGTATCGAGCATGGGAAACTCCCCGTTCCGGGCGGGCACATGGCCCGCCCGCAGAGTCAGCGCAGGATCGACGTGCCGGCGTAGACGGCGCTCTCGCCCAGGATCTCCTCGATGCGGATGAGCTGGTTGTACTTGGCCAGCCGATCGGAGCGGGACAGGGACCCGGTCTTGATCTGGCCGCAATTGGTGGCCACGGCCAGGTCGGCGATGGTCGCGTCCTCGGTCTCGCCGGAGCGGTGCGACATCACGTTGGTGAAGCGCGCGCGATGCGCCATGTCGACGGCCTTGAGCGTCTCCGACAGGGTGCCGATCTGGTTGACCTTCACCAGCATCGAGTTGGCGCAGCCCCGCTCGATCCCGTCCTTGAGACGCTTGGGGTTGGTCACGAACAGGTCGTCGCCCACCAGCTGCACCCGGTCGCCCAGGCGGTCGGTCAGCATCTTCCACCCGTCCCAGTCGTCCTCTGCGCAGCCGTCCTCGATCGACAGGATCGGGTAGTCGGCCACCAGCTTCTCGAGGTAGTCCACGTTCTCCTCTGGCGACAGCGACGCGCCTTCGCCCTTCATCTCGTAGCGGCCGCCCTCGAAATACTCGGTGGACGCGCAATCGAGCGCGAGCATGATGTCGGTTCCAGCTGAGTAGCCGGCCTTTTCCACCGCGCGCATGATGAAGTCCATCGCGTCGCGGGTGGACTTGATGTCGGGGGCGAAGCCGCCCTCGTCGCCGATCCCAGTGGACAGGCCCGCCGCCGACAGCTCCTTCTTGAGGGTGTGGAACACCTCGGCGCCCATCCGCACGGCCTCGCGGATGTTGGGGGCCGAGACCGGCATGATCATGAATTCCTGAAAGTCGATCGGGTTGTCCGCGTGCTCGCCGCCGTTGACGATGTTCATCATCGGCACCGGCAGGGTGCGCGCAGCGGTGCCGCCGACATAGCGGAACAGGGGCTGCATGGTGAACTCCGCCGCGGCCTTGGCGGTCGCCAGGCTCACACCCAGGATCGCGTTGGCGCCCAGGCGGCCCTTGTTGTCGGTGCCGTCCATCTCGATCATGGCGGCGTCGACGGCCTCCTGCTCGGTGGCGTCCATGCCGATAAGGCCCTCGGCGATCTCGCCGTTGATCGCCGCGACCGCCTCGGTCACGCCCTTGCCCAGGTAACGCCCCTTGTCGCCGTCGCGGCGCTCGTGCGCCTCGTGCTGCCCGGTGGAGGCGCCGGAGGGCACGGCGGCGCGCCCCATCACGCCGGTGTCGAGGACCACGTCGACCTCGACCGTGGGGTTCCCGCGGCTGTCGAGGATCTCGCGGCCATGGATGTCGATAATGGCGCTCATGGGCTGGTCTCCGGAGATGGTGTCGCGTCGTCCCCGGTCTATGCCCTCGCGCGGGCGGTGGAAAGGGCGCGGGCGCGCCGCCGCTCCCTGAGCCAGGCATAGAGGCCGCTCGCCACCACGATGGCCGCGCCCGCCAGCGTCGCCGCGTCGGGCCGCTCACCCAGTAGCACGATCCCCAGGACTAGCGCGAAGATCAGGCGCGAATAGCGGAACGGGATCACGGCGGTCACGTCGCCCAGCCGCGTGGCCGTGGTCAGCAGCATGTAGGCCACCGCGCCCACTACCACGGCGAGGGCCAGCACCGCCCAGGCCCAGCCGGGCGCGCCGGTGGCGCCGCCGCTCGCCAGCCCCATTAACCCCGCGGCCGCCGCCAGCAGGCCGTAGGCCCAGAGCGAGAGCTGCTCGGAGCGCACGCTGTGGGGGATGCGGCGCGAGACCACGTCGCGGATCGCGAGTTGCACCGATCCCGCCACCGCCAGCAGCGCGGAGGGCACGAAGCCCTCGAACCCCGGGCGCAGGATCACCAGCACCCCCAGCAATCCCGCCAGAACCGCCGACCAGCGCCGCCAGCCCACCGGCTCGCCCAACCACAGGGCCGCGCCCATGGTCACGAAGATCGGGGTCGCCTGAAGGATCGCCGAGGCCAGCGAGAGCGGGATCAGCATCAGCGAGCTGACATAGCACAGGGTGGCGCCGACCTCCGCCAGGCTGCGCACGATCACGTAAGGGTGGCGCATGGCGTCGCTCGCCATGGGGGTGCCCCGCCGCGCGCAGACGAGCGCGAAGAGGATCGCGCCGCCCAGGGACAGGACGAAGATGATCTGCGGGGTCGGCATCGTCCCGGCGATGGTCTTGACCAGAAAATCCTCGACCGCGAACGCGGCCATGGCGCCGACCATCAGGACGATGGCGCGCAGGTTGTCGGTCTCCATGGAACTCTCCGCCGGCCGGGATGAACGGCTCTGCCCGTAGGCCGTCGCGCGCGCCTAGGCAAGTCGGCCCAGGCGCCCCTCCATTACCCGTACGGCGTCGCCGGAGATCGTCACGAAGCCCGGATCGGCGATTACCTCGATCACGGACAACCGGCCCATTTCCGCTCCCTGGCGGATCGTCAGTCGGCATTCTCGCCCTTCGAGATTCGACAGGAACAGGCCCAGCGCCGCGGCGGCGCTGCCGGTGGCGGGGTCCTCGGGGATGTCTTCGAGGGGCGCGAACATCCGTGCGCGGACGTCGTCGCCCTCCCTGACATAGGCGTAGACGGCGAAGTCGAAGGGCAGGGGGTGCAGGTCCTGCGCGGCGCGAAACGCCTCGATCCGCGGCCCCGCGCGGGACAGATCGCGCGCCGAGGCCAGCTCCACCAGCGCAAATGGCAGACCGGCCGAGGCGAGGACGGGGGCGTGGACGTCGGTGCGCACGGAACCCTGCGGCAGGCCCAGGCAGGCGGCGACCGTCGCGGGCGTGGGCGCACCCAGCGTCTCCAGCGCCGTCTCGCGCAGGAAGCCAGCCCGCCCGCCCTCGGCGAAGCACGGAATTGGGCCCGCCGCGGTCTCCAGCAGCATCTGTCCTGGCGGCCCGCGCTCGGCCAGTGCCACGGCCGTGCCAATGAGGGGATGCCCGGCGAAGGGGATCTCCTGAGTCGGCGTGAAGATCCGGAGCCGCGCCGTCCCGCCATGCTCCGGGGGAAAGAGGAACACCGTCTCCGAAAAGCCGAACTCCCGCGCCAATGGCTGCAGCAGCCGCTCGGGCAGGACATGGGCCTCGGTCACCACCGCCAACGGATTGCCGCCGAAGGCCACGTCGCTGAACACGTCGTAGACGACATAGTCCGTCATCGCGTCCTTCGGTCCGCACTTTCGCCCCGTCGCGGCGTGGTGGTCATGGATCGGTCCCTCGCGCTGCCATGACCGGGAATGTGGAGGCGAGGTCGCACCGGGCAAGCCCCGTTGGACCGCCCCCGCCTTTCAGCCGCGCGCGGTCAGGCGTGCGACCAGGGCGTCGGCGTCGATGCCGGTCACGGCGCCGGGGGTCAGGCCGCGGGGGACGAGGCGTCCGGCGACGTAGCTCTCGGCAACTGCCTGGGGCGCGGTCTCGATCAGGGTCGCCGCGGTCAGGCAATGGGCCACGGCCTCGGCATAGGCGCGCGCCTCCGCCTCCGCCGGGAGGCGCGGCCAGCGCGCGCGCAATTGCCTGAGCGCGGCGTCGTATTTCGTATCTGCCCCCCGCGCGGCGTCGAGCGCGGCGTCGAGCGCCGCCCGCGCGGCGTCGTCGCGGGCCATGGCGCGCAGGATGTCGAGGCAAATGACGTTGCCAGACCCTTCCCAGATGCCGTTCAGCGGCGCCTCGCGGTAGAGCATGGGCATCGGCGTCTCCTCCACGTATCCCATGCCGCCCAGCACCTCCATCGCCTCGGCGGTCACCACCGGGCAGCGCTTGTTCGACAGGTACTTCGCCAGCGCCACGCCGATCCTGGCCAGCGGATCGCCCCTGTCGAAGGCCGCGGCAACGCGCAGGCCGAGCGCGGTCGCCCCCTCCCAGTCCAGCGCCAGGTCGGCCAGGACCGCGCGCATCAGCGGCTGGTTCATCAGCCGGCGCTGGAAGGCCGAACGTCCCTCGCACCACCAGGCCGCCTCGGCCAGGGCCGCCCGCATCAGCCCCGCGGGGGCCATGGCGGTGTCGAGCCGGGTGTGGTGCACCATGGGGATGATCGCCTTCACGCCGCCCCCCGGATCGCCCACCAGGCGCGCGCGCGCCCCGTGATACTCGATCTCGGCCGAGGCATTGGCGCGGTTGCCGAGCTTGTCCTTGAGGCGCATGAGGCGAATGCCGTTGGGCCCGCCATCCTCGGCCAGGCGCGGCACCAGGAAGCACGACAGCCCCGCCGCGGTCTGCGCCAGGGTCAGGAACCCGTCGGACATGGGCGCCGAGCAGAACCACTTGTGCCCCACCAGGCGCCAGCCGTCGCCGTCGGGCTCGGCCCGCGTGGTGTTGGCGCGCACGTCCGAGCCGCCCTGCTTCTCGGTCATCGCCATGCCGAGGGTCGCGGTGTGCCTGGCGGGCAGGGGGGTGATGGAGGGGTCGTAGTCCGGCGTCGAGAGCCGCTCGGTCCAGGCGGCCGTGCCGGGATCGGCCGCCAGCGCAGGGACGCCGGCATAGGTCATGGTCATCGGACAGCACACGCCCGGCTCGACGCCGCTCGTCAGGTACACCATCGCCGCGTGGGTGACGTGAGAGCCGCCGCGCCAGGGCCCGGCCGCGTATCCATGGCCCAGCCCCAGCGCCAGCAACTCGTGATAGGCGGGGTCGAAGCGCACCTCGTCCCTCCGCCGCCCGTGACGGTCGAAGATCAGCGCCTCGGGCGGGTGCCGCCGCGCAGTCTCGCCCAGGTCGCGCGCCCCGGCGTCGGCCAGCGCCTGCCCGTAGGCCGCCAGGTCCCGGGCCGATCCTCCCCGCGCGGCGACATGGGAGCGTAGCACCGGGTCGGCGGCCCAAGGGTCCGCTTCCCCGCGCGGATGGGGCTGGTTCAGGACCTCGTGGGTGTCGTCGGCGCGTTCGTCCATGGGTCCTCCCACCCGGGGCGCGGCCGTCTGCACCGGCCTGGACATTATCGAGACGCGATCCCGCCACGCAAATATCACGCCTCTTAACCGGGTGTAAATCTGGCGGTCGCCATTGTGGAGTCAGGATAAGGGAGAGGAGAGAACCCATGGTCATCGCCGTCGTCTTCGTCGGACTGGTCGTCGGGATCGCATCGGGCGGCACGCTCCGCCTTGCCTTCGACCTGGGCTGGATCTCCACGATCTGCGGCTTCTACGGCGGGGCCTTCGCAGGGATCGCTCTCGCCGCCCTGCGGGTCGCCACCTTGCGCGACGACCGCGAGGACCCGGACATGACCGAGCCCGCCCCGGCCCCCGCCCAGATCGTCGCCCGGGCGAGCTGATCACGCTGTTGCCGCTCGGGACGCACGTCTCGACGCGGCGGCCCGCGGCAGATACCGGTTCCCCGACGGTCGATTTCGACAACGCCATCTCGAGGGGATCATGAGCGACTTTCTGGGCGCGGTCAGCGCATTCGTATGGGGGGTGCCGCTCCTCGTCCTGCTTCTGGGCACGGGGCTGTACCTGATGGTGGGTCTGCGCTTCCTGCCGTGGCGGAGGCTGGGCTACGGGGTGCGGATGACCCTGCGCGGGCGCAAGGCGCAGGAAGGCGGCGAGGGTGAGATCACGCCGTTCCAGGCCCTGATGACCTCGCTCTCGGCCACCATCGGCACTGGCAACATCGCGGGCGTCGCCACGGCGATCTTTCTCGGGGGGCCCGGCGCGGTGTTCTGGATGTGGATCACCGCCCTCGTGGGCATGGCGACAAAGTACGCGGAGGCCGTGCTGGCGGTGGAGTACCGCGAGACGGATGCCGAGGGGCGCTTCGTCGGCGGGCCGATGTACTACATCCGCAACGGGCTCGGGCCGTCGTGGGCCTGGCTCGGGGCGACCTTCGCCTTCTTCGCCATGATCGCGGCCTTCGGCATCGGCAACACGGTGCAGTCGAACTCGGTGGCCCGCGCGCTCGAGGGGAGTTTCGGCGTCCCCTACATCGTCACCGGGCTGGTGCTCGCCGGGCTGACCGCGCTGGTGATCATGGGCGGCGTGCGGCGCATCGGTGCCGTGGCCGAGCGGCTGGTGCCGCTCATGGCCGTGCTCTACATCGGCGGCGCGCTCCTGATCCTGGCGGTCAATGCGGGGGACGTTCCCGCCGCGATCGGCCTGATCTTCGCCGACGCATTCACCGGCACCGCCGCCTCGGGGGGCTTTGCGGGCGCTGGCATCCTGATGGCGATCCGCTTTGGCGTGGCGCGCGGTGTCTTCTCCAACGAGGCGGGGCTGGGGAGCGCACCCATCGCCCACGCCGCCGCACAGACCCGCGATCCGGTCCGGCAAGGCACGGTGGCGATGCTGGGCACGTTCATCGACACCATCGTCGTATGCACCATGACCGCGCTGGTCATCATCACCACGGGGGCCTGGACGAGCGGCGAGACCGGGGCCGAGCTGTCGGCGCTGGCCTTCGACACCGGCCTGCCGGGCGGTGACCTGATCGTGACGCTGGGCCTCGTGGTCTTCGCGTTCACGACTATCCTGGGGTGGAGCTACTACGGCGAGAGGGCGGCGGGATACCTGTTCGGCACCCGCGTCGTGATGCCGTTCCGCGCCCTGTGGATCGTGGCGCTGGTGATCGGCGCGGTGGGCAACCTGGGCCTCATCTGGATCGTCGCGGATATCATGAACGCGCTCATGGCGATCCCGAACCTTATCGGGCTGATCGCGCTGAGCGGTACGGTCTTCGCCATCAGCCGGCGCTACTTCTCCGAAGGGCGCGCCTATTCCTGAGCTTCGCGGGGGCGTGCGAAGGCCCCCGCGCGCGCCGTCGGGCTGGGTGGCCGCATGGAACGGGGTGCGTCGCCCCTGAAAGGACAATCTATCGCCATACGGCTGCCCCCGTCCTCGCTCAAGCATTTGTACCATGCTTCAAGCGTGGCGCCTCATAGATTTCGGCCCCGATCTCACGCGGATCCGCCGCACGGCCCTGGTCATCGCCGAATCCGGCGAGGCGGCTGCGAGCCTCTGCACCGACTCGATCGCCGTCCCGTTCCCGGCCGAGATCCCTTACGGGGAAAACCCGTTCGTCGCGACAGAATCGCTGGTGTGGGACTACATCGAGTAGGCGGCGGGACGGTCACAAGCCGGCACGTTCATGCCGGCTGTCTTTCCGGTGCCGAACGTGTCAGCCTGCATGCGAAGCTCCACGGCAACGCGCCGCACCGGCTTCAAGTTGTCGCAGAACCACCGCCCGGCTCGAACCGTTACAGGATCAGTCGGCTCGCAAGGCGCCGTCGCCCACAGGGAGAGAACGAGATGCTGCCCAATCCAATAACCGGGTTTGTCGCAATCGGTGCCTCGGCTGCAGGCGTGGCCATGGGCCTCACCCTCGGAGCCGGACTGGCCGTGGCCGCCCACGCGGCGCTCGCGATGGAGCCGACACGATGATCCTGCGTCTGACGAGCGTCGCGGCACTGCACGGGGCCGCGGGCGTCGCCTTCGGTGTGACGAGCGTGCTGGCCGCCTGCACCTTGGCCCAGGTCGCCAAGAAAGGCGTGGACCACCGCGCAACCCTGCAGAACCGGGTAGGGGGACTGCCATCTTCACCCCTCGCTCCAACGGGGGCGACCCGTCCCGGCAAACCCTCGTAGACGGGATAGGTAAACGGCCCTACTAACGCATTCCCCTAGGTCATTTCAGACCGGCACGGGCCGCCGCGCGGTCGACCGCGGCCACGACGGCCTCTGGGTCAACATGGTGAGGCATGTGCCCGACCCCGGGAAGGCTGGTCAGGCGCGCACTCTCCACCTGTCGTGAGAGAGGACCGGAGTGGACCTCCAGAGGAACTACATCGTCGGCCGTCCCGTGAACCAGTTCCACCGGAAAGTCGATCTCCGGATAGCGTGGCGCCATGTCGACGAGGTGCTGGCGGAGCGTCTTGACCTGTTGCGCGTTCGTGCGGAAACTTTCGGCGCGCAGGACTAAAGATGCCCCGATTTCTTGCGCGTATCCCGGGGGAGGGTCCTGCGGGGCGAAGACGGCTGAGATCGCACGACGCACCAGCGATTCCGGTACGAAGGCGGAAATAAGCGGAACGACAGTCGCCCCGCCCAACGACGTTCCCGTCAGGGTGTAGAGAGGCCCGAGCCCGCCTCGCCAAGGCTGCGTCGCGCCGGATACGATGACCGCTGCCGCCGGGCGATACTCCACCGCCCAGGCCATCGCGACGGCGCCGCCGTAAGAATGGCCGAGCACGATCTCGTCCGTTACCCCAAGTTCCTCCGCCGCGCGGTGCAAAAACGCCGCTTGTGCTGCGGGCCCCTCGGCGCGTGCGTCGAACGCACCTGTGAAGGCCGGGTCGGGATCGGTGTAGCCCAGGCCAGGCCGGTCGAAGATGGTCACGCGGTAGCGGTCCGTCAGCCGCCCGGCGAAGCCCAGAGTGAAATCGCGAACGTTTCCGGACGCGCCGTGCAGCAGGACCACGTCCGGGCCAGAGCCGACCTGCACGTAGTGGACGCGCCGGCCGTCAATGGTCAGGAACCGACCTTCGGGCGGGTAGGCGCCCGCGGCCTTGCGGGCGCGCTCGTCGATCCGCTGGTCGACGATGGCGCCGCACCCGGCGAGCACCAAAAGCAGGATCGCGGCACTAAGCGCCGATCTTCTCGATGTCATAGGGCGTCGACTGGTATATCTCGTTGATCCAGTTGCCATATAGCAGATGAGCATGGCCGCGCCAGCGATTGAGCGGCGGCCTCGCCGGATCGTCATCGGGGTAATAGTTCCCGGGGACCTCGATGGGCACGCCGGCCGCGACGTCGCGGTCGTATTCCTGCTTCAGCGTGTCATCGTCGTATTCGAAGTGATTGAAAATATAGAGCGCGCGGTGGCCGGGGTCCTCCACCAGAGCCGGCCCGGCCGCGTCCGAGGAAAGCAGGGTGCGCAGCCCCGGGGCGCGGTCGATATCCTCCTGGCGCATTTCCGTCCAGCGCGAGACAGGGATCACGCAGTCGTCGGAAAAGCCACGCAGGTAAGGCGCCGCAGGGTCGAGGTTGCGGTGCCGGTAGCATCCGAACAGCTTCGCCGAGAGCAGATGCTTCGGAACACCATGAAAATAGTTGATCATCGCCATGCCGCCCCAGCAAACGCCGAAGGTGGAATGGACATGGCTCTGCGTCCATTGGAACACCTCGGTCAGCTCGTCCCAGTAGGTGACGTCCGTGAAGTCGATGTGCTCGATAGGGGCGCCGGTGATGATCAGGCCGTCGAACTTCTCGTGCTTCACGTCCTGGAAGGGACGGTAGAACGCCTCCATGTGGCCCGCGGCTGTATTGCGGGTCTGGTGCTCGCTCATGCGGATCAGGTGGAAGTCGATCTGGAGCGGTCCGGCGCCGATCAGCCGGGCGAACTGGTTCTCGGTCTGGATCTTGAGGGGCATCAGGTTCAAAAGCGCGATCCTGAGCGGGCGGATGTCCTGACGCACGGCCTCGGCCGCGCCCATGACGTGCACGCCCTCTCCGCGCAGGAGGTCGAAGGCGGGCAGGTCCGAGGGCAGCTTGATGGGCATCGCGCGTCGTCCGGTCAGGGGAGGGGGGCGAGAGGTAGACGGGATCGTGCCGCGCGGCAATCCCCGGGGTCAGGCCGGTCGATCGAGTGCCGCGGCGATCAGCTCGTTGAAATCGCCCGGCGAGTGAACGGCGGCGACCTCGTCGGCGGTAACTGTCACGCCCAAGCGCGCCATGGCCGCGTAGCGCGGCGCCCGGTGGGCCAGGGCGCGCGCATAGGTCCAGCGCACGAAGGCGTCGGGATCGACGTCCTCCGGCACGGCGCCGGTCTTTTCGAGATACTCGGACCAGGCCTCCGCGAGGAAGGCGGGTTGGTAGTACATGGGCTTGGGCGCGCGGTCGAACCGGCGCACCAGTTCCTCCGTGTGCGCGTCCGAGCCGCGGATCCAGACGAGAAGAAGGTGCTCGGACAGCAACTCAAGAAGCGGGTCGTCTGGATCTTCGGGATCGACCACCTCGCAGATCGAGCCGGACGTGTCGCAGACGAAGTTGTCGTAGCCGTAAATTTCGCCGGCGCGGTCGATGAAGCGCACCGTATCGCGCATGGACAGGATCTCCGCCTCGCGGTGAAGTTCCTGTCGGCGCATGTATTCGGCGAAGTCGAGGCCGCCCTTCGACGGGTCGCCGGGCTTGCCCAGATACGTGGAGAGCGGCGCGAGGTTGTCGAAGGTGATGTTCGACCCGACATAAATCGAATCGCTCAACAGCAATTCGCGCAGGAGCGGTACCTTCATGGCCTCCCGCTTGAAGTTGTCCGCGATGTGTTCGCCCATGTAGCGGGTCCCGATGCGGTAATCGACCGAGTAGTGAAACCACCCGCCGGCTTCCCGCAACATCGATGCAAGATATGTTTTGCCCAGCCCCGACATGCCGAAAAGCATCACGCGCTTAGGCCCCGCCCGACGCCAGTCATCCGCATTATCGTAGATCATTCGCGGCCCATAGCGCACCCGGCGTGGCGAAGACAGGGGGCAAACAGGCCCCGCGCGTGGAGCGCGCGGGGCCGGCGGCGATCAGAAGCTGTATCCGACCTGCAGGCCGAGGCCTACGACGTGGTTGTCCTCGAAATTGGCGCGCGCGACGTCGGGCGTGCCGGTTTCTGGCTGCGCGTCGCCAAGCCAGACATACCGCAGTCCGCCCGCGAGCGTCATGCGGTCGGTCACCGCGTAGCTCATGCCCAGGCCGAAGGCCGTCTGTCCGTTCGTCGGGGAGAGGGGCGAGACCAGGTCGTCATCTTCCTCTGGCTCGTAGCTGACGGAGGCGATGCCCGACAGGCGTTCGGTGAGCTGGCGTCCGACCCCCAGGGTGATCGAGTAGTTGTCCTCGATATCGATCAGGCTGGTGCCTTCGTCATCGGGATCGCTCAGAGCGTCGAAGAAGGCCGGCGCCGATTCGACATTCTCGTACCAGGCATAACGGATCTGGCCGAAGAGGAGGGTTCGCGCGTTGATCCCGGTCTGGAAGTCGATGTTGAGCGCGTCCGCCGTCTCGACCGTGGTCGTCGTCTCGGTCGAAAAGGGGTTGATCGGCAGGCCGAACGCGGCACCGGGGAGGTCGCCGACGTCAACGCCGTTCAGGCTTTCGGTGGTGTCCAGGTCGTGTTCCGTGCCTTGGAAATAGGTCAGGGCGATGCGCAGCGCGATCTCGGGCCGCTCGTAGGCGAACCCGGCGACGAACCCCGTGTCGCCGTCCTCGTCGAAGGAGGCCGCGTAGCCGCTCAGGCCGCCATATGCTGCACCGGACAGGAGCGTGTCCGACTCCAGGTGGGTGTAGCGCAAGCCGCCATGGACGGAGAAACTGTCGTTGATCCGGTATCGCGCAAGCGCGATCAACTCGCGGCTATCCACCGTGGCGTTGGAGCCGCCCAAGAGGACCGATCCGTCCGACGGATAGGAGATATCGGCACCGTAAGGCTGATTGGCCATGAGGCCGAGCGACAGTTTTTCCGTGACCTGAAACTTGATGCCCGCTTCGATCGAAGTGAAGTTCTCGGCCACGTCGCCGGTGTCGAAGCCCAGGGTGTCGACGCCGTCAACGCTGGGAAAGGCCCGGTTGACGCTGAATTGAAAGTAGTTCCCATCCTCGAACATCACGTCCACCGACTGGCCAGAGCGGTCGAGACCCAGTGCCATGGCCGATGCCGGTGCGAGGCAGAGCAGCGCCACGCTGCTCAGATGTATGTTCCGCATTGTCTCCTCCAATGTCGCCGAGGAAAGCCTTGCACATGCCGTGGCGGTGCATGCACGCTATAGATAAGGTGACCTTACGTCGGATCATCTCAATCGCGAGCAGCGTCGCGTTTATGTAACAGATCTGCGGCGGCGGAGGTTGATCCAGTTCCCGGCGAAGATCGTGGCTGCGCCCACGAAGGTCCACAGATCGAGCGGCTCGGCGTAGAGCGCCATGCCGATCAGCGCGATAGCGGGCAGACGCAGGAAATCCATCGGCATCACCAGGCTCGCGGGGGCTTGGGAAAGGGCGGTGGTCAGGCACAGATGCGCCGAGAGCCCCGCGACGCCGATCACCGCGAGCCAGGGCCAGATCACCGCGGAAGGCCAGGTCATGTCGCCGTCGATCGCGGCGAGGCCCACACCCATTGCCGCCTGCATCACCGTAAGCCAGAAGAGGATGGAGGTGATGCTGTCGGTCCGCGTCAGGCGCCGGGTGAACAGGGCCGATCCGGCAAATCCGATCGCGGCGAGCGCCGCGGCCACCTGCCCAGGCCCGATCGGTGCCGCGCCGGGGCGGGCGACGATGAGGATGCCGACAAAGCCCACCAGAACCGCCACGAGCCCGCGTGCAGAAAGGCGTTCGCCCAAGATGAGCGGCGCGCCCAGGGCAACCCAGATCGGCGAGGAGAACTCGAGCGCGAAGACCTGCGCCAGCGGGATCGTGGCGATGGCCAGGAACCACAGGTTCTGGCCGGTGAAGTGGAACACGTTGCGCAGCAGGTGCAGGCCCAGCCGGTCGCGGCGGACCCCGCCGAGCGTTCCGACCGCACCGGCGACCGAGACCACGAGGACGACGCCGATCAGCGAGCGGTAGGCCATGAGTTCGAAGGTATCGAGCTCGATCGACACTTCGCGCCCCGCCACGGCCATGGCCGAGAAGGATGCGATGGCGCCCGTCATCCACAGGGCGGCGCGCCGGATCGCGCCGGCCTCGACATCGGGCGCCGCTGCGCGGACGCCCTCTGTCACTCCCATTCGATCGTGCCCGGGGGCTTCGACGTTATGTCGTAGGTCACGCGGTTGATGCCGCGCACGTTGTTGATGATGCGCGTGGCCGTCTCGCCCAGGAAGTCGTGGTCGAATGGGTAGTAGTCCGCCGTCATCCCGTCGACGCTGGTCACCGCGCGCAGGGCACAGGCGAAGTCGTAGGTGCGCCCGTCGCCCATCACGCCCACCGTGCGGACCGGCAGGATCGCCACGAAGGCTTGCCAGATCTCGTCGTAGAGGCCGTGCCGGCGGATCTGGTCGATGAAGATCGCATCTGCCTCGCGCAGGATGTCGAGCTTCTCGCGGGTGATCTCGCCGGGGCAGCGGATGGCGAGGCCTGGGCCGGGGAACGGGTGTCGGCCGATGAACCGGTCGGGCAGGCCCAGCTCTCGCCCGAGCGCGCGGACCTCGTCCTTGAACAGCTCGCGCAGCGGCTCGACCAGGGTCATTCCCATCTTTTCGGGCAGCCCGCCCACGTTGTGATGGCTCTTGATCGTCACGCTCGGTCCACCCGAGAAGCTGACCGATTCGATCACGTCCGGATAGAGTGTGCCCTGGGCCAGGAACTCGGCGCCGCCGATCTGGTGGGCGTGCTTCTCGAATACCTCGATGAAGAGGCCGCCGATGATCTTACGCTTCCGTTCGGGGTCCGAAACGCCCTCAAGCGCGGTCAGGAACATCTCCGACTCGTCGGCATGGACCACCGGAAGGTTCATGTGGTCGCGGAACATGCCCACCACCTCCCCGGCCTCGTCCTTGCGCAGCAGGCCGTGGTCGACGAAAACGCATGTCAGCTGATCGCCCACCGCCTCGTGCAGGAGCACGGCGGCGACCGAGCTGTCGACGCCGCCCGAGAGCGCGCAGATCACGCGGCCGTCGCCCACCTGGTCGCGGATCGCGCGTACCGCCTGCTCTCTATAGGCGCCCATGGTCCAATCACCGGTGAAGCCCGCGAGCGCGCAGAAATTGGCCAGGAAGGTCGCCCCCCCCGGCGTGTGATGCACCTCGGGGTGGAACTGCACGGCGAAGAAACGGCGCTCGGGGTCGGCAGTCACGGCGAAAGGGGCGCCCTGGGACGTGGCGAAGGGGCGGAATCCCGGCGCGAGCCTCGAGACGTGGTCGCCGTGGCTCATCCAGACCTGTTCCCGATGGCCCTGGAACCAGCCGTTCATCAGCTCCAGCCGCTCCTCCGTCGGCTCGATCCAGGCCCGCCCGAACTCGGCCGATCCTGGCGTCCGCACGACCTCGCCGCCCAGCATCTGCATCATCACCTGCTGACCGTAGCAGATGCCCAGGACCGGCACGCCGAGATCGAACACCTTCATGGGCGGGCGCGGGCTGCCGGCGTCGGGCACGCTCGCGGGACCGCCCGACAGGATCACCGCGCGGGGGGCGAAGTCGTCGAGGAAGGCCTCGTCCACGGCATTGAAGGGATGGATCTCGCAATAGACATCGATCTCGCGCAGGCGCCGGGCGATGAGCTGGGTCACCTGGCTGCCGAAATCGACGATCAGGAGCTTCTGGTGCGCGTCTCGGTGGCCGGGCAGGAGGGGGGCGTCTCTCATGCCCGCGCCGATAGCGCCGTGGACGGCGCGGCGCAAGCGGCACGCGCGAACGGTGCCGTGGGGCGAATGTCGGTTTTGCCTCCAAAGCGGCGCTAATCGACGGCGCGGACGCGCGCGATGTTCCTATGCCGAGGCGGAGCGGCAGGGAGAGTGGCCATGAACGAGACGGCAACCCGTCGGCGAGGCAGGGGCACGGGCGGCGGTGCCGCCCGGCGTGCGGAGCGAAGCGCGGTTCGAATCGAGGCCGCGCGTTTCATCGAGCGCAATATCCCCAACTTCGAGTTGTTGAGCGAGGAGGCGCTCGAGATCATCGAGGCCAATGCCGAGATATTGCTGGAGGAGGTCGGCGTCGCCTTTCCCGACAACCCGGGCGCCCTCGATCGCTGGCGCGCGGCCGGTGCGACGGTGGAGGGCGATCGCGTGCGGATTCCCAAGGGGCTCGCGCGGCAGCTATGCCGAACCGCGCCCGCGCGGTTCACCCAGCATGCGCGCAATCCCGAACGCTCGGTCGAGATCGGCGGTCGAAGCCTGGTCTGTGCACCCGTTTACGGCCCACCTTTCGTGCGCGACCGCGTCTCGGGGCGCCGCTATGCCACGATCGAGGATTTCCGCACATTCGTGAAGCTCGGCTACATGTCGAAATGGGTGCACCATTCCGGCGGCACCTTGTGCGAGCCCACGGACATCGCCGTCAACAAGCGTCATTTCGACATGCTTCTGGCGCACATGACCCTTTCGGACAAGCCGTTCATGGGGGGCGTGACCGAGCCCTCGCGGGCGGCGGACTCGGTGGAGATGTGCAAGATCCTGTTCGGCGACAATTTCGTCGACGAGAACGCAGTGCTCACGTCGCTGATCAACGTGAACTCGCCCTTGACCTTCGACGCGACGATGATGGGGGCGCTCGAGGTCTATGCCGCGGCAAACCAAGCCTGCATCGTGTCGCCGTTCGTGGTGGGCGGTGCGATGGCGCCGGTGACCATCGCCGGCACGCTCACGCAGGTCTTGGCCGAGGTGATGACGGGCGTGGCCTACGCCCAGCTCGTGCGGCCCGGCGCGCCGGTAATCGGCGGCGCCTTCGTGACCTCGATCGACATGAACTCGGGCGCACCCACCTTCGGGACGCCCGAGGCGAGCCAGATCACCTACGGCGCGGGCCAGTTGATGCGGCGTCTGGGCGTGCCGTTCCGCTCGGCGGGCTCGTTCAACGGTGCCAAGCTGCCCGACGCGCAGGCCGGCTACGAGAGTGCCAACAGCCTGCAGATGGGCCTCCTGTCGGGCGTCAACTTCATGCTCCACGCCTGCGGATGGCTGGAGGGTGGCCTCGTCGCGTCGTTCGAGAAGTTCGTGATGGATGCCGATCAGCTCGGAGCACTCCACCATCTCGCGGGCGGCGTCGACATGTCGGAGACGGGCCAGGCGATGGACGCGTTGCGGGAAGTGGGGCCGGGCGGCCACTTCCTTGGCTGCGCCCACACGCAGGCGAACTTCAAGCAGGCGTTCTGGCGTAGTCAGTTACTGGATTACAAGCCCTACGAGACCTGGGCCGAAGAGGGCGGACGCGACACTGCCTCGTTGGCCGAGGCCCGGGTGGAGAAGCTCCTGTCGGAGTACCAGCCGCCCGATCTCGATGCCGGGATCGCGGGGCGGCTGGAGGACTACGTCGCCCGGCGCAAGTCCGAGATGAGCGACGCGTTCAGCTGACGACCCGCGTGTCGAGATAGAGCCGGGTCTCGGCCACGAGCGCGGTCAGAAGTTCCACGTGCTCCGCGATCGAATAGATCGCGGAGCCTTCGGTGCGCGCCTGCTCGCACGCAGCTTCTCGATCCGACAACGTGTCGATGCAGTGCCGTCCGGGCAGGGGGACGTCCCCGTTCAGGACGCGCGGTAGAACCGAGTCCCGATCGTAGCGCCCGAGACCGAACCGCGCCGCGCTCATGAGCAGGCGAGGGCGGCGAAGGGTCGCGATGGGCGAATCGAACAGCGTCATGGAAGTGCTCCGTCTGGTACGTTCCAGATGAGATTTGCACGCTTAGGTTGATTGTTGCGTCCGTGCACGGATGGGCGCACGGCGGCCCATTAGTGGCTTAACCCTTTGTCAGGAAATTGGTCCTTGCGAGAAGGTCGTTAACAATCCGCTAACGCAAACAACTAAAAGTTGTATCAAGTTATCGGATGAGATGACCCGCACGGAGAGAGAGGAAGTCGGAATGGCCGCTACGCCGAGTGACGGATTACCGGGCTGGGTTCCGGACAACGTGGAAACCTACCTTGCCCATGTCGTCCAGGGGCGGTCCATCCGGTCCCTGGCAAGGGACGCGGGGTGCCATGCCTCGACGGTCCTGCGCCAGGTCCGGCGGTTCGAGCTGCGCCGCGACGACCCTCTCGTGGACCATGCGCTCCATCGGCTCGGCCGACAGCGCTCCGGGGCCGACGCCCCGGTCAAGCCCGAGGACATCGACATCATGACATCTTCTACGGAGCTTTCCCAGCCCCTGCCATGCACCCAGCGTCTCGAGCAGGAGGCGAGGCGGATCCTGCGCCGCCTGGCCGAGCCGGGGGCCTGCCTGGCGGTCGCGGAGGGAATGGAGAAGGCGGTCGTCGTCCGCGAGACCCGCGACGGGCAGACGATCCGCACCGGGACAGTCGATCGCGAGATCGCCGAGGCCATGGCGCTGCACGAGTGGATTGAGGCGGGCGCCTCCGGCCGAGTCGCGCGGTACCGCATCACCGCGGCCGGGCGCGGGGCGTTGCGCGATTTCCTCGCCCGGGAGGCGGCCGTGAGCACGGTCGCGACGGAGGAGGACGAACCCGACAACCGCAGCCGCTACGGCGTTGCCGAAACGCCGATCCTCGTCCTCGCACGGCGCCGCGACAAGGACGGCTCGCCCTTCCTCGCGGCCGATCTCGTTCGGGCGGGCGAGAGATTGCGGGAGGAATACGAGATCGCCGTCATGGGCGGAGAGCCTAGGGAGGGGTGGGAAGAGTTCCTGGTGCGCACGCCCGATGGCGACCCGATGGCACGGGGTGCCGAGGGGGCGAAGGCCCGCCTTGCCCTCGCCCTGTCGGATCTCGGTCCCGGTCTTGGCGATGTCACGCTCAGGGTGTGCTGCCGGCTGGAAGGCCTGGAGACAGTGGAAAAGCAGATGGGTTGGGCCGCCCGATCCGGCAAGATCGTTCTGCGGATCGCCCTGCAGAGACTCGCACGCCATTTCCACGAGCGTGACGGTGCGGGGGGGGGGATGATCGGTTGATCGGCCGCATCTGACCGGATGGGCAGGCGGGTGCGGCTCCGGCATTCGCCTGCCCGTGCGTCGTTCGGGAGGCGCGGTGCGGGGGCCTGCATACCGGCATGGGCGCGCAGGGTCGGATCAGGGGAACCCGGGCGCGGGCGCGGCATTGCTCGACGACATCTTCCCAGACGCGGACACCCACGATGACCGACCGAGCCAGCGGCTGGGGATCTTTCCTCGCCGGCATTCTCGCTTTCGCCTCGATCATGTTGGGGGCGACGGTGCCGACGCCGATCTATCCCCTCTACGCCGCGGAGTACGGCTTCTCCCAGCTCATGATCACGGTGATTTTCGCGGCCTACGCTGTAGGCGTGATCGGCGCGCTTCTGCTCACGGGGCCGTGGTCGGAGCAGGTGGGGCGCAAGCCGCTGCTCATCGGGGGCCTCGCCCTGTCGGCGGCGAGCTCCTTGGTCTTCGCCTTGGCGGATGGGTTGCCGCTGATCCTGCTGGGCCGGCTTCTGTCGGGCCTGTCGGTGGGCATCTACACGTCGGCGGCGACCGTTGCTGTCGGGGAGATGGCGCCAGAAGGTCACGACCAGGCCGGCACGCTGGGGGCGACGGCGGCGAACATGGGCGGGCTGGGCCTTGGCCCGATCTTCGGCGCCGTGGCGATCCTGGCGCTGCCCGATCCGCTCCACATTCCCTACGTGGCACATCTCGTTCTGGTGGCGGTTGCACTCGTGTGCCTGTGGCCCGTGCCCGAACCGGGGGAGCGCGCGGCGCACCCGCGCCTCAGGCCTCAGGGATTGGCCGTTCCGGCCGAGGTGCGGGGCGTCTTCGTTCCGGCGGGGATCTGTGCCTTCTCGGGGTTCATGATCTGCGGGTTCCTGACCTCGGTCACCCCGGCCTACCTCGGCGAAGTTCTGGGGCTCGAAGGACGGCACCTGCTGATCGGTGCGGTCACGGGGTTGGTCTTTCTGATGTCCTGCGTCGGCCAGAGCCTGGAGGGAAAACTGCCACGGCGAACCCGGCTGCCGACCGGAATGGCGCTCCTGCTCGTGGGGCTCCTGGCCATCACCGCCGCGCTCTGGGCCCAGTGGCTGCCGTTCCTGGTCGCCGCGATCGTCGTCGCGGGGATCGGACACGGGATCGCATTTCGCGGCGGACTGACCACCGTGTCGGCCGCGAGCCCGAAGGGAACGGTGTCGGCCGTCGTGGCCACGTATTTCGTCGTCGCCTACGTGGCGATCTCGATCCCCGTCGTGACCGTCGGCGTCCTGTCGGCGCCCTTCGGCCTGTTGCCGGCGGGGATCGGGTTCGCGGCGGTGGCCAGCGCGCTGTGCGCCCTGTCGCTGGTCCTGATCCTGCGGCGCGGGGACGAGGCGTGAGGCCGCGAGGTGCTACGGGGTATTGCGGACCCCACCTCGCCGGATCACGCTGACCCCATGGAAAGCGCACGTTTCGGTTTCGACAATTACCACATCCTGCTGGCGACTTTGGGGGCAAGCCTGCTTCTGGCCTACTGGCTCCCGCGGATGTTCCTGCGCAGGCCTCCGGCCTCGACAGCGCTCTTGATGGCCTGCGGTATGGCGAGCGCGGCGCTGTCTCCGCAGCTCGCCTCCGGAATCGATCCTACCCAGAACCCCGAGATATGGGAGGTGGCGGCCGAGATCGTGGTGATCGTCGTCCTTTTCGCCACCGGGTTGCGGATCGACGATCTGGGCAACCGGCGCCTGTGGCGGCTGACCATCGGCCTCCTGGCCGTGACGATGCCGCTTACCATCGCTGCGGTGGCGGCGCTGGGATGGGGCCTTGCGGGAATGACGATCGGCGGTGCGATCCTCCTGGGCGCGGTCCTCGCACCCACCGACCCGGTCCTTGCCGGCGACCTGCAGATCGGGCCGCCGTTGGAGGGGCGCGAGCACCCCGTCCGCTTCGGCCTGACGACGGAGGCGGGCCTGAACGACGGACTTGCCTTCCCGTTCGTCTACCTTGCCCTGCACGTGGCCGCGCAAGGGGCATCGCCCGACGTCTGGCTGGCGGAATGGCTCTTGTGGGACGTCCTTTACCGCGTGGTGGCGGGGGCCGTCCTGGGCGCGGGAATCGGTTGGGTCCTCGGGCGCATCCTGTTCGCACTGCCGAGCTGGAACACCCTCGCCGCTTCCGGCCCGGGCGTCCTGGCGTTGGCCGGGGTGTTCCTGACCTATGGCCTCGTGGAGCTGGCCGAGGGATACGGGTTCATTGCCGCCTTCGTCGCGGGCCTCGTCTGCCGCCGGGCGGAAAGCGACCACGATTTTCACCGCAGGCTCCACGGCTTCGCCGTTTCGATCGAGCACGCCATCACGGCGATCCTGCTCGTGCTCCTGGGCAGCGTCATGCCGACGCTCTGGCCGTTCCTGGACTGGACCCACGCCGTGATCGGCTTCGGTCTCATCCTGGTGATCCGGCCGCTGGCGGGGATGCTCGGCCTCCTGGGAAGCGACCTGACCCTCCGAGGGCGGCTGGTGATCTCCACCTACGGGGTGCGGGGGATCGGCTCGCTCTACTACCTGGGTTACGCGTCCACCCACGTGGAGTTCATCGACGAGGGGCCGCTCTGGGCGGTGGTGACGTTTACGGTCTTCGCTTCCACCGTACTGCACGGCCTGACAGCCACGCGCATGGTCGAGAGCCTGGATCGAAATCAGGTCAGGGCTCCGGCCGGGGCGTCTAAGGGCCGGGGCGATCCCTGCGACTGAGGGTGCGGTCAGGCAGGGTTCGAAGGCGCCGGGGCCTCGTCCTGGCGCATGGCGCGCGCGAGGCGACGGATGCGAAGGGCACGGTTCAACTCGCCGCCGAAGATCAACAGAAGCGAGGCGAGATACATGAAGTAGAGGGCGGCCACGATTCCGGCGAGCCCCGCGTAATAGCTGGGATAGGTGGCGAACCGTCCGAGGTAGAACGAGAACGTGGCCGTGAGGATCGACCAGGACAGGGTGGTGAAGAGAACCCCCGGCCAGATGTTGGAGAATTTCGTCCGCCGTGCGGGGAGGAAAGCATGCGCCGCCAGTAGCGCAGTCGCCAGGATCAGTCCGGCAACCGGGTAGCGCACGAGCCCGACCTCGAACGAGGCGGGATCGAACCTCGGCATCAGGACGTGGAGCCACGATCCCGCTCGCGGCGCGAGGACGAGGAGATACCCGATAAGCGCGAGCGAGAGGCTCGTCAGAACCACCATGGCGCTTTGCACCAGGTAGAGGATCACGAAAGAGCGTGTCTCCGCGATGCCGTAGGAGCGGTTCAGCCCGACCCGGATACCGTCCGCTCCACCGACGGCGAACCAGATCGTGAGCAGGATGCCGAGGCTGATGACGCCACCGCGCTGCACCCCCATGACTTGCTGAACCTCCGACACGATCGGGTCGACCAGGGCGGGGGGAACGATGGCGATGAGGAAGGTGATGAGACCGTCGGCCATGGACCGGTCGCCGATGAAGGCGGTCAGCGCCGAGGTGAAGATGAGGAACGGAAAGATCGCCAGGAGGACGCGGAACGCGACATTGCCGGCAAGGCCGAACGCGTCATCGCTCCACAACCTCAGGAGCGCTTCTCGAACGACGGCGAGGACCACGCGCCATCCCCTTCCGGCAATCAGGTCTTCGGGATGCTCGGTGACGACCCCATGCGTCAGAACCGCGTCGCGTACCGTGTCCGAGCTTCGTCTCGCCTCCATGTCCAGCCCCTCGGAGATTCTTGCCCACCCCGGATCGTCAGGGGTGGAAAAGCGTCATAAATAGCGACTTGGTCTAGGCCGTGCCACCCACGTTGCATGCCAGCCAATCGGTTTCGGCCATAAACTGCGGGAAGACACCGGAGCCGCGAACACCTGCCGGGATGGTGAGGTGGTACCCGCATCATACCGCTGCGGAAGAATTTGCAACTACGTCGTCGTCGGCCGGACTTGAAGCCATTCGCGATGGTTCTTGGGTTGCTTTTTGCCGTGGAAGGCGAGGATCGCCTCAATCGCACCACCGGGGTCAGACGGCGATCTGCCGGCCGGAAATCAACCCGCGAGATCGCCGTCCGACATTCTGCCTAGCGGATCAGGCTGTCATTTCCTCGACCTCGCTCACCTGCGCTTCCGACAAATTGAGCCGGCGACGCAAATCGTCGAGGTAGGTACGGTTCGCCTCTGTCTTCCCGTCCACGGCGACGCGTGAGGCGAGGTAGAACTCCTCGGCCGTTTCCTGGTCGTCGACGTCCGCCAGAAGGGTGTCGAGCGGCTTGGGGTTGGCGATCTCGCGCTCCATGACGGCACGATCCTCCGCCGTTCCGCCGGCTTCGTCGATCTGCCCCATGATCCGCTCGCGCTCGTCGTTCGAAAGCGAGCCATCCGAATACGCGGCGGTCACCATGGCACGGATCAGGAGAAGCGCGGTATCCTCGCTGAAGTTCTCGGCCGCGCGCGCCTCTTCCTGCATGCCGTCGTCTTCCGGGGCGGACGCCGCGGAAGACGGTCCGCTCGACTGGCTTCCGGAACTGCCGGAGACGCGGTCGACCACGTCCTTTATCATGTCGGCGATACCGCCGCTCGAACCCGAGGAACTGGACGAGGTGGAGCCGGCGGTCGACGCGCTCGCGCTTCCTGCGGTGCGGGACTGGTGATCCTTGTAGGCACGGTAGGCCATGAAGCCCATGGCCGCGAGACCCATCTTGCCGCCCATTCCGGACCTGCGGCGGCCGAGACCGCTCATCATCGCGGCGCTGCCCATAAAGCCGCCGCGTCGGCCGCGCCCCCCCATGCGGGAGGCGAGCATCGTTCCAAGTATGCGCTTGAGACTCATGATCGTGATCCTGACTTGTTTCGCCGCCCAACAGCGGTGCCGACGGTTGCGTTCCGCGCAGGAGTTCGGGGCGGGCGGTTGCGCTTGTCGGGTCGCGCGCCTAAGAGAGCCTTGAACGACCGGATCCGGGTGCGAGTCCCGGATGGCTCTCCCGGCCGCCGATCCGCCGGGCCAACCAGACGTACTTTTACGACACCGGCGCGGCGCCCCCCGCCGGGCCGGACAGGAACGGGACATCCCAAATGACTTTCGACGCCTACCGACGCCAGTGGCTCGGTAACGTGCGTGGTGACATGCTTTCGGGCATCGTCGTTGCGCTCGCCCTCATACCCGAGGCCATCGCTTTTTCCATCATCGCGGGCGTGGACCCCAAGGTGGGGCTCTACGCCTCCTTCTCGATCGCCATGGTGACCGCCATCGCCGGCGGTCGGCCCGGCATGATCTCGGCGGCCACGGCCGCGACCGCGGTGCTGATGGTCACCCTCGTGGCCGATCACGGGCTGGAATACCTGCTCGCGACCACGGTGCTCGCCGGCCTTCTGCAGATCGCCGCCGGCTTCGCCAGGCTAGGCCACCTGATGCGGTTCGTGTCGCGCTCGGTGATGACGGGGTTCGTCAACGCGCTGGCGATCCTGATCTTCATGGCGCAGATCCCCGAGCTGGTCGACGTGCCGTGGCTTACCTATCCGCTCGTCGCCGCCGGCCTCGCGATCATCTACCTGTTCCCCCGAGCGACGACCGCGGTGCCCTCGCCGCTGGTCGCCATCGTGGTACTGACGGCGGTGGTCCTGGCCATGGGGTGGGACGTGCGCACGGTGGGCGACATGGGTGCCCTGCCCGATACGCTGCCGGTGTTCCTGATACCCGATATACCGCTGACTCTCGAGACGCTGGCGATCATCTTCCCCTACGCCGCCGCGGTCGCCGTGGTGGGCCTCTTGGAGAGCCTGATGACCGAGAACATCGTCGACGAGCTTACCGACACCAGTTCGGACCGAAACCAGGAATGCGTGGGGCAGGGGCTGGCCAACACTGCGACCGGCTTCATCGGCGGCATGGCGGGATGCGCGATGATCGGTCAGTCGATCATCAACATCAAGTCGGGCGGACGCGGACGTCTTTCGTGTTTCGTCGCCGGAACGGTGCTGTTGTTCCTCGTAGTGGTCCTGGGCGACCTTGTCTCGCGCATTCCGATGGCAGCACTGGTGGCGATCATGATCATGGTTTCGATCGGCACCTTCTCGTGGTCGTCGATCAAGGATCTGCGGACACATCCGCGCTCGTCCTCCATCGTGATGCTCTCGACCGTTGCGGTGGTGGTCTACACCCACAACCTGGCGATCGGTGTGCTTGTGGGCGTGCTGCTCTCGGGGCTGTTCTTCGCGGCAAAGATCGCGCAGCTCTTCCGCGTGACATCGGCGCTGTCCCAGGACGGCCGCGTGCGGACCTATCACGTGGAGGGCCAGCTTTTCTTCGCCTCGGCGGAGGACTTCATGGCCGCCTTCGACTTTCGCGAGGCCGCCGAGAAGGTCGTGATCGACGTGAACCGCGCCCATATCTGGGACATCTCGTCGGTCGCGGCACTCGACATGGCGGTCCTGAAGTTCCGCCGCGACGGCTCGGAGGTGGAGATCAGGGGCATGAACGAAGCCTCCGAGACCATCGTCGACAGGCTTGGCGTGCACGACAAGCCCGACGCGTTGGACAAGCTGGCCGCACACTGAAGGAGGGAGACGTCATGACGAGCAAGATCATCGCGTTGGTGGACGGATCCGCCTATTCGGGAAGCGTTTGCGAGCACGCGGTTTGGGTCGCAAGGCGCAGCGGCGCCACGGTGGACGTGATGCATGTGCTGGGCCGCCGCGAGGGAAATTCCGGTGCCGACCTCTCGGGGGCCATCGCACTGGGTGCGCGCAGCGCCCTGCTGGAAGAGTTGTCCGGCCTGGACGAGCAGCGCGCGAAGCTTGCCGTCCATCGCGGGCGGGCGATCCTGGAGGATGCCAAGGACCTCCTGGACGAGGCGGGAGTCGAGGCGAGCGAGCAGTTGCGCCACGGCGACCTGGTCGAGGCGGTCACGGAGCGGGAGAAGTCGGCCGAGATGATCCTGATCGGCAAGCGCGGCGAGGGCGCCGACTTCGCCAAGGGCCACCTCGGGTCCAACTTGGAAAGGGTCGTGCGCACCACATCGCGCCCGCTCTTCGTGGCCTCGCGCGCCTTCCGACCCATCGAGCGCGTGCTCATCGCCTTCGACGGCAGCGCCAGCGCCATGCGCGCGGTGGATTACGTGTCTCGTAGCCCGCTCTACGAGGGGCTCGCGATCCGCATCGTCACCGTCAGCCGGGAAGGCGACGCCGCGCCGACGGAACTGGCGGACGCGCAAGCCAAACTGGCGGCGGCGGGCCTCGACGTGGATACGCAGGTCCTGTCAGGTCAGCCCGAGGAGGCGCTCGGCCGGCATGTCGATGAGGGGCCGTTCGACCATCTGGTGATGGGGGCATCGGGCCACTCGCGCCTGCGCGCGCTCTTCGTCGGGTCCACCAGCCTGGAGATGATGCGGAGCTGCAAGGTGCCGATCCTGCTCGTAAGGTAAGGGGCGCGCCCGCTTCAGGACACGACCACGACCCCCTGGTTCTTGGACTTGTGCTCGGGCTCGATGTGGATGGTGACCCGGGCATCTCCCAGTTCCTCCTCCAGCCTGTCCTCGATCCGGTCGCAGATCTCGTGGGCGTCGTGGACGGTCATGCTGCCCGGGACGATCAGGTGAAAGTCGATGAAGGTCGTGGGTCCGGCATGGCGGGTGCGGATGTCGTGGGCCTCGTAGGCGCCCTCGGCATTCTCGGCGATGAGAGATCGGATCCTGCGAAGGCAGGTCTCCGAGACAGCCTCGTCGAGCAGGCCGGACAGGGAGTCCTTCACCAGCCGCGCCCCCGACCACAGGATATTGAGCGCGACCAGGGCGGCGAGGATCGGATCGAGGATCCAGATCTCCGTCCAGACGGCGAGGCCCAAGCCCGCCACGACGCCAGCCGAGGTGACCACGTCGGCCCACAGGTGGCGGCCGTCGGCCACCAGCGCGGGCGAGCGCTCAGACCTCCCCTGGCTGATAAGGACCCGCGCCCACAGGGCGTTGAGCGCCGTGGCCACGAGGCTGACGGCGAGCCCCGCCGTCGCCGCCCCGACCGGTGTGGGGGAGAGGAGCCCGGACCACGCCTCGCGCAGGATCAGCAGGGCGGCGACGATGATCATCACGCCCTCGAGAACCGCCGAGAAGAACTCCGCCTTGTCGTGGCCGTAGGGGTGGGTCGCGTCGGCGGGCCTCGCGGCGACCCGGATCGCCACCAGGGCCGCCACGGCGGTGGCGACATTGACGGTGCTCTCGAGCGCATCCGACAGGAGCGCCACCGAGCCGGTGATCCACCACGCCGCCGCCTTGATCAGCAGGACGGCGACCCCGACGGCGATGCTGCCGGCGGCGAGCTTGTACTTCGTCGACATCCGCGCGCTCCCGTCCATCGCGCCCCGGTTCCCGGAGGCTTCGGCGCCGAGGTAACCGCTTTCGCCGCAGGCTGCAGCAGGAACCGGTTCGGGCGGCGGGATTCGGTCGCATGCCCTCCTGAATGGCCTCGCAGGACTGTCCACATCTTGTCCACCGCAAGGCTCGAAATGGCATATGCAGAGATGCAACGGTCTGTAGTTGTGCCGCTCGTAGCGATTCGCAGGCTATCCGGTCGAAATTCCGGCGCTTTTTCGGGAGCCGCCGCGAGAGGGTGAAGTGGCCGGTTTCGGTCAAGCGATTTTTGCTGGGGATAACCTGCAAAAGCGCGTTGACCGAGGCCGGTCCCTGCCTCAGTTCTGTAGGCACAAGGCGGCGACCCACCAGATATAGTGAGAATATGCGGTCATTTTCATGGCCCGGCCTCTTTCGCCTTGGTGGTGGGCGCGTCGCGACACGGACCAGATGGGGCACCGACGACATGAAGATCGCGCGCAAGTTCACCACCGCCGGGCAGGACGCCTATACCGACCTGGAGTTCACCACCACGGTCAGCGAGATCCGCAACCCCGACGGCACCATCGTGTTCCGCAACGATGCGGTGGAGGTGCCGGCCTCCTGGAGCCAGGTCGCGGCCGACGTCATCGCCCAGAAGTACTTCCGCAAGGCGGGTGTTCCCCAGTCGCTGGAGCCCGTCGAGGAAGTCGGCGTGCCGTCGTTCCTGTGGCGATCGGCCCCCGTCGAAGGTGCCGCGCGCGGAGGCGAAAACTCCGCCAAGCAGGTCTTCGACCGTCTGGCGGGCGCCTGGACCTACTGGGGATGGAAGGGCGGCTACTTCACCACCGAGGAGGACGCGCGCGCCTATTTCGACGAAATGCGCTATATGCTGGCCACCCAGATGGCCGCACCCAACTCGCCGCAGTGGTTCAACACCGGCCTCCATTGGGCCTACGGAATCGACGGCCCCAGCCAGGGGCACTTCTATGTCGACTGGCAGACGGGCGAGCTGACCAAGTCCGCCACCGCCTACGAGCATCCCCAGCCCCATGCCTGCTTCATCCAGTCCGTCTCCGACGACTTGGTGAACGACGGCGGCATCATGGACCTCTGGGTGCGCGAGGCGCGGCTGTTCAAGTACGGATCGGGCACCGGCTCGAACTTCTCCGACCTGCGCGGCGAGGGCGAGCCGCTGTCGGGCGGCGGCAAGTCGAGCGGGCTCATGGGTTTCCTCAAGATCGGCGACCGGGCAGCGGGCGCGATCAAGTCGGGCGGCACCACGCGCCGTGCGGCAAAGATGGTGATCTGCGACGCCGACCACCCCGACATCGAGAATTTCGTCAACTGGAAGGTGACCGAGGAGCAGAAGGTCGCCAGCCTCGTGGCCGGCTCTAAGGCGCACGAGCGCGAGTTGAACGGCATCTTCGCCGCGATCCGCGCGTGGGACGGGGATGCCGACGGCGCCTTCGATCCCAACGAGAATGATGCGCTCAAGCAGGCGGTGAAATCCTCCAAGCGCGCCGCGATCCCTGACACCTACGTCAAGCGGGTACTGGACTACGCGAAGCAGGGCTACGACTCGATCGAGTTCCCGACCTACGACACCGACTGGGATTCGGAGGCCTACAACTCCGTCTCGGGACAGAACTCCAACAACTCGATCCGGGTGACGGACGCCTTCCTGAAGGCCGTGACCGACGATGCCGACTGGGAGTTGATCCGGCGCACCGACGGCTCCGTGGCCAAGACCGTGAAGGCGCGCGATCTGTGGGAGCAGGTGGGTCACGCGGCCTGGGCCTGCGCCGATCCGGGCATCCAGTTCCACGATACGATCAACGCCTGGCACACCTGCCCCGAGGACGGGCCGATCCGGGGCTCGAACCCGTGCTCGGAGTACATGTTCCTCGACGACACGGCCTGCAACCTGGCGTCGATGAACCTGCTGACCTTCCTCCACGACGGGGAGTTCGACGCCGAAGGCTACATGCACGCCACGCGCCTGTGGACCATCACGCTGGAGATCAGCGTGACCATGGCCCAGTTCCCCAGCCGCGAGATCGCCCAGCGCAGCTACGATTTCCGCACGTTGGGTCTGGGATACGCCAACGTGGGCGGCCTGCTGATGACCATGGGCCACGGCTACGACAGCGACGAGGGCCGGGCGCTCTGCGGCACGCTGACCGCACTGATGACGGGCGTGAGCTACGCCACTTCGGCCGAGATGGCGTCGGAGCTGGGCGCGTTTCCGGGATACGCGAAGAACGCCGGCCACATGCTGCGCGTCATGCGCAACCACCGCACCGCCGCCCGGGGCCATGCCGAGGGCTACGAGGGCCTGAGCGTGCCGCCCGTTCCGCTCGACGGGGCGAACTGCCCCGACCAGTCGCTGGTGGAGCTGGCCCGGACGTCCTGGGACCAGGCGCTGGCCCTGGGCGAGGTTCACGGCTATCGCAACGCGCAGGTTTCGGTCATCGCGCCCACGGGCACGATCGGTCTGGTGATGGATTGCGACACCACCGGTATCGAGCCCGACTTCGCCTTGGTGAAGTTCAAGAAGCTCGCGGGTGGCGGCTACTTCAAGATCATCAACCGCTCGGTCCCGGCGGCGCTGGAAGGCCTGGGCTACGGCGCGGGCGAGATCGAGGAGATCGTGGGCTACGCGGTAGGCCACGGCACCCTGAACGGGGCGACCGGCATCAACCACACCGCGCTCCTGGGCCACGGCTTCGGCGAGCGCGAGATCGAGAAGATCGAGGCAGCACTGCCCACGGCCTTCGATATCCGGTTCGTCTTCAACCAGTGGACCCTGGGCTCGGAGTTCTGCCAGAAGACGCTGGGCATCCCGGCAGCGAAGCTGAACGACCCCTCCTTCGACCTCCTACGCCACCTGGGCTTCACCAAGCGCGAGGTGGAGGCTGCCAACGCCCATGTCTGCGGGACGATGACCCTGGAAGGGGCACCGCATCTAAGCCCCGACCATTACCATGTCTTCGACTGCGCCAATGCCTGCGGCCGCAAGGGACGCCGCTTCCTCAGCGTGGACAGCCACATCCGCATGATGGCCGCGGCGCAGAGCTTCATCTCGGGCGCGATCTCCAAGACGATCAACATGCCCAACACCGCCACCGTGGAGGATTGCCAGCGCGCCTACGAGCTGTCGTGGTCGTTGGGGACCAAGGCCAACGCGCTCTACCGCGACGGCTCGAAGCTGTCCCAACCACTGGCCTCGGCGCTGATCGAGGATGACGAGGAGGCCGAGGAGGCCCTGCGGACGGGCTCCACCGACGAGAAGGCGCAGGTGCTTGCCGAGAAGATCGTCGAGAAGGTCATCGTCAAGGAGGTCGCGAAGGCCCGAGAGCGCCTGCCCGAGCGGCGGCGCGGCTATACCCAGAAGGCGATCGTGGGCGGTCACAAGGTCTACCTGCGGACCGGCGAATACCGCGACGGCAAGCTGGGCGAGATCTTCATCGACATGCACAAGGAAGGGGCCGGCTTCCGCGCGATGATGAACAATTTCGCCATCGCGGTGTCGGTTGGCCTGCAATACGGTGTGCCGCTGGACGAGTTCGTGGACGCCTTCACCTTCACCCGGTTCGAGCCGGCGGGTATGGTGCAGGGCAACGAGGCGATCAAGAACGCGACGTCGATCCTCGATTACATCTTCCGCGAGCTGGCGGTGAGCTATCTGGACCGCTCCGACCTGGCTCACGTGAAGCCAGAGGGCGCGGCATTCGACGACCTCGGCCGCGGCGAGGCCGAGGGCAAGCCGGATGCGCCGGTTTCGGGCCCGGCCGGCTCCTCGCCGCTGGACGTCCTCAGACAGGTGGCTTCCACCGGATACCTGCGGGGAAGGGCGCCCAAGGAACTGGTGGTCATGCAGGAGGCGCGGCCCCGCACGGTCGAAGGCGAGGCGGCCGTGGCCGTCCAGTCCGAGACCGTGGTGGAGGCCGACCCCCGTACCAAGGCGCGGATGCAGGGCTTCGAAGGCGATCCCTGCGGCGAATGCGGCAACTACACGCTGGTCCGCAACGGCACCTGCATGAAGTGCAACACCTGCGGCGGCACCTCGGGCTGCAGCTGACGGGGAGTCGAGGGGAGGAATGCCGGGGGCCTTCGGGTCTCCGGCTCGCGCTCACCACCAATGTTCGACCTGCACCCCGTAGGTCGCACCGCGGCTGCGGGAAAATGCCGGTGCGATCCCGGCCTGGGCTGCGTCCGCGTTCCAGTCGGCAAAGGTCGCGAAGGCACGAAACGCCGGCCGATCGAAGAAGTCTTGGCCGCCTGGCTTCCACACCAGCGCGGTCGAGAGCTTGGCCAGTATTCGGCTATCGACTCCATCCGTGGTCACGTCGAGCCCCGGCTCGACTGACCAGTGGAAATCGCCTGCGATGCGCCAGATCGGGCGCGCGCCTAGGGACACCCATTCGCGGCCGTGGGACTGGGCTTCGAGAACGGCGGTCGACATGATAGAGAAATTGTCACCGCGGTTCGCTAGGTGGGTGGCGATGGCGCGGACGCCCAGTGCGTCGCCCCGCGCCGTGGAATCCGAGAAATAGAACATCTCGTGCCCCGCGCCCCAGCCCATCTGCAGGGTGAGCGAGGCCGTTCCCTGAAGCACTTCGGCAATTTCGGCTTCAAGCGTCGCGAGGCCGCCGAACTCGGCGACCGTGTCGTGATCGTTTTTCGCGACGCGCAGGTCGAGGGCACCGCGGAAGGTGACCCTGTCGGACTGGGTCCACTCTTCCACCCGCGCTTCAAACCGGCGATAGGGCGTGCCTTCGTCGAGGGCGGTCTCGACGTCGAAGCTCGAATGCTCGAACCACGAAAGAGCCAGCTTGCCCAAACCGAAGGGGATCTGATCGATCCCGGCGCCCAGCCCAGTGCCGTTCCAGTAGTAGAAATCGTGGATGTGGGTGTCCTGCCGATAATAGAAGCGCTGGCCACCCCACACCCGGGCACCGGCGAGCGGGCCGGTGGCGGCGAAATCTTCGATCCCCGCCCAGGCCTCGACCGTAGAGACCTCCCAGTCGTCATAATCGTTGACAGGCGTGCCAGTAATCGCGTTACGAAGATTGAATTCCAGCGTCGGGCCGCCCTCGCGGTCACCGAAGGTGAGGGTGAAACCGGGTTCGAAATAGGTCTCGCACTCGTTTCCGAGACGGTATTTCACCGGGGCTCGGGGAAGTTGGAAACAGACCTGCTTACCGCCGCCGGAACGGCCGCCGAACCCGAGGCTGCGCAGATAGCCGAAGCTGACGAGCTCGACGTTCTGCGAGCGGTAGAGCGTCGGCCACCCCGCGTCCTCGCTGCCCGCGTCCTGGGCCGAGGCGGTTCCGGCGATACAGATCGCGGCGAGTGCCGCGTATCTTCCCCAACGTCTCGCACAAGTCATGATTGCCCTCCCCGACATGATCGGGGATCAGCTTCGACCCCACAGGGGCCTTTGGGCAACCCGTTGACACACCGCGTCGTGACGTGCGGCCCCGCGGTCTGCAGGGCCGCGCGGGCTCACACCAGGACGGCACCTGGCGAGGTGATCTGCTCCTGTCGTTCGGCGTTGGGCAGAAGCATCTTGTTGTGGGGCTCGCCGCTCGGGATCATCGGGAAGCAGTTCTCGTGCTTCTCCACCAGGCAATCGAAGATCACCGGACCGTCGTAATCGAGCATCTCCATGATCGCGTCGTCGAGGTCGGCAGGGTCCTTGCACTGGATGCCCTTGGCGCCGAAGGCCTCCGCCAGCTTGACGAAATCGGGCAGCGCCTCGGACCAGGACTGGGAATAGCGCTCGCCGTGGAGCAGCTCTTGCCACTGACGGACCATACCCAACCTCTCGTTATTGAGGATGAACTGCTTCACCGGCAGGTGATACTGCACCATCGTGCCCATCTCCTGCATGTTCATCAGCCATGAGGCCTCTCCGGCGACATTGATGACGAGCGCGTCCGGGTGGGCGACCTGCACCCCCATCGAGGCTGGCTGGCCGTAGCCCATTGTGCCCAGGCCGCCGCTCGTCATCCAGCGGTTGGGCCCGTCGAAGTCCAGGTACTGGGCCGCCCACATCTGGTGCTGACCGACCTCGGTCGTGATGTAGCGGTCGCGGTCCTTGGTCAGGGCCTCGAGGCGGCGCATGGCGTGCTGGGGCTTGATGACGGTCTCGCCCGGCTCGAAGGACAGGCAGTCGACGCTGCGCCATTCGTCGATCTGGCACCACCACTTGCCCATCGCCTCTCGGTCCATCCGGCGGCCCTTGGACTTCCAGATCCGGAGCAGATCCTCGAGCACGTGGGCCACGTCGCCGATGATCGGCATGTCGACGTGGATGACCTTGTTGATCGAGGACGGGTCGATGTCGATATGCGCCTTGACGGAGTTGGGGCTGAAATCCTGCACCCGGCCGGTGATGCGGTCGTCGAACCGCGCACCGATGTTGATCATCAGGTCGCAGCCGTGCATCGCCAGGTTGGCCTCGTAGAGGCCGTGCATTCCCAGCATACCCAGCCAGTTCTTGCCGCTGGCCGGGTAGGCGCCGAGGCCCATCAGCGTCGAGGTGACGGGTATGCCCGTCTCTTCCGACAACTCGCGCAGGAGTTGGCTCGCCGCCGGGCCGGAGTTGATGACCCCGCCGCCGGAATAGATCACCGGCCTCTTCGCGGTCGAGATCGCCTCGGCCAGTTGCGAGATGATCTCGGGATCGCCCTTCACCCGGGGGCGGTAGCGGTGCGTCCGCGCCTTGGCCTTGGGCGTGTAGGAGCCGACGGCGAACTGCACGTCCTTGGGAATGTCGACGAGGACCGGTCCGGGACGTCCGGCGCGGGCCACGTGGAAGGCCTGGTGGATCGTGTCGGACAGGGCGTCGGTGTCCTTCACCAGCCAGTTGTGCTTGGTGCAGGGACGCGTGATGCCCACGGTATCGGCCTCCTGGAAGCCGTCGGTTCCGATCAGGAACGTGGGGACCTGGCCCGACAGGACGACGATCGGGATCGAGTCCATCAGCGCGTCGGTCAGGCCGGTGACCGCGTTCGTCGCGCCCGGCCCGGAGGTGACGAGCGCGCAGCCGACCTTGCCGGTGGAGCGGGCGTAGCCTTCGGCGGCGTGGACGGCCGCCTGCTCGTGACGCACGAGAATGTGGCGGATCTCGTTCTGGAGGAAGATCTCGTCATAGATCGGAAGCACGGCGCCGCCCGGATATCCGAACACGACGTCCACGCCCTGATCCTTCAGGGCCTGGACAACCATCTGTGCACCGGTGATGGGCTTCGTCATCTCACTTCTCCGTCTCTGGCCGTATCTGGCCCAAGAAAAAGCCCCCGAGGATCAGGTCGGGGGCGCGTCGGGACATCTGTCGGGTGGGGTCACCCGCCGCGCCTGTCTCTCACCTCTACGAGAAGAATCGCCATGGGACCCATTCCAACCCAGATGCCTGCCTGCTCGATAGTCCTCGGGCCGAATGGGGTCAACCGGGAATGGGGGCCGAATCTGTCCCGCTCTTGGGGTCGTGATGACTGATCGTTGCGTGGGGCATGCCGAACCCGTGCGGTTTCGAAAAGCGGGAACGGGCTGATGAATGGGCGGTTGCGATCCAGACGCGGCGCGGGCCGCAACCGTATCGGGGGACGACGATGGGTGGCTGGTTCGACGCGGCGAAGGCGATCTACATAGAGGCGGATCGCAAGAAACTCATGCTGGTCGCCGCAGGCGTGGCGTTCTACGGCCTTCTCGGCCTTTTTCCGGGCATCGGCGCCATGATGGCCCTCGCAGGCCTCTTCGCCGACCCGCAGTACGTGGCCGCAACCTTGGGAACGCTCGACGACGTGCTACCCGCAGACGCGGCCAGCATCATCACCGGCCAGGCCGAGCAGGTGGCCGGATCGCCCAGCGACGGCCTCGGGTTCGTGGCCTTGTTCGGTCTGACCCTGACGCTCTACTCCGCGTCCAAGGGGATGCAGGCGTTGATGGACGGCCTCAACCTCGTCAACGGCCAGGAGGAGACCCGAAGCTTCGTGAAGGCCACCGCGGTAAAGCTCGCCTTGACCTTCGGGCTGCTCGTGGGCGTGCTGCTGTGCATCGGCGTCGCCGTGGTCATCCCGGTCGCGCTGAGCTGGTTGCCCCTGACGCGGGATGCCGAGTTCGCCGTCACGATAGCGCGGTGGCCCATCCTGCTGTGCATCGCCGCGGGAGGCATCGCGCTGGTCTACCGCGTGGGGCCGGCGGGGGAGAGGCCGTCGTGGCGCTGGATCCTGCCAGGTGCCGCGCTCGCCTGCCTTCTGTGGCTCGTGGGGACCGGGGCGTTCGCGGTCTACGTGCGCATGTTCGGCTCCTACCAGGAGACGTTCGGCGCCCTTGGCGGGGTCATCATCCTGCTCATGTGGCTCTGGGTGTCGTCGCTGATCGTCCTACTGGGTGCCCTTGTGTCGAAGGTGCTTCGCGAGCGGCGCAAGGCCCGCTGACGATCCCAGGTTTGCCTTCCGCCCCGGCTCTGGTTTACTCGGCTGCGAACGGTTCGCCACGGCGGGCCGGGGCTGAGCTCCAGGGAGGGAAAATGGACCGCAGATCGTTCTTGAGGGCTTCGGCCGCTGGCACCGCCGCCACCGGCCTCGCCGCACCGGCCTACGCGCAGGGCAACCGCACGCTCACGCTGGTGACCACATGGGGCCGGGGGCTTGCGGGCGTCCACGACAGCGCGCAGTTCTGCGCCGACCGGATCGAGCAGATGACAGACGGCTCGCTCACGATCGACCTGCGCGCCGCGGGCGAGCTCGTGGGGGCTTTCGAGGTGTTCGACGCGGTGACCTCCGGTCAGGCCGACATGTACCACTCGGCCGACTACTACTTCGTCGGCCAGCATCCGGGCTTTGCGTTCTTCGCCACCGTGCCCTTCGGCATGACGGCGCAGGAGATCAACAACTGGTACTACCACGGCGATGGCCAGACGTTGCACCACGAGCTGGGGAGCATCTTCGGCCTCCGCTCGTTCCTGACCGGCAATACCGGCCCGCAATCGGGGGGGTGGTTCAACACCGAGATCCGCTCCGTCGAAGACTTCCAGGGCCTGCGCTACCGGATGCCGGGGCAGGGGGCGGAGGTCCTCGCCAAGCTGGGGGCGAGTGTGCAGAACCTGCCGGGCGGCGAGGTCTACCAGGCGTTGTCGTCGGGCGCTCTCGACGGGACGGAGTGGATCGGGCCCTGGGCGGACGAGGCCGCCGGCTTCCAGGAAATCGCGCGCTACTACTACACCGCCGGGTTCCACGAGCCCGGCCCCGCTCTGACCCTGGCGGTCAACGACGCGACCTTCCAGGAGCTTACTCCGGCCCAGCAACAGGCGATCGAGACGACGGCGATGGCGTCGAACGGCTGGACGCTGTCGATGTTCATGAAGAACAACGCCGCCGCGCTCGCCCGCCTGCAGAGCCAGGGGGTGCAGATTCTCGAGTTTCCCGACGAGGTCTGGGACGCGTTCGGGCAGGCCAGCCAGGAAGTGCTGCAGCAATACACGGACGACCCGCTCTACAAGAAGATCCTCGACAGCTACCAGGTTTCCATGCGCGACAGCGCCGCCTGGATCGAGACCTCCGAGGGCGCCTATACCGCCCAGAGGGACCGCATCCTCGGTATCTGAGGCCGAGCGCCGCCATTGCGCCCGGGGGAGATCGCGCATACTCCCCCGGGCGACGGAAAGCCGCCCGGACACACCCATGATCGACGCCTTCCTCTCGGCCATCCTCTGGTTCGTCACCGGCATCGCGATGTCGGTCTGGCACGCGGGCCTCGCGCTCGCGCGGCCCGACCTGTGGCTCGACTGGTCGAACGGCGAGGCGCTGGTCCGCTTCATCTACTACGGCGGATCGTCGGAGTTCTTCTTCGTGGTCCTGACGGCCTTCCTCGTCCTGACGGGCGTGGGGCTGGTCCACAGGGGAGTGCTGTGGGGCACCGTCCGCGCGCTCGAAGGAGGCGCGAACGCGGTGGGCCGGACCGTCGCGTGGGCCGGGCTCCTCATGGTCCTGCAGCAGATCGTCATCGTCTTCGCCCAACGCGTCTTCGCCGCCTCCGAACTCGGATTCGGCGCGGGCACGGTCCTGACGCTCGATCTGAGCTGGTGGAGCGAGGAGTTGAAGCTCTACAACGCGGCCATCGTCGCGCTCTGCTGCGCCTGGACCTTCGTGCAGAAGGGCCACGTTCGGGTCGATCTGCTCTATTCCCCCGCGCGGTTCCGCACCAAGAGGGTCGTGGACATGGCCGGCGCGCTGATCTTCATGATGCCCATGGCACTCCTCATATGGATGTACGCGTGGTACTTCATGTGGCGCCACCTGGTGACGCCCAAGGTCTCCGCCTCGGACACCCTGGACCTGATGATGCGCAAGGCCACGATCCTGCGCTGGAACGTCGAGACGGTGGGCTTCTCCGCCAACGGGTTCAACGGCTACTTCCTGTTCAAGCTGCTGATGGTCGCCTTCGCGGGCATGGTGCTGCTTCAGGCGGTGGCCGTGTTCTACCGCGCGCTCCTCGAGTATCTCGAAGGCCCCGAGGCGGAGGACAGGTTCCTCGACCGCGACGTCCCCCGCGTCGACGGGCAGACGCAGTGAGGGATCGCTGATGCTCTTTGGTCTGGACGGGGTCGAGATCGGCCTCATCATCGTGTTCCTCTGCCTTTTTGGCGGTATCCTGACGGGCTTTCCGGTGGCGTTCGCCATCGGCGGTGCGGCGGTCGTCTCCTTCGCGGTGATCGCGGCACTCGATGCGGGCGGGTTGCTCGTCCACCAGGCGGTGGATACCGGAAGCCAGGCCTACCGCGCCCTGGTGGGCGATGGCGCCGCACCCCGCGACATCTCCCTCTTTCGCTATCCCGACCTGCCGGTCGTGGCGCAGCCGCTGTTCCCGCAAGGATGGGAGCAGGCGCTCGACCGCAACATCAGCTTCATCGTGAACCGTATCAACGAGCGGGTGCTTGCCGGCCAGTCGATCGAGACGCTGCTGGCCGTGCTGATGTTCGTCCTCATGGGTATCACCCTGGAGCGGTCGCGCATCGCGAACGACCTGCTCACCACCATGGCGCGGGTCTTCGGCCCGCTGCCGGGCGGGCTGGCGGTGTCCGTGGTGATCGTCGGCGCGTTCCTCGCCGCCTCCACCGGGATCGTCGGTGCGACCGTGGTGACGATGGGCCTCCTGTCGCTCCCCACGATGCTGCGCTCGGGCTATTCGCCCCAGCTTTCCACGGGCGTGATCGCGGCGAGCGGGACGCTGGGCCAGATCATTCCGCCGTCCATCGTCATCGTGCTCCTGGGGTCGCTCGCGGGTGATCTCTACTCCACGGCGCAGGAAACCCGGGCACAGGCCCTGGGCTGTCCCGACGCGCTGACCTATCTGGGCCGCGCGGCGGTCGTGTCGGTCGGCACGCTCTTTCAGGCTGCGCTCCTGCCGGGCGTGGTCCTCGCGCTGCTCTACGGGGTCTATGCCTTCGGCTACGCGGTGCTGAACCCCGGCAAGGCCCCCCCCGTCCGGGGCGGCGAGGCGGGGGGCGACTACGTCACTCGGGGCGAGGCACTGACCTGGTTCGCGGGCGTTCCCGCGGCCATGGTCCTGGCCCTTGCCCTTGCCATTCCCGCGGGGATCGTCGGCTCGCAGGGCGTGACCGTCGATCGCTTCGCCCAGCAGGGCGAGACGGCATCGCTGCGCACCAACGTGTCGGACCAGTGCCAGGCGGCGATGATCGACCTGCACGGCCAATCCGCCTGGGACGAGGCGGTCGCCGAACGGGCGGCGATCGCCGAGGCCGGCGCTGCCGCCCACTCCGTCGAGCTTTCGGCGGAGGAGCGCGAGGCGCGGCGGGCCGAACTGATCGCGGACACGGCCCCGGTGGGAACCGGTGTCGCCCTCGCGGTCCTGATGGCCGCCATCGCCCTCGCCGCGGCGAGGGGCGTGGCGCCCTACGACGAGGGGCGGCCCCTCGCCCTGGGCGCCCTGGGGCTGGTGGGGATGCTGCTGGCCGACATCTTCCTCATCGCGCCCACGACATCCTCCGGGACGACCGTGGTCCTCTTGGCAGCGCCGGCGGCACTCGCTTTTTGGGGTATTCGGGCGGCCACGGCGCGGCTGGCGCGCAACGACCTCGTGCGTGTGGTGTTCCCGCCGCTCGTGCTGATCGTGGCGGTGCTGGGCTCGATCCTGGGCGGTATCACCAACCCGACACCCGCGGCGGCCCTGGGCGCGGGCGGGGCGATCATGCTCGCCGCGTTCCGCCGCCTGAGAGAAGATGGCCGGTCGGGGCGCATCGTCACCGGCGCGGCGCTGGCGATCGTGGTCATGCTCCTGATCGGCGTGAACTTCGACCTCAGGGTCGGGCTCGGCACGACGACCTTCGCCCAGTGGGTTGCCTATATCGTGGCCCAGGCCTGCTATCTCTTCGCGCTGTTCGGCCTGCTCTACTCGTGCTGGGTGCTGCTGCGCGGCGGCGTGCTGACCCCCGTGATCCGGGAGACGGCGAAGGTGACCTCGATGGTCTTCACCATCCTGGTGGGGTCTCAGCTCCTGAACCTCGTGGTGATCTCCTTCGGGGGCGAGGACTACATCCAGTCCTTCCTGCGCGCCTTCGACAACGAGATGACCGTCTTCCTCATCGTCATGCTCGTGCTGTTCGTCCTGGGCTTCGTGCTCGACTTCCTGGAGATCATCTACATCGTCGTGCCGATCGTCGGCCCGGTGATCTACGGCGGCACGATGGACCCGAAATGGGTCACCATCATGATCGCCGTGAACCTCCAGACCTCGTTCCTGACGCCGCCTTTCGGCTTCGCGCTGTTTTACCTGCGTGGCGTGGCGCCCGCGAGCGTCACGACCGGGCAGATCTATCGCGGGGTGGCGCCCTTCGTGGCGATCCAGATGGCGGGGCTGGCGCTCCTGTGGGCCTTCCCGTCGATCGTGACGATCGTGCCCGACCTCTTCCCGAACTGACGCCGCTCAATCCCGGCGGGACATGGAATCGGGCAGGTCGAGACGGGCGACCTGTTCGGCGATGGGATCGGTCGAGAGGGGATGCGTCTCGGAATCGTGGTCGCGGGGATCGCCGATGGGCTGCCAGCGCCCGGCCTTGTAGATTTCCAGCGCGTCGAAGCCGGCCTTGTATCCCATCTTCGGGCTGCCCGGTACCCAGTAGCCCAGATACACGTATGGAAGTCCCGCCTCCCGCGCGATCTCCACATGGTCGAGGATCGCGTAGGTCCCCAGCGAGCGCGCGCGCATGTCGGGATCGTAGAACGAATAAACCATCGACAATCCGTCATCGAGCACGTCGGTCAGGCACACGGCCACGAGCTCCGGCCGGCCGGTCTCGGGGTCCGGACGCGAATACTCGACCACGCGGCTGCGGATCGGCGTCTCTTCGATCATCGCGGCAAACTCGAAGATATCCATATCGGCCATGCCTCCGTCGGCGTGACGCGAGTCGAGATAGTCTCGGAAGAGGGCGTATTGCGTCTCTGTCGCCCAAGGGGCGTTGGCGGTGCGCGAAACGTCCGCGTTGCGGCGGCGCACCCTTCGCTGGGTCCGAGACGGCGCAAAGTCAGCCACCCGGATGCGGGCCGAAAGGCACGCGGCGCATTCGGCGCATGACGGACGATAAAGAACGTTCTGGGATCGGCGGAACCCCTGCTTCGACAGCGAGTCGTTCAGAAGTTGCGCGTCTTCGCCCTGAAGTGCCGTGAACAACTTACGCTCCACCCGGTTTTCCAGGTAGGGGCAGGGTTGCGGCGCCGTGACATAAAATTGCGGCGCGATAGGAAGCGTGTGGCGCATGACACCCCGTCATCTTTCGATGACATGCATCGTAGCGTGGAGCGCAGACGCCGCCAAGCCGGTCGAACGCGTCAGTCCATCGCGGCGTGGTTCAGCGCTGCCGAGCCCAGCACGACGTCCGTGAGGCCCTGTCCTCGCGCGGTTCCGATCATCAGGGCGCCCGACATGAGCTGGAGCGGAAAGGCCACCACGGACAGCGTGTAACCGGCCGTGTGCAGAACCGACTGCATCGGGTCGAGCCTCAACCCATCCGCGCCCCGCAACTCGATCGACATGAGGCGCATACCTGGCGTTCCCGAAAGCCGCGCGATCGTGGCGGCGCGGTAGGCAAAGCCGACGCAGAGGTAAAAGAGGGGGAAGTAGAATATCGAGGTGAACAGGGTCAGCGGTGTCAGCGCCACGGAGAGAAGCGTGATCAACACGACATCCACCACCCAGGCGAAGCCGCGCTTCATCGTGGTGTCGGCGTAGAAGTCCGCGTCGCGAACCGGATCGGGGAGGCCCATCGTCATCTGCATGGGACATATTTAGGAGCAGGTCCTGCGCATTTGAAGAGCCGCGCGGGCGAGGACGTGCCCCTTAAAGGGGATGCTTGACGAGGTCGCCGAGGGCGCGCCAAGTGGCGCCATGACCTTGGCCGAACGCATCTCGCGCGCTCCGCGCCCCTTCGACATGGCCAGGGCCGCGGAGGCGCGCTCGGCCCTGGGCGCAAATGGCCCCGCCGCGGACCTGATCGCCGGCGTTGCCGGTTGCTCGCTTTATCTCAAGGGGCTCATCGAAATCGATCCCGAGTGGCTCGAGGCCGCGCTCGCCGCGCCGCCCGAGGAAACGCTGCAGAAGATCCTGGCGCAGGCCAACGCAGCGGAGGGGCGCGAGCTGGGCACCGCCCTGCGTCTGGCCAAGCGTCGCGTCGCGCTTCTCGTGGCCCTGTGCGATTGCGGCGGAGTGTGGTCCCTGGAGGAGGTCACCGGTGCGCTGACCCGACTGGCCGACCGCGCGGTGTCCTTGGCCTGGGAGCGCGAGATCGCGGCCGAGATCCGCCGCGGTCGCCTGCCCGAGACGGCGGCGCCGGCGGGCGGGCTCGTCGTCATGGCCATGGGAAAGATGGGGGCGTTCGAGCTCAATTACTCCTCGGATATCGACCTGATCTGCCTGTTCGACGACACTGCCTACGGCGACGGCGCGATGGAGGCGCGGTCGGCCCTGGTGAAGGCCACACGCCGTGCCGCGGCACTCCTCAGCGAGACCACCGCCGAGGGCTACGTGTTCCGCACCGACCTTCGGCTTCGCCCCGACCCCTCCGTCACCCCGGTCTGCCTGAGCATGGAATCGGCCGAGCGCTATTACGAGTCCCTGGGCCGCACCTGGGAACGGGCCGCGCACATCAAGGCACGGCCCTGCGCGGGAGATATCGAGGCCGGCACCGCCTATCTCGAGCGGCTGCGGCCCTTCGTGTGGCGCCGGCACCTGGATTTCGCCGCGATCGAGGACGCCCACGCGATCCGGCAGCGCATCCGTGACCATCGCGGCCTGGGCGGGCCGATCACGCTCGCGGGACACGACATGAAGCTCGGCCGGGGCGGCATCCGCGAGATCGAGTTCTTCACCCAGACGCGGCAGATCATCGCCGGCGGGCGCGACCCCGGCCTGCGGGTCCGCGGCACGGTGGAAGGGTTGGGACGGCTCGCCGCCGCGGGGTGGATCGACGAGGAGGTCGCGCGCCAGCTTTCGGACGACTACCGCGCCCACCGTGAGGTCGAGCATCGCCTGCAGATGATCGCCGACCTGCAGACCCATTCGCTGCCCGACGACGCCGAAGGGATCGCCCGCGTGGCGGCGTTCCTGGACCGCGACCTGACCGACCTGGAAGCCGAGCTGACGGATCGGCTCGAGCGGGTCTCGGACCTGACGGAGGACTTCTTCGCCCCCTCCGCCCCGCCCCCGGGCGAGGGGCCTGATCTGTCGCAGACCCAGGCCGAGATCGTGCAGAAGTGGCGCGGCCTTCCGGCCCTGCGCTCCGAGCGCGCTCTCGACATCTTCGACCGGATCAGGCCGCGGCTCCTGCGCAAGCTCCTGGCCAGCCCCAAGCCCGACCGGGCGCTGGCTCATTTCGACGGTTTCCTCAAGGGGTTGCCGGCTGGTGTCCAGCTCTTCTCCCTGTTCGAAGCCAACCCCGAACTCCTGGACCTGATCGCCGACATCGCCGGGACGACGCCCGAGCTCGCGGCCCATCTGAGCCGCAATGCCGCCGTGCTCGACGCCGTGCTGGGGGGGCAGTTCTTCGCCGACTGGCCAGGGTACGACGTGCTCATGGGCGAATTGACCCGCGCCCTCGAGGCCGAAAGCGACTACGAGCGCCGCCTCGACCGGGCGCGCTCCTGGACGCGCGACTGGCATTTCCGCGTCGGCGTGCACCATCTGCGCGGGCTCATCGACGGCGCGGCCGCGGGCCGGCAGTACGCCGACCTCGCAGAGGTCGTGGTCACCGCACTCTGGCCGGTCGTCGTGGGAGAGTTCGCCGGCAAGCACGGCGCGCCCCCGGGGCGGGGGGCGATGGTGCTCGGCATGGGGTCGCTTGGAGCCGGCCACCTGACCGCTCGGTCCGACCTGGACCTCATCGTCATCTACGACGCGGACGGGGCGGACGGCTCGGACGGGCCGCGCCCGCTCTCGGCGCGAGCCTATTACGCGCGCCTCACCCAGGCCCTGATCACCGCGCTGACGGCACCCACGGCCGCGGGCAGGCTCTACGACGTGGACATGCGGCTCAGGCCCTCGGGCAAGCAGGGCCCGGTGGCCACCGCCCTGTCGGCGTTCGACCGATACCAGCGAGAGGAGGCCTGGACCTGGGAGCACCAGGCCCTGACCCGCGCCCGGCCCCTGACGGGGGCGCCGGCCTTGTGCGATGCCGTCGCCGACATTCGCGCGGCGGTCGTCTCGCGGCCGCGAGACGTGACCGATGCCCGGGCTGACACCGTGCGGATGCGCGACCGGCTGGCGCAGGCGCGGCCGGGTGGCGACTGGGACGTGAAGTCGGGGCGGGGGAGGCTGACCGATATCGAGCTTTTTGCCGCGACCCTCGCCCTCCTGTCCGGCAGCACCGATCGGGCACCTGCGGCCCAGATCGCCGCGGGCGCCGGCGCGGGTCTCCTGGACGCCGGCGCGGCCGAGACGCTCGCAGCCTGCCACGCGCGGCTGTCGCGCTTCCAGGACGCCAAGCGCCTGCTGGTGGAGGAGGCCTTCGTGCCCGGCGAGCTGGGACAGTCGGCCGAGGCCATGGTCCTGCGCGAGACCGGCTGCGACGGGATCGCGGAGCTGTCCGACCGGATCGATGACTGGACAAGGGATTCGGCCCGCCTGATCGACGAGGCGCTGGGATGAAGCGCCGCCATCCCGCCGATCCCAAGGGCCTCGTGGCCGAGGCATTCAACATCGACCGGATCGAGCTGGCCGAATGCCGCACCATCCTGCTGGATTGGGCGTTGTCGTTGCCCGACGACATGCCGGCGCAGAAGGCCGCGGCAGAGTTGCTCCTCGTCCACTCCCAAGCACCCGCCGACCATCCGATGATCCGCACCCTTCGGGAGGCCACGTCCGATCCGCCCCGTCCGGCACGGCGCGGCGGGTCTCGTGCGCGCCGTCGCGACGGATGACGCGGCTTCCCTAGCGTCGAGGGGAAGATTCGGCCCGATTTGCGACTCGGGACTGGACATCCGCGGCCACGGAAGGCTTTGATGGCCCCCGCCGCGGGAACCCGCACGCCACGATGCGGGAAGACGGCAGAGGAGGGACCCCGGACGTGACCCTGACGCTCGACGGCGTGTCGAAGGTTGTCGGCGACGCCACGCATATCCACCCGACGGACCTTCGTCTGGAAAAGGGCACGATGAACGTGCTCCTGGGCCCGACGAACGCGGGCAAGACCTCCCTGATGCGCCTGATGGCGGGGCTCGACCGCCCCAGCGCCGGGCATGTGTCGTGGGAGGACGAGGACGTGACCAACCGCCGGGTGCAGGAGCGCAACGTGGCGATGGTCTACCAGCAGTTCATCAATTACCCGACCATGAGCGTGCGCGACAACATCGCGTCGCCGTTGCGCCTCAAGGGATTGGCTCGCGACGAGATCGAGGCCCGGGTGGGACGCACGGCGGAGTTGATGAAGCTCACGCCCATGCTCGACCGCCGCCCGTTGGAGCTGTCGGGCGGCCAGCAGCAGCGCTGCGCCCTTGCACGCGCTTTGGTCAAGGATGCGGGCCTCGTCCTGCTCGACGAGCCGTTGGCCAACCTCGACTACAAGCTGCGCGAGGAACTGCGCGCCGAGATCCCGCGCATCTTCGCGGAATCCGGCGCGATCTTCGTCTATGCCACCACCGAACCCGAGGAGGCACTGCTGCTGGGCGGGCGCTGCGCGACATTGTGGCAGGGCAGGGTGACGCAGTTCGACGACACGCCCCTGGTCTACCGCCGACCGGCGGATGCGACCACGGCGCGCGTCTTCTCCGACCCGCCGATGAACTTCCTCGAAATCGAGAAGCGGGGGGACGACCTCGTCTACGGCGACCAGCGCACCATGCCGGTCGCGGCGCTCGGGCTCGACGAGGCCCTCGCCGACGGCCACTACACCGCCGGATTCCGGCCCGCGCATCTGAGCCTCGCCCCGCAGGAGGGCGCGACGCGCTTCGGCACGACGCTGCAGGTGACCGAGATCACCGGGTCCGAGACCTTTGTGCATCTCGACCACGACGGAGATCGGTGGATCGGTCTCGTGCCGGGCGTGCGCGAGCTGGAGCCCGGTGCGGCGCTCGACGTGCATCTGGAGCCCCGGCACGTCTATCTCTTCGACGCGGACGGGGCCCTCGTCCGGCCCGCCCCCTACGCCGAGGCCGCCTGATGGCAGAGATCACGCTCGACAAGCTCGCCCACACCTACCTCTCCGAGCCTCGCTCGGCCGACGATTTCGCGTTGCAGGAGATGAACCACGTCTGGCGCGACGGCGAGGCCTATGCCCTCCTGGGCCCCTCGGGCTGCGGCAAGTCCACCCTCCTGAACATCATCTCCGGCCTCCTGGTGCCGAGCCACGGCCGGGTCCTGTTCGACGGGCGCGACGTCACCGCCCTGTCCACCGCCGAACGCAACATCGCGCAGGTCTTCCAGTTTCCGGTGGTCTACGACACCATGACGGTGCGCGAGAACCTGGCCTTCCCTCTCAAGAACCGGGGCCTGCCCGCGGCCGAGATCGCCGAGCGGGTGGGCCGCGTGGGCCGCATGATCGGCATGGAGGGCGGGCTCGACCGTCGCGCCGCCGGCCTGACGGCGGATGCCAAGCAGAAGATCAGCCTGGGCCGCGGGATGGTGCGCGACGACGTCAATGCGCTCCTGTTCGACGAGCCGCTGACGGTGATCGACCCGCACATGAAGTGGGAGCTCCGGACCCAGCTCAAGCAGCTCCACCGCGATTTCGGCCACACCATGATCTACGTCACCCACGACCAGACCGAGGCGCTGACCTTCGCCGACAGGGTCGTGGTGATGAACGACGGCGTCGTGGTCCAGATCGGCACCCCCGAGGAGCTGTTCGAGCGGCCGCGCCACACCTTTGTCGGCTACTTCATCGGCTCTCCGGGGATGAACCTGTTCGAGGCCCGGATCGAAGGGGCGCGGGCGGTTGTCGCGGGCACCCGCTTCGACCTGGGCCGCAGCTACACCACCGGCCCGGGGCGCACCCAGATCGGCGTTCGGCCCGAATATATACGCCTCGGCGATCACGGCCTGCCCGCCCGCGTCACACGGGTCGAGGATGTCGGACGGCATCGGATCGTGCGCCTGGAGATGGACGGCCAGGAGCTCGCGGCGGTGGTGCCCGAGGGCCGCCCGGTGCCCGACGGAGGCACCCATGTCCAGTTCGTTGAAGGCGGCGTCAACGTCTACGAGGACGACTGGCGCGTGACGCCCGACGAGGAGAGGGAGGCGGCATGAAGACGCGTAACGAAAAGGCGTGGCTGCTGGTCCTGCCCGTCCTGATCCTCGTCGCCTTCTCGGCGGTGGTGCCGCTGATGACGGTCGTCAACTACTCGGTGCAGGACACGTTCGGCAACAACGTCTTCTTCTGGGCCGGGCTCGAATGGTTCGACGAGATGCTCCACTCCGAGCGGATGTGGAACGCGCTCGTTCGCCAACTGGCGTTCTCGGGAATCATCCTCGCCATCGAGGTGCCGCTCGGCATATTCGTCGCGCTAAACATGCCCAAGAAGGGCGCCTGGTCGAGCCTGTGCCTCGTCCTGATGGCGCTTCCGCTCCTGATCCCCTGGAACGTCGTCGGCACGATCTGGCAGATATTCGGGCGCGTCGATATCGGGCTCTTGGGCCATACGCTCGACGCGATGGGCATCGACTACAACTATACGCAAGGCTTCTACGCGGCCTGGATCACGGTCATCGCCATGGACGTGTGGCACTGGACGTCGCTCGTGGCGCTCCTGGCCTATGCGGGGCTGCGGTCGATCCCCGACGCCTATTACCAGGCCGCGCGGATCGACCAGGCCTCGCGCTGGTCGGTGTTTCGCTACATCGAACTGCCGAAGATGCGCGGCGTGCTGACCATCGCGATCCTGCTGCGCTTCATGGACAGCTTCAAGATCTACACGGAGCCGTTTGTCCTTACGGGCGGGGGACCCGGCAACGCCACCACGTTCCTGTCCATCGACCTGGTGAAGATGGCGCTGGGGCAGTTCGACCTCGGCCCGGCGGCGGCCTTCTCGCTGATGTACTTCCTGGTGATCATGGTGATCTCCTACGTCTTCTACATCGTGATGACGAATCTCGACAAACAGGAGGGCGGGGCATGAGCGACGCCACCACCCCCCGCGCGGCCGGTGCCGCGACCCTTCCGGGCGACGTGCGCCCCGAGGACGCCAATACCCGGCTGGCCCGCGGCAGCCGGTTCAGCGGCTCGGCCGTGGTCATGGTCCTCTATATCGGGTTTCTCATGCTGCCGATCTACTGGCTGCTGAACATGAGCCTGAAGACGAACGCCGAGATCCTCGGCGCCTTCTCCCTCTGGCCGCGGAACCTGACGCTTCAGAACTACGTCACGATCCTGACCGACGCGACGTGGTACATGGGGTATGTCAACTCGATGATCTACGTGGTGATGAACACGGCGATCTCGATCTCCGTGGCGCTGCCAGCCGCCTACGCCTTCTCGCGCTACACGTTCATGGGCGACAAGCACCTGTTCTTCTGGCTCCTGACCAACCGCATGGCGCCGCCGGCCGTCTTCGCGCTGCCGTTCTTCCAGCTCTACTCGTCCGTGGGGCTGTTCGACACGCATATCGCTGTGGCTCTGGCCCATTGCCTGTTCAACGTGCCCCTCGCCGTCTGGATACTCGAGGGCTTCATGAGGGGCGTGCCGCGCGAGATCGACGAGACCGCCTATGTGGACGGCCATTCCTTTGGCGGCTTCTTCGTGAAGATATTCATGCCGCTGATCTCGTCGGGGATCGGGGTGGCGGCCTTCTTCTGCTTCATGTTTTCCTGGGTGGAGCTGCTCTTGTCGCGCACCCTGACGAGCGTCGACGCAAAGCCCATCGCCGCCACCATGACCCGCACCGTGGGCGCAGCCGGTGTCGATTGGGGCGTTCTGGCCGCCGCGGGGGTGCTGACCATCATCCCCGGCGCACTCGTGATCTGGTTCGTGCGCAACTACATTGCCAAGGGCTTCGCCCTGGGGAGGGTGTGATGGCCTGGATGGCGTGGACCTGGCCCACGGCGGCCTTCTTCGCGGTGATCGTCGTGATCCTGGGCGTCATGTCCTGGCTCGCGATCCGCTATCCCGAGACGCCGAGGAAGGGTATCCTGGGGATCGAGACGACACGGGGCGACAGGCTCTTCATATCCTTGCTGGTGGCGGGGTTCGTGAACCTTGCCTGGCTCGGCCTGGCACTCGGGCCGCAATGGGGAGCCCTGGGCCTGTCACTCGTCCTGACGGCGGGCATATTCCGTACCGTCTGAGACACGACTTCGACTGACAAATGGGAGGACAGGAATGACATCGACGCTCAGATCCACCACGGCGCTCGCCCTGGCGGCGGGCCTGCTGGCGCCGCCCGCGCTGGCCGGCATGGAGGAGGCGCGCACCTTCCTCGACGACGAGATCGCCGGCGTGTCCACGCTCTCCCGCGAGGAGCAGGAAGCCGAGATGCAATGGTTCGTCGATGCGGCGGAGGCGTTCCAGGGGCTCGACATCAACGTGGTCTCCGAGACGATCACGACCCATGAATACGAGTCCCAGGTACTGGCGCCGGCGTTCAGCGCCATCACCGGCATCAACGTCACCCACGACCTGATCGGCGAGGGCGACGTGGTCGAGCGGCTGCAGGTCCAGATGCAGTCGAACGAGAATATCTACGACGCCTATGTCAACGACAGCGACCTGATCGGCACCCACTGGCGCTACGGGCAGGTGCGCAACCTGACCGAGTGGATGGAGGGCGACGGCGCCGAGGTGACCTCGCCGACGCTGGACCTCGACGATTTCATCGGCCTCGAATTCACTACCGGGCCGGACGGCAACCTCTACCAGTTGCCCGACCAGCAGTTCGCGAACCTCTACTGGTTCCGCTACGACTGGTTCAACGACGAGCAGACCAGGACCGACTTCCAGGACGAATACGGCTACGAGCTGGGCGTGCCGGTGAACTGGGCCGCCTACGAGGACATCGCCGCCTTTTTCACGGGGCGCGACATGAGCTATATCGAGGGCTCTCCGTCCTCCGTGTTCGGCAACATGGATTACGGCAAGAAGGACCCGTCCCTGGGGTGGCGCTACACCGACGCATGGATGTCCATGGCCGGGATGGGCGACACGGGCGAGCCCAACGGCCTGCCGGTGGACGAATGGGGCATCCGCGTCAACGAGCAGTCGCAGCCCGTGGGCGCCTGCATGGCCCGCGGCGGGGCCACGAACTCGCCAGCGGCCGTCTATGCCGTCGACAAGGCGATCACCTGGCTGCAGGACTACGCACCGCCCCAGGCCGCCGGCATGACCTTCTCCGAGGCCGGGCCCGTCCCGGGACAGGGCAACATCGCCCAGCAGATGTTCATGTACACCACCTTCGTCGCCCCCCTGGTGGACAGTGACGCGGTGATGAACGAGGACGGAACGCCCAAGTGGCGCCTCGCCCCCAGCCCCCACGGCGTCTACTGGGAAGAGGGGATGAAGGTCGGCTACCAGGACGTGGGCTCGTGGCTGATCATGGAGTCCACCCCCACCGACCGGGCCAAGGCGGCCTGGCTCTATGCCCAGTTCGTCACGTCGAAGACGGTGGACGTGAAGAAGTCCGACGTGGGGCTGACCTTCATCCGCGACAGCACCATCAACTCCGAGCACTTCACCGAGCGCGCGCCGCGCCTCGGCGGTCTGGTCGAGTTCTACCGCTCGCCTGCGCGCACACAGTGGTCGCCCACGGGCACCAACGTGCCCGACTACCCGCGCCTGGCGCAGCTCTGGTGGCAGAATATCGGCGACGCCATGTCGGGCGCCAAGACCACCCAGGATGCGCTCGACACGCTCTGCGCGGACATGGAGGACGTGATGAGCCGCCTGGAACGCGCCGGCGTTCAGGGCGAGCTGGGGCCGGTCCTCAACGAGGAGCGCGATCCGCAATACTGGATCGACCAGCCCGGCGCCCCCAAGCCCGCGCTGGAGAACGAGCGCGAGGAGCCGCAGACGATCTCCTACGACGAGCTCGTCCAGTCCTGGCAGTGATGCCCCGGGGCGGCGCGCGAGCTTCGGCCCCGCGCGCCGCCCGCCCCCCTCACGTGTCGCCGGGCGTCGTCATCGCGTAGCGTTCGAGTTCTTCGGGCACGAAGATGTAGATCGATTCGGGCGGCGTCGTCAGGGCATGCTGCATGAGCAGCGGATCGACTCCCATCTCGTCGAGATAGGCCATGACCCGCCCCTGGCCGCGCTGCACGTCCTTCACCGCGAGGAAGGCCGGCAGGACGGTGTTCTCGCCGAAGTAATGCTGGTGAACGCCCACGGACCCGTTCGCGTGAACGCGCCGCGCGACACCCCCGGCGAGCAGGTAGGGGCAGGCCGACAGGCAGGCCTCCCCGGTGGCCACCTCCGTTTCCAGCCCCATCTCGCGCACCGCGCGCCCGATCCGCAGCGCATCCTCCACCGATCCGCCAGGGGAGTGGAGAACGAGCGGCGGCGGGTCCGCCCCGCCCGCCCGCTCCGCCAGGAGGTCCGGCACCCTCTCGCCGTCGCCGGGCGCGATGGTGCCCACCATGCGGAGCACGTTCCGGCCGTCGAGTTGCGCCTCGGAAAGCGTCAGGCGATCGGGCATGTCCGTCATCGTCGGGAACGGACGGTCGGGCCGGTCGGGGAGGGTGCCGGGCCGGTAGCGGCGCGTCTGGTCGCCTGGGCGCACCGGCTGGTCGAGATCGGGGGCGCGGTCGCCGCCCGGAAGCGATGGCACGCCAAAGGACATGTCCCCCGCCACGAGCGCCACGCCGATCGCCATCTGCAGCGCGAAGATCGCCTTGATGACCCGCGCCGGGCTCGCCCTCATTCCGCCCGGCCGCGGATCGGGGTGGGCGCCTCGGACGCCTCCGGCCGGGCGGTGGGCGTGGGGGGCGGATCGCGCAGGTCCACCTCCCTCAGGGCGGCCATTGCGGCGCGCAGTTCGGCCACGGTCATGTGGTCCTCCACCGCCACGCTGTCGCGCGAGCGCCGGATCGCGGCGTGGCTGACCATGAGGATGAAGACGAGCACCGCCGGCAGGAGGTCGATGGCGATCGCCCCGGCCCAGGAGGGCACGAAGTTGCCCGCGTAGCGGATCACCGCGTCGGCCGACGAGATCGGGGTGTAGCTGACCTCCGAAGGCGGCTCCATCGCCTCGACGGCGGCGGCGGCCTCGGACAGGGTCTCGGCCCGCTGTTCGAGGACGCCCAGGACCGAATCGATGGTGGCGCGCTGCCCCTGGGCCGTGGCCTCGGCCTGGGACAGGGCCGGGCGCACCACCGAGGCGGCGAGATCCGTCGCCGCGCGCGCCACGAGCGGCGCGACGGAGAGCTGACGCAACTGGGTGATGATGCCCGCGAGGCGCACCGCGTCCTCGCTGAACTCCACCGAGCGCGCCTCGACCGGACCCGGCTCGACGGTCAGCGAGCGCATCTGGCTGAGGATGCGGTTCCCCTCGGCGAAGGCGGTGGCGACCGCCGGGCCCTGCCGGGCGATCTGCTCCTCGAGCGCGGCGAGCTCCTCGGCCTTCTGGGTCAGGACGCGGAACACCGCGCCGCGCCCCGCGATCCCCGACAGGGACCCCGTCGCCTCCTGCTCGGAGAGATCCTCGAAGCTCTGGCGCACGCGGGCCACGTCGCGCTCCAGCGACTGGGCGGCGATCGCCACGTCGTGGGAGCGCTCCAGCTCTCCCTGGTACTCCTGCACGGTTCGCGCCAGGTGCTGCTCCACCGCGGCCGCGCCGGCGAGGGCGGCCGCGTTCAGCCACGACGACATCGCCACGATGGCCACCGACCCCAGGCCCATGGCGGCAAAGAGCCCGATGCGCGATCCCGCCGTGCGCATCGCCGGCATCAGGCGCATCAGGTAGGACCAAAACACGAAGATCCCCACCGACACGGCGATGGAATAGGCCAGCGCGGCGAAGACGCTCAAGGCGCCGTCATCGTCGAGAAGCGACGAGACCCCGAGATAGGTGTAGATCCCCGACGCGGCCGACAGGACCCCCAGAGCCGTGCCCGAGAACGTGTCGAGCCACGACAGGTGGCCCTCGATCTCGCGCACGTGGCGCGGGTCGGTGCGGTCGGTCATGGGGCGCGGCTCCGGTCCGGATCGGTCGGCATACTATGCCGGGGCCGGGCGGGCGTGCCAAATCACGAGGCTGCGGGAGGATCGGCGGGACCACCACGACCGTTGGGTGTCGAAATTCCCGAGGACCTGACTAAGCAGGTGGGCGCCAGGTAGTCGAACCACGGTCCGGCCAGAGCCAGCTCCCTCGGAATTGATATAGGCCACCGGAATTTTCCCCGTGACGCGAAGGGCAGTGCCCGCCTGACCCCGAATTAGGCATGCGGCCGCCGTCTGGCAAGGCGTTCGTCGGCTTGATTTTCGTTTACCGTTTGTTCACAACCGGGCGCATGGTCGAGAACGCCGCCGATCCCGCCCTGATGCCCGGCCAGCTTCTGGCGCGGGGCGTGTCGCGTGCCCTGGCCTCCCACGGGTTCGCCTGCATGGAGGAAGTCACGCCGACGCCGGGCCTGCGCGTGGACGTGATGGCGCTCGGCCCCAGGGGCGAGGTCTGGGTGGTGGAGTGCAAGTCGAGCCGCGCCGACTTCCAGGGCGACCTTAAGTGGCAGGGATACCTGGAATGGTGCGACCGCTATTTTTGGGCGGTCGATTCGGCGTTTCCCGTGGAGCTTCTGCCGGACGATTCGGGCCTGATCGTCGCGGACCCCTACGATGCCGAGATCGTCCGCATGGCGCCGGAGGCACGTCTCGCGCCGGCGCGGCGCAAGGCGCTGATCCAGCGATTCGCGACGCAGGCCGCGCGCCGGCTGCAGGCCGTGCGCGATCCCGGCGCGGGGCTGGAGCCGCGCTAGCGCGGCTTCTTGCGGGCCCCGGCGCGAACCGACTGGGCGGCGGCCCGGATCTCCTCGGCGATCTCCTCGGCCTCCTCGGGCTCGAAGTCCATCGGCACCTCGATCCCGCCATCCGCGGCGACATAGATGCGCACCATGCCCGCGTCGGTCGGCCCGATCTGCAGGTTGGCGCTGGCGTCGCTGGGGTCGTTGATTCCCATGTCCGTCCTCTTTCGTGTTGCACCGCGTAGCGCGGCCGGGCGCTTCTGGCTAGAGGCGCGGGCGCGGCGCCGCAAGTCCCGCGAGGGGGCATATCCGCCCTCGGGGGGTGCTTGCATCCGTCCCACGAGACTTGTAAGGAGCCACCTGTGCCGCCTTAGCTCAGTTGGTTAGAGCGCTTGATTGTGGATCAAGAGGTCCCCCGTTCGAGCCGGGGAGGTGGTACCACCCCCCCATATTCGCGATATTACACGCGGGCCATGCGGTCGAACGATGAGCGCTCGCATGCCGGGCACCTTCGTCGGCCGCGTCCTGAGATGATCGGGGGAAGTGAAGTGGTGGGCGACCTAGGAATCGAACCTAGCGTGCGTCTCCGCGAGGGAGTTACAGTCCCCTGCCACACCTTGCGGCCTGTCGCCCACTTCGACTGTGGCGGGGAGGTATCTGCCGCACCCGACAGGGTCAAGCCGAAATTCGCTTGAAATCCCCGCCTTCCGTGGCGCACAGGCGGGGCATGGCGAAGAAACCGAGTTGGGTAGTGGACAAGGAACGTGGCCGGCGCGAGGCGGCCCGCGAGACGGTGTGGCTGTTCGGCCTTCACGCGGTGCGCGACGCGCTGGACAACCCCGCGCGGACCAAGCTGCGCCTCGTGCTGACGCGCAACGCCCGCGATCGGTTGGGCGACGCGGTCGCGGCGGCGGACATCCCCGTGGAGGAGGCCGATCCGCGCCGGTTCCCGGCACCGCTCGACCCCGGCTCGGTGCACCAGGGCGCGGCGCTGGAGGTCCGTCCGCTGGACTGGGGCGGGCTGGAGGACGCGGCGCTCCGCCCCGGCGGCCCGATCGTGGCGCTCGACCGGGTGACCGATCCGCACAATGTGGGCGCGATCCTGCGCTCGGCCGAGGTGTTCGGCGCGCGGGCCGTGATCGCGCCCGCGCGCCATTCGCCGCCCGAGACGGGCGCCCTGGCCAAGACCGCCTCGGGGGCGCTGGAGCGGCAACCCTATCTCAGGATCGGGAACCTCGCCGACGGGCTGATCCGGCTCAAGGACATGGGATTCGTCTGCCTCGGCCTCGACGGCGAAGGTGCGCAGGACGTGGCTGCCGCGGCGGCCGAGGCGGGGACGCGCCCGATCGTGCTGGTCCTGGGCGCCGAGGGCCCGGGCCTGCGCGCGCGCACGAAGGAAACCTGCGACGCGCTGGTGCGGATCGGGGCGGCGGGGGCGTTCGGCTCGCTCAACGTCTCGAACGCGGCGGCGGTGGCGCTCTATGCCGCGACCCGCGGGTGACGTTCACGACGCCGCGACGCCCCTTTATCCGCAACCGTTGCCAAACCACATCACCTGTAGCGCCGGATGCGGAACGTCCGGCGCGGATCACTGTCCCTCGTTCCGACACTTGGGCCCGGGTCATGCGACCCGGGCCTTTTTTCGTCCCGCCCCTTGCGGCCGGTGCGCCGGTGCGGATGATCGCCCCATGAACAAGCCGATGACCGACGACGATTTCCGCCGCATCCTGACATCCGTGAGGAGCGTGGCCTGCCTCGGCGTCTCCGCCAACCCGGTCCGGCCCAGCCACTACGTCGCACGCTACCTGTCGCTCAAGGGGTTCCAGGTGCATCCCGTCAATCCCGGCCTCGCGGGGCAGGCCCTGTTCGGCCGCACGGTCGTGGGGGACCTCGACGAGCTTCCCGGCGACGTGGAGATGCTCGACGTGTTCCGCCGCTCCGAGCACGTGCCCGGCATCGTCGACCGCGCGCTGGAGGTCATGCCAAGCTTGCGGGTGATCTGGATGCAGATCGGGGTGGAGCATGCCGGGGCCGCCGAGCGCGCCCGCGCCCGCGGGATCGAGGTGGTAATGAACCGCTGCCCCAAGATCGAGTACCAGCGCCTCTTCGGCGAGCTGCGGATGGGCGGCTTCGCCACCGGCGTGATCTCGTCGAAGCTGGGCTAGTCCTGGCGCCAGTCGGGCGCGCGCTTGCCCAGGAAGGCGTCGATCCCCTCCTCGGTGTCGCGGTCGAGCATGTTGGCCACCATCACCTCGCCCGTATGCGCGTAGGCGGCGGCCAGGCCCATCTCGAGCTGGTCGTAGAAGGCGCGCTTGCCCACGCGCACGGCGCTGGCGAGCTTGTCGGCCACGGTGCGGGCCATGTCGTCGCTGGCCGCGCGCAGGTCGCCCGCGGGGACTGCCCGGTTGATCAGGCCGATCTCCATCGCCTCGTCCGTCTCGATCAGGCGGCCCGTGCTCAGCATCTCGAAGGCGCGCTTGCGGGGCACGTTTCGCGACAGCGCCACCATGGGGGTCGAGCAGAACAGCCCGATATTGACGCCGTTCACCCCGAACCGCGTGCCCTCGGCCGCCACCGCCATGTCGCACGAGGCCACAAGCTGGCACCCGGCCGCCACGGCCACGCCGTGAACCTCGGCGATGACGGGCTGGGGCAGGCGGGGGATCGCCTGCATCACTTGGGCGCAGCGGGCGAAGAGGTCGTGCAACGCCCCCGCGCCGCCATCCTCGGCCTGCCGCTTGGCCTGCATCTGGCGCAGGTCGTGGCCCGCGCAGAAGGCCCGGCCGTCGCCTGCCAGGACGACCGCGCGGATCGTGCGATCCCGCGCGAGGCTCTCGAAGGCCTCCGCGAGCGCGGCCAGCATCTCGTCCGAGAGGGCGTTGAGCCGGTCCGGCGCCTCCATGGTCAGGCGCGCCACCGCGCCGTCGTCCTCCCGTCTGAGCATCGCGGGTCCTCCTTCGGGGGCGATCAGGCCATCGCCGGGCCGCGCCGTCAATGCCACTGGCCATGCTCCCGTTTGACGGGGCCGCGCCGCCGGCCGATGCTGCCGGGCACGCGAGGGGAGGTGGCGACATGCGGATGGGGATCGACGAGCTGCACGACTTCCTGGCGCGGGAATTTCCACAGGTGGCCCGGGATTTCCGGGTCGAGAGGTCGGACGAGGACGGCCTGATCCTGCGCCTGGCGGTGGGCGAGCACCACCTGCGGCCGGGCGGCACCGTCTCCGGCCCGTCGCTTTTTGCGCTGGCGGATGTGGGCGTGTATCTCGCCCTCCTGGCGCGGATCGGCCCGGTGGCTTTGGCGGTGACGACGAACTGCGCCATCGACTTCATGCGCAAGCCCGCCGCGGGGGCGGACCTGCGCGCCGACGTGCGGGTGCTCAAGCTCGGCCGCAGCCTCGCCGTCGCAGACGCCCTGATCCGGTCCGACGGGGTCGACGGGCCGGTGGCGCGCGCCTCGCTGACCTACGCGATCCCGCCCGAGCGTTAGCCCCGGGGCCGGGTCGGCCGGTCGAAGACGCGCTTGCCCATGAGCGAGGCGGCAAGCTCGATCATCAGCCGCGCGGTGCGGCCCCGCTCGTCGAGGGCGGGGTTCAGCTCGACCAGGTCGAGAGAGGTGACGAGGCCCGATTCGCTCAGCATTTCCATCACCAGGTGCGCCTCGCGGAAGGTCGCGCCGCCGGGAACGGTGGTGCCCACCGCGGGCGCGATGGCGGGATCGAGGAAATCCACGTCGAGGGAGACGTGCAGCATCGGTTCGCGGGCCTGCGCCACCAGCGACAGGAAGTCGCGCAGGGGAGCGGCCATGCCCGTCTCGTCGATCTCGCGCATGTCGTGGAGCCGCGCGCCGGTTTGTGACAGCCGATCCCGTTCGCCGGGATCGACGGAGCGCAAGCCGATCATGGCGACGTTCGCCGGCTCCACCGGGTGAGTCACGGGCGGAAACCCGTCGAATCCAGGCTGCCCTGTCGCATAGGCCACGGGCGTGCCGTGGAGGTTGCCAGACGCGGTGGTCAGCGGCGTGTGGAAGTCGGAATGGGCGTCAAGCCACAGAACGAAGAAGGGCCGGTCCGCCTCCGCCGCCCGGGTGGCCATGCCCGTCACGCTCCCCAGGGCCAGCGCGTGGTCACCCCCCATGAAGACGGGCATTCCGGCCACGTCCCGGCCGGCGCGCGCGATCACCTCCGTCCAGGCGGCGACCGCGCCGGGGCGATGGAGGTGGTCGGGGCCCGTGATCGGCAGGTCGGGGCCGGGCGCCAGGTTGCCCGCGTCGCGCACGTCGTGGCCCAGGGCGCGCAGCGCCTCGGCGAGCCCGGCCACGCGGTAGGCGTCGGGGCCCATCACGCAGCCCGCGCGGCGCTTGCCGCAATCCAGCGGCACGCCGATCAGGGTGACCTCGCTCACCGGGACCCGTCCACCCGTCGGCGCGGGGTGCGGCCGTATCGGGGCAGCGGGCTCATGCGGCCCGGCGCAGGGCGGCGACCCACAGGCCGGCGAGGAGGAGCGAGAGGGCCGCGTTCCACGACGCCATCGAGAGGCCGAGGAGCGACCAGGAGACCTCGTCGCACATCACCACCCTGTCGAGCGTGTCGGTGGACAAAAGGTCCCCCCCGCTCACCCCCGACAGGGACGCGCCGCCCGAGCACGAGGCAGGCCCCTCCCACCAGGCCCGTTCCACCCCGGTGTGAAACAGCCCGATCCCGGCCGTGGTCAGCGCCGCCAGCGCGCCCAGGGCCGCAACGGGCCAGGCGGGCCTGGCAATGGCGATCAGGCCCAAGGCAATGGCCGCCATGTGCGGCCAGCGCTGCCACAGGCACATCTTGCACGGCGCGTATCCCAGGGACTGGAACACGTAGGCCCCGGTCAGCAGCGCGGCCGATCCGGCCGCCGCCAGGATCATGAGCGAGCGGCCCCTCATATGTACCGCACGAGGACAAACCCGCCGACGAGCGCCACGCAGAAGAGGGTGAAGACGAGGCCCAGCCGGCGCTCGATGAAATCGCGGATCGGGGGCCCGAAGGCGCGCAGAAGTGCCGCGACGATGAAGAAGCGCAATCCGCGCGCGATGATCGCCGCCACGACGAAGACCGGCAGGTTCAGCCCCGTGGCCCCCGACAGGATCGTGACGACCTTGAAGGGGAACGGCGTCAGCCCCGCGATCAGGACCGCCCAGGCCCCGAACTCGTTGTAGCTGGCGCGAAACTCCTCGAAGCGGTCGGCCTTGCCGTAGAAGTCGAGGACCGGGCGGCCCACCTGCTCGAAGAGGCCCGCCCCGATCCAGTACCCGGCGAGCCCGCCCAGGACGGAGGCGAGCGTCGCCACGCCCGCGATCGCCCAGGCCCGCCGCGGCGCGGCCAGGATCATCGGGATCATCAGGACGTCGGGCGGAATCGGAAAGACCGAGGATTCCACGAAGGCGACGACCGCGAGCGCCCACATCGCCCGGGGATGGGCGGCGAGCGAGAGGGTCCAGTCATAGAGGCGGCGCAACATGCCCGGTGCCTGACCACGCACCGCACCCGCGGTCAAGCTCTCCCGAGAGGGGGCGCGACAATCCACGCCCTCGCGCGGGATTGACACCCGGGGCCGTGTCGTTACCTGACCCGGTCCATGGCCAGGGCAGACAAGATCACGCTGGGCGGCGCGCCCGAGGGATTCGACGCGCAGCTCGTTCTGGACGAGGTCGGCCGCGCCGGGTCCGTCCTCCACGTCGCGCGAGACGACAAGCGGCTGGCGGCGATGCGGGCCGCGCTCGCCTTCCACGATCCGGGTCTGCCGGTCTTCTCCTTTCCGGCCTGGGATTGCCTGCCCTACGACCGGGTCAGCCCCAACGCCGACCTGTCGGCCGCGCGGATGGCGACCCTGGCGGCCCTGACCCACGCCATGCCGCGGCGGTTCGTGGTGCTGACGACCGTCAACGCCGCCACGCAGAAGATCCCCCCGAGGGAGACGGTGCGGCGATCGTCCTTCACCGCGCGGGTCGGGAGCCGGATCGACGAGGCGGCGCTCAGGACCTTCCTGGTACGCATGGGCTTCACCCAGGCGCCCACGGTCATGGAGCCGGGCGACTACGCGATCCGCGGCGGCATCATCGACGTGTGGCCACCGGGGGAAACCGGGCCGGTGCGGCTCGACCTGTTCGGCGACACCCTGGACGGGGCGCGCCGGTTCGACCCGGGCGACCAGCGCACGACCGAGAAGCTCAAGGAGGTGGAACTCGCGCCGGTCTCGGAGGTGATCCTGGACGAGGACGCGATCCGCCGGTTCCGCCAGGCCTACCGGATCGAGTTCGGCGCGGCGGGAACCGACGACCCGCTCTACGAGGCCATCACCGCGGGAAAGAAGCACGCTGGCGCCGAACACTGGCTCGGGTTCTTCCACGACGAGCTGGAAACCGTCTTCGATTACCTGCCCGACGCGTCGGTGACGCTCGATGACCAGGTCACGCCCGCGCGGCTCGCCCGTTGGGAAACGGTGACGGACCAGTACGACAACCGTTGCGACGCGATGCACAAGAAGGGGCGCGTGGACTCGGTCTACAAGCCTGCGCCGCCCGAGTCGCTCTACCTCGACGATGCGGCCTGGGAAGCGGCGACGGAGGCGCACCGGGTCGTGCGCTTCCACCCCCTGGCACAGGCCACCGGGCCGGGCGTCGCGGATGCCGGGGGGCGGATCGGGCGCAATTTCAGCCCCGAGCGCCAACAGGAGAACGTCAGCCTTTTCGGGGCGTTGGCTGGACATATCAAGGTAAAGCGCAAAGAAGGTCAGGTGATCGTCGCCTCTTACTCGGAAGGCGCCCGCGAGCGGCTGGCTGGCCTTCTGGAGGACGAGGAGGTCGAGGGCGCGACGGAGATCGACGATTTCCGGGACGTTCCGGAAGGAAAGGGCGGTCTCTACCTCGCGGTCTGGGGTCTGGAGCACGGATTCGAGGGGCCGTCCGGGGATGCGCGGCTGACGGTCGTGTCGGAACAGGACGTCCTGGGCGACCGGCTGGTACGCAAGGGACCCCGCAAGCGGCGGGCCGAGAACTTCCTGACCGAGACGCAGTCGCTCTCTCCGGGCAATCTGGTGGTCCACGTGGATCACGGTGTCGGCCGATTCCAGGCGCTGGAGGTGGTGACGGCCGCGGGTAGCCCGCATGAATGCGCCCTGCTGGAATACGCCGGCGGCGACCGACTGTACCTTCCGGTGGAGAACATCGAGCTGCTATCCCGGTTCGGCCACGAGGAGGGCCTGCTCGACAAGCTCGGCGGCGGCGCGTGGCAGGCGAAGAAGGCGAAGCTGAAGGAGCGCATCCGCGAGATCGCCGACCGGCTGATCCGGATCGCCGCCGAGCGGCTGATGCGCAAGGCCCCGATCCTCGAGCCGGGCGACAACGCCTGGGAAGACTTCTCGGCCCGGTTCCCGTACGAGGAGACCGAGGACCAGATGAAGGCGATCGAGGACGTGATGGGAGATCTCGAGCGCGGGATTCCCATGGACCGCCTGATCGTCGGCGACGTGGGCTTCGGCAAGACCGAGGTCGCCATGCGGGCGGCCTTCATCGCGGCGATGTCGGGCGCGCAGGTCGCCGTCATCGCACCCACTACTTTGCTGGCGCGCCAGCACTACAAGTCGTTCGCCGACCGGTTCCGCGGCTTTCCCGTCGAGGTGCGCCAGTTGTCGCGCTTCGTGTCCGACAAGGACGCCAAGATCGCGCGGCAGAGGATCGCCGAGGGTACCTGCGACATCGTCGTCGGGACCCACGCGCTGCTGTCCAAGCAGGTGAAGTTCAAGAACCTCGGACTGATGGTGATCGACGAGGAGCAGCATTTCGGGGTGTCGCACAAGGAGCGGCTGAAATCGCTGCGCACGGATGTGCACGTCCTGACGCTGACCGCGACGCCCATTCCCAGAACGCTTCAACTTTCGCTTACAGGTGTCCGGGATCTTTCGATAATCGGAACACCGCCGATCGACCGGCTGGCGATCCGCACCTATGTGAGCGAGTTCGACGCGGTGACGATCCGCGAGGCGCTGCTCCGGGAGCATTACCGGGGCGGGCAGAGCTTCGTCGTGGCGCCGCGGATCAAGGACCTTCCCGAGATGGAGGAGTTCCTCCGCAACGAGGTGCCCGAGATCACTTTCGTCACCGCCACGGGGCAAATGGCGGCGGGCGAGCTCGACGACCGGATGAACGCCTTCTACGACGGAGCCTACGACGTGCTGCTGGCCACGACGATCGTGGAGTCGGGCCTCGACATCCCCACGGCCAACACGATGGTCGTCTGGCGGGCGGACATGTTCGGGCTGGCGCAACTCTACCAGATCCGGGGCCGGGTGGGCCGCGCCAAGACCCGCGCCTATGCCTACCTTACGACGAAGCCGCGCGCCAAGCTCACCGCGACGGCCGAGAAGCGGCTGCGGGTGTTGGGGTCGCTCGACACGCTCGGGGCGGGCTTCAACCTCGCCGCGCAGGACCTCGACATCCGCGGCGCGGGCAATCTCGTGGGCGAGGAGCAGTCGGGCCAGATCCGCGAGGTCGGCTACGAGTTGTACCAGTCGATGCTCGAAGAGACGATCTCGAAGCTGAAGGCCGGCGAGCTGGAAGGGATCGAGGGCCTTGGCGACGCGGGCGAATGGTCGCCGCAGATCAACCTCGGCGTGCCGGTCCTGATCCCCGAGGCGTATGTGCCCGATCTCGACGTCCGCCTGGGCCTCTATCGTCGCTTGTCGGACCTGACAACGAAGGTTGAGCTGGAAGGCTTCGCCGCCGAACTGATCGATCGGTTCGGGGAATTGCCCAAGGAGGTCAATACCTTGCTTCTCGTCGTTCGAATCAAGGCCGAATGCAAGAAGGCCGGGATCTCGAAGCTCGATGCCGGGCCGAAGGGGGCGACGATCCAGTTCCACAACGACAAGTTCGCCTCCCCCGAAGGTCTCGTGAAGTTCATCGAGGCGCAGGACGGACTGGCCAAGGTGAAGGACAACAAGATCGTCGTGCGCCGCGACTGGGCCAGGGACAGCGACAAGATCAAGGGCAGCTTCGCCATCGCGCAGGACCTGTCGCGCCATGTCCGCGATGCCAAGCCGACGAAGGAGAAGGCCGGCTGAGGGCTCGCGCGCTAGAGGAACATCCGAACCCGGTCGCGGTAGGCGGCGTGGGAGACTCCGTGTCGGCGTGCGAGGTCGCGATCCTCGACGATGGAGGCGTAGAGGAGCGCCGCTGAGCCGGCCGCGGCGGCCACGAGGCCGCTCCAGGCGCCGCCCAGGATACCGAGGCCCACCAGCGACACGATCTGGCCCGCGTATTGCGGGTGGCGCCGGCGGGCATAGGCGCCCGTGGTGACGAGGCCGACGCGCCAGCCGGACGTTCCGGCCAGGCCCAGATCGACGATGCCGCGTCCCTGGACCCAGAACGACAGCAGCGTCAGCCCCGCGCCGCCAACTCCCCAGCGCAGCCAGGCCGGCCAGTCTAGCCCGTTCCAGTCCGCCGACGAAGCGTTGATCAGCCCCACATAGATCGCCGTGGTCAGGACCCAGGCCCAGGCCGCGGAGAGCCAGCCACCCTTTTCGGGCGGCCATATCCGGGCGACCCGGCGGTCGGACAGGACCAAGATTGCCCCCCACGCGGCGGAGGCGGCGAGCGATAGGAGGAGCCAGCCGAGCATGCGCCCGACTGGAGGCGATCCGGATGCGGGACGCAAGCCCGCTCGACGACACATGGTGGCGATCCGCGATTGACGTGCGCCGGTGGCTGGCGGAAACTTTGCGCGAAAGACGATGGGGGGAGGCCCCGATGACCGACGGCGTGCTGCCCCACGCGCTCACGGTGGACCGTCCGCCGCAGGCGGGCTTCGTCGTCCTCCAGACGGATGAGACGATCGAGCGGGACCTGCGCCGCCTGCTCCCGCCGCAGGTCGAGGCTCTGGTCAGCCGCGTTCCGTTCGACGCGATCGTGACGCCTGCCTCGCTCGCGGCGATGGAGGGACATATCGGGGCGGCGGTGAGACTGCTGCCGCCGCAGGCGGAGCTTGCCTGCGTGGCCTATTGCTGCACCTCGGCCTCGGCGCAGATCGGGGTGGAGCGCATCACCGACATCGTGCGCGGCACGGGCGCCACCCGGTCGGTGACGAACCCGGTCTCGGCGCTCGTCGCGGCGTGCCGGCACCTGGGGCTGTCGCGGCTGGCGTTGCTGTCGCCCTACGGGCCCGAAGTGTCGACGCGGCTGCGAGAGACCTTCGCCGGGAACGGGGTGGAAACGCCCGTCTTCGGCAGCTTCGACGTGATCGAGGACGCGCGCGTGGTGCGGATCGACGGCACCTCCATCATGGAGGGGGCGCGGGAGCTGGTCGGGAGGGGCGGCGTGGAGGGCCTGTTCCTGTCCTGCACGAACCTGCGCACGCTCGACGTCATAGCCCCGCTGGAGGCGGAACTGGGACTGCCGGTCCTGTCGAGCAACCAGGTGCTGGCGTGGCACGTCCTGCGGCTGATGGGCGTCGAGCCCGCGCCGGGGGCGCCGGGGCGCCTCTTCGCGGGTGGGTGAGCGTCAGACCACGAGAACGGGACAGGCGGCGAGGCCCGTGACCTTGTGGGAGACGCTGCCCAGCAGGTAATCCTCGATCGAGCCCAGGCCCCGGCTGCCCAGCACGATCACGTCGTTGCCGTGCTCGGCGGCGAAGGCAACGATGGTGCGGGCCGGGGCGCCGGCCTTCACGAAGGCCCGCGTGCCCGGAACGCCGGCCCCGATCGCGATGGCCTTGCCGTGTTCGGCGACCTCGCGGCCGTAGGTGCGCATCGCTCCGTCGAGCGGGCCGGGGTCGTCCTGCCGCACCATCGACAGGGAGGCCTCGATCATCGAGCGGTGTCGGTAGACGGTGAGGATCGTCAGCTCCGCGCCGCAGAGCACGGAGAGTTCCGCCGCCTTGCGCAAGGCGCGCTCGGCGTTGCGGGACCCGTCGAAGGGGGCGAGGATCGAGGTGAACATCGGTTTCCCCTCGGGTCAGTCGGCGAAGGCCAGATCGCGCAGGAACAGGGCGATCTGCGGGAAGTAGATCAGCAGGACCGACACCGTCAGCAGGATCAGGATGAACGGCGGCGTGCCCTTGATCACGTCGAAGTAGGGTCGCTTGAACACCGCGATGGCCGTGAAGATGTCGCAGCCGAAGGGCGGCGTCGCCGAGCCGATGGCGACCTGCAGCGTGATGATCGTGCCCACGAGCACCGGGTCGAGCCCCGTCGCCTCGACCACGGGGGCGAAGATCGGCACCAGGATCAGGATCACCACGATCGGATCGACGAACATGCAGCCGATGAAGAAGGCGATCGATATCACGAAGAGGACGCCGATCGGGCCCATCTCGTCGATGCCCACGCCCGCGAGGATGGATTGCGGGATCTGCGCGAAGGAGATCACCCAGGAGAAGGCGGCCCCGGCGGCCACGAGGATGAAGACGACGCCGGTGATGAGGCCGGTGGATTTCGCCGTGGCATAGACGCCCGCGAGATCGAGGGAGCGGAACACGATCACCTCGAGGATGAGGGCGTAGAGCACGCAGGCCGCCGCCGCCTCCGTCGGGCTGAACACGCCGCCGTAGATGCCGCCGATGATGATGAGCGGAAAGCCCAGCGGCCAGAGCGCGCCCTGGACCGCGCGGGCCCGCTCGCCCCAGGTCGATTTCGGCTCCGTCGGCACGCCGGCGCGGATCGCGTAGATGTAGGAATAGGTGGCGAAGCAGGCGAGGATCAGCAGGCCAGGGCCGATCCCGGCGATGAACAGCTCGGCGATGGATGTGCCCGAAACGACGCCGTAGATGATCATGCCGATGGAGGGCGGGATCAGGAAGGCGATGTCCGACGAGTTGACGATGAGCGCCAGGACGAAGCTGTCGCCGTAGCCCGCCTTGAGCATTCTCGGCCGGAGCGGCGAGCCGATGGCGACCACCGTGGCCTGGGTGGAGCCCGAGACGGCGCCGAACATGGTGCAGGCCGCGGCGGTGGAGATGGCGAGGCCGCCGCGGACATGGCCGACGAAGGCCATGACCATGTCGATCAGGCGCCCCGCCGATTGTCCGCGGGTCATGATGTCGGCGGCAAAGATGAACATCGGCACCGCGATGAGCGAGGCGGGGCGGATCCCCGCCATCATCTGCTGCACCATCGTCTCGAGCTGCGACAGGCCGCCGAACAGCGACATGAAGCCGACGAACGCCCCGACGATGAGCGGGATCATCATGGGAAAGCCCAGCAGCAGCAGGACGATCATGATCGAGAAGATGGCGGTGGCCATGGACTCAGACCTCCATCTCGTCGTCGCCATACCCGTCGAGCACGACGGTGGAGAGGTAGATCTCCTTCTCGATGAGGTTCTTCACCGCCGTCAGGGCGTATTGCAGGCCGGTCATGAAGAAGCCCAGCGGCACGATCAGCAGGGTCGTCCAGACGGGGATCTGGAGGGCGGGCAGGACCCGGCCACGCCCGGCCTGGGTCATCATGTATTGCCAGGAATACCAGGCGAGCCCGAACATGAAGATGGCCGTCGTGACGGAGATCAGGACCATCAGGGCCTTTCGGGCCCTGGCGGGCAGGGCGTCGTAGATCGCCGACATCCGGATATGGCGCCCTTGCCGCGCCGCATAGCTGATGCCGGCGAAGGTGATGACGACGATCAGCACGCGGTTCAACTCTTCGGTGAAGAACAGGCTGGACTGGAAGACATAGCGCCCGACGACATTGGCGATGGTGTTCGCCGCCATCAGCAGCACGCCCGAGGCAAGAAGCACCGATTCGAGCCGGGCGATCACCACGTCGAGCAGGCCCAGGAAACCGGGCAGGGCGGAGACGTATGTCGCCTCCTCGGAACTGTCGGTGGTGGTGGTTCCGGTCTGGGAGCCGGCCGGCGGGGTCGCGTCATTCTGAGCCACGGGCATCTTTTTCCGCAGGGGCCGCGCGAGGCGCGCGGCGGGCAAACGATGAAGTGGCGGGGCCGGACGCGGCCCCGCCGGAGGAAGGCGTCAGCCCGAGGTGCCGCCCTGCGCTTCCTCGAGGTCCTGCTTCATCTGGTCGAGGATCTCCTGGCCGCTGTCGCCGGTCATTTCCAGGAACTGCTGCTCGACCTCCTGGGCCGCCTCGCGGAAGGGCGCGCGCTCCTCCTCGCTCAACGTGGTGAAGGTCATGGAGGGCTTGTCCGCCTTGATCTTCTCGATCGACTCCTCGTGGAGGCCCTTCTGGTAGTCGATGATCGTGTCGAAGGCCGCGTCGATGGCGTTCTCGACGACCTGCTGGTCCTCGTCGGACAGGCCCTCGTAGAATTGCTGGTTGGCCATCACGGCGGTGGTGAAGTTGTTGTGGCCGATCATGGTGACGTAGTCGGTCACCTCGTACATCTTGGTCGACTCGATGTAGAACATCGGGTTTTCCTGACCCTGGATGATGTCGGTCTGCAGCGCGCCGTAGACCTCGCCCCAGGGAAGCGGCGTCGGCGTCGCGCCGAAGGCGCGGTAGCTTTCCACCAGCAACGGGTTGGTCATGGTGCGGACCTTGACGTTCGACAGCTCCTCGGGCGTGGTGAACGGCTCCTTGGTGCTGATCGCCACCTCGCCCTCGGGGAACATCGTCAGAAGCTCAAGGCCCTGCTCGGCGTAAAGCTCGGGGAACATCTCGTTGATGGCCTCGGAGTTCTCGAAGAACGTGGCCAGCGTCTCGGTGTCCTGGGGCAGCAGGTAGGGCACGAAGAAGACCTGCGCCTCGGGGATCAGCGAGCCGGTGAAGCCCGGGCTCTGGTCCACGAATTGCAGGATGCCGGACTGGGCCTGCTCCATGATGTCGGCGCTCTCGCCCAGCGTCCCGTAGGGGTAGAGCTCGATCGTGTGGTCGGAATTGGCCTCGACCTCTTCCTTGAACTTCTGGGCGAAGACGCCCTGAACCTCGTCGATGGCCTCCTCGAAGGCATAGCGCCAGGTTTCCGCTCCGGCGGCACCCGCGAAGGTCACGGACAGAAGGGCGGCGCTCGAAATCAGTCGTGTCGGGTCGATCATCGGCATGTCTCCAGAATTGTTCCAGGTCCGGGTCGCGTCTTGTCGGTCGGGGGTCGCAGCGGCGAACCCGGCGGCCGGTCGCAGGACGACCCGTCAGCGGGGGCGATGACAAGGCGCCGCGCGAGCCACGGGACGTTCTCGTCCGGCCCGGCGCGGCGCGGCCGATCATGCGCCCCGACCACTGCATTAAGGCTTGCAAGCCCCGTCGGGGGTGTCAAGGAATTCGCGGTTTGGCCCGTGGCGCAAGGGGACAATGGCGCGAAAACGGGCGGTTCCGGTCAGGCCCCGGACAGCTCGTCGAGGACCTGCCGCCACAAGTCGGGGGGTTGCGCGCCGGGGACCGCGTGGGTCTGGGCGACCACGAAGGTGGGCACGCCGGTGACGCCGCGCTCGCGCGCATGGGCATCGCGGTCCGCCACCTCGGCCCTGTCCGCGTCGGTGCCCAGAAGGCGCAGGACCACGTCGCGGTCCATCTCGATCCGCTCTGCCACGTCGGCCAGGACCGCGTGGCGGCCCAGGTCTTCGCCGCGCACGAAGTAGGCGTCGAACAGGGCCGAGACGGCCGCGGTCTGGCGACCCTCGATTCCGGCCCAGTGGATCAGGCGGTGGGCGTCGAGGGTATTGGGCGTGCGCTCGATCCGCTCCCACGCGATCTCGAGGCCCGCGGCCTCGGCCGCCTCGACGATCGGGGCATAGGCCTTGGCGGCGCCCTCGCGGCCGCCGAACTTCGCCTCGAGATAGGTTCGCCGGTCGAGGCCTTCGGGGGGCATGTCGAAATTGAGCTGGAACGGGTGCCATTCGATCTGGAACGGGTGGTCCGGCCGCTTCAGGAGCACCGTGTCGAGATTGGCCTTGCCGATATAGCACCAGGGGCAGATCGGATCGGACAGGATGTCGAGCTTGACGGGGTCGGTCATGGCGTCTCCTCGCGCAGGGCGCGCCGTTGCAGCTTGCCGTTGGGATTCCGGGGCAGGGCGTCGCGGCGCTCCACGATCCGGGGGCACTTGTATTCGGCGAGGCGGTGGGCGCAACGGGCGGCGACGGCATCGTCCAGATCGCGGGCCGCGCGGTAGGCCAATGCGATGATCCGGACGCCTGCGCGAACCTCGCGCTCGAAGGCCGCGGCCTCCTCGACGCCGGGAACCTCCATGGCCGCGGCCTCCACCTCCAAGGGCGAGACGCGATAGCCGCCGGCGGTCATCACGTCGTCGTCGCGGCCCAGATAGGTGATCCACCCGTCTTCGTCCATCGCTGCCATGTCACCGGTCAAGCGCCAGTCACCGCGCAGGTTTTCGTCCTCCTGCCCCAGATATCCCAGCATCAGCCCGGGATCGTCGGCCGAGACGGCGAGGCGCCCCGGCGCGCCAGTCTCGACCGGGATATCGTCGGGACCGAGGATCGCCACCCGGCGTCCGCGCTGGGGCCGGCCGAGGGCGCCCGGTGGCGCGGGGCGTGCAGGGCCACCCGACACGAAGGTGGAGCACTCGCTCTGACCGTAAGCCTCGTGGATCTCCGTTCCCGTGGCGGTACGCCAGGCATCGCGGAGGGGCTCGGGCAATTTCTCCCCCGCCGACAGGCCGTGGCGCAGCACGGGCATATGGGGCGGGCCAGACTTCAAGATCCGTCGGTAAACACCCGGAACCGCTGCGAATATCGTCGCATCTTCTGATTTGAGGTACTGCGCGAGCGTCGCGGGATCGGTGCCGCCGCCGGGGATCAGGGCGGTCGCGCCCATGGCCCATGGGTCCAAGAGGCCGGTGCCCAGGGTGTAGGTCCAGTTGAACGCGCCCGCATGGAGCAGGCGGTCGTCCTCGCGCAGGCCCTCCCAGTCCGCGATCATCATGCTGCGGGCCCACACGGTGCGATGGGCGTGGACGACCCCGCGCGGAAGCGCGGCCGTGCCGGAGGTGAAGACGATGTAGGCGGGGCGATCCGGGTCGCCCGGAACGATGTTCGCGGGGGGAAGCTCCCGCATCGCGCGCAGGTCTTGCAGGGTCAGGACGGGCACATCGCCACGCGGCGCGGCCACGTCCGCGGACCTGATCACGAGGGAGGGGTCGAGCGCGCCGGAGAGCGAAGTGATCTCGTCGACGCCCAGTTGCGCCGAGGTGGGCGCGGGGACGAGGCCGGCGGCGATGGCGCCGAGGAACGCGATGGGGAAATCGACGCTGTTTCCCAGCCGCAAGAGAACCCGCCCGCCCGGAGGGACGCGGTCGGCCAGCCCCGCGGCCGTCCCCCTGATGGCGCGGGAGAGGTCGCCGTAACGCCATGTCTCGCCGCCGATCTCCACCAATGCGGGCTTGTCGGCGAGCCGCTCCGCATGCGTAAGGACGTGGGCTGCGAGGTTGAAGGGCGACGGACAGGGCGGATGGGGGTCGGAGCGGAAGATCGAGGCCATGGCGCCGGGAGTAGCGCCCCGGGCGGGGCGCTCCAATCCGCTCAGTCCTCTCGACCGATGGGGCGGCGCGGCACCTGGTCGTCGCCGAAGTCCTTGTCGTCGGCATAGACGTCCTCGCCCGCGCCGATATGTGCGGCCGAGGCGCGGATGTTCTCGTCGTCGCGGGTGTCGTCCATGGCGACATCCGCGGGAACGGCGCCCTGCAGCCAGGTGGTGATCTGCTCGTCGGCCTCGCGGGCGGTCACGTCATGGCGCTCGGCCAGGTACGCGGCCAGACGCTCGCGATCCCCCTCGAGGGTCAGCAGGTCGTTCTCCTCGGTATTCGGCCAGCGTTGCATGATCGGCTCGATGAAGGCGGGCCAGTTCGACTTAACGGCTGTCCATTGCATGATGGGTCGCTCCTTTTCCTGTCCAGTCCGACCAATGCCGGGTCGTGTCCGGGGTTCCTGCCCTCGGCGGCGCATCGGCGGCCGCCGTCGTGGGTGGGCGTGTCGCGTACCTGCGAGCGGTCTCCGCCGACCCGACAGCCGCCCGCGGCGCAAACGCGGGTGTGGCCTAGCCCTCCTCGTACCACCACACGTCGGGGAGGAAGCCCAGGTAATCGCCGTAGATCGGCAGGCGATCCGGGTAATGCAGGTTCGAATCATGCGCGATGTTCGAGACGGGGCTGTACCAGACCGGCACCACGTAGCGCCCCGTGGTCAGGACGCGGTCGAGCGCGTTGACCGCGGAGACGTAATCTTCCTGGCTCGAGGATGTCAGCATCTCCTCGACGAGGCCGTCGATCGCCGGGGACTTCGCGCCCATCCAGTTCAGGCTGCCCGGCTCGTCGGCCGCGTCCGAGCCCCAGTAGAGGAGCTGCTCGCGCCCGGGAGACAGGGAAAGCCCCCGCATGTACCACGCCATGTCGAAGTCGAACGCGTTCGTGCGCTGCGTGAACTGGGCGTGGTCGATGAGGGTGATCCGGGGAGAGATGCCGACCCGCTCCAGCGCGGCGGCATAGAGGTCGGCCGTCCGTTGGGCGACCTGGGGCTCGTATCCGCCCTGGCTGAGCAGGATCTCGAGGTCGAAGGGCCGGCCCTGGGCATCCCGCAGAGCACCTCCGTCGCCGATCTGCCAGCCGGCGTCGTTCAGGAGTTCCAGCGCGGCCCGCGCGCCCTTGCGGTCGCGCTCGGACCCGTTGCCCTCGGGCAGGGTGTAGCCCTCCATCGCGCCGGGAAGGATCGCGTCGCCGTACTCCGCGAGGAGTTCGGCCACGCGGCCCGTGGCGGGCCCGTGGTCCATGCCGAGTTCGGAGTTGGAGAAGTAGGAGGTGATCCGGGGCAGGGCGCCGTCGTTGAGGACGCCGTTGACGAACTCGAAGTTGAACGCCTGGATCAGCGCCTCTCGCACGCGCCAGTCGTCGAGAGGTCCCTTGCGGGTATTCATGACGAAGCCGGTGATGCCCGAGGGGCGCTCGTGGGGGATCTCCGAGGTGACCACCTCGCCCGATTCGACCCGCGGGAAGGCGTACTGCGTCCGCCATCTCTGGGCATCGGTCTCTCGGCTGACATTCATGGCGCCGGACTTGAATGCCTCGAACATCACCGCCTGGTCGCCGTAGAACTCCATCCGGATCTCGTCGAGGTTGGCCTGGCCGCGCATGAAGGGGACGTCCTTGCCCCAGTAATCGTGGTCGCGCGTCAAGGTAACGTAGCGGCCCGGCTCGTAGTCGGAGATGACGTACGGCGCGGAAGTCACGGGAATGACGTCCAGACCTGATTCGGCGAAATCAATGCCGTCCCACTGGGCCTTCTTGAGAATCGGCCGCATTCCCATGATCAGGGCAAGTTCCCTGTCGGGATCGTCGAAGGTGAATCGCACCCCCCGCTCCCCGACCTTCTCGGCCGACGCGACCTTATGCCACGCCCCCAAGTAGCGAGGATGACCCTCGGTCCCCAGGGTCTCGTAAGACCAGAGGACATCCTCGACGGTCACGGGAGAGCCATCCGAGAACCGCGCCTCGGGCCGCAGGTGGAACTCGACCCAGGACCCGTCGTCCGCGACCTCGACCGTCTCGGCGAGCAATCCGTAAAGGGTGAACGGCTCGTCGTAGGATCTGCCCATGAGCGATTCGTGCGCCAGGAACCGCAGTTGCCAGGGAACATTTCCCTTCAGTATCAGGGGATTGAGGGAATCGAATGATCCGACCTCTCCCTGGACGATCCTTCCGCCCTTCGGCGCGTCGGGATCGGCATAGGGCAGGGAGGTGAAATCGGCCGGCAACTCCGGCTCGCCGAACATGGCGACGCCGTGCTTTGGCTCGGCCTCCGCGGCGGCGAGCGAGGCCACCAGGGCCGTTGCCGCCATCACGCTACATACTTTCATTTTTACCTGCCTCTGCTTGACTGCGCGCATCGTTAACCTAACGGGCGGAACCGCCTCTTTTCAAACTTTTACGTTTGCTTCCTCACGGAAATGGCGTATACAGAAGGCACTGCTCGATAGGTTTCTTGCCTGTATGAAACCTGCCTCAACGACTTAACGCCCGCCTTGCGCGGGCGTTTTTTTTGGCCCCGTGCAGGCATCACGTCAACAACTACCGCATAGCGTGTTGTTTTTCGCATTAATCGCTTGTTCACAACCCTATAGGTTGAGTTAACTATCACGGGTCTGTGAGGGAATCTGTGCGGTGCCGGATCTTTCCCGACTCGGCGGCGCCGTCGTCGCAACCGGAGCCGCGCGCCGCCGTTGATCGCCGCACATACCCGTGGGGGAATGCGCAAGTTCAAAGGAGGCATTATCCATGCAACTCAAGGGCAAGACCGCCGTCGTGACCGGGTCCAATTCAGGCATCGGGCTGGGCGTGGCGACCGAACTCGCCAAGGCGGGCGCCGACATCGTGCTCAACTCGTTCACCGACCGCGACGAGGATCACAAGCTGGCCGAGGACCTCGGCCGCGAGCACGGGGTGGAGGCCCGCTACATCAAGGCCGACCTGTCGAAGGGAGAGGAGGCCCGCGCCCTGATCGAGAAGGCCGGGCGCTGCGACATCCTGATGAACAACGCGGGCATTCAGCACGTCGCGGGAATCGAGGACTTCCCGACCGACAAGTGGGACGCGATCATCGCGATCATGCTGTCCTCGGCCTTCCACACCTCGGCGGTGGCGGTCCCGATGATGCGCGAGGCCGGGTGGGGCCGGATCATCAACCTCGCCTCGGCTCACGGCCTTCGCGCCTCGCCCTACAAGTCGGCTTATGTCGCGGCCAAGCACGGCGTGGTGGGCCTGACCAAGGTCGTCGCCCTCGAGACCGCGCAGGACCCCGTCACCGCCAACGCGATCTGCCCCGGATACGTGATGACGCCCTTGGTCGAGGACCAGATCCCAGACACCATGAAGAAGTACGACATGGATCGGGACCAGGCCATCAAGGACGTGATCCTCGAACGCCAGCCGTCGAAGGAGTTTGCCACCGTGGAGCAGATCGGCGGCGTGGCGACCTTCCTGTGCTCCGATGCCGCGGCCCAGATCACCGGCACGACGATCAGCGTCGACGGCGGCTGGACCGCCCGCTGAAGGTCGCAGGCCGCCCGCGGTCTGGACAGGCGCGCTCCCCGGAGACAGGAAGGGGGTCGGGGGGTGTATCCGCCCCCCAGCCTCGGGCACAATCGCAGGAGACGACATGGCCAAGCGCATCAACCTGGCCCTGCAGGGCGGCGGGGCTCACGGGGCCTACACATGGGGTGTGCTGGACCGGCTTCTGGAATGCGAGGATATCGAGATCGCCGGAATTTCCGGCACCTCCGCGGGGGCGCTCAACGGCGCGGCCCTGAAGGCCGGCCTGGCCATGGGCGGGCGCGAGGCCGCGCGGGAGAACCTCTCGTGGTTCTGGAGCCGGGTGCTGGGGGTGCGCGACCTCAAGGTCGCCACGTGGCTCAGCCCCTTCGCGCCGGCGTCCTCGTCCATCTCGCGCGCGATCGAGTATTCCACGGCCTATGCCATGGGCGACCTCGTCAGCCGCGCGACCTCGCCCTATTCCTTCGGCCCGTTCTACCGCAACCCGCTGGAAGCGGTGGTGCGGGACATGCATTTCGCCCATATCTGCGACGCGGAAGGGCCCGAGCTGCATGTCTGCGCGACGAACGTGCGCAGCGGCAAGATCCGCGTCTTCACCGGGCCGGAGATCTCGCCCGAGGTGCTCATGGCCTCGGCCTGCCTGCCGACCCTTTTCCAGGCGGTGGAGATCGACGGCGAGGCCTATTGGGACGGGGGCTATACCGGCAATCCGGCGCTGCACCCTCTCTACGAGCCGCAGTTGCCCGACGACATCGTCATCGTGAACATCAACCCGCTGATGCGCGAGCGGCTGCCCTATACCGCGCAGGAAATCCAGAACCGGATCAACGAGATCAGCTTCAACGCGTCGCTCCTGCGCGACCTTCGCGCGATCCGCTTCGTCCAGCGCCTGATCGACGAGGGCCGGATCGAGAAGGGGGTGATGAAATACGTGCTGATCCACATGCTCGCGGACGACGACCTGATGCAGGACCTGTCCGTCGCCACCAAGCTCGTCCCCTCGGCGATCCTGGTGGAGCGGCTGCGGGAGGCGGGCCGGGCGCGGGCCGACCGTTTCCTCGACGCGCACCTGGAGGATCTCGGGACCAGATCGACGGTCGACCTGGCCGAGATGTACGATTGATGGCCCCGACAAGGCGGATAAGACGATGACGGACTGGACCGCGAAGCCCCTGGTCCTGGGAGCGGGGGAGACTTGCCTCGAGATGTTCCTGGAGCCGACCTGCCCGTTCTCGGCGGCGGCGTTCGGCAAGATCGAGCCGCTCGTCGCGCGGGCCGGGGATCGGGTTGCCGTTCGCGTCTGGCTCCACTCCCAGCCCTGGCACCTGATGTCGCCGATCGCGTGCCGCGCGATCGCGGGCGTCTCGACGCTGGAGGAAGGACGCGCCGCCGCCCTGCGGCTGATGGAGGCGATCTACGACCGGCGCGAGGACTTCTCCTTCGAGGACCATGCCGGAGGCCCCAACCGGCGCCGCACGCCCGAGGAGATCCTGTCGCGGATGGAAGAGGCGAGCGGCCTTCCCGTCCGCGAGGCGTTCGACCGCCCGGGCGTCGAGGACATCGTCAAGCACCATGCCAAGTATGCCCGCCAGAACGGCATACACGGCTCGCCCACGGTCATGGTCGGGGGCCTCGTGCGCGACGATATCGGCAGTGGCGACGACGTGGAGACGTGGGTGGAGAAGATCCTCGGCTGATCACCCGGCCGCCATGGGGCGGCCCGCGGGCAGGGAGGGGTTCTTCGGGTTGGGATAGACCAGCCCCGCGGAGATCACGAGCTTGGCCGCGTCCTCCACGCTCATCTCCAGTTCGATCAGTTCGGACCGGGGCACGAACAGCAGGAAACCGGATGTCGGGTTCGGCGTCGTGGGCAGGAACACCGCCGCCTTGTCCTCTGAGGCCGGGATCGCTTCCGCGATCTCGCCCTTGGCGTTCGTGGACACGAAGGCGATCGACCAGACCCCCTTGCGCGGGTACTCGATCAGGACCGCCGTGTCGAAGGACGCCTCGGTCTGGGCGAACACCGTCTCGGCGATCTGCTTGAGCCCCGAATAGACCGAGCGCACCACCGGCGTGCGGTCCACGAGGCTCTCGCCGAGCTTCAGGAGTGACCGGCCGATATATCCCTTGGCCACCCAGCCCACGAGGAAGGTGAACAGGAGAAAGAAGATTACCCCGACGCCGCGCAGGTTTATCCCGATATACTGCTCCGGCTTGAAGCGGTTCGGAACGAAGGGCAGCACGACCGCGTCGATCCAGCCGATGACGGCCCATATCAGCCAGATCGTGAGAAAGATCGGGGCGATGACGACGACGCCGGTCAGGAAGTTCGCCCGCGCACGGGCGAACAGGCCCGGCCGGCGCCGCGTGGCAGGGTCGAGGGACGGGTCCAGCGTCATGGGGCGGTCCGGGTCATGGCCCGGAAATATGCCTGCCCCGCCCTCACCGCAACGCCGCATCCGGCGTCGCGCCGGCACACCCCCGTGCTTCGCTCAATTCCCGTGCAATCGCCGCACCCAACCGGGCATTGTTCATCACCAGCGCGATGTTCGCGGCCAGCGACCGCCCCTCGGTCAAATCGAAGATCCGCCCGAGCAGGAACGGCGTCACCTCCTTGGCGGAAATGCCCCGTTCGCGCGCCTCGGCCATCGCCTGTCCGATCACGGGGGCGAGGTCCGCGGCCGGGATCTCGTCGGCGGCGGGGATCGGGTTCGCCACGAGCTGACCGCCCTCCAGCCCCAGGGCGCCCCGCATGACGTGGGCGGCGGCGATGTCGGCGGGCGCGTCCATCCGCAGGGGCGCGGCGAAGTCCGAGCCGCGCGACCAGAAGGCCGGCAGGTGGTCCTGGCCCACGGCGATGACCGGCACGCCCAGCGTTTCGAGCATCTCCCAGGTCTTGGCGAGGTCGAGGATGGCCTTCGCCCCGGCGGCGACGACCGTCACCGGGGTCTGCGCCAGTTCCCGCAGGTCGGCGGAGACGTCGAACGTCGTCTCCGCCCCCAGATGCACGCCGCCGATCCCGCCGGTGGCAAAGACCTCTATCCCGGCAAGGCGGGCCGCGATCATGGTCGCGGCGACGGTGGTCGCGCCGGTCCCGCCGGTGGCCATGCAGGCGGCCAGGTCGGCGCGGCTGAGCTTGGCCACGTCCCTCGACTGGGCGAGGGCGCGCAACTCGGCTTCCGACAGGCCCGCGTGGAGCACCCCGTCGAGTACGGCGATGGTGGCGGGCACGGCCCCGTGGGCGCGGATCTCGGCCTCGACGCGGCACGCGACCTCGAAATTGTCGGGCCAGGGCATGCCGTGGGTGATGATGGTCGATTCGAGCGCGACCACGGGCCGGCCGGCCTCGCGGGCGGCGCGGACCTCGTCCGACAGGGTGATGGGGGGGATCATGATGCGACGTCTCCTGCGACATGACGGGCGGCGGCGGCCAGCCCGGCCTCCAGCGCGGCCTCGGGCTCCGCGCCGGTCATCTCTGCCGCGACATGGGCGGCCATGAACGTGTCCCCGGCGCCCGTCACGCGGGTGACGAGGACAGGTGGCGGCGTGGCGGTGATCATCCTGTCCGCCCAGGCCATCGCCGCCGGGCGATCCCCGTCGGTCACCAGGATGCGGGCCGCGCCCCGGCGGGCGAGGGCGCGAGCGGCGGTTTCGGCGGTGTCGCATGGCCCCCCGAGCAGCAGGCCGGCCTCCTCGCGATTGACGTAGAGCGTCGCCCGCGCGACCCCCACGAGCGGCGCGAGGCGCAACGCCTTGCCCGGGGAGGCCGGCGCGACCCTGAGATCCGCCTCGGCGAGCCACGGCCCGTCGGCGATCCGCGACAGCAGGGCTTCGGTCAGGTTGCCGTCGAGCACCGCGGTGCCCTGGAACGGCGCGTCGGGCGTCCCCAACCGGCCGTCGAGAAGCGGTGCGAGGATCTTGTCGCCCGCCCGTTCGAGCGAATGGGCGTCGGCGATGGCCGCCACCAGGCCGTTCGCGCCCTCGATGGCCATGTATCGGTCGGTGGGCAGGTCGTCGGAGAGATAGACCATGTCGGTGGCGATTCCCCGGCGGGCGGCCTCCTCGATGATCGCCGCGCCTTCGATGTCGCGGCCGACGGCCGACAGGAGGCGCGCCCCGGCACCGACATGGCGCAGGCCCATGGCCACGTTGAGCGCGACCCCGCCCGGAACGCGCACGATGCGCCCCGGCACGTCGGCGCCGAGCGCCATGTGCCCGGGCGTGCGGCCGATCACGTCCCACAGGACGGAGCCGATGCAGAGGACGTCTTGGGTCATCGGCGGCCTGATTGGGGCAGGGGGCGGGCATCCGCAAGCCCCCTCGCGCGCCGATAGCGGCCCCGGACGATCCCCGCGCTTGCGCATGTATCCGATCCGGTGTAACGCCGCCACACTTCGCAGGCGGGGCTCGGGCCCGCGGGACAGACAGCCCCCGCGCCGTCCACCGGTTGGGTCCATGGGACCTGAACAGCCCCGCCGAGGCATGAAACCGGAAAAAAGGACAGATCCTCATGGCTCTTCCCGAGTTCAACCTGCGCCAGCTCCTCGAGGCCGGCGTCCACTTCGGTCACCAGACCCAGCGCTGGAACCCGCGCATGGGCGAGTTCATCTACGGCGACCGCAACGGCATCCACATCGTGGACCTGACGCAGACGGTGCCGCTGCTGGACCGCGCACTCCAGGTGATCCGCGACACCGTGGCCAAGAACGGCCGCATCCTGTTCGTCGGCACCAAGCGCCAGGCGCAGAAGCCCATCGCGGATGCCGCCGAGCGCTGCGCGCAGTATTACATGAACCACCGCTGGCTGGGCGGCACGCTCACCAACTGGAAGACGGTGTCGCAGTCGATCAACCGCCTGCGCGAGATCGACGAGCGCATGGAGGAAGGCGCTGCGGGCCTCACCAAGCGCGAGCGCCTCGCCATGGAGCGGGACCAGACCAAGCTGAACGCATCGCTGGGCGGCATCCGCGAGATGGGCGGCGTTCCCGATCTCCTGTTCGTCATCGACGTGAACAAGGAAGACCTCGCGATCGCCGAGGCCCGCAAGCTCGGCATTCCGGTCGTGGCCATCGTCGACACCAACTGCTCGCCCGAGGGCGTCGACTACGTGATCCCGGGCAACGACGACGCCGCCCGCGCGATCCAGCTTTACTGCGATCTCGTCTCCCGCGCCGCGCTCGACGGCATGACGGCCCAGATGTCGGCCGCCGGCGTGGACATGGGCGAGATGGAGGAGCAGGTCACCGGCGAGGAGGAAGAGATCCTCGAGACGCCGGTCAACGCGCCCGACACGCTCGACGTCTCGAAGGAAGCCGTCCACGACGATACCAAGGCGAAGGACGCGCCCTACGACTTGGACAACAAGGAGTAACGGCCCCGCCGTTGCCCGGTCTTCGCCGGGGCGGGGCGCGAGCCTCGTCCCGGATATCCGCATATCAGACGATTCGAGGAGAGCCAGACAGATGGCGATCACCGCTCAACAAGTGAAAGAACTGCGCGAGACCACCGGCGCGGGCATGATGGACGCCAAGAAGGCCCTGACCGAGACCGACGGCGACATGGCCGCCGCGGTCGACTGGCTTCGTACCAAGGGCCTTGCCAAGGCGGCCAAGAAGGCCGACCGCACCGCGGCCGAGGGCCTCGTGGCGGTCAAGGTCGATGGCGGCACCGGCGTCGCCGTTGAGGTCAATTCCGAGACCGACTTCGTCGCCAAGAACGCCGAGTTCCAGACCCTGGTGGGCGACATCTCGGGCATCGCGCTCGGCGCCAACAACGTGGCCGACCTGTCGGAAACCGACATGGGCGGCAAGCCCGTCAAGGAGCGGATGACGGACGCAATCGCCAAGATCGGCGAGAACATGAACCTGCGTCGCATGGCCAAGATCGAAGGCCAGTCGGTCGCCGCCTACATCCACAATGCCACCACCGACGGCATGGGCAAGATCGGCGTCCTCGTGGCCTATTCGGGCGACGACGAAGCCACCGCGCGCCAGGTCGCGATGCATATCGCCGCCGTGAACCCCGCGGCCCTGACCGAGGACGATCTCGACCCCTCAATCGTGGAGAAGGAAAAGGCCGTCCAGATGGACATCGCGCGCGAGAGCGGCAAGCCCGAGCAGGTCATCGAGAAGATGATCCAGGGCCGGATGAAGAAGTTCCTCTCCGAGGTCACGCTTCTCAACCAGGCCTTCGTGGTGAACCCCGACCTCACCGTGGGCGCCGCCACCAAGGAGGCCGGGATCGAGATCACGGGTTTCGTGCGCATGGAGGTCGGCGAGGGCATCCAGGTGGAGAAGGAGGATTTCGCCGCCGAGGTCGCGAAAGCCGCCGGGCAGTAATCCTCCCGCCGCGTTCAAGATCAGACGGCGCCGCATTCGCGGCGCCGTTTTTTTACGCGCGATCGCCTAGGATAGGATGCTCGCCAATCTCCTGAGCGCGAGGCGGTAGCCTTCGGTCCCGCAGCCGGCGATGATCCCGTCGGCCCGTGCCGAAACGTATGAATGATGTCGGAAGCTCTCGCGCTTGTGGATGTTGGAGATGTGGACCTCGATCACCTTCCCGTCGAAGGCATTCAGCGCATCGAGGATCGCGATAGAGGTATGGGAGTAGGCGGCCGGATTGATGATGATCCCCGCGACGGTGCCGCGTGCGGCGTGGATGCGCTCGACAAGCTCTCCCTCGTGGTTCGACTGCGCCGCTTCGATCTCGAGGTCCAGCTCGTCGCCGAGCCGCCGGCAGGACGCGATCACGTCGTCCAGGGTCTCGGCGCCGTAGATCTCGGGCTGTCGCTGGCCGAGAAGGTTCAGGTTCGGGCCATTCAGGATCAGGATGCGCGCGTTCATGGCCGTGTCTCCGGGTCTGACAGGGGAATGCGTCGACGCAGCTCCGCGCCGGTGGGGTCGTAGATCAGGATCTCGTCGCCCGCCGTCACCACCGCCACGAAGCCGCGTCCGCGGGTGAAGGCGGTGGCCGTCTCCCCCTCCGGCAGGGCGATGGAGTCAGGCAGGGGGGGGAGTGGCTGCGGCAGACGTGTGGCCATCAGCCAGACCAGTGCCACGATGCCCACCGTCATGGTTGCGGTCAGGACGTTGACGAGCCATTTCAGCACGATCAGGCCCGTATCGCGGGAAGGAGTGTCCACCATGGCCGGCCGCCGCCTCGTCGTCATCATCGGGCAGGATCCGCCCCCGCGCCTCGATAAGGCACTCGCCCGCGACGTGCCAGAGGCGGAGCATCTGTCCCGCTCCCGTCTCGCGCGCCTGATTGCGGACGGAGCGGTATGGGGCAGCGACGGGGCGCTGACCTCGCCCAAGGCCCGCGTTGGCGCGGGGGATGAGATCCGCATCGATGTCCCTGACGAGACCGAAACGGACATGGCCGCCGAGAATATCCCCCTGCGGATCGTCCACGAGGACGACGACCTTGTCGTGGTGGACAAACCGGCCGGGATGGTCGTCCACCCGGCCCCCGGCTCGCCCTCGGGCACGCTCGTCAACGCGCTCCTCCACCATTGCGGGGACCGGCTGTCGGGCGTCGGCGGCGAGCGGCGGCCGGGGATCGTCCACCGGATCGACAAGGATACGAGCGGGCTCCTCGTCGTCGCCAAGACCGACCGGGCGCATCATGGCCTGGCCGCGCAGTTCGCGGCCCACACGGCGGAGCGGACCTATCTCGCGCTCTGTCACGGCGTGCCGTCGCCGGGCGATCCCCGCCTGATGGGCATCCGAGGCATTTCGGCCGAGGCGGACGGGGCGATCCGCGTCGCCACGAACCTCGACCGGCACCCGTCGGATCGCCAGCGCCAGGCGGTGACGTTCGGGGCCGGGCGGCACGCGGTGACGCGGCTGCGGGTGGTCCGCGACTGGGACGAGGTCGCGCTCGTCTCCTGCAGGCTCGAAACGGGTCGAACGCACCAGATCCGCGTCCACTTGCGTCACTCTGGCCACGCCCTGGTGGGCGACCCGGTCTATGGCGGTGCGCGCAAGGTCTCCGAAAAGCGCATGGGGGTCGTGCGGGCGCGCAGGGTGAACACGTTTCCCCGGCAGGCTCTGCACGCCGCGACGCTGGGATTCTCGCACCCTGCCACGTCCGATTTCGTAAGCTTTGAGAGTGCCTTGCCACCTGATCTTTCAGCACTGATAGGGAGCTTGGACGATCACGCGAACGACACCTTTGCGTGAAAGGCGCGGCATTAGGCAGGACGCGCGCGAACCGTCCGCCGCCCAACTCGTTATACTGTGGAATACGCCAACTTGATCGTGCCCGGTCGCTCTCCCAGATCGGGTATCCCTGCCCCCGACCGGGCAAGTATAGGAAGGACATATGGCCAGCTACGCTAATCTTCCCGCGCCATCCCCGGAGCAGGGCCTCAATCGGTATCTCCAGGAGATCCGGCGCTTTCCGATGCTCGAGCCGGATCAAGAATACATGCTCGCCAAGCGTTGGGTCGAGCACGAGGACACGGACGCGGCGCACCAGTTGGTCACGAGCCACCTGCGTCTGGCGGCAAAGATTGCCATGGGCTACCGCGGATACGGCTTGCCGCAGGCCGAGGTCATCTCGGAAGCCAATGTAGGCCTGATGCAGGCGGTCAAGCGGTTCGACCCCGAGAAGGGGTTCCGCCTCGCGACATACGCCATGTGGTGGATCCGGGCGTCGATACAGGAATATATCCTGCGGTCGTGGAGCCTGGTGAAGCTCGGCACGACCTCGGCGCAGAAGAAGCTGTTCTTCAACCTCCGCAAGGCCAAGAGCCGGATCGGTGCCTTGGAGGATGGCGACCTGAGGCCCGAGAACGTCAAGCAGATCGCGAACGACCTGGGTGTGACAGAGGCCGAGGTGATCTCGATGAACCGGCGGATGGCCGGCTCCGACGCGTCCCTCAACGCCACGATCTCGAACGACAGCGACAGCAGCGCCCAGTGGCAGGACTGGCTCGAAGACGAGGAAGCCAACCAGGCCGATGAATACGCCGAGAAGAACGAGCTCGAGACTCGCCGCGCGCTTCTCGCGGAGGCCATGGACGTTTTGAACGATCGCGAGAAGGACATCCTGACCCAGCGGCGTCTGAAGGATCAGCCCATCACGCTCGAGGAACTCTCCGGCGTCTACGATGTGAGCCGGGAGCGCATTCGCCAGATCGAGGTTCGCGCCTTCGACAAGCTGCAGAAGAGGATGACCGACCTGGCGACGGAAAAGGGCATAGCCGCCGAGGCTTGAGTCCAGACCGCACAAGCGTTCTGGCCGGTGTCACCCTTCGTGGCACCGGCCTTTTCATGTTCACAGGTGACCTAGTTCTCCCGTTCGCATATCGCGGCATCGAACGGGATGAGGGACAACGAACATGACCAATCCGATCCGCTGGGGCATCCTCGGGGCCTCGAACTTCGCGCTCAAGACCATGGTTCCGGCGCTGCATCAGGCGCGCGGGTCGCAGGTGGTCGCCCTTGCAAGCCGGTCGCCGGAGAAGGCGCGCCCATTCTCGGACGTCTTGCCCGACCTGCGGGTCGAGGAGAGTTACGACGGTCTTCTGGCCGCACCGGACATCGACGCGATTTACGTCCCGCTCCCGAACCACCTCCATGTAGACTGGACGGTGAAGGCGCTCGAGGCAGGCAAGCACGTGCTCTGCGAGAAGCCCATGGCGATGGAGGCGCCGGACTTCGACCGCCTGATCGCCGCGCGCGATGCCGCCGGACGGCTCGCGGCGGAGGGGTTCATGATCGTCCACCATCCGCAATGGCGCATGGCCCGGGATATCCTGGCAGAGGGACGGCTGGGGGAGTTGGGCCATGTCGAGGTCGCCTTCTCGTTTAACAACCCCGACCCGGGCAACATCCGCAACCGGCCGGGCATGGGCGGGGGCGGACTTCGCGATATCGGCGTCTACGCCTTCGGCTGCGTCCGGTTCGCCACGGGAAAGGAATCGGAGGAGGTCACCGCCCGCCTGCGGATGGAGCACGATTTCGACACCGTGGCCGACGTCACGGCGCAATTCCCCGGCTTTTCGTGCCACGCCTTCGTCTCCACCCGGATGGCGGCGCGCCAGCGCGTCGTCTTTCACGGATCGGCCGGGTGGATGGAGCTGACCGCGCCGTTCAACGCCGGCACCTACGACCAGGCAGAACTGACGCTGGAGACGGAGATGAACGCCCGCCTCACTCACCGCTTCCCGACCGTGAACCAATATGTCCTGCAGGCTGAGGCCTTCCACGACAGCGTGCGCCACGGCACGGCCTATCCCTGGCCCCTGGAGCGGGCGCGCGGCACCCAGGCCATGATCGACGCGGCGTTCGCGTCGGGCACTTAGCGCCCTGCGAACCGCTCGAACATGGCCGAGAAGTCGCGGCCCTGTCCGCCTTCCTCCTCGACGAAGGTCCGGTAGAGCTCCAGCGCGGTGCGCCCCATGGGCGTCTCCGCCTTGGCCGTTTCGGCGGCGGCGGCGGCGAGGCGCAGGTCCTTGAGCATCAACTCCGAGGCGAATCCCGGGGCATACCCGTTGTCGGCGGGGCTCTCCGGGCCGATGCCGGGTGCGGGACAATAGGCGTTCATCGACCAGCTGTATCCGCTGGAAGTGGACACGACGTCGAACATCGCCTGCCGGTCGAGGCCCAGCCGGTCCGCCAGCGCGAAGGCCTCGCACGTCACGATCATCGTGGTGCCGAGGATCATGTTGTTGCAGATCTTCGCGGCCTGTCCATTTCCGGACTGGCCGCAATGCACCGCCTTCTGGCCCATCACCTCGAAGAGCGGCCCGGCGCGGTCGAACGCGTCCGGATCACCGCCGACCATGAAGGTCAGGGTGCCCGCTTTCGCACCGCCGATTCCGCCCGAGACCGGCGCATCGAGCGGCAAGAGGCCGGCGGCCGCGGCCTCTTCGGCCACGTCGCGCGCGCTTTCGACATCCACGGTGGAGCAATCGAGGAAGACCGCGCCCGCCGCCATCGAGGGCAGGATCTCGCGGGCCACCGAGCGCAGGACCTCGCCCGAGGGGAGCATGGTGATCACCACCTCGGCACCGGCCACCGCCTCGGCCCCGCTCGCGGCCATGGGAAACGACGCCTCGCCCCCCGCCGGGTCGAACCCCGTCACATCGTGCCCCGCGGCGGCCAGGTTCTCCGCCATGGGGGCGCCCATGTTGCCCAGGCCCAGGAACGCGATTTTCATGGGGTGTCTCCCTTTCCCTGCATGTGAGTGCCCAGCGGTGCGAGCCAGGCGGCGATCTCCTCGTCGGTGACGTCTGCGGCGCCGGAGTGCCGCCAGCGCGGGGCGTTGTCCTTGTCGATGATCCGCGCGCGGATCCCCTCGACGAAGTCGCCGTCCGCGACCGAACGCGATGTCACGCGGTATTCCATCTCCAGCGCGGCCTCGATCGTGTCCGCCTCGCGAACCTCCCGCACGAGCCTGAGCGCCACCGCAGCGGCGAGGGGCGAGCCCGCCTCGAGCCGCGGGAGCGTCTCCCGCGCCCAGTCGGACGGATCGGCCGAGAGGTTCTGGACGATCTGGGCCAGGGTGGGAGCCGCGAAGTGCAGGTCGATCAGGTCGCGTTCGAGCTTCGGCGGGCCGGGGTCGCGATGGGCGCCCGCCAGGATGGCGGGGTCGCCGTCGGCGCAGAGCCGCGCGGCGAGGTCTGGCCACTCGTCCTCGGGCACGTGGTAGTCGGCGAAGCCGGCGAGGCAGGCGGTCGCCGCCTCCATCCGTGCCGCGGTCGTGCCAAGGTATTCCCCCAGCCGGCCCGGCGCCCGCGCCAGAAGGAGCGAGCCGCCCACGTCGGGCACCAGGCCGATCCCGACCTCGGGCATGGCGATCCGGGTCGTGGTGCCGGCGACCCGGTGCCCGGCATGGCATCCCACGCCGACGCCACCGCCCATGACGTAGCCCTGCAGGAAGCTCACCACAGGCTTGGGATAGCGCGCGATCCTGGCGTTCATGCGGTACTCGTCGCGCCAGAAGGTTCGCGGCGCCTCCAGGTCGCCCGCTTCCACCGCGCGGTAGAGCGAGGTCACGTCGCCCCCCGCACAGAAGGCGCGCTCGCCCGCCCCGTCGATCAGCACGACCTCGACGGCCGGGTCGTCCTGCCAGAGGTCGAGCGCCTCCTCGATCCCGAGGACCATCGCGTGGGTCACGGCGTTCAGCGCGGCGGGGCGGTCGAGGGTGATGCGGCCCGCGCGTCCCTCGATGCGGACGTGCAGGTCGCTCATCGGTCCAGCAGGTGGCGGGCGGTAATCAGGCGCATGATTTCGTTCGTTCCTTCCAGTATCTGGTGGACCCGCAGGTCGCGGACGATCTTCTCGATCCCGTAGTCGGCGAGGTAGCCGTAGCCGCCGTGCAGCTGCAGGCACCCGTCGGCCACGCGGCTGCCGGCCTCGGTGACGAACGCCTTCGCCATGGCCGCGTGGCGCGAGGCCCCGGGGCGGTCATGGTCGATCATCCAAGCCGCCTGCCGCAGGAAGGTCCGCGCCGCCTGGAGCTCGATCTCCATGTCGGCGAGGCGGAACTGGAGCGCCTGGAACTCCGACAGCTTCCGGCCGAAGGCCCGTCGCTCCCGCATGTAGGCAAGTGTCGCGTCGAGCGCGGCCTGAGCGCCGCCGAGCGAGCAGGCGGCGATGTTGAGCCGCCCCCCGTCGAGACCCTCCATCGCGTAGGCGAACCCGCGCCCTTCCTCCCCGAGGAGTGCTGCGTCCGGCACGGCGCAGTCCTCCAGGATCACCTGGCGCGTGGGCTGCGCGCGCCATCCCATCTTGTCCTCGAGCCCGCCGAAGGACAGCCCGGCGGCCCCGTCCTCGACGACGAAGGTGGAAATGCCCTTCGGTCCCGCTTCGCCCGTCCGGGCCATGACGAGGTAGGCGTCGGAGTATCCGCCGCCCGAGATGAACGCCTTGGTCCCCGACAGGCGCCACCCGTCGCCCTCGCGCGCGGCCTTGGTGGCGAGGCCGGCGGCGTCCGATCCCGACCCCGGCTCGGTCAGGCAATAGGACAGGACGTGCTCCATGGCGCAGGCCGGGGCGAGGTGGCGTCCGCGCAGCTCGTCCGACCCGTGGCGGTCGATCATCGCCGCGCACATGTTGTGGATCGACAGGAACGAGGCCACCGACGGGCAGGCCATGGACAGCGCCTCGAAGACCAGCGTTCCTTCGAGCCGCCCCAGCCCCGTGCCGCCTGCGGCCTCGGAGACGAACAACCCTCCCATTCCGAGCTCCGCGGCACGGCCCCAGAGGTCGCGCGGGATCGTGCCCGCAGCCTCCCACTCGCGGGCGAAGGGCGCGATATGCTCGGCCCCGAAGGCCCGGGCCATGTCGAAGATGGCGGTCTGCTCGTCGGTCGGCATGAAATCCATGGGGGAAGTCTAGGCCGGGCAGGGGGCGGGGTGAAGGCGTGTCATGCCAGGAATTCCTCCGCCAGGTGACGGGTGACCGCGCGCAACGCCGCCGCCTCGTCCGCGCCCTCCGCCATGGCCTGCTCGTGGACCCGGCGCTGCCGTTCGGCCGAGGTCCCCTCCGACAGGATTCGCCGCAGCCCCAGCATTTCGGACCGCGTCCCCAGGGCTTCGGCATCGGTGGCGACCAGGTCCAGCCACTCCTCCACCAGGTGGCCCATGGGCTGCACCGAGCCGCGGCCGAAATCGATCAGCCCTTCCTCGGTGCCGTAGCGGCGCGCGCGCCAGCGGTTCTCGTCGATCAGCATCAAGTCGTACTTGCGCCAGCTCTGGTTCAGCCCCTTGAGCCGCCACAGCATGCGCAGCGTCGCCTGGATCGCGGCGGCCAGTGCCGCCACGTCGCCGAGGCGCGGGCAGGCGTCGCAGATCCGCGTCTCCAGCGTGGGGAAGGTGTCTGAGGGGCGCAGGTCCCACCAGATTTTCGTCGCGTCCTCGATCAGGCCCGTGCCGATCAGCGCCTCCACCAGCCGCCGGTATCCCGACCAGCTGTCGAACCGGGGCGGCAGACCCGACCGGGGCAGGTTGTCGAACACCCCGATCCGGTAGGAGGCGAGCCCCGTGTCGCGCCCCTGCCAGAACGGCGAGGAAGCCGAGAGCGCAAGGAGGTGCGGCAGGAAGTAGGAGGCCTGGTTCATCAGGTCGATGCGGTCGTCGCGACCGGGCAGCCCCACATGGACATGCATGCCGCAGATCAGCATCCGCTCGCCCACGGCGGCCAGGTCGCGCTTGAGGTCGTTGTAGCGGTCACGGTCGCGGTGGGTCTGGGCCGACCATTCCGCCGTCGGATGGCACCCCGCCGAGATCGGGCGCAGCCCGAAGCGGTCCGCCACGCGGGCGATGGTGGCGCGCAGGTGGCGCAGCTCGTCCACGGCCTCGGCGACCGTGGCGCAGACGCTCGTCCCGATCTCAATCTGGCAGCGCAGGAACTCCGGCTCTACCCTTTCGCCCAGCTCCGCCTTGCAGGCCGAGATCATCTCCTCGGGCGCCTCGCTGAGGTCGAGGCTTTCCGCGTCGACGAGGAGATATTCCTCCTCAATGCCGATGGTGAAGGCGTCGTCGGTCATGGGCGCGTGCCTCTCAGAATGCGCGAAGGCCCCGCCCCGGCGAAAGGCGGGGCCTTGCAGCATGACCTGATGGACCCGGTCAGTCCATCGCCTTGAAATTGAACTCGCCGCCGTCCTTGATCCCCGAGAACCACCGCTCCGTCACCGTCTTGGTCTTGGTATAGAAACGGAAGGCATCGGGCCCGTACTGGTTGAGGTCGCCGAAGGCGGATTTCTTCCAGCCGCCGAACGTGTGGTAGCTCAAGGGCACCGGGATCGGGAAGTTGATGCCGACCATGCCCACATTGACGTTGTGGGCGAAGTCCCGCGCCACGTCGCCGTCTGCGGTATAGATGGCGGTGCCATTGCCGTATTCGTTGTCCATCACCAGCTTGAGCGCCTCCTCGTAGCTGGCCGCGCGCACCTGGGTCAGGACCGGCCCGAAGATCTCCTCGCGGTAGATCTCCATCTCCGGGGTGACGTGGTCGAACAGCGACGGCCCGATGAAGAACCCGTCCTCGTAGCCTTGCATCCGGAAATCGCGTCCGTCCACCACCAGCTCGGCGCCTTCCTCGACGCCCCGGTCGATGAGGCCCCGCACGCGGTCGCGCGCCTGCGAGGTGATGAGGGGGCCGAAATCCACGTCCTCGCCGGCGGTGTAGGGGCCGACTTTCAGCTTCTCGATCCGGCTGGTGAGCTTGTCGGTGAGCGCGTCGGCGGTCTCGCGGCCCACGGGAACCGCGACCGAGATCGCCATGCAGCGCTCGCCGGCCGCGCCGTAGCCCGCGCCCACGAGCGCGTCGGCGGCCTTGTCCATGTCCGCGTCGGGCATGACGATCATGTGGTTCTTGGCGCCGCCGAAGCATTGCGCGCGCTTGCCGTTCGTCGCCGCGCGGCCATAGATGTACTGGGCGATCGGCGTGGAGCCGACGAAGCCCACGGCCTGGACCGTGTCGTTGTCGAGGATGGCGTCGACCACCTCCTTGTCGCCGTTCACCACCTGCAGCACGCCGTCGGGCAGGCCCGCCTCCTTGATCAGTTCGGCCAGCATCATGGCGCAACCCGGCGTGCGCTCGCTGGGCTTGAGGATCATGGCGTTGCCCGAGGCCAGCGCCGGGGCCATCTTCCACAGCGGGATCATGGCGGGGAAGTTGAACGGCGTGATCCCCGCGACGACGCCCAGGGGCTGGCGCATGGAATAGAGGTCGATCCCCGGCCCGCCGTCGTCGGTGAACTCGCCCTTGAGGAAATGCGGCGCACCCATGCAGACCTCGACCACCTCCAGCCCGCGCTGCACGTCGCCGCGCGCGTCTGGAAGGGTCTTGCCGTGCTCGCGGCTGATCACCTCGGCCAGCCTGTCCATGTTCTCGTTCAGGAGCCGGCCGAACGCCATCATCACCCGGGCGCGACGCTGCGGGTTGGTCGCGGCCCAGCCCCTCTGCGCCTCGGCCGCGCGGGCGACCGCGTGATCGAGCTCCTTGGCGGTGGCGAGCGGCAGTTTCGCCTGCACCTCGCCAGTGGCAGGGTTGTAGACGTCGGCGAAGCGGCCGGAGGTCCCCCCGACCCGCGCGCCGTCGATCCAGTGGCTCAGCTCGTCCATGGCATTCTCCTCTCTGCAATCACCCTGCATACTAGCTTGCGTTTTCGCCCGCCCCAGAGGCAGTTTGCCAAGACGGTTTTGCAGGAATGCAAGGGCAGGGCGATGCACTGGGACGATATGCGCCTGTTTCTCGGGGTGGCGCGGGGTGGCGGGCTCACCTCGGCGGCGCGCGCGCTGCGGCTCGACCCGGCGACGCTGGGCCGGCGCATCGCGCGCCTCGAGGCGGATCTGGGCGCGCGTCTCTTCGTGAAGGGCCCGACGGGCTACCGCCCCACCGAGGAGGGGGCGCGCCTTCTGGACCACGCCGAGCGGGCCGAGACGGCGTTCCGCGCCGCCGAGACGGAGCTTCGCGGCGCCCTTTCGGGCGCGGTGCGGATCGGCGCGCCGGACGGCTGCGCCACCTACCTGCTCCCCCAGGTCACGGCATCGCTCGCGCGCGACAATCCCGACCTTGAGATCGAGGTGGTCGCCCTGCCGCGGATCTTCGACCTCAACCGGCGCGAGGTCGACATGGCCATCGCGGTATCCCGACCCACGGCCGGCCGGATCACAGTGCAGAAGATATCCGACTACCGCCTCAGCCTCGCGGCGCATCGGGACTACCTTGCCGCAGCACCCCAGCTGAGGTCGGTCGCGGACCTGCGCGATCACCGGATCGTCGGCTACGTGCCCGACATGATCTTCGACCGGGAGCTCGACTACCTGGGCGGGATCGGCGTCGACCGGGTGGACCTGGCCTCTTCCGCGGTGGCGGTGCAGGCGCGCTGGATCGCGCAGGGCGCCGGGGTGGGGATCGTGCACGACTTCACGTTGCCCCATTCGCCGGGCGTCGTGCGCCTCCTTCCCGACGAGGTCTCGCTGACGCGGACCTTCTGGCTGCTGCGCCCCGCGGGCGACGTGCGCGCCGCACGGCTCGATTCCGTCGCCCGGGCGCTGGTGGCGGGCCTGCGCGCCGAGATCGCCTGCGCCGAGTGTCGCGCTTGACAGGGGATCGGCCCGCCGACCACGCTTTCCCGAGAGCCACTGACGGGAGAACGGCGATGCGGATCGAGCGTATTTTGCAGAACAAGGGCGGGGAGGTCGTCACGATCGCGGCCGACGCCACCGTGGCCGACGCGGCGCACCTGCTTTCGGAGCGGCGCATCGGCGCGGTCATCGTCTGCGAGGGACAGGAGCCCGCCGGCATCCTGTCGGAGCGCGACATCGTGCGCGAGCTGGGACGCTCCGGTCCCTCTTGCCTCGACCAGCCCGTGAGCGGGATGATGACCGCCACGGTCAAGTCCTGCACCCCGGCGCAATCCCTCGACGAGGTCCTTTCCGAGATGACCGAGGGGCGCTTTCGCCACATGCCGGTGATGGCGGAGGGAAAGATGGTCGGCCTCGTCTCCATCGGGGACGTGGTCAAGGCGCGCCTGTCGGAGCTGGCGATGGAGCGCGACGCCCTCGAGGGCATGGTGATGGGCCACTGATCCGGCCCTTGCAATCGCCAGGGCAATAATGTTGCGTCCCGCCTGACACGCGACAGGGAGGGCGGGATGCGCACGGCACTCTATCCGGGGACCTTCGACCCGGTGACCGAAGGACATCTGGACATCATCCGCCGTGCCACCGTGCTGGTCGACCGGCTGGTGATCGGCGTGGCCATCAACCGCGACAAGGCGCCCCTGTTCTCGCTCGACGAGCGCGTGGCGATGATCGGGGCCGAATGCCGCGAGATCGCGGACCGCACGGGGGTCGAGATCGTCGTCCATCCGTTCGAGAACCTGCTGATCGATTGCGCCCGCGACGTCGGAGCGCAGCTCATCGTGCGGGGCCTGCGCGCCGTGGCCGATTTCGAGTACGAGTTCCAGATGGTCGGCATGAACCGGGTCCTCGATTCCTCGGTCGAGACCGTGTTCCTGATGGCCGATGCGGGGCACCAGGCCGTCGCCTCGCGCCTCGTGAAGGAGATCGCGCGCCACGGCGGGGACGTGTCCCATTTCGTGCCCGCGACGGTGGAACGCGCCCTGCGCGCCAGGCTTCCGGATCGCTCCGTTTGACTAAGTCCCGGCAGGTGCCATGTGCCCCGCCGGAACAATCACAGGACGCGCCATGCCTCGCATGCCCATTGCTCTTGCCGGGATCGGCAAGATCGCCCGCGACGAACATATCCCGGCCCTCGAAGACAGCCCCGACTGGTATCTCGACGCCGCGATCAGCCGCCACGCAGATGTCGATGGCGTGCGCAACTTCGCCACCATGGGCGACTTCCTCGCCGATCCGGGCGACGTCCGCACCGTTTCCCTGGCGATGCCACCCGCGCCGCGAATGGCCTATGCCCGCCAGGCGATAGGGGCGGGCCTGAACGTGATGCTGGAAAAACCCCCGTCGCCCACCCTGGTTGAGATCCGCGCGCTCGCGGCCCTGGCCCGGGAGCGCGGCGTCACGCTCTATACAAGCTGGCACAGCCGCATGGGCGCGGCGGTCGAAGAAGCGCATGGCCGGCTGTCGGGCGCGACTTTGCGCAGGCTGCGGATCGACTGGCGCGAGGATGTGCGCCACACCCATCCCGGGCAGGACTGGGTCTGGCAGGCGGGCAACCTCGGCGTCTTCGACCCCGGCATCAACGCCACCTCGATCCTCGCCGCCATCCTGGAGGAGACGCCGCACCTGACCGCCTGCACCATGGAGGTGCCCGAAGGCCGGCAGACGCCGATCTCGGCAGATCTGGCATTCGGCCATCCCTCGGGCGCGGACATCTCGGGCCGGCTCGACTGGCGCCACGACGGACATCCGGTCTGGCGGATGGAGATCGAGACGGATCGCGGCACCTTCGCCCTGATCCGGTCCGGCAGCGCGGTGGAGGTCGACGGCGAGGAGATCGCGCTGGACGGGTCCGTGGCCGAATATCCGCTCGTGTATGCCCGCTTCGCCGAGCTCGTGCGCGGCGGCGAAAGCGAGGTGGACCTCGCGCCCATGGAACTCGTGGCCGATGCGTTCCTGATCGCCGAGCGCAGCATCGGCGCGCCCTTCGAGTGGTAGGTCTTTCCCTCGCTCCCCCATCCCATTATGCAGGGGTGGGGGCGATTAGCTCAGTTGGTAGAGCGCTTCGTTTACACCGAAGATGTCGGCGGTTCGAACCCGTCATCGCCCACCATGATAAAATGTCGCGTGTATTTAGGCTGGATTTTGCTGACTTCTGCAATTATCCGTTGATAGTCGACATCGAGATAATGGATCGCCGAAATCGTGTATACCGAATGCGACAAGATCAGCAGCCGCCGCTGCGACTCTGAAATTGCCGACGAGATCGAGGCACGAATCGACAGCCTGTCCCACTCGGAAAAGGTGGGGATGCGTTTGCGCCTCGCCGCGCGTCTCTGCGAAAACGGCGCGTTCAACGCGGCCGAGATCTGGCCTGCCGACAAGGTCGCCACGGCCGTCGTCCTCGCGGCGCAGATCGAGCGCCTTCTCGTTCCCGACAACGCGTGAGCCTCCCGGTCCGCAAAAAAGACGGGGGCCACGCCCCGTTCGCGCTTGACCGTCTCCGGGAGGCTGACTAGAAGGCCCCTCACGTTCGGGGGCGTGCCCCGATCGGGCAAAGGGCGGTTGTAGCTCAGTTGGTTAGAGTACCGGCCTGTCACGCCGGGGGTCGCGGGTTCGAGCCCCGTCAACCGCGCCACTTGCCCCGATCCAAGCGCCCACCGCACAATGCGCGGTTGTAGCTCAGTTGGTTAGAGTACCGGCCTGTCACGCCGGGGGTCGCGGGTTCGAGTCCCGTCAACCGCGCCACATTCCTCCCATTTCCGACCCGTCACAGGCGAGATTTACATTTCTCCCTGCGCCGGAACGAAAGACGGCGGCCCCGGAGGGCCGCCGCTTGGCTCGCGTCGCATTGCAAGTCCGGTTCAGCCGTCGAAGTTCACTTCCTCGACCAGTCGCAGCGCATCGGCACGATGGTCCGCGATCGCGCCGAGATCGGTCGTGTCGGGCTCGATATCGCCCCAGCTCGCGACCAGCTCGGAGGGCGCGATCTCGGGGTTGGCGGGGTACTCGTTGACCACGTCCGCGTAGATTTCCTGCGCCTCGGGCGAGGACAGGTATTCCATGAATGCCAGCGCGTCCTCCCGGTGGGGCGCGTTCGCCGTCATCGCCACGCCCGAGATGTTGACATGGGTGCCGTTGCCGTCCTCGAAGGTCGGGAACTCGACCCGGACGGAATTGGCCCATTCCTCCTGCTCGGGATCGGCCAGCATCGCGCCCATGTAATAGGTGTTGCCCAGGCTGATGTCGCATTCCCCGGCCCAGATGGCGCGCACCTGCGCGCGGTCGTTGCCCTGGGGCGAGCGGGCGAGGTTGCTCTTGACGCCCTCGAGCCACTCGCGCGTGGCTTCCTCACCGTTGTGCTCGATCATCGCCGCCACTAGGCCCAGCGTATAGACATGCGTACCGGACCGGGTGCAGATCCGGCCCTCCCATTTCGGGTCGGCCAGGTCCTCGTAGGTCGTGACCTCGTCCTCGCCCACGCGCTCCTTCGAGGCATAGACGATGCGGCCGCGGGTGGTGACGCCGAACCAGTGGCCCTCGGGGTCGCGCAGCGACTGCGGAATGTTGTCCGCCATCGTCTGGCTCTCGACGGCCTGGGTGACGCCCTCCTCCTCGGCGGTGGACAGGCGACTGATATCGACGGTCAGGATGATGTCGGCGGGGGAGCGTTCGCCCTCGGCCTTGAGCCGCTCGACCAATCCCTGGTTGAGGAAGGCGACATTCGTCTCGATGCCCGTCGATTCCGTGAAGCCTTCCAGCAGCGGCTGGATCAGTTCGGGCTGGCGGTAGGAATAGATGTTCACCTCGGCCAGCGCGGGCAGGGCGGTCGCGGAAGCCAGCGTTGCCAGCAATATGGAGCGCATCGGGGGGTCCTTCGGTTTGGCTCTCGAATGGCCACACCAAACCCGACTATTTTTATAGGGTCAATCCCGCGGGGTCCGCTCCGCCGCCTTGGCCGCCTCCCACAGGGCATCCATCTCCGCCAGGTCGGCCTCCTCGGGCCGGGTGCCGGCCGCGGCCAGGGCCGTCTCGATAAAGCGGAAGCGGCGCGAGAACTTGGCGTTCGCCCCGCGCAGCGCCGATTCAGCGTCGACGCCCAAGTGTCGAGACAGGTTCACCGCGGCGAACAGAAGGTCGCCCATTTCCTCGGCGACCTTCTCCTGCGGCAGCGAGTCGCGCGCTTCCGCCACCTCGCGGGCTTCCTCCGCGACCTTCTCCAGCACCTCCGCCGCCTGTCCCCAGTCGAACCCGACACGGGCCGCGCGCCTTTGCAGCTTTTGCGCGCGCATCAGGGCGGGCAGGGCGTGCGCCACCCCGTCGAGCGCGCCCGTCTCGGCCCGGGCGGCCCGTTCGCGGGCCTTCTCCGTCTCCCAGTCGCGGGTCTGCTCGTCGGTCGACTTGTCGCGAGACCCGGATCCGAAGACGTGGGGGTGGCGCGAGATCATCTTGTCGGTGATGCCCCGAATCACGTCCGCGAGGTCGAACGTCCCCGCCTCCTCGGCCATTCGCGCATGGAACACAGACTGGAACAGCAGATCGCCCAGCTCTCCCCGCAGGTCGTCCATCGCGCCGCGCTCGATCGCGTCGGCGACCTCGTAGGCCTCCTCGATCGTGTAGGGCGCGATGCTTGCGAAATCCTGCTTGAGGTCCCAAGGACATCCCGCGACGGGATCGCGCAGACGCGCCATCACGGCCACGAGGCGGTCCATGCCCTCGGGCACGTCGAAGATCGGGTCGTCTGGATTGGTCATCCGTGCGTCATGGCCCGTGCGGGGGCGGCTGTCCATCCGGGCGGCGCGGTCTAACTGCCCGGAACGAAGGGAGACAGGACTATGAAATACCTTCTCGGGGGCCTCGTTCTCCTGGCCGCGATCGGGGCCGGGCTGATGTTCTGGGTCCGCACCATGCCCGTTCCGGCGGAGCGCTACCACGCAGCCGGCGAGATGCCGACCGACGGCGAGCACGTGGGCCGCGGCGGATATGCCGTCGTGCGCGTCGTCTCCGCCCCGCAGGAGACGCTCGCGGCCCTGTCCGACCGGATCGCGCAGACCCCGCGCACCACGAGGCTGGCCGGGTCGGCGGCGGAAGGGCATGTCAGCTATGTCACCCGTTCGGATTTCTGGGGGTTTCCCGACGTCACCAATGCCTGGATCGACGGCGATCGCGTGGCCGTGCGGGGGCACCTCGTCGTGGGGGGAGGCGACATGGGCGTGAACCGCGCCCGGATCGAGCGCTGGCTGGCGGACGTTCCGGCCCTGTCGCCGCAGGACTGATTGGCCTAATCCCGGGCCGCAGGGTATCGTAGGAGGAAGACCATGCATCTCGGACTGGACCTGGGCACCTCGTCGCTCAAGGCGCTTCTGATCGACGGGAACGAGCGGGTGGTGGCCGAAGCCACCGCGCCCCTCGACGTGTCGCGCCCTCATTCCGGCTGGTCCGAGCAGGACCCGGCCGACTGGATCGCGGCCGCCGAGAGCGTCCTTTCGCAACTGGGCGAGGGGGCCGATCTCTCCGGCGTGCGCGGCATCGGCCTGTCCGGCCACATGCACGGTGTGGTGCTGCTCGATGGGGCGGACAACGTCCTGCGGCCTTGCATGCTGTGGAACGATACCCGCGCGCATGCCCAGGCCATGCGCATGGACGGCGATCCCGCCTGGCGCGAGATCACCGGCAATATCGTCTTCCCGGGGTTCTCGGCGCCCAAGGTCGAATGGGTCCGGGAGACGGAGCCGGATGTCTTCTCCCGCGTCGACTGCGTCCTGCTGCCCAAGGACTACCTGCGCCTCTGGCTGACCGGCGAGCGGGTGGCCGAGATGTCGGACGCCGCGGGCACGGCCTGGCTCGACGTGGGCAAACGCGACTGGTCCGACACGCTCCTGTCCCGCGCCGGCCTGTCCCGCGCGGCCATGGGCCGCCTGGTCGAGGGGGCGGAACCGTCGGGCGCCCTGCGCGCGCCTCTCGCCAGCCGGTTCGGCCTCCCCCAAGGGGTCCCGGTCGCCGGAGGGGCGGGCGACAACGCGGCCTCCGCCATCGGCATGGGCGTCACGCGGCCGGGGCAGGCCTTCGTGTCGCTGGGAACGTCGGGGGTGCTGTTCGCGGCGACCGAGGGCTTTCACCCAGAGCCGGAAACGGCCGTCCACACATTCTGCCACGCGTTGCCCGAGACCTGGCACCAGATGGGCGTGATCCTGCAGGCGACCGACGCGCTCAACTGGTTCGCCGGCCTGGCCGGAACCGATGCCGCCGAACTGACGCGCGATCTCGGTTCCCTCCAGGCTCCGGGTCGGACGCTGTTCCTTCCCTATCTGGGCGGCGAACGCACGCCGCTCAATTCGGCGACCGCCCGGGGGGCGTTCCTCGGGCTCGACCACGCGACCGACCGCGCCGCGGCCACGCGCGCAGTGCTCGAAGGGGTCTCCTTCGCGCTCGCCGATTGCCGCGCTGCCCTCGCCGGGACGGGAACGCGTATCGAGTCCCTCGTCGCCGTGGGGGGCGGCAGCCGGTCGCACTACTGGCTCTCGGCCCTGGCGACCGCCCTCGCATTGCCCATCGACGTCCCCGAGGCCGGCGATTTCGGAGCGGCCTTCGGGGCCGCGCGACTCGGGAGGATGGCCGCGGAGGGAGGAACCGAGGCCGCACCGCCGCCCATCGCGCGGAGAATCGACCCGGACCTCCAGCTCGTCGATGCCTTCGCGGAGGGACACGAGCGGTTCCGCCAAGGGCAGGCCTTCGTCGCGGGTTTCTCCTAGGCCCCCGTCCTGGCGCGCCACGCGGCCCAGGCCTCGGGCGTGTCCAGATCCGTCGTGGCGCGCGTGCCGGGCAGGGGGAGGGCGAGCACGTCCTCTCCGGCCAGGATGCGCCGCGCGCCCTCGTCTCCCCTCAGACCCGCCAGGCCCCGCACCAGCCGTGCGGGAAAAAGGACGGGCTGGCCGGGCCGGCCGGTCGCCTCCGTGGCCCGGACCACCCGGTCCGGCGCGTCGCCATGGGCCGCGATCAGTTTGGCCATATCCGAGGTCGCGATCTCGGGCATGTCGGCAAGCACGATCAGGACCGGCCCCGCCGTCGCGCCCGCGAGGGCCCGGAACGACGCCGCCATTCCCGTTGCGGCATCCGCTACCTCAAGCGTCTCGACCGCCAGGCCGGACAGGGCGGCCCGGCGGTCGCTGGCGTCCGGGGGCAGGGTGACCGTTACCGGCCAACCGGCGGCGAGGGCCCGCTCCGTGACGAGGCGGAGAAGCGGAACGCCCCCCACCTCCTGCAGGAGCTTGTCGGCCCCGCGCATCCGGCGCGAGGCCCCCGCTGCCAGGATCGCGGTCCGCCCCTCAGCGCTCAGGGATCAGGCCCCTCGGGGAGAAGCGCAGAACCAGGAGCAGCACCACCCCCATGGTGAAGAGCCGCATATGGGCCGCCGATTCCAGCATCCGCTCGCGCAGGAGAGACCCTTCGGGCAGGCCGGAAGACAGGATGTCCATGAGCCACAGGCCCAGCGGCTCCACCTGCACCCAAAGGAACCAGATCAGGAACCCGCCCAGGACTGCCCCCCAGTTGTTGCCCGAGCCTCCGACGATCACCATGACCCAGACGAGGAAGGTGAAGCGAAGCGGCTGGTAGGTCGCCGGCGTCAACTGGCCGTCGAGGGTGGTCATCATCGCGCCCGCGATCCCGCAGACGGCCGAGCCCAGCACGAAAACCTGCAGGTGGCGGCGCGTCACGTCCTTGCCCATGGCCTCCGCCGCGACCTCGTTGTCGCGGATCGCGCGCATCATCCGCCCCCAGGGCGACGCCAGCGCGGACTGGGCCAGCCACAGGACGATCAGCAGGACGACGAGGAACAGCGCGGCATAGGCGAGCTTCACCGCGATGGACGAGGCGATCACCGGGTCGGCGCCGATACTGCCCATCGCCGCGACGAAGTCCGGGTCCCGCTGCAGGTCGACCTCGTAGGGAACGGGCCGGGGCAGGCCGATGACGTTCTTCACGCCCCGGCTCAGCCAGTCCTCGTTCTTCAGGACCGCGATCACGATCTCGGCGATCCCCAGCGTCGCGATCGCGAGGTAGTCCGAGCGCAGGCCGAGCGCCGTCTTGCCGATCAGCCACGCGGCTCCGGCGGCGAGCAACCCGCCGACGGGCCAGGCGACGATCACCGGCAGCCCGAGCCCGCCGAGATACCCCGTGGCGGCCGAGTCCACCGCCTCCACCGCGTTCACGCCGGGATCGAGAATCGAGCGGTAGACGAAGAAGCCCACCGTCAGCACGGCGATCATGGCCACGGTGCGCTTCGTTCCCTTGCCCATGCGGGTGAAGATCAGCACGGCGGCGATCAGCACGCCCGCGCCGACCGCGAGGCCGCCCAGGATGCGCCCGCCTCCCGCGGCCCAGGCCTCGCCCACGGGCGGCATGCCCACGAGCACGGCGGCGAGGCCGCCCAGCGCCACGAAGCCCATGACGCCCACGTTGAAAAGGCCCGCATAGCCCCACTGCATGTTCACCCCCAGCGCCATGACGGCGCTGACGAGGCCCATGTTCAGGATGCCCAGCGCGACGTTCCAGCTCTGGAAGATGCCCGTCAGCAGGATCAGGCCCAGCACGACGGCGAACAGAAGGACGTTTCTCATACCGATTTCCCCCGGAACAGGCCGGTCGGGCGGAACAGCAGGACGATCACCAGGATCGCGAAGCTGACCGCGAACTTGTAGTCGGTCGACAGGAGCTGGACGAGGTTCGAGGGTGCCAGGCTCTCGGGCAGCCAGTAGCCCAGCACCTTCTTCCACGCGTAGGTGATCATCACCTCGGAATAGGCGATGATGAACCCTCCGGCGATGGCGCCCAGCGGGCTGCCGAGCCCGCCCACGATCGCCGCGGCGAAGATCGGCAGCAGCAGCTGGAAGTAGGTGAAGGGCATGAACGACTTGTCGAGACCGTAGAGGACGCCCGCCACCGTCGCCAGGGCCGCGACGATGATCCAGGTGATCGCGACGACGCGCTCGGGGCTGATCCCCGACAGGAGGGCGAGGTCCTCGTTGTCGGAGAAGGCGCGCATGGACTTGCCGGTGCGCGTGCGATTGAGGAACCAGAACAGGACCGCGACGACGACGATGGCCGTGACCAGCGTGATCGCCTGGCTCGACCGGATCGCCAGCCCTTCCTCCAGCCCGGTCCAGCGGCGAAAGTCGCCCGCCGACATCAGGAACCGCGTGCCGTCATCGAAGCTGCGGTCGTCGGGGCCGATGATGAACCGCGTCAGTCCGTTATAGACGAACATCACCCCCATCGACACGATCACCAGGATTACCGGCACGACCCTCTGGCGACGATAGAAGCGATAGACGATCCGGTCCGTCGCCAGGACCAGGAGCACCGTCGCGAGGATGCCCGCGGGCAGCGCCAGGAGCGCGGTGGGCAGGGGCCCGAGCGACACCCCCAGGGACTGGAGCCCCCAGGTGGCGAGGATCGTCGCCATGGTCCCGAAGGCCATCGTGTCGCCGTGGGCGAAGTTCGAGAAGCGCAGGATGCCGTAGACCAACGTCACCCCGAGCGCGCCCAACGCCAACTGGGCACCGTAGGCCGTTGCGGGCACGGCAACGAAATTCAGAAAGGTGATAAGACCGTTGATGAAATCCATCAGGACCGATCTCCGCGATTCGTGCGCGTAGCGTGCATCCTCAGCCCCCCAGGAACGATTTGCGGACATCGGGATCGGCGAGAAGGTCCTTGCCGGTCCCGGTGAAGGCGTTGGCCCCCTGCACCATGACGAAGCCCGTATCCGCGATGTCGAGCGCCTGTCTCGCGTTCTGCTCCACCATCAGGATCGAGATGCCGGTGCGCGCCACCTCGATGATGCGGTCGAACAGCTCGTCCATGACGATGGGCGACACGCCCGCCGTGGGCTCGTCGAGCATCAGGATCTCCGGCTGCGTCATCAGCGCCCGGCCCACCGCGACCTGCTGGCGCTGACCGCCCGACAGTTCGCCGGCGGGCTGGCGGCGCTTGTCGCGCAGGATCGGGAACAGGTCGAACACCTGGTCCATCGTCCCGCGGATGTCGTCGCGGCGCAGGAACGCGCCCATCTCCAGGTTCTCCTCGACGGTGAGCGAGGTGAAGACGTTGGCCGTCTGGGGAACGAAAGCCATGCCCTTCGCGACCCGTTCCTGGGGCCTGAGGGCGGTGATGTCCTCGCCCTTGAGCCGCACGGCCCCCTCGCGAACGTCGAGCATCCCGAACACCGCCTTCATCGCGGTGGACTTGCCCGCCCCGTTGGGGCCCACGATCACCGCGATCTCACCGCGGTCCACGGCGATGGTGCAGCCATGCAGAATGTCGGCGCCGCGCCCGTAGCCGCCCGTCATCGCGTCCCCGATCAGCACCGGCTCGCCGGGTCGGGGCGTCGTGGCCTCGTGGGGTCGGGGAACGGGGGCGGTGGTGCCCACCGGCCCGCCGGACTTGGTGATCGAGCGGTCGGAGTTGCCGCGACCGCCATGGGGATCGCTCATGCCATCTCCTTGTTCTTCAAGCCCGTGCCCAGATAAGCCTCGATGACGTCCTCGTTGGACTTGATCTCGTCGAGCGTGCCCTGCGCCAGGACCTTGCCCTCGGCCATGCAGATCACCGGGTCGCAAAGCCGTCCGATGAACTCCATGTCGTGTTCGATCACCACGAAGGTGTATCCGCGCTCTCGGTTCAGCCGCTGGATCGCGTCGCCGATCGTGTTCAGGAGCGTGCGGTTCACGCCCGCGCCCACCTCGTCGAGGAACACGATCTTGGCCTCGACCATCATCGTCCGGCCGAGCTCCAGGAGCTTCTTCTGCCCGCCGGACAGGTTGCCCGCGCGCTCGTCGGCCAGGTGGTCGATGGTCAGGAACTCGAGCACGTCGTCGGCCTTGTCCGCCAACTCGGCCTCTTCCGCCCGGATGGCCTTGCGGCGGAACCACGTGTTCCACAGGGTCTCTCCCGACTGCCGGGGCGGGACCATCATCAGGTTCTCCCGCACCGTCATCGACGAGAACTCGTGCGCGATCTGGAACGTCCGGAGCAGCCCCTTGTGAAACAGCGCGTGGGGCGGCAGGCCGGTGATGTCTTGGCCGTCCATCGACACGCGCCCCGAAGTCGGCGGCAGCACGCCGGCGATGACGTTGAACAGTGTTGATTTTCCCGCACCGTTCGGCCCGATCAGCCCGGTAATGGAACCTTTCTCGATGGAAAGGGTTGCACCGTCGACGGCGTGGAAACCACCGAAATGCTTGTGAACGTCATTTATGACGATCATGTTCCTGCTCCCCGTGGGTACCCGACACTGTCCCGATCGGTCGGCGTTTCGGCTCGCGTCGTCATAAAAGCAGCCCGGGCCGCGTCAAGCGCCCGGGCTGTCCCTTGACCAATCGTCAGGTCAGTGAATTTCGACCGTGACGAACTCGCCATCTTGGATGTCATATTCGCGGTAGGTGCCGGCGGCCTCGCCCGATCCCACCAGCTCGACATTCGTGCCGCCGACATAGTCGACATCGCCGCCTTCGGCCAGGATCTCCATGGCGCGGCCGAGCTGGCCCGGCAGGATCTCTTCGCCGGGCGCGTTGGCCACGTCCATCATCGAGGCCTTGTACTCGTTGGGGTCCGTCGACCCGGCCGCCTGCATCGCCAGCGCAAGGAGGGCCACGCCGTCGTAGCTCTCGCGGGTATAGGACGTGGCGGGATCGAACCCGGCCTCCTCGGCCTGTGCGGCAAAGGCGTCGGTGCCCTCTCCCTCGGACCACGGCACCGCGCCGAAGGAGCCGTCGAGCGCGTTCGACAGCTCGGTGATCAACTCGTTGGAGAACATGCCGTCGCCCATCATGAACGTGTCGAAGGCCCCGGTGTCATAGGCCGACTGGATCATGCCGCGGCCGCCCTGGTCGGAATAGCCGAGCACCACGAGCGCCTCGCCGCCCGCCGATGACAGCGCGCCGATCTCGGCGGAGTAGTCCGCCTTGCCGTCCTCGTGGGGCGCCGAGAGGGTCACGGTTCCGCCCGCCTCCTCGAAGGATGCGGTGAAGCTGTCCGCCAGGCCCTTGCCATAGTCGTTGTTGGTGTAGGTCACAGCGACCTGGCCGATGTCGCGCGACTGCAGGATGTCGGCCAACACCTGGCCCTGGCGCGCGTCCGAGGGCGCGGTGCGGAAGAACAGGTCGTTGTCCTCGGCCGAGGACAAGGCCGGCGAGGTGGCCGAGGGTGACACCATCGCGACACCGTTGGGAACGGCCACGTTGGCCAGGATCGCGCCGGTCACGCCCGAGCAGTCCGCCCCCATGATCCCCGCGACGCCGTCCGAAGTCACCAGTCGCTCGGCCGCGGCCGTCGCGGCGGCCGCGTCGATGCAGGTGCTGTCCGCGCGCACCGCCTCCAGCATGCGGCCCTCGAGGATGCCCCCGGCCTCGTTGATCTCGGATATGGCCAGGTCGGCGGCATTGCCCATGTTGGGCGTGATCGATTCGATCGGACCGGTGAACCCCAGGATCACGCCGATCCGGATCGGATCGCCAGATCCTTCCTGTGCCGTGGCGGCTCCGGCGGCCGCGGTCAGTGCCGTGGCGAGAAGCAACTTGTTCATGAATGTCTCCCTGCGATCTTCGTTTTTGTGATGCGAGCAGTCTTAAAGGTCGCGCGGGCGGAAGAAAAGATCGCGAAAGGGGACTCAACCGCTGCCGTGGCTGCCCCGTTCGCGGTAGGGAGTGGTATGATAATGCGCGCGGTAGCACTTGGAGAAGTGCGATGGCGAGGTGAAGCCGCAGGCGAGGCCGACATTGATCACGCTCATGTCGGTCTGCATCAAAAGCTTGCGCGACCGCTCGAGCCGCAACTCCATGTAGTAGCGCTTGGGCGATCTGTTCAGGTAGCGGCGGAACAGCCGTTCGAGCTGGCGCGTGGACAGGCCGACCTCGCGGGAAAGGATCGCGGGGCTGATCGGCTCCTCGATATGCGCTTCCATCTTCTGGATGACTGCCGACAGCTTGGGGTGGCGCACACCGATCCGCGTGGGCGTCGACAGCCGCTGCTGGTCTGCGTCCGTACGGATCGAGGAATAGATCAGCTGATCGGCCACCGCGTTGGCCAGGTCCTCGCCCTCGTCCATGGCGATCAACCGCAGCATCATGTCGATGGAGGCGGTGCCTCCTGCGGTGGTCATGCGGTTGCCGTCGATGGTGAAGACCGATCGCGTCAGCTCCACCTCGTCGAACGCCTCGGCGAACCCGTCCTGGTTGTCCCAGTGGATCGTGGCGCGGCGCCCGTCGAGCAGTCCCGCCTGGGCCAGGGTATGGGCGGCGGTGCACAGCCCCCCCAGCGGGCCGCCCCGCCGCGCGATGCGCCGAAGCCAGGCGATCACCCGCCGCGTGGACGCCCCCGACACGTCCACCCCGCCGCAGACCAGGATCGTCGCCTCGCGCGGCGGATCGGCAAGGTCGTCGTCCACGGAAAAGGCGACCCCGGCCGAGCAGATCACCGGCGTGCCGCCGTCTCCGGTCAGCGACCAGGCGTAGATCCGGCGCCCCGAAATGCGGTTCGCCAGGCGCAGGCACTCGACCGCGCCGGTGAAGCTCATCAGGCTGAACCGCTCTAGCAGCAGGAAGGCGAAATGGCGCGGGGCTCCCGCCGCCGGGGCGGGTCGCGCGGGCCTGGCATGCGTGACGGCCCCGGACATGGCGCGACCTCTGGCTCTCAACTCCGGGCGACCGAAGCATCAAAATCCCGCCCGCCGCAAGGGGCCGATTGCGGTTTGCAACGGGTTCCGGCCACCCCTATGCTCGCGATCCGATCCGTCAACAGGGGGAAGTGGCGATGAGCATGTCCGACATTTCGAGCTGGCGCAGCCGCGAACGGATCCAGATGCCCGTCTATACCGACGCCGCCGCGCTCGCCTCCGCCGAGGAGCGCCTGCGCGCCAGTCCTCCCCTCGTCTTCGCGGACGAGGCCCGCCGCCTGCGCGCGGAGCTCGCCGCCGTCTCCCGGGGCGAGGCATTCCTGCTGCAGGGCGGGGATTGCGCCGAGAGCTTCGAACAGTTCGGGGCCGGCTCCGTGCGCGACACGTTCAAGGTCCTGCTGCAGATGGCGATGGTGCTGACCTACGGCGCCAAGGTTCCGGTGGTGAAGGTCGGCCGCATGGCCGGCCAGTTCGCCAAGCCCCGCTCCGCCCCGACCGAGACGGTGGACGGGGTCGAGCTGCCCTCCTACCGCGGCGACATCATCAACGGATTTGCCTTCGACGAGGCGAGCCGGTCGCCTGATCCCGAACGCATGATCGAGGCCTACAACCAGGCCGCTGCGACGCTGAACATGCTTCGCGGGCTGGCGCGGGGCGGCTTCGCCGACATCAACCGCGTCCACGCCTGGACGCTCGACTTCACGGCCGAGGACAAGGCCGCCGCCTACCGCGACATCGCCGACGCGCTGCAGGACACGCTCGACTTCATCCGCGCCGCGGGCCTGTCGCCCCGCAAGTCCGAGGAGCTGGCCACGGTCGACTTCTACACCAGCCACGAGGCGCTGCTCCTCGAATACGAGGAGGCGCTGACCCGTCGCGATCCGGTGACCGGCGATCTGGTCGCGGGCTCCGGCCACCTGATCTGGATCGGCGACCGGACCCGCCAGCCAGACGGCGCCCATGTGGAGTTCTGCCGCCAGGTGATCAATCCGGTGGGCCTCAAATGCGGGCCCTCGATCACCTCCGACGACCTCAAGGTCCTGATCGAGCGCCTCAACCCCGACAACGAGGCCGGGCGCCTGACGTTGATCGCGCGGTTCGGCGCCGGCAAGGCGGCCGAGCACCTTCCCCGCCTGATCGACACGGTCGAGGAGATGGGCGCCAATGTCGTGTGGTCCTGCGACCCGATGCACGGCAACACGATCAAGTCGGCGACGGGTTACAAGACGCGGCCCTTCGACGACGTGCTGTCCGAGGTGCGCGACTTCTTCCGCATCCACAGCGAGCGCGGCACCATCCCCGGGGGCGTCCATTTCGAGATGACGGGGCAGGACGTGACCGAGTGCACCGGCGGCCTGCGGGCCCTGACCGACGAGGACCTGTCGGACCGTTACCACACCGCTTGCGACCCCCGTCTCAACGCGTCGCAGTCGCTGGAGCTGGCGTTCCTGGTCAACAAGTTGATGCGCGGCCCCGAGATCCGGGGGCAGGCGGCCGCATCGGCCTGATCCGTCGGCCCGGCGGCCACCGCCGCCGGGCTGCGCCCTCACGTCACCGCGTGGATCGACCGGCGGCGACGCTGCGCCTCGTGGGCCCGCTCGGCCGCCGCTTCGGGCACCTCGGGCATCGCAGATCCCTCGGACCCGTCGACGGCCCGTGCGGCGACGCGCACGGGGTTGCGGCGTTCGCCGCTGATCTCGAGGCGCAGGGGCGCGGGGCCCACATGCTCGGGCAGGTCGGCATAGCACAGCGCGCGCGACACCGTCCCGTCGCGGTCGCGCAGGGGCAGCATCACCAGCTCCGCCGCCATCCGCTGCTGCAGCGGTCCACGCGGCCCGGCGAGCCCGAGATCCACCTGGGCGGGCGTGTCGAACAGCGCCTCCAGGCAATCGCCCAGCCAGGACCTCGCCGGCGGAGCGATCAGGCACGACAGCGGCATCCCTCGCAGATCCATGCCCAGAAGATCGTTGACCCGCTGGCCGGCGATGCGGATACGGGCCTGCCGCGGTGCGATCCGCTCCACCAGGAGCAGACGGTCGAGCGCGTCGATCATCTGCGCCGGGTCGAGGTCGTCGCGCGCGGGCACGCCGTCCTTTCCGCGGATCGCGGCCCAGTGCCGCTCGACGGCCTCGCGCGCCGGGTCCGCCTTCGCCTTGCGGCGGCCCGTCAGGTTCACGATGTTACCCACACTGCTCATCACGCACTCCGAACGTTGGGTCGTGCCGCCCGGGCTTCCTGCCCGGTTCCGCCACTTTCCCTGTCCGCCCCCAAGACATCAATTAGCATGGTGGTTGCGGAAAATCTTCATCAATTTCTACGAGAGGTTAACGCGACATGACGGCATCCATGACGGGCTTCGCCAGCGTCGAGGGGTCCGGCCACGGCTGGCGCTGGAGCTTCGAGTTGCGCTCGGTCAACGGCAAGGGGCTCGATCTGCGCCTGCGCATCCCGGACTGGGTCCCGGGGCTGGAGCAGGCGCTGCGCGGGCGCGTTCGCGCCGTCGCGGCGCGCGGGTCGGTCACCCTCGCCCTCAGGCTCGTCCCCGACGCGGACCAGGCCGCCGGACTCGATCCCCGCGCGGTCGAGGCCGCGCTGGAGCGTATCCGCGCAGTCGAGCGGATCGCCGCCCATCAGGGTCGGGAGCTCGTGCCGCTGCGCGCCACCGACATCCTGGCCCTGCGGCCCGAACGGCAAGCCGCGGACGAGGCCCAGGCGGCCGAGCTGCTCCAGGCGCTCCTCGCCCATGCCGACGCCGAACTGCTGCCCGCCTTCGACCGGGCGCGCCGCGACGAGGGGCACGCGCTCGACGCGATCCTGAACGCCCGCCTCGACGAGATCGGCGATCTTCTCTCCCGCGCGGGCGATGCGGCCGAGGCGCGCCGGGCGGGGCAGGGGGACGTCCTGCGCGCCGCGATCGACAGGCTGGGCGCCGAAGTCACGCTCGATCCCGACCGCCTGGCCCAGGAACTGGCGCTGATCTGGGTCCGCCAGGACGTGACCGAGGAGCTCGACCGCCTCGCCGCCCATCTCGCCGCCGCGCGCGACCTGATCGCCGCCGACGGGCCGAAGGGGCGCCGGCTCGACTTCCTGCTCCAGGAGGTCGCCCGCGAGGCCAACACGCTCTGCGCCAAGTCCCAGGACGCCGCGCTGACGGCGCTCGGACTTGACCTCAAAACCGTCATCGATCAAGTCCGCGAGCAGGTCCAGAACGTGGAGTAGGACGTGAGCGAGGGCACCGGCCGGCGCGGGCTTCTGATCATCCTGTCCTCGCCCTCGGGCGCGGGCAAGTCGACTCTGGCGCGCCGCCTGATGGCGTGGGACGCGTCCCTGTCCTTCTCTGTCTCGGCCACCACGCGCCCCCCGCGGGCGGGCGAGGTCGAGGGGCGCGAATACTACTTCCGCGACCGCGAAGCCTTCGAGACGATGACCGCGGGCGGCGAGATGCTCGAGCACGCCGAGGTCTTCGGCAACCTCTACGGTTCGCCCGCCGGCCCCGTGGAAGCCGCGATCGCCGCGGGCCGCGACGTGCTGTTCGACGTGGACTGGCAGGGCGGCCAACAGATCCGCAACTCGGTGCTGGGCAAGCATACCCTGTCGCTGTTCATCCTGCCGCCCTCCATCATCGAACTGGAGCGGCGCCTGATCGAGCGCGGGCAGGACACCGCCGAGGTGATCGCCGCGCGCATGCAGAAAAGCCGCGACGAGATCAGCCACTGGCCCGAATACGACTATGTCCTCGTCAACGACGATCTCGACGTGACCGAGCGGCGCCTGCGCACGATAGTCGAGGCCGAGCGCCTCAGGATCAGCCAGCAGCCGGGGCTGGTGGAGACGGTCCGGCATCTGAACGCCGAATTCGAGGAGAGGACATGATCTACGATCTTGGTGGCGACACGCCGATGCTGGAGGAGGGGGTCTGGGTGGCCCCGGGGACGCATGTGATCGGCAAGGTGATCCTGCGCGCGCGCGCCTCCGTGTGGTTCGGCGCGGCGATCCGCGGCGACAACGAGCCGATCGAGATCGGCGAAGGGACCAACGTCCAGGAAAACTGCGTCCTGCACACCGACATGGGCTTCCCGCTCACCGTGGGCCGCGACTGCACCATCGGGCACAAGGCGATGCTGCACGGCTGCACCATCGGCGACGAGAGCCTGGTGGGCATGGGCGCCACGATCCTCAACGGGGCCAGGATAGGCAAGAACTGCCTGATCGGCGCCGGCGCCCTCGTCACCGAGGGCAAGGAGATCCCCGACGGCTCCCTCGTCCTGGGCGCGCCGGGCAAGGTCGTGCGCGAACTCGATGCCGGGGCGATCCAGATGCTCAAGGCGTCCGCGCTCCATTACCAGGAAAACGCGGCCCGCTTCGCCCGCGATCTGACGGAGGTCTCGTGAGCATCCTCTCCCGCCTGTTCGGCCGCTCCCCCGAGGCGCCCCCCGCGCTGCCCGCCCCCGAAAGGCCCGCCGAGGCCGCGCCACACCGCGCCGGCGTGCGCCGCGGCGGCTGGCCCGACGGGACGGGGCGCGCCCTCGCCACGCCGATCCAGCCCTCGGTGGTCTACGGCTCCGCCGGGCCCGACGCGCTCGACGCGATCTACGAGGGGCGCGAGCCGGGCTTCACCTATGCCCGCGAGGGACATCCCAACGCCACGGTCCTCGCCGGCAAGATCGACGCGCTCGAGGGCGCGGAGGGCGGCATCGTCATGGGCTCTGGCATGGCCGCGGTCGCCGCCGCCGTCATCGGGCTTTTGAAATCGGGCGACCACGTGGTCGGCGCCGACCGCCTTTACGGCCGGTCCCAGCGCCTGATGGCCGAGGAACTGCCGCGCTTGGGGATCGGGACGACCCAGGTGGACGCCGGCGACGCGCAGGCCATCGCGGACGCGATCCGCCCCGAGACGCGGATGATCCTCGTCGAGGTCGTCTCCAACCCGATGCTGCGGGTGGCCGACCTCAAGGGAATCGCCGCGCTCGCCAGGGAGCGGGGGGTCCTCCTGGCGGTGGACAACACCTTCACCACGCCGCGCGGCATCCGTCCCTTCGAGTACGGCGCCGACATCGTGATCCACTCGATCACCAAGCTGCTGGCGGGCCATTCCGACGCCACGCTGGGCTACGTCGCCGCGCGCGACCCCGACCTGCGCGAGCGCATGCGCGTCTTCGCCACCACGCTGGGGCTCACGCCCAGCCCGTTCGATTGCTGGCTGGCCGAGCGCGGCCTCTACTCGTTCGACCTGCGCTACGACCGCGCGGAAGAGAACGCCGCGCGCCTCGCCGACCGGCTGCCCGACCTGCCGGGCGTGGCGTCCGTGGTCTATCCCGGGCGGCGCGACCATCCCGACCACGACCGCGCGGTCTCGCTCCTGGCGGGCAGGTTCGGCAACATGGTCACCTTCACCCTCGAGGGCGGGCGGGAGGCCGCGAACCGCCTCGTGGCGGCGGCCGAGAACCTCGCCTTCGCGCCCACCCTGGGCGACGTGTCGACCACGATCAGCCATCCCGCCACCTCGTCGCACCGCGCCATGGGCGCGGAGGCGCGCGCCGCCCTGGGGATCACCGAGGGCACGTTCCGCATCTCCGTGGGCATCGAGCCGCCCGACCACCTCCTGTCGGAGGTCGAGGCGGCGGTCAGGGCGGCGGCGGAGTAGGGAATGGTCGCCCCCGGTGCGTCGGACCTGCTCGAGGCGCTGCCCCTGCCGGCGGTCCTCGTCGACGCCGACCAGCGGATCGAGTACCTCAACGCGCCCGCCCGCGCGTTCCTCGGCCCCGGGATCGAGGGGCGCAGCTTCGTCATCGGCCTGCGCCAGCCCGACCTCGCCGAGGCGGTGGAGGGGACCCTGGCGGACGGCCGCCCCCGCACCGCGCGCTTCATGGGCCGGCAAGGCGCGCGCGACACCACCTGGACGGCCCATGCCCGGCGCGCGGGCGAGGGCGTCCTCGTCACCTTCGAGGATCGCAGCGACGCCCAGGAGGCCGGCCAGATGCGGCGCGACTTCGTCGCCAATGTCAGCCACGAGTTGAAGACGCCGCTCACCGCGATGATCGGCTTCATCGAGACCCTGCGCGGCCCGGCGCGCGACGACGCCGCCGCGCGCGAACGGTTCCTGGCCACCATGGACCGCGAGGCCCAGCGCATGAACCGCCTCGTGCGCGACCTGCTGTCCCTCAGCCGGGTCGAGGCCGACGAACGCCTGCGCCCGCGTGAGCGCGTCGACATCGCCCTTGTCCTGCGCTCGGTCGCCGCCATGCTGGCCGACACCGCCGCCGAGGCCGGCGTGGCGCTGTCGGTCGCGGGCGCCGAGGCGGCGGTGGATGTGCCCGGCGACGCCGACCAGTTGCGCCAGGTCGTGACCAACCTCGCGGAGAACGCCATCAAGTACGGCGGCTCGAAGGTCACTGTGACGCTCACCGTCCACGACTACCTGCGCGACCTGCGCCGCGCCGGCGTCTCCGTCGAGGTGGCAGACGACGGCCCCGGCATCGACCCGGTGCACCTGCCGCGCCTGGCGGAGCGATTCTACCGCGTCGATACCCACCGCTCGCGCGAGGTCGGCGGAACGGGGCTGGGGCTGGCCATCGTCAAGCACATCGTGGCGCGCCATCGCGGCCGGTTGCGGATCGCCTCCGAGCGCGGCCGCGGCAGCACCTTCGGCGTGGTCCTGCCCAGCGAGCCGTGAGCGGCGATCGCGCTGACCTCGGGGCAGGGCGGACCTTGTCATCAAACCGTTACGTCGCCGTTACAATGATGACTCGCGCCGGCACTAGACGGTGGCCGAGGCCGCGCCGGACGTGGCCGCCAGAGACCGTTACAGGAGTTCCCATGTCCGTCCACAAGACCACAGCGGCGACGCTGGCCGCCCTCGCGGCCACCACCACCTTCGCCAGCGCCCAGAGCCGCGAGCAGGTGCAGGTCGCCGGTTCCTCCACCGTGCTGCCCTATGCCTCCATCGTCGCCGAGGCCTTCACCGAGAACACGGACTTCGCCGCCCCGGTCGTCCAGTCGGGCGGCTCCTCCGCCGGCCTGCGCCAGTTCTGCGAGGGCGTGGGCGAGGGCACGATCGACATCGCCAACGCCTCGCGCCCGATCAGCGAGAGCGAGCTGGAGACCTGCCGCGCCAACGGCGTGGACGGCATCATCGAGGTCCGCATCGGCTATGACGGCATCGTCTTCGCCAGCCAGATCGACGGCCCCGAGTTCACCGCCTTCGAGCCCGAGCAGTGGTACAACGCCCTGGCCGCCGAGATCCCGCAGGACGGCGAGATGGTGCAGAACCCGAACGCGAACTGGACCGAGGTCGACGAATCGCTGCCCGATGTCGAGATCCTGACCTTCATCCCCGGCACCAACCACGGCACCCGCGAGGTCTTCGACGAGAACGTGATCCTCGCCGGCTGCGAGGCCTCGGGCGCCATGGAGCAGATCCTGGAGATCAACGGCGGCGACGAGGAAGCCGCCGAAGCCGCCTGCATGGAGATCCGCAACGACGGCTCCGCGGTCGAGATCCAGGGCGACTACACCGAGACGCTGAACCGCTTGAACCAGAACCCCGACGGCGTCGGCGTCTTCGGCCTGGCCTTCTACGAGAACAACACCAGCACCCTGAAGGTGGCCACCATGGGCGGCGTCGAGCCGAACACGGACACCATCGCCGCGGGCGACTACCCGGTCTCCCGGCCGCTCTTCTTCTACGTCAAGAAGCCCCATATCGGCGTCATCCCGGGCCTGAAGGAATACGCCTCCTTCTTCGTCGCCGACGAGGTCGCCGGGCCGGGCGGGCCGCTCGCCAACTACGGCCTGGTGCCCGATCCGGAGCTGGCCCAGACCCAGGAGAAGATCCAGAGCGAGACCGTGATGTCCGCCGAGTGACATCCTGAAAAATGGGGCAGGGCGGCCGGTGCCGCCCGCCCCATCCGCCCGCGCGCGCCCCCCCGGGAGACACCGATGCCGACACACTGGCTCCTCGCCATCATCCTCGTCCTCGCCGCCGCGGGCTACGCCGCGGCGCGCGCCCGCGCGCTCGCCACTGCGGGCGGCAGCATGCGGCGGATGCATTCCCTGCCGCGGGCCTACGGGATGACCGCCCTGATCTGGACGGCGGTGCCCGCGCTCCTGATCCTGGGCGCCTGGATCCTGATCCAGCCCGTCGTGCTGGAGGCCCGCGTCGCCGGCTCCATCCCCGAGGCCGCCGCGTCCAGCGAGGGACAGCGCAGCCTGATCATGGCCGATGTGCGCCGTATCGCCACCGGGCTCCAGCTCGCCGTCCAGGGCGGCGGTCTGGGCTGGGACGAGGCGCTGGCGCTGACCGCCGACGGCGGTAGCCTGCGCACCCGGCTCGCCGATCTCGGGATCGCCGTGGGCGAGGAGCCGGGCCCCGCCGCGCTCGATGCCGCCCAGGTCTGGGTGCAGATCGAGCGGGTGGGCCACCTCGCCATGACCGGGGTCGTCCTCGCGGCCACCGCCGCGGGCTTCGCCCTGTCGCTCATTCGCGCGCGGGCCGACGTGAACGCGCGCGCCAGCGTCGAGCGGGGCATCCTCGTCCTTCTCATGGGCACGGCGCTCGTGGCGATCCTGACGACCGTGGGCATCGTCATGTCCATGGTCTTCGAGACGGTGGACTTCTTCTCGCGCTATTCCTGGACGGAGTTCTTCTTCTCCACCGACTGGAACCCGCGCTTCCAGGGCGGCTCCGACCTGGGGATGCTGCCGCTCCTGTGGGGCACGCTCTACATTTCGCTGATCGCGCTCATCGTCGCCGTCCCCATCGGCCTCTTCGCGGCGATCTACCTCTCCGAGTATGCCGGGCCCAAGGTCCGCGCCGTGGCCAAGCCGCTGATCGAGGTGCTCGCGGGCATTCCCACCATCGTCTACGGCCTCTTCGCGCTGATCACCGTGGGCCCGTTCATGCGCGACGTCTTCGCCCAGCCCATGGGCCTGGGCAACTCGTCCGCCTCGGTGATGACCGCGGGGCTCGTCATGGGGATCATGCTGATCCCGTTCGTCTCGTCCCTGTCCGACGACATCATCACCGCGGTGCCCCAGGCCCTGCGGGACGCCTCCTACGGGCTGGGATCGACGCAATCGGAGACGGTGCGGCAGGTGGTCCTGCCCGCGGCGCTTCCGGGCATCGTCGGCGCCATCCTGCTCGCGGCCTCGCGCGCCATCGGCGAGACCATGATCGTGGTGCTGGGGGCAGGGGCCGCGGCCCGCATGTCGGTGAACCCGTTCGAGGCGATGACCACGGTGACCGTCAAGATCGTGAGCCAGCTCACCGGCGACACCGACTTCAATTCCCCCGAGACGCTGGTGGCCTTCGCGCTGGGGCTGACGCTCTTCGTCATCACCCTCGCGCTGAACGTCCTGGCCCTCTACATCGTGCGCAGATACCGGGAGCAATACGAATGAGCGACGCGTCCGCCCCCCGCAGCACCGGCGCCTCCGGCTCCCTCATGGTCCTCGACGCGCGCACCAAAAAGCGCCACGCGGCCGAGCGGCGCTTCCGCTACTACGGCATGGGCGCCGTGGGCCTCGGCGTCCTGCTGCTGGTGATGCTGCTGGTCTCGATCCTGTCGAACGGGCTCGGCGCCTTCCGCCAGACCGTGTTCGAGCTGGAGATCACGCTCACTCAGGCCCAGATCACCGAGGCCGAGGAGGCGCTGCTCAAGACCTCCGTCTATCGCGGCATCATCGAGGAGAACATGCGCGAGGCGCTCGACGCGGCCGGCGTGGGCGACGAGGTCGAGACCGCCCGCGCCATGGAGCTTCTGGGCGGCGACGCTGGCTCCACCTTGCGCCAGTGGGCGGTCTCCCAGCGCGTCACGCCCGTGCCGCAGCCCGACGAGGGCGTCACCCGCACCTTCGACTTTCTCGCCGACGGCCGGATCGACGGCTACTTCAAGGGCCGCGTCACCATGGAAACGGCCGAGCTCGACAGCCGCGTCTCCCCCGAGGAACTGCAACTGGCCGACACCCTGCGCGAGGCCGGCGTCCTCAGGATCGAGCTCAACCCCGGCTTCCTGACCATGCCCGACGCCTCCGAGAACCAGCCCGAGGCCGCGGGCCTCGGCGTGGCCATCGTGGGCTCGCTCTACATGATGCTGATCGTGCTCTGCCTGGCGCTGCCGATCGGGGTCTGCGCCTCCATCTACCTCGAGGAGTTCGCGCCGAAGAACTGGTTCACCGACCTCATCGAGGTCAACATCTCCAACCTCGCGGCCGTGCCCTCCATCGTCTACGGCATCCTCGGCCTGGCGATCTTCATCAACTTCATGGGCCTGCCGCTCTCGGCGCCCATCGTCGGCGGGCTGGTCCTGACGCTGATGACGCTGCCCACCATCATCATCTCCACCCGCGCGGCGCTGAAATCGGTTCCGCCCTCGATCCGCTCGGCAGCTTTGGGCGTGGGCGCTTCGAACATGCAGACGGTGTTCCACCACGTCCTGCCCCTGGCCGCGCCGGGTATCCTGACGGGGACGATCATCGGCCTCGCGCAGGCGCTGGGCGAGACGGCGCCGCTCCTGCTGATCGGCATGGTCGCCTTCGTGCAAGACTACCCGGACGCACCGCCCGAGGGCCTCTTCGACCCCGCGTCGGCGCTGCCCGTGCAGGTCTACAACTGGACGCAGCGGGCCGATCCCGCCTTCTTCGAACGGGCCTCGGGCGCGATCATCGTGCTCCTGGTCTTCCTCGCGATCATGAACGTCACCGCGGTGCTCCTGCGCCGCCGGTTCGAACGCCGCTGGTAAGGGCCCCCGACATGAAAGATTCCCGCCTCGAGGACCGAGACACCACGATGAACGACACCAAGATCTCCGCACGCGGCGTCCAGGTGCACTACGCGGACAACCACGCCATCAAGGACGTGGATGTCGAGATACAGGACAAGACCGTGACCGCCTTCATCGGCCCGTCGGGCTGCGGCAAGACCACGTTCCTGCGCTGCATCAACCGGATGAACGACACGATCGACATCTGCCGCGTGAACGGCACCATCGAGATCGACGGCGAGGACATCTACGACAAGCGCATCGACCCGGTGCAGTTGCGCCGCAAGGTCGGCATGGTGTTCCAGAAACCCAACCCGTTCCCGAAATCCATCTACGACAACGTGGCCTACGGGCCGAAAATCCACGGTCTCGCCCGGAACAAGGCCGAGCTCGACGAGATCGTCGAGAACGCCCTGCGCCGCGGCGCCATCTGGGACGAGGTCAAGGACAGGCTCGACGCGCCCGGCACCGGCCTCTCGGGCGGCCAGCAGCAGCGGATCTGCATCGCCCGCGCGGTCGCCACCGAGCCCGAGATCCTGCTGATGGACGAACCCTGCTCGGCGCTCGACCCCATCGCCTCGGGGCAGGTCGAGGAGCTGATCGACGAACTTCGCGCCAATTACTCCGTCGTCATCGTCACCCACTCGATGCAGCAGGCCGCGCGCGTCAGCCAGAAGACCGCGTTCTTCCACCTGGGCAACCTGGTGGAATACGGCGACACCGACGAGATCTTCACCAATCCCCGCGACAAGCGGACGGAAAGCTACATCACCGGCCGGATCGGCTGAGGGAGGCGAGCATGAGCGACGGCAAACACATTCTCTCGGCGTTCGACCGCGACATCGAGGCACTTCAGGCCATGGTCCTCAAGATGGGCGGCATGGTGGAGGCGGCGATCCACGACAGCGCCGCCTCGCTCGAGAGCCGCGACGAGGAACTCGCGCAGAAGGTCCGCGACGGCGACAAGCGCATCGACGCGCTCGAGGAGCAGCTCAACGAGGAGGCCGCGCGCGTCGTGGCCCTGCGCGCGCCCATCGCCTCGGACATGCGGCTCGTGCTGGCGGTGATCAAGATCTCCACCAACCTCGAGCGGATCGGCGACTATTCCAAGAACCTGGCCAAGCGCACCGGCCTTTTGCTGCACCTGCCCACGATCGAGGGCGCGCCCCAGTCGGTGCGCCGCATGGCCCGGGAGGTGGAGCGGATGCTCCACGACGTGCTCGACGCCTATATCCAGCGCGACGCCGACCTCGCGCGCGACGTGCGCGAGCGCGATGCCGACGTGGACCAGATGTACACCGCGATCTTCCGCGAGTTCCTCACCTTCATGATGGAGGACCCGCGCAACATCACCGCCTGCATGCACCTCCACTTCATCGCCAAGAACATCGAGCGCATGGGCGACCACGTCACCTCCATCGCCGATCACGTGATCTACACGATCGAGGGCGCGGCACCCGGCTCCAAGCGGCCCAAGGCCGACCGCACCTCCGTCGACCGGATCGAGACCTGAGCCCATGTCGACACGCCCCCATGTCCTGATCGTCGAGGACGAGGCCTCCCAGCGCGAGATCCTGGCCTACAACCTCGAGGCCGAAGGGTTCTCCGTCAGCCGCGCCGGGACGGGCGACGAGGCGCTGACGCTCTTCGACGAGGCGCCGCCCGACCTCGTGGTGCTCGACTGGATGCTGCCGGGCGTGTCGGGGATCGAGATCTGCCGCCGCCTCAAGCGCCGGGAGGCCGCCCCGGAGGTGCCCATCATCATGCTCTCGGCCCGCACCGAGGAGGGCGACCGCGTCCGCGGCCTCGAGACCGGGGCCGACGACTACGTGACCAAGCCCTATTCCGTCGCCGAGTTGATGGCGCGGGTGCGCGCGCAGTTGCGCCGGACCCGGCCGGCCACCGTCGGCCAGGCGCTCGTCCACGAGGACCTGACCCTCGACCCCGAGACCTGGCGCGTCCACCGCAACGGGCAGGAGGTCGAGCTCGGCCCGACGGAGTTCCGCCTCCTGTCCACGCTCATGGAACGCCCGGGCCGCGTCTGGACGCGCGAGCAGCTCCTCGACCGGGTCTGGGGCCGCGACATCTTCGTCGACAGCCGCACCGTCGACGTCCATGTGGGCCGGCTGCGCAAGGCGCTCGGCCGCCACGGCGGCGACGATCCAATCCGCACCGTGCGCGGAGCGGGCTACGCGCTGGGCTAGCTGCCGGGCACGCCGAACCGACGTCGTCGTCCGGGCGGAAAACCGTCGGGCGACAGCGCCACGACATGCGCGCTTTTTTGGGAAAAGTCGCGGTCGAGGGTAGCGCGCATCCATCCTGATCCGGAAGCCCCGTAACCATGATTATGTGATAACCACTTACGTGGTTATCATAATCCGTCTAATGGGGTCGCATTATTCGGACGCCTACGGCAGCGCGTTCGTGGGCTCCGGCGGCCCGCACGCTTGCAAAACGCCACACCTCGCGGCACGGGACGCGTGGTGAAACGGAGCGCGGACATGCCCTACATCTATCTCATCCTCGCCGTCGCGGCCGAGACGATCGGCACCTCGGCGCTTCAGGCCAGCCAGCAGTTCACCAGGCTCGGGCCGTCGATCCTCGTCGTCGCGGGCTACGCGGTGGCGTTCTGGTTCCTGTCGCTCACGCTCAGGACGCTTCCCGTCGGCGTGGCCTATGCCGTCTGGTCGGGCCTGGGCATCCTGTTCATCGCTCTCATCGGCTGGATCGTGTTCGGCCAGCGGCTCGACATGCCGGCGATCCTCGGGATGGGCCTGATCCTCGCGGGCATCCTGGTGATCCAGCTCTTCTCGGGCACCGCGCAGCACTGATCTCGTAAAGACGGCGCGGCAGGCTATCTTCGCGGCCATGACCGACTGGCTCGCCCCGATCCTCGCCGTCTTGCCCGCGCCCATGCGCGACCAGCTCTCGGGCTACGCCGCCGCGTTCTGGCGCTTCCTGCCGCAGGTGGTCTTCGCGCTCCTGTTCCTGGTCGTCGTCTGGGCGGCGATCGCCGTGATCGGCCGGATCGTGCCGCGCGCCCTGGGCCGGGCGCGCATCCGCAGCGCGCTCCAGGACGTGGTCCTGATGCTGCTGACCGTGGGCCTGTGGCTCATGGGCGCGCTGATCGCGCTGACCATCGCGTTCCCGTCGATCACCCCGGGCCGCGCGCTGACCGCGCTCGGCGTCGGCGGCGTGGCCATCGGTTTCGCCTTCAAGGACGTGTTCGAGAACTTCCTCGCCGGCGTCCTGCTGCTGATCCGCGAGCCGTTCTCCAAGTCCGACTTCATCGAGTGCCAGGGTATCGACGGCCAGGTCGAGGACATCACCGTGCGCGACACCCATATCCGCCAGACCGACGGCCAGCTCGTCGTCGCCCCCAACGCCATGTTCTACAAGAACCCCGTCACCATCCGCACCGCCGCAAGCCTGCGCCGCACCACGATCATCGTCGGCGTCGCCTACGGCGAGGACGTGGATGCCGCGCGCGAGGTCATCGCCGCGGCCGTCCACGAGGTCGATTCGGTGCGCGACGACGTGAAGGACGTGCAGATCTTCGCCCAGGAGTTTGCCGACAGCGCGATCAACTTCGAGGTCACCTGGTGGACCGGTTCGCGCCCCGTCGACATCCGCCGCTCCCGCGACAGCGTCGTGGCCGCCGTCAAGCGCGCCCTCGACGGCGCCGGGATCGAGATCCCGTTCCCCTACCGGACGCTGACCTTCAAGGACCCGCTTGCCCTGTCCCGCGATGCCGACGATCGCGACGCCTGAGGCGGCTTTGCCGCTTCCCATCCGGCCGGGCGCGCGTTAAGGCCCCCGCGACCCCCTCAAGGACACCCCATGGACCTGCGAAACATCGCCATCATCGCCCACGTGGACCACGGCAAGACCACCCTGGTGGACGAGCTCCTCAAACAGTCCGGCGCCTTCCGCGAGAACCAGCAGGTGGCGGAGCGGGCCATGGACTCCAACGACCTGGAGCGCGAGCGCGGCATCACCATCCTGGCCAAGAACACCTCGGTGGTCTGGAAGGACACCCGCATCAACATCGTCGACACCCCCGGCCACGCCGATTTCGGCGGCGAGGTGGAGCGGATCCTGTCGATGGTCGACGGCGTCGTGCTCCTGGTGGACGCGGCCGAGGGGCCGATGCCCCAGACCAAGTTCGTCACCTCCAAGGCGCTGGCCCTGGGCCTGCGCCCCATCGTGGTCCTCAACAAGGTCGACAAGCCAGACGCCGAGCCCGACCGGGCGCTCGACGAGGTGTTCGACCTCTTCGCCGCGCTGGATGCGGATGAGGACCAGCTCGACTTCCCCCATCTCTACGCCTCCGGGCGCTCGGGCTGGTGCGATCCCGAGCTCGACGGTCCGCGCAAGGACCTCTCCGCGCTGTTCAACCTCGTCGTCCGCCACGTGCCGCCCCCCAAGCAGCAGCAGAAGCAGGACGACGATTTCCGCATGCTCGCCACCACCCTCTCGGCCGACCCGTTCCTGGGCCGGCTGCTGACGGGGCGCGTCGAGTCCGGCAAGCTGAAGGCGGGTGCCACCGTCCAGGCCCTGTCGCGCCAGGGACAGAAGATCGAGCAGTTCCGCGTCTCGCGCATCCAGGCCTTCCGCGGCCTCGGATACGACGACATCGACGAAGCGGTGGCGGGCGACATCATCACCCTGTCGGGCATGGACAAGGCCACCGTGGCCGACACGATCTGCGCCCTCGCGGTGGACGACGCCCTACCCTCCCAGCCCATCGACCCGCCGACCATCTCCGTCACCTTCGGCATCAACGACTCGCCGTTGGCGGGCCGCGACGGCAAGAAGGTCCAATCCCGCGTCATCCGCGAGCGGCTGATGAAGGAGGCGGAGCAGAACGTCGCCATCCGCGTGGACGACACCGAAGGGGGCGAATCCTTCGTCGTTTCGGGCCGGGGCGAGCTGCAGATGGGCGTCCTGATCGAGAACATGCGTCGCGAGGGGTTCGAGCTGTCGATCTCCCGCCCCCAGGTCCTGATGCGCGAGGTCGACGGCGAGATGCAGGAGCCCGTCGAGGAAGCCACGATCGACGTGGACGACGAGTATTCCGGCGCCGTGATCGAGAAGCTCACCGGCCCCCGCAAGGGCGACCTGGTGGAGATGAAGCAGTCCGGCGCGGGCAAGACCCGCATCGTCGCCCACGTTCCCTCCCGCGGGCTGATCGGCTACCACGGCGAGTTCCTCACCGACACCCGCGGCACCGGCGTCCTGAACCGCGTCTTCCACGGCTGGACCCCCCACAAGGGCACGATCCCGGGCCGCCGCCAGGGCGTGCTGATCTCGATGGAGAACGGCCAGTCCGTGGCCTACGCGCTCTTCAACCTCGAGGATCGCGGCAAGATGTTCATCGGCTCCCAGGAGAACATCTACGTGGGCATGATCATCGGCGAGCACGCGCGCGAAAACGACCTGGAGGTGAACCCCCTCAAGGGCAAGAAGCTCACCAACGTGCGCGCTTCCGGCACCGACGAGGCGGTGCGCCTGACCACGCCGGTCACGCTGACGCTGGAACAGGCCATCGCCTATATCGACGACGACGAGCTGGTGGAGGTCACGCCGAACGCGGTGCGCCTGCGCAAGAAGTACCTCGACCCCCACGAGCGCAAGCGTCACGCCAAGTCGGCCTGACGCACGGCCCCGGACGGCGGGTGCGGGCAACCGGGCCGGCCGCCGGGGTATCTCGGGCAGGCAAAGCGGCCCCGTTAGCGCGCCGTTAAGCCACCGGGGTCAATCTTTAAGCGCGGTACAGGCTGGCAAGCCGAAGGCCGCGAAGCGAAGACGCGACCGGCCCTGCATCGATGGTCGTGGCGGGGGGGAACCAGGGCAAGCCCCCGCCTTGTCCGCGCGCCTTCCCACTCCAGACCACGCCGGCGCGTCCTGTCGGTCCGCGGGTGCTCAGTGCAGGGCGAACTCGCCCGTCACCCGGCGCCACTCCCCCGGCGCGATCATGCGCCGATGGGTGAAGCGCACCGAGTGGAGCGGCCCCTCGATCTCGCGCCGCCAGAAGTCCACGAAGTCGAACAGCCGCGGATGGTCCGGCACGAGGTCGTAATCCTGCCAGACATAGCTGTTCAGCACGTTCCGGTAGTCCGGCATCCGGTAGAAGACTTCCGCCGTCGTCAACCCGTATCCCTTCAGCATCATCTCGGTCTCGGTCATGGGGCCCTCCATGTCTCTCCCCTGCCCCAGACTGACGCCTTCGCCGAGGAAATCAACGAAAACAGCGCATTGGCACTCACGTCGCATGGCTGCCACCGGCCCTGATCCGATTGCACACCAGATGCGCCTCCTGCTATGATGGGTGTCAACAATATCTAGGATTTCGAGGCAGCAGACCCGTGAGCGACATGACGGACCCCCCCGAGGACGACATCGCGGACGCCCCCCGCCCCGACGGGCCGTCGATCGACATCGCCGACGAGATGCGGTCCTCCTTCCTCGACTATGCCATGAGCGTGATCGTCTCCCGCGCGATCCCCGACCTGCGCGACGGCCTGAAGCCCGTCCACCGCCGCATCCTCTACGCCATGCACGAGAGCGGCAATTCCCACGACAAGGCCTACCGCAAGTCCGCCCGCCCCGTGGGCGACGTGATGGGCAAGTACCACCCGCACGGCGACTCGGCGATCTACGAGGCGCTGGTACGCATGGCGCAGGACTTCTCCATGTCCCTGCCGCTGCTGGACGGACAGGGCAATTTCGGCTCCATGGACGGCGACAATCCCGCCGCCATGCGCTACACCGAGGTCCGCATGGACCGGCCCGCCCAGGCCCTTCTCGCCGACATCGAGAAGGAGACGGTGGACTTCCAGGACAATTACGACGGCAAGGACCTGGAGCCCACGGTCCTGCCCGCGCGCTTTCCCAACATGCTGGTCAACGGCGCCGGCGGCATCGCCGTGGGCATGGCGACCAACATCCCGCCCCACAACCTCGGCGAGGTCGTGGACGCCACCCTCGCCCTGATCGCGGACCCCGACCTCTCCACCGATCGGCTCCTGGAGATGATCCCCGGGCCCGACTTTCCCACGGGCGGCCTGATCCTGGGCCGGTCGGGCGCGCGCAAGGCATATCTCGAGGGGCGTGGCTCGGTCATCATCCGCGCCAGGACCCGGGTGGAGGAGATCGCCAGGGGCCGCGAGGCCATCGTGCTCGACGAGATCCCCTACCAGGTGAACAAGGCGAGCCTCGTGGAGCGCATCGCCGAACTCGCCAAGGAAAAGCGGATCGAGGGCATCTCGGCGGTGCAGGACGAGAGCGACCGCGTCGGCGTGCGGGTGGTCGTCGAGCTGAAGAAGGACGCGACCGCGGACGTGGTCCTGAACCAGCTCTGGCGCTTCACGCCGATGCAGACCTCCTTCGGCTGCAACATGCTCGCGCTCCACGGCGGCCGGCCCGAGCAGCTCGCCTTGCGCGATTTCCTCACCCACTTCATCACCTTCCGCGAGGAGGTCGTGGCCCGGCGCACCGCCCATGACCTGCGAAAGGCCCGCGAGCGCGCCCATGTCCTGTGCGGCCTCGCCGTCGCCGTCGCCAACGTGGACGAGGTGGTGCAGACCATCCGCTCCTCGGCCGACGCGCCCGAGGCGCGCAGCCGCCTCAAGGAGCGCCGCTGGCCCGCCGAAGAGATCGCGCCCTTCATTCGCCTGATCGACGATCCCGGCCACACGATGAACGACGACGGCACCTACAACCTGTCCGAGACCCAGGCCCGCGCCATCCTGGAGCTGCGCCTCCAGCGGCTGACGCAGCTCGGCGTCAAGGAGGTCACCGACGAGCTCGAGGACCTGGCGGGAAAGATCCGCGACTACCTCGACATCCTGCGCTCGCGCGAGCGCATCATGGCCATCATCTCCGAAGAGCTGACCAAGGTGCGCGACGATTTCGCCGTTCCCCGACGGACCGAGATCGTCGACTGGGCCGGCGACATGGAAGACGAGGACCTGATCGAGCGCGAGGACATGGTCGTGACCGTCACCGCGAGCGGTTACGTCAAGCGCACGCCCCTGCACGAGTTCCGCTCCCAGCGGCGCGGCGGCAAGGGCCTGTCGGGCATGGCGACCAAGGACGAGGACGTGATCACCACGCTCTTCGTTGCCAACACGCACACGCCGCTCCTGATCTTCTCCACCGACGGGATGGCCTACAAGCTCAAGACCTGGCGCCTGCCCCAGGGCTCGCGCACCGCGCGGGGCCGCGACATCCGCAACGTGATCGACGGGATGACGCGGGGCACCTCCATCGCCGCGATCATGCCCGTGGACCGCGCCGAGGAGGACTGGGACGAGCTGCAGATCGTCTTCTCCACCTCCGACGGCCATGTGCGCCGCAACGCCCTGTCGGACTTCACCAACGTCATGCGCAACGGCAAGATCGCGATGAAGCTGCCCGAGGACGTCTTCCTCGTGAACGCGCGCATCGCCTCCGAGGCCGAGGACGTGATGCTCGTCACCGCGCTGGGGCGCGCCATCCGCTTCCCCACCACCGACGTGCGAGTCTTCAAGGGCCGCGATTCCACCGGCGTGCGCGGCATCCGCCTCGCGGACGGCGACCGGGTCGTCTCCATGGCCATCATCCGCCATTTCGAGGCCGGCTCCGACGAGCGGCAGACCTACCTCAAGATGCGCCGCGCCATGGCCGGCGTCACCGAGGAACCCGAGGCCGACGACGACGAGACGGCGACGGAGGCGCGCGATTTCTCCCAGGAGCGTTACGCCCAGATGTCGGCCGCCGAGGATCTGATCCTGACGATCACCCAAGCCGGCACCGGCAAGCTTTCCTCCTCCCATGACTATCCCGTGCGCGGCCGCGGCGGACAGGGCGTCATGGCCATGGACAAGGCCATGCGCGGCGGCCCCCTCGTGGCGAGCTTCCCCGTCGACATGGACGACCAGATCATGCTGGCCACCTCCCGCGGGCAGTCGATCCGCGTGCCGGTGGACGGGATCTCCTTCCGCTCCCGCGGCGCGGGCGGCGTGCGCGTGTTCAACACCGGCCCGGGCGAGGAGGTCGTCTCGGTGGCCTGGATCGCCGAGCCGCAGGAGGCCGATCTCGACGAGCCCGACGGCGAGTCGTAAGGGAAAATTAACCCGGCGGGATTCCGACGCGAATCCGCCGGGAATCCGAAAGGGACGAAATGACCCGCAAACTGAACATAATCGGCGGCGGCATGGCCGGGTCCGAGGCGGCCTGGCAGGCCGCCCAGGCCGGTGTCGAGGTGGTCATCCACGAGATGCGCCCCCGGATCGGCACCTTCGCCCACCGCACCGGCAACCTGGCCGAGATGGTATGCTCCAACTCGTTCCGGTCCGACGACGACGAGCAGAACGCCGTCGGCCTTCTCCACTGGGAGATGCGCCAGGCCGGCGGATTGGTGATGGAGGTGGCCGACGCCCACCGCCTTCCCGCCGGCGGCGCCCTCGCGGTGGACCGCGACCCCTTCGCCGAGGCGGTGACGGAGCGGCTCAGATCCCACCCGAAGATCACCGTTCAAGACGCTGAAATTTCGGAAATTCCTTCCGAAGGTCACTGGATCGTCGCCACCGGCCCCCTGACCTCCGGCGCGCTGGCCGAGGCGATCCGGGCCGAGACGGGCGCCGACCAGCTCGCCTTCTTCGACGCCATCGCGCCCATCGTGCACCACGACTCGATCGACATGTCCCGCGCCTGGATGCAGTCGCGCTACGACAAGGGTGAAACCGAGGCGGAGCGCACAGCCTACCTCAACTGCCCGATGGATCGCGAGACCTACGAGGCCTTCATCGACGCGCTCCTCGCCGCCGACAAGGCCGAGTTCCACGAGGGGGAGACGGCCAACTACTTCGACGGCTGCCTGCCCATCGAGGTCATGGCCGAACGCGGTCGCGAGACCCTGCGCCACGGCCCCATGAAGCCCCGCGGCCTGACCGACCCCCACAACCCGGACGTCAAGCCACACGCCGTCGTCCAGCTTCGACGGGACAACGCGCTGGGAACGCTCTACAACATCGTCGGCTTCCAGACGAAGATGAAATACGGCGCCCAAGCCGCTGTTTTCAGGACGATTCCCGGACTCGAAGAAGCTCGTTTCGCCCGCCTCGGCGGCATCCACCGCAATACCTTCATAAACTCGCCGACCCTTCTGGACGACCAGCTTCGCCTCCGGTCGCGGCCCAATGTGCGCTTCGCGGGTCAGATCACGGGCGTCGAGGGATACGTGGAAAGCGCGGCCATGGGCCTTCTCGCAGGGCGTCTCGCCGTGTCCGAGATCACGGGCCAGGCCACGGCACCGGTGCCGCCGACGACCGCCATGGGGGCGCTCGTGACCCACATTACCGGCGGGGCTGACGCCAAGACGTTCCAGCCCATGAACGTCAATTTCGGACTGTTCCCGCCCGTCGATCTCAAGGGCGGGCGTCGCAACCGTCCTGCCCGCTACAAGGCTTATACCGACCGTGCCAAGGCCGACTGGACGAGCTGGCTTGCGGGCAAGGCCCTGACCGACGCCGCGTGAGCGGCCCGCCGATCACGCGGTTCGCGCCCTCTCCCACGGGGCCTCTGCACCTCGGTCATGCCTTCTCGGCCATGCTCTCTCACGACATGGCCCGCGCGGGCGGCGGCAGGTTCCTCCTCCGGATCGAGGATATAGATCAGGGGCGGTCCAGACCTCGTTGGGAAGCTGGGATATTCGAGGACCTCGCATGGCTCGGCCTCGACTGGCCGCGCCCGGTGATGCGGCAATCGAGGCGGCTGGAGACCTATCGCGAGGCGCTCGGCCGCCTGACCGCCATGGGCCTGACCTATCCCTGCACCTGTTCCCGCCGCGACATCCGCGCCGCCGCCTCCGCCCCGCAGGAGGGCGTGCCGCTCCTGGGCCCCGACGGTGTCGTCTATCCCGGCACCTGCAAGCACGCCGACCGCGACCCCGAGGGCGCCGCCCTGCGCCTCCACATGGACCGGGCCCTGGCGATGGCGCCCGATCTCCGCTTCGAGGAAGAAGGGGACATCGCCGCGGGAACGGTCGAAGTTCCGCCCGAAAGGATGCTGGAAAACGTCGGCGACATCGTGGTGGCGCGGCGGGACATGGGAACGTCCTACCACCTTTCCGTGGCGCTCGACGACGCAGCTCAGGGCATCACCCACGTCGTTCGCGGCGAGGACCTGTTCGAGGCCACGCCGATCCACGTTCTGCTCCAAAGGCTCCTCGGCCTGGCGACGCCAGTCTATCACCATCATCGCCTTATCCGGGACGAGACCGGCCAGCGGCTGGCCAAGCGCGATGCCGCCCGCGAGATCGCCGCCTATCGTGCCGACGGAGCGACGCCCGCGGAGATACGCGCGACGCTGGGTCTCAGTTTTCCGGCGCCATGAGTTCCACTTCCTCACCGTCGCGGATGGCGGTGTAGAAGCAACTGCGCCGGCCCGTATGGCAGGCCGGGCCCTCCTGACGGACCCGGACAAGCAGGCAGTCGGAGTCGCAGTCGACCCGCATGTCGACGAGGTGCTGAAGATGGCCGCTCGTCTCGCCCTTGACCCAGAAATCCCGTCGCGACCGGCTCCAGTAGGTCACGCGGCCGGTAGAGAGCGTCCTGGCCACCGCCTCGCGCGACATCCAGGCCATCATCAGTACTTCACCCGTCGCATCGTCCTGTGCGATCGCCGGAACGAGGCCCTGGGCGTCGTAGTTCAGGCTGGCGGGATCGAAGGGCATCGGGGGTCCTTTCGGGGGGCTTTCGGGCCGGGGTGGTCCGACCTATCTAGACGGGCAGCGCTCAAGGGGAAAGCCATGGCCGACAGCGATCTGATCAAGCTCTATTCCGGGCGCATCCTGGAACTCGCCGCCGATATTCCGCTGACCGACCGTCTGGCGGACCCGCAGGCCAGCGTGAAGAAACGCTCGCCGCTTTGCGGGTCGACGGTCGTGGTGGACATGAACGTGGAGGACGGCCGCATCGTCCGCTATGGACAGGACGTGAAGGCCTGCGCGCTGGGGCAAGCCGCGGCCGCGATCGTGGGGCACGCCATCATGGGCAGGACGCGCTACGAGGTGGAGCGGGCCCGGGACGAACTCAAGGCAATGCTGAAGGAGAACGGGCCGGCCCCCGAAGCCCCGTTCGACGGCTTGGAGGTCCTGCTCCCGGCGCGGGAGTACAAGAACCGCCACGCCTCCATCATGCTGACGCTCGATGCCGCGAGCGAGGCATTCGCATCGGCGGAGGAAAGCGCCTGCGCCTGAAGCAAGGCGGCTTCGGGCGATGCCCGAAGCCTACCGCTCAACCGTTTTCCAGCTCTTTGCGCACGATGGTCTCGATATCGCCCAACCCGTGATTGGTGAGCGTCTTGGGAACCTCGGCGATCACCTTCGACGAAACTTCCTGGTGGAGCTTGTCGCGTAGCTCGCCCAGAACGCCCGGCGCCGCCACGAGCACGATACTTTCGAAGGCGCCCCTGTGGGCCTTCTTGTACAGCATGTCGGCCAAGTCGTCGGCGAACCGATCTTTGGCGAGCTGGTGCCAGTCCGTATCATCGACGGCGGAACGGTGCATGCCGCTTCCATCGTTGAAGCGGCCCCGCTTGTTTTCCGCCTGCTCGCGGTTGGGCGGGTTTTCCTGCTCTTCCTTTTCCAAGACGGTGAGATAGGGGTCTTCGTGGTCCGTCTGGTTCTCGAGGATGAGGGCCTTCTCGCCATCGGCGATCAGGACCCAGGTTCCGTTCATCAGTCTTGCGGCCATGGTCAGCTTCCCTTGCCGTCTTCGTCGCCCGTTCCGTGAAGGCCGCCCAGGTTTCCTTCGCCCTTCTCGTCCTCCTTGGTCACACGGGTGGGACCGGCATCTCCGCCGGCTTGGCGTTCCTCGTCGCGGGTGCCGACCTTGCGTTCAAGCTCGCCGCCCGAACGTCCCGAATGGCCAGGGGCCTCGACCGCCTCGTCGAGATAGTCCTCGACTTCGCTCTCTCCGTCCTTGGATCTCTTGCGCTCGGCCATGGAAAACTCCTGTTCGTCTAGATGCGTCCGGTCGAAACCCGTGGCTGCCGAACGCGGTTCCACGCGCCCCGATCAGGGATCAGGCCCGACCCCGGGCGCGATCGATCAGCCAGGCGATCGCCGCCGGCTCCCCCACGCGGGCCTTGGTGCCGGCCACCGTCACGACAAGCGGCGTCGCCTCCTCGACCCTGTCCCAGAGCCAGGCCGCGACCTCGGCGCTGTCGGCACCGTCCGAAAGGGCGAGCGTCGCTACCAGGCGGTGGCCTTCCGCATCGTCCAGGGCGGCCTCCATGGAAATCGGCTGGAATCCCATGCCCGCCGGCATCTCCATCGGCGCGCGCAAGAGCGCGACCGTCTCGGCGTCCAGGGGTTCGAGAGAGATGAGCATGAATGTCCTTCCGAACGCGGTCGGGGCCGGCGCGACGGCCGGCCCCGGGCAAGGCGTGAAGCGATCTCGGGGCCTTACATGCGGCCGGCGACGTTCTCCCAGTCGACGAGGTTGTCGAGGAAGTTCTGCAGGTAGGCCGGGCGTTTGTTGCGGAAGTCGATGTAGTAGGAATGCTCCCACACGTCGCAGCCCAGAAGCGTGGTCTGGCCGAAGCAGAGCGGATTGACGCCGTTCTCGGTGGAGGTGACCTTGAGGCCGCCATCGGTATCCTTGACGAGCCAAGCCCAGCCGGAACCGAACTGGCCGCCGCCCTTGGCCGCGAACTCTTCCTTGAACTTGTCGACGGTGCCGAAGCTGTCGGTGATCGCCTTTTCCAGCTCGCCTGGCATGCCCTTGGTCTCGGGCGTCATCATCTCCCAGAACTGGCAGTGGTTCCAGTATTGCGAGGCGTTGTTGAACAGTCCCGACTGGGCGACGGCGTTCTTGTCGTAGGTCCCCTTGACGATCTCCTCAATGGACTTGCCGTCCCACTCGGTGCCCTTGGTCATGTCCGCCGTCTTGTCGGCGTAGGCCTTGTGGTGGATGTCGTGGTGGTATTCCAGCGTCTCACGGCTCATGCCCTTGCCGGCGAGCGCGTCGTGGGCATAAGGCAGATCGGGCAGTTCGAAAGCCATCGGATGTCCTTTCGTTCGGGTCGAATGAGTGTCCTGCAGGGACGGCCGAGACCGCCTCTCGCATGCGTGAAACCACATAGGCCGGGCAAAAGGTCCGGAAAGACCGGCACACCATCGGCCGCGGCACCCTGCCCCGGTGCCTTTTCCCGGCCGCGGTAAGCGGATAGAGATCGCTCATGCTGTTCTGGATCCTGTGCCTCTGTCTTACTGCCCTGGGCACCCTGCCGGTGATCGGCGCCCTCGTGCGGCCCCGCGCACCGGAGAGGGAGGCGCCCGATATCGCGGTCTACCGCGACCAGTTGGCGGAGGTGGACCGCGACCTGGCCCGTGGCGTCCTGTCAGGCGAGGAGGCGGAGCGGACACGGGCCGAGGTGGCCCGCCGCCTGCTCGAGGCCGACCGACGGCAGTCGGACGCCGCCGCCGACGCGCCGCGTAGGCTTCGCCTGGGCACCGCGGGCACCGTGGGCCTGGTGGTGGTGGCGGGCACGCTGGTGCTCTATGTCGCGATCGGGGCGCCAGGCTATCCCGACCTGCCCCTCCGGGAGCGGCTGGCGATGGCCGACGAGCGACGGGCCGACCGCCCGGACCAGGCCGAGGCCGAGGTGCGGGCGGCCGACATGCTGCCCGACCCGGTCGAGCCCGGCCCCGATTTCGCCCCCCTCATGGAGAGGCTGCGCGGCGCCATGGCCTCGCGGCCCGACGACGTCCAGGGGTGGCGGCTTCTGGCCCGCAACGAGGCACGGCTGGGCGACTACGTCGCCGCCCGCACAGCCCAGGAGGAGCTCGTCGCCCTCCTAGGGGACGAGACGGGCGCCGAGGAGCACGCCTTCCTGGGCGAGCTCATGGTGCTGTCCGCCGGCGGCTTCGTCTCTCCCCAGGCGGAGGCCCAGTTCGACGCGGCCCTGTCGCAGGACCGCGAGAACGGACGCGCGCTCTACTACAAGGGGCTGACCTACGCCCAGACGGGGCGGCCGGACCTGACCTTCCGCCTGTGGCGCCCACTGCTCGAGACCTCGCCACCCGATGCGCCCTGGCTCGCGCCCATCCGCGAGCAGATCGGCACGATCGCCGCCCGGGCGGGCATCGACTATGCGCCATCGACGCCCGCTCCCGGCCCGAGCGGCGCCGACATGGCCGCGGCCGCCGACATGACGCCCGAGGAGCGCGAGGAGATGATCTCCGGCATGGTGGAGGGCCTGTCCCGGCGGCTCGCGACGGAGGGCGGCCCGGCCCCCGACTGGGCCCGCCTGATCCGCGCCCTGGGCATCCTGGGAGAGACCGGGCGCGCCCAGGCCATCTTCGGCGAGGCGCAGCAGGTCTTCGCCAACCAGCCCGACGACCTCGCCCAGCTCGAAGAGGCGGCGCGGTCCGCGGGGGTTTTGAATTGATGCGAGGTCGCCCGTGATCCACGATGACGCGGCGGGCTTCGCCGCCGAACTGTCGCCCATGCAGGCGCTGATGGGCCTCGACCTCGGGACGAAGACGATCGGCGTGGCAGTGTCCGACCGGCTGCGCTCCATCGCTTCGCCGATCGAGGTGATCAAGCGGCGCAAGTTCACCCTCGACGCGGATCGCCTGACAGAGCTATCGGCGGAGAGGGAGATCGGTGGCCTCGTCCTCGGGCTGCCCCGCAACATGGACGGCTCCGAAGGCCCCAGGGCGCAATCGACGCGGGCCTTCGCGCGCAACCTCTCCCGCCGGCTGAACCTGCCGATCTGCTTCTGGGACGAGCGCCTGTCCACCGTTGCCGCAGAGCGCGCCCTGCTCGAGGCGGACACCTCCCGCGCCAAGCGCGCCGGCGTGGTGGACAGGGTCGCCGCCGCCTATATCCTGCAAGGTCTTCTCGACCGGCTTGGGCATCTGTGAGGACCGTATGAGCGACGACGTCTGGAGCCGCGACGAGGTCGAGAGCCCCTGCATCAAGATCTGCATGATCCACCCCGAGGCGCGGATCTGCACCGGGTGCTACAGGACCATGGAGGAGATCGCCGCCTGGTCCCGCCTGACCCCGGAGGAGCGGCGGCGGATCGTGGCGGAGCTTCCCGAGCGGCAGGGCGGCCTCGCCCGTCGTCGTGGCGGGCGCGCGCGTCGCCGGTCGGGCGAGTGAGGCACCGGGCGGTATCGCGCCTTGCTCGCCGGTGGATCGGGCCTTGGCTGGCCCTGGCCTTCCTGGCGGCCTGCGGCGATGGCCGGGACGTTCTGCCACCACCGCCCGAGGGCACGGTACGGATCGCCACGTACAACGTCCACTACATCCGGCTCGACACGCCCGAGGGGCCTTGGTCCGTCGCGGACTGGGAGCGGCGCCGCGGCCCGCTGACCCGGGCCGTGACGGCCACCAAGGCCGACATCGTGGCCTTTCAGGAGATGGAGAGCTTCCGCGCCGGGTCCGATGGATCGGTCAACCTCGCGCGCGACTGGCTGCTCGCGGCGCTGCCGGCCTACCGCGCCGCGGCGAGCGGCGACTGGCGGGCGTTTCCCTCCACCCAGCCCATCTTCTACCGCACCGAGGCGCTGGAACTTCTCGACCAGGGATGGTTCTTCTTCTCCGAGACGCCGGACGAGATATATTCCGCGACGTTCGACGGCTCCTACCCCGCCTTCGCCTCGTGGGCGCGGTTCCGCGACAGGCGGGACGGAGCGGCGTTCCGCATCGTGAACGTGCATTTTGACGCCTACAGCCGCAGCAACCGAATCCGCTCAGCGGAGCTGGTCGCGGCCCGCATCGGCGGCTGGATGGCGTCCGGCGAGTCCGTCGTCTTGGCCGGCGACCTCAACGCGATCGCCGGCATGGTTCCCCATGACATCCTCGAACGCGCCGGCCTTTCGTTTGCCGGTATCCGCGGTGCAACGTTCCACATGAACCGGGGGCTCGACGTGATCCCCGCCATCGACCACGTGGCCTATTCCGGGGCGGTCCGGGCCGCTCCGCCGATGGTCCTGCGTCGGCGCTTCGACGGCGAATGGCCGAGCGATCACTATCCGGTGGCGGTGGACCTGCGGTTCTGAGAGCGCGGGAAGACGAAGCAGCGATCTCGCCGGATGGCTAGCCACATGGGCGTCCCGGGCTTGGGCAGGAACACCGACGGGACGGTGGCGCTCATCTCGCCGCCCTCGTCGAGGCGGAACTCCACCAGGCTTTCCTTGCCGATGAAACGCGAGCGCGTGACGACCGCCCGGGCGGGAGTGCCGTCCTGGGGCGTGGGATTGGGGCCGCGCCCCGCCCGGTCGAAGTCGATCCGCACGTGCTGGGGCCGGATGACGATGTCGACCGCGGTGCCGTCCTGGACCCCCGGCGCGAGGAACCGGCCGAACGGCGTGTCCGTCAGCGCCCCGTTCACCTCTCCCGCGATCACGTTGACGTCGCTGAAGAACGCCGCCGCCGCCCGGTCGGCCGGGTTGTTGTAGATGTTGTAGGGCGCACCCCGCTGCACGATCCGCCCGTCGCGCATCAGCGCGATCTCGTCGGCCATCCGCATGGCTTCCTCCGGCTCGTGGGTGACCAGCAGGACGGCCGCCCCCTCTTCCTTCAGGACGCCGAGGGTCTCGTCGCGGATGCCGTCGCGCAGGCGATTGTCCAGACCCGAGAACGGCTCGTCCATCAGCATGACGCGCGGCCGGGGCGCCACGGCGCGGGCAAGCGCCACCCGTTGCTGCTCGCCACCGGACAATTCGTGCGGAAAGGCGTCGATATAGCGCTCCAGGCGGACCCGTTCGAGAAGCTCGCGCACCCGCGCCCGCTTCTTGGCGCGTGGCCCCCTCAGCCCGAAGGCCACGTTGTCGTGAACCGACAGGTGCGGAAACAGCGCGAAATCCTGGAAGATCAGGCCGACGCCGCGCCGCTCGGGCGGAACGAACGCGTCCGAACCCGCCACGGTCGCACCGTCGATGCGGATCTTGCCCCGCTCCGGCGTCTCGACGCCGGCGATGGCGCGCAGGGTCGTCGACTTGCCGCATCCCGAGGGGCCCAACAGGCACAGGACCTGCCCCGCCGCCACGGACAGCGTCACATCCTCGACCACGCGGCGCCCGTCGAAGGCGCAGCACAGGTCAGCGATTTCAAGCCGCGGCGCGTTCATCCGGAATGTCCGACAGGAAGGATGGGGCGCGAGCTAGCAGTGCCGCCCCCGCCCCGCAAGGTCCCCTCACTCTTTCGCCAAGTACCCCGGGGGGCCGCCCGAGCGGCGGGGGCGGAGCCCCCTCACAGGGTCGCGTTCACCGCGCCCCCGTCCAGCAGGACGTTCTGGCCCACGATGAAGCCCGCCTGCCCCGAGCACAGGAAGGCGCAAGTGGCGCCGAACTCCGCCGCGGTGCCGTAGCGCCGCGCGGGGATCGTCGCCTCCCTGTCCGCGCGGGCGTCCTCCACGGGGATATCCTTCTGCTTGGCCACGCCGGCGTCGAGCGATGCGGCCCGATCGGTGTCGTGGATGCCGGGCAGCAGGTTGTTGATCGTCACGCCCTTCTGCGCCACCTGTCGCGCGGTGCCGGCCACGTATCCCGTCAGACCCGCGCGCGCCGAGTTCGACAGGCCCAGGGCCGGGATCGGCGACTTCACCGATTGCGACGTGATGTTGACCACCCGGCCCCACCCCCGCGCCATCATCGCCGGAAGGCAGGCCTTCATCAGCGCGATCGGCGTGAGCATGTTGGCGTCGAGTGCGGCGATGAAATCATCCCGCTCCCAGTCCGTCCACATCCCCGGCGGCGGCCCCCCCGCGTTTGTGACAAGGATGTCGGGGTCGTCGGCGGCGTCGAGCACCCGTACCCGTCCGTCTTCGGTGGTGATGTCGGCCGGGACCTCGGTGACGGACACCCCGAAATCGGAGCGGATCGCCTCCGCCGAGGCGGCGAGCGCCTCCGCCCCGCGGGCGTTCATCACCAGATCGACACCGGCCTCGGCCAGGGCGCGGGCGCATCCCAGCCCGAGGCCCTTGGAAGACGCCGTGACGAGCGCGCGCTTTCCCGCGATTCCCAGATCCATGATCGTCCCTTTCCGTTTGCCTGCTTCAGGGTGTAGCGCGCGAGCGTGCCCCGACGACCGGCCGCGCTCCGGTACGCGGGGCCGATTGCGGGGGACGGCGCGCCCCTCTATATCGCCCCCATGCTCGACCGATCCCATAACTCCGCGCCGCTCCCGCCCGAGATCGCCCGGCGGCGCACCTTCGCCATCATCTCGCACCCCGACGCGGGCAAGACGACCCTGACGGAGAAGTTCCTGCTCTACGGCGGCGCGATCCAGATGGCGGGACAGGTCCGCGCCAAGGGCGAGGCGCGCCGCACCCGGTCGGACTTCATGGCCATGGAGAAAGATCGCGGCATCTCCGTGTCCGCTTCGGCCATGTCGTTCGACTTTGGCGAGTACCGATTCAACCTCGTGGACACGCCCGGCCACTCGGACTTCTCCGAGGATACCTACCGCACCCTGACGGCGGTGGATGCGGCGATCATGGTGATCGACGGCGCCAAGGGGGTGGAAAGCCAGACGCGCAAGCTCTTCGAGGTGTGCCGCCTGCGGGACCTGCCGATCCTGACCTTCTGCAACAAGATGGACAGGGAGAGCCGCGACACGTTCGAGATCGTGGACGAGATCCAGGAGAACCTCGCGATCGACGTGACGCCGGCCTCCTGGCCCATCGGCGTCGGTCGCGACTTCCTGGGCTGCTACGACATGCTCAACGACCGGCTCGAGCTGATGGACCGTGCCGACCGCAACAAGGTCGGCGAATCGATCCGGCTCGAGGGGCTCGACGACCCCAAGATGGCCGACCACGTCCCCGCCCACCTGCTCGACACCCTGCGCGAGGAGGTCGAGATGGCGCGCGCGCTGCTGCCGCCCTTCGACGCCCAGGCGTTGCAGGACGGGACGCTGACGCCGATCTGGTTCGGCTCGGCGATCAACTCCTTCGGCGTGCGCGAGTTGATGGACGGGATCGGCCGCTACGGGCCCGAGCCGCAGCCGATGAACGCCGATCCGCGCCAGATCGCCCCGGACGAGGACAAGGTCGCCGGCTTCGTGTTCAAGGTACAGGCGAACATGGACCCCAAGCACCGCGACCGTGTGGCCTTCGTCCGCCTCGCATCCGGCCACTTCAAGCGCGGCATGAAGCTCACCCATGTCCGCACCAAGAAGCCCATGGCGGTGTCGAACCCGGTCCTGTTCCTTGCCTCCGACCGGGAACTGGCCGAGGAGGCCTGGGCAGGCGACATCATGGGCATTCCCAATCACGGCCAGCTCAGGATCGGCGACACGCTGACCGAAGGAGAGGCGCTGCGCGTCCAGGGCATTCCTTCCTTCGCGCCGGAGCTCCTGCAGAATTGCCGTGCGGGAGACCCGATGAAGGCCAAGCACCTGGACAAGGCGCTGCTGCAATTCGCCGAGGAGGGCGCGGCCAAGGTGTTCCGCCCCACCCTGGGCGCAGGCTTCGTGGTGGGCGTGGTGGGCGCTCTCCAGTTCGAGGTGCTGGCCAGCCGGATCGAGGGCGAATACGGCCTGCCGGTGCGGTTCGAGCCGTCGCAGTTCACGTCCGCGCGCTGGGTGATGGGGCCGAAAGAGAAGGTGGAGGCCTTCGCCCAGGCCAACAAGGGCCACATGGCGCGCGACAACGACGACGACCTCGTCTACCTCACGCGTCTGCAATGGGATATCGATCGGGTCGAGCGGGACTGGCCGGACGTGACCCTGACCGCGACCAAGGAGATGATGGCGTGAGGCCCGCATGGGCGGCCTGCGACCGTCGCGCGATTGACGCCGCGCCCCGAGGTCTGTAGGGGAAAGCCGGGCGGCGACGCGCGCACGCCCTGACGAAGGGGCGACAGGATTTCGTCCCAAACCAGTGGCGACGGCCACCCGAGTTCGGACATACATGACGAAATTCACCGATCTGAAGCTGGGCCCCAAGGTCCAGAAAGCCATCGACGAAGCCGGGTACACCGAGCCGACCCCGATCCAGGCGCAGGCGATTCCCGCCGCCCTCGACGGTCGCGACGTCCTCGGGATCGCGCAGACGGGGACCGGCAAGACCGCCTCCTTCACCCTGCCGATGATCACCCAGCTCGCCCGCGGACGGGCCAAGGCGCGGATGCCGCGCAGCCTCGTGCTCGCCCCAACGCGAGAGTTGGCCGCGCAGGTGGCCGAGAACTTCGACACCTATGCCAAGCACGTCAAACTGACGAAGGCGCTGCTGATCGGCGGCGTGAGCTTCAAGGAACAGGACGCGCTGATCGACAAGGGCGTCGACGTGCTGATCGCGACGCCGGGCCGCCTGCTCGATCATTTCGAGCGTGGCAAGCTCCTGCTGACCGACGTCAAGATCATGGTCGTGGACGAGGCCGACAGGATGCTCGACATGGGGTTCATCCCCGATATCGAGCGCATCTTCTCCCTCGTGCCCTTCACGCGGCAGACGCTGTTCTTCTCCGCCACCATGGCGCCCGAGATCGAGCGTATCACCAACACCTTCCTGTCGAGCCCGCACCGGGTCGAGGTCGCGCGCCAGGCCACGGCGTCCGAGACGATCGAACAGGGTGTGCTGATGTTCAAGCCATCCCGGAAGGATCGCCTCGCGAGCGAAAAGCGCCGGGCCCTGCGCGACCTGATCGACGCCGAGGGCAAGCGTCTGACCAACGCGATCATCTTCTGCAATCGCAAGGTGGACGTGGACGTCGTCGCCAAGTCGCTCAAGAAGGACGGCTACGACGCCGCCCCGATCCACGGCGACCTGGAGCAATCGCAGCGGACCCGGACCCTCGACGGCTTCCGCGCGGGCGACCTGCGCTTTCTCGTCGCCTCCGACGTGGCGGCGCGTGGCCTGGACGTCCCCTCGGTAAGTCACGTGTTCAACTTCGACGTGCCGAGTCATGCCGAGGATTACGTGCACCGGATCGGACGGACCGGCCGCGCGGGTCGCGACGGCAAGGCGATCATGATTTGCGCTCCGTCCGACGAGCGAAACCTCGAGGATGTCGAGCGCTTGCTCGAGAAGGAGATCCCGAGGCTCGCCGGATCTGCGCCCGCCGCCGAACCCGAAGTGGCGCCGAGCCACCCGGAGCCCCAAGCCAAGCCGGCCCTGGCAGAGCCCCAGGCCGCCCCGATCGAACCCGCGCCGGCACCGGCCACAGAAAAAGCCGAGGCACCGCAGCCCGAGAGCCGGGACGCCGATACCCCGAAAGACGATAACCCAAAGCCGCGCCGCAGGAGTGAAAAGCGTGAGCGCGGGGGATCGGGCGACAAGCCTGCCAGATCTTCCGCCAAATCAGAGCCTGTCGTCGGGATGGGCGATCACCTTCCGACTTTCATCGAGAAGAGCTTCGACGAGCGCATGGCGCACTGACCGCGCCGTAGCCTTGCCAGTTGGAAAAACACCCCCGCCGCGACTAGCGACGGGGGTGTTTTCATTTTGGAAGCGAGCTTGAGAGCGGCCGGGGTCAGCTCAGACGGCTGACAACGACCGTGACCTCGGGCTTGCGACCGATCTCTTGCATCGCGGTCTGGCGCGCGACGCGGCGCATCAGCTCATCGAGCTTGTCGTCGTCGACGACCACCTTGTCGGCGGCCCGGCGCAGAGCCTGGTCGAGATCGTGTTCCATTACCTCGGCCAGAGAGGTACCGGATTGCCCGGTTTCGGGAAGGCCCTTGAGGTCCACCCAAGGCTCTCCGAGGGGGCTGTCATCCTCGTCGAGGATCAGGGACACGACCGCGTGACCGTTCAGCGCCATGCGGATGCGGTCGCGCACCACGCCGTCGAGCGCACCGACCTTGACCGACCCGTCGAGATAGGTCCGCCCCGTCTCCACGTGGTCGACCACCTCGGGCTGGTTGCCCGACAGCGAAATGCAGGTGCCGTTTGGCGCCAGGACGGCGAGGCGGCCGTTACCCTGCGCCAGCTTGACGTGCTCGCGAAGGTGGCGGTGCTCGCCGTGCATCGGCACCACGATCTGTGGATTGACCAGCTCGTGCATGGCCAGAAGATCCGGGCGGTTGGCATGGCCCGAGACGTGGTAGCGCCCTCCGTCGTCGTCCTGCACGTCCACGCCCTTCTCGGAGAAGGCGTTGACGATGGAAATCACGCCACGCTCGTTCCCCGGGATCGTCTTCGAGGAAAAGAGGAACGTGTCCCCTTCGTCCAGCGACAGGCCCAGATACTTGCCGCGGCTCAACTGCGCCGACGCCGCCCTTCGCTCGCCTTGACTGCCCGTCACGATCAGCATCAGGTTCTCCCGCGGCACGCTGGCGGCGTCTTCGGGAGAAATCGTGGACGGGAAATCCGTGAGCACGCCTGCCTCGACGGAGGACTCTATCATCCGCCGCATGGCCCGGCCGAGCAGGCAGATCGAGCGGCCCGCCTCCCGCGCCGCCACCGCGAGGGTACGGACCCGGGCCACGTTCGATGCGAACGTCGTGGCCACGACCATGCCCGACTGCTCGGAGACGAACCGGCGGATCTCCGGCCCGACGGTCGATTCGGATCGCCCCTCGTGCGCGTTGAACACATTGGTCGAATCGCAGACCAGGGCACGAACCCCGTCCTTGGCAACGGAGGACCAGAGTTCACGGTCGAAGGGTTCTCCCACACCGGGGGCGTAGTCGATCTTGAAGTCGCCGGTATGCACGACGCGGCCCTCGGGCGTATCGATCACCATCGAGGAGCTTTCCGGAATCGAGTGCGACACGGGCAGGAACCCTACCTCGAACGGCCCGGTCCTGATTGTCTCGGGCCAGGGCTTCATCGTCTGGACCTTGTCAGGATTGGCGCCCTGCTCCTCCATCTTGCGCCGCGCGTGGATCGAGGTGAAGGCGCGAGCGTAGACAGGCGCGCCGAGGCGCTCATGAAGGTGACCCACTGCGCCCACGTGGTCCTCGTGGGCATGGGTGACGAAAATCCCGTCGATCCGGTCGCGCCGTTGCTCGAGCCACGTGATGTCGGGAAGGATCAGATCGACGCCGGGTGTCGTGTCCATGTCGGGGAACGTGACGCCCAGGTCGACCACGATCAGGCGCTCCTTGCCGGGTTGCCCGTAGCCGTAGACATAGCAGTTCATGCCAACTTCGCCCGCCCCGCCGAGGGGAAGGTAGATCAGTCTGTCCTGTGCCATTATTCTTGAAATTCCTTGTTATACGTATGGATGACGGTCAGCCCGTGCATCGTCAGATTGTCCTCGAACACGTCGAACAACGTGTCCCCCTGCTGGAAAAGGGGCGCCAGCCCGCCCGTTCCTATGACCGTCATCGGGCGCGCGCGTTCCGCCTTGATCCGCGCGACGAGGCCCGAGACAAGGCCGACATATCCCCAGAAGATACCGGACTGCATGCAGTCGACGGTGTTCCTGCCTACCACGTGGGAGGGCATCGTGACGTCCACAAGGGGCAATGCCGCCGCGGCGTCGTGAAGTGCCTGGAGCGACAGGTTCACGCCCGGCGCGATCACGCCACCCTCGTAGGCGCCGTCCGGCCCTACCACGTCGAAGGTTGTCGCGGTGCCGAAATCCACCACGATCAGGTCCCCGCCATGGAGGTCGTAGCCCCCAGCGGTATTGACGATCCGGTCCGGACCGACCTGGGTGCCCGGGTCCACCCGCGGGCTCGCCGGAAGGTGACATTCCGTCTTGCCCACCACCAAGGGGCGGCAGTCGAAGTAGCGGTTGCAGAGAACGCGCAGGTTGAAGACCACCCGTGGCACGGTCGAAGACACGATCGCCTCATCGATCCGCACATCCTCGAGGTGCCGCAGCTTCATCAGGGTCGAGAGCCAGACGTAGTACTGGTCGGCCGTGCGCTGGACTTCGGTGGCGGTTCGCCACATGGAGACGAACTCGGCCCCATCCCATAGGGCGAAGACAGTATTGGTATTGCCGACGTCGATGGCCAGGAGCACCGTTATCCCCCCTGTCAGAAGAAGATCTCGGCCGCGGAGATCCGGCGCTCGCCATCGGGCGTCGACAGGACCAGCCGTCCAGCCTCGTCGAGAGTCTCGAAACGGCCGGTGACCTCTTCGCGCCCGGTTCGCGCCGTGACGATCTCGCCCAGCCGGGCGGCCTGCCGGACCCATTTCTCGCGGATTGGCTCGAACCCCAGCCGGGTCAGGATATCCTCCTCCGTCGCGTAGAACCCGGCGAGACGCAGGAGGAAATCCTCCGCATCCACATCGTCGCGCTCCAGCGAGGTCGGGGGGAAGGCCGCATCCCGAACGCCGCTCGGCGTGGCGGCGACGTTGACGCCGATGCCGATCACGAGCCAGTCTATTTCGTCTCCCGTCGACACCGTCTCGAGCAGGATGCCGGCGACCTTGCCGTTGTCCAGCAGAACGTCGTTGGGCCATTTCATGGCAAGCCGCGATCGGGACACGTAGAGAGCTAGCGTCTCGAACAGGGCGTTCGCCGCGAGGAAGGAACGTAGGCCCGCCCAACCGGCCGTTCCGCCGGGACGCATGGCAAGGCTCGCGGCGACGTTCCCCGGGATGCTCTCCCACGTGTTGCCACGCCGACCGCGTGCATCGGTCTGTTCGCGCGCAAGTATCCAGGTCGGCAGGTCCAGATCGGGCGCGAGGCGCTTCGCCTCCGCGTTAGTGCTATCGCAGCTCTCGCGGACGATCAGGCGATAGCCTTCCGGCCAGGTGGGATCATTGGACAAGGGATTGCGCCGCCATGGCCGCCGGCCCTTCGATCCCGAAGAGGTTTATGACACCCACCACCATGATCAGGGCCGACGCCATAAGCATTCCCCAAAGGACCGGAGAGCGCGTCGTTTCGAGTTCCTCGCCCTCGGGGCCGAAGAAGATGAGGTACACGATCTTCAGGTAGTAGAAGGCAGCGATCACCGAGGCGATCACGCCCAGAACGGCGAGCCAGCCTAACCCGGCATCGACCGCGGCGCTCAGGACATAGTACTTGCCGAAGAAGCCGACGAAGGGCGGCACGCCGGCCATCGAGAACATCAGGACCAGCATGGCGACCGCACGGGTCATGTCGTTGCGGGAAAACAGGCTGAGGGCCTGGATATGAGTGACCGGCTTGCCATCCCGCTCCATCGACAGGATGAAGGCGAAGGTGCCGATGTTCATCACCACGTAGATCGCCATGTAGACGAGCATCGCCTGGACGCCGAAGGCGGTTCCCGCGGACAAACCCATCAGGGCGAAGCCGATGTGGTTGATCGACGAGTACGCCATCAGCCGCTTGATGTCGCTCTGGCCAATAGCGGCTACCGCGCCCAGGAACATGGACGCGACGGACAACGCCGCAACGACCTGCTGCCAGTCACTCGTCACGCCGCCGAAGGCATCGTGGACGACCCGCGCCAACAGGCATATGGCCGCGACCTTCGGCGCCGTGGCGAAGAAAGCCGTGATCGGCGTAGGCGCACCTTCGTAGACGTCCGGCGTCCACATGTGGAACGGCGCCGCCGACACCTTGAAGGCTAGGCCGGCTGCGATGAAAACGAGGCCGAACAAAAGCCCGAGGGAGGCGGACCCTTCCCCCGCCGCCGCGACGATGCCCGAGAACAGCGTCGTGCCGGCATAGCCGTAGGTCAGCGAAGCGCCGTAGAGGAGGAGACCCGAGGAGAGCGCACCCAGCACGAAGTACTTGAGGCCGGCCTCCGTCGACTTGGCGCTGTCGCGGCGAAGCGAGGCGACCACGTAGAGCGCCAGAGATTGCAGTTCGAGCCCCATGTACAGGGTCATCAGGTCACCGGCCGAGACCATCACCGTCATCCCCACGACGGCCAGGACGACGAGCAGCGGATATTCGAACCGCAGCAGGTCGCGCCGCGCCATGTACCCCTCGCTCATGAGCAACACGGCCGCGGCCGAAAGCAGAATTGTGACCGAGGCGAACCGCGAGAAGGCGTCCGCGACGAAGAGACCGCCAAAGGCCGTCGTCGAGTCGCCACCCGATACCCCGATCCAGAATGCGACGAGCACGAACAGGGCCGTCGTCAGCCACAACAGGAGCGGCGCCACCTTGTCCTTGCCGGTGTAGACGGCAAACAGCAGCCCTCCCATCGCGTAGATCGCGAGCACGATCTGCGGCATGAGGACGGAGAAGTCGGCAGAGCTCATTTTGGCCCCCTCAATGCGCGTTCTGGGCGATGTCGGTTGCGGACGCGACCCCCGCCTCCTCCACGGCGACGTCGTAGCCGTCGAGCAGGTCGTTCACGGCGGGGCCGATCCGGTCCGTGATCAGCGCCGGATAGACACCGAGCAGGATCGTCATCGCCGCCAGCGGTGCGAAGATCCAGCGCTCCCGCGCGGTGAGGTCCTGGATGGATTTCAGGCTTTCCTTGATAAGATCACCCAGCACCACCCTGCGATAGAGCCAGAGCGCGTAGGTCGCCGACAGGATCACGCCCGTCGTCGCCGCGACCGCGACCCAGGTATTGACCTGGAACATTCCCATCAGGGTCAGGAACTCTCCGACGAAACCGCTCGTCCCCGGCAGGCCCACATTGGCCATCGTGAACAGAAGGAAGATCGCAGCGTATTGCGGCATCCTGTTGGCCAGACCGCCATAGGCATCGATGTCGCGCGTGTGCATCCGGTCGTAGATCACCCCAACACACAGGAAGAGCGCGCCCGAGATGAAGCCGTGGCTGATCATCTGGAAGATCGCGCCGTCCACGCCCTGCTGCGTCGCGGTAAAGATGCCCGCGGTCACGTATCCCATGTGGGCAACGGAGGAGTAGGCGATCAGCTTCTTCATGTCCGTCTGAGCCAGCGCCACGAGCGAGGTATAGACGATCGCGATCGCCGACAGCCACAGGATCAGGGGCGCGAGAAGATCGGACGCGACCGGAAACATGGGCAGCGAGAAGCGGATGAATCCGTAGCCGCCGAGCTTCAGCAGGATCGCGGCTAGCACCACCGATCCGGCAGTGGGCGCCTGCACGTGGGCGTCGGGCAGCCAGGTATGGACGGGCCACATGGGCATCTTCACCGCGAAGGAGGCAAAGAAGGCCAGCCACAGGAGCGTCTGCACTCCGCCGACGACCTGGAACCCGGCGAGCTCGATCGTGCCGTAGCTGAACGTGTGCTCTAGGAGTGCGGGAATGTCCGTCGTGCCCGCATCGACGTACATGGCGAGCATGGCCACCAGCATCAACACGGAGCCGAGGAAGGTGTAGAGGAAGAACTTGAACGCGGCGTAGATGCGCTCCTTGCCGCCCCAGATCCCGATGATCAGGAACATCGGGATCAGCCCGCCCTCGAAGAAGAGGTAGAACAGGATCAGGTCAAGCGCCACGAACACACCGAGCATCAGCGTTTCGAGCATCAGGAACATGATCATATATTCCTTGACCCGCATGGTGACGTCCCAGCACGCCAGGATGACCAGCGGCATGAGGAACGTCGTCAGCATGACGAACAGAACCGAGATCCCGTCGACGCCCACCTTGTAGGTCAGCCCCCCGATCCAGTCGTGTTCCTCCACGAACTGGAAGCCGGCCCCGGGATCGAACTGCGCGAGGATCAGCAGCGACAGAAGGAAGCTGGCAGTCGTCGCGATCAGCGCGAGGTACTTGGCGTTGGCCTGCGCCGCCGCGTCGTCGCCCCGGAGGAAAAGGGCGAGAATGATCGCCGCCACCATCGGAATGAAGGTGACGATGGAGATCAGGCTGTCCATGTTAGCGCGCGCCTCCGGTCAGCGTCATCCAGGTGATCAGGATCGCGACGCCGAGCACCATCGCGAACGCGTAGTGAAAAATGTACCCCGACTGGGCGCGGTTGGCCGCACGTGTCAGGAACGGGATCACGCCCATGGCAAGGCCGTTGATTGCGCCGTCGATGACGCTGCCGTCGCCGCGCGTCCACAGGAACCGACCCAGGGCTCGGACGGGCCGAACGACGAGCACGGAGTAGATCTCGTCGAAGTACCACTTGTTGAGCAGGAACAAGTAGAGTGGCCGAGCCGCCGCAGCCACCCGCGGCGGTGCCGATGGGTCACGGATATACATCTGGTAGGCTGCGGCGAGCCCCAGCAGCATTGCGACAAAGGGGCTGACCTTGACCCAGGTGGGGGAATGGTGCGCCTCGTCCATGACGTGATTGTCCGGCGCTGTGTAGATCGCCCCCTCGCCCGGCGCGGGACCGGCCGCCGCGTGACCCGCGTCGTCCTCGACGATCCGGGCCGCATCCTCCTGCGAAGTCCCGCTCTCGGCCGTCTCCGCATGAGCCTCCACGGGTACACCGAAGAAGCGATTGACGCTCTCGTGGTCGCCGAAGAAGGACGAGTACCACAACATGCCGGAGAAGGTCGCCCCAAGCGCCAGAACACCCAGCGGGATCAGCATGACCTTGGGGCTCTCGTGGGCATTGTCGTGGGTGTGCTTGTCGCCGCGCGGCTTGCCGTAGAACGTCATGAACATCAGCCGCCACGAATAGAAGCTGGTGAAGACGGCGGCGATCAGCAGCATCCAGAACCCGTAGGTGCCGACACCCGACTGCGCTCCCCAGGCGGATTCGATGACGGCGTCCTTCGACACGAAACCCGCGAAACCCAGCCATCCGGTTAGCGGGATGCCCACGCCGGTGATCGCGAGGGTCCCGATCATCATCGCCCAGAAGGTATAGGGCATCTTGTTCTTCAGGCCGCCATAGTTTCGCATGTCCTGCTCATGGTGCATCCCGTGGATCACCGAGCCCGCGCCGAGGAACAGCATCGCCTTGAAGAAGGCGTGGGTGAAGAGGTGGAACATGGCCACCGAATAGACCCCCACGCCCGCGGCCACGAACATGTAGCCGAGCTGCGAACAGGTCGAATAGGCGATCACGCGCTTGATGTCGTTTTGAACCAGCCCCACCGTCGCGGCGAAGAACGCAGTCGTGGCACCGATGACGGTAACGAAGGCCGTGGCGTGCGGCGCGAACTCCATCAACGGAGACATCCGGCACACGAGGAAGACACCGGCCGTGACCATGGTCGCCGCGTGGATCAAGGCCGAGACGGGCGTCGGCCCCTCCATCGCGTCGGGCAGCCAGGTATGCAGGAAAAGCTGCGCCGACTTGCCCATGGCGCCGATGAACAGAAGCACGGCGACGACCTCGGCCGCGTTCCAGTCGCGCCAGAGGAAGTTGAGTTGCGTGTCGGCGATCTGGGGCGCCGCGGCGAAGATCTCGGAGAACTGGATCGAATCCACGAGGAAGAACAGCGCGAAAATTCCCAAGGCGAAGCCGAAATCGCCCACCCGGTTCACTACGAATGCCTTGATCGCGGCGGCGTTCGCCGACGGTTTGCGATAGTAGAACCCGATGAGCAGGTAGGAGGCGAGGCCCACGCCCTCCCAGCCGAAGAACATCTGCAAGAGGTTGTCGGCCGTTACCAGCATGAGCATCGCGAAGGTGAAGAACGACAGGTAGGCGAAGAAGCGTGGCCGGTAGCTTTCGTCGTCGCGAAAGTTCGCGTCGTGGGCCATGTAGCCGAAGGAATACAGGTGCACGAGGCTGGAGACGGTCGTGATCACGATCAGCATGATCGCGGTCAGACGGTCGAGGCGGATCGCCCAGTCCGTCGTTAGGGTGCCTGACTGTATCCACCGCAGGATCTGGATGCGGTGCGTCTCGCCGTCGTGGCCCAGGAACACGATCCAACTCAGGAACGCCGCGAGGAACAGGAGGCCCGTGGCGGTCCACTGGGCCGGCTTCTCGCCGATGACCCGGTGACCAAAGCCGCAGATGAGCGCTCCGACGAGCGGCGCGAAGAGGATGATCGTCGACATCGCCTCAGCCCTTCATCATGTTGATGTCTTCGACGGCGATGGTGCCGCGGTTGCGGAAGAAGCAGACCAGGATAGCCAGCCCGATCGCGGCCTCGGCCGCGGCCACCGTTAGCACGAAGAGGGTGAAAACCTGCCCGACGAGATCGCCCATGTGGGTCGAAAAGGCGACCAGGTTGATGTTGACCGCCAATAGCATCAGCTCGATCGACATCAGGATGATGATCACGTTCTTTCGGTTCAGGAACAGGCCGAAGATGCCGATGACGAACAGCGCGCCGGCCACGGTCAGGTAATGCTCAAGTCCGATCATCTTCGTCCCCTGGATCCGTTACGCGCCCGGTCCTAGACCCTGGTGCCGGGCGCGTCCATGCCCCCTCGGGGCCTTATTGCAGGCCCTGCCCGGACTTGACGTCCTTCAGAGCCATGGATGCTTTCGGGTCGCGCATGATCTGCGACACGACGTTCTGGCGCTTGACATCGGTGCGGTGGCGCAAGGTCAATACGATCGCCCCGATCATCGCTACAAGCAGGATCAGCCCCGCGAGCTGGAACAGGAGCAGGTAGTCGTCGTAGATGAGTTGCCCGATCGCCTGCGTGTTGGATGCGCCCCCGAAACGCTCCGTCGCCGCGGCCACGTTGTCCGCCGCAATGTCCGAGGTCTGCCAGACGCCGAAGACGATGCCGAGCTGCATCAGGATGACGACCCCGATCAACAGGGCGATCGGCATATACTTCGTCATCTCGGCCTTGAGCGAGGTAAAGTCCACGTCGAGCATCATCACCACGAACAGGAACAGGACCGCCACCGCCCCCACATAGACGATGATCAGCAGCATTGCCACGAACTCCGCGCCCATGAGGACGAACAGTCCTGCCGAGGACAGGAACGCCAAGATCAACCAGAGCACCGAATGGACCGGGTTGCGCGCAATCACGGTGAACAGTCCCGCGGCCACGACGAGCACCGCGAAGAGGTAAAATGCGAAATCAGGTGGGGTCACGGGGATCAGTCCTTGCTCGGCACCGGGTCAGCGGTAGGGCGCGTCGATCTCGAGGTTGCGGGCGATCTCGGATTCCCAGCGCTCGCCGTTCTCGAGAAGCTTGGCCTTGTCGTAGAACAACTCCTCGCGCGTTTCGGTCGAGAACTCGAAGTTCGGCCCCTCCACGATGGCATCCACCGGGCACGCCTCTTCGCAGAAGCCGCAATAGATGCACTTCGTCATGTCGATATCGTAGCGCGTCGTGCGCCGGGATCCGTCGGCACGCGGTTCAGCGTCGATCGTGATCGCCTGGGCGGGGCACACCGCCTCGCACAGCTTGCACGCGATGCAGCGTTCCTCGCCGTTGGGGTAGCGCCGGAGCGCATGCTCGCCGCGGAACCGGGGCGAGATAGGCCCCTTTTCATGCGGATAGTTCACGGTCGCCTTCGGCGCGAAGAAGTACTTGAGGCCCATCCGAAGGCCCTTCCACACGTCGAAGAGCAGCCAGTAGCGCCCGGCCCGGGCATAATCGAAACCAGTCGTCGCCATTGGATCAGCCTCCCACGGCCCAGCGGGCCCAGAACCCGCCGAAAAGTTCGAAATGGGCGAAGAACGACACCAGAACCACCCAGACCAGGCTGAACGGAAGGAACACCTTCCATCCAAGCCGCATCAACTGGTCGTAGCGGTAGCGCGGCACGACGGCCTTCACCAGCGCGAAGAGGAAGAAGAAGAACGCCATCTTCAGGATCATCCAGAAGGCGCCGTCGGGCAGCCCAGGGATGGGCGACAGCCAGCCGCCGAAGAACAGGATGGCGATGACCGCCGACAGAAGCCACATGGCGATGTACTCGCCCGCCATGAAGAGCAGAAACGGCGTCGAGGAATATTCCACCTGGTAGCCTGCGACGAGCTCCGATTCGGCCTCCGGCAGGTCGAAGGGCGGACGGTTGGTCTCCGCCAGGCAGGAGATGAAGAACAGGAACACCATTGGGAAATGCGGCAGCCAGTACCAGTTCAAGAGCCCCAGATTACCGTCCTGGGCGCGCACGATATCGGACAGGTTGAGCGAGCCGGTGGAGATGATCACTCCGATGATGATCAGGCCGAGGGACACCTCGTAGGAGATCATCTGCGCCGCCGAGCGGAGCGAGCCCAGGAAGGGATACTTCGAATTCGACGCCCACCCCCCCATGATCACGCCGTAGACCTCAAGAGAAGAGACCGCGAAGATGAAAAGGATCGCCACGTTGATATCGGCCAGGACCCACCCGTCGGCGAACGGAATCACCGACCAGGCCACCACCGCGAGAACGAAGGAGACCAGGGGCGCCATCAGAAACACGGTTCTATCGGATCCCGCCGGGATCACGATCTCCTTGAGGATGTATTTGAGCGCGTCGGCGACCGTCTGCAGCAGACCGAAGATCCCGACCACGTTGGGACCACGCCGCATCTGTACCGCAGCCCAGACCTTCCGGTCCGCATAGACCAGAAACAGCAGCGACACCATCACGAAGCTCAGGATCAGCCCCGCCTGGGCAACCCCCAGAACCAGGAGCCCGAGCGTCGAGGAGAAGAAGCCTTCCATGAATTCACCGCTCCCGGATCGTCATCTATGAGGATTCCGGCCTCGGTCGGCCCGAAGGCGACCGAGTGGATATCCGGTGTCCGGCCCCCGGCAGGTGGCCCGGACGTGGTCGTGTAAATCGCATCCGCGCCCCGAACGCCACCCTCTTCGGCAATATCGAGAGCGACGTCGTGCCGCCGGGCTCACTCCGCCGCAAGAGGCGCGTGATCGCGGTTCTTGGCGTTGGCGCTCAATTCCGCCATGAGCGGGCTCGAGCGTGTTATCGCGTTCACGAGGTAGTGGTCGTCCACCGCCCGCCCCAGGTCGCCGCTCTGGATCGTGCCGCCATCGAGCGGTGACAGCTCGTTCAGCGGCACCTCGTCGATGGCCTTGAGATGCGGCACCGCCTCCCACATCCGCTTCCGCAGTTCACGCAGCGAATCGTAGGGCAGCGCGGATCCGAGTTCCGCCGAGAGCGCCCTCAGGATCGCCCAGTTCTCCTTTGCCTCTCCCGGCGCGAAGTTTGCGCGGAGAGCCAGTTGCGGGCGTCCCTCGGTATTGACGAAAATGCCGTGCTCCTCGGTATAGCAGCAGGCGGGCAGTATCAGGTCTGCGCGGTGGGCGCCCCTGTCCCCGTGAGAGCCCTGATAGATCACGAACGGCCCATCGGGGATGTCGCAATCGTCTGCGCCGAGCGCGTAGATCACATCCGCCCCGTCCAGCGCAGCCGGCAAACCACCTTTCGTCACCGCGCCCACGTCCATCGCCCCCACGCGGCTCGCCACCGCGTGCAGGATCAGGATGCCGGCATCGTGCCGTGCGGCGTGCTCGGCCACCTTCGCCAGAATGGCCGCGCCGTCCTCCCGGCGCAGGGCCGCCTGCCCCACGATCACCACCGAGCCGGCGTCGAGTTCAGGAAAGTCGATCTGGTCCAGCGTGTCGGCGCCCGTCCCCAAGTGGGCGTAATCGTAGGTCAGGTCGACATTCTCGCCGATCAGGGCGATGTCGGCCCCCTTGAGCCATGCCTTGCGGATGCGCGCATTGAGCACAGGCGCCTCGTGGCGCGGGTTCGAGCCAACGATCAGGACGCGCTTTGCATCCTCAATCGCCTCGACCGTGGTGGTGCCCGCGTAGGCGCCTCGGTTCCCCGCAGGCAGCTTCGCGTCATCGATGCGGCATTCCACGCGGCCGCCCTGCCCCTCGACGAGTTCCTTGAGAGCAAACGCCGCTTCCGTCGGGGCGAGATCGCCCACGAGACCCGCCACCGTCGCGCCTTTCATCGCCTGCGCCGCGGCCTTGAGCGCCTCGGGCCAGGTCGCCGGCCGCAACCGGCCGTCCTCGCGAATGTAGGGTCTGTCGAGACGCTGACGCTTGAGGCCGTCCCAGACGTAGCGAGAGCGGTCGGCCAGCCATTCCTCATTCACGCCGTCGTTGTTACGCGGCAGGATCCGCATCACCTCACGGCCCTTCGTGTCGACGCGGATGTTCGAGCCGAGGGCGTCCATAACGTCGATGGTCTCGGTCTTCGTCAACTCCCAGGGTCGTGCCGTGAACGCATAGGGCTTCGAGGTCAGCGCGCCCACCGGGCACAGGTCGACGATGTTGCCCTGCATCTCCGAATCGAGCGTCTGGCCCAGATACGAGGTTATCTCGGCATCCTCGCCACGCCCTGTCTGGCCCAGCTCGGGCATCCCCGCGACCTCGGTGATGAAGCGCACGCACCGGGTGCACGAGATGCAGCGCGTCATATGCGTGCCCACGAGCGGCCCCAAGTCCATGTTCGACACGGCGCGCTTGGGCTCGCGGTAACGGGAGAAGTCGACCCCATAGGCCATGGCCTGGTCCTGAAGATCGCATTCGCCGCCCTGGTCGCAGATCGGGCAGTCCAGCGGATGGTTGATCAGGAGGAACTCCATCACACCCTCGCGGGCCTTCTTGACCATTGGAGAGGTCGTCTTCACCTCGGGCGGCGCACCGTCCTTGCCGGGACGCAGGTCGCGCACCTGCATGGCGCAGGATGCGGCCGGCTTCGGCGGGCCGCCCACGACCTCAACGAGGCACATACGGCAATTGCCCGCAATCGATAGCCGCTCGTGGTAGCAAAAGCGCGGAATCTCGACGTCCGCCACGTGTTCGCAGGCCTGAAGCAGGGTCAGGGCCGGATCGACTTCGACCTCTTTGCCGTCGATGATGATCTTACGCAGATCGCTCATGGCGTCGTCTCCATGCTGTCGGTGGCGGGCGCGCCCCCGCGCGAGGCTCGCCAGTCACTTAATATGGATCGTGCCGGGCGAAAACCGCAACTTGGGGCGGCTTACCGATTTGTCGCGCTCTACTCGCACTCGCCCGAGAAGCGCCAGCTTTCGAGATCCTCTTCGGCATAGCGCGCGCGTCCGTCGATCCGTGCCGCGACCCGCTCGCCCTGGGTGGTGCCGCAATAGGCCACCGCGGCCCGGGCTGCATCGCGCACCGCCGCCTCGTATGGCGCCGCATTCGGGCTGACGAGCACCACGAATCCCTCCCGGGTGGGATAGAGTCGCGCCTGGGTGGGGGTCGTCCGCGGCAGGTAGCCCGGCGCGTGGACATCCACGTCCGGTACCGGGCAAAGACGGAACACGCCCTCGGGATAGCAAGGCACCTCGACCGAGGACAGGGACCCGGGAGGAGAGGATACTGGCGCCCCGGCAGCAAAGAGCGTCGTCGGGGCGAAAGCGATCAGAAGGGCGATAAGCGGTCGCATCAGTTTCCTTTCAGGAGTCGTCCGGCCTGCGTGCCACGGGCGATTTCCTCGCGGCCCACCTTGCAGTATCCTGCGGCATTGCCCGCCTGGGCACCCCGAGCACGCAGATCCGCCTCGATCTCGGCCTCGAGCGCATCCCTCTCGGAATCGTTTTCTCTCAATGCCTCGATGTCGGCCTCGGAATAGCCCGCGTCCCTGGCATAGGACTGGAGGGATTTGAGAAAGGAATACGCGCGTACGAGCCTCGGCGAAATCTGCGGGCAATTGCGCCGTACCTCGTCTGCGAGGCCAATCGCGTAGAAACCCTGCCGGACCGTCGGGTCTTCGTGGAGCGGGGTCTGGGCGGCACTGGCTCCGGCGATCCCGAAAAAGGAGAAGGCGACCACGGCCCCAAGAAATGTCGGTTTCATGAATGATCTCCGGACAGCGATGTGCAGGGCATCAACCCGCGTAATTCCGCTTCTGGATATATGTGCCCTGCCCGCCGCCGGACAAGTCAGACGGCGTCCCGCGGTCGCGAAGAATGCCGACAATTGGACCGATCGGTCCGACACATCACCGCCCCGTGCACCGACCCGAATATACCGACAGCCCCGCCGGGTCTCGTCCGGCAGCCCAGGCATCCGGGGCACCCGGCGCCGCCTCCCAGTCGACCTGGCTCGATCCGGCGTGGCGCAGGCAGTAACGGGTCGCCGGAAAGCGGACGGATTCGCGCGTGGCCGACAGCGGCGCCCCGTTGTCCTCCACCGCCACGCGAAACCGGTCCGACCCGTCCTGCGAGACGAGAGAGGCGCGAAATGGCAGCGCCTGGGCAGGACGGTCGCGGACGAACAGGCCCGATCCGGGAAGGGAGGGCAAACGCTCGCACCCTGCGAGTATCAGACCGAGAAGAAGCGGCAGGATCAGGCGTGGCACGGACCACCTCCGGAATCGACGACACTGGGCGCGGAACGAGACCAGCCCTTTGCATCCGATACACAAGACCGCCCGGCTCCGCAATTCGTGCGTGGAACCGGCGACTTGGCTGGTGTCACTCCGCAGCGACGGGCGTGCGCTTGTGACGGATGCGATCCTCGATCTCGCCTCGGAAATGCCGGATCAGGCCCTGGATCGGCCAGGCGGCGGCGTCGCCGAGCGCGCAGATCGTGTGCCCCTCGACCTGCTTGGTGACGTCGAGCAGCATGTCGATCTCTTCGACATCCGCCTCCCCGCGCACCAGCCTCTCCATCACGCGCATCATCCAGCCCGAGCCCTCCCGGCAGGGTGTGCACTGGCCGCAGCTCTCGTGCTTGTAGAAGGCCGAGAAACGCCAGATCGCCTTGATGATGTCCACCGACTGGTCCATCACGATGACCGCCGCGGTGCCGAGACCGGACTTGTTTTCCTTGAGCCAGTCGAAATCCATGATCGCACCCTTCATGGTCGATCCGGGCAGCAACGGAACCGACGACCCTCCGGGCACCACGGCCTTCAGGTTGTCCCAGCCTCCGCGAATGCCGCCGCAATGGGTCTCGATCAGCTCCTCGAAGGAAATCGACATCGCCTCCTCGACCACGCAGGGCTTGTTCACGTGCCCCGAGATCGCGAAGATCTTGGTCCCAGCGTTGTTCTCCCGGCCGAAGGACGAGAACCACGAAGCACCCCGGCGCAGGATCGTCGGGACGACGGCAATGGATTCCACGTTGTTGACCGTGGAAGGACACCCATAGAGGCCCGCCCCGGCCGGGAACGGCGGCTTCAGCCGCGGCATCCCCTTCTTGCCTTCGAGGCTCTCTATGAGTGCCGTTTCCTCGCCGCAGATATAGGCTCCCGCCCCGTGCGCGAGATAGAGGTCGAAGTCCCAGCCCGACCCGGCGGCGTTCTTGCCGAGGAGCCCGTCGTCATAGGCCTCGTTGATCGCCATCTGCAGAGCTTCTCGCTCGCGGATATATTCGCCACGGATATAGATGTAGCTTGCATGGGCCCCCATCGCGAAGGACGCGATTAGGCACCCCTCGATCAGCGTATGGGGATCGTGGCGCATGATCTCCCGGTCCTTGCAGGTCCCCGGCTCGGATTCGTCGGCGTTCACGATCAGGTAATGGGGCCGCCCATCGGACTCCTTGGGCATGAACGACCATTTCATGCCCGTGGGAAAGCCCGCGCCGCCGCGTCCGCGCAGCCCGGAATCCTTCATTTCCTGGACGATCCAGTCCTTGCCCTTCTTCACGATGTCGGCCGTGCCGTCCCAGTGCCCCCGCGCCTTCGCACCCGCGAGGCTACGGTCGCCCATGCCATAGAGGTTCGTAAAGATGCGGTCCTTGTCGTCGAGCATGTCGCTGCCTCTGTCGGGATGTGCCTTACTTGCGCCGATCGCGCCGCTTTTGCCAGATGCGAAATGTCGCGACCAGTGCCCAGGCGAAGACGACGAGTGCCGCCGCGTCGAAAACGAAAACGAGCCGGGGTGGCAGTCCGAGCGATGCTCCGAAGAGTTGCGCGCCCATCCAGAGGATCATCGTCATCGCGATTACGACACCGATGGTCCGGGCTTGCCGAGCCGTCTGGAACTCGTCGTCAGACATGGTTCGGATGGGGCCCGCTCATTCCCGGTCGCTCGCCGAGAGCTCGCCGGCCTGGCGCACCCACTCGTCGCGGCGCACGCGGCCCTTGAAACCTTCGAGCCGCTCGTCGACCCACGTCACCTGCTGGTCACTCCACCCGGCGATCTGGTCTAGATGAAAGATCCCGATCCCGTGGAGCAGGGATTCGAGCTTCGGGCCGATACCGCTGATCCGCTTCAAGTCGTCTCCACCACCTTCGCGCGGCTCGGTCAGCAGATCCGGCTCCGTCCCGATCTCGACCTGCGCGCCGTCCGAAGCCCCCTTGGGCTCCGACGTACTCGCCGCTCTTTCGCCCTCGTAACGCCAGGTTCCCGTGCGTTTCGACAACTCCTCGCTCCCGGAGAGCTGGGACGAGGACCATTTCGGCGCGTCCGCCATTTCCGGCTCGGCCGACTCAGTCGTCTTTGCGCTATCGATGTCCGGCGCCTTCGTCTCCGGGACGGTTTCAGCGGACCGTTCGGTCTCCGCGGTGCCAGTGTCGGACGCCCCGGCCTTGGACGTCTTCTCCTCCGTCGCGCCGGATTCGTTCCCGGTTTCCGAGTCCCGCGTCTTCGACTCGGCGGGCATAGCTGCCAGTCCCTGATCGGGCTCCTTGGCCGTCACGCTCCCGGCCGCCGGGTCGGGCATGCCGCCCTCGCTTGCACGCGGAGCGCCTCCCGCTGCATTGCCCGTGGCGTCGGGCCCGATCGGACGGTCGATGGTCGGTGTGCCGGCGGGCCCCGTGGGCCCCATCCCGGCCGATCCGGGTTCGACACCTGCGGTCCCCGGCTCCCGGCCTAGGGACCCGGCCTCGCGGGTCACATCGCCCATGGCAGAACGGTCCGCAGCCTTGAGATTGGGCACGTCCGCCGGGCTGGCCTTGTGGAAGCCCTGAAACAGGAAGATCGCAACTCCGAGGGCCACAAGTCCCGCCAGAAATGCCGCGGGCGACACCGTGTAGCCCCCGACCACCATCAGCGCGACGAACGCCACGAAGCCGACGCCCCCGGCGATCGTGGCCACGAGAAGAAGCGAGCTTGGAGTTTGCTTGGTCATAGCGTCCATCCCTGTTCCGCGAGGCATGTTCTCCTTCGCCCCTCGAAGACAAGCTAGCGCGGGATCAGCCGGTTGTCTTCCCACCCGTTAACAGGGATTTCGCCTGCCCGACCCAATCGTCGCGGATCACGCGACCCCTGACCCCATCGAGGTTGCGATCAACCCACGCCACTTCCTCCGGGCTCCAGCCAGCGACCTGGTCGAAATGGTGGATGCCCATCGCCGTAAGGGCCTCGGCGATCTTGGGGCCGATGCCGCGAATCTGTTGCAGGTCGTCTCCCTCGCCGCCGCGCGGGGCGTCCAGTGTCTCGGGGCGACGCTCGTCGCCTTCGGCCACGTCGGCTCCGGCATCCTCCGCCGGCTCGGTTCCACCCGAACCTTCGAGCGGTCCGTCGCCGTCATGGGTCGAACCCTCGCGACCCTCGCCGGACGAGGCGGCATGGGTGCCGCCCGCCGGCTCCATACGGTCGGACATCGGCGTCGACTGGTCGTCGGCCTCCGTCGAGGCCACATCGCCCTCGTCGGGACGGCCCTTGTCGTCGAGTTCGGCTTCCTGCTTGGTGACACCGCCCTCGCTCACCGGGGTATTCTCGGCGGGCTTGGCTCCGGGCGTCGGGCTATCGTCGGCGCCCGTGGGCGGCAGCAGGTCGTCGTTCACCGGCGGCGGCACGCGCGCGGCCGAATCCTTCACCGGGTTCCAGGGCACACGGATGGGAAGCTCGGTCCCGTCGATGCGCTTCAGGGTGTCTTCGAGCTCGAGCGCCAGATCCACCGAGGCGTTGTGATCGTTGACCCGGTCCTTCAGCAGCACGGTCTTGCCATCCGATGGCTCAGAACTGAACCGTCCGGTCTGAGAGCCGGGCTGCGGCACCTTCCCCGCGGCCATGTCGTCGAGGAGCCCGGCGAAACTCTCGGCCGTCAGGTCCTCGTAGTAGTCTTTGCCGATCTGCGCCATGGGCGCGTTGGAGCAGGCTCCGAGGCACTCGACCTCCTCCCAACTGAACTTGCCGTCATGGGAGACCTGGTGCGGCCTGGCGGAGATCTTCTCCTTGCAGACACCGATCAGGTCCTCGGCGCCGCAGATCATGCACGACGTGGTACCGCAGACCTGCACATGCGCGACCGACCCCACGGGCTGGAGCTGGAACATGAAATAGAATGTCGCGACCTCGAGCGCTCGGATATAGGCCATGTCGAGCATGCCCGCCACGTGCTCGATCGCCGGGCGCGTGAGCCACCCCTCCTGCTCCTGGGCGCGCCATAGCAGCGCGATGACGGCGCTTGCCTGCCGCCCCTCCGGATACTTCGACATCTGCGCCTCGGCCCACTCCCGGTTCGCGGCGGTGAATTCGAAGCTCTCTGGCTGGTCGTGATGCAGGCGGCGGAGCATGGCATGCCTCTCTCGAAACGTCTCGGCGCCCGCCTTATCCAATCGGCTTCGGGAACGGAAGCGGCCGACGGGCGGGAATCGACCGCGCCGCCGCCCGGTGGCGGGGCGCGGCCATCGGCAATCCCTAGCGGTCGACCTCGCCGAACACGATGTCGAGCGAGCCCAGCACGGCGGACACGTCGGCCAACTGGTGCCCGGTCAGCAGGTGATCCATCGCCTGCAGGTGCAGGTAGCCCGGCGCCCGGATCTTGGAGCGGTACGGCTTGTTGGTCCCGTCCGAGACGAGGTAGACACCGAACTCGCCCTTGGGGGCCTCGACGCAGGCGTAGATCTCGCCTTCCGGCACGTGGAACCCTTCGGTGTAGAGCTTGAAGTGGTGGATCAGTGCTTCCATCGACGTCTTCATGTCACGGCGCGACGGCGGCGTCAGCTTGCCGCGCACCAGCACGTCGCCCGGGCATTCGCGGATCTTCTCGATCGCCTGGAGCATGATCTTGATCGATTCCCGCATCTCGGCCATCCGAACGAGATAGCGGTCGTAGCAGTCACCGTTGACGCCCACCGGGATCTGGAAGTCGAACTCGTCGTAGAGTTCGTAAGGTTGGGAGCGGCGCAGATCCCACGCGAAGCCCGACCCGCGCACCATCGGCCCGGAGAAGGCGTAGCGCTGGATATCCTCTTCGGTCACAATGCCGATGTCGACGTTGCGCTGCTTGAAGATCCGGTTCTCGGTGATGAGGCTATCGATGTCGTCGAGCCGCTCAGGGAAGGCGTGGCACCATTTCTCGATGTCGTCGATCAATTCCGGCGTCAGGTCCTGATGCACGCCCCCGGGGCGGAAATACGAGGCATGGAGCCGCGCACCGCTCGCCCGCTCGTAGAAACCCATAAGCTTCTCGCGCTCCTCAAAGCCCCATAGCGGCGGCGTGAGGGCACCGACGTCCATGGCCTGGGTGGTGACGTTGAGAAGGTGGTTCAGGATCCGCCCGATCTCGCAATAGAGGACGCGGATGAGCGAGGCGCGACGCGGGATCTCGGTACCCGTCATCTTCTCGATCGCGAGGACCCAAGCATGTTCCTGGTTCATGGTGCCGACATAGTCGAGCCGGTCGAAATACGGCAGATTCTGGAGGTAGGTGCGGCTCTCCATCAACTTTTCGGTCCCGCGGTGCAGAAGCCCGATATGGGGGTCGACCCGCTCGACGATCTCGCCGTCCAATTCAAGAACGAGCCGAAGAACCCCGTGCGCCGCAGGGTGTTGCGGGCCGAAGTTGATGTTGAAGTTGCGGATCTTCTGCTCTTCGGTCTCGACGTCCTGAATGTTCGTTCCGTCCATCATCTCAAACCTCTTCTCGGTTGTCGGACCGGTCGCGGAACCCGTCGCGGAAGGCGATCACCCACAGAAGGATCAGAGCCCCCACCGGCAGGATCGCCAGAAGCGCGAAGGGAGCGGGAATATCGAAACGCGGCAGGATCCGCCAGAACGGCACCACTAGGAGAACGGCGAGGAAGAGGAAACCGGTCACCACGTTTCCGGTGCCCAGATACCCCATCATGACCCGGCGCTCTCCTTCGATTTCTCATCTCCCGGCAGCACGTATTCGGCCCCTTCCCAAGGGCTCATGAAGTCGAACTGCCGGTATTCCTGCACGAGGTCGACCGGCTCGTAGACCACGCGCTTGGCCTCCTCGTCGTAACGGACCTCGGTATAGCCCGTCGTGGGGAAATCCTTGCGCAACGGGTGTCCGCGGAAGCCGTAGTCGGTGAGCAGGCGCCGAAGGTCAGGATGCCCGGTGAAGATCACGCCGAACAGATCGAACACCTCCCGTTCGAACCAGTTGGCACACGGATGGATCGCGGTGATCGAAGGCGCCATCTCGTCCTCGCGCACCTGCGCCTTCAGGCGGACGCGATGGTTCTGGTACATGGACAACAGGTGATAGACGAGATCGAACCGCGCCTCCCGCGCCGGATAGTCCACGGCCGTCAAATCCACCAGGGTGGAAAACTTGCAGGTCTTGTCGGACCGCAGGAAATCCACCAGCGTCGGGATCGACGCGAGGGCCACGTGGAGCGTGAGTTCGCCCCGCACGATCTCGTAGCTCAGGATGCAGTCGGGGCGTGCGGATCGGATGTGCTCGCCCAGTTCGGTCAGCGCCGTGTCCGGCATCGTCGGCCTCCTATCTGCTGATCGTGCCGGTCCTGCGGATCTTGCGCTGCAGCTGCATGATCCCGTAGAGCAGCGCCTCTGCCGTTGGCGGGCAGCCGGGCACATAGATGTCTACGGGAACCACGCGGTCGCAGCCCCGCACCACCGAATAGCTGTAATGGTAATACCCACCGCCGTTGGCGCACGATCCCATCGAGATCACGTAGCGCGGCTCGGGCATCTGATCGTAGACTTTCCTCAGCGCCGGCGCCATCTTGTTCGTCAGCGTCCCCGCTACGATCATCACGTCCGATTGCCGGGGAGAGGCCCTGGGCGCCACGCCGAAGCGCTCGGCATCGTACCGCGGCATCGAGCTATGCATCATCTCGATGGCGCAGCACGCGAGACCGAAAGTCATCCAGTGCAGCGACCCGGTTCGCGCCCAGTTGATGATGTCGTCGCTCTTAGTGAGCAGGAAACCCTTGTCGGTCAGCTCCTTGTTGAGCGTCTGGGTCGCGTTCTCGCGGTCCGGCCCCGCTTTCATCACCCCTTGGGGCGACACGCCGCTCTGCGGCATCTTGGTGTCGCTCACTCCCATTCGAGGGCTCCTTTCTTCCATTCATAGGCGAACCCGACGGTCAGAACCGTCAGGAAGGTCATCATCGACCAAAACGCCACATCCGTCATGCTCGCGAAGGTCGTGGCCCACGGGAAAAGGAACGCGATCTCCAAGTCGAAGATGATGAACAGGATCGACACGAGGTAAAACCGGACGTCGAATTTCATCCTAGCATCGTCAAACGCGTTGAAGCCGCACTCGTAGGCGGACACCTTTTCCGAATCCGGGTGGCGCACGGCGAGAATAGCGGCCGCCAGAATCAGGATGAGCCCGAGGGCGATCGCCAGTCCCAGCAGGATCAGGATCGGCAGGTAGTCGCTGAGAATGTCGTCCACGGGCGCACTCCGTCGGCTGGATATGTCGTCGAGATAGACACGGGCGAACGAACGGTCAACGGGGCGCGCGCGGGTGCCGCGGCCCGAAGCGGGCGGGTCGTTCGCCAAAGGGATGGCCCCGCGGCGCCCCGGATCCGCCGGAATCTTCTCGCAAGGTCACGTCCACGCCGGCCGGACCACGTGGGTTTGCGGCATTCTATCAGCGAATGCCATGGGGCCTCCGTGCTTTCGGAAATTCCGCGCTCGGGCCGGAGACGAGGACGTGGGAGTTTCAGTCGAGTTCGCCAACCGGACCCCGCTTCTCGTGGGGATATTGCTTTTGGGTGTCCAGATATCGCGGTTCTTCTGCGCCCAGGCCGAATACGGCAGCGTCGCCCGAGACACCGCCCGGCTCGTGCCCCGGCGAGTGACCGGCGACGAGAAGGCACATTGCTACGTCCCTCCCGGTTTGCCCGCCACCGGGCCGCGCCCGCGACAGAGGTCGCGGTCTTCGGCGATCGCATTGCCGTCACGGTGTCGAAGGGGGCCTCCGATCTCGTGGCCATCGATCCTACCGGGATCTCGAAGGGCCTGCGGATCACCTCCCGCGTGGTCTGCGCGGTGGAGCCGTCATGAGAATCGTCCGCTTCCTGCGCAACGAGGACGGCTCGGACCCCTTCGCGCCTGTGTGGTTCGTCTCACTCGCCATGCTATCGGGCTTTGCCGTCCACAGATCCAATATCTGGCGCCACGCGGAACGGCTGGGCCGTGCCGCCAGCGCAGCGGCCCACGCCGGGGCCGTGGAACTGGCCCGGAGTGGCTCGGCCGGGGACATCCGCGAGGCCGCCGCAGCCAACGCCGTGGAGAACGTCGCCGAGACGGACCGGTCGGAGGTCTTCCGCTCCCTCGTCCGTGACATCGAGCTCGTGCGTTTCGATGGCTCGAGCGGTACGGCCACGACCTTGGCCGAATTTGGACGTGCTGGCGGGCGGCGCCGCGCATTCTCTGGAGCCAGCGCCAACGGCGACCAAAGCCTTACCGTTTACGGCGAAGAAGCCCCCTTGCAAGCGGGCTCGAAGATGATCCGGGAGGTGGCGCTCTCGCCGTTCTAGGAGGGCGCCTCGTTCCAGGCCGGGTAGAAATCCCGCTCGTAGAGGCGCTCTGCACCGTCTGGCGGCAACGCGCTCTGGAACGTATCGCGCTCCGTGATCGCCTCGTACCACCGCGCCGTCTCGGGGAAATCGTCGAGCGGCGCGAAGTGCCGCGCCATGTAGACGGCCTGCCCCACCGAGATATCGGCGGCCGAGAACCCGCTGGTCAGCAGGTAGTCCCGATTCTCCACGGGCGTCGACAGGCGCCCCTCGATGGCGGCATAACATTTCCTGATCCGCGCCACTTCGAGCTTCATGATCGTGGGCGAGCGCATGGAATCGTCGTACAGGATGATGTGCTGCTGGGTGAGGGCGGCGGCGTGCTGGCTGACCGTTTCCGCGAAATGGATCCAGACGAGGTAGTCGGGACGGTCGATGTCGCCGGGCGGGCGGCCGAGGCCACGTTCGGGAAACCTCTCGCAGAGGATCTCGGTGATCGCGCCGCTCTCCCAAAGGGAATCGCCGTCTATCTGCAGGGTGGGCACCCGCCCCACCGGATGGAGCGAAAGGTATTCCGGTTCGCGCAGGCTGCGATCGAAGGGGTGAATACGGAGGGAATACTCGACGTCCAGTTCGTTCAGGAGCCACAAGGTCCGCATCGAGCGGGTCTCGTGACAATGGTGCAGGACGATCATGTGCGCTCCTAGGATTCGGAGATAGGGCCCGCTGCCCTCGGCCGCGAAACCCTCGCGCCACACCGTAGCGACCACGGGTATCACGCCGCTCATGCGGCATCGCAGCGACGATGCCCGAAGCGCCCGAGGGCCGCAAGGCGGAAACCAGTCTCGTGAGGTGGCGAAGCGATTTTCATAATTATCAAAGCGTTGGTGGGCACAGCTCATCCATTACGGTAAAGATGGACGAGTGACCGCTTTGGGGTCGAGAACTCTTGACGCTCCAAAATAGCAGCGCGACGCAATCTCGCTCCCGTAAGGCAGGACGGGTCCCCCCGCGCTGTCGGACATCCGTGGTCCTGCTCTTCCGTATCGCGGTGCCGCGGCGACTACTTCCACCCCCTTTTGCCCGCTTCGCCGGTCCCGGGTCACGCTCCGCCCCGCGCCGCCTCGGCGATCCGGCCGTCTTTCTCCACCCGGTAGATGTTCCGTTCCGCACCTTGCCCACAGGTCACGACGAGCCAGACCCCGGCGCCGGGGCGCCCCGCGCACTCCCCGTCCCCGCCCTCACGAGCATGACGGACGGCAACGCGTGCGATCGCCGCGCTTTCGCTTTCGTCCCTTCCCCACCCCAAGGCCAGGCCAGACACCGCCGCGACCGCAACGATCAGACCGACGGAGAAGCCCCGGGCGGCGCCCGTCATCCGCGCGCCGGCATTACGCGAGCATCCGGCCCGCCAGGTCCGGCAGGTCGGCGAAGCGGTCGAGGACGGCATCGGGGGCGAGGGCCTCCACGCTCCGCCCCGCCGGGCCGAAACCGACGAGGACGCAAGGAACGCCGGCCGCTCGGGCCGTCTTCAGGTCGGTCTCGGTATCGCCCACGAGCATCGCGCGCGCCGGATCGGCCCCCGCCCGCGCCACCGCCTCGCGGAAGGGCGCCGGGTCGGGCTTGGAGACCGGCAGCGTGTCGGCGCCCACCAGCGAGGGCAGGCAATGGGCGGTTCCCATCTCGGCCATCAGGCGCCGCGCCAGACCTTCGGGCTTGTTGGTGCACAGCGCCACCGCGATATCGCGGCTCCTCAGGGTCTCCACCGCGGCCCAGGCACCCTCGTAGGGCGTGGAATGGACGGCGATCGCCGCGCCGTAGGCCTCCAGCAGGCGGGGATACTCGGTCTCGACATCCTCCGCTCCGCCCGCGCCCGTCCGGGCGAAGCCCTCGCGCAGCATGGCCCGACCGCCGCGCACGGCGACGGCCGCGTCGGCGCGGGGGTCGAGAACGTCGCCCAGGCCCCGGGCCCGGAAGCACGCGTTCGCCGCGGCGACGAGGTCGGCGGATGTGTCGATCAATGTTCCGTCCAGGTCGAAGACGACGCAGCGCATGAAATCTCCCGAAACTCTCCGTGACGACCGCACCCGGCACGCGGCTTGCACGCGCCTTGCACGGGCGCGGTCGAGGCGTAGAAGGTCGGCACGCAAAAGGAAAGATCCGCCATGTCCGCACATCTCGTCGTCCTCGCCGCCGGACAGGGGACGCGCATGAACTCGGCCCGGCCCAAGGTGCTGCACGAGGTCGGCCACGCGCCGCTTTTCGCCCATGCGCTCGCGGCCGGTGCGACCATGGGATCCGGCCGGCGCGTGCTGGTCGCCGGGCACGGCGCCGAGGAGGTTCGTGCGGCGGCGCTTTCCCGCGACCCCCATCTCGTCGTCGTCGAGCAGGCGGAAAGGCTCGGCACCGCACATGCCGTGGCGCAGGCGCGTGAGGCGCTTTCAGGGGCGGAGGGCGACGCCTTCGTACTCTATGGCGACACGCCCTTCATCCGGCCCGAGACCCTGTCGATGATGGCCGCCGCGCGGGCAGGCGGCGCGGCCGTCGTGGTGCTGGGCTTCGAGGCGGCCGATCCGGGGCGCTACGGCCGGCTGGTGGTCGAGGGCGACGAACTGGTGCGCATCGTCGAGTACAAGGACGCGACCGAGGCAGAACGCGAGATCGACTTCTGCAATTCCGGGGTGATCTGCGCGGATGCCGCGCTGCTGTTCGACCTCGTGGATGCCGTCGGGTGCGACAATGCCGCCGGGGAATACTACCTCACCGACATCGTCGCCGTCGCCCGGGCGCGCGGGCTGCGATGCGCCACCGTGGCCTGCGACGAGTCCGAGACCATGGGCGTGAACACCCGGGCCGAGCTGGCGCGGGCCGAGAGCGTTTTCCAGTCCCGCCGCCGGGCATCGGCCATGGCCGACGGGGTGACGCTGACGGCGCCCGAGACGGTATTCTTTTCCCACGACACCGTCATCGGGCGCGATTGCTCGGTCGAACCCAACGTCGTCTTCGGCCCCGGCGTCGCCATCGAGCCCGGCGCCACCATCCGCGCATTCTCCCATCTAGAGGGCGCGCATGTGGGCGCGGGCGCGATCGTCGGCCCCTATGCCCGCCTGCGGCCCGGCGCCCGGATCGGGGACGACGCCCGGATCGGCAACTTCGTCGAGGTGAAGTCCTCCCAGGTCGGGCCGGGCGCCAAGGTGAACCATCTGAGCTATGTCGGGGATGCCGAGATCGGTGCGCGGGCGAACCTTGGCGCGGGGACGATCACCTGCAATTACGATGGGGTCTTCAAGCATCCCACCCGCGTCGGGGCCGACGCTTTCATCGGCTCTTCGACCATGCTCGTGGCCCCGGTCGAGATCGGGGCCGAGGCCATGACCGGATCGGGCTCGGTCATCACGCGCGACGTGCCGGAGGGGGCCCTGGCCATCGGCCGTGCGCGGCAGACGATCAAGGACGGGCTGGCCCGCCGACTCATGTCGAGCCTTCGGGCCCGCAAGGCGAAGAGGACGAACTGATGTGCGGAATCGTCGGAATCCTGGCCGATTACGAGGTCTCCCCGGTCATCCTCGAGGCGCTGCGGCGGCTCGAATACCGCGGTTACGACAGCGCCGGGATCGCCACGCTGGACGGCGGCCGGCTCGACCGGCGCCGCTCGGTCGGCAAGCTGGTGAACCTCTCCAACACCCTGGTGCACGACCCTCTTCCCGGGCGCGTGGGGATCGGTCACACGCGCTGGGCCACCCACGGCAAGCCCACCGAAGTCAATGCCCACCCCCACCGTGCCGGGCCGGTCGCCGTCGTTCATAACGGCATCATCGAGAACTACGGCGCCTTGCGCGACGAACTCGGCCGCCGCGATTACGATCCCGAGAGCGAGACGGACACCGAGACGGTGGCGCTCCTGTGCCGGTCCTACCTCGACGCGGGGGCCACGCCGGAGGAGGCGGTGGAGCGCACGCTCGACCGGCTGGAGGGCGCCTTCGCGCTGGTCTTCCTCTTCGACGGGGAGGAGGACCTGATGATCGCGGCGCGGCGCGGATCGCCTCTGGCGGTCGCCCATAACGGGACGGAGGGCTTCGTGGGGTCGGACGCCATCGCGCTCGCGCCGCTGGTGGACCGGCTGATCTACCTCGAGGAAGGGGATCGGGCGGTCCTGCGCCGGAGCGGTCTTGGGATAGTGGACGCGGATGGGCGGCCCGTCGAGCGCGTCGCGTCCCGCATCGCGGCGGAGGCGGGCCGGGTGGACAAGGAAGGCCACCGGCACTGGATGTCCAAGGAGATGCACGAGCAGCCGAGCGTGGTGGACCGTTGCCTGTCCCATTACCTGGACGGGGACCGGGTGGTCCTGCCGGAGGGCGACATCGACTTCTCGAGTATAGACAGGGTGGTCATGGTGGCCTGCGGGACCGCCTTCTACGCCTGCCAGGTGGCGAAATACTGGTTCGAGCGGATCGCCCGCCTGCCGGTCGAGGTCGACGTGGCCAGCGAGTTCCGCTACCGCGAGCCGCCCCTGGAGGAGCGCACCCTGGCGGTGTTCGTCAGCCAGTCGGGGGAGACGGCAGACACGCTGGCGGCGCTCAGGTATTGCCGGGGCAAGGCGCGGATCCTGTCGGTGGTGAACGTGGAGATGTCCTCGATCGCGCGGGAATCGGAGGTGGCGCTGCCGATCCTGGCGGGTGCCGAGATCGGTGTGGCCTCCACCAAGGCCTTCACCTGCCAGCTCGCGGTGCTGGGCTGCCTGGCGATGAAGGCGGCGCGGGACCGGGGCGCGGGGACGCCGGAGGCGCTCGCGGGACATGTGGCGGACCTGAGGCGGATGCCCGCGCTCCTGAGCCAGGCGCTCCTGAGCGAGGAGCGGCTGGCCGACATCGCGCTGTCGCTGTCGGAGGCCGACGACATCCTGTTCCTGGGGCGCGGGGCGCTCTATCCGCTGGCGATGGAGGGAGCCCTCAAGCTGAAGGAAATCAGTTACATCCATGCCGAAGGTCATGCGGCGGGCGAACTCAAGCACGGACCCATCGCGCTTGTGGACGAGCACGTGCCGGTGATCGTCTTCGCGCCCTCGGACGCGCTGTTCGGCAAGACGCGGTCGAACGTGCAGGAGGTGATCGCGCGAAACGGGCGGGTCGTCCTGATCTCGGACGCGGTCGGGCTGGCGGAGGAGCGCCAGGCGTGGCGGCACGTGGAGATGCCCAAGGGCCCGGACCTCTGGGCGCCGATCCTCTATGCCGTGCCGGCCCAGCTCATCGCCTATCATACGGCGCTGGCGAAGGGGACGGACGTGGACCAGCCCCGGAACCTGGCGAAGTCCGTGACCGTGGAATGAGCTGTCGGAATCGCGTCGGACTCCCGTCGGAGTTCCGGAGCAGTGGATTTCGACGAGGGACCTTGCGTCTTGGCCCCGGGCCGGACGCGCGGGGCCGACGCTTTCGACGGGGTATTTGCGAAAGGGTGAGGCAGGCGGCCGCGGCCCCCCGGGGGCGGATGGCGGAACCCGGCCCGGCAGGCGAGCCTTTTGCCCGCGATACCGGATCGAAAGGACGATCATGCCGCTTCATGCCCTTCTGTTCGGCGGGGTCTCGGCCCTGGCCGAGATCGACGCGCTGGACCACCAGGCGCTGGATGCCGCCCTGCAGGAAAGCGGCGAGGGGCCGCTGTCCTTCGCCGCCTACCGCGAGCTCGCGGAGCTGCCCGACGGACCGGACCGGATGGCGCGGGTCACCGACGGCGACGGCGCGACCCTGTTCGCCGCCAAGCAGGACCGGCTGCGCGAGCGGCTGGCCGAGATCGGCCTGACGCCGCGGCCCGGCGTGGCCGAGGTGATCGACGCGGCCAGCGCCGAGGGCGTCCGCCTCGTTCTCGTCAGCGACCTGGACCCGGGGACGCGGGACGCGGTCTTCGCCGCCTTCCAGCGGCTCGAGACCGGGACCTTCGATGCCGTCGTGCGCGACTGGACGGAGGCGCTGGAGGACCTCGGCGACGGCGCCCCCGACTGCATGGCGATCGCCGCCGACCCAGAGACCGCGAAGGCGGCGATCGCCGCGGGCCTGCCGGTGACGGCCTATCCGGACGCCGCCCACAGGCACCGCGACTTCGACGGGGTGTCGGCGACGACCCAGGCCCTGTCGCCCGAGCTTCTTGGCATCTCGAAGCCGGTCTAGGGGGTCGAGAGGACGCCCGGCAGCAGGTCTGGCAGATCCTCGGCGATAAGGCCGGGGCCGAAGCGGCGCGCGGCCTCGGCATGGAGCCAGACGGCGCGTTCGGCCGCCGCGGCGATGCCCGCGCCCCCCGCCGCCAGACGGCCGGCAACGATGCCCGCCAGCACGTCGCCGGCCCCGGCGGTGGCCAGTTGCGGCACCGCGCGGTCGTGGAACGCCGCGTGGACACCAACGGCGCCGTCCGGGGTGGCGACCACCGTCGCGGCGCCCTTGAGCAGCACGACCGCGCCCGCGCGGGCAGCAGCCTGGCGCGCGGCATCGGCCTTCGAGACCGTGCGCGCTCCCTGCCCGAGATCGGGAAAGAGCCGGGCGAACTCGCCCTCGTGGGGGGTGAGGACGCAGTCGGGGCGGAGGCGGGCGAAGAGCGTGTCCGGGTCCTCCTCGAAGGCGGTGAGGGCATCGGCGTCGAGCACCGTCCGGCGGCCGGCGGAGAGAGCGGTGGCGACAAGATCGCGGGTATTCTTGCCCAAGCCGAGCCCGGGGCCCAGGCACAGGCAGGACAGGCGGGCGTCGGAGAGGAGCCGCTCCAGCGCGGCGGCACCCGACATCTCGGCCAGCATGACCGCATCGAGGCGGGCCGCGTTCTCGGGGAGGGCAGCGGGCGGGCAGGCCAGCGTTACGAGGCCGGCGCCGGCCCGGAGCGCGGCCCGGGCGGCCATGCGCGCGGCCCCCCCCCGGCCCGGGCCGCCGGACAGGACGAGGGCATGGCCGCGATCGTACTTGTGCGCCGTGCCCCCCGGCGCGGACCCGTCCGCGAGCCAGCCGGCGCGATCCGCGCCGGGGGCGATGGCGTGGGCGGCGGTGCGAGGTGCATGGCCCAGGCCGATATCGACGGAGACGGGAGCGCGGACCGCGCAGGGCGCGAGGTGCTGGCCAAGCTTGGGCGCGTGGAAGGCGACGCAGAGATCTGGCAGGAGGCGGTAGAGACCCTCCTGCCCCGCGGTTGCGCGCCAGCGGCCGGTATCGGCATCGAAGCCGGAGGGACAGTCCAGCGCGACGCTGCGCGCGCCCTGCCCCGCGAGCGCGTGCCAGGCGCGGGCGGCCGCCTCGGGGATGGGACGCGACAGGCCAGTGCCGAAGAGCGCGTCGACCACGAGGTCTGCGGGGCGGTCGGCGACCTCGGCCAGGGAGGCCACCTCGCCCAGGGCGCGCCAGCGCTCGAGATTGGTGCGCGCGTCGCCGCCCACCTCGTCCGCCGCGCCCCAGAGGCCGACCCGGACGCGCCAGCCGCGCGCGTGCAGGAGCCGGGCCACGACGAAGCCGTCGCCGCCGTTGTTGCCCGGCCCGCACAGCACCGCGGCCTCGCCCCGAGGCTGGCCGGGCCAGGCCGCGAGGATGGCGTCGACGGCGCCGCGGCCGGCGCGCTCCATCAGGTCGAGCCCCGTGACCGTGCCGCTTTCCATGGCAGAGCGCTCGATTTCGCGCATCTCTTCGGCAGTCGGCAGGTCGTGCATGACAATCCTTTCTAAAACCGCCCGTGCGGCAGGCATCTTGCCCAAAAACCGGGCAGCTTCTATCAAAGCCCGGACGGGGCCGCGCGGCGCGCCGGTTCGCCGATTGAGGCGACGGCGCGGGCGTGGTCTGTCCCGACTGAACCGGACCCGGAGGAATCGGCCCAATGAAGAAGATCAAAGCGATCATCAAACCGTTCAAGCTCGACGAAGTGAAGGAGGCTCTCCAGGAGGTCGGCGTCCAGGGCCTGAGCGTGCTGGAGGTCAAGGGGTTCGGTCGCCAGAAGGGGCATACGGAACTCTATCGCGGCGCGGAATACGTCGTCGACTTCCTGCCGAAGGTGAAGATCGAGGTGGTTCTCGACGACAACCAGGTCGATTCCGCGATCGAGGCCATCGTGGGCGCCGCCAAGACCGACAAGATCGGCGACGGCAAGATCTTCGTCAGCCCGGTGGAGCAGGCGATTCGCATCCGCACCGGCGAGGCCGGCCCTGACGCGCTCTGATCCGTCGGACGGACAGACTACCACACCCAGACAGAGAGGGATCCATGAGCTCTAGCGACATGCTGAAGACCATCGCGGACGGCGACATCGAATATGTCGACCTGCGCTTCACCGACCCACGCGGCAAGCTGCAGCACCTGACCGTGATCGCCGACGAGGTGGACGAGGACTTCCTCGACGAGGGGATGATGTTCGACGGCTCGTCGATCGCCGGCTGGAAGTCGATCGACCAGTCCGACATGAAGCTGATGCCCGACCCGGACTCGGCCTATGTGGACCCGTTCTACGCAGAGAAGACACTGGCCGTGCATTGCACCGTCTTCGAGCCCGACACGATGGAGCGCTACGACCGCGACCCGCGCGGCACCGCGCGCAACGCCGAGGATTACCTCAAGTCGTCGGGCATCGGCGACACGGCGTTCATGGGACCCGAGGCCGAGTTCTTCCTGTTCGACGACGTGCGCTTCGCGGTCACCACCAACAAGGTGTCCTACCAGGTGGACGCGGTCGACGCGTCGTGGAACACCGACACCGAGTTCGAGATGGGCAACATGGGCCACCGGCCCGGGGTCAAGGGCGGCTACTTCCCCGTCAACCCGGTCGACGACGCGCAGGACCTGCGCTCGGAGATGCTCTCCACCATGAAGCGGATGGGCATGAAGGTGGACAAGCACCACCACGAGGTCGCCTCGTGCCAGCACGAGCTGGGGCTGATCTTCTCCACCCTGACCGAGCAGGCCGACAACCTGCAGAAGTACAAGTACGTCGTGCAGAACGTGGCCCACGCCTACGGCAAGTCGGCGACCTTCATGCCCAAGCCCATCGCGGGCGACAACGGCACCGGCATGCACGTGAACATGTCGATCTGGAAGGACGGCAAGCCGCTCTTCGCCGGCGACAAGTACGCCGACCTGTCGGACGAGGCGCTGTTCTTCATCGGCGGCATCCTCAAGCACGCCAAGGCGCTCAACGCGTTCACGAACCCCACGACGAACAGCTACAAGCGGCTGATCCCGGGCTTCGAGGCACCGGTGCTGCGCGCCTACTCGGCCCGCAACCGCTCTGGCTGCGTGCGCATCCCGTGGGCGGAGAGCCCGAAGGCCAAGCGCGTCGAGGCCCGCTTCCCCGACCCGGCGGCGAACCCCTACCTGTGCTTCTCGGCGCTGCTGATGGCGGGCCTGGACGGGATCAAGAACAAGATCCATCCCGGCGAGGCCATGGACAAGGACCTCTACGACCTGCCGCCCGAGGAGCTCGCGGACATCCCCACCGTCTGCCACTCCCTGCGCGAGGCGCTCGAGGAGCTGGAGAAGGACCAGGACTTCCTGCTCGCCGGCGACGTGTTCACCCGCAGCCAGATCAAGGGCTACATGGATCTCAAGTGGGAGGAGATCTACGCCTACGAGCACACGCCGCACCCGATGGAGTTCAAGCTGTATTACAGCTGCTGACACGTCGGAAAATCTTGCGAGAGGGCGCCCCATGGGGCGCCCTTTTTCGTCGGTGACGCACGAAAAAAAGGGCCGCGGCGGATATCCGTCGCGGCCCCATCCGTGCCCGTGGAAAGTCGGCTGGCCTCAGCCGACGATCTCGCGGCCGGCGAAGAAGTAGGCGATCTCCTCGCGCGCGGTCTCGGGCGCGTCGGAGCCGTGGACCGAGTTCTCGCCCACGCTGTCGGCGAACTCGGCGCGGATGGTGCCGGCCTCGGCGTCGGCGGGGTTGGTCGCGCCCATGACCTCGCGGTTCTTGGCGATGGCGCCCTCGCCCTCGAGCACCTGGACCACGACCGGCTCGGAGGCCATGAACTCGCACAGCTCGTCGTAGAACGGGCGCTCCGAGTGGACGCGGTAGAACTCGCCCGCCTGGGTCTTGGACATGTGGATGCGCTTCTGCGCGACGATCCGCAGGCCCGCATCCTCGAACTTGGCGTTGATCTTGCCGGTCAAGTTGCGCCGCGTGGCGTCGGGCTTGATGATGGAGAGCGTACGTTCGGTGGCCATGATGCGCCTCTTTCTCGTGCGGTCCGCCCCATGCGGGCCCGCATATTCGGCGTTCGATTAGCATGTGGCCCGTGGCATGAAAACCCGGCCCCGGCGGACTTGCGATTGCGTGGCGCGCGGGATTGGCGTTCTACTCGTCACGTTAACCAGAACCCGGGGGGCAGAATGAACGCTATCGTGGACCTACTGAACACCGTCTTGTGGGGATATGTCCTCGTCTGGGGGCTCCTCGCGGTGGGGCTTTACCTGACATGGCAGACGAAATTCATCCAATTCCGCCATTTCGGCGAGTTCTTCCGGGTGATCTTCCAGTCCTCGGCGACGGCGACCAACGGGATCACGCCGCTGCAGGCGCTGACCATCTCGCTCGCCAGCCGGGTGGGAACGGGCAACTTGGCCGGGGTCGCGGTGGCGCTGTACCTGGGCGGGCCGGGCGCGATCTTCTGGATGTGGATGGTGGCGCTCGTCGGCATGGCGACGGCCTATTCCGAATCGACGCTGGCGCAACTTTACAAGACGCGCAACTCCGAGGACCAGTATCGCGGCGGGCCGGCCTACTACATGTGGCACGGAATGAACGCCAAGTGGCTGGGCTACGTATTCTGCTTCTTCTTCCTGTGCTCCTTCGGCCTGATCTTCGTCGCGGTGCAGTCCAATTCCATCGCCGACGCGATGAACGGCGCGATGGGCATCCCCCACATCGCCACGGGGATCGTGATCGCGATCCTGACAGCGGTGGTGATCTTCGGCGGCATCAAGTCGATCGCCAACGTCGCCGACAAGGTGGTGCCGTTCATGGCCGGCCTCTACCTGCTGGTGGCGCTGGTCATCATCGTGCTCAACATCACCGAGGTGCCGGGAACGCTGGCGCTGATCGTGAAGTCCGCCTTCGGCCTCGAGCAGGCGGCGGGCGGTTTCGCCGGCGGCTTCATGGTGGCGCTCCTCAACGGGGTGAAACGGGGCCTGTTCTCGAACGAGGCCGGGATGGGCTCGGCGCCCCATATCGCCGCCGTGGCGGTGCCCGAACCGCACCACCCGTCGAGCCAGGGGCTGGTGCAGGGCCTGGGCGTGTTCATCGACACGCTGCTCATCTGCACCGCGACGGCGCTGATGATCCTGCTGTCGGGCGTGGTCGATTACGGCCCGGACGGTGTCACGGGGATGGAACTGACGCAGAACGCGCTCGAGGCCCATATCGGCGTCACGGGTCCGTACTTCATCGCGGTGGCGATCCTGTTCTTCGCCTATACCTCGATCCTGGGGAACTACGCCTATTCCGAGAACGTGCTGGAGTTCCTCGGGCTGTCGGGCAAGACGCCGCTGACGATCTTCAAGTGCATGCAGCTCGCCATGGTGGTCTGGGGCGCGGTGCAGCCGGTGACGCGGGTGTTCAACTTCGCCGACGCATCGATGGCGGTGATGGCGACGATCAACCTCGTCGCGCTGATCTTCCTGTCGGGAACGGTGATCCGGTTGACGAAGGACTACTTCGCCCAGCGGCTCGCGGGCGAGGAGCCGCTGTTCCGGATCTCGCAGCACGAGGGTCTGAGCAAGGGGATCGACCAGTCGATCTGGAACCGCGACGTCGAGGCCGAGCGGCGGGCCTGAGGCCCCTTCGGGCGCCCCCTTGGACGGGGCGCCCGCGACCCTCACGCGGCGGGCATGACCGGGCCCGTCGTTTCGATGGCGCGGACCATGCCGGGCTGCGCCATCAGGCGGTCGAGATAGGCCGAGAGTTCGGGCCTGTCGTCCAAGCCCCGGCCGTACCCCGTCATCGCGATCAGGTAGGACATCTGGATATCGGCGAGCGAGACCGCGTCGCCGGTGAGGAAGTCGCGCCCTTCGAGGCCCGAGGCGACGAAGTCGAGATGCCGGTCGAGGAGCGCGCGCGCCGCGTCGTCGAAGGCCGCGCCGACCTTGCGCGACCAGAAGGCGGGCACGACCGCGCGGGCGAAGGTGCCCTCGGCATAGTCGAGCCACGCGTCGTGGCGCGCGGCCGCCACCGTGCCGGGTGCGGGCGCATGCGTCCCCTGCCCGTGGCGGGAATGGAGATATCGCAGGATCGCGGACGATTCGACCAGGGTCAGGTCGCCGTCCACCAGCACCGGCGACTTGCCCAAGGGGTGGACGCGCGCAAGCGTCTCGGGGGCGCGCCAGGCCTCGGTGCGCTCGTAGCGCACGACCTCGTGGGGAAGGCGCAGGTCCTCCAGCAGCCACACGATGCGCGAGGCGCGGGAATAGGCGAGGGAATGGACGGTGATCATGGCCGCTCCTGTCGTCGGTGCCGCCGCCCGAGATAGTCCCTCAGCGCATGGCGGCCAGAGGCTTTCCGATCGGCGCGCGCGGTGTTACCTGCCCCCTCATGCTGCGCATCCGAGACATCTCCTACTCCGTCGCCGGGCGGCCGCTCTTCGAGAGCGCGTCGGCCGACATTCCCGCGGGCCACAAGGTCGGCGTCGTCGGCCGCAACGGCACCGGCAAGACCACCCTGTTCCGCCTCATCCGGGGCGAGCTGGCGCTCGAGGGGGGCGCCATCGAGGTGCCCAAGCTGGCCCGGATCGGCGGCGTGCGCCAGGAGGTGCCCTCGTCGGAGACCTCGCTGCTGGACACGGTGATGGCCGCCGACGCCGAGCGCGAGGCGCTTCTGACGGAGGCCGAGACGGCGACCGACCCCAACCGCATCGCCGAGGTGCAGACCCGGCTCGCGGATATCGACGCCTGGTCGGCGGAGGCGCGCGCGACGCAGATCCTGCGCGGCCTGGGCTTCACCCAGGAGGAGATCGCCCAGCCCTGCTCGGCCTTCTCGGGCGGCTGGCGGATGCGGGTCGCGCTGGCCGGCGTGCTCTTCGCCGCGCCGGACGTGCTGCTCCTCGACGAGCCCACGAACTACCTCGACCTCGAGGGGGCGCTGTGGCTGGAGGACTACCTGACGCGCTATCCCCACACGGTGATCGTGATCAGCCACGACCGCGGCCTGCTGAACCGCTCGGTCGGCGCGATCCTGCACCTGGAGGACAGGGACCTGACCCTCTACCAGGGACCCTACGACACGTTCGCGAAGGTGCGCGCGGCCCGGATCGCGGCCAAGGAGGCCGAGATCAAGAAGCAGGACGACCGGCGCGCCCACCTGCAGAGCTTCGTCGACCGGTTCCGCGCCCAGGCGACCAAGGCCAAGCAGGCCCAGAGCCGGATCAAGATGATCGAGCGGATGGAGACGATCACCACGCCCCAGGAGGCGGCGCTGAGGCGGTTCACCTTCCCCGAGCCCGAGGAGCTGTCGCCGCCCATCGTGACGAGCGAGAGCGCGAGCGTGGGCTACGGCGATCGGGCAGTGCTGGCCAGGCTCGACCTCAGGATCGACCAGGACGACCGGATCGCGCTTCTGGGGCGCAACGGCGAGGGCAAGTCGACGCTGTCGAAGCTCCTGGCCGGGCGGCTGTCAACCATGGGGGGGCGGATCACCACCGCCTCGAAGCTGAGGGTGGGGTATTTCGCCCAGCACCAGGTGGACGAGCTGCGCGTGGACGAGACGCCCATCGACCACCTGCGCCGGATGCGCCCGGCCGAGGCGCCGGGCCGGGCGCGGGCGCGGCTCGCAGGGTTCGGCCTGGGCGCCGAGCAGGCGGACATGCTGGTGGGCGCGCTCTCGGGCGGGCAGAAGGCGCGGCTGTCGCTGCTGATCGCGACGCTCGACGCGCCGCACCTGCTGATCCTCGACGAGCCCACCAACCACCTGGACATCGAAAGCCGCGAATCGCTGGTGGAGGCGCTGACGGCCTATACCGGGGCGGTGATCCTGGTGAGCCACGACATGCACCTCCTGAGCCTCGTGGCCGACCGGCTGTGGCTGGTGAAGGGCGGCCGCGTGGCCCCCTACGAAGGCGACCTCGACGAGTACCGCCGGATGCTGCTCGGCCGGGAGGACAAGCCCAAGGAGGAGGCCGCGAAGCCCGCGCCCAAGGCCAAGCGCCCCACGCGCGAGGCCATGCAGGGGCTGCGCTCGGAGGTGAAGAAGTCCGAGGCGCGGGTGAGCAAGATCGCCGAGATGCGCGACAAGCTGGCCAAGAAGCTCGCCGACCCCGCGCTCTACGAGGACAAGCGGGCGGGCGAGCTTGAGGTCTGGAACCGCAAATACGCCGAAGTCATGGAGGCGTTGGAGCGCGCCGAGGCCTTGTGGATGGCCGCGCAGGAGCGGCTGGAGCGGGCGGAGGCCTGATGGACGGCGACTTCTACATCACGAGCTTCGTGACGCTGTTCGTGGTGATCGACCCGATCGGGACCACGCCCGTCTTCGTCGCGCTGACGCAAGGCATGGCGCGGACCCGTCGGCGGGCGATCGCGATACGGGCCTGCCTGATCGGGCTGCTGGTCCTGACGCTGTTCGGCCTCCTGGGCGAGCAGGTGCTGGGCTTCATCGGCATCTCCATGCCCGCGTTCCGCATCGCGGGGGGGCTCCTGCTGTTCCTGACCGCGCTGGAGATGCTGTTCGGCAAGCGCACCCAGCGCCGCCAGGACCAGGCGCCCGACGATCCCGACCCGGGCGACGACCCGTCGGTCTTTCCCCTCGCGATCCCGCTCCTGTCCGGGCCGGGGGGGATCGCGTCGATGATCCTGCTGACCAACCAGGCCAGCGGCGACCTGTGGGCCTTCGCGGGGATCTTCGCGGTGATGATGGCGATCTTCGCCATCGTGCTGATGCTGTTCCTGTCGTCGGAGGCGATCGAGCGGGCGCTGGGGCCCACCGGCATCCTGGTGGTCACGCGCCTTCTGGGGATGTTGCTGGCCGCCCTGTCGGTGCAGTTCGTCCTCGATGGCATTCGCAACACCGGGATGGTGGGCTGACTGGCCGTCGGGCACGGGCGTGCTTATCTGGTGGGCCATGACCGGCGACGATACCGCATCTTTCCTCTACCTGTCGCTCCTGGGCGTGGCGATCCTGGGATATTTCATCGCCTCGGGGCGCCAGCGGATGGGCAAGACCCTGCGCCAGCTCGTCCTGTGGGGGCTGATCTTCGTCGGCGTGGCGGCGGTGGCCGCCATGTGGCCCGACCTGCGCGAGCGGATCGCGCCCCGCCAGACCTTCACCGCCAGCGACGGGAGCGGCGGCTCGCTGAGCGTGCCGCAGGGGGTGGACGGACATTACCGGGTGCGGATGGCGGTGAACGGCGTTCCGGTGGACTTCATCGTGGATACCGGCGCCTCGGACCTGGTGCTGAGCGAGCGGGACGCGCGGCGCGTGGGGATCGACCCCGACGGGCTGGCCTATCTGGGCCGCGCGCAGACGGCGAACGGCACCGTTCCCATGGCCCGCGTCCGGCTCGACGAGGTGTCGCTGGGCGGTATCGAGGACAGGGATGTGGGCGCGAGCGTGAACGGCGGCGACATGGACGTGTCGCTCCTCGGGATGAGCTACCTGTCGCGGTTCGGGCGCATCGGCATCGAGGACGGGCGGCTGGAGCTGGAACGCTAGGCCGGGAAGGCCTGCTCGGGCGTGACCATGCCCGGCAGGGCGCGCATCCGCCGCCGCCATCCCGCCATGGCGGGGCTGGGCGCGAGCCCGGCCGCGTCGAGCCACTGGACGTAGCCCCAGACGGCGCAATCGCCGATGCCGGGCGTGCGGCCATGCAGGAACGGCTCGGCCCCCAGCAGCATGTCGAAGCGGTCGCGGTCGGTGGCGAAGCGGTCCTCGAGCCAGGCGACCACGTCGGGGGGCAGAGGCGTGCCGCCGGGGGCCCGGGATGCCTTGAGCTGCGGCAGGCACATGCCGATCCGGTTCGCCTCCCTCAGGATGATCTCGCGGCCGCGACTGATATCCTCGGGCAAGGCCCTGAAAAGATGCTGGAACCTCGTGGCGAGCTCGATCAGGATCGCGCCGGATTGCCGGATGGGCCGGTCGTCGATGGTCAGGACCGGCACCTCGCCGCTTGGGGACAGGTCGAGGAACCCGGCCGGGCGGGAGCCGCGCGGGGCCCCGATGTCGATCCGGTGGACATGATGCCCGATCCCGAAGAGCGACAGGGCCAGGGCCACCTTGCAGGCATGGCCGGACTCCGGGTGGCCATAGAGGGTGATCTGGGGGGTCATCTATCCGCTCTCCGCCTTCTTCTCCCACTTGCCCGATTCCTCGGACCAGTACTGGGCGGAGGCCCCTGCCCGGGTCAGCTCGCGCCACTGGGCGCGGGCGCGGTCGAGCGCGGCCGGGTCGGCGCCGTCGAAGAGGACGCAGACCCGCTCGACGGCGCCGACCTCCTCAGCCGAGACGGCCGCGCCCTCGATCGCCATGAGGCAGGCCCGGTCGCCCGGGGCCGCGTCGGAGACGGTGAGCAGGATCGGCTGGCGGGCGTCGTCGTCCCCGCCCGCGATCCCGTGGGGGAGAAACGAGTCCTCCGCCGCCGTCCAGATGGCGGTGTCGAGCGCCGCGAGGCGGTCGGCGTCGCGCCCCCGCACGAGGACGCGCCAGCCCTGCCCCAGCGCCCGTTCGAGGAGCTGGGGCAACACGACCTCGAGCGGGCGCCGGGTCAGGTGGTAGAAGTAGGCCGCGCCCACCTCATCCCTCGAAGCGGTCGCGCACGAGCCGGTCGAGCGCACGCACGCCCCAGCCCGACGCGCCCTTGGGGGCGTAAGGGCTGTCGAAGGAGGTCGAGGCGACGCCGGCGATGTCGAGGTGGCACCACTTGGTGTCGTCCTTGACGAAGCGGTGCAGGAACTCGGCGGCCGTGATCGTGCCCGCGGCGCGGCCGCCGGTGTTCTTGACGTCGGCGATGCGGGACTTGAGCTGGTCGGCGTATTCGCGGCCCAGCGGCAGGCGCCACAGCCCCTCGCCCTCGGCCTTCGCGGCCGCGAGCACGTCGTCGCAGAAGCCGTCGTCGTTGGACAGGGCGGCGGCGTTGTGGTGGCCCAGACCGATGATCGCCGCGCCGGTGAGTGTGGCCAGGTCGATCACGCCGGAGGGCGAGAACGTCTCCTGCGCGTACCAGAGCACGTCGGCCAGGACGAGGCGCCCCTCGGCGTCGGTGTTGATGACCTCGATCGTGTCGCCCTTCATGGAGGTGACCACGTCGCCGGGGCGGTAGGCGCGGCCGTCCGGCATGTTCTCCACCAGCCCGACGAGGCCCACCACGTTGGCCCTGGCCTTGCGCATGGCGAGCGTCTTCATCACGCCGGCGACGACCGCGGAGCCGCCCATGTCCATGGTCATGTCCTCCATGCCCGATCCGGGCTTGAGGGAGATGCCGCCGGTGTCGAACACGACGCCCTTGCCGACGAGGGCCAGCGGCGCCTCGTCGCCGCCGCCCATCCATTTCATCACCACCATCCGGGTGGGCGTCTCGGAGCCCTGCCCCACGGCCAGGAAGGCGCCCATCCCGAGCTCGGCCAGGCGGTCCTCGTCCACCACCTCGACCTCGAGCCCGTGCTCGGAGAGGGCCTGGAGCCGCTCGGCGTAGGTGACCGTGGTCAGGACGTTGGCGGGCGCGTTCACCAGGTCGCGGGCGAAGAACACCCCGGCGGCCTGGGCGGCGAAGTCGGCGGTGGCGGCCTCCAGCGCGTCGGGCTTGGTCACCATCGCCGTGACCTCGCCGCGGGAGGTGTCGTCGGACTTGGATTTCTGCTCGGTATAGTCGTAGCCGCGCAGGAGCGCGCCCATCAGCACCTCCTCGGCGCCCTTGCGCGCGCCGAGGGCGAGGGTCGCGGCCTTGCCGCCCGCCTCGCGCGCGATGGCGACGCCGGCCTTGCGCGCGGCGCGGGCCTCGGGCTTGCGAGAAAGCCGGGCCACGAGCACGGCGTCGGCCGCCATCCCGGCGGGAAACCCGAGCCGCACCACGTCGCCCTCGGAGGCCTTGGACCAGCCTTCGGAGGCCGCGAGACGCTCCACCGCGCCGCGGGCGAGCTTGTTGACCCGCCGCGCGAGCGGATCGAGCGTCCCCTCCTCGTCGACGAAGATCGCCACGATCCCCTCGGCCTCGGCCAGGGCGGCGGGGTCGTTCTCGACGATGCGGAAACGGGCGGGATCGGTCATTGTCGGGTCCTCGTATCGGGGTCGCCCGATACCTAGGGGAGGTGGCGCCGCTTGGCCAGAAGGGCGTTTTCCCCCGTCTCGCCTTGAGGTAGTCTCCGATCCGCAAGGCGAGGCTGGAGATCGACATTGCGAACGCTGGACAGGTACGTTCTGTCGCAGATGCTGACGCTGTTCGGCTTCTTCGCACTGGTCCTGGCGGGGATCTACTGGATCAACCGGGCGGTGGACCTGTTCGAGACGCTGATCTCGGACGGGCAGTCGGCTCTGGTCTTCGTCGAGTTCTCGCTCCTGACGCTGCCCACGGTGATCCGGCTGGTGATCCCGGTCGCGGCCTTCGCCGCGGCGATCTACGTCACCAACCGGATGCGCGGCGAGTCGGAGATCGCGGTGTTGCAGGCGGCCGGGCTGTCGCCCTTGCGGGGGCTGCGCCCGGTCCTGGTCTTCGGGCTCTGCGCGGGCGCGCTGTGCTTCGCGCTGGCCCATGTCCTGGGCCCCCTGGCCAAGGAGCGGCTGGCGGCGCGCTCCGACCAGCTTGCCGGCGACGTGACCGCGAGCCTGCTGGCCGAGGGGCGGTTCCTGCACCCCACCGACGGGGTCACCCTGTTCATCGGAGAGATCGGGTCGGACGGGGAACTGGGGGGCATCTTCCTGTCGGACCGGCGCGCCGAGGACGGCTCGACCACCTACGCGGCGCGCACCGCCACCCTGGTGCCGGGGCCGCAGGGCCCGCAAATGGTGATGTACGACGGCATCGCGCAGACGCTCGATTCAGCGGGGCGGCTGGGGACGACCCGGTTCGAGGATTTCAGCTTCGGCATCTCGAGCCTGGAGCGCGGCGGTGGCGGCGCGAGCGGCGACGCGCGCGAGCTGGGCAACATCCCCTCCACGGAACTGTGGGCCGCGCCGGAGGCCACCGCGCGGGAGGCGGGAGAGGACGTGCGCCGCGTGGCGCTGGAGCTGGGCGAGCGGACGACCCAGGCGGCGCAGGCGGTCGTCGCCCCGATCCTCGCCTATGCGGTGATGATGCTGGGCGCGTTCTCGCGCTTCTCGGCGTGGCGGCAGATCCTGGGCGCGAGCGTGGCGCTGATCCTCTACGACCTGGGCGACAACGTGGTTCTGGACGCGACCGTCTCCGGGGACCTGCCGGTGGCGGCGATCGCCCTGCCCACCCTGGCCACGCTTGCCGTGTCGCTCGCCCTTCTGCTGCGCGCCGCGCGGCCGGGGTGGCGACGGGCGCAGGCCTCCCCCACGGCGGGAGCGGCGACGTGATCCTGCACCTCTACTTCGCGCGGCGCTTCGCGCTGACCTTCCTCTTCATCACGGCGGTGTTCTTCGGGATCATCCTGCTGGTGGACCTGGTGGACCAGGTGCGCCGGTTCGAGGGGTCGGGGATCTCGTTTCCCGCCATCGTCGGGCTGACGCTGCTGTCGGTGCCGCAGACGATCTACACGATCCTGCCGCTCCTGGTGATCGTCTCGACCCTGGCGCTGTTCCTGACGCTCGCGCGGACATCGGAGCTGGTGGTGACGCGTGCCTCGGGGCGCTCCGCGTTCCGCAGCCTGATCGGCCCGGCGGTGGTGACGCTGCTGATCGGGGCGCTGGCGGTGGCGGCGCTGAACCCCATCGCCGCGGCCTCCGCGCGGCAATACGAGCGCCTGGCCGATCGCCTGAGCGGCGGGGGCGGGTCGGCGCTGTCGGTGGGATCCGAGGGGATCTGGCTGCGCCAGAGGGGGGGAGCCGGGCAGATCGTGATCAACGCGGAGCGGGCCGAGGCGAACGGCACCGTCCTGCGCGAGGTGAGCTTCTTCGGCTTCGACGGGCCGGGCGCGCCGGCGACGCGGATCGAGGCGCGCACCGCCACGCTGGAGCCGGGGCAATGGGTGCTGCGCGACGCCAAGGTCTGGAGCTTCGCCGACCCCAACCCGGAGCGCACGGCGACGCGGTCCGAGCGCCTGACGGTGCCCACGCAGCTCACCGCGGAGCGCATCCTCGACGGGTTCGGCGATCCGGCCACGCTCGCCATCTGGGACCTGCCGGGCTTCGTGGAGGACCTGCGCGCGGCCGGGTTCTCCGCCCGGCGGCACGTCGTCCACCTGCAGATGCAGCTCGCCCTGCCGGTCCTGCTGGTGGCGATGATGCTGGTGGGATCGGCCTTCACCATGCGGCATTCCCGCGTCAGTCGCACCGGCCTGATGGTGATGCTCGCGCTGACAATGGGCTTCACCCTTTTCTTCATCCGCAATTTCGCGCAGATCCTCGGGGAGGAGGGGCAGATCCCCGTCCTGCTGGCCGCCTGGGGACCGCCCGTCGCGGCGGTGCTACTGCCGGCCGGGTTGTTGTTGCACTGGGAAGACGGCTGATGCGCGCACTCCTGACCGCAATCGTGCTGGGGCTGGCGCCCTCCGCCCTGGCCGCGCAGCAGGCCACGCTGGTCGCCGACAGCGTCCGCATCGAGAACGACCGCCTTCTCGTGGCCGAGGGGGACGTCCAGGTCGCCTATGACGGGCAGGTCCTGAACGCGCCCCGGCTGACCTACGACCGGCAGACCGAACGGATCGACATCGACGGGCCGATCACCTTCACCGAAGGTCCGGGCACGATCATCCTGGCCAACGAGGCCGAGCTGGACCGGGACCTTCGGAACGGCATCCTGCGCTCGGCCCGGCTGGTGCTGAACCGCCAGCTGCAACTGGCCGCGACCCAGGTGGCGCGGGTCGGAGACCGCTACACCCAGTTGTCGAACACGGTCACCTCGTCGTGCGAGATCTGCGCCGCGGGCGGCACGCCCACCTGGGAGATCCGCGCCCGCAAGGTGATCCACGACCGCCAGGAACGGCTGATCTACTTCGACCGGGCGACCTTCCGCATCTTCGGCCTGCCGGTGGCGTATTTCCCGCGCCTGACGCTTCCCGACCCCGAGCGGCGCCGCAAGGCGGGCTTCCTGATCCCGCGGCTGGCCTTCAACTCGCGCCTGTCCTTCGGGGTGAAGCAGCCCTATTTCCAGCCCCTGGGAGAGCACGCCGACCTGACGCTGACGGGCTATGTCTCGTCGATGACGCGCACGCTGGAGGCCCGCTACAGACAGACCTTCGCGACCGGCGCGATCAACGTCAACGCCGCCCTCTCCCGCGACGAGCTGCAGCCCGACACCGACCGCTGGTACGTGTTGGCGCGCGGCGCCTTCCAGGTCCCGCGCGACTTCCGGCTGGAGTTCGACATCCAGGCGGCGTCCGACGACTCCTACATCTTCGACTACGACTACGACTTCCAGAACACGCTGACGAGCGAGGTGCGCCTGATCCGGGCAGACAGGGACACCCTGCTGCGCGGGCGGGTGACGCAGTACGAGACCCTGCGCTCGGCGGAGAAGCGCATCGAAGACGAGCTTCCCTCCCTCGTGACGGACGTGGTGGGCGAGCGCCGCATCCCCGTGGGGCCGGGAGAGATACGGCTGGGATTCGACGCCAGCATGCTGGGGCGGTCCTCGGACGAGCCGGGAGCGGGGCGCGACGTGGTGACCGTCGGCGGGCGGGCCGAGTATCTGGACCGGCGGGTCCTGGGCCCCGGGCTGGTGTGGAACAACCGCGCGCGGGTCTCGGGCCAGTTCTACCGCACCGAGCAGGACCCCGCCTTCGCCACCGAGACGGCGCGGATCGCGGCGGCGGTCTCGACGCAGGTGAGCTGGCCGCTGTCGCGCACCGGGCCGGGCGGCGCCCACCACCTGATCGAGCCGGTGGGCGCGCTGACCTGGGCCGAGCAGAGCGCGGCGGAGGTGCCCAACGAGGACAGCGTGATCGTCGAGTTCGACGAGGGCAACCTCTTCGCCCTGAGCCGCTTTCCGGGCAACGACACGATCGAGACCGGCCTGCGGGCCGATCTCGCGCTGCGCTATACCGGGCGCTTCGCCGACGGCAAGGCGCTGGGCCTGACCCTTGGCCGGGTGCTGCGCGCCGAGGCCTCGGACGAGTTTGCCCCCGGCACCGGGCTGGCCGGGCGGCGCTCCGACTGGCTGGCCGCGGGACAGGTCGACCTGGGGGGGGCATTCGGCGTGACGAGCCGGCTTCTGCTCGACGACGACCTCGGGGCGCGACGCTCGGAGACGCGCGCCACCTTCCGAGCGGGGCCGCTCGGGGTGACGGGGTCCTACAACTGGCTCACCGCCGAGCCGCTGGAGAACCGCCCCGACGACATCGAGGAGGTGGAGCTGAGCACCCGGCTCAGGGTCGGACGCCACTGGCGCGTCGGGCTGAACGGGCGCTACGACCTGACCGGCAGCGACGCGGCGGAGGCCAATCTGGCGCTCGATTACGCGACCGAATGCCTGCGCGTGGCCCTGCAGCTCGAGCGCATATTCACCGACACCGAGCGGATCCGGCCCTCGACCACGTTCAACTTCGGCGTGGAGCTCGTGGGTTTCGGCGCCGAAGCCACCAACGAGACCTATCGCCGGACCTGCCGGGGATGATAGGAGCAGACCGAACCCGTCCCTCGCCCCTCAGTGAGACCCCGATGATGCGCCAGACCGCCCTCGCCCTGTCCGCCGCGCTGTGCCTTGCCCTGACCCCCGGGGGCAGCGCGGCCCAGTCGCTGTTCGCCCCCGCCGCGCGTGTCGACGGTGCGGTGGTGACCGAGTACGAGGTGGGCCAGAGACAGCGGATGCTGCAGGTGTTCGGCGCGCCCGATCCCAGCGCCGAGTCCGCGCTGGACGATCTGGTGGACGAACGGCTGCAGCTCGCCGAGGCGCGGCGGCTGGGCATCGACGTCACCGCCGAGCAGCTGGAGGAGGGCAAGTCCGAGTTCGCCGGCCGGGCGAACCTGGGCACCGAGGAGTTCGTGGGCCGGCTGAACGAGGCCGGCGTATCGGTCGAGGCGTTCGAGGACTTCGTGCGGGCGGGCATCGCCTGGCGCGAGGTCGTCTCGCAACGCTTCGGCGGCGGGCAGACCCAGGTGGAGCCCGACGTGGTCGAGCGCGCCGCCGACGCGCCGGCCGCGCCCGAGCTGCGGGTCCTGCTCAACGAGATCATCCTGCCCGCCGACACGCCCGAGCGGGCGCGCCGGGCCGAAGCGCTGGCCCCGCAGATCGCCGCGATCGGGGATTTCGGCAGCTTCGCCGCCGCGGCGCGGGAGTATTCCGCCACGCCGTCGCGCGAGCGGGGCGGCGCGATCGACTGGCTGCGCCTGTCCGAGCTGCCGCCGCAGATCGGCCAGGTCCTGCAGGAGCTGTCTCCGGGGGAAGTGTCGCAGCCCATCCAGCTTCCCAACGCGGTGGCGTTCTTTCAGCTGCGCGAGCTGGGCGAGGTTCCCGGCGGCGATACGCCCACGGAGCTGGAATATGCCGTCGTGGCCCTGCCTGCGGGATCGCCCCGGGCCGAGGCGGGACGGATCGCCGCGAGCGCGGCGACCTGCGACGCGCTCGAAGGCGTGGTCGGCGCGGCCGGCGGCGGGCTGGAGCGCGAGACGCAACCCATCGGCCAGATCCCGTCGGACCTTCGCCTGGAGCTTGCGCGGCTCGACCCCGGCGAGGTCGCGGTGATCGCGGGCGGCGCGAACATGGTGATGCTGTGCGCCAGGTCCTACCGCGCTGCGGGCGCCGAGGAGCCGGACCTGTCGGCGGTGCGCGGTGCGCTCGTCAACGAGCGGGTGGAGCGGAGGGCCGCGAACCTGCTCGCCGAATTGCGCGCCAACGCGGCGATCGACACCGAATGAGCCTGCCCCTGGCGCTGACCTGCGGCGAGCCCGCCGGGGTCGGCCCCGAGATCGCGGCGAAGGCGTGGCGGGCCCTGGGCCCGGCCGTCCCGTTCTTCTACATGGGCTCGGCGGCGCACCTGCCGGAGGGGACGCCCGTGGTGGAGATCGCCGCGCCGGACGAGGCCGCCGCGGCGGTCGTCCATGGCGTGCCCGTCCTGCCCCACGAGATGCCCGGCCCGGCGGTCCCTGGACGCCCCGATCCCGCCCAGGCTCCGGCCGTGGTGGAGATCATCGCCCGCGCGGTGGAGATGGCCCAGGGAGGCAGGATCGCGGGGATCTGCACCCTGCCCATCCACAAGAAGGCCCTGATCGACGGGGCGAACTTCGCCTATCCGGGCCACACGGAATACCTGGCCGCGCTGGCGGGCGTGGAGAGGGTGGTGATGATGCTGGCCTGCGACGCCCTGCGGGTGGTGCCCGCCACGATCCACATCCCGCTGGCGGAGGTGCCGCGGGCCCTGACGCCCGAAGGGCTGGAGCAGACCATCCGCATCACCCACGCGTCGCTCCGGCGCGATTTCGGGCTGGAGGCGCCCCGGATCGCCGTCGCGGGCCTGAACCCCCATGCCGGGGAGGGAGGCGCCATAGGCCGGGCGGAGGTGGACTGGATCGCCCCCATGGTGGAGCGGCTCCGCGCCGAGGGGCTGGACCTGCGCGGACCGGCCTCTGCCGACACGATGTTCCACGCGGGCGCCCGGGCGACCTACGACGCGGCGGTGGCCATGTACCACGACCAGGCCCTGATCCCGATCAAGACCATAGACTTCGCGGGCGGCGTGAACGTGACGCTGGGCCTGCCCTTCGTGCGGACCTCGCCCGACCACGGCACGGCGTTCGACATCGCCGGGACCGGGCGGGCCGACCCGACCTCCACCATCGCGGCGCTGCGGCTGGGGATGCGGATGGCCCATGCGCGGGGCATGGCGTGATGGCCCCGACCGACGGGCTGCCGCCGCTGCGGGCGGTGATCGCCGAGCACGGCCTGTCGGCCCGCAAGGCGCTGGGCCAGAACTTCCTGCTGGACCTGAACCTGACGGCCAAGATCGCGCGGCAGGCGGGCGATCTGTCGGCCTGCGATGTGCTCGAGGTCGGCCCGGGGCCGGGCGGGCTGACGCGCGGGCTCCTGGCCGAGGGCGCGCGACGGGTCCTGGCGGTGGAGAAGGACGCGCGCTGCCTTCCCGTGCTGGAAGAGATCCGCACGGCCTATCCCGGGCGGCTGGAGATCGTGCACGGGGACGCGCTGGCGGTGGACCCGATGGACCACCTCGCCCCGCCGCTGAGGATCGTGTCGAACCTGCCCTACAACGTGGGCACCGAGCTGCTGACCCGGTGGCTGGAGCCCCCCGCGTGGCCGCCGGCCTGGACCTCGCTGACGCTCATGTTCCAGCGCGAGGTGGCCGAGCGGATCGTGGCCGCGCCGGGCTCCAAGGCCTATGGGCGGCTTGCGGTGCTGTCGCAATGGCGCGCGGACGCGCGGATCGTCATGGACCTGCCGCCGGAGGCGTTCACGCCGCCGCCCAAGGTCCGTTCGTCGGTCGTGCACGTGGTGGCGCGGGAGGCGCCGAAGTTTCCCGCCGAGGCGAAGACGCTGTTCCGGGTGACGAAGGCCGCCTTCGGGCAGAGGCGCAAGATGCTCCGCGCGAGCCTGAAGGGCGTGGCCCCCGACATCGAGGACCGGCTGGTCGCGGCCGGGATCGCCCCCACGGACCGGGCCGAACGGCTGTCCCTGGAGGCGTTCTGCGCCTTGGCGAGAGAGGTTGCGAGGCCCTGAAGGGCGCGGATCACTCCGCGGCCTGGGTCTCGCCGCCGTTCTCGGAGCCTCCGCCGTTCTCGCCGCCATTGGAGTCGGACTTGTCGACCTTGGGCTTGCGGGTCCGCCGCTTGGGCTTGTCCTCGGGCGTTTCCACGAGGCCGCTGTCCTGGGGGGCCTCGGGATCCACGACGCCGTCCTCGCGAGGGGTCTTGTCCTCGCGCGGCTTGCGGGTGCGGCGCTTGGGCTTGTCGGCCTTGGGCTGCTCGCCGCCCCCGTCCTGGGCCGGGGTCTCGGCCGGTTGGCCGGCCTCGGGCTGCGGCTGGGCGTCCTCGCGGCGGGGGCGCTCGTCGGAGCGGTCCTCCTGCCGGCGACCGCCGCCGTCGGACTGGCGATCGTCCCGCGCGTTCCCGTCGCCGCCCTGCTGGCCGCGATCGTCACCGGAATTGCCGGGACCGTTGCCGGAGCCGGAATTGTTCTGGCCCGACCCGTCCTGCTGGTTGTTGTTCTGCTGACGATCGCGGTTCTGCTGGTCGGCCTGATCGCGGCGCTGGTCGACCTCCCGCTGTGCCTCGGCGAGCATGCGGGTGTAATGCTCGGCGTGCTGGGCGAAGTTCTCCGCCGCGACGCGGTCGTTGGAGAGCTGCGCGTCGCGGGTCAGCTGGTTGTACTTGTCGATGATCTGCTGCGGTGTACCGCGGACCTTGCCCTCGGGACCGGAACTGTCGAAGACCCGGTTGACGATGTTGCCACCGGAGGGACGGTTGCGGTTATTCTTGGACCGCGAGCGTTTGTTCGAGGATCGCATGTCGGAGTATGTTCCGGCTTTTGATGTAAGATCGGGCGTATGATCGCCGTTTACAGCCAAAGTGCCGCTGAAAACAGCGGGCGGCACGGCGGCATGGTCTGGCAGTGCCAGCGGCAAACGCACTTGGGCGCGTCACGCCGTCTGTGATCCCGACAGAACACGCCCTGCCCCGTTTGGCAACCCGTTTCTGACCCCGAATGGCCGATTCCGGGTTCGAAACCCCTAGAATTGCCGGGTGCCGGGCGCGCGGGCGGCCACCACGCGGTCGCGGCCGTCGAGATCGGGCAGGATGCGGACGTCGTCCAGGCCGGCCCCGGACAGCAGGTCCGCGGCGGCCCGGCCCTGCCGCCAGCCGATCTCCACCAGCAGGCGTCCGCCGGGAGCGAGACGCGCCGCGGCCCCGGCGGCGATGCGGCGCACCGCGCCCAGTCCGTCGCCGCCGGGACTGAGGGCGCCCGGGGGATCGTGCCGGACCACCTCCGGGGCGAGCCCGGCCATCTCGGCTTCGGCGATGTAGGGGGGGTTCGACACGATCAGGTCGAAGGTCCCGTCGAGGCCCGCGAACCAGTCGGCGCGAGCGAAGGCGGCGCGGTCCTCCAGCCCCAGGTCGCGGGCGTTGGCGCGCGCCACGTCGAGCGCGGCGGCGGAGGCGTCGGTGCCCAGGCCGGTGGCGGCGGGGCGCTCGGCCAGGAGGCTGAGGAGGATGCAGCCCGACCCGGTGCCGAGGTCGAGAAGGCGGGAGAAGGGCGCGGCGAGGCCCTCGGCCACCAGCGTCTCGGTCTCGGGGCGGGGATCGAGCACGTCGGGGGTGATGCGGAAGGCATGGCGCCAGAAGTCGCGGCGGCCCAGGATGCGGGAAACGGGCTCGCCGGCCGCCCGGCGGTCCAGAAGACCGATATAGGCGTCCCGCAGGTTTTCCGGCGGAGTCCCGTCGGAGAGCCGGTGCAGGGATTCGCGGGGCAGCCCGGCGGCGTGGGCGAGCAGTATCCGCGCCTCGCGCCCGGGGTCGGGCACCGCGCCGAGGCGCGCGCGCCCCTCGGCCAGCAGGTCGTCGAGCGGGTCGCTCACCCGTCCATCTCGGCCAGGCGGGCGGCCTGGTCCTCGGAGACGAGGGCGTCGATCACGTCCCCGAGGTCGCCCTGCATCACCTGGTCGAGCTTGTAGAGGGTGAGGTTGATGCGGTGGTCCGTCAGCCGCCCCTGGGGAAAGTTGTAGGTGCGGATGCGCTCGGAGCGGTCGCCGGTGCCCACCTGCGCCTTGCGCGCGTCGGCCCGCTCGGTCGCGGCGCGCTGGCGCTCCATGTCGTAGAGGCGCGAGCGCAGCACCTGCATCGCGATCTCGCGGTTGCGGTGCTGGGACTTCTCGGAGGAGGTGACGACGAGACCGGTGGGGACATGGGTGATCCTGACGGCCGAATCCGTGGTGTTGACGTGCTGGCCCCCTGCCCCGGAGGCGCGCATCGTGTCGATGCGAAGGTCGGCCTGGTCGATGGCCACGTCCACCTCGGCGGCCTCGGGCAGGACGGCGACGGTGGCCGCCGAGGTATGGATGCGGCCGCCCGATTCCGTCGCCGGCACCCGCTGCACCCGGTGGACGCCCGATTCGAACTTGAGACGGGCGAAAACGCCGTCGCCGGCGACGTTGGCCACCAGCTCCTTGAGACCGCCGAGCTCGGTTTCCTGCCGCTCGACCACGTCGAAGCGCCAGCCCTGGGCGGCCGCGAACCGCTCGTACATCCGCATCAGGTCGGCGGCGAAGAGCGCGGCCTCCTCGCCGCCCGTGCCGGGGCGGATCTCCAGGATGGCGGGGCGGGCGTCGGCGGCGTCCTTCGGCAGGAGGGCGAGGCGCAGGTGCTCCTCGAGCCCCGCGCGGCGCTCCTCCAGGCGCGGCAGCTCCTCTTCGGCGAGGGCGCGCATCTCGGGGTCGTCGAGCATGGCGCGGGCCTCGTCGATCTCGGCCCCCAGGGCGCGCCAATCGCGCGCGGCCTCGACCACGGGGCGCAGCTCGGCGTATTCGCGCCCCTGCGCGGCGAGGTCGCCCCCGCCCTCCGACATCGCCGCCTCGAGATACTCGAAACGCGCGACGATCTGATCCAGTCGCTCACGAGGTACCATGGGGCCCGTGTTGCCGAAGCCGCCCGCCCGGTCAAGGCGGCAAGGGGCTGGACCATCCCTGCGGCTGCTGCAATGTTTCGCGCCATGACAGCCGGAATCGTTCAATCCGGCGAAATCGGCGACAGGGAGCTTCAGATGATCCACCGATATACGCTCGCGGCCTCGGCGCTCGCGCTGGGCCTTGCCGGCGCCGCCCAGGCCCAGCAGACCCTCGTCTACTGCTCCGAAGGAAGCCCCGAGGGCTTCGACCCGGCGCTCTTTACCACGGGGACGACTTTCGACGCGTCGAGCCACACGATGTACAACCAGCTCGTGGAGTTCGAGACCGGGACGACCAACGTGGTCCCTGGCCTGGCGGAAGAGTGGGAGATCTCGGACGACGGGCAGAGCTACACCTTCACCCTGCGGGAGGGGGTGGAGTTCCACTCCAACGACCAGTTCCAGCCCTCGCGGCCGATGAACGCCGACGACGTGATCTACTCCTTCGAGCGCCAGCGCGGCGACGGGTCGTGGGAATACTTCAATTCCATGTCGATGCCCGACCTCATCGAGTCGATCGAAAAGGTCGACGACAGGACGGTGCGCTTCAACCTGGCCCGGCCCGAGGCGCCCTTCATCGCCAACTTGGCGATGGATTTCGCCTCCATCGTGTCGAAGGAATACGCCGACCAGATGGAGGAGGCGGGCACGCCCGAGGCGCTCAACCAGCGCCCCATCGGCACCGGGCCGTTCACCTTCGTGGACTACCAGACCGACGCGGTGATCCGCTACGCGCGCAACGAGAATTACTGGAAGGACAACGAGCCCCAGGTGGACAACCTGGTCTTCGCTATCACGCCCGACGCGAGCGTGCGCCTGCAGCGTCTGCAGGCGGGCGAGTGCCACGTCATGCCCTACCCCAACCCCGCCGACATCGACGCGATCCAGTCCAACACCGACCTCGAGCTGCTGCGCGAGCCGGGATTCAACGTGGGCTACTTCGCCTACAACACCCAGCAGGAACCGTTCGACGACCCCCAGGTGCGCCGGGCGCTGAACATGGCCATCGACAAGCAGGCGATCATCGACGTGATCTTCCAGGGCTACGGCGAGGTGGCCAAGAACCCGCTGCCGCCGTCGATCTGGGGCTACAACGATTCCATCGAGGACGACCCCTACGACCCCGAGCAGGCGCGCCAGATGCTGGAGGATGCGGGCGTCGAGGACCTGTCGATGCGGATCTGGGCGATGCCGGTGCAGCGTCCCTACAACCCCAACGCGCGGCGCATGGCCGAGCTGATGCAGGAGGACTTCTCCGAGGTCGGCGTGGACGTGGAGATCGTCTCCTACGAGTGGGGGGAGTACCTGGAGCGGTCGAGCGCCGTGGATCGCGACGGCGCCGTGCTGCTGGGCTGGACGGGCGACAACGGCGACCCGGACAACTTCCTCGCCGTGCTGCTGGGATGCGACGCGGTGAGCAACGCCAACCGCGCCCAATGGTGCAACGAGGAGTTCGACAGCCTGATCCAGGAGGCCAAGACGATCCCCGACCAGTCGGAGCGCGCCCAGCTTTACGAGGAGGCGCAGGTCATCTTCAAGGAGGAGGCGCCCTGGGCCACCATCGCCCACTCGGCGGTGTTCATGCCGGTCCGGTCCGAGGTGGAGGGATACATCATCCACCCGCTGGGCGGGCACCTCTTCGACACCGTGTCGCTGAGCCAGGAGTGACACGCCCGGGGGGCGGCCCGGCCGCCCCCCGGCACCGGGCCGGCCGAGTCTTGCGCCCGACGCGCGGCCGGCCTAACCGGAACGACCAGACCGCTCCCCGCCAGATTTCCGAGCCAAGGGTGATCCGATGCTCAAGTTCGCGCTGTCGCGTCTGGGAACCTTCGTTCCCACGTTCCTCGGCGTCACGCTCATCTCGTTCGCGTTCATCCGGGTCCTGCCCGGCGACCCGATCATCGTCATGGCCGGCGAGCGCGGCCTGAGCGAAGAGAGATACGAGGCCCTGCGCGCCCAGTACGGGTTCGACGACCCGATCTGGGTGCAGTTCTGGGACTACCTGACGGGCATCCTGCAGGGCGACCTGGGCACCTCCTTCGTCACCAACCGCCCCGTCTGGGACGAGTTCTTCGCGCTGTTCCCGGCCACGGTGGAGCTGTCGCTCTGCGCCATCGTGATCGCCATCGTGCTGGGCATCCCCGCGGGCGTGATCGCGGCGGTGAACCGGGGCAAGTTCTACGACCGGGCGCTGATGTCCACGGCGCTGGTGGGATACTCGATGCCCATCTTCTGGTGGGCGCTGCTGCTGATCATCGTGTTCTCCGGCAACCTCGGGTGGACGCCCGTGTCGGGGCGGATCGGGCTCCTCTACTACTTCGACGACGTGACCGGATTCATGCTGATCGACAGCCTGCTGTCGGGGGCGGACGGGGCCTTCGGCAGCGCGGTCAGCCACCTGATCCTGCCCTCGATCGCCCTGTCGACGATCCCGCTCGCGGTGATCGCGCGGCAGACCCGCTCGGCGATGCTGGAGGTCCTGTCCGAGGACTATATCCGCACGGCGCGGGCCAAGGGGCTGTCGCCCAGCCGCGTCAACGGGCTCCACGCGCTCAGGAACGCCATGATCCCGGTGATCACGGTGATCGGGCTGTCGGTGGGCACGCTCATGGCCGGCGCGATCCTGACCGAGACGATCTTCTCCTGGCCCGGCATCGGCAAGTGGATGGTCGATTCGATCTTCCGCCGCGACTACCCGGTCGTGCAGGGGGGCCTGGTGATGATCGCCGTCATCGTGATGGTCGTTAACCTCGTCGTCGACCTGATGTACGGTCTCATCAACCCCAAGATCCGGAACCGCTGAAATGGCAGACGCCTCCGCACAGACGGGCAAGACCATGGTCGGAGCGGACCGCCGCCCCGGACGCCTGAAGGAGTTCTGGTCCTACTTCTCCGAGAACCGCGGCGCGGTCTTCGGTCTCTACGTCTTCGCCGCGTTCCTGCTCGTGGCGATCCTGGCGCCGCTCCTGGCGCCCTACGACCCCTCCGCGCAGTTCCGCGACCACACGCTCCAGCCCCCGGTCTGGCAGGCCGGCGGAAGCTGGGAGTTCCCCCTGGGCACCGACGCGGTGGGGCGCGACATGCTCTCGCGCTTGATCCACGGGGCGCGATTCTCGTTCTTCGTGGGCATCGTCGTGGTGGTCGTGGCCGCCTCGGGGGGCATCATCGTGGGGCTGGTGGCAGGGTTCGCGCCGAAATGGCTCGACACGCTGATCATGCGGCTCATGGACATCATCCTGGCGTTCCCCTCGCTGCTCCTGGCGCTGGTGCTGGTGGCGGTGCTGGGCCCGACGCTCCTGAACGCGATGATCGCCATCGCGCTGGTGCTGCAGCCCCATTACGTGCGCCTGACGCGCGCCTCGGTCCTGTCGGAACGATCCAAGGATTACGTCACCGCCAGCCGCGTGGCGGGTGCGGGCCGCGAGCGGCTGATGTTCATCACCGTCCTGCCCAACTGCCTGGCGCCGATCATCGTGCAGGCGGCGCTGTCCTTCTCCACCGCGATCCTCGACGCGGCGGCGCTGGGCTTTCTGGGGATGGGCGCGCAGCCGCCCACGCCCGAATGGGGCACGATGCTTGCCGACGCGCGGGAGTTCGTGCTGCGCGCCTGGTGGGTCGTGACCTTCCCGGGTCTGGCGATCCTCGTCACGGTGCTCGCCATCAACCTGATGGGCGACGGGCTGCGAGACGCCCTCGACCCGAAGCTTAAAAGGAGCTGACGACATGCTGCGCGCCCTCTCCCGCCCGCTGACCGGCCTCGTCGAGAAGTACCTCCCCGACCCGTTCGTCCTCGTCATCGTCCTGACGCTGATCACCATGGGCTCGGCGATGGCGTTCCAGGGCAGCGCCCCGGTGGACGTGCTTCGGATGTGGGGCGACGGGTTCTGGTCGCTCCTGTCGTTCTCCATGCAGATGCTGTTCGTGCTGGTGTCGGGCTTCATGATGGCCTCGACGCCACCGGTGCGGAAGCTCCTGTCCTGGCTCGCCTCCCGCGCGGGATCGGCGGGGAGCGCGATCGTGATGGTCAGCCTCGTCAGCCTCGCGGCGAGCTGGCTCAACTGGGGCTTCGGGCTCGTGGTGGGCGCGCTCTTCGCCAAGGAGGTCGCGCGCCAGATCGAGGCCGATTACCGCCTTCTGATCGCCTCGGCGTATTCGGGGTTCCTGATCTGGCACGGCGGCGTGTCGGGCTCGATCCCGCTGTCCATCGCCACCGAGGGGCACCCGTTCGCGGACCAGATCGGGATCATCCCCACGAGCGAGACGATCTTCTCGTTCTACAACCTCGCCATCGTCGCGGCGCTGGTCGTGGTCATCCCGCTGGTGAACCGCGCCATGATGCCCCCCGCCGACCGCGCGGTGATCGTCGACCCGGAGCTCCTGCGCGAGGAGGAGGTCGAGGAGACGGGCGAGCGCACCCCCGCCGACTGGCTGGAGACCTCGCCGATCCTGTCGTGGATCATCGGGCTCGCCGGAGCCGCGTTCCTCGTGGTGCATTTCGCGGGCGGCGGCGGGCTGTCCCTCGACATCGTCAACTTCACCTTCCTCACTCTCGCGATCCTGCTCCACGGCACGCCGCGGCGCCTGCTCGCTAGCCTCGACGAAGGGATCAAGGGCGGTGCGGGCATCGTCATCCAGTTCCCCTTCTACGCCGGCATCATGGGGATCATGACCGCGAGCGGACTGGCCGCGGCCATGTCCGAGGGGCTGGTCAGCCTGTCCAACGGGTTCACCTTCCCGTTCTGGGCATTCCTGTCGGCGGGCATCGTCAACTTCTTCGTCCCCTCGGGCGGCGGGCAATGGGCGGTGCAGGCCCCCGTGGTCATGCCCGCGGCCGAGGCCCTGGGGATCGACCAGGCCCGCGCCGCCATGGCAGTGGCCTGGGGCGACGCCTGGACCAACATGATCCAGCCGTTCTGGGCGCTGCCGCTTCTCGGGATCGCCGGCCTCAGGGCGCGCGACATGATGGGCTTCTGCGTCGTCCACCTCCTGATCGGGGGGCTGATAATCACCCTGGGGCTGACACTGCTATGAGCCTTCTCAAGATCCGCAACCTGTCGGTGACCTTCGCCACCGCCGGCGGCGATTTCCGCGCCGTGGACAAGGTCGACGTGGACGTGGGCGGCGGCGAGATCCTGGCGATCGTGGGCGAATCGGGGTCGGGCAAGTCCGTATCGATGCTGGCGGCCATGGGCCTGCTGCCCTGGACCGCCACGGTCACCGCCGACGAGATGAGCTTCGACGGCCGGGACCTGCGCAGTCTCACGGGGCGCGCGCGACGGCGCCTGATCGGCAACGAGTTGTCGATGATCTTCCAGGAGCCGATGTCGTCGCTCAACCCGTGCTTCACCGCCGGTTTCCAGATCCGCGAGGCGCTGCGCAAGCACACCGACCTCGACCGCCGCGCGCGCCACGCGCGCTGCGTGGAGCTGTTCGAGATGGTGGGCATCCCCGACCCCGAACGCCGGCTCGCCGCCTTCCCCCACCAGCTCTCGGGGGGGATGAACCAGCGCGTGATGATCGCCATGGCCATCGCCTGCCGCCCGCGCCTCCTGATCGCCGACGAGCCCACCACCGCGCTCGACGTGACGATCCAGGCGCAGATCCTCGACCTTCTCGTGGACCTGCAGCGCGAGACGGGCATGGGCCTAATCCTGATCACCCACGACATGGGCGTGGTCGCCGAGACGGCCGAGCGCGTGGCGGTGCAGTACGCGGGCCAGAAGGTCGAGGACCAGCCCGTCCGCGATCTCTTCGCCACGCCCCACCATCCCTACACCTCGGCGCTCCTGGCGGCCCTGCCCGAGCGCGCGACCGAGGCGCACCTTCCCACGATCCCCGGCGTCGTGCCCGGCCAGCATGACCGGCCCGCGGGGTGCCTGTTCTCGCCGCGCTGCGCCTACGCCGACGATCGCTGCCGGGGGGTCGAGCCCCCCGTCCAGCCCGACGCGCTGGGCCGGGCGCGCTGCCACTATCCCCTCAACGCCCCCGCGGAGGCCCGGGCATGACCCACGCCGTTTCCCTACGCCCCGACATACGCCGCCCGGATATCCGCCACCCGGCGCCGCGCCGGGAGGTCGCGCCATGAGCCCGGTGATCGAGGCGCGCGACCTCGGGCGCGACTACGAGGTGGGCGGCGGCCTGTTCTCGAAGCCCGGCATCGTGCGCGCGGTGGCGAACACCTCCTTCGCGGTGGAGCCGGGCCGCACGCTGGCGGTGGTGGGTGAGTCGGGCTGCGGCAAGTCCACCCTGGCCAGGCTGGTGACCATGATCGAGGAGCCGACCTCGGGCAGCTTCTCCATCGGCGGGCAAGAGGTCACGCCCGCCCGCTGGTCCAAGCTCAGGACCGATGTCCAGATCGTGTTCCAGGACCCCTACGGGTCGCTCAACCTGCGCCAGCGGGTTGGCCAGATCCTGGAGGAACCGCTGAAGATCAACCGCCGCGACCTGTCGGCGAAGGAGCGCCGCGCGCGCGGGCTCGAGATGATGCGCCTCGTCAACCTGCGCGAGGAGCATTACGACCGCTACCCCCACATGTTCTCGGGCGGGCAGCGCCAGCGGGTCGCGGTCGCCCGCGCGCTGATGCTCGAACCCAAGCTCCTGGTCCTGGACGAGCCCGTCTCGGCGCTCGACCTGTCGATCCAGAGCCAGATCCTGAACCTGCTCAACGACCTGCAGGAGCGGATGGGGCTCGCCTACCTCTTCATCAGCCACGACCTGAGCGTGGTGCGGCACGTGGCCGACGACATCCTGGTGATGTATTTGGGCCGGCCGGTGGAGTTCGGCCCCCGCGACGAGATCTTCGACGCGCCGCGCCATCCCTACACCAAGGCGCTGATCTCGGCCACGCCCTCGGCCAACCCCGACAACCGCCGCACCCGCATCAAGCTCTCGGGCGAGATCCCCTCGCCGCTGGCGGTGCCGCCCGGATGCCCCTTCGCGCCGCGCTGCTGGAAGGCGCAGGAGAAATGCCGCGCCGAGCGGCCCCCGATGGAAGGCCGTCCCCATCCGGCGGCGTGCTTCTTTCCCGAGAACTGAACGTGTCACGCGCCGCCGCCGGGCGGCACTCTCCGGCTTCACAGGACGAAAGGATCGCAACATGAGCGACACCCGCGCCAATCGTCGGTTCCGCTCGCAGGAATGGTTCGACAACCCCAACAACCCGGGGATGACGGCCCTCTACCTGGAGCGCTACCAGAACCAGGGCTTCACCCGGGCCGAGCTGCAGAGCGAGCGGCCCGTGATCGGCATCGCCCAGACCGGCTCGGACCTGGCGCCGTGCAACAAGATCCACGTCTTTCTCATGGACCGGATCAAGGCCGGCATCCGCGAGGCCGGGGGCATCCCCATGGAGTTCCCCGTCCACCCGATCCAGGAGACGGGCAAGCGGCCCACCGCCGCGCTCGACCGCAACCTGACTTATCTGGGGCTGGTGGAGGTCCTGCACGGCTACCCGATCGACGGGGTGGTCCTGACCACGGGCTGCGACAAGACCACGCCCGCGCTCCTGATGGGGGCGGCGACGACCGACCTGCCCGCCATCGCGCTGAACGGCGGACCGATGACCGACGGCTGGTGGAAGGGCAAGCGCGCAGGCTCCGGCACGGTGATCTGGGAGGGGCGCCGCCTGCTGGCCGAGGGCAAGATCGACTACGACGAGTTCATGGAGCGGGCCTGCCACTCGGCCCCGTCGCTCGGCCACTGCAACACGATGGGCACGGCCTCGACCATGAACGCCCTGGCCGAGGCGCTGGGGATGACACTGACGGGCGCCTCGGCGATCCCCGCGCCGTTCCGCGAGCGCATGGCCATGGCCTTCGAGACCGGCAAGCGGATCGTCGGCATGGTGCTCGACGACCTGCGCCCCAGCGCGATCATGACGCGGGCGGCGTTCGAGAATGCCATTGTAGTCAACTCCGCCATCGGGGGGTCGACCAACGCGCCACCGCACCTGGCGGCCGTGGCGCGGCATGTGGGCGTCGATCTGGACATCCACGAATGGGAGACGATCGGCCACGACGTGCCGCTGATGGTCAACATGCAGCCCGCGGGGGAGTATCTGGGCGAGAGCTTCTTCCGCGCGGGCGGCGTGCCGGCCGTCATGGGCGAGCTGCGCAAGGCCGGCCGGCTTCACGACGCGCCGATGACGGCCACGGGCCGCAGCATGGGCGAGAACCTCGACGGCTGGGAAAGCCTGGATACGCAGGTGATCACCACCCACGACGCGCCCCTGCGGCACGCGGCGGGATTCAAGGTGATCTCGGGCAACTTGTTCGACTCGGCGCTGATGAAGTCGTCGGTCATTTCGGAGGATTTCCGCGAGCGGTTCCTGGAGGGCGAGGTGTTCGAGGGCCGGGCCGTCGTGTTCGAGGGGCCGGAGGACTACCACGACCGGATCAACGACCCCGCGCTCGAGATCGACGAGCGCTCGGTCCTGTTCATCCGCGGCGTGGGCTGCGTGGGCTATCCCGGCTCGGCCGAGGTGGTGAACATGCAGCCCCCCGACGAGATGCTGCGCGCGGGCGTCACGCACCTGCCCACGGTGGGCGACGGACGCCAGTCCGGCACGTCCGAAAGCCCGTCGATCCTGAACGCCTCCCCCGAGGCGGTGGTGGGCGGCGGCCTCGCGTTCCTGCAGACCGGGGACCGGGTGCGGCTGGACCTCGACGCCTCGCGCATGGACGCGGTGGTGGACGCGGAAGAATGGGAGGCCCGCAAGGAAGCCTGGACCCCGCCCGGCGTCGTCAACGAGACGCCATGGCAGGAAATCTACCGCGCCCATGTGGGACAGCTCGGAACGGGCGGCTGCCTGGAACTGGCGACGGCTTATCGCCGGACCACGACCACGCTGCCGCGCGACAACCACTGAGGCGCGCCGCCTCCGCGAGGGGGCGGCGACCCAACGAGTATCGCGCGAGAGGGAACATGGTGGGCGGTACTGGGATCGAACCAGTGACCCCTTCGGTGTGAACGAAGTGCTCTACCGCTGAGCTAACCGCCCGGTGACGGCTGCTCTAACGGCGCCGGGCGGGTTCCGCAAGACCCAGGCGCGCGAAAATCCCGATGCCGCCCCGGGAAGTTTTCGAGGCGGGGATGGCGACCGGAGCTTGGTAGATTTCCCGAGGGCGGGATCACATCATCCGCCTGGTAAAATCGGCAAGAAAGATAATTCAATCCGGGATATTACGTCGCGGTCCTCATGCGGAACGCGACGTTCACGGCGCGACCGGGGGCGTCCGCGCCGCCTGTCGGGCCTCCCGGATGGAGATGATCACCACGGCGCCGATGATGATCGCCCCGCCCGTGAGCACGAAGGCGTCGACCCCCTCGCCGAACAGGACCCATCCCAGCAGCGTGGCCCAGACGAGCTGCAGGAAGGTCACCGGCTGGGTCACCGTGATCGGCGCGCACTTGAACGCGAGCGTCATGGTGAAATGCCCCGTCGTGGCGAGGGTGGCGACGAGAAAGAGCCAGGCCACCTCGTCCCGGCTCGGCCAGACCCAGACGGCCGCGGCGAAGGGCGCGAGGGCCAGCGTGACCCAGATCGACAGCATCGCCACCACGACGGACGGCGCGACCTCGTCGGACATCACCTTGGCGATGAGGTAGGATGCCGCGAAAAGGATCGCCGTGCCCATCATGGCGAGATGACCCGGCGAGACCTCCCGGAACCCGGGCCTCAGGATGATGAGGACGCCCAGAAGGGCCGCGCAGATCGCCGTGATCCGTGGCCAGGAAATCCGCTCGCCCAGGACAAGGGCGGCACCGAGGCTGACATAGACGGGCGAGAGATAGTTGAGCGCCGTAACCTCGGCGATGGGGATCTGCGTCATGGCGAAGAACCACAGGATGACGCCGATGCCGTGGAACGCCCCCCTGAGCGCGAAGAGCCTGACCCGCCGCCGGTCGCCGAAGGCCGCGAGGACGGGACGCGCGAGGGGGATCAGGAAGACCAGCCCCAAAAAGTAGCGCAGGAACGCCGCCTCGGCGGCCGGGACCCGATCGCCGAGATGCTTCACGGACGCGGTGACGCAGACGAACAACACGCCCGTGACGAGCATCCAGCCGACGCCGGCCAGGGGGCGCGCGGGGCGGCTCACGTGAGCACCAGCATCAGCGCCAGCGCCCACATGGTCGCGCCCACCACCGCGTCGAGCACGCGCCAGGCGCGCGCGCGGGCGAAGAGTGGGGAGAGGGCACGCGCGCCGTATCCCAATGCCGCGAAGAAGGTGAAGGAGGCCGCCACCGCGCCCGCGCCGAAGAGGGCCGGATCGGGATAGGTGCTGGCGACAGATCCCAGCAGGACCACGGTGTCGAGATAGACGTGGGGATTGGCCCAGGTCAGGACGAGGCAGGTCGCCACGGCCGCGCGGCGCGTGCCGGCGCCCTGCCCCGCGCCCTCCAGCGTCTCGCCGCCGCGGGCCGCGTTGCGGAAGGAAAGGGCGCCATAGACGACGAGGAACGCGGCGCCGCCCCAGGTCATGACCGGGGCGATCCAGGGCGCGGCCTCCACCAGCCAGCCGAAGCCCGCGACGCCGGCCGCGATCAGCACGGCGTCGGACGCCGCGCATGTCAGGACCACGGCGCCCACATGGGCGCGGCGGAGCCCCTGGCGCAGGACGAAGGCGTTCTGCGCGCCGATGGCGAGGATGAGGGAGAGACCGAGCGCGAAACCCGGCATCAGGGACGTCATGGCGGCGGGCATAGCGCCGGGATCGCCGGGCGTCCAGCGGGCCCGGGTTTGCCCGCCGCGGCGCGGGCACCTACATGACGCCCCAGCATGGAGGGACCTGTCATGGCGGGCGGATGGAGCCGCGACGGCGCGGTGAACGAACAGATCGAGGCCTCGGTCGCGGACGAGCTGGCGCGGATGAAGGCAAAGCGCGGCCCTGGAGAGAAGCCCTCGCGGGAGAGGTGCGCGGAATGCGACGAGCCGATCCCCGAGCGGCGGCGGGAGGCGATCCCGGGCGTGCAGCTCTGCGTGGAGTGCCAGTCCGAGCGCGACGGGGCGCGCCGGCCCGCGGGCGGCATCAACCGCCGCGGATCGAAGGACAGCCAGCTCAAGTAGGCACAGTGGGCCGGCTCAACGACGCGGCCACGTCCTCTTCCAGACCCAGGCGACCGGCACGGGCACCAGCAAGGGGATGATCCATACGAACAGGTTCAGGGCCTTGAGCCGCGTGGCCGTCGTGTCGCTCTCGGGAACGTAGGTGACCGTCGGGAACACGACGCCCCAGGTCACGGCCAGAACGCCGAGATCGACGTCGTGTTGTGCCCGGAACTCACATGCCTCGATGCGGGACTCGCGCCGCCGCACCCTGTCAATGCGCCGCCGAGTGGTCGCCTCCCTCAGGCGGGCTTTCTCTTCCCGGCGCTATGGGGACTTCCGCCATCACGTCTAGAGCTGCGCCATGACCTCGTCGGAGGCGTCGAAGTTGGCGGTGACGTTCTGCACGTCGTCGTCGTCATCGAGGGCGTCCATCAGCTTCATGAGCTTCTGCATGCCCTCGAGGTCGAGCTCGGTGGTGGTCTGGGGGCGCCAGACGAGCTTGGTCGACTGCGATTCGCCCAGTGTCTCCTCCAGCGCGGTCGAGACGTCGTTCAGGTCGGTGTCGGCGCACCAGACGGCGTGGCCGTCCTCGGAGCTTTCCACGTCCTCGGCGCCTGCCTCGATCGCGGCCATCATCACGTCGTCGTAGCTGCCCGCCTCGGGCGGATAGACGATCTGGCCCTTGCGGTCGAACATGAACGACACGCTGCCCGTCTCGCCCAGGTTGCCGCCGTTCTTGGAGAAGGTCGAACGCACGGTGGAGGCGGTGCGGTTGCGGTTGTCGGTCATGGCCTCGACGATGAGCGCGACGCCGTTCGGCCCGTAGCCCTCGTAGCGGATCTCCTCGTAGTTCTCGGAATCGCCGCCCTGGGACTTCTTGATCGCGCGGTCGATCACGTCCTTGGGGACCGACTGCGTCTTGGCCTCCTTCACCGCGAGGCGCAGGCGCGGGTTCTTGTCGGGATCGGGATCGCCCATCTTGGCGGCGACGGTGATCTCCTTCGCCAGCTTGGAAAACAGCTTCGACCGCGCGGCGTCCTGGCGCCCCTTGCGATGCTGGATGTTCGCCCACTTGGAATGGCCGGCCATGGGTCTCTCTCCCCGGAAATGTCGTGCGGATCGGGCGGCATATACGCGCTTCCCCCCGCCTCCCGCAAGGGCGTCAGGACAGGTCCGGCAGGCGGTCCGGGGCGAAATCGGGGCCGGGCCGCAGGGAGACGCCCTGGTGGCCCATCCGCACCTCCACCCCGGCCTGCGCCAGGCGGAGCTTGAGCGCGTCGACGGCGGAGAAGTCCTTCGTCTCCTTCGCCCGCTCGCGCAGCGCGGAGAAGTGGCGCTCCAGCCCGGAGAGGTCCACCGGCGCGGCCCAGTCGCCAAGGCCCGCCTCCAGCAGGCCCAGCATCCGCGCGGAGGCGAGGAGCGTGCCCGGCTCCGCCGCACCCTCTGCTACTGCCCACGCGAGGTGGTGGAGCGCGTCGAGGGCGCGGGCGGTGTTCAGGTCGTCGGCCAGCGCCTCGACCACTTCGTTATCGGGGGCGGCGGGTGTTGCGCCGGCGGTCAGTTCTCGCCAACGCCGCAGGGACACAGTGGCGCCGCGCACCTTGTCCACGGTCCAATCGGTCGGCTTGCGATAATGGGCCGTCATCAGGACGTAGCGGATCACCTCGCCGGGGACGCCCTCGTCAAGCTTGTCGCGCACGGTGAAGAAGTTGCCCAGGGACTTGGACATCTTGCGCCCCTCGACCTGCAGCATCTCGTTGTGCAGCCAGTAGCGGGCCATGGAGGCGCCTCCATGGGCGCAGGCGGACTGGGCGATCTCGTTCTCGTGGTGGGGAAACATCAGGTCGCCGCCGCCGCCGTGGATGTCGAAGGTCTCGCCCAGGAGCGTGCCCGCCATGGCCGAGCACTCGATGTGCCAGCCGGGGCGGCCGCGGCCCCAGGGGCTGTCCCAGCCGGGCGATCCGGGCTCCGCGGGCTTCCACAGGACGAAGTCCATCGGGTCGCGCTTGTAGGGGGCGACCTCCACCCGGGCGCCGGCGATCATGTCCTCGACCGTCCGGCCCGACAGGCGCCCGTAGGCGTCGTAGGTGTTCACGGCGAAGAGGACGTGCCCCTCGGCCTCGTAGGCGTGGCCCTTGGCGATCAGGTCCTCGGTCATGGCGATCATCGCGGGGACATGGGCCGTGGCGCGGGGCGAGTCCGTGGGGGCGAGGCACCCGAGCGCGGCCATGTCCTCGACGTACCAGCCGGTCGTCTCGTCGGCGATCTCGGAGATGGGTCGGCCCGTCTCGGCGGCGCGGGCGTTGATCTTGTCGTCCACGTCGGTGATGTTTCGCACATAGGTGACCTGCCCCGCCCCGTGGACGTGGCGCAGCAGCCTGAACAGGGTGTCGAAGACGCAGGCCGAGCGCGCGTTGCCCATATGCGCGCGGTCATAGACCGTGGGCCCGCAGACATACATGCGCACATGTGCGGGATCGAGGGGGACGAAGTCCTGCTTCGTCCGCGCGGCGCTGTTGGTCAGTCGGATCGTCGTCATCTGGGGCCCCTGCCGGTCGCGGCTCCGCGTGTCGCAAGATCGGCCGCGACTGGCAAGCGGGCAAAGAAAAAGGGCCGGCAGAGCCGGCCCTTGATCCCGTGTCCGATCCAGTATGGATCAGAACTGGTAGCCCACGCGCACCTGCGCGGTGGTGGCTTCGAAGTCGATGCCGGTGTCGTCGAAGTCGTCCCACTGGTGGTACAGAACTTCGCCGCCCAGGGTGATGTTGGAGCGGAACTGGTAGTCCACGCCCGCACCCACGACGTAGCCGGTGTCGGAGAAATCTTCTTCGAAGATCTCGGCCTCGGCGTAGGCGGCACCCACGACACCGTAGATCAGGGCGCTACCGGCGTCGTAGCCGGCACGCAGCTTCAGGCGGTGGATCTGGTCGATCGAGGCGCCGCCGTCGTTGTCGAAGGAGTCGGTGCCGCCTTCGATGAAGTCGCCGATGCCGTCGTCGTCGAAGTCGAGGTTGGCGGCGTTCAGGTCCGCTTCACCACCGACCACGAACGAGCCGAAGTCGTACTGGTAGCCGCCGTAGACACCGCCGATAGCGCCGTCGCCATCGATGTCGATGTCGAACTCGTCGTCGTCGAAGTTGTCGTCGCCGTCGAAGCCGAAGTCGTTGTCTTCGAGGCCGGGCGCGCCGTCGGCGTCAACCGCGCCGTAGCCCAGCGAGGCACCGGCATAGCCGCCGGTCCAGTTGGTGGCGGCGACCGGCGTGGCGGGCGCCATCACGAGCGGCTCGGACGGGGCCGGGGCGATGCCACCGGCATGAGCGGCACCGGCGATCAGGGCGCCGACGGCGGTCATTGTGATGAATTTCATTGTTTCTGCTCCTTTGTCACAGATCGTGTTTCTGCGTCGCGGCGCTCTGGCCGCTTCCGACTGTCCCGGACAGTGGCCGAACGACGCGCGATCGCTGCCGAGGTTCCATTCAAGTCCGAGTTTGTCCGCGACCGCAAAACCGGCACTTCCACCCTCGGCGACGCTCTCGGACCACGTCCCGCGCAGGGTCTCAACACACATGGATGTGATCAACTTCCAGCCTTTTCCTCCAAGGCCAGCCACGTGGTTTCCGCACGTTCAAGTTGCGCCTGCCGATCGGTCAGCGCAGCGGTCGCCTTCTTGAATTTCGCCGGCTCCCGGGAATAGAGATCGGGGTCCGCAAGTAGCTGCTCGAGCTTGGAAATTTCCGCCTCCAGCCGTTCGATCTCGGCCGGCAGTTCCTTCAGGCGGTGGGTCTCGGTGAAGGTCAGGCTGCCCTTCGCATCGGTTTTTTCCGCCGGGCGGGCCTGTGTTTTTTTGGCCGCGGTTCCGTGATTTCGACTTTCGGCGTCGGCCGGCTTCTGGGCCTGGTAGTCGCTCCAGCCGCCGGCATAGACGGTCGCGTACCCCTCCCCCTCGAACGCGATCGTCTGGGTTGCCACACGATCGAGGAAGTCGCGATCGTGGCTTACCAGCAACACTGTCCCGTCGTAATCGCCCAGTAGATCCTGCAGCAGGTCCAGCGTCTCGATGTCGAGATCGTTGGTCGGCTCGTCGAGAACGAGGACGTTGGAGGGCTGCGCCATCAGCTTGGCCAGCAGGAGCCGCGCCTTCTCGCCCCCCGAGAGGGACCGGACGGGCGCGCGCGCCTGCGCCTCGGAGAAGAGGAAGTCCTTGAGGTAGCCCACCACGTGGCGGGGCTGGCCGCGCACCATCACCTGGTCGGCATTGCCCGAGACCCGCATCTCGGGGCTGCCGATGAGGTTCTCCCACAGGCTCATGTCGGGCGCGAGCTGGGCACGGGCCTGGTCGAAGACCGCGAGGTCGAGATTGGTGCCGTGGCGCACCCGGCCCGTGTCCGGCTCGAGTTCGCCCGTCAGCATCTTCAGCAAGGTGGTCTTGCCCACCCCGTTGGGGCCGACGAAGGCGATCCTGTCGCCCCGCGTGATCCTGAGCGAGAAGGGCCGCAGGATGGTGCGGTCGCCGTAGGACTTGGAGATCTCCTCGGCCTCGATCACGCGCTTGCCGGTCTGGCTGCCCGAGTCGAGCTCCATGGCGGCGGTGCCTTGGCGGCGGATCATGTCCGCGCGCTCGGAGCGCAGGGCCTCGAGGTTGCGCACCCGGCCCTGGTTGCGCTTGCGCCGTGCGCTGATCCCCTCGACCGCCCACTTGGCCTCGGCCTTGATCTTGCGGTCGAGCTTGTGGCGGTCGCGGTCCTCCTCGGCCCAGACGGTGTCACGCCAGTCCTCGAACCCCTCGAAGCCGCGCTCGTTGCGGCGCACCGCGCCGCGGTCGATCCAGAGCGTGGCCCGGGTCAGGTTGCGCAGGAAGGCCCTGTCGTGGCTGATCAGGACGAAGCCCGCGCGGGCGCGGCGAAGCTGGTCCTCGAGCCAGGCGATGGCCTCGATGTCGAGGTGGTTGGTGGGCTCGTCGAGCAGCATCAGCTCGGGCGCCTCGGCCAGGAGCTTGGCGAGCGCCGCCCGGCGCCGTTCGCCGCCCGACGCCGTCGCCGGATCGCCCGCGGGATCGAACTTGAGACCTTCGGCCACCATCTCGACGCGGTAGCCTTCGGACGGGTCCAGCTCGGAGACGGCGAAGTCGCCCAAGGTAGCGTGCCCCTCCATCTCGGGGTCCTGTTCCATGTAGCCGACGGTCGTGCCCGGAGACAGGATCCGCTCGCCGGCGTCGACCTCCGTCAGGCCGGCCATGACCCGCATCAGGGTCGACTTGCCGGAGCCGTTGCGGCCGACGAGCGCGACGCGGTCGCCTGGATGGACCACGAGGTCGAGGTCGGAGAAGACGGGATCGCCCCCGAAGGTGAGCGAAACGTCGTTGAGCTGAAGAAGGGGTGCGCGTGCCATGGCCGCGACGTAGACGGGCGGCCGGCCCGCATCAAGCGCCTCCCGCCTATCCGGCGGTGGCGCGCAGCAGGCGCCGGCGGGCGGCCGGGATCGCCCCGACATCGATCCCGGTGAAGACGTGGAGCGTGTCCATGGCCTCGTCGATCACGGCATGGTCGGAGACGCGGCCGCCCATCCCCAGATAGGAGCGCAGGAGCGGCGGCATCGCCGCAGGCCCCGGCGCGCCGCTCTCCGTGGCTCGGGCGAGCGGGACGGTGCGCGGCGCCGTCGCGCGGGGCCGCCAGGCCGGCGGGGCGAGGTGGCGGTCGTGAAGGCGCGCGAGCGCGGGGGCGTGGGCGCGCCAGTCGGTTCCGCGAAACGAGGCGCAGCCGAACAGCATCTCGGCGCCGGCCGCGTCGACGATCCGCGTCAGCGCCGCCAGGGCGAGGCGCAGCGCGTCGGCATCGCGCCGCTCGGGGTGAAGGCAGAACCGCCCGACCTCCACGAACGGGCCCGGGCGCCGGGACAGGCCCGAGAGGTCGTAGGTCGTGCCCGTGCAACTTCTCGCGGCCTCGTGCGGGGCGAGCGTCGCCATGCGGAAGGCGGCCAGCGCCTCGCCCGTGGCCGCGTCCTCCACGAGGACGTGGCGGAAGGACGCGTCCCAGGCGTCGCCGCCCGCGCGGTCGACGGGAAACGACCGGGCGCGCAGGGACATCGCCCGCGCGACATCGGCCGCGTCCTGCGCCTCGACGGCGCGGTACCTGCCCTTGGCCAGGATGGGTATCGGCATTCTCCGGGCCTTCATGTGTCCCCTGAAAGACTTATGTATCGGGTTCGAGACGCAAGTGAACCGCCCCGGCGCGGTTCCATCCCCGACATTCCCGAGGACGACATGGAAAAGATAACGAAGACCGATGCGGAATGGCGCGAGCAGCTTTCCGACATGGCCTACAAGGTCACCCGCAAGCACGGCACCGAACGGGCCGGCACATACGAGGACTTTCCCAAGGAAGCGGGCACGTACAACTGCGTGTGCTGCGGGCTGCCGGTCTTCGACCAGGCGCACAAGTTCGAGTCCGGCACCGGCTGGCCGTCCTTCTACAAGCCCGCCGACGACGAGAACGTGGAAACGTCGGAGGACCGCAAGCTGTTCATGAAGCGCACCGAGGTCCATTGCGCGCGCTGCGAGGCGCATCTGGGCCACGTCTTCCCGGACGGCCCGGACCCGACCGGCCTGCGCTACTGCATTAACGGCGTCGCGCTCGATTTCGACCCCGAGATCTGAGCCCCGGCGCCATGCGCCGCACCCGCCACCGGGGCCGTTCGGCGGTGCCCGGCGGCGGGACGCAAATCGCCCGGATGCTGGACGGTGCGCTGTTTCGCCCCATCTGCCGGTAAAACGGACGGAGGCGAGATGAACCCGGACTGGATCGCGGTGGATTGGGGCACGACCCGCCTACGGGCCTGGGCGATGGACGGGCGCAGCCCCGTGGCCGAGGCCGCGTCGGAGGACGGGATGGGCCGCCTGACGCGCGACGGGTTCGCCCCCGCCCTCCACGGCCTCCTCGAGGCGCTCGCGCCCGGCACGTCGGTTCCCGTGATCGCCTGCGGCATGGTCGGCGCGCGCCAGGGCTGGGTGGAGGCACCCTATCGCCAGGTGCCCTGCACTCCCGTGGGCGGGCCCCTGACGCGGGCGGGCGACGGCGGGTCCGTCCATATCGTTCCGGGGCTGCGGCAGGACCGGCCGGCGGCGGACGTGATGCGCGGCGAAGAAACCCAGATCGCGGGGTTCCTCGGCCTCAATCCAGGCTTCGACGGGACGATCTGCCTGCCGGGAACCCATACGAAATGGGCCCAGATTTCGGCCGGGGAGGTCGTATCGTTCCAGACCGCGATGACGGGCGAGCTGTTCGGGGCGCTTCGCGACCACACGGTCCTGTCCCACACGCTCGACGACGCGGACGACGAGGCGGCCTTCGCCGAGGCGGTGTCGGACGGGATGAGCCGGCCCGAGGCGCTGGCCCAGAGATTGTTCGCCCTGCGCGCCCGGCACCTGCTGGAGGGCACGGCCGCGGGCTCCGGCGCGCGGGCCTCGGGCCTTCTGATCGGGGCGGAACTGGCCCATGCGCGGCCCTACTGGCTGGGCATGCCGGTGGCGGTGGTCGGCGAGCGCGGGCTCGCCGCGCGCTATGCCGCGGCCCTGCGCGCCCAGGGCGCGGCGCCGATGGTGACGCGCGCCGATGCCTGCACCCTGGCCGGGCTCGGGGCCGCCCGAAAGATTCTCAAGGAGGCGTCATGAGAGAGATCATCGCGATCCTGCGCGGCATCGAGCCGATCGAGGCCGCCCCCGTCGCGGAGGCGCTGATCGCGGCGGGCATCACGCGGTTGGAGGTGCCGCTCAACTCCCCCTCCCCGTTCGCGTCCATCGAGGCGATGGCGAAGGCCCACGGGGCCCACGCGCAGATCGGTGCCGGAACCGTCCTGTCGACGGAGGACGTGGCCCGGGTCCGCGATGCGGGAGGGCGAATGGTCGTCTCGCCGAATTGCGACCCGGAGGTGATCGCCGCCACCCGCGCCGCCGGGCTCGACAGCTATCCCGGGGTCCTGACGCCCTCGGAGTGCTTCTCCGCGTTGAGGGCCGGGGCCACGGCGTTGAAGGTCTTTCCCGCGTTCCAGATGGGGATCGACGGCCTGAAGGCCCTGCGCGCGGTCCTGCCGGTGGAGACCAGGGTCTACATGGTGGGCGGCGTCGGGCCGGGAGATTTCCGCGACTGGCTCGCCGCCGGCGCGGCCGGTTTCGGGATCGGCACCGGCCTCTATCGCCCCGGCGACGAAGCGGGCGACGTGGGCGCGCGCGCAGCGTCGATGGTCGAGGCCTGGGACGCGGCTCGGTCATGAAGGTCACCGTGCACGACACCGGCCGCTGCCTGCTCGGAGAGGGCCCCCTGTGGCACCCCGAGCGCCAGTCCTTCCTGTGGTGCGACATCCTCTCGCGGCGCATCCTGTCGCGCGAGGACGGTGCCTTGCGCGACTGGAGCTTCGACCGGTTCGTCTCGTGCATGGGATGGGTCGACCGCGAGCACGTGATCGTCGCGACTGAGACCGACCTGACGATCCTGTCGCTCGACACCGGCGCGACTGAAAGCCTGTGCGCGCTGGAGGCCGACGACCCCACCACCCGCTCCAACGACGGGCGCGCCGACCCCTGGGGCGGGTTCTGGATCGGGACGATGGGGATCGACAAGGAGCGGGGCGCGGGCGCGATCTATCGCTTCCACAACGGCGAACTGACCCGCCTGCGCGGCGGCCTGTCGATCCCGAACGCCATATGCTTCACCCCCGACCGGCGCTTCGCCTTCTTCACGGACACGCCGACGCAGGTCATCATGCGCTGGGAGCTGGACGCGGACGGCTGGCCGCGGGGCGAGCCCGAACCCTTCGTCGACGAGACGGCGGAGGGGCACAGGCCCGACGGGGCCGTCTGCGACATGGAGGGACAGCTATGGGTCTCGCATTGGGGATCGAGCCGGGTTGCCGTCTACGACGCGGAGGGCGGATGGCAGCGGGAGGTCTCGCTTCCGGCCACCCAGGCCACCTGCCCGGTCTTCGGCGGCCCGGACCTGACGACGCTGTTCTGCACCACCGCCGCCGTGGGCCTGTCGGAGGAGGAACTGACGCGCAATCCGGCCCACGGCCTGACCTTCGCCATCGAGGATGCGGGGCGCGGACAGGCCGAACATCGCGTCGTGCCATGAGCGGGCAAGGGCAGTGCAGATGCCGGTGACCCGCCCCGCCTCCGCCGGACATCTGCCGGACGGGCGGGAGGTCCGCGCCGTGACGCTCGAGAGCGACGGCCTGCGGGCGGTGCTCTGGGACCACGGCGCACGGCTCCACGACCTGCGGCTCGCCGGCCATGCGCCGAGCCTGGTCCTCGGGGCCGAGGCGCCTGCGAGCTACGACGCCCTTCTCTCCACGTTCGGGGGGATCATCGGCCCGGTGGCCAACCGCATCTCGGGCGCACGGTTCGAGATCGACGGCGAGGCCCACGAGGTCGAGGCCGGGACGAACGGTCACTGCCTGCACGGCGAATCGGCGGGGCTGCACCTGAAGGTGTGGCAGATCGCCGAGGTCGCGCCGGACGCGGTGACCTTCGCGCTGGACCTCGCCCACGGCGAGGGGGGCTTTCCCGGCAACCGCCACATCCGCGCGCGCTGGAGCCTCGAAGGCACCACCCTCAGGCTGGAGCTGAGTGCGACCACGGACCGGGCGAGCCCCGTGAACCTCGCCCACCACCCCTACTGGACGATGCACGACCCCCGGACCTGGGCGGGACAGGACCTGTGGATCGGGGCGGAAAGCTACCTGCCGGTGGACGGCGAGACGATCCCCACGGGCGAGGTGGCGCCGGTGGCGGGCACCGCGTTCGACTTTCGCGAGGCCCGGCGGCTCGACCCGGACGCGCTGCCGCCCATCGACCACAATTTCTGCCTGTCCGCGGGCCCGCGGGAGCTGACGCCCGCCCTGCGCCTGTCGAGCCGCGAGACGGGTGTCGCGCTGGAGATCGCGACCACCGCGCCGGGGCTGCAGGTGTTCGACATGCGCCCCGTGGCCATCGAATCGGAGCCCACGCTCCACGGCCATCCCTATCCCCACGGCGCCGCGCTGGCGGTGGAGCCGCAGATGTGGCCGGACGCCCCGGGGCGGCCCGGCTGGCCCGACATCGTCCTGCGGCCCGGCGACACCTGGCGGATGGTGAGCGAATACCGCCTGTCGCGGAGCGGTCAGGCGGGCTGAGCGACCTCGTCGATCGCCGTCTCGATCAGGGCCAGGCAATCGGGGGTGGAGAAGCGGTGATCGGCGCCTTTTACGAGGGTGAGGCGCACGTCGCCCCCGAGGTGGTCGAGCAGGCGCAGGGCGGTGTCGCGGGTCACGTCCGCGTCGTCGGTGCCCTGCAGGAGCCGGACGGGGCCCATGCGCGGCGCCGGGCGGCGCAGCACCAGGTTCTCGCGCCCGTCCTCGATCAGGCGGCGGGTGATGACATACGGGTCGCCGTACTCGCTGGGCAGGGTCACGCGGCCCTCGCGGGAGAGGGCGGCGCGCTGCCCGGCGTCGAACCCCGCCCACATGCTGTCCTCGGTGAAGTCGGGCGCGGCGGCGATGCCCACGAAGCCCGCGACGCGGCCGAGCCGCTCCGCCACAAGGAGCGAGATCCAGCCGCCCATGGACGAGCCCACGAGGACCACGGGGCCGTCTGTCAGCGCCTCGATCGCGGCCACGGCATCCTCGGCCCAGTCGCCGATCGCGCCCTCCTCGAAGCGGCCCGAGCTTTGCCCGTGGCCGGAATAGTCGAACCGCAGGAAGGCGCGGCCCCGCGCCCTGGCCCAGGCGTCGAGGTGGACGGCCTTCGTCCCCTCCATGTCGGACTTGAAGCCGCCGAGGAAGACGACGCACGGCCCCTCCCCCTCGGTGCGGTTGCAGGCGATGCGGCGGCCCTGGGCCGTGTCGAGGAACGTGGTCATGGGCGCGAGACTCGGACGCCCGCCCGGCATCGTCAAGACGGCGCGCGCGGGGGAACGCCCGGTTGACAGGGCTGCTGCCCCGCGCCAAGAGCGGCGCGACATACTTGCAACCGGGCGTTCCGTGGGCGCCGAACCGACGAGGAGAGGCCGATGGCCCAGATTTCCCTGACATTCCCCGATGGCAACGCGCGCGATTTCGCGGCCGGAACGACGCCCGCCGAGGTGGCCGCGTCGATCTCCAAGTCGCTGTCGAAGAAGGCGATCTCGGCCATGGTGGACGGTCGCCACTGGGACCTGCAATGGCCCATCGAGCACGACGCGGTCATCGCCATCAACACCATGGACGACGAGGCGCCCGCCCTGGAGCTGGTCCGCCACGATCTGGCGCATATCATGGCCCGCGCGGTGCAGCGGATCTGGCCCGAGGTGAAGGTCACCATCGGGCCGGTGATCGCGACCGGCTGGTACTACGATTTCGACCGCGCGGAGCCCTTCACGCCAGAGGACCTGGGCCGGATCGAGGCGGTGATGAAGGAGATCATCGCGGCCCGCGACCCGGTAACCACCGAGGTCTGGGACCGGCCCCGCGCCGTCGCCCATTACGAGGAGCGGGGCGAGCCCTACAAGGTCGAGCTGATCGAGGCGATCCCCGGCGACGAGCCCCTCAGGATGTACTGGCACGGCGACTGGCAGGACCTGTGCCGCGGCCCGCACCTGCAGCATACCGGCCAGGTGCCGGGCGACGCGTTCAAGCTGATGTCCGTCGCCGGGGCCTACTGGCGGGGCGATTCCACCCGGCCGATGCTGCAGCGGATCTATGGCGTGGCGTTCCGCACCAAGAAGGCGCTCGACGCCCACCTGACCATGCTAGAAGAGGCCGCGAAGCGCGACCACCGGCGCCTGGGCCGCGAGATGGACCTGTTCCACATGCAGGAGGAGGCGCCGGGACAGGTGTTCTGGCATCCCAACGGCTGGAACATCTACGTGGCGCTCCAGGATTACATGCGCCGCCGCCAGCGCGCCCATGGCTACGTGGAGGTGAACACGCCCCAGGTGGTGGACCGCAAGCTGTGGGAGGCCTCGGGCCACTGGGACAAGTACCAGGAGAACATGTTCATCGTCGAGGTGGACGAGGAGCACGCGCGCGAGAAGGCGGTGAACGCCCTGAAGCCCATGAACTGCCCCTGCCACGTGCAGGTCTACAACCAGGGGCTCAAGTCCTACCGCGACCTGCCGCTCAGGATGGCGGAGTTCGGCTCGTGCAACCGCTACGAGCCCTCGGGCGCGCTGCACGGGATCATGCGCGTGCGCGGCTTCACCCAGGACGACGCGCACATCTTCTGCGAGGAGGCCCAGATCGAGGCGGAGACCAAGGGCTTCATCGACATGCTCTCGGCCGTCTACCGCGACCTCGGATTCCCCAATTTCCGGGTGAAGTTCGCCGACCGGCCCGAGACCCGGGTGGGTTCGGACGAGAGCTGGGACCGGGCCGAGGCGGCCCTGCGCAACGCCACCGAGGCGGCCGGGTTCGACTTCGAATACAACCCGGGCGAAGGCGCGTTCTACGGCCCGAAGCTGGAGTTCGTCCTGACCGACGCGATCGGGCGGGACTGGCAATGCGGCACCCACCAGGTGGACTTCAACCTGCCCGAGCGGCTCGACGCGACCTATATCGGGCAGGACGGCGCCAAGCACCGGCCCGTCATGCTCCACCGCGCGATCCTGGGCAGCTTCGAGCGGTTCATCGGCATCCTGATCGAGGATTCGTCGGGCCGCCTGCCCTTCTGGCTTGCCCCCCGGCAGGCGGTGGTCGCCACGATCGTCTCGGAGGCCGACGACTACGCGCGGGAGGTGGTGGCGAGGCTCGCCAAGGCGGGCCTGCGCGTGGAGGCCGATACCCGCAACGAGAAGATCAACTACAAGGTGCGGGAGCATTCGCTGGGCAAGGTGCCCGCGATCCTTGCCCTGGGCGCGCGGGAAGTCGAGGAGGGCACGGTCGCCGTTCGCCGGCTGGGCGAGAAGGGGCAGCGTACCCTGACTCTCGACGAGGCGGTAGCCGAACTGGCCGCCGAGGCCACGCCGCCCGACCTGCGCTAGGCCCCGAGGGCCTCGCGCACCTCGGCCGTCCAGCCCAGGTGGAGCCGGTCGCCGTCCTCGATCACCGGGCGCTTCATGAGGGTCGGGGCGCCCAGGATCAGCGCCACCGGGTCGCCCGACCGCTCCTCCTCGGAGAGGCCGCGCCAGGTGGTGGAGCGGCGGTTGAGCAGGTTTTCGCCGAGTTCGGCGTGGAAGCGGGCCACCTGCGCCTCCGTCAATCCGTCGCGGCGCACGTCCTGCAAGGCGACTTCGTGGCCCGCTTTCTCCAGCGCGGAGAGCGCCTTGCGGCAGGTATCGCAGGTGGTCAGTCCGTAGAGGGTCATTCGCCCGTCCTTCAATTCGTTAAGACGATACTTGATTTGTGATCGGCCTTGGCCGCAGGATTTCAGGGTCATTCTTTCGACGGCGACCGTTCCTGACGCGCGAACCGACCCGAAGGACCCTGGCTGCACTAAGCCGCACGCGCGGCATGACGACGACTATCGGAGATCAGGTATGCCCACCGGCACCGTGAAATGGTTCAACACCACCAAAGGCTACGGATTCATCGCACCCGACTCGGGCGGCAACGACGTCTTCGTCCACATCTCGGCCGTCGAGCGCGCCGGCCTCACCGGCCTCGCCGACAATCAGAAGATCGGCTACGAGCTGATCTCCGGGCGTGATGGACGTGAATCGGCCGGAGAGCTCCAGCCTCTCTGAGCCCACCTATCAAGGCCCGCGTCCGCGCGGGCCTTCCCTGCCCTCATGCCAGGCGCAGCATCACCGCCACGCCGACCCAGGCGCTGAACCCCGTGAGGATCGCGCCCCAAGTCGTATCGAGCGCGACCATGGTCCAGGACCAGTCGCGCATCACCGACATAGAGGTGAACTCGTAGGTGCCGTAGGCCATCGCGCCGACCACCACGCCCTTGAGGGCCGCCTCCAGCGGATCGCCGGCCAGGAGCGCGGGCCCCGAGACCAGCCAGACGAGACCCGCCACGTAGGCGAGGTAGAACCCCGCCGCCGGCAGGACCATGGGCGAGTCGCGCATCGTGTCGCCCAGGTTGCGGGCGAAGACGGGCTGCATGACGAACTTCAGGACCACGGCATCGAGGGCCAGGAAGACGACGGCGGTGATCAGGTAGAGGGGAAACATGGAGACTCCGGTCCGGGGATGCTCCGCCACCTAGCGCGGAACCCGTCCGTTGGCAGGAGCAGGCCCGCCGCGCGGAGGCGCGACGGGCCGATGCCGCGGTCGAGCCGGGCTCAGTGCGGAAGCTGGGCCGCCGTCTCGGCCGCCGCGGCGCGGGCCGCGCGGTCGGCGTCGGCGGCCTCCTGCGCGGCCTCGTCCCATTCCACGGCCTGTGGCTGGCGCACCAGCGCGTGGCGCAGGACCTCGTCCACGTGGCGGACGGGGATGATGGTCAGCCCCTCCTTCACGTTGTCGGGGATCTCGGCCAGATCCTTCTCGTTCTCCTGCGGGATCAGCACCGTCTTGATGCCGCCGCGCAGGGCCGCGAGCAGCTTCTCCTTCAGCCCGCCGATGGGAAGGGCCGTGCCGCGCAGCGTGACCTCGCCGGTCATGGCGATGTCCTTGCGCACGGGGATCTGCGTCAGCACCGACACGATGGAGGTGACCATCGCCAGACCCGCCGAGGGGCCGTCCTTGGGCGTCGCGCCCTCGGGGACGTGGACGTGGATGTCGAGCGTGTCGAACTTGGGCGGCTTCACCCCGATGCGCGGGCTGATCGAGCGCACGAAGCTCGACGCCGCGTCGATGGACTCCTTCATCACGTCGCCAAGGGTGCCGGTGGTCTTCATCCCGCCCTTGCCCGGCAGGCGCAGCGCCTCGATGTGGAGCAGCTCGCCGCCCACGGAGGTGTAGGCAAGACCCGTCACCGCGCCGATCTGGTCCTCCTCCTCGGCCAGCCCGTAGCGGTGCTTGGGCACGCCCAGGTAGTCGGAGAGATTGTCGGGCGTGATCGTGACCTTGTCGGCCTCCTTCTTGACGATCTGGGTCGTCGCCTTGCGCGCCAGCTTGGCCAGCTCCCGCTCCAGGTTCCGCACGCCCGCCTCGCGGGTATATGTGCGGATCACCTGCGTCAGCGCCTCGTCGGTCAGCTCGAACTCGCCCTTCTTCAGGCCGTGGTTCTTGATCTGCTTGCCGATCAGGTGGCGCTTGGCGATCTCGGCCTTCTCGTCCTCGGTGTAGCCCGCCAGCGGAATGATCTCCATCCGGTCCAGGAGCGGGCCGGGCATGTTGTAGGAGTTCGCCGTGGTCAGGAACATCACGTTCGACAGGTCGTACTCGACCTCGAGGTAGTGATCCGAGAACTTGGCGTTCTGCTCGGGGTCGAGCACCTCGAGCATGGCCGAGGCCGGATCGCCGCGGAAGTCCTGTCCCATCTTGTCGATCTCGTCGAGCAGGACGAGCGGGTTCGTCGTCTTGGCTTTGCGGAGCGCCTGGATGATCTTGCCGGGCATCGAGCCGATATAGGTCCGGCGGTGGCCGCGGATCTCGGACTCGTCGCGCACGCCGCCCAGCGAGATGCGGATGAACTCGCGCCCCGTGGCCTTGGCGACCGACTGGCCGAGTGAGGTCTTGCCCACGCCCGGCGGGCCGACGAGGCACATGATCGGCCCCTTCAGCTTCTTGGAGCGCTGCTGGACGGCGAGATACTCGACGATCCGCTCCTTCACCTTGTCGAGGCTGTAATGGTCGTCGTCGAGGACCTTCTGGGCGCGGCCCAGGTCCTTCTTGACGCGGGACTTGGTGCCCCACGGGATCGACAGCATCCAGTCGAGGTAGTTGCGCACGACCGTCGCCTCGGCGGACATCGGCGACATGTTCTTGAGCTTCTTCATCTCCGCCTCGGCCTTCTCGCGGGCCTCGTCGGAGAGCTTCGTCTCGGAGATGCGCTTTTCCAGCTCGGCGATCTCGCCTTCGCCGTCCTCGCCGTCGCCCAGTTCCTTCTGGATCGCCTTCATCTGCTCGTTGAGGTAGTACTCGCGCTGGGTCCGCTCCATCTGGGACTTCACGCGGGTCTTGATCTTCTTCTCGACCTGAAGGACGGACACCTCCCCCTGCATCAGGCCATAGACACGCTCCAGCCTCGCGGCGATCTCGAGCGTCTCCAGAAGCTCCTGCTTCTGCTGGACCTCCACGCCCAGGTGGCCGGCGACGAGGTCGGCGAGCTTGGCGGGATCCTGGGTCTCGCCCACGGCGGCGAGCGCCTCCTCGGGGATGTTCTTCTTAACCTTGGCGTAGCGCTCGAACTCCTCGCCCACCGAGCGCAGGAGGGCGGTGACGGTCTCCTCGTCGCCCATGGTCTCGGAGAGATCGTCGGCCCTGGCCTCGAAGAAGCGCTCGTTCTCGACGAAATCGGTGATGCGCACGCGCGTCTTGCCCTCGACGAGGACCTTCACGGTGCCGTCGGGCAGCTTGAGCAGCTGAAGGACATTGGCCAGCACGCCCATGCGGTAGATGCCGTCGGCGTCGGGATCGTCCACGCCGGGGTCGATCTGGGCCGCGAGCAGGATCTGCCTGTCGTCGGCCATCACCTCTTCCAATGCGCGGACGGACTTCTCGCGGCCCACGAAGAGGGGCACGATCATGTGCGGGAAGACGACGATGTCGCGCAGCGGCAGGACGGGATGGGTATGCTCGGTCATCTCATTATCCTTGTTGGCAAGGGCGCGTCGGTCCCGCCTCGCGGCAACGCTGTCGGCCCTCCGGTGTCACTGGCCCATGTGGTGGGCCGCACGGGCCGCTTCAACCACGCCCCCCGGGGTGCTGCGACCACGTTGCCCGCCCGCGCGGCGGCGGGCAAGCGCCTCAGGCGGGTGGGATGTCGCCCTGCGCGCGCCCGGCGTCGAAGGCCGCCTCCCACGCGGCGAAACGCCCCTCCGCGATGGCGGCGCGCATTCCGGCCATGAGGTCCTGGAAGTAGTGCAGGTTGTGCCAGGTGAGCAGCATGCCCGAGATCATCTCGCCCGCGCGGTAGACGTGGTGGAGATAGGCGCGCGAATAGGAGCGGCAGGCGGGGCAGCCGCAGTCCTCGTCCAGCGGGCGGGGATCGTCGGCGTGGCGCGCGTTCTTGAGGTTGACCTGGCCGCGCCGGGTCCAGGCCTGCCCGGTGCGCCCCGAGCGCGAGGGCAGGACGCAGTCCATCATGTCGATGCCGCGCTTCACGGCGCCCACGATGTCGGCGGGCTTGCCCACCCCCATCAGGTAGCGCGGCCGGTCGGCGGGCAGCATGTCGCAGGCGTAGTCGAGGACGCCGAACATCGCCTCCTGCCCCTCGCCCACGGCGAGGCCGCCCACCGCGTAGCCGTCGAAGCCGATCCGGGTCAGTGCCTCGGCGCTCTCGGCGCGCAGATGGGGCGTGACGCCGCCCTGCTGGATGCCGAAGAGCGCGTGGCCGGGGCGGTCGCCGAAGGCCTCGCGGGACCGCTCGGCCCAGCGCATGGACAGGCGCATGCTCTCGGCCACCCGCGCCTCGTCCGCGGGAAGGGCGGGGCATTCGTCGAAGGCCATGACGATGTCGGAGCCCAGCAGGCGCTGGATCTCCATCGAGCGTTCCGGCGTCAGGTGGTGGCGCGAGCCGTCCACGTGGCTGCGGAAGGTCACGCCCTCCTCGGTGAGCTTGCGCAGCTCCGCGAGGCTCATCACCTGGAAGCCGCCCGAATCGGTCAGGATCGGCCGGTCCCAGTTCATGAAGCGGTGGAGCCCCCCCAGCCGGGCGATCCGCTCGGCGCCGGGGCGCAGCATCAGGTGATAGGTGTTGCCCAGCACGATGTCGGCACCGGTCTCGCGCACGCTCTCGGGCCGCATGGCCTTGACCGTAGCGGCGGTGCCCACCGGCATGAAGGCGGGCGTGCGGATCTCGCCCCGGGGGGTGGAGATCGTGCCGGCGCGCGCGGCACCGTCGGTGGCGGAGAGGTCGAAGGAGAAGCGCGTCATCCCCGCCGTCTGGCCCAACGCCGCGCGGGTGGCAAGCGCCATGGTCGGCGCGGCGGCGGACCGGACGCCACGTGCCGACGGTGGACCTTTGCCTTCGCCGCCGGTCCGTGGCACAGGAGCGCCGTCGCCGAAAGGAGCCTGCCATGACCGATCCCCTGCGCCTCGGGTGGGAGGAGTGGGTCGCCCTGCCCGACCTCGGGCTGCCCGCGCTCAAGGCGAAGATCGACACGGGCGCGAAGACGTCCGCGCTCCACGCCTTCGAGATCGAGCCGTTCGGCCCCGCCGCGCAGCCCAAGGTGCGCTTTCTCATGTACCCGGTGCCGAACCGCCCCGACCTGGCCATCGCCTGCTCGGCGCCGGTGCTCGACCGGCGCGAGGTGATGTCGTCCAACGGCGAGGCGGAGCTGCGCTACGTGATCGAGACGCGGCTGAAGATGGGCGACCGGATCTGGCCCGCCGAGGTGACGCTGACCGATCGCGGGTCGATGCAGTACCGGATGCTGGTGGGGCGGCAGGGCATCCCCGAGGATGCCGTCGTCGCGGCCCAGGACAGCTTCTGCCAGCCGCAGATCGGCTACGAGGTCTATACCACCACGCGTGTGCGCGAGGTGGCGCCCGACCGGGCCCTGCGCGTCGCCGTCCTGAGCCGCGAGGCCAAGAGCTACTCGACCCGCCGGCTGGTGGAGGAGGGCGAGGCGCGCGGCCACGCGGTGGAGGTGATCGACACCCTGCGCTGCTACATGACGCTCAACCCGCTGGCGCCCGACATCCACTACGACGGCAAGCGACTCGCGCGCTACGACGCGGTGATCCCGCGCGTGGGCGCCTCGATCACCCCCTACGGCACCGCCATCGTGCGCCAGTTCGAGACCATCGGGACCTGGGCGCTGAACGGCTCGTCCGGGATCACGGCGAGCCGCGACAAGCTCCATGCCCACCAGATCCTGGCGCGGCAGAAGATCGGGATGCCGGTCACGGCCTTCGCCTCGTCGCCCAAGGACACCACGAACCTCATCGGCCTCGTCGGCTCCACGCCCCTGATCGTGAAGCTGCTGGAATCGACGCAAGGCAAGGGCGTGGTCCTGGCGGAGACGAAGAAGGCCGCCGAGAGCGTGATCGACGCCTTTCGCGGGCTCAAGGCCAACTTCCTGGTGCAGCAGTTCGTCAAGGAGGCCAACGGCGAGGACATCCGCTGCATCGTCATGGGCGGCCGGGTGGAGGCCGCGATCAAGCGCACCGCCGCGCCGGGGGAGTTCCGCTCCAACCTGCACATGGGCGGCAGCGCCGCGCCGGTGAAGATCACCAAGGCCGAGCGCGAGACGGCGATCCGCGCCGCGCGCGCCTTCGGCCTGGGACTGGCGGGGGTGGACCTGCTACGCTCCGCCGACGGGCCCAAGGTGCTGGAGGTCAACTCCTCCCCGGGTCTCGAGGGCGCGGAAACCGCCAGCGGCAAGAACCTGTGCGCCGCGCTCTACGACATGATCGAGAAGCGCGTGCGCCCCGCGCCCGCGCGCAAGACCCGCCGCCTGCGCGGCAAGGCCGACTAGGGAGGGGCACGCGATGGGCCGGCGAAAGGGCAGCACCTCGGCCAGGGCGGCCCTGCGGGCGGCGCTGGCATGTCTCGCCTGCCTGTGGGCGCTCGCCCCCGCCCTCGCCCAGGACGGGAACGAGGGGCCGCCGGGCACCTACTTTCCCGTGGCGGAGCTGAACCCGGGCCTCGGCCAGACGCCGGACTGGGTCGATCTCGATACGCCCCAGGGCGCGGTCGAGAGCTTCCTCGATGCCATCGACCGCGGCGACCTCGGCGCGGCGGCGCATGTGCTCGACCTCAACGCGTTCGCCCCCGACCAACAGGCGCAGCGGGGGCCGGAGCTCGCAGCCCAGCTCGCCGCGGTGCTGCGCCGCCGCGCGGTGATAAGCTGGCGTGCGCTGATGGAGCGTCCCGACGCCCTCGACGCGCGGCAGAGCTCCTCGGCGGCGATGGCGGGAGAGCCGCGCCGCTCGATCCTGATCGGCGTGCTGGACGAGGGCGCGCGCGAGGCGGCGATCCGGCTCAACCGCATCCGCCCCGAGGGCGGGCCGCCGGCCTGGGTGTTCTCCGCGCGCACGGTCGAGCAGATCGAACCGCTCTACGACCGCTACGGCCCCACGGCCCTGGAACGCGCCCTGCCCGGCTGGGTCAAGGAGCCGGGCGCGCTGGGCTTCAGCCTGTGGACGGCGATCGGGATCCCCACGATCCTGGCCCTGGCCTGGGCGACGGGCTGGCTGACCTGGCGGCTGTTCCACTGGCTGTGCGGCCGGGCCACGCGGTACTGGACCACGGCCGCCCTGACGGCCCTGCGCTGGCCGTTGATCCTCGTCGCCTCGACCACGATGATCCTGTTCCTGACGCTCAAGGTCTTCGCGCTGTCGGGGGCGGTCGCGTCGGTCCTGACGCCCGCGATCCTGGTGGGATACGTCGTCGCGGTGATGATGTTCGGGATGTCGGCGCTCGACACCGCGCTGAACCGGATGGTCACGCTGGATTCGGGTCGTCTCGCCGACCCGGCCAATTCGCGCGTCCGCACCCAGGCGACCCTGATGACGGCGGCGCGGCGCGCGGTGATCGTGGTGGGGGTGATCGCGGGCGTGGGGATCGTGCTGTCCTCGGCCAACCTCTACCGCTCGCTGGGGTTCTCGCTGCTGGCCTCGGCGGGGGCGTTGACGCTGGTGCTGGGCTTCGCCGCCCGCCACGTCCTGGGCAACATCCTCGCCTCGCTCCAGATCTCCATGAACCGCTCCGCGCGGATCGGGGACCAGGTGGTGTTCGAGGGCAAGTTCATGACCGTCGAGCGCATCCACTTCACCTACATCCAGCTCAAGACGATGAAGGACAACCGCCTCGTCGTTCCCGTGAGCACCTTCGTGCAGGACAAGTTCGAGAACTGGTCCATGGAGGATGCGGGCATGACCTGCCACGTCCCCATGACCTTCGCCCAGACGGCGGACCTCGACACGATGGAGCTGCGGTTCCACGACCTCGTGCGGGAGGAGCCGCTGATCCCCGACAAGGGCAGCGCCACCATGTGGGTGATGGCGCAAGGCCCCCTGGGCGTCGACGTCCGGTTCCAGTTCCGCGTCGAGAAGGCGGTGGAGACCTGGACCACGGAACGCCGGATGCAGCGGCGGATACAGCGCGCCGCCCAGGAGGAGGAGGCCGCCTCGGGCCGCGTCGTCCTGCCGCGCATCCCCGCCGACGGGGGCGCTTGAGCCACTGGACGCTGGCGCCGCGCATCCTTATGTCTTTTACCGGCCATTCTGAAGGAACCGTCATGTCCCAGACAGACCAGCTCGAGGGCGCGCCGCTGATCAAGCCGTCGACCACGGATCACCCGCTGCACGAGCAGATCGTGGAGGCGTGCCGCTCGGTCTACGACCCGGAGATCCCGGTCAACATCTATGATCTGGGCCTCGTCTACACGATCGAGATCACGGACGAGAACGAGGTCGACGTGACCATGACCCTGACCGCGCCGGGCTGCCCCGTGGCGGGCGAGATGCCGGGCTGGGTCGCCGAGGCGATCGAGCCGCTCGCGGGCGTGAAACAGGTCGACGTGCAGATCACCTGGGACCCGCCCTGGGGCATGGACATGATGACCGACGAGGCGCGGCTGGAGCTTGGCTTCATGTGAGACGTGCCGCCGAAGGGCGCGGGCGGATCGACGGGGCGGCTCGGGGCGGACCGGGGCCGCCCTTCGCATGTCCGCGACACCTGCGGGGGGTCTTGACTGTCACATGGCCGTGACCCGACCGTCACGGGGCCGAGACCGGACCGTTCCATGACGGGCCGTGTCGACACCCCCGCGAAGGAGACCCCCATGCCCGCCAGACGCCCCGTCCTTTCCGCCGCGATCCTCGCCGCCCTTCCCGGGCTCGCACCCGCGCAGGAGGCGGGCGGCGGGGTCGAGTACGGCCCCCGACCCGCCTACCTGGTGAACAAGCTCGACGAGGGCGCGCTGAAGGACGAGCTGAGCGCCTGCCTCGGCCAGACAGGCAGCCCCACCGCGTTCTCCATCGGGCATCGGGGCGCGCCGCTGATGTTCCCCGAGCACACGGCGGAGTCGAACCGGGCCGCCGCGCGCATGGGCGCGGGCATTCTCGAATGCGACGTGACCTTCACCGAGGACAAGGAGCTCGTCTGCCGCCACGCGCAGGACGACCTGCACACGACCACGAACATCCTGACCACCGACCTCGCCCAAGAGTGCACCGCCCCGTTCACCGCGGCCGAGGGGGACACGGAGGCCAGCGCGGAATGCCGCGCCTCGGACATCACGCTCGAGGAGTTCCGCACCCTGTCGCCGAAGATGGACAGCTTCGACGCCGCGGCGACAACGGCGGAGGAGTTCCAGGGCGGCGTCGAACCCTGGCGCACGGTGCTCTATTCCGACGGCGCACAGCTGCTGACGCACGCGGAGTCGATCGAGCTGTTCGACGCGCTCGGCGTCGACTTCACGCCCGAGCTGAAGGCCCCGGTGGTGGAGATGCCCTTCGACGGCATGAGCCAGGAGGATTACGCCCAGGCCCTGATCGACGACTACGTCGAGGCCGGGATCGACCCCTCACGCGTCTGGCCGCAGAGCTTCCAGCTGGAGGACGTGCTCTACTGGATCGAGAACGCGCCCGAGTTCGGGGCGCAGGCGGTCTACCTCATGGACGAGGACGCGACGGTCGAGGGCTACGATCCGAACGACCCGGAGACCTGGCCGCAGACCATGGCCGAGCTGAAGGAGATGGGGGTCAACTACATCGCCCCTCCGATCTGGATGCTGCTGACCGTCGAGGACGGCGAGATGGCTCCGTCGGCGCTCGCGCGCGAGGCCGAGGCCGCGGGCCTGGAGATGATCGCGTGGTCGCTGGAACGGTCCGGCCCGCTCGCCGATGGTGGCGGCTGGTACTACCAGTCGGTGTCCGACCTGATCGACGGCGACGAGGACTACCTCAACGTCGTGGATGCGCTCGCCCAGGACGTGGGCGTGGCCGGGATCTTCTCCGACTGGCCCGCGACGGTGACGTTCTACGCCAACTGCAAGGGGCTCTGAGGCGTCGCGGCGGGGCTGGCCCGCGACGGTGACGTTCTACGCCAACTGCAAGGGGCTCTGAGGCATCGCGGCGGGGGCGGCCGGGCCGCCCCTGGCCGTCAGCCCTTGAGGAAGTCCACGAGGTCGCGGTTGAGCTGCTCGGCGTGGGTCGCCGTCAGGCCGTGGGGGGCGCCCTCGTACTCCTTCAGGGTGGCGTTCTTAATCGCCTTCGCCGCGGCGCGGCCCGAGGTGTCGATGGGGACCACGTCGTCGCCGGTGCCGTGGACGACCAGCGTGGGAATGTCGAACTTCTCCATGTCGGGCCGCAGGTCGGTGTGGCCGAACGCGTCGATGCAGTCGAGCGTGGCCTTGGGCGAGGCCATCATCGCCATGTTCCACGTCCAGTCCAGCGTGCCCTGGCTCACGTCGTTGCCGTAGAAGCCGGGAAAGAAGTCCCTCATGAAGCCGGCGCGATCCTTGCGAACGCCGTCCTTCATCTGCTCGAAGACGCTCTCGTCCACGCCTTCCTTGTTGTCGCCCGTCCGCTTCATGAACGGGGCAATGGACGAGATCAGCGCCGCCTGGCGCAGTTTCGCCGTGCCGTGGCGCGAGATGAAGCGGGCGACCTCGCCGCCGCCCATGGAGAAGCCGCAGATCGTGGCGTCGCGCAGGTCGAGCGCGGAGATGACGCTGTTCAGGTCGTCGGCCATCGTGTCGTAGTCGTAGCCCTTGAACGGCTGGCCGGACCGGCCGAAGCCGCGGCGGTCGTAGGCGACGACGCGAAAGCCCGCCTCGGTCAAGGCGAGCGCCTGGTGCTCCCAGCTGTCGGAGTTGAGCGGCCAGCCGTGGATCAATACCACGGGACGCCCCTCGCCCCAGTCCTTGACGTAGAGTTCCGTCTTGTCGGTGGTCTGCACGATGGGCATGTCGCTCCTCCTTCTTTCGCGTCGCAGGGCCAACACCACAGCCCGTGCGCCGTTCCCTCGCCCCCGCCCCGCCCCGCCCCGCCCCGACCCCGGCGCGAGGCTTGGCAAGCGCGGGACGGGGTGTCACAGACGGCACGCCAGCACAGCGAGGGAGCGGCGATGATCCTCTATCCGGCGATCGACCTGAAGGACGGGAACTGCGTGCGCCTGCTGAAAGGCGACATGGCCCGTGCGACCGTCTTCGGCGACGACCCCGCCGCGCAGGCGGCCAGCTTCGAGGAGGCGGGCTGCGAGTGGCTGCACCTGGTGGACCTGAACGGCGCCTTCGCCGGCCGGCCCGTCAACGCGGCGGCGGTGGAGGCGATCCTGTCGCGCGTCACCGTCCCCGCGCAGCTCGGGGGCGGCATCCGCGACATGGCCACCATCGAGACCTGGATCGAGAAGGGCCTGTCGCGCGTGATCCTGGGCACCGTCGCGGTGGAGGACCCTGAGCTGGTGCGGACGGCGGCGCGGGCATTCCCTGGCCGCATCGCCGTGGGCCTCGACGCCCGGGCCGGCAAGGTCGCGACCCGCGGCTGGGCCGAGGAGACGGATCGCGACGTGACCGACCTCGCCGCCGAGTTCGAGGACGCGGGCGTGGCCGCCATCATCTATACAGATATCGACCGCGACGGCGCGATGGGCGGGCCCAACATCGGCGCGACCGAGGCGCTGGCCCGTGCCGTGTCGGTCCCCGTCATCGCGTCCGGCGGCGTGTCGTCCCTGGGCGACCTGCTGGCGCTGAGGGACACCGGTGTCATCGCCGGGGCCATCTCGGGCCGGGCCCTCTACGACGGGGCGCTCGACCTGCGCGCGGCGCTGGAGGCGCTCGGCGCCTAGCTGCCGGCGGCGGCCTGGGCGAAGTTCTCCAGCGCGCCTTCCATCTGCTCCAGGACCTCCAGGTCGTCGTCCACGTCGAGGTCGTCGAAGAGGTCGTCCACCTCGCGGTAGGCGACGTAGGTCTGTTCGCCGTCGGCATAGACGAGCATCTTGAGCGGCAGGACGAGGCCGGCCATCCGGTCCTGCTGCATCACGGGCGTGCCGAGCTGCGGGTTGCCGAAGATCAGGAGCTTCGAGGGGCCGAGATCCATGTCCGTGTCAGCCGCGCCCTGGCCGTGGTCGACGGTGGCGAAGATCGTGGCGCCCGCGCCCTCCACGGCGTTCTCGAGACGGGAGAACGCCTCCTCCACGGTGCCTTCCGCCTCCCTCCGATCGAAATCGGCGAGGGCGGGCGTGGCGGCGAGGGCCAGGGCGGCGATCGTCAGCGTCTTCATGGGAGCTCCTCCGTTTTCCAACGAAGTCGCGCCGGCATGGGCGGGTTCCCCTTTCGCCCCGGCGCGGTGCGCGCTACGACCCCGCCCATGCTGAAGACACGCATCATCCCCTGCCTCGACGTCGCCGACGGCCGCGTGGTCAAGGGCGTCAACTTCGTCGACCTGCGCGACGCGGGCGACCCGGTGGAGGCGGCGCGGGCCTACGACGTGGCCGGCGCCGACGAGCTGTGCTTCCTCGACATCCATGCCACGCACGAGAACCGCGGCACGATGTTCGACCTCGCCCGCCGGACGGCGGAACACTGCTTCATGCCCCTGACCGTGGGCGGCGGCGTGCGCAGCGCCGAAGACGTGCGCAACCTGCTGCTGGCGGGGGCGGACAAGGTCAGCTTCAACTCGGCGGCCGTCGCCGACCCCGACGTGGTCGCCCGCGCCGCCGACCGCTTCGGCGCGCAGTGCATCGTCGTGGCCATCGACGCCAAGACGGTCGCCCCGGGGCGATGGGAGATCTTCACCCATGGGGGCCGCAAGGCGACGGGCATCGACGCCGTGGCCTTCGCCCGGACGGTGGTGGAAAAGGGCGCGGGAGAGATCCTGCTGACCTCGATGGACCGGGACGGGACGCGCTCGGGCTTCAACCTGCCGCTCACGCGGGCGATCTCGGACGCGGTGCCGGTGCCGGTGATCGCCTCGGGCGGGGTGGGCACGCTCGACCACCTGGTCGAGGGCGTGACGGAGGGCGGGGCCTCGGCCGTCCTGGCCGCGTCGATCTTCCATTTCGGCGACCATACCGTGGCGGAGGCCAAGGCCCACATGGCCGCCGCCGGCATCCCCGTGAGGCTCGCATGAGCGACGACGCCCTTCTCCGCCTCGCCCGGACGATCGAGGCGCGCCGCGGCGCCGAGCCCGGGTCGAGCTGGACGGCGACGCTCCTGTCCAAGGGGCCGGAGAAATGCGCCGAGAAATTTGGCGAGGAGGCCGTCGAGGCGGTGATCGAGGCGGTCCGTGGCGACCGGGACCGGCTGACGGCCGAGGCCGCCGACGTGATCTATCACCTGCTGGTCATGTGCGCCGCGCGCGACGTGTCCCTGTCGGAGATCGTGGCGGAACTGGCGCGGCGCGAGGGGGAATCGGGCCTGTCGGAGAAGGCCCGGCGCTAGCCCAGAAGCGCCTCGATCACGTCCGGCAAGGTCCCGGCCGAGGCGGTCGGCTTCTGCATGGCGGAGGAATAGGGCTTGCCCCGATCCACGTACCCCGCCTGGAGCCCGGCGGCGAGCGCGCCCTGACAGTCCCAGGCGTGGCACGCGATCAGCGCCATCTGTTCGGGGCCCACGCCCGCGGCCTTCGCCGTGTAGGTGTAGACCCGCTCGCGCGGCTTCCAGACGCCGATCTCGTCGATGGAGATGGTCCGCACCACGAGATCCGACAGGCCGTTGCGGTCGAGAAGCATCTCGGTCACGTCCGGATCGCCGTTCGTGAGACAGAAGACCGGCACGCCACGGCTGCGCAGGAGTTCGAAGCCGGGGCGCACATCGTCGTGGGCGGTGAGCTCGGCGAAGCCCTCGAACACGGCGTCGCGGTCCGCCTCCGCCACGCCCATCTGGCCAAGGGTGGCCGAGGCCACCTCCTTGAACGGCTTGTAGATCCCCACCGTGTCGAGCGCGAAGGCATCGCGCAGGAGGGAGGCGAAGAACGGCTCCAGGTCGTTTTCCGTCAAGCCCACGCCCGCAAGACGCGACCGCAGGGGATCGAGCGGGAACAGGGTCTCGATCACGTCGAAAGCGACGGCTTTGGGGGCGGTCATCGGGGATCCTCCCATGGCGGGTCTCAGGCGGCGCCGTGCTTGGATTCGCGCGCGGCCCTGAGACGGGCGAAATCGTCACCGGCGTGGTAGCTCGACCGGGTGAGCGGCGTGGCCGATACCATCAGGAAGCCCTTGCCCCAGGCGGCGCGCTCGTAGGCGGCGAACTCGTCGGGGGTGATGTAGCGGTCCACGGCGTGGTGACGCGAGGTGGGCTGCAGGTACTGGCCCACGGTGATGAAGTCCACGTCGGCGGCGCGCATGTCGTCCATCACCTGGTGCACCTCCTGGCGTCGCTCGCCCAGGCCCACCATGATGCCGGACTTGGTGAAGAGCGTCGGGTCGAGCTCCTTCACCCGCTGGAGGAGCCGCAGGGAATGGAAGTAGCGCGCGCCCGGGCGCACCTCGGGGTAGAGGCCCGGCACCGTCTCGAGGTTGTGGTTGAAGACGTCCGGGCGCGCCTCGATCACCGTCTCCAACGCCTCGGGCCCGCAGCGCAGGAAATCCGGGGTGAGCACCTCGATCGTGGTGCCGGGGGCCTGCCGGCGGGTGGCGCGGATGGTCTGGGCGATGTGCTCGGCGCCGCCGTCGTCCACGTCGTCGCGGTCGACGGAGGTGATCACCACGTGGTTGAGGCCCAGCTTCTTGACGGCGTCGGCGACGCGGCCCGGCTCGAACACGTCGAGAGCGTCGGGACGCCCCGTGGCCACGTTGCAGAAGGTGCAGCCGCGGGTGCAGATCTCGCCCATGATCATCATGGTGGCGTGGCCCTGGGACCAGCACTCGCCCACGTTGGGACAGCCCGCCTCCTCGCACACGGTGGTCAGGTTGTGCTCGCGCATGATCTCGCGCGTCGCCCTGTAGCCCTCGCCCGAGGGGGCCTTCACCCGGATCCAGTCCGGCTTCTTCGTGCGGGCCGTCTCGGGGCGGTGCGCCTTCTCGGGGTGGCGCTCGGCGGGGATCTTCAGATCGCGCGGCATGGGCAATCCTCCTTGGTCGGGGACATAGGCAGTGACGAGGCGCTTGTCCACGGAACGCGGGTCAGATGCCGAACACCACGTCCATGGCGAATCCCTCGTCGGTCTCATGGACGACCTTCTCGCCGCCCAGGCTCTCCACCGCGCTGTCGATGATCGACATGCCCAGCCCGTTGGCCGCGGCGGAGGGGCCGACCCCCACCCCGTCGTCGCGGCAGGTCAGGCGGAACTGGCCGGGCTGGTCCTGGCCGCCGTGCAGGTCGATCCGGCCGGGGCGCCCGTCGGGAAAGGCGTGCTTGAAGCTGTTGGTGGTGAACTCGTTGACGATGATCGCCAGCGATCCGGCATGGCCCGCGGCGATGTTCACGTCGTCCATGCCCAGCGAGATCGTGACGTTGTCGGGGGCCGAGGCGCGGATGAGCTGCACCACCGAGTCGAGGAAGGCGCGCAGGCCGAGCTTGCTGTCGTTGTCGGAGCGGTAGAGCTCGGAGTTGAGCGCCGCGATCGTGTCGATCCGGCGGCTGACCACCTCGAGCGCCTCGCGCGCCTCGTCGGACGACACCCGCCGCGACTGGAGCCGCGTGAGCGACGAGATCGACTGGAGCGAGTTCTTCACCCGGTGGTCCACCTCGCGGCGCATCACGTCGGCCCGCCGCAGGAGCCGGCGCAGGTCGAGCTGCGCCATCACCTGGTGCGACAGGACCGACAGCAGCTTGGCCTGGCCGTCCGGCAGGCGCCGGGGCCGGGTGTCGAGCACGCTGAGGGCGCCGATCACCCGCCCCTCGGGCGTCAGCAACGGAGCGGCGGCGTAGAAGCGCACCGGGTCCTCGCCGCCGCAGATGGACAGGTCCGACGTGCGCGGATCGCGCAGGGTGTCCTCCACCACGACGACGCCGTTCGAGCCGTGGGACACCAGGACGTGGGAGCAGATCGTCTCCTCCAGCGGCATCTCGTCCCGGCCGGGGCCGCTGCGGACGACGAACCATTGCTGCTGGTCGCCGAGCAGGGACACGTGGCCCATGGGCATGTCGCAGATCGACACCGCGAGGTCGACGATCTCGCCCAGGGACGCGAGATCGGCGTCCCCGGAGAGGCCGTAGGATCGGAGCGCCACCCGGCGCGCTCGGCGATTGTCTTCTTTAAGCATTCGGATATCTCGTCCCGTTCGGGCGGAGTTAACAGGATTTGTCCCCGTGCCGCCACCCCGACCGCCGCCGCGTCGGCGGGACCGCTCGTCGACGGGCGGGCACATGCCCAAATTCCCATCGCCTCGCCCCCCGGGGCATGGGCCGGTTCCCCTCCCGGCCGGGCGTGGTTAGGGTCCCCCCGCGGGCGGGACCACCTGGCGCGCATCGCGCACCGGGATCAGACCGCCGCACGGGGAGGCCGTCATGACAGAGCTCCGTTTCATCCATGCCTCGGACCTGCATCTGGGGCGGCATTTCGGCTCCATCCCCCAGCCCGCGGACGGCAACATCCGCGGCCGGCTGATGGAGGCGCGCCATGGGGCCATCGGCCGCATCGCCGCCGCCGCCCGCGCCCACGGGGCGCGCCATGTCCTGCTGGCGGGCGACACGTTCGACACCGCCACCCCCTCCCGCAGCGTCCTGCAACAGGCCCTGGCGGCGATGGGTGACGAGGCGGACGTGACCTGGTGGCTCCTGCCGGGGAACCACGACAACCTGCGCGAGGCGGAGCCCCTGTGGGACGCGGTGATCGCCGGGCCGGCGAATGTCCGCGCGCTGACGACCCAGGCGCCGGTCGCGCTCGAGGCGGGGGCGACGCTCCTTCCGTGCCCGGTCGAATGGCGTTCGGCGGGCCGCGATCCCAGCGCGGCGCTGCCGGAGATGGAGAGCCGCGAGGGAAACCTGCGGATCGGCCTCGCCCATGGCGGCATCACCGATTTCGACGAGACGGGGGAGAGCATTCCGCCCGACAGGGACCGCACGGCGCGGCTCGACTACCTCGCCCTGGGTGACTGGCACGGGCGGATGGCGGTGAGCCCGCGTGTCCATTATTCCGGCACGCCGGAGCAGGATCGCTTCAAGCACGGGCGCCGGGGCGTCTGCCTGGCCGTGACGGTGCCCGGATCGGGGGCCGAGCCGCGGGTCGAGGAGGTTGAGACGGGCACCTTCCTGTGGCGGTCGGACGAGCTGGCCCTGTCGCCGCGGCAGGACGCGGCCGCGGCCCTCGGGGCGCTGCTCCCCGGGACGGGACGGCGTGACACCCTGATCAGGGTCGGCGCGGTCGGCTGGGCGGGCTTGCCCGAACAGGCCGACCTGGCCCGGGCCGCCGAGCGCGTCGGCCCGGACTTCGCGCATTTCGAGCTTCATGCCCACGGGCTGGGCACCCACTACGAGAAGGCCGATCTCGACGAGATCGACCGCGGCGGGGCCGTGCGACTGGCCGCGGAGGCGCTTCTGACTGAGGCGGAGAACCCGGACCTCGGGGCGGCGGAGCGCGATGTCGCGGGCGACGCCCTCGCCCGGCTCTATGGCTATGCGCGGGAGGCGGCGGAATGAAGATCCGCGGGATCACCCTGACCAACGTGCGCAGGTTCACCCAGCCGACCCGCGTGGAGGGTATCGGCGACGGCCTGAACGTCCTGTGCGAGCCGAACGAGATCGGCAAGTCGACCCTGTTCGACGCGATCCAGGCGTTGTTCTTCAAGGCTCACGGGTCCCGCGACCGGGACATCAAGGCGCTCCAGCCCCATTCGGGAGGGGCGCCCGAGATCCGCGTCGAGGTCGAGACGGAGGAAGGCCGCTTCGAGATCACGAAGCGATGGCTCTCGAAGCCGGATGCGTGGATCGAGCGCGACGGCCGCCTCGTCGCGCAGGCCGACGCGGCGGAGGAGCAGGTTGCGCGCCTGCTGGGGGGCGGCGACGGCCCGTCGAGCCTGCTGTGGGTGCGCCAGGGCATGACCGGGCTGAAGGGCACCGGCCCCAGGGAGGACCGTGCCGCGCTCGAGGCCCGGCGCGACCTCATGTCCTCCGTGGGCCACGAGGTCGAGGCGATGACCGGCGGGCGGCGGATGGACGCGGCCCTCGCGCGCTGCCGCGCGGAGCTGGCGGCCTTTGCCACCTCCACGGGGCGCCCCAAGGCCAACGGGCCCTGGAAGGCCGCGGAGGTGCGGGTGGAGGCGCTCGAGGCGGACCGGGGCCGCCTGTCGGAGACGGCGCGCGAGCTGCGCGAGGCGCTGGACGCGCGCCGCCGCCATCGCCGCGACCTGGCGGAGCTGGACGCCCCCGAGGCGGCCGAGGAGCGCCGGGCCCGGGTGCAGGCGGCGCAGGAGGCCCACGAGACCGCCAGCCGGCACGCCGAGGAGGTGGCGGCGGAGCGGCGCCGGGTCGAGGCGGCGCGGCTTGCCGCGGAGCGTGCCGGGGAACGGCGCGACGCGCTCCGCGGCCTTGTCGCCGAGCGCGAGGCGGCCACCGGGGCGGCCGCCGAAAGCCGGCGCGAGGCCATCGCGGCGGCCGCAGAGCGCGATGCCGCCGCGACGGCGCTCGAGACGGCGCGCACGACCCTGGAGGCGGCCGAGGCCGCCGAGCGCGACGCCGAGGCCAGGCGCCGGACGGCGGAGCGCCACCGTCTCGCCCGGGAGGGGGCGGCCCGCCGCGCCGAGCTGGAGCGCCGGATCGCCGGGGCCGAGGCGGCGCGCCGCGAGATGGAGCAAGCGGGTGCGGCGGCCGGGACCGGGCCGGACGATGCAGCGCTCCGGCACCTGGAGGCCCTGGCCACGCGGCTGGCGACCGCCGAGGCGACGCGCGACGCGACCGCGCCGCAAGTGATCGTGCACTACGCCGAAGGGCGGAGTTCGGGGCTCCGGGTCGACGGGCGCGCGCTCTCGGACGGCGAGATCGTGCCCGTCCCGCGCCGGCTGCGCCTGGATATCGACGGGATCGGCGCGGTCGAGGTCACGTCCTCGGGGGACGCGCAGGACGACGCCGACGTCGCCGCCGCCGGGAGGGCGCTCGGCGCCGCGCTGGACGAGCACGGCGCCGACGGCATGGCCGCGGCGCGGGAGGCCGGGGCGGTGCGGGCCGATGCGATCCGACGCGCGAGCGAGGCCCGGGCCGTCTTCCGCAGCCTCGCGCCGGACGGGCTCGACCCGCTCCGCGCCGATCTTGCCGCGATCCCCGTGCTGGAGGAGACGGCCGACGCCCCGGACCCGGAGGCAGCCGCCGCCGCGCTTTCCGAGGCGGAGGAGGCGCGGGTCGCCGCCCGCGGCCTCCATGCGACGGCGCAAGGGCGCCACGACGAGGCCCGCATCGCGGCCGCCCGCGCGGAGGCGGAGGCGAGCGCGGCGGAGGAGCGGCGGGCGCGCGCCACCGAGGCCGCGGCGCAGGGGGACGGCCACGACCTGGAGACGCTGGAGCGGCTGGCGACGGAGGCGGCGGCGGCCCTCGACTCGGCGGCCGCGCGGCTCGACGAGCGGGCCCGCGCCGCGCCGGACCTCGCGGCCGCCGAGGCCGCGCTCTCCCGGGCCACATCCGTCGAGCACGAGGCCCGGGAGGCCATCGCGCGATTGCGGCCCGAGATCGCGCGGCTCGACGAGCGGATCTCGCGCGGGACGGGCGACGGGGTCGAGGATCGCCTGGCGGAGGTGGAGCAGGACCTGGAGGCCGCCCGGGCCGACCTGTCCCGGATCTCCCACGAAGTGGCGGTCCTGCAACGGCTGGAGGCGGCGCTCGACGCCGCCAAGCGCGAGGCGCGGGACCGCTACTTCGAGCCCGTAGCGGCGGAGCTGCGCCCGCTCCTTTCGCTCCTGTGGCCCGACGCCGAACTGACCTGGGAGGCGGAGACGATCCTGCCCACCGCGCTCGTGCGGAACGGCACCCCGGAGCCCGTCGAGATCCTGTCGGGGGGCACCGGCGAGCAGGTCGCGCTTCTGGTGCGGCTGGCCTTCGCGCGGATGCTGGCGAGGGCCGGTCGCCATGCGCCCGTGATCCTGGACGATGCGCTGATCTTCACCGACGACGAGCGCATCGAGCGCATGTTCGACGCGCTGCACCGGCAGGCGGACGACCTGCAGATCATCGTCCTGACCTGCCGCCAGCGCGCCTTCCGTGCCCTCGGCGGCCGGACGCTCGCGCTGACGCCGGTGGAGGACGGGGCGGCATGAGCCCCGGCGCGAAGGCCGGCCCGCGGTTCAGAACGCGCTGAACGTGAGCGTGGTGAGGCTGCGCTCGATCCCCTCCACATCGAGGAGGTTGTCGTTGATGTACTTGCCCACGTCCGCGCCCTCGGGGATGTAGAGCTTGAGCAGGAGGTCGAACTCGCCCGAGGTCGAGTAGAGTTCGGAATGGATCTCCTTCAGCACGATCCGCTCGGCGACCGCGTAGGTGGTTCCCGGGCGGCAGCGGATCTGGACGAAGACGCAGGTCGTCATGCGGGATTCTCCTTGTTTGATCTCCCCCATGTGACCCGGCCGGGCGGATATTGGCCAGCCCTGCCCCGTCGTCGCACCCCCTTGGCCTGGCGCGAATATGAACATAGGGTGAACGCATGTCGCGCCCCACCCTTCAGGACAAGCTGGCGATCCTGTCGGATGCCGCCAAGTACGACGCCTCCTGCGCTTCGTCGGGGACGGCGAAGCGGTCGTCGCGCAAGGGCGACGGGCTGGGATCGACGGAGGGGTCGGGCATCTGCCACGCCTACGCCCCGGACGGGCGCTGCATCAGCCTGCTGAAGATCCTGCTGACGAACTTCTGCATCTACGACTGCGCCTATTGCGTGAACCGGGTCAGCTCCAACGTGAAGCGGGCGCGGTTCACCGTCGACGAGGTCGTGACGCTGACCCTGGAGTTCTACCGGCGCAACTACATCGAGGGGCTGTTCCTGTCCTCGGGGATCGTGCGCTCGCCGGACGAGACCATGGGCGAGATGGTCGAGATCGCGCGCAAGCTGCGGGTGGAGCATCGCTTCCGCGGCTACATCCACCTCAAGACCATTCCCGATGCCGACCCGGGGCTGATCGAGCAGGCGGGCCTGCACGCCGACCGCCTGTCGATCAACGTCGAGCTGCCCACCGATGCGAGCGTGCGCGCCTATGCGCCCGAGAAGGACCCGCGCACGATCCGCAAGGCCATGGCCGACGTGCGCCTGAGGAAAGAGGCCGCCGGGGAGCGCAGCCACACGGGGCGGCGCCCGGCGCGGTTCGCCCCCGCGGGCCAATCGACGCAGATGATCGTCGGCGCGGACGGCGCGACCGACGCGACCATCCTGGGACAGTCCACACGGCTCTATTCCTCCTACGGGTTGAAGCGGGTCTATTTCTCCGCCTTCTCGCCGATCCCCGACGCCACCGCGAAGCTGCCGCTGATCCGACCGCCGCTCGAACGCGAGCACAGGCTCTACCAGGCGGACTGGCTGCTGCGCTTCTACGGCTTCGACCTAGCGGAAATCACGGGCGCGTCCCCGGACGGCAACCTCGATCTCGGGATCGATCCCAAGCTCGCCTGGGCGCTGGCCAACCGCCAGCACTTCCCCGTCGACGTGAACCGCGCCCCGCGCGAGATGCTCCTGCGGGTGCCCGGGATCGGCACCAAGACGGTGGGGCGGATCCTGACGACCCGGCGCCACAGGAGCCTGCGCTACGAGGACCTGGCGCGGATGGGGGCCTCGATGAAGAAGGCGCGGGCCTTCGTCACGCTGGGGGGCTGGTCGCCCGGCGCGCTGACCGACGCGGCCGATCTCCGGGCCCGGTTCGCGCCGCCACCCGAGCAGTTGTCGCTGTTCTGATGCGGACCGTGGCGCTTCCGAAGGAAGGAACGGCGGCGGCGTGGCGGGACGCGGCGCGGGGCCTTCTGGGCGCGGGCACGCCGCCCGAGGATGTTGTGTGGCAGTATGGCGACGCGGCCCCCGACCTCTTTGCCGGGCCGCCCGAGGGTCCGGCGGCCGGGGCCGCGCGGGCGCCCCGCAGCTTCGTCGCCCTGTCGGAAACGGTATGCTGGCACGCCGATCTCGAACGCTTCGCCCGGCTCTACGCGCTCCTTTGGCGTCTGCGGGGACGGCCCGGCCTGATGCAGGACCGGGGCGATCCGGGGTTAGCGCGGCTGCGCGAGATGGAGAAGGCGGTGCGCCGCGACCGGCACAAGATGACGGCGTTCCTGAGGTTCCGCGAGATTGAAGCCACGGGCGCGCGGCGCCGCTTCGCCGCCTGGTTCGAGCCGGACCACCACATCCTGGAGCCGATCGCGCCGTTCTTCATGCGCCGCTTCGGGGACATGGACTGGGTGATCGTGACCCCCGACCTGACGGCCACCTTCACGGACGGCGACGTCTCCTTCTCGGACGGGGGATCGAGACCGCCCCTGCCCGAGGATGCGACCGAGGAGCTCTGGGCCACGTATTTCCGGAACATCTTCAACCCCGCGCGCCTCAAGGTGAAGGCGATGCAGGCCGAGATGCCGAAGAAGTACTGGAAGAACCTGCCCGAGGCCGCCGCGATCCCGGAACTGATCGCCGGCGCCCAGGCCCGGGCCCGGGACATGCAGGCCGCGGCCCCCACCCTCGCGCCCGCACGGGCTGCGCGAATCAGCGAAAGGCTCAGGATGACCGAGGATCTGCCCCCCGTCGACGATCTGGACGCCCTGCGCCGCGAGGCGGAAGGGTGCGATCGTTGCCCGCTGCACCGCGACGCGACCCAGGTGGTGGTGGGCGAAGGCCCCCGCGACGCGCCCCTCATGGTGGTGGGAGAGCAACCCGGCGACCAGGAGGATCTGGCCGGTCGGCCCTTCGTCGGCCCGGCCGGGCAACTCTTCGACAGGTTCGCCGAGGAGGCGGGACTCGACCGGTCGCGCGCCTTCGTGACGAACGCGGTGAAGCACTTCAAGTTCGTGCCCCGCGGCAAGCGCCGCATCCACCAGAAGCCCGACGCGGGCGAGGTCCAGGCCTGCCGTTGGTGGCTCGACGCCGAGCGGCGGCTGGTGCGCCCGGACCTGATCCTGGCGATGGGGGCGACGGCGGCGGCGAGCCTGACCGGGCGCGGCCAGGGGATCATGAAGCGGCGCGGGACGTTCGAGGAGACCGGGGACGGGACGCCCGTCCTGCTGACGCTTCACCCCTCCTACCTGCTGCGGGTGCCCAACGAGGCCGCGCGCGCGGCCGCCGAGCGCGACTTTCGCGCCGATCTGTCGGCGGCCGCGGCGTGGCTGGAGGAGCACGCGGCCTGAGCCGACGGACACGTCCTATTCGTCGAGCAGGCCGGCGGGATTGAAGTTGCCGATATTGCCGAAGAGCTGGCGCAGGAAGCCGGTGTCTTGGACCGTCGTCTCCGTCACCTCGCGCGAGATCGGCACGACGCGGCCCTGCTCGAGACCGAAGCGCTCGACGTTCGACACGGTCCCCGACGGCGCGAACGATATCGCGACGACCTGACGGTCGATCTCCTCGGGGGCGCGCCACCCGTATTCGCGGAACCGGCTCTGGACGTAATACCACGCATCTTCGCCCAGAACGCCCTCGGCGGTGGGCTGTCCGACATCCTGGACGATGTCGTCGCGGGTGTCGCGACCCACTTCGACCTGCGCGAGCACGTCGGGGGGTGGCGCATAGCCGTGGTTCTCGTAGACCGGCGAACACGCCGTCGCCGCGATCAGCGCGAGGGCGGGCAAGAGCCGCGTTCCTGTGGTCATTCCACCCGTCCCGTTGTCTTGTTCCGTGGCTGCTCTTAGGCTGACTACATCAAAGCGCGTTCCGCCTTCAAGAATGGAGAGGCCATGGCCCCCCCGTCCAGTCGTTTTCGCCTCACCGGCCCGCGGGACCGGACCGTGAGGGAGTTCGAGATCGTTCCCGACGCGGATGCCCGGGTCGGCCTCGCCACCGAAGTGGGAGTGAGCGCGCTCAAGAAGCTGCGCTTCGCCGGGGCGTTGCGGCCCATGGGCGCCCGGGACTGGGAGCTGGACGCCATGCTCGGCGCGACGGTGGTCCAACCCTGCGGGATCACGCTGGAGCCCGTCACCACCCGCATCGACGAGCCCGTCCGGCGCCATTACCTCGCCGCGCTCGACACCGAAGAAGCGCCGGCGGTCGAACAGGAAATGCCCCAGGAGACGGAGGAAGAGCCGCTGCCGGCGGTGCTCGACCTGGATGCGGTCATGGCGGAGGTCCTGAGCCTCGCCGTGCCCGCCTTCCCACGCGCGCCCGGGGCCGAGGCGGGCGCGGTCCACGAGGCCGGGCCGGCAATCGAGACCGTGTCGGACGAGGACCGCGCCGCGTTGAGCGCGCTCCGCTCCAAGCTCGCGGGCGGCGAGGGCTAGGTTTTCCGCCCATCGGCGGCGATGTGGGGCACGGGCCCGCCGCGACCTGCGTGGGAAATCCATCTCCGCGATCCGCGTCGCGGGGTCGGCGGGGGAAGGATTCGCCCCCGTCGCGACGAGGCGGACGCTTTCGTCCTCCGCCCGAGAGGCGTATCGGACGCCCCGAGCAGGACCGTGGGATGGACATGGACGCGATCGACCTCATCGGCGGCATCGACGTGGGCGGCACGAAGATCGAGTCGCGCCTTTTCGCCGGGCCGGAGGCCGCCTCCATCGCCGTAGAGCGCACGGAGACCCCGTCCACGCCTGCAGCACTTCGCCGCGCGATCCTGGACCGGATCGCCTGGCTGGACGGGCGTGCCGGCAGGGCGGTGCCCGTCGGACTGGCCGTTCCGGGAATACCCGACACCGGCACGGGCGCCGTATTCGCCGCCAACGTCGCCTTCGGGGCCGCCCCGCTCGGCCCCGGGATCGCCGCATCGGCCGGCCGGCCCGTCCCGGTCCTGAACGACGGGGCGGCCTTCGCCCTGTCCGAGGCCCGGGGCGGTGCGGGCGCCGAGGCGCGCGTGGTCCTCGGGCTCGTTGTCGGCACCGGCCTGGGGGGCGGCGTCACCGTGGACGGACGCACCCTGCCCCGGCACGCGGGCTACGGGCTGGAGATCGGCCACGCCGCCCTGTCAGCCGCGATGGCCGAGCGGTATCGGCTGCCCCTGCGCGAATGCCCCTGCGGCCGGGTCGCCTGCCTCGAGCGATACGTCTCGGGGGCGGCGTTGCCGTGGCTGTCGCGCCACGTCACGGGTGCAGAAGTGCCGAACGCGGAGGTCCTCGACGCCTGGGCCGACATCCTGGCCGAGGGGCTGATGGCCACCCTCTTCGCGGTCGATCCCGGGCTCGTGGTGCTGGGCGGTGGCCTGTCGGGCCTGCCCGGCGTGGCCGAGCGGCTGGCCGCGGCGCTGGAGGGTCGCCGCCTCGGCCCCGCCGCGCTGCCCGGGCTGCGCCTCGCGCGGTTCGGCCCGACATCCGGGGCGCGGGGCGCCGCGCTCGCGGCACGGGACGCGGCATGCTGATCGCGCCGGGCCTTCTGTGGGAGGGGGGCGCCTTGCGCCCCGGGCGCGCCGTTCGCCTGTCCCGGGGGCGGGTCGCCGAGGTCGGACCGGCGGCGAGCGCGGTCCCCGATCTCGCGCCCCATCTCCTGATCCCGGGGCCGACCGACCTGCAGGTGAACGGCGGCGGCGGCACCATGCTCAACGGCGACCCCACCCCCGAGGGCCTCGCCCGGATCGCGGCTGCCCATCGGAGCCTGGGCACGGGCGAGATCCTGGCCACGCTAGTGACCGACGCGCCGGAGGTGATGGACCGCGCGGTGGACGCGATGCTCGCGGCCCGGGGAACGCCGGGCCTGCTCGGCCTGCACCTCGAAGGGCCCGCCATCGCGCCCGCACGGCGCGGCACCCACGCCGCGCGTCATGTGCGCCCCCTCGACGACCGCGTCGTCGACGGGGTGGCACGGCTGCGGGAGGCAGGCTGGCCGGTCATGGTGACACTGGCCCCCGAACGGGCCGACCCGGCGCGCCTCGCGCGGCTCGCGCGGACGGGGGCGGTGATATCGGCCGGCCACAGCGAGGCCGACGCCGAAGGGTTTCGCGCCGCGATGGCCGCAGGCGTCACCTGCGTGACGCATCTGTTCAACGCCATGGAGCAGATGCGATCCCGTGCGCCGGGCCTGCTCGGGGCCGCGATCCTCTCCGATGCCTATTGCGGGATCATCGCGGACGGGCACCACGTCGCGCCCGAAATGCTGGCGATCGCGCTGGCCGCCAGGCCCCGGCCCGACCGGACCTTCCTCATCTCGGACGCGATGGCCACCGTGGGCGGGCCGCCCCGCTTCACCCTCTACGGGCGGACCATCGCGTTGCAGGACGGGCGGCTCGTGAACGACGAGGGGAACCTCGCCGGCGCGCATCTCGACATGGCCACGGCGCTTCGCGCCGCCCATCTGGACCTCGGCCTTTCAATGGAGCGTGCGGTGGCGATGGCCACCGACATCCCCCGGGCCGCCATGGGCCTCGATCCCGTCCGCATCGCCCCGGGCCTCGCGGTGGATCGGATGACCGCGCTCGGCCCCGACCTGCGGCCGGTTCCAATGCCGGACGTCGATCCGACCGGCCCGACCGGGTAGCGTGGTGATATCGGCCAGGGTCCGTCGTCGCGGGCGCCGGCCCTTGCCCGCCGAGGCTCTCAGACGGGCAAGGCGGTCGTGAATTTCAGCTCTTCCATGGACAGGAGCGCGGTGACGTTGTGGATCTTCACCTCGGCGATCAGGGCCTGGTAGAACGTGTCGTAGGCCCGCGCATTCTCCACCCGGACCTTCAGGATGTAATCGATGTCGCCCGCCAGCCGGTGCGCCTCCTGCACCTCGGGGCGGACGCGCAGGGCAGCGAGGAACCTCTGCTGCCACTCGGCGTCGTGCTCGGCCGTGCGGATCAGGACGAAGAAGCACGCATCGAACCCCAGCGCCTCGGGGTCGAGCAGGACCGTCTGCGCGCCCACCACGCCAGCCTCGCGCATCTTGCGGATCCGGTTCCAGACGGGTGTCTTGGAGGAACCGACGCCGCGCGCGATCTCGTCTAGCGACTGTCCGGCGTCGCGCTGCAATTCGCGGAGGATCTTCCGGTCCAGATCGTCGATGCGGACGGGCATTCGCAACCTCTCGTCTCTCGGGAACGACAGACCCCTCGTACGGGCCTTGTGGGACACGCGTTCCTTATATACGCCGCTCCCCTGCAACGGGAAGGAAGAATGTTCTATCTTCTTTCGCAAGGCAAGGAGGCCTCGGATGCAGCACTTTCCGATCTTCATGGATCTCGCAGGACGCCGGGTCGTGCTGGCGGGCGGTGGCGACGCCGCCCTGGCCAAGTTGCGCCTGCTCCTGAAGTCCCAGGCGCGGCTGACCGTTCTGGCCCCCGACCCCGCCCCCGAGATCGTGGCGTGGGCCGCACATGGCCGTCTGCACCTCGTGCGGCGGACTGTCGAGCCCGGTGACGCGCTCTGCGCCGCCCTGTTCTACGCCGCGACCGACGACGATGCCGAGGACGCGCGGGTGGCCCGCCTGGCGCGGGCCGACGGCGCGCTGGTCAACATGGTCGACAACCTTGCCGGATCCCAGTTCATCACCCCGGCGATCGTCGACCGGGACCCCGTCACGATCGCCATCGGGACCGAAGGGGCGGCCCCCGTCCTTGCACGCCGGATCAAGCGCGACCTCGAGGAGCGGCTCTCGCCGACGCTCGGTACGCTCGCGCGGGTGGGCAAGGGATTTCGCCACATGGCCGAGCGCCTGCCCTTCGGCCGGGCGCGCCGCGATTTCTGGTTGGCCTACTACGACCGCGCCGGGCCACGGGCGATGGCCGAGGGTGGCGAAGCGGCCCTTCGCCCGGTGCTCGACCGGCTCCTCGAAGAGCACCTGTCGCAGCCCGACATGCCGGGCCACGTGGCCTTCGTCGGGGCGGGTCCGGGCGACCCGGACCTGCTGACCATGAAGGCGCGCAAGGCGCTCGATGCGGCCGACGTGGTCGTCCACGACAGGCTCGTCCCGTCCGCGATCCTCGAGCTCGCCCGGCGCGAGGCGGTGATGCTCGACGTGGGCAAGGAGGGGTTCGGCCGGCACACCGACCAGGGCGAGATCAACGACCTGCTCGTCGCCCATGTCCGCGCGGGGGCGCAGGTGGTCCGGCTGAAATCCGGCGATCCGGCCGTGTTCGGGCGGCTGGAGGAGGAGGTCGAGGCGATCGAGGCCGCCGGGCTCGATTGGTCCGTGGTCCCCGGGATCACCGCCGCCTCCGCTTCCGTCGCCGCCATCGGGCGCAGCCTGACGCGGCGCGGCCGCAACGCCTCGGTGCGGCTCCTGACCGGGCACGACATGCGCGGCTTCGCCGACCACGACTGGGCGCAGCTCGCCCGCCCCGGCGAGGTCGCCGCGATCTACATGGGCAAGCGGGCCGCGCGCTTCATCCAGGGGCGCCTCCTGATGCACGGTGCCGACCCGGAGACGCCCGTCAGCGTGGTGGAGAACGCGTCGCGCTCGGACGAGCGCCGCATCGCCACCACGTTGGGCCGGCTGGAACCCGCCTTGGGCGAGGCAGGGCTGACCGGGCCCGCCCTCGTCCTCTACGGTTTCGCGCCGCGGCGTGCGGCCGAACTGACCATTCCCCTGCAGGAGGCGCTCTGATGCCCCGGAAGTTCACCCCGAAGGTCGTCACCGCCAACCGCCTGATGGAGGGCGACGCGGTCTGGCTGACCGAGGACGACCGCTGGTCGCCGGACATGGCCGAGGCCGAGCTGATCGAGGACGAGGCCGTCGCGCAGGATCGCCTGATCCACGGCCAGTCCCAGCCGGACGTGGTGGTCGGCGTGTACCTCGCCGATGCGAAAGCCGGCCCGGACGGGCCGGAACCGACCCACTTCCGCGAGGCGTTCCGCACGCGAGGGCCCTCGAACTACGCCCACGGCAAGCAGGAGACGGCCTGAGCGCCGGACGGGAGACAAAAGATGTATACCTACAACGATTTCGACGAGGCGTTCGTGCGCGAGCGGGTCGCCCAGTTCCGCGCCCAGGTGGAGCGGCGGATCGACGGCAGCCTGACGGAGGACGAGTTCAAGCCGCTCAGGCTGATGAACGGCCTCTACCTGCAACTTCATGCCTACATGCTGCGCGTGGCGATCCCCTATGGCACGATCAGTGCGCGCCAGATGCGCCAGTTGGCCCATATCGCCGACACATGGGACAGGGGCTACGGCCACTTCACCACGCGGCAGAACATCCAGTTCAACTGGCCCAAGCTGCGCGACATCCCCGACATCCTCGATGCGCTCGCGGATGTAGAGATGCACGCGATCCAGACCAGCGGCAACACGATCCGAAACGTGACCGCCGACCATTTCGCCGGTGCCGCGAAGGACGAGATCGCCGACCCGCGCCCCTATGCGGAACTGCTGCGGCAATGGTCGACCGACCACGCGGAGTTCCAGTTCCTGCCGCGCAAGTTCAAGATCGCGGTGACGGGGGCCGCCCATGACCGCGCGGTGATCCGCGCCCACGACATCGGCCTCCAGATCGTCGAGCAGGGCGGCGAGCGCGGCTTTCGCGTGCTGGCGGGCGGTGGCCTTGGTCGCACGCCGATGATCGGGCAGGTCGTGCGCGAGTTCCTCCCCGAGGCGGACCTGCTGCCCTATTGCGAGGCGATCGTCAGCGTCTACAACCTGCTCGGCCGGCGCGACAACAAGTTCAAGGCGCGGATCAAGATCACCGTCCACGAGACCGGCATCGACGAGATCCGCCGCCTGGTCGAGGAGCGCTTCGCCGAGTTGCGCCCCGCCTTCACCGGGGTCGACCAGCAGATTCTGGCGGGCATCCGCGCCCAGTTCGCGCTGCCCGAGTTCGACGCCCGGCCGCTCGATACGTTCGACGCCGCCTACGGCGACGACCCGGTGTTCCGCGCCTGGGTGGACACTAACGTGACCGACCACGTGCGCGACGACCATGCCATCGTGTCGGTATCGCTCAAGACCCCCGGCGAGACGCCGGGCGACGCCACCAGCGCGCAGATGGAGGTCCTGGCGGCACTGGCCGAGGCCTATGGCTACGACGAGCTCAGGATCAGCCACGAGCAGAACGTGATCCTGCCGCACATTCCCCGCGCCCACCTGCCCGAGATCCACCGGGCGCTGAAGGAGGCGGGGCTGGCGGCGGCCAATATCGGGCTGGTCTCGGACATCATCGCCTGCCCGGGCATGGATTACTGCGCCCTGGCCACGGCCCGTTCGATCCCCGTCGCGCAAGAGATCGCGACGCGGTTCGAGGAATTGAAGATGGCCCACGAGATCGGTCCGCTGAAGATCAAGATCTCGGGCTGCATCAACGCCTGCGGACATCACCACGTGGGGCATATCGGCATCCTCGGCCTCGACCGGGCGGGCGTGGAGAACTACCAGATCACGCTCGGGGGCGATGGCTCGGAGGATGCGGCGATCGGGGCACGCACGGGACCTGGCTTCGCCTACGACGAGATCGTGCCCGCCATCGAGCGCATCCTGAAGACCTACGTGAAGATCCGCGAGACCGAGGACGAGACCTTCCTGCAGACCTATCGGCGGGTCGGGATGGACCCGTTCAAGGCCGCCCTCTACCCCGGCAAGGACAAGGAGCGGGCGCATGCGGCATGATCCCGACATCACCCCGGTCGCGGATCGGGTCGCGGACCTGAACCGCCGCTATGCCCACCACGCCGCCATCGACGTATTGCGCCATGCCCTCAAGGACCCCGCCGTGGGCCGGACGGCGATGGTGTCGTCCTTCGGCGCGGAATCCGTGGCGCTGCTGCACCTCGTGGCGCAGGTGAACCCCGACACGCCGGTCCTGTTTCTGGATACCGAGATGCTGTTTCGCGAAACGCTGGACTACCAGCGGGACGTGGCAGAAAAGCTGGGGCTCACGAATGTGCGCGTCATCCATCCGGACCCAGACGACGCCGCGCGCCTCGACCCGGACGGGATGCTGCACCGCACCGACCCGGACGCTTGCTGCAACTTTCGCAAGACGGTCCCGCTGGCGCGCGCGCTCGACGGCTTCGACGCCTGGATCACCGGGCGCAAGCGGTTTCAGGGCGGTGCGCGGACCGATCTCGACTTCTTCGAGGAGGAGGAGGGATCGGGCCGTATCAAGGTGAACCCGCTGGTCCACTGGGAGCGCGACGACGTGGGCGACTACATGGTGAACAACCGCCTGCCCAGGCACCCCCTGGTCTCGCGCGGCTATCCGTCCATCGGCTGCGAGCCCTGCACGTCGCGGGTCGCGCCCGGAGAGGACCCCCGTGCCGGCCGCTGGCGCGGTCAGGACAAGGATGAATGCGGCATCCATTTCGTCGACGGCCGCATGGTGCGTGGCCCCCTGAAGGAGAGCGCGGCATGAGCGTGATCGTCACAGATACCGGCTTCGCCACCGACGACTGGGAGGCGGGATACACCGCGCTGCAGGATTTCCCCTCCGACGAGGCGGGCGGCGGCCTGGCGCTCGACGTGCCGTCGGACACCGACCCGACCGAGCTCGACGGCCGGGTCGGGTCCGTCGCGATGATCCGCATCGACTTCCCGTCCTTCTCCGACGGGCGTGGGTTCACCATCGCGCGTCAGCTTCGCCGGCAGGGATACGACGGGCGCCTGCGCGCCCGCGGCCACGTCATCGCGGACCAGTACGCCATGGCTCGCCGCGCCGGCTTCGACGAGGTGGAGATCGACGACGACCTCGCCCGCCGACAGCCGGAGGATCAATGGCGCGCCAGGGCCGACTGGACCGCGCGCGATTACCAGTCCCGCCTTCGCGGCTAGCGCCGCCTTTCGCCCCGCATATCGACACGTTAGAGAGGGCCGGCCCGACGCCGGCAACGCGAACATGAACGACATGACCACCGCCACCCCCGCCAAGTCCAAGGCGCTTCCCGACGCGCAGACCGTCACCTCCGTCACCCACTGGACGGATCGCCTGTTCTCGTTCCGGGTCTCGCGCCCGGCGAGCCTGCGGTTCCGCTCCGGCGAGTTCGTGATGATCGGGCTGCTGAAGGACGACGGAAAGCCGCTCCTCCGGGCCTACTCGATCGCGTCGCCGTCCTGGGACGACGAGCTGGAGTTCTATTCGATCAAGGTGCAGGACGGCCCCCTCACGTCGCGGCTCCAGCATGTCCAGCCTGGGGACCAGCTCATCATGCGGCCCAAGCCGGTCGGAACGCTGGTCCACGACGCGCTCCTGCCCGGAAAGCGGCTCTGGTTCTTCTCCACCGGGACCGGGATCGCGCCCTTCGCCAGCCTGATCCGCGAACCGCAGACCTACGAGGATTACGAACAGGTGATCCTGACGCATACCTGCCGAACCAAAGCCGAACTGGAATACGGCCGGCAACTGGTCGAGCACGTGAAGTCGGACGAGATGATGCGCGAATTGACCGAGGGCGGCGTCGACAAGCTCGTGTACTACCCGACCACGACGCAGGAAGAAGGCCCGCGCATGGGGCGGATCACCGATCTTCTGCGCACGGGAGAACTGTTCGACGATCTGGGACTGGACGGGATGCGCCCTGACACGGATCGCGCCATGGTCTGCGGCTCCATCGGCCTCAACGCGGATCTGAAAGAGATCCTCGAAGGGTTCGACCTGCGCGAAGGCGCGAACAGCGACCCCGCCGAATATGTGGTGGAAAAGGCGTTCGTGGGCTGACCGCGATCAGCGTGAGACGAGGGTCTCGCGCACCTCCGCGATCACCTGGTCGCGGAGGGCCGGGTCCTCTCCCTCATCCAAGGACCGAACCCGCTCGATCAGCCGATCCTTGCTGTCTTGCGGAAGGTCCGCCGCGCGAATAGCCGCGACGACACGCGCGCTGTCCCAAGCCTCGGGCGTAAGGAGATCGTCCAGGGTGTCGGCGCTACCGGCCGTGGCCCCGGTCGCCCCTTCCTCGCCAGCCGCGTCCCGCGCGGCATCGACCGAGGATTCGGCTGGAGAATCGTTGGATCGAGCGGCCTCGACGGCCGCATCGGTTGCTTCTTCCGAGGCCGCACCCGTATCCGAGGTCGTGGCTTCGGTGTTCTCCGCGGCCGAGCCGCTGTCGTCGGCCGTGGTGCTCGTCGTCTCGTCGGAGGACGTTGCCGTATCGGCTTGGCCTTCCGACTCTTCCTGACAGCCGGCCAGAATGAGGCCGACTGTCAGAAATGCGGCCATCGCCGTGGGACGTATCCCCGGTATGGCCGCTACCCAAGTCACTGCGACTCGCTCGAGCCGCCGCTGCTTTCGGTGCTGCTCTCTTCCATCGAGCTGCCGCTTTCAGAGCTTTCGCTGCCGCTGTCGTCCTGGCAGGCGGCCAAGAAAAGGCCGGATGCAAGAATGGCGAGGATAGAAGTCAGTCGCGTGGTCATGAAAACCCTCCTTAAAGGTTGTGCCCCGAAGACTCATGGATGCCCGCTTTGGTTCCGGACGCAATTAACGGGCAGGCGGTTTCCCGCCGTCTTCCGTCTTGAAGAGAGGGGCGGTCGCGGCTATCTTCACGCCTCATACGACTGCCCCATGGAAGGACCACACCCATCGCTCGCAGACCGCACAATGCGCCGCCCACGCGCGACACTGGCCCCCGGGTCAACGGTCGCATCCGGGCACCCGAAATCCGGCTGATCGGTGCCGAGGGAGAGAATGTCGGCGTCGTCACTCCCGACCGCGGGATGGAGCTCGCCCAGGCGGCCGGGCTAGACCTCGTCGAGATCTCGCCGAACGCCAATCCGCCGGTCTGCAAGATTATGGACTTCGGCAAGTTCAAGTACGAGCAGCAGAAGCGCGAGTCCGAGGCCCGCAAGAAGCAGAAGACGATCGAGGTCAAGGAGGTCAAGTTCCGTCCGAACACCGACCAGCACGACTACGACGTCAAGATGCGCAACGTCACCAAGTTTCTCGAAAAGGGCGACAAAGTGAAGGTCACGCTGCGCTTCCGTGGCCGCGAGATGGCGCACCAGAACCTCGGCCGGGAACTTCTCGAGCGGGTCGCGGACGACGCGAGCGATCTCGGCAAGGTGGAGAACTTCCCCAAGATGGAAGGCCGCCAGATGGTCATGATGATCGGGCCTTCCAGGTAGACCGTCCGACCTTGCGGCACGATCCGACCCGGCCCCTCGCGGCCGGGTTTTTCGTGCGCGGGCGTCCCGCGGATTGGCGGCTCGGTTGTCCGCCACCCTACTCCACCGCCCCCGTGGCATGACCCGCTGGGCCCGGTCACGGCTCCGGCGAGACGCACCGGGGCGGCGCATGGGGCCCCCGGCGCTTCGCACTTCTCTGCCGGCGGCGTGTTGCTGTTGGGCCTCTGGCGCTACTTCAGCGGCCGTGCCACGCCGTGGACCGCTTTCCGGCGTTCCGGTACGCGCGGGGCTGCCACCGCGGGCAAACGTGCAGGAGGATATGAGGGCTTGATAGGTCGCACGGGGAGTGACCGGCAGTTCGCACCCCGGCACGAAGCCGCTTTCTCGAACTGCCTTGGCCGGGCGAGCCGACCGCTGCCGAGGGCCATGGAATCCGCAAGGCGCATTACATTCCTGTAATGCAACAGGCGCCCCACGCCCGACTTTCGCGGGACACATCCGCCCTCTAAGGCTGTTCGATATGAAGAAAATACGTCCGTGGTACCCGTGGCCGGACTCGAACCGGCACGCCTTGCGGCTGCGGATTTTGAATCCGCTGCGTCTACCATTCCGCCACACGGGCCCAGGGACAGGACTGCGTCTATCGCGGATCGTGTCCGGACGAAAAGGGGAAATCGTGCCGGTCGCGGCTGCGGCCGCCGTCGTTGTCCATCGGGGTCATGTCCTCCTGGCCCGGCGGCGCAACCCGCCCGATGCCGGACTCTGGGGATATCCCGGCGGACATCGCGAGCCGGGCGAGAGCGCCCCCTCCACCGCGACCCGGGAACTGCACGAGGAGACGGGCGTCGTCGCCGTCCCGATCCGAGTCCTGTCCGTCCTCGACCTGGGCCGGTTCCGCCTCGCCATGGTCGCGTGCCGGTTCGCCGGCGGCCACCCCCGGGCCGCGGACGACGTGGACCAGGTCGCCTGGATCTCCCTCCGAACGCTTCTAGCCGGACGGCTGGAGACGAGCCGCGACGTGGACACGATGCTGCGCCTCGGCCGCCTCAGCCGAGCGGCCCCACCGCCATGTTGCGGTACATCCCCCACATGGCAGTGACGAAGATCGCCACCATGCCGATCGCCTGCACGACGAACCTGTGGCGGCTCACCCGGCGGCGCAACGCCGCGCCGCGCAGGCCCTCCGCCCTGATCTGTCTCGCGCAGCGCACCGACAACGCCTTGGCGAAGGTCATGGGAAAGGCGATCAGGAACACGGCCTGCGCGAATTCCAGGCCGTAGGCGACGCCGAGGACGAAGAGGATCGTCAGCACCATCGCGACAGTCGCGACGAGCCACGCCCCGAGCACCTCCACGAGGGAGAGGAGACGGCCGCTCCTGATCCGCACCAGGTCCTCCAGGTCTGCCTGCGCCCGCCCGCCCTGCCGCGCCGCGCGGCCGATCATGTCGAAGGGCACGCCGAGGACATAATGACTGGCCAAGGACCACGCCACGGCGAGGGCGATCCAGTACCACAGGTTCGAGAACGACCGCATGTCGATCACGTCGAAGACGGTGCGCGTCCAGTCCACTTCTTTCGTCGCTCCCTGATCCCGGGCCGCACCCCTCTTGAGGCGCGCGGTTTTCCGTGTAACCCAAAGCGTGCGCCCCCGCCCGATGCAAGTGGATCGACAGATGCCCGCCGACCAGGCCCCCTTTCCCGCGACCCGGTTCCGCCGCCTGCGGCGCTCGCCCGCCCTGCGCGCCCTCGTCTCCGAGGCGCGGCTGACGCCGGCCGACCTGATCTGGCCGGTCTTCGTGCGCGACGGGCGGGGAGAGCGCGATGCGGTTCCCTCCATGCCCGGCGTGGAGCGGCTGTCGATCGATCTCGTGGTCGAGGCCGCGCGGGAGGCCGCCGCCCTGGGCATTCCGGCGATCTGCCTCTTTCCATATACCGATCCGTCGAAGCGCACCGAGGGCTGCGAAGAGGCCTGGAACCCCGACAACCTGTCGAACGCGGCAACCCGCGCGATCAAGGACGCCGTGCCCGACATCGCGGTGATGACCGACGTGGCGCTCGACCCCTACAACGCCAACGGCCACGACGGGTTGGTGCGCGACGGCGTGATCCTGAACGACGAGAGCGTCGCGGCGCTGGTGCGCATGGCGCTGGCCCAGGCCGAGGCCGGGGCCGACATCCTGGGCCCCTCCGACATGATGGACGGCCGGATCGGCGCCATGCGCGCCGCCCTCGAGGAGGGGGGCCATACCGGCACGGCGATCATGTCCTACTCGGCTAAATACGCCAGCGCTTTCTACGGCCCCTTCCGCGACGCGGTGGGCGCCTCGGGGGCGCTGACGGGGGACAAGAAGACCTACCAGATGGACCCGGCCAACGGCGACGAGGCCCTGCGGCTGATCGAACGCGACCTTTCGGAAGGCGCGGACATGGTGATGGTCAAGCCGGGGATGCCGTATCTGGACATCTGCCGCCGCGCCAAGGACGCGTTCGGCGTGCCGACCTACGCCTACCAGGTGTCTGGCGAATACGCGATGCTGCGCGGCGCGGCCGACCACGGCTGGCTCGACGGCGAGCGAGTCATGATGGAAAGCCTGATGGCTTTTCGCCGTGCGGGCTGCGACGGCATCCTCACCTACTTCGCCCCCGAGGCCGCGCGCCTTCTGAACGGCTGACCGAGATCAGCGTGCGGCAAAGGCTCCGGGCTTCGCCTCGCGCGCCATGTGGTCGAGGATGGCATTGACGAACTTCGCCTCCTTGCCCTCGGGAAAGAAGGCGCGCGCGATCTCGACGAACTCGACGATCACGACCTTTGGCGGCGCCTTTCCCTCCAGAAGCTCCGCGCCGGCGGCACGGAACAGGGCGCGTAAGGTCGGGTCGATCCGGTCGATCGGCCAGCGCGCGACGAGGGCGCGGTGCACCATCTGGTCGATCTTCGCCTGCCAGTTCACCGCATCGTCGAGGATCTTGCGAAAGAGGTCGATATCGCCCTCCTCCATCTGCCCTTCCTCGTAGACGGCGCCGAAGCGGTGGTCTTCGAACTCGGCCCGTACCCGGTCGGCGGAGACGTCGAGCTGCTCCATCTGGAACAGGGCCTGCACGGAGTAGAGCCGCGCGGCGGTACGCATCCGTTTCGCGTCGCTCATGCCTCGTCCCGCACGGGCTTGAAGCCGACGCCTTTCGACTGGCCGGTCCAGCGGCGCGACAGGGCGACGAGGTGCAGCGCCGCGGCGGCCGCGCCGCCGCCCTTGTCCTGTTCGCCCGCGCGGACGGCGGCCTGCTCGTAGGTCTCCACCGTCAGGATGCCGTTGCCGACGCAGATGCCCGACAGGCCCAGCATGGTCAGGCCGCGCGAGCTGTCGTTGCACACCGTCTCGTAATGGGTCGTCTCGCCCCGGATGACACAGCCCAGGGCCACGAAGCCGTGAAAGTCGCCCGTGCGGCCAGCGATGCCGACCGCGGCGGGGATCTCCAGCGCGCCGGGAACCTCCACCGTCTCGTGCTCCACGCCGGCCGCGTCGAGCGTCGCCCGCGCGCCGGCTATCAGGTCGTCGGCGATCTCGCGGTAGAAGGGCGCGACCACGATCAGCACCTTCACGGGGCGGTCGAACTCCGGCATCGGCAGTTCGTAGTGGGATTGCCCGGCCATCAGGTGCCCTCCGAAATTTTGCGCGTATCCAGGAGCGAAAGCCCGTAGGCGTCGAGCCCGACGACCTTCGGCATGGGGGAATTGGTCAACAGGATCAGGTCGCGCAACCCGAGAGACGACAGGATCTGGGCGCCGAGACCGTACTGGCGAAGGGTTTGCGGCGAGGTCTCGCCCTCCTCGGATATCTTCATCGTCAGGTCGCGGAGGAGGACGAGGACGCCCCGCCCCTCCTCGGCGATGATCCTCATGGCGTCGGCGAACTCGCTCGACCGTCCCTTCGGCCCAATGCCCACGATATCCAGCAGCGGGTCCATCGCGTGCATCCTGACCAGGACCGGCTCGTCCCCGCCCACGTCGCCCTTGATCAGGGCGATGTGCTCGGCGCCCATGGTCTCGTCGTGGTAGACCCGCATTGTCCACTCTCCGCCGAACTCCGAGGTGATCTGCCGCTCGGAGATCGACCTCACCAGGTTGTCGTTGCGGCGCCGGTAGGCGATCAGATCGCTGATTGTTCCGATGCGGATGGCATGGCGCTGCGCGAAGGCCACCAGATCCGGCAGGCGGGCCATGGACCCGTCATCGTTCATGATCTCGCAGATCACGCCGGAGGGATTCAGCCCCGCGAGGCGCGAGATGTCGACGGCCGCTTCGGTGTGCCCGGCCCGAACCAGCACCCCGCCTTCGCGGGCCCGCAGGGGAAAGACGTGGCCCGGCGTGGCGATGTCGCCCTGGGTCGTCTCGCTGTCGATGGCCACGGCCACCGTGCGCGCCCGGTCATGGGCCGAGATCCCGGTGGAGACCCCCTCCCGCGCCTCGATCGAGACGGTGAAGGCGGTCTCGTGCCGGCTCGAATTGTGCGAGGTCATCATCGGCAGGCCGAGCGCGTCGCACCGCGCCGACGTCATCGAAAGACAGATCAGGCCGCGGCCCTCGCGCGCCATGAAGTTGATCGCGTCGGGCGTGGCCATCTGCGCCGGCACGACGAGGTCGCCCTCATTCTCGCGGTCCTCATGGTCGACGAGAATGAACATGCGTCCGTTCCGCGCATCCTCGATTATCTCCTCGGTCGAGGAAATGGCGTCGTGGTACTCGCTTCGCTCGGTCATCGTCTTCCCCGTCACTCCGGAGGGCGGCATAGACCCGGCGGATCGGAATGGCCAGAGGCCCGGCGGCGGCCCCCGTTCAGCCGACCTCTTGCAGGCGGGCGACATAGCGGGCCATCGTGTCGACCTCGATGTTGACGGCGTCGCCCGCGCGGCGCTCGCCCCAGGTGGTCGCGGCCTTGGAATGGGGAATGAGGTTGACGCCGAAGCGCCGCCCCTCGACCTCGTTCACCGTCAGGGACGTCCCGTCGAGCGCCACCGACCCCTTGGGCGCGATGAAGCGCGCGAGTTCCTGCGGCGCCTCGATGGTGAAGCGGGTCGATCCGCCCTCGTCGCGGGTGTCGACGATCCGGCCCAGCCCGTCCACGTGACCCGAGACGATATGTCCACCCAACTCGTCGCCCACGCGAAGCGCGCGCTCGAGGTTCAGGCGCCGCCCCTTCGGCCAGCCGCTTTCGCCGACGCTGGTCCGCGCGACGGTCTCGGCGCTGATCTCGACGTCGAACCACGGGCGCGGGTCGGTGCCGGTCTCCACCACCGTCAGGCAGATGCCGTCACAGGCGATGGACGCGCCGATCGCGATCCCGTGCGGATCGTAGCCGCAGCCGATCCGGGCGCGCAGATCGCCGTCCCGCTCGACCGACAGGACTTCGCCCACGTCGCTGATCAATCCGGTGAACATCGCCGCCTCCGCTTCATTCCCCGACGATGTGGACCGAAGCCCGCCCCTTCACAAGGGGGACGCCGGGACCGGGTCCCACAGGCACATCGTGTCCGGGCCCAGGCGCCGGCAGTCCGTCAGGCGAAAGCGCGGGGCCTCGGCCAGGGCGTCGATACCCATCGCCCCCAGGGCCGGCCACCCTTCCGCGCCGAGCGCCACCCCGGCGGAGAAGGTCACCAGCCGATCCACCAGGCCCGCCTGCAAAAGGGCTGCCGCGAACGCCCCCCCGCCCTCGCAGAAAACGCGGGTGAGTTCCAGTTCCGCCAGCTTCGCCAGCATCGCCCCCGGATCGAGCCGCCCCGACCGGACGGGAACGGAGAGACAGGTCGCGCCCCGCCCCTCCCACGCCGCGACACGGTCCGGGTCCGCCTCCGGCCCGTGGAGGAGCCAGAGCGGCGCATGGCGCGCCGAGGCGGCGAGGCGGCCGCCCTCCGGCAGGTCGAGCTTGCGGGCGGCAATGATCCGGCCCCTCTGGCCCACGTCCCCCAGCGCGCGCACGGTCAGTTCCGGGTCGTCGGAACGCGCCGTGCCGCCGCCGACCATCACCGCGTCGTGGCGCGCCCGCATGGCGTGGACGGCGCGGCGCGCCTCGGGCCCGGTGATCCAGCGGCTCTCTCCGCTCGCCGTGGCGATCCGCCCGTCGAGGGAGGTGGCGAGCTTCAGCGTCAGCATCGGGCGCCCCTGCCGGATGCGCGCCAGGAACCCCGCCTGGTCCCTCTCCGCATCCGCCGCGCCGATCCCCACCGTCACGTCGATCCCCGCCCTGCGCAGGATCGCGTGGCCGCCTCCGGCAACGCGCGGGTCGGGGTCCTCCATCGCCGAGACGACGCGCGCGACACCTGCCGCGACGAGTGCCTCGGCGCAGGGGGGCGTGCGACCGTGATGCGCGCACGGCTCGAGCGAGACATAGGCGGTCGCGCCCCGCGCCGCCTCCCCGGCCATCTCCAGCGCCACGGCCTCCGCATGGGGGCGACCGCCGACCCCGGTCCAGCCGCGCCCGACGACGCGGCCGTCGCGGACGATCACGCAGCCCACGGCCGGGTTCGGCCAGACCCGGCCCAGCCCCCGCCGCCCCAACGCCAGGGCGTGCTCCATATGGACCGCGTCGCTCACCCCTCGGGCTTGGCCAGGGGCCTCAGCTCGCTGACGAAACGGTCGAAGTCGTCCGCCGCCTGAAAATTCTTGTAGACGCTGGCGAAGCGGACATAGGCCACGGCGTCGATCCGCGCGAGGCTCTCCATCACGATCTCGCCGATCACCTTCGAGGGGATGTCCGTGTCGCCCATGCTCTCCAGCCGCCGCACGATGCCCGAGATCATCTGGTCCATGCGTTCGGGCTCCACGGGGCGTTTCTGGAGCGCGATGCGGACCGAGCGTTCCAGCTTGTCGCGATCGAAATCCTCGCGCCGTCCGTTCGTCTTGACCACGACGAGGTCGCGCAACTGCACCCGCTCGTAGGTGGTGAAACGCCCCCCGCAGGCCGGGCACAGGCGCCGCCTGCGGATCGAAACGTGCTCCTCCGCGGGGCGCGAATCCTTCACCTGGGTGTCGACATTGCCGCAGAACGGACAGCGCATGGTGCCTCCTGGCCTCGGGACCGCCGGACGGGAGCATAACGGCGACCCCCAGCGATGGATAGTCCGAAACGTGAAGGCGCAAGATGCGGGGCGTGAACCGACGGCCATGCACCACGTTATGCCACGCCCCCACATGGAGACTCCGCATGACCAGAACCCTCTTCGTCACCGGCGCCAGTTCCGGCATCGGCGCCGCGACCGCCCGGGCCGCCGCAGATGCGGGCTGGAACGTCGCGCTGTTCGCCCGGTCGAAGAACTCGCTCGAGAACCTCGCCGCCGAGATCGGCCCGGCCGCCCTCGCCCTGCCGGGCGACGCGACCCAGCTCGAAGATCAGGAGCGCGCCATCGCCCAAGCGGCAGCGCATTTCGGCGGGATCGACGCGGCCTTCGCCAATGCGGGGCGCGGCATGGACACGGCCGGAACGGTCGAGGGCGATGCCGAGGACATCGCCGCCATGATCGACCTGAACGTCAAGGGCCTGCTCTGGACCGCCCGTGCCGCCATCCCCGAACTGAAGAAGACCCGCGGCACGCTCGTCCTGACAGGCTCCGCCGCCGGGCGGATGCATATCCAGGGTTCGATCTATTCGGCGACCAAGTGGTTCGTCCATGGCTACGCCGGCAACATGGCCGAGGAAATGCGCGAATGGGGCGGGCGCTGCACGGTGGTCGCGCCCGGCATGGTCGATACGCCCTTCTTCGACGAGGGCAAGCCCGACAAACTCCAGGCGGAGGACGTGGCCGGCGCGGTCATGCACGCGCTCGAGGCCGATCCGCGCGCCACGATCCGAGAGATATTCCTCATGCCGAACAACTGAGACCCGGTCCGAGGACCGCGCTCAGGCAAAATGCGCCGCGATCCGCCGCGAATGCGGCCGGTCGCGGTGCTCCCAAAGGTAGATCCCCTGCCACGTGCCGAGCATCATCCGCCCCTTCGCCACCGGGATCGCCATGCTCACGGGGAGATGCGCGGCCTTGATGTGAGCTGGCATGTCGTCGGGTCCCTCGGCCCGATGACGCAGGTACGCCATGTCCGGATCGTCGGCCCGGGGCACCAGACGCTCGACCCACGCTTGTAGATCCCGGCGCACGTCAGGGTCGGCGTTTTCCTGAATCAGGAGCGAACACGAGGTGTGACGCACGAAGAGCGTGACGCACCCGTCAGAATCCGGGAGCCAACGGGCGACCCGGTCGGTGATGTCGATCAGGCCCGGACCGCGGCTCTCGATCTCGAACTCCGTGAGCATGACCATCGCCTCCGTCTGCCTGCCCTCCGGCCCTACTGGTCGAGGAACGAGCGCAGCTTGCGGCTTCGGGAAGGGTGCTTGAGCTTTCTCAGCGCCTTCGCCTCGATCTGCCGGATACGCTCACGGGTGACGGAGAACTGCTGGCCCACCTCTTCAAGCGTGTGGTCGGTGTTCATCCCGATCCCGAACCGCATCCGGAGCACCCGCTCCTCGCGCGGCGTAAGGGAGGCGAGAACCCGGGTGGTCGTCTCCTTCAGGTTCTCCTGGATGGCTGAATCCAGTGGCAGGACGGCATTCTTGTCCTCGATGAAGTCGCCAAGCTGGCTGTCCTCCTCGTCGCCGATGGGTGTCTCGAGGGAGATCGGCTCCTTGGCGATCTTCATCACCTTGCGGACCTTCTCGAGCGGCATCTGCAGCTTGTCGGCCATCTCTTCGGGCGTGGGCTCGCGGCCGATCTCGTGCAGCATCTGCCGGCCCGTGCGGACGAGCTTGTTGATCGTCTCGATCATGTGCACGGGGATGCGGATCGTGCGTGCCTGGTCGGCGATGGAGCGCGTGATCGCCTGCCGGATCCACCACGTGGCGTAGGTGGAGAACTTGTAGCCGCGGCGGTACTCGAACTTGTCCACCGCCTTCATCAGGCCGATATTGCCTTCCTGGATCAGGTCCAGGAACTGCAGCCCGCGGTTGGTGTACTTCTTGGCGATGGAGATCACGAGGCGCAGGTTCGCCTCCACCATCTCCTTCTTGGCGGCGCGGGCCTCCTTCTCGCCCTTCTGGACTTGCTGGACGATGCGGCGGAACTCGCCGATATCGACCCCCACATACTGGCCCACCTGGGCCATCTCGCCGCGGAGTTCCTCGATCCGCGGGCGCGAGCGATCCATCAGTGCCTGCCAGCCGCGCCCGGACTTCTCCGACACCCGGTCCATCCAGCCCGGGTCGAGTTCGGAGCCGCGATACTCGTCGATGAACTCGCGACGGTTGATACGGGCCTGGTCCGCCAGCTTCACCATCGCGCTGTCGATCGACATGATTTTGCGGTTGATCCCGTAGAGCTGGTCGATCAGCGCCTCGATGCGGTTGTTGTGGAGGTGCAGTTCCTTGACCAGCACCACGATCTCGCCGCGCAGCTTCTGGTACTTGCCCTCGGCCTCGCGGGTGAACGACCCGTCCTCGTTCAGCGTGGCCGAGATTCGCATGTCCTGCATCTCGCTGAGCTCGGTGTAGTCGCTGGCGATGGCGTCGAGCATCTCGAGCACGCGGGGCTTGAGGGCCGCCTCCATGGCGGCGAGGCTCATGTTGGCCTGCTCCTCCTCGTCCTCGTCGTCCTTCTCGATCGGGTTGCCGTCGGCGTCGAGCTCGGGCCCTTCCTTCTCGGGCTTGGGCTCGGGCGGCTTCTCGGCCTGGGGGGTCGAGCCCAAGTCGGAGACGACGGGTTCCTCGCCTTCCTCGCCCATGGACCGGCCGAAGGTCGTCTCCAGGTCGATGACGTCGCGCAGCAGGATCTCCTCGTTGAGGAGCTCGTCGCGCCAGATCGTGATCGCCTGAAAGGTCAGCGGGCTCTCGCACAGGCCCGCGATCATGGTGTTGCGTCCCGCCTCGATGCGCTTGGCGATGGCGATCTCGCCCTCGCGGGAGAGCAACTCGACCGACCCCATCTCGCGCAGGTACATCCGCACCGGGTCGTCCGTGCGGTCGAGTTTCTCGCTCTCGGACGAGGATACGGCGACATCGCGCGCATCGGACCGGGTCGCGACCTCGGTGGACTTCTTGTCGTCCTCGTCGGCCGCCTCTTCCTCCTCGATGACGTTGATGCCCATCTCCGAGAGCATCGACATCACATCCTCGATCTGCTCGGAGCTGACCTGCTCCGGGGGCAGCACGGAATTGAGCTGGTCGTAGGTTATGTAGCCGCGTTCCTTGGCGTCCGCGATCATCTTCTTCACCGCGGCCTGGCTCATGTCGAGCATCGGCTCGCCGTCGTGATCGTCCTTGGTACGCTCTTCGGTGCTGTCCTTGGCGGCCATGCGGCTCTCCCCTTCGTGGGCTCCGTGCAGCGGAGGTCATGCGAATCGTGGTGCGAATCGGCGATTCGGCAATTCGTTTAAAGTGATTCTCTTATCAAAACCTGCGCTGGGGACACAGGGTGTTGCGTTCAGTTCCGATCGCCGTGCGATCCGTGTCCGATCTGATGCAGCAACCGGTCGAGCGCGTCGACCTCGTGGCGATCCAATCGCACGCCGTTCGGGGCGGTTTCATACTCGACGGGATCCTCGGAGAGCCCCCGGCCGGCCCGAGACAGGGCATCCGCCGCTTGTGTCAGCCTCCAGGTCAAGGCTTCGTCCTCGATCCCGTCTATGTCCTGCAGCGCCTCCTCGATTTCGCGGGCGGCGCCGCTGCGGGCGACCAAGGTGGCGATTTCCTCGGCCAGGCATTGCCGCGCCGACGTTTCCTCACCGGAGCGGAGCGCCGGGACCACGTTGAGGTGGCGCGTGGCCTCCAGCTTTTCAAGGGGACCGGCGAGGCCGGCTGCCCGGATCGCCTCGCGGCACCGTTCGGCATCGTCCCCGCCGCAGGTCGCCAGGCACGCGGCCATCCGGGCATGGCCCGGGTCGGAAAAGCCGATCCGCTCAAGCGCCGGCTCGAACGCCTCGATCAGATGCGGATGGCGGATCAAGAGCGCCAGCACCACCGCCTCGCGCAACTGGTCCGTGCCTCCGCCCGCCGCGAGGTCCGACACGCGGGCGCTCTGGCTTGCCGCGGCGGGCGCCCGCGCCCTCGCCGCCTTTCCGCCACTGCGCCACGGCCGCCGCGGGTTGAAGAGCTGCCAGCGACGCTCCCTGAGCGCGTCGCTGTAGTGGCGCCGGATCGCCGGATCCTTGATCGCCTCCACCGCGGTGTCCAGAGACTTGTCGAGCGCGGCACGCCGTTCGGGGCTGTCGAGCTGCTTACCTTCGGTCTCGCGCTGCCACAGAAGGTCCACCATGGGGCGCGCCTCCTCGACCAGGCGCGCCATCTCGCCCGGCCCCTTGGCCTTCAACAGGTCGTCGGGGTCCTGTCCCTCGGGCATCAGGCAGAACCGCAGCGACTGTCCCGCCTCCAGGACCGGAAAGGCCAGGTCCATCACCCGCATGGCTGCCCGCCGGCCGGCCCGGTCGCCGTCGAGCGCCACGACCGGCTCGGGGTGGATGCGCCACATCAGCTTCAACTGGTCCTCGGTGATCGCCGTTCCCAAGGGGGCGACGGTGGCGGCGAACCCGGCCTCCGACAGGGCGATCACGTCCATGTAGCCCTCCGCCACCAAGAGCGGCCGATCCGGGCCCGCCGCTCCCCGCGCGGCCCTGACGTTGTAAAGCTGGCGCCCCTTGTCGAAGAGATCCGTCTCGGGGCTGTTGAGGTATTTCGCCCCGTCGTCGGGGTCCATCGCACGCCCGCCGAAGGCGATCGCATGGCCGCGCCCGTCCCGGATCGGGAACATGACCCGGTTACGGAACACGTCGTAAGGCTCGCCGCCCTTGGCGCTGGTCTTCTCCAGGCCCGCCGCCGCGATCAATTCGGGCGATATCCCCTTGTCCCGCAGGTGCCGCCCCAGCCGGCGCCATTCATCGGGAGCGAAACCCAGCTCCCAGCGGCCTTGCGCCTCCGGGCCGAGACCCCGCCCCTCCAGGTAGGCGCGCGCGCCCTGCCCGGCGGACGCCGACAGCCCCATGCGGAAGAAGCGCACCGCCTCCTCCATCACCGCGATCAACTCGGAGCGGCGGTCGGCCCTCTCCTGCGCGTGGGGGTCGCGCTCGGGCAACTGCATCCCCGCCTCGCTCGCGAGGATCTTTACCGCCTCCATGAACGAGACGTTCTCGCTCTCCATCACGAAGGTGATGGCATCGCCCTTCGCCTGGCAGCCGAAGCAATAGTAGAAGCCCTTGCGGTCCTCGACGTGGAAGCTCGCCGTCTTCTCCTGGTGGAACGGGCACGGGGCCCACATGTCGCCCCGCCCCTGCTGCGACTTGCGCCGGTCCCACGTTACCTTCCGGCCCACGACCTGGGCCAGGCTGACGCGGGAACGCAGCTCGTCGAGGAAACCGGGCGGGAGACTCATGCGCCCTAGTATGGGGACGCCGTCGCCACTGTCCAGCCGCCCCCGGTCAGCACGCCTCGACCAGCACCTCCGCGAGGGGAGCGTCGTCGGCGCTCACGATCCGGGCCGAAACGCCGTCGTACTCCTCCACGAACCGTCTCAGGGCCGGCTGGGCGCACATCTGCGTCCGGATCTCGCGGTCGGTCTCCATGGCATAGATCTCGCGCGCCGCCGGGCCGAACGCGGACGCGTCGCGGTCGTCGCGAAAGCGCATGTCCAGCCGGCGGCCCCGCGCCTCGGCGCCCAGGATCGTCAGGTCGTCGGTCAGTTTCTGCCCGCGGCGCTGGTCCATCGCTTCGGCCACCGCCTCCAGGTCCGGCGGCGTCTCGACGGCACGGGCGGCACCGGTGCCGTCCACGGCCAGCGGATCGCCGGCGCCGCCGCATCCCGCCATCAGCGCGCAAGCCAGAAGGGCATATGTCGGAAACCTCATGATCGTCCTTTCGATATCTGGGTCGGCGCATGGTGCGGGCTCGCCCGCCCCGACGCAACCGCACGCCCCCCGCCGCTCCTTGCGAGGGACCCCGATACCCCCTTCGATGCGTTGTGGCGACGACAGGATCAAAGGAGACCGGACATGCTCCGCACCATCGCCCTCGCCCTTGCTCTCGCCGGGCCCGCCTCGGCCCAGTCCGACGGCCCCACGCTTCTCGATGCCGCGCGACAGGATGGCCGCTTCGGCACCTTCCTGGCCGCGGCCGAGGCGGCGGGGCTCTCCGACGCGCTCGACAGCGACGGGCCGTTCACCATCTTCGCCCCCACCGATGCCGCCTTCGCCGCCCTGCCCGACGGCCGGCTCGAGGAGTTGATGAACGAGGAGAACCGCGTCGAGCTGACCGAGGTCGTCAGCTACCACGTCGTCCCGGAAGAGGTCCCCGGAGACGAGCTGGAGGACGGGGCCGAGCTGGGCACCGTGAACGGCGCGACGTTGCCGGTGTCGGTGGAAGACGGGGCGACGATCCTCGGCAACGCCACCGTCGCCGCGCCCGGCATCGTCGCGGGCAACGGCATCCTGCACGCCGTAGATGCCGTGATCGTCCCCCCCGAGTGACGCGTCTCAGGCGTCGCGCCCGGCGAGCCGGATCGACAGGATATCGGCCATGGCGCGCGACGCCCCTGCCTCGGTGATCCCGCCCACGCCCAACCGGCGACCGAACCGCCAGTAGAGGCCCGGCACCCAAGCGGGTCGTCGGGCGGAGGCGAGGCGCAGCACGAACCCGTTCGACGGTTTCATGGCGAACATCCCCCGATCCACGCCCCGGATCTCCGCCATAGCCGCGAGGAGGCGGCCGTTCGGCAAGACGAGGCCCTCCTCGCGAAGCTCCAGCGCTCCCCGGGTTCCCGACCACATGGCGCATAGGGCGCTTCCGACCAAGCCGCCCGCCGCCCCCATCGCCAGACGCCAACCCGCGCCTGCCGGCACCGCCACGGCGATCCAAAGGAGGAGGAGGGCCAGCGCCGACAGGATCAATCCGGCCAGCACCCGGCGCGGGGCGGAGGCGGGCAGGCGCGCGAGCGGCCCGCTCATCCCGCCTCCACCTCAGGGACCGCGCGTCCTTGCTCCAGGCCCCCGCGCACGGCGTCCTCCGCCGCCCGGGCAAGAGCCTTGCGATCGGCGAACCCGGCCACGCGCAGGGGGGCATGGCGCACCACCTCCACCGACCCGCCGCGCGGGGCCGCCAGATGCTTCGCAAGGTCCGCGCCGAACGCCATATCCCCCCACCAGCCGAAGAAGTCGGCGGGGGCCCCGTCGGGGGGGCGGTAGAGAACGGTGACCGGCTGAACCTCCATGTCGGGCCCCAGCGCACCGCCGAAGAACGCGCCGAAGAGCGTCGTCTTGAACGGCAGCACCCGCCGCGTGTCGGTGGACGTGCCCTCGGGAAAGAAGAGCAGACGATGCCGGGCCGCGAGCCGCGTCTCGAGGAGGGTTCTCTGCGTCCCCGCCTCGCGGCGCTCGCGGTTGATGAACACGGTCCCCGTCGCCCGTGCCAGCAGGCCGATCCCCGGCCATTTCGCCACCTCGGACTTGGACACGAAATAGAGCGGCCCGGTCGCGTTCAGCACGAAGATGTCGAGCCACGAGCCGTGGTTGGCCACCATCGCCCCTTGGCCGCGCATCACCGGCCCCCGCACGGTAAGCCGGATGCCCAGGATCGCCAGCGCGCCCCGGCAAACGGCGACGGTGATCGCGGGGCTGACGGGGCGGTCGAGCCCGCAGAGAGGCCGCTCCACCGCGCGCACGAGCAGGTGCAAGGTGAGCATGCCGAACACCCAGATTCCCAACGGCCCCGCGCGCAGGACCGCCCGGAGGCGCCCCGACAGGGGGATCGGCGGTGCCCCTTCGGGTGCCTTGCCCCGCCACGTGGTCATGCCCGCCCCCGCCCGTAGATGGCGCGCGCCCGGGCGGGGAACGCGGCGGTGTCGATCAGGAGGCATACGTCGATGGTGTTGAACCGCCGGTCGATCCAGGCGCCCTCGCCCACGCAACCGCCGATCCGCAGATATGCCTTGATGAGCGCGGGCACCGCGCGCATGGCCCGCCCGCGGTCGATCCGGGTGTGGGGCAGACGGTCCATGGAGACCGCGCCCGGCGGGCGGGCGCGCACCCGGAGGGGCTCCGGCGCCAGGTGCCGGTGGTGCAGGATCGACAACGGCTCTGCCAGCGCGTCGGCATCGGTGCCGTGGAACGACGCGGTCCCGAACATCAGGCCGATCTCGTGCGCCTCGATATAGGCGGCCAGCCCCGACCAGATCTCGTGCATGGCCGATCCGCCCCGGTGATCGCGGTGCAGGCACGACCGGCCCAGCTCCAGCAGCTTCTTGCCGGACCGGCGCAGCGGGCGAAGATCGTATTCCTCCTCGGTATAGAAGCGCCCCGCTCGCGCCGCTCCCGCCTCCGTCAGCAGACGATAGACGCCCACCACCTCGTCCCCGTCCGGGCGAGACAGGTCGCGCAGGATGAGGTGGTCGCAGACCGCGTCGAAGGCGTCCCGCTCGCGCCGGGCGGCATGATCGACCATCTCGCCATCGCCGCCCAGCTCCTCCACGAAGACGGCGTAGCGCAGGCGCTGCGCGGCCGCCACGTCGTCTGGGTCTCGGGCAAGGGACAGCGCGTAATCTGGCTCGGCCATCTTTGGATCACGAACGGGGCGGGGCGGGACGAAGCGGGAAAGAAGTCGCGCGATCCTTAGGCCGCGTCCGCACCGGAGGCAACCGACCGCCGGACCGGGGCGGGATTGACACAAATTTAACCATGCTTTTCCTAGGATGCGCCCCGCGCCATCAGTACAGCAGGATCAGCTCCACCCGGCGCCCGTCGATCACCACCTTTCCCTCGTCGCGGAACATCACGGTAATGACCCCACCGATATTCGATTGCACCTGTCCCTCGCCCCAATCGGGCCGGTCGGGGTGTCGCACGATCATCCCCGGCTCGAGCAGAGCGTTCATTTCCGACATTGGCGGCTCCTCCAGGGGGCGTCGATGAGCGGCGGCGGGCGGCAGGCGGATCTCGTCGCGCTGGTCGGGTCGCGCATCTGCCACGACCTGATCAGCCCGCTCGGCGCCGTCGGCAACGGTCTCGAACTGTTGCAGATGATGGGCACGGGCGACAGCCCGGAGATGGCCCTCGTCTCCGACAGCGTCGTGACCGCCTCCGATCGGGTCAAACTCTTCCGTCTCGCCTTCGGTGCCGCCGCGAAAGGCCAGCGCGTGGCCATCGAGGAGGCCCGCGCCCATGCCGCCGGCATCGGGCAGGGCCGGATCTCGATCCGCTGGACCGCAGACGGGGACGTCGACCGCATGACCGCGAAGCTCGGCCTGCTCCTTCTCCTGTGCGCCGAGACACTGACGCCCTACGGGGGTGAAGTCGATCTCGACACGAGGGGCGACCGGGCGGTCCTGACCATCCGCGCCGAGCGGCTGCGCGACGCTGATGCCCTCATCGCCCATCTCGCCGACGCCGGGAACCCGCTGCCCTCGGCAGGCGAGGTGCATTTCCCCCTCGCTCGGATGGCCGCGGACGATATGGGCAGGCGGATCGCGGTGGAGCGGGACGCCTACAAGCTGACGATTTCCGCCTGATCGTCGTCGCCCCGCCGCCCGCGGGATCATTCCCGTATCGTGCCCGCCCCGCGCACCTTGTACTTGAACGAGGTCAACTGGTCGGCGCCCACGGGCCCGCGCGCGTGAAGCCTGCCGGTGGCGATGCCGATCTCGGCGCCCATGCCGAACTCGCCCCCGTCGGCGAACTGGGTCGAGGCGTTGACCATGACGATGGCGCTGTCGACCTCGTTGAGGAACCGCTCGGCCGCCGCCTCGTCCTCGGTCAGGATGCACTCGGTATGGCTCGACCCGTAGCGGCGGATATGGGCGATGGCGGCGTCGAGGTCCGGAACCGCCTTCGCCGCGATCACGCTGTCGAGGTATTCCCGGCCCCAGTCCTCCTCCGACGCGGCGACGGTGCCGTCGACGGCGGCCAGCCGGCTGCCCGCGCGCACCTCCACGCCCGCGTCGACGAGAGCCCGGATGACGCCCTGCCCCACGGTGTCCACCGCGTCCTCGTGGATCAGCAGGCACTCGGCCGCGCCGCAGATCCCCGTCCGTCGCGTCTTGGCGTTCAGAACCACCTTCAATGCCGTCTCCGGATCGGCGGAGGCATCAATGTAGATATGAACGATCCCCTCCAGGTGGGCGAAGACCGGCACCCGCGCCTCGCGCTGGATCAGACCGACGAGGCCCTTGCCGCCGCGCGGCACGATGACATCGATATCCTCGGTCATCTGCAGCATGCGACTCACGGCGTCCCGATCGCGCACGGGGACGAGCTGGATCGCGTCGCGAGGAAGTCCCGCCTGCTCCAGCCCCTCCACCAGGCATTCGTGGATCGCGGCGGAGGAATGGAAGCTCTCCGAACCGCCGCGCAGGATCACCGCGTTGCCCGACTTCAGGCACAGCGCGCCCGCATCCGCAGTCACGTTGGGCCGCGATTCGTAGATCACGCCGATCACGCCGATGGGCGTGCTCACCCGCTCGATGGTCAGGCCCGACGGACGCTCCCACCGCTTGATGACCCGCCCCACGGGATCGTCCTGCGCGGCCACCGCGCGCAGCGAGGCGGCGATGCCCGCGACCCGATCCTCGTCGAGCATCAGGCGGTCGAGCATGGCGCGGGTCAGCCCCTTCTCGCGGGCCGTCTCCATGTCCCTTCCATTGGCCGCGACAACCTCTGCCGCTCGCGCATCCAGCCTGTCGGCGGCGTGTTCCAGTGCGTCGCGCTTCTGCTCCGGGGCGGCCGTGGCAAGCTCGGTCGCCGCGGCCCGGGCGCGGCGACCGATCGCGGCCATGGTTTCAGCGATGTCGATCTCGGCCATCTTCGTCTCCCTCACAGGACCATGTCGTCGCGGTGGACGAGCGCCGCCCGGCCCGGATAGCCCAGCACGCTCTCGATCTCGTCCGAGCGGTGCCCGGCGATGGCGCGGGCCTCGGCGGCGGTATAGCGCGTGAGGCCAAAGCCCAGCACATGCCCGCCCGCATCCTCGATCGAGACCGGATCGCCTCGGTCGAACCGCCCCGTCACTTCCCTCACGCCCGCGGGCAGGAGCGACTTGCCACGCCCCAACGCCTCCGCCGCGCCAGCATCCACGCGCAGCGCGCCACGGGGCTTCATGGCCGCGATCCACGCCTTGCGCGCGGCCTTGGGGTCGGTCTGGGGCAGAAACCAGGTGGACCGCGCGCCGCCCTCGAGGCGCGACAGCGGCCCTTCCTCCCGGCCATCCGAGATGCACAGCGCGCAGCCCGCTCCGGTCGCCGTGCGTGCCGCCATCAGCTTGGTGCGCATACCGCCCTTGGACAGGGCCGAACCCGCCTCGCCCGCCATCGCCTCGATCTCGGCGGTCAGGCGCTCCACCACCGGAAGATGGCGCGCCGCGGCATCGGTTTGCGGGTTCGCGGTATAGAGGCCGTCCACGTCCGACAGAAGCACGAGCTGGTCGGCGCCCACAATTACAGCGATCTGCGCGGCCAGCCTGTCGTTGTCGCCGAAGCGGATCTCGTCGGTGGCGACCGTATCGTTCTCGTTCACGATCGGAACGGCGCCGAGGCCCAAAAGCGTGCCCAACGTCGCCCGCGCATTGAGGTAGCGACGGCGGTTCGCCGTGTCGTCCAGCGTCAACAGGACCTGCGCGGCGGTTAGTCCGTGGGGCGCGAGCGCCTCCTCGTAGGCGCGGGCGAGCCGGATCTGGCCGGCGGCGGCGGCGGCCTGCGCCTGCTCCAGCGGCAGGGCCCCCTGACTCAGCCCAAGCCGCCCGCGCCCCAGTGCGATGGAGCCCGACGAGACCACGACGACCTCCGTGCCCCGTGCCCGGATGCGGGCCACGTCGGCGGCGAGTCCTTCCAGCCAGCCGTGACGCAGATCGCCAGTGGCCCGATCGACCAGGAGGGCGGAGCCGATCTTGACCACGAGGCGCCTGGCATCCCCGAGGCTCACGGCCGCCACGGCTTGTCCTCCTCCGCATCCTTCTTGTGGCGCACCCGCTCGTCCGAGATCTCGGCGCGCAGAACGCGAAGCACGTCCGTCAGCCCTTCCCGGCTGACGCCCGACATCATGTGCACGGGCCCGGCCGCGGCCTCCAGCGCAGCCCTCCGCTCCGCCCGCTCGTCCTCGTCGAGCGCGTCGATCTTGTTGAGGGCGGTGACGCGCGGCTTCTGCGCCAGCACGCCGCCATAGGCCTCCAGCTCGCCCACGACCGTGCGCCAGTCCGCCACCGGGTCCTCCGCCGTCGCGTCCACCAGGTGCAGCAATACCGCGCAGCGCTCCACGTGCCCCAGGAAGCGGTCGCCGATTCCACGACCTTCGTGGGCACCCTCGATCAGGCCGGGGATGTCCGCGATCAGGAACTCCGCGTCGTCCACGCCGACGACCCCGAGATTCGGGTGCATGGTGGTGAAGGGATAGTCGGCGATCTTGGGCCGGGCGTTCGACGTGGCGGCCAGGAAGGTCGACTTGCCCGCGTTGGGAAGCCCCAGGAGACCCGCATCCGCGATCAACTTCAGGCGCAGCCAGATCGTCCGTTCGACGCCCTCCTGGCCAGCATTGGCGCGTCGCGGCGCCTGGTTCGTGGAGGACTTGAACCGCAGGTTGCCCCAGCCGCCGTTGCCGCCCTCGGCGAGCATGACGCGGTCGCCCACCGCCGTCAGATCGGCGACCACCGTCTCTTGGTCCTCGTCGAGGATTTCAGTGCCTACCGGTACGCGCAGCACGATGTCGTCGCCATCTGCGCCGGTGCGCTGCTTGCCCATGCCGCCCTGGCCGTTCCGGGCGAAGAAGTGCTGCTGGTAGCGAAAGTCGATGAGCGTGTTCAGCCCATCGACCGCCTCCGCCACGACGTCTCCGCCACGGCCGCCGTCGCCGCCGTCGGGGCCGCCGAACTCGATGTATTTCTCCCGCCGGAACGAGGCCGCCCCGGCGCCGCCGGCGCCCGAACGGATCTGCACGCGGGCGAGGTCGAGGAACTTCATGTTACGGTCTCCTTTGACCCGGCGATAGACGAGCGCGAACTGTCTCTCAAGCGGCGCCAGACATTCCGCGTCATCTCCATGCGGCGCACCGGCAGCGTTCGGCCCAAGGCGCGAAAATGCAACTTGCCCAAGCCAGTCGCACGCATTCCCAAAGTCTCGAGTGCTCGCGCCGACCGGTCGTTGCCCAGCATGTGACTGGCCGTCAGGCGCGACCGGGCAGGATCGGCGAAGGCGGCGTCGATCACGGCCGACGCGGCCTCGGGGACATAGCCCCGCCCCCAGAAGGATCGCGCAAGCCAGTAGCCCAGCTCTTCGCCGAGCGACACGACCCCGCGCACCCCCCCGGAATCACAGATCGCCCAAGCCCTGCCCGGCGCCGCCTCCGGCGAGGCCAGGAAGGTGTCGGCATCCGCCCGCCCGTATGGAAACGGCACGACGGCAAGCCAGCGCACCACGTCCCACTCGGCCAAGCCGTCGACGATCGCACCCGCGTCGTCGGGTCCGAGCGGGCGCAACTGCAGTCGCCGGGTCGTCAGGGTCGCGGGCCCGTCCATGCTATCCTCGAACGAAAAGGGGACCGGCCACCGCCGATCCCCCCTGAAAAGGCATCCTGTCGACGCAGGCCTTACTCTGCGGCTTCTGCCTTCGGCATCACCGACACATAGGTCCGGCCCTTGAGGCCCTTGCGGAACGTCACGTGTCCACCTTCGGTGGCGAAGATCGTGAAGTCGCGCCCCAAGCCGACACCATCTCCCGGCCACCACTTGGTGCCGCGCTGACGAATGATGATGTTGCCGGGAATGACCGCTTCGCCGCCGAATTTCTTGACGCCGAGGCGACGACCCGCAGAGTCGCGACCGTTGCGGCTGGAACCGCCTGCTTTCTTGTGTGCCATCTGTCGTGTCTCCCCTTACAGGTCTTTCGCCTCGGCGGCCCAACCGGCGATCTTGCCGCGGGCCCCGATCTGATCTTCCATGTAGGCGGTCTCTGCCTCGTCCCAAGCCGTGATCTGGTCGAAGTGGAAGACGCCGACCTCGTGCAGCTTCTTCTCCATCGCCGGGCCCACGCCCGTCAGCTTGGTCAGGTCGTCGCCCTCGCCGCCGCGTGCTTCGGTCAGCAGGTTGCCGGGCTTCGATGTGGCGCCGCCCTCGGCGGACGCCGCCTTGGCCGCGGCCTTCTCCTCGGCATCACCTTCGACGACGCGACGCTTCATCTCGGCCTGGCCGCTGCGATTCTGGACGTAGTCGCCCTTGTCGGTCTTTGTGCCGGTCCAGCCGGCAATCCCGGCGCCGATCGCCGCCTTCACGTCGGATTTGCCCGCCCCCGATTCCAGGATGTCGGTGATCCGCAGCAGGGTAAGCTGCTGACGGTGGCCCTTCGTGCGCTTCGAGCCGTGCTTACGGCGGCGCTTGACGAAGTGGATGACCTTCTCACCCTTGATCTGCTCGATCACCTCGGCCTGCACGCCCGCATCCTCGACGAGGGGCGTGCCGATGGAGGAGCCGACCATCAGGACATCGTTGAACTGGATCTTCTCGCCGGCATCGGCAGCGATCTTCTCGACGCGCAGGACATCGCCTTGCTGCACCCGATACTGCTTGCCACCGGTCTTAAGGACCGCAAACATCGTGGTCTTCCTTCTTTTCCCGCGTCCTGCGGCCCCCTTCTCGGGCGTTCCAGGGAATGTCCCCGCCTCGGACGGCGCGCCCCGCCAGGGACGTCGATTACGAAAATGACACCCGGCGCGGATTGCTCCGCCCGGGTCCGCGTCCGTATCCCGACAATCGCCGTTCCTGTCAAGGGGCCCGGGTCAGAGCTCGCTTCCGCCCATGAACGTTGCCGCAACCCGGCCAATCTCGCGCGACACGTCCTCGAACATCGCATCGAAAACCGTGAACAAGGCCGCGTTCATCTCGTGTCCCGCCGCGCTCCGGTTGAGGTTCAGATAGGCATCGAATTCCGCGTCGGAAAGCGGCGCGTAGGCCAGGGCGAGATACGCCGACAGCCAGTCGCTGGTCTCCCGGCGGAGATCCGGCGCCTGGGCCCAGACCTCGTCGATGATCCCCGCCTCATTCATCTCGCCGCCGAACGCGCCCCCTTGGTCCAGGCCCGCGTAGAAGGCGAGGTTCGCATTCATCGCACCGGCAACGTTGCGCTCCAGCAGGTCCAACTCCTCCACGAAAGTGGCGATCCGGTCCCGGCGCGCCGTCGGCAACTCGGCCGCCAACCGGTGCGCCGCCTCCTCCCCCTCGGCGTCGAGCATCGCCCGCCGCGCCTCGATCTCGAGCGCGACGATTTCCCGCCCGGCGCCCCCCTCGAAGAAGTTCAGCACTTCCTCGGCCGCGGCCGGGTCCATCTCGGAGGCGAAGTCGGCGATCACCCTGTCGGCTAGGTCCGGCGCATCGTAGATCCGCGCGACCCTGCGCTCCCACCCGCGACCGCCCTGCCCGCCCAGCAGGTCGGTGTCGAGGGCGCGCCCCTGCGCAATTCCCTCCTGGGACATGACCTCCACGACATCGCGCAGACGCAGCGCCTCGGCAAGGTCCGCCGGGGCATCGGCCATCGCCATCGCCGGCCAAGCCACCGCCGCGAAGGCCACCGCGTTAATCACGCGCGTCATCGCCGATCTCCGCTCGAGGTGAAGAAGAGAGCCTACGCTAGCCCCCTGACCCGATACTGCCAAGTCCCCCAAAATCCGCATAATCCACTCTTGCACCCACCAGCCCTTCTGGATAGACGCCCCCAAGACCCTTCGCGGAGAGGTGCCGGAGTGGTCGAACGGGACGGTTTCGAAAACCGTTGAGGGGGCAACCCCTCCCAGGGTTCGAATCCCTGTCTCTCCGCCACTAACTCAATGATATCAACGACTTATGGGCTAAGGGGCTATTCAGCCCCTACTGAGCCCCTAAAAGCGTTCGGCTTACGCATGCCAGCGGTCGACCCTTCTGTCGTGCAACCCTAAATCACCGCAGCTTAGTCGCAGGTCTTCCCCACTTCGGTCGACTTCATGCCTCATCGCTCTCGAAGGCGCATGAGGTTCTCAGGCATGATCGCACTGCTATGGAACTACCGGGAACGACGCACTGCGGTGCGCAGAGAAGCAGACCGCCTTATCGCTCTTCACGGCGACAGAAGCTGGACGGTAGCCCGCCAGATCGCCCGACGCTCAGTAGTCGAACCGGAAGAGCATTTCCCCGATGTGTGGGCTGTGGTCTACCACCTAGAGGCACTGTTACACGAAGCGTCTGAAGGTCAGAGATCCCCTTTTCCCGCCTGATTTCAGCCGACGGGCTGCGTGACGGGAATGCCGAGGGCCGTGAATCGGTTGAGGATGGCGATGCGGACTTGGAGTTCGGCGGTCTGACGATCGAAGTCGCGGACGGCGAGTTTCTGACCGAGGAGCTTCATGCAGTTCACTTTGGTCTCGACGCGACTGCGCCGGTGGTAGCCGCTCCAGCGTCGCCAGATCGTGCGGCCGAGCCGCTCGATAGCCCGCAGTGCTTCGGTCCGCGCTCCTGCGCCAGGGCTGTCCTTTTTCCAGGGCTTGGCGTTGCGGCGCGGTGGGATGATCGCATCGGCGCGTCGCCCACCCCGCTGCCGGTGATTTCGACCGCTCGGACCTCGAGCGTCGCCTCGTCGACAGCCAAGTAGACTTTGCGCCAGACGCGCCGCTTGGCCCCGCCATGCTTGCGGGCGTTCCACTCGCCTTCGCCCTCTGCCTTGATACCGGTGCTGTCGATCAGAAGGTGCAGGGAACCCTTCGAGCCACGGTAGGGGATATTCACCGCCAAGGCCTTTTGGCGTCGGCTCAAGGTGCTGAAGTCCGGCACGGACCAATTCAGGCCAACCAGACGCAGTAGGCTTTCCACGAATCCCGTGGTCTGCCGGAGCGCCATCCCGAACAAGACCTTCAGGGTCAGGCATGTCTGGATCGCGGCATCGCTATACTGAGGCTGCCGGCCTCGCTTGCCGGTTGGCGGCGGCACCCACACCATCTCCGGATCGAACCAGATCGTCAGAGAGCCGCGCTGCTTGAGGGCTTCGTTGTAGGCCGGCCAGTTCTTAGTCTTGTAGCTCGACGGGTGGGGTCTGCTCATGAGGGCGAGCCACCACGCTGGATTTACGAACGGAATCCTCCCCTCGGCCTTTGCGCAACATGTATAACCGCCCCTTGCGCAAGAGGGTTTTTCGAAGCCGATCTTGGCGCGTCATCGGGTGCTGA
>CANMTR010000002.1 GCA_947500825.1 uncultured Paracoccaceae bacterium | reverse complement strand
GTGCTCAAGGCTCGAACGCCCATCGACGCCCTCAAGGACTGGCAGCGACAAAGGCCGGACCTCTTCAAGAAACGACCGTATAATCACGCGGGATGTGACACCTAGGATCGGGCGCCGTGTGCGGCGGCCATCTGAGCCAGTTTGTGCAGCACGAGGGCGTGGAGGCGGGAAAATGACCACCTGAGAGGCGGCTATCCCGCTGGAAGGAGTCGATTTATTCGGAAAATGGCTGGGGTGGTAGGATTCGAACCTACGGTACACGGTACCAAAAACCGATGCCTTACCACTTGGCTACACCCCAACGATCAGGCGCTGACTATTCCGGTCATATGAGTAATACAAGAGCGGACGCGCGGAAAATTTTGCCTGCGTTTCATCTGGACGGTCAGGCATGATCATGGAGGCCTCACATCCGTGCTCGATGATATGCTCACGCCCGACCCGATGTCGCCCGATCGACACGATCGATGTCGTCATGGAGCGCCGATCCTGGCCTTTCCGCGATTAGCTGCACCTTCTCCACGAAGAGACCGAGACCCCATCTTCGCAATGGCCAGACGGAAAGGCATGGCAGATTTTTCCCTCCTATCGGTGCCACGTCGCCGGACCAGGCCCGCGGGTCCGGTAGTGGTCACTTCTTGGGCAGGGTCGAGGCCGTGCCGGGCCCTGATCCCGCGCGCATGGTTGCGGGCGGCGGTGACGCCGGGGAGGCGCTGACGCGGCCGGTCGTGGTCGGCGTCGTGGTATTGCCGAACCATGGACTTCTTGATCGTCCGGTTCATCCGCGCGGCCTGCCCGTTCGCCCGGGGATGGTTCACCTTCGTCCTGCAACGCTCGATGTCGGTCCCGCTGCAGACGCGGTCGCGGGTACGGGTGGCCGACTGCGCACCGGTACCGGTGAAGGACCGTTCGGATGCCGCATGGACCGGCCGCGATGACGTCGCGCAGGAACCGGGCGGCGGCCATCCTGCCGGCCTTCTGGGCCAGTTCGACGACGGCAAACTCGCCCCTCCGGTCGATGGCCCCGAGGCGAGGGCCAGTTCCTGGGGCGTGCCGCCCTGCGCGCCGGTTCGCGACCCGGGAGCCGGGCCGTGCGGCGCCGGGCCCGCCGGCGGGATGCTTGTCGCCACACTTCCCCGGCGCGGGGGAGGGTCGTTAACGTTTCAGTCAAGGGCGCGGTCTAGCAGGGGCGCGGAAACGGGAAAGAAGGAGTTCCGGCAGTGCCGATCAGACATGCGTCAGCGGAGTGGCGGGGGACCCTCGACCTGGGCGGTGGTGCCGTGAGCACGGGATCGCGAGCCCTGGACGAGTGCCTGTTCGGGTTCCGGACCCGATTCGAGAACGATCCGGGGACGAACCCGGAGGAGCTGCTGGCGGCCGCCCATGCCTCGTGCTTCAGCATGATGATGGCCGACCTGATGTCGCGCGACGGGATCGCGCCGGAGCGCCTCGACGCCCGCGCCGCGGTAACCCTGCACCACGACCCCGACCGGGGCGTCACCATCAAGGCCACCCATCTCGACGTGACTGCGAAGGTGGCGGGGATAAGCCCGTCGCGGCTCGACGAGTTCGCCCGGGAGGCGGCGCGGACATGCCCCATGTCCCGGGCGCTGAACCTGGACATCACGGTCGACGCGCTCCTGGAATAGGGCTCCGATTCCGCCGGCGGGGGCGGGGATACGCGCGGGCCGGGTGCCGGGGCAGGGGCGGCATGCGTGGCTTTTTGCCCCCGGGACGGCGCGGACCCTTGTCTCGCCCCTTGCCAGCCCCCACGATAGGCGCGTGGACAATTCCGAGACGGAGCATCGCTTGGCACACACCCCGAGCCCCCTTCCGCCGCTCGATCGAACGGCGGCGGCGCCAGAGATCCATCTCGACTTTCCGGACAACCGGCTGCTGATCGACCTGTGCGGCATCGGCGACAGCCACCTCGTCCAGATCGAGCGCGACCTGGAGGTGCAGATCCTGCGCCGCGGCAACCATCTGGTCGTGATGGGCGAGGCCGATGCCCAGGCCCGGGCGCGCGAGGTGCTCGAGGCGCTCTATGCCCGGCTGGAATCGGGCAAGGAGATCGAGCCGGGCGACATCGACGGCGAGATCCGGATGGGCACCGGCGACGCGGATGAGATGGCGGTCGATCCCGGCCAGATGGAGCTGTTCCACGGGGGCCGGGTCGAGATCCGCACCCGCAAGAAGCTGATCGAGCCGCGCACGGACGCCCAGCGTGCCTATGTCCGCTCGCTCTACGCCAAGGAGCTCGCCTTCGGGATCGGGCCGGCGGGGACGGGCAAGACCTATCTCGCCGTGGCAGTGGCCGTGAACCTCTTCGTGCAGGGCGAGGTCGACCGGATCATCCTGTGCCGTCCGGCCGTGGAGGCGGGCGAGCGCCTGGGCTTCCTGCCCGGCACCCAGGAGGAGAAAGTCGACCCCTACATGCAGCCGCTCTACGACGCGCTGAACGACTTCCTGCCCGCCAAGATGCTGGCCAAGCTGCGCGAGGAGAAGCGGATCGAGATCGCGCCGCTGGCCTTCATGCGGGGGCGGACCCTCGCCAATGCCTTCGTGGTGCTCGACGAGGCGCAGAACGCCACCGCGATGCAGATGAAGATGTTCCTGACCCGACTGGGCGAGGGCAGCCGGATGGTCATCACCGGCGACCGCAGCCAGGTCGACCTGCCGCGCGGACAGGTTTCGGGGCTCGCCGATGCCGAACGGCTGCTGTCGGATATCGACCGGATCGCGTTCAACTACTTCACCGCCAAGGACGTGGTCCGCCACCCGCTGGTGGCGCGGATCATCGAGGCCTACGAGGCCGATGTCTGAGTATCCGTGACCGCCGAGGTCGACGTGATGGTCGAGGCGCCCGGCTGGGCGGCGCTCGACCTCGAGGCGCTGGCCGGGCGGGCTGTGGCGGCCACGCTCGCGCGGACGGGGGTGGCGGCGGGCGAAGTCGCGATTCTGGCCTGCGACGACGCGCGCATCGCCGGGCTCAACGCGGATTTCCGCGACCGGGCCAGGCCCACCAACGTGCTGTCCTGGCCATCGGAGGAACGCGGCGCGCCAGCGGAGGGCGGCCACCCCGCCCCGCCGGGCGACGCGGAGCTGGGCGATATCGCCATCGCCTGGGAGACCTGCGCGGCCGAGGCGGAGGCGGCCGCCATCCCGGTGGCCGATCACGTCACCCACCTGATCGTCCATGCGACGCTGCACCTTCTGGGCTACGATCACGTTCGCGAGGGCGACGCGGTGCTCATGGAGGGGCTGGAGACGGAAATACTTGGCAAGATGGGCCTCGGCGATCCATATAGCCGGTGAGGGCACCGACGCCCGACAAAGAGAAAGGCACCATGTCCATCGACGACGCGCGCCCGGTCACGGAGCAGGGCTCCGAGACCGAGGACCCGGACAGTTCCGACCGCGGATTCTTCGGCCGGATCTTCGATTCGTTCTCGGGCAACGAGGACGGGGACGACACGGACGAGCAGGCCCCCGGCCAGAGGATGCCGCCCGGCCTGCTGAACCTGTCGCGGATGCGGGTGGAGGACGTGGCGATCCCCTCCGTGGAGATCGTCTCCGCCCCGATCGACATCCCCTTCGACGAGCTGGTGGAAACGTTCCGGGCCAGCGGGCTGACGCGGCTGCCCGTCTATGACGGCAATCTCGACCATCCCCGCGGCATGATCCACCTCAAGGACGTGGCCCTGCGCCACGGCTTCGGCGGTGACGGGGACTTCGACCTGTCGGGCCTGCTGCGACCGCTGATCTATGCGCCGCCCTCGATGCCCATCGGCGTGCTGCTCCAGCGGATGCAGAGCGAGCGCACGCACATGGCGCTGGTGATCGACGAATACGGCGGTGTCGACGGGCTGGTGACCATCGAGGACCTGATCGAGCAGGTCATCGGCCAGATCGAGGACGAGCACGACGAGGCCGAGGATCGCCTGTTCGTGCAGGAGAAGCCCGGCGTCTGGATCGCCCAGGCGCGCACGCCCCTTGAGGAGTTCGAGGCGGCGCTGGAGATCTCGCTGACCGCGCCCGAGGAGGACGAGGAGATCGACACGCTGGGCGGTGTCGTCGTCGTCCTGACGGGGCGCGTGCCCGCGCGCGGCGAGGTGATCCCGCACCCTTCGGGCGCCGAGTTCGAGATCGTCGACGCCGATCCCCGCCGCCTGAAGCGCCTGCGCGTCCGCCTGCCCACAGGTGAGTGAGGCCCGCCGCCGCGCGCTCGCGGTACTCGCGGGCCTCGCGGTCGGTGCGGGACAGGTGCCGTTCTCCCTGACGCCGGTGGCGCTGGCGGGTCTCGCAGCGATCGTGTGGCTGGCCGCCGGCGCCGGCAGCGCCTGGCGCGCGGCGCTGGTCGGATGGTGGGGCGGGGCGGCGTATTTCGCCCTCGCGCTGCACTGGATCGTCGAGCCGTTCATGGTCGATGCCGCGCGCGACGGCTGGATGGCGCCTTTCGCGCTGGTCTTCCTGTCGGGGGGGCTGGCGCTGTTCTGGGCAGCGGCGCTGTGGCTGGCGCACCGTCTCGCCGGGGGCAGGCGGGGCTTCTGGCTGGCCGCGGCGGCCGCGCTCGCCGGGGCGGAGGCGGCGCGGGCGCTGGTTTTGACGGGGTTTCCCTGGGCGCTCCTGGGCCATGTCTGGTCGGGTGGCGCGGGCCTGCAACTCTTGGCCTGGATCGGCCCCCTGGGCCTGACGGCCCTGACCTGCCTGCTGGCGGCGGGGGTCGCCGCGACGGGGCCGCGGGCAAGGGCCGTTCCCGCGCTTCTGGCCGCGTGGCTCCTGCCCCTGGGCGCGGGGGCGCTGCGCCCGTCCGCGCCCGTCGCGGGGGCGGACGCGCCCCTTGTCCGGGTCGTCCAGCCCAATGCCCCACAGGACGAGAAGTGGGACCCGGCACGCTCGGCCGCCTTCTTCGAGCGGGCGCTGGAGCTGACGGCCCAGGCGGGGGCGCCGGACCTCGTGGTCTGGCCCGAGACCTCCGTTCCCTACGCGGTGGAGGCCGGCGCGCCGGCGGTGGCGCGGATCGCCGAGGCGGCGGCGGGTGCGCGGGTGGCCGTGGGCGCCCAGCGGCCCGAGGGCGCGCGGTTCTACAATACGCTCTTCGTGCTGGGCCCCGGGGGCGACATCGCGCAGACCTACGACAAGCACCACCTGGTCCCCTTCGGCGAATACATGCCCCTGGGCGACCTGGCCGGGCGCCTCGGGATCTATGGCCTCGCGGCGCGGGACGGGTTCGGTTATTCGGCCGGGCCGGGGCCGAGGCCCATCGACCTCGGTCCCCTCGGCACCGCGCTGCCGCTCATCTGCTACGAGGCGATCTTCGCGGAGGAGGTGGGCGCGGCGCCCCGGCCCGACTGGCTCCTGCACGTCACCAACGACGCCTGGTTCGGCACCTTCGCCGGGCCGCAGCAGCACCTGGCCCAGGCGCGGATGCGCGCGGTGGAGCAGGGCGTGCCGCTGGTCCGGGCCGCCAATACCGGGATCTCGGCGGTGATCGACGCGCGGGGTGCGGTGGTCGAGGCGCTGCCCCTGGGCGTGTCGGGGCGGATCGACGCGGCCCTACCGCCGGCCGCCGGGCCCACGCCCTATTCCCGCACGGGGGACTGGCCCGCGGGCGCGGCGATCCTGGCGGGTCTGGCGGCGGCCTGGGCGTGGGGGCGGCGCGATAGAGCTTGAAGCCCCGCGCCCCGGCGGCTACGTCCCGGCATCGACAGCGCACAACGGCTTCCTGGCGTGCGCCTCACCGAGTTCAATGGAGCACCTCCCAATGCCGCGTCAGAATTACGTCTTCACCTCCGAATCCGTGTCGGAGGGCCACCCCGACAAGGTTTGCGACCGGATCTCGGACTCGGTGCTCGACGCCTTCCTCGCCCAGGAGCCCGAGGCGCGGGTGGCCTGCGAGACCTTCGCGACCACCAACCGCGTGGTGATCGGCGGCGAGGTGGGCCTGTCCGACAAGTCGAAGCTCGACGAGTATCTCGACCGGGTGGAGGGGATCGCGCGCGACTGCATCCGCGACATCGGCTACGAGCAGGACAAGTTCCACTGGGAGACCTGCGAGATCACCAACCTGCTCCACGCCCAGTCCGCCCATATCGCCCAAGGGGTCGATGCCGGGGGCGACAAGGACGAGGGCGCGGGCGACCAGGGGATCATGTTCGGCTACGCCGTCGAGGATACGCCCGAGCTGATGCCCGCGCCCATCCACTATGCCCACCAGGTGCTCAAGCGGCTCGCGGAGGCGCGCAAGTCCGGCCAGGAGCCGACCCTGCGCCCCGACGCCAAGAGCCAGATCTCGCTGCGCTACGAGGACGGCAAGCCGGTGGAGGCGACCTCCATCGTGCTGTCGACCCAGCATGCCGACGAGAGCCAGTCCTCCGCCGACATCCGCGACATCGTGGAACCCTATATCCGCGAGGTCCTGCCCGATGGCTGGATCACCGACGCCACGGAATGGTGGGTGAACCCCACCGGCGTCTTCGTCATCGGCGGACCGGACGGCGACGCGGGGCTGACCGGGCGCAAGATCATCGTCGACACCTATGGAGGCTCGGCCCCCCACGGCGGCGGCGCCTTCTCGGGCAAGGACCCGACCAAGGTGGACCGCTCGGCCGCCTATGCCGCGCGCTACCTGGCTAAGAACGTGGTCGCCGCGGGCATGGCAAAGCGCTGCGCGATCCAGCTCTCCTACGCGATCGGGGTGGCCCAGCCCCTGTCGATCTATGCCGACACCTACGGCACCGGCGAGGTTCCCGAGGAGGAGATCGAGGCTGCGATCCGGCGCTCCATTGACCTGACGCCGCGGGGCATCCGCACGCATCTGGAGCTGAACCGCCCGATCTATGCCCGCACGGCCGCCTACGGGCATTTCGGCCGCGCGCCCGAGGCGGACGGAGGCTTCTCCTGGGAGCGCACGGATCTCGCCCAGGAGCTGCGGCGGGCGGTCTGAGGCCGGGCAACGAGGGGGGCTCGCGCCCCCTTGGCCTGGCGGCCAATTCCCCCCGGGGTATTTGGCAAAGGGTGACAGGACAGGAGGCGGCATGGCGACGGAGACGGGCGGATTGACCCAGCTCGGCCGCGAGACGGGAATGCCCGCCTCGCCCGAGGAGGCGGTGCTGGAGCGGGTGCCCGCCCCGCATCGGGACGCCGATTACGTGGTGCGGTTCACCTGCCCGGAGTTCACCTCGCTCTGCCCGATGACCGGGCAGCCGGATTTCGCCCACCTGGTGATCGACTACGTGCCCGATGCCTGGCTGGTGGAGTCGAAGTCGCTGAAGCTGTTCCTGACGAGCTTTCGCAATCACGGCTCGTTCCACGAGGACTGCACCCTGTCGGTGGCCATGCGCCTGCGCGACCTCTTGGCGCCGAAATGGCTGCGGATCGGGGGCTACTGGTATCCGCGCGGCGGCATCCCGATCGACGTGTTCTGGCAGACGGGCGCGGCGCCTGAGGGCGTGTGGATCCCCGACCAGGGCGTGCCGCCCTATCGCGGGCGGGGCTGAGAGGCGAGTGCGCCGCGCACCCAGCCGGGGTCGGCCTCGGGCGGGAAGAGGGGGTAGCGGACCGCCCGGACCGTGCCCGATTCCACGATCATCGTCAGGCCCCCCAGATAGGTCTCCCCGCCCCCCCCGAATCTGGCCAAGTTGATGGCGTCGGCGAGCGCAAGGGCGTGGTCGGACAGGAGCGCGACAGGCAGGGAGAGCCGCCGGGCGGCCTCCCCTTGCCATGCGCCGCCCTGGGTGGAGAGGCTCCAGACCCCCTTCGGGCCCAGCTCGGCCAGGTCCGGCAGGACGAGGCTGGGGAGGTGATCGGCGGCGCCTTCGTCCCGGGGCGGGGGTAGGGCCGTCCGGTCGGGATCGGTCACGGGGGGCCTCTTTCCGGGACGGCGGCATGTGCGGGCCTGAGGGAGGCGTTGCAAGAGCCGGGCCGGGGCGATACGTCCCCGCGCCATGACGGAGAAAGCCCCCCACGCCCCCTGGCGCAACTTCTACGGTCGCCGCAAGGGCCACAATCTCAAGCCCAGCCAGCAGCGCTATCTGGACGAGGACCTGGAGCGCCTGTCGCCCGGGCCCGTGGACTGGGAGAATAACCCCGATCGGCATCCGGTGGACCTGGCCGCGCTCTTCGGCGGCCGGCCCGTCTGGCTGGAGATCGGGTTCGGCGCGGGCGAGCACATGGTCCACCAGGCCGGGCGGAACCCGGATGTGGGGATCATCGGGGCGGAGCCCTATCTCAACGGGGTGGCGCAGCTTCTGGGCAAGATCCGGGAGGCAGAAGTGGAGAACCTGCGCGTCCACGCGGGAGACGCGCGCGACCTCTTCGACGTGCTCCCCGAGGGGGCCATCGACCGGGCGTTCCTGCTTTATCCAGATCCCTGGCCCAAGGCGCGCCACCACCGCCGCCGCTTCGTCACGCCCGAGCATCTGGCACCGCTGGCGCGCACCTTGCGGCCCGGGGCGCTCCTGCGGGTGGCCACCGACATCCCCGACTACGTGCGCCAGACGCTGGAAGAGGTGCCGCGCGCGGGCTTCGAGTGGCTTGCCGATGGCCCCGCGGACTGGCGCGCGCCTTGGGACGACTGGCTGTCGACCCGCTACGAGCGCAAGGCCCTGCGGGAGGGACGGCGGCCCCATTACCTGACCTTCCGCCGGCACGGGGCCGGATAGGCCCGGCAGGGGCGGGGATTCTCGCCCGGGATGTGGACGTCTGGGCACAACTGCGCCGATTCGCGTCGCCCGGAGCAGCTTTTTGGCGCGGGTGGCGAGAAACCGGCCATGATCGGGGCATCGTCAACCGTCGACCGGACCGTCGCCATGAAATCCCGATCCCCCCGCCCGAACTTCGCCATCCTCGCCATGTTCGTCTTCGTCCTGCTGCCGATCCTCGCCGCGTTCTGAATGCGCCTTGTCCTCGGGGGGCGCGCGTGCCACGCGAGACGGCGACGATCCTTCCGCAGCGAGGCCCCATGTCCGCCCACGGCGCTCCAGCCCCCCTGACCGCCCGGCGTGGCGGCCCCCTGTCGGGTATCGCGGAGGTGCCCGGCGACAAGTCGATCAGCCACCGCGCCTTGCTCCTGGGGGCGATGGCGGTTGGCGAGACGCGGATCACCGGACTGCTGGAGGGGCAGGACGTGCTCGATACCGGGCGGGCCATGGTCGCGCTGGGCGCCGAGGTGACGGGCCACGGCGCGGGGCGCTGGTCGGTCCACGGCGTGGGCACGGGCGGCTTTCGCGAGCCCGGGGGCGTTATCGACTGCGGCAATTCCGGGACCGGCGTGCGGCTCCTGATGGGGGCGGTGGCGACCCACGGCTTCGCGACCACCTTCACCGGCGACGCCTCCCTGTGCTCGCGGCCCATGGGGCGGGTGACGGAGCCGCTGGCGCTGTTCGGAGCGCGGGCGGTGGGCCGGTCAGGCGGGCGGCTGCCGCTGACCCTGGTGGGGGCCGCCGACCCTGTCCCGGCACGCTACGCCACGCCGATGCCGTCGGCGCAGGTGAAATCCGCCGTCCTGCTTGCGGGGCTCAACGCGCCCGGCGAGACGGTGGTGATCGAGCGCGAGGCCACGCGCGACCATACCGAGCGGATGCTGGCGGGCTTCGGCGCGGCCGTCGCAACCGAGGCGACGGCGGAGGGCCGGGTGATCACGCTGCAGGGCCAGCCCGAACTGCGCCCCCAGGAGATCGCGGTGCCGCGGGACCCGTCCTCGGCGGCCTTCCCGGTCTGTGCCGCGCTGGTGGTGGAGGGGTCGGACGTGCTGGTGCCCAATATCGGCCTCAACCCCACCCGCGCGGGCCTGTTCGAGACGCTGCGCGAGATGGGGGCGGACCTGACCTACGAATCCCCGCGCGAGGAGGGCGGCGAGCCCGTGGCCGACCTGCGCGCGCGGTTCTCGCCCGAGATGCGGGGCGTGCGGGTGCCGCCCGAGCGCGCCGCGTCGATGATCGACGAATATCCGATCCTGTCGGTGGTCGCGGCTTTCGCCGAGGGCGTGACGGACATGCCCGGCACGGCGGAGCTGCGCGTGAAGGAGTGCGACCGGATCGACGCCATGGCCCAGGCCCTGGGCGCCGCCGGCGTGGACGTGGCGGAAGGTCCCGACTGGTGGCGGGTGACGGGGCGCGGGCCGGGCGGCGTCCGGGGCGGCGCGACGGCCGCGGCGCGGCTCGACCACCGCATCGCCATGTCGGTCCTCGTTCTGGGGCTGGCCACGCGCGAGCCGATGACGGTGGACGACGCCGGACCGATCTCTACGTCCTTTCCCATCTTCGAGCCCCTGATGACCGGGCTCGGCGCCCAGCTGGAAAGGCCCGCCCCTTGAGCGACATCTTCGACGCCGATCCGAGCACGCTTTCCGTCACCGGCGGATGCCTCTGCTCCGAAGTCTCCTACCGCGTCACCGGCCCGATGGGGCCGGTCGTCGCCTGCCATTGCCGGCAATGCCGCCGCACCTCGGGCCACCACGTCGCCGCCACCACAGCGCCGCGCGAGCAGGTCGAGGTCGAGGGCGAGGTGCGGTGGTACCAGAGCTCCAAGACGGCCCGCCGCGGCTTCTGCCCCATCTGCGGGTCGAGCCTGTTCTGGGACGACGGCGGCGCCGACATGGCGATCCATGCCGGCACCCTCGACGAGCCCACGGGCCTCTCCATGAAAGGCCATGTCTTCTGCGCCGACAAGGGCGACTACTACGCCATCGAGGACGACCTGCCCCGGTCCGACGACGGCCGGAACCCGGTGGCGCGGGGCTGATGCCCTTCACCGTGGCCATCGACGGCCCCGCCGCGGCCGGCAAGGGCACCATCTCCAAGGCGGTGGCACGCCATTACGGTTTTCGCCACCTGGATACGGGCCTCCTCTACCGCGCGACTGGCCGGCGGGTGCTGGACGGGCACGACCCGTCCGAGGCGGCGCGGGGGCTGACGCCCGAGGATCTCGACCATCCCGGGCTCAGGAGCGCCGAGGTGGCCGAGGCCGCGAGCCGGGTGGCCACGATGCCGCAGGTGCGGGCCGCGCTCCTCGCCTTCCAGAGGGAGTTCGCCCGCCTGGGCGAGGGGGCGGTGCTCGACGGGCGCGACATCGGCACGGTGATCTGTCCCGAGGCGGAGGTGAAGCTCTTCGTCACCGCCTCGGCCGAGGTGCGCGCGGCCCGGCGCCACCGCGAACTGTCCGACGGCACGAGCTTCGAAGCGGTGCTTGAGGACGTGCGCGCCCGCGACGCGCGCGACATCGACCGGGCCGACGCGCCGCTTCTGCCGGCGACGGACGCGTTGACCATCGACACCACCGATCTCGGCATTGAGGCGGCGGTGACGGCGGCGATCCACGCCATCGACGCGCGCCGCTAACGGCGCGGAGGCGCCTTGGGCTGGATGCGCGCCAGCCCCTCCACCTTGGCGCGGGCCGCGCCGCTGTCGAGGCTCGCGGCCGCCCGCTCCACACCCGTGGTCAGGTCGTCCGCCTCGTCGGCGACGAGGAGGGCGGCGGCGGCGTTCAAAAGGACCGCGTCGCGATAGGCCGAGGGCTCGCCCGCGAGGAGCGCGGCGAAGGCGCGGCCGTTGGCCTCAGGCGTGCCGCCCACGATCTCCTCGAACGGGTGCCGGGGCAAACCGGCCTCCTCGGGGGCGACCTCGCGCATGGTGACGCGGCCGTCCTCCAGCACCGCCACGGTGCTGGGTGCGGCGATGGAGAGCTCGTCGGTGCCGTCGCCGCCGTGGACGAGCCAGGCCCGCTCCGACCCCAGGCGGCCCAGGGTCTCGGCCATGGGGGCGAGCACCTCGACCGAGAAGGCCCCGGTGAGCTGGCGGGTGACGCCCGCGGGGTTGGTCAGCGGCCCCAGGATATTGAATATCGTGCGCGTCCCCAGCTCCACCCGGGTGGGCATGACGTTCGCGATGGCGGGATGGTGCATCGGCGCCATCATGAAGCCGATCCCGACCTCCGCGAGCGCACGCTCCACCGCCTCGGGGCCCACCATCGTCTCGATCCCCTGCTGGGCGATCACGTCGGCGGCGCCCGATTTCGAGGAGAGGTTGCGGTTGCCGTGCTTGGCCACCGGCACGCCCGCGCCCGCCACCACGAAGGCCGCGGCGGTGGAGATGTTGAGCGTGCCCTTGCCGTCGCCCCCGGTGCCGACGATGTCGATGGCGCCGTGGGGCGCGCGGACGCGGCGGGCGCGGGCGCGCATGGCGGCGGCGGCTGCGGCGTATTCCGAGACCGATTCGCCCCGGACCCGCAGGGTCATCAGGAAGCCGCCGATCTGGGAGGGCGTGGCCTCGCCGTCGAACAGCAGGTCGAAGGCGCGGCGCGCCTCGTCCTCGGTCAGGGGGCGGTCCACGGCCGCGGCGATCAGGGGCTTGAGATCGGTGCTCATGCGGGAACCGGCGCCATGTCGAGGAACGTCTTGAGCATGGCGTGGCCATGCTCGGAGCGGATCGATTCGGGGTGGAACTGCACCCCGTGGATCGGCAGGTCGCGGTGGGCGAGGCCCATGATCGTGCCGTCCTCGAGCCAGGCGGTGACCTCGAGCTCGGGCGGCAGGCTCGCGCGCTCGACCACCAGGCTGTGGTAGCGCGTCGCCGAAAGCGGCGAGGGCAGCCCGGCGAAGACGCTGGCGCCGGCGTGATGCATCGCGCCGGGCTTGCCGTGCACGATCTCGGAATGGCGCGAGACCCGGCCGCCGAAGGCCTGCCCGATCGCCTGGTGGCCAAGGCACACCCCCAGGAGCGGGATGCCCGCCTGCGCCGCAGCGCCCACCAGCGGCAGGCAGATGCCCGCGCGGTCGGGATCGCAGGGCCCTGGCGACAGCACGATGGCCGAGGGGCGCCTGGCCAGCGCCTCCTCCACGGTGAGGGCGTCGTTGCGCACGACCTCGGCCTCGACGCCGAGCTCGCCGATGTAGTGGACGAGGTTCCAGGTGAAGCTGTCGTAGTTGTCGATCAGAAGCAGCACGGTCGTCCCCTCTTGCACAGGGCCGCCGGTGGTGGCACCCGGCGACGGCCCTAGATGGGGGACGCCCCGGGCGGGCGTCAAGGCGAGAGCGCCCCGGGCGGGCGCCAATGCGAGAGCGCCCCAAGCGGGCGCCAAGGCGGGAGCGCGCGGCCATGGGCATCCAGACGACACCGGCGGAGGCGGCACCGTCGCGCGCGGATCTGCGCACCGGGCTCGTGGGCATCCTGGCCATGGCTGCGGCCTGCGCGATCTGGGGCCTGTCGGCGATCTACTACAAGCTCCTGTCCCACGTGCCCGCGGCGGAGGTCCTGGCCCACCGCACGATCTGGTCGGCGCTGTTCTTCGCCGCGATCCTGTGGGGGCGGGGCCGGCTGAGCGCGCTGGACGCCCTGCGCCGGCCGCGACTCCTGGCGCTCGTCTCGGGCGCCGCGGTGGTGATCGGAATCAACTGGCTTCTGTTCATCTCGTCGGTGCAGTCGGGCCACGTGGTGCAGACGAGCCTGGGCTACTACATCTTCCCGCTCGTCTCGGTGGGCCTCGGGGCGCTGATCTACGGCGAACGGCCGCGCCCGGCGCAACAGGCCGCCATCGCGCTCGCAGGTGTGGCTGTGGCCGTCCTGATCCTGGGGATCGGGGTCTGGCCCTGGATCAGCCTGGCGCTGGCCTTCACCTTCGGCCTCTACGGCGCGGCAAAGAAGGCGATCGCGCTCGGGGCCATGGCCAGCGTCACCGCCGAGGTGCTGATCCTGTTGCCCCTGGCGCTGGGCTGGCTGTGGCTCGCGGTGCCGGGGATCGGCGCGTTCCACGGCACCACGGCGCTGCTTCTGGTGGCGACGGGGCCGCTCACCGGCGTGCCGCTGATGCTGTTCTCGATGGCGTCGCGGCGGCTCTCCATGGCCAGCGTCGGGTTGATCGGCTACCTCAACCCGAGCTTGCAGTTCTTCTGCGCCACCGTTCTCTTCGGCGAGGTATTCACGCTGTGGCACGGGCTGGCCTTCGCGCTGATCTGGACGGCGCTGGCGATCTTCTCGGGCGAGGCGCTGGCGCGGCGGCGCCAGGTCAGGGCGCGGGCTGGAGCGCATCCAGTGCCGCATCCGCGTCGGGCACCCAGGTGATCAGGCCCGCGACGCGCTCCCCGGCGAAGCCGCCCGCCACCAGCCGGTCGATCAGCTCCCTCAGCGGGGCCCAGTAGCCGCCCGCATCCACCACCACGATGGGCTTGTCGTGCAGGCCGAGCTGGCGCCATGTCAGCACCTCGAACAGCTCGTCGAGCGTGCCCGCGCCGCCGGGCAGCACCACGACCGCGTCGGCGTTCATGAACATCACCTTCTTGCGCTCGTGCATCGTCTCGGTGACCACGAAGCGGTCGAGGTCGCGCTTGCCCACCTCCAGCGACACGAGGTGGGCGGGGATCACGCCGAAGGTCTCGCCGCCGGCGCCCTGGGCCGCGCGCGCCACCCGGCCCATCAGGCCGACGTCGCCCGCGCCGTAGACGAGGCGCATGCCCGCCCGGGCCAGTCCGCGCCCCAGCGCCTCGGCCGCCGCCGGCCCGGCCGGGTCGTGCCCGTCGCGGGAGCCGCAATAGAGGCAGACGGATCGGGTCGGGGGCATGGGCGGCCTCGTTTTCGGGGGGCAGGGATGGGCGCGGTGCTACGCGCGCCGCCCCGGTGCGGCAAGGGGCGGCTGGCCAAGCGGGCGCGGCGGGGCTAGTCCTTGCGCCATGAGGTCCCGCGAGCGCGCGTCAGAGCCAGCCAGCGAGGCGACGGAGACCGGCGGCGCCGGCGTCGTCCTGCGCGTGCTGCCCTACCTGTGGCCCAGGGGCGTGCCCTGGGTGCGCCGCCGCGTGATGCTGGCCATGGCCGCGCTCCTGCTGTCGAAGTTCATCGCGGTGGTCACGCCCGTCTTCTACAAGGTGGCGGTCGACACCCTCGCGGGCGAGGGGGTGGACCCGGCCTGGGCGCTGGGGGCGGGCGCGGTGGGCCTGACCGTGGCCTACGGCGTGTCGCGGGCGATGAACGTGGGCTTCCAGCAGCTTCGCGACGTGGCCTTCGCCAAGGTCGGACAGCGTGCCCTGCGGACCCTGGCGCTGGAGACGTTCCGCCATATCCACGCCCTGTCGCTGCGCTACCACATCCAGCGCCGCACCGGCGCGCTGCAGCGGATCATGGAGCGGGGCATCAAGGGGGTGGAGTTCCTCCTGCGGTTCCTCCTGTTCTCCATCGGCCCGCTGCTGCTGGAGCTGGTCATGGTGGCGGTGATCCTGGCGGTCGCCTTCGACATCCGCTACCTCGTCGTCGTCGCGGCGACGGTCGCGGCCTATATCGCCTTCACCTTCGCGGTGACCGAGTGGCGGGTGAAGATCCGGCGGGAGATGATCCGCCAGGACCAGGATGCGGCCCAGAAGTCGATCGACAGTCTGCTGAACTTCGAGACGGTGAAGTATTTCGGCGCCGAGGCGCGCGAGGCCGCGCGCTACGACGGCGCGATGGGGCAGTACATCCAGGCCGCGCTCAAGACCTCCTATTCGCTCGCGGCGCTCAACGCGGGCCAGGCGCTGATCATCACCTCCGGTCTCGTCGGGGTCATGGTGATGGCGGCGATGGGGGTGTCGTCGGGGCAGCTGACCACCGGCGACTTCGTCATGGTCAACGCCTACATGATCCAGATCACCGTGCCGCTGAATTTCCTCGGCACGGTCTACCGCGAGATCCGGCAGTCCCTGGTGGACATGGCCCAGTTGTTCGGGCTGCTGGAGCAGCCGGCCGAGGTGGTCGATGCGCCCCATGCCCGCCCCCTCGACATTCGCGGCGGCGAGGTCCGGTTCGACGAGGTGCGCTTCGGCTACAACGGGGACAGGGAGGTGCTCTCCGGCGTGTCCTTCGCCGTGCCGCCGGGGCGGACGCTTGCCCTGGTGGGGGCGTCGGGCGCGGGCAAGTCGACCATCGGGCGGCTCCTGTTCCGCTTCTACGACGTGACCGGCGGGGCGATCCGCATCGACGGGCAGGACCTGCGCGCCGTCACGCAAGAGAGCCTGCACGCCGCGATCGGGGTCGTGCCGCAGGACACGGTCCTGTTCAACGACACGATCCTCTACAACATCGCCTATGGCCGCCCCGACGCCACCAGGGCCGAGATCGAGGCCGCCGCGCGGGCCGCCCGCATCCACGATTTCGTCGCCGGCCTGCCCGAAGGGTACGATACCCAGGTTGGCGAACGGGGGCTGAAGCTGTCGGGCGGCGAGAAGCAGCGCGTGGGAATCGCGCGCACGCTCCTGAAGGACCCGCCGATCCTGCTCCTGGACGAGGCGACCTCGGCGCTCGATACCGAGACGGAGATGGGCATCCAGGCGCAGTTGCGCGCCATGGGGCGGGGCCGCACCGTCCTCGTGATCGCCCACCGCCTGTCCACGGTGGTGGAGGCCGACGAGATCGCTGTTCTTGAGGAGGGCCGCATCGTCGAGCGCGGCACCCACGACGCGCTGCTGGCGCGCCGCGGCCGCTATGCCCGGCTCTGGCACCGCCAGATCACCGAGGACGCGGCGTGACGGCACGCTGCCCGAGGGAGATGCGCCGCCGCAGCTCGGGCAGGATCGGCGTGCGGTAAGCTGTTCCGCAGGCGCGGGGGGCATGCACCAGCCCGTCCACCGCGAGCCACATGATCACGGTCAGCGTGAGCGCCTCGCCGCCGTCCTCGACCACGACGAAGGCGATATCGAGCAGGTCCACCGCCGCCCCGCTGCCGAAGGCCACGACCACACCGTGGAGCATGTCCACCCCCACGCCGAACGCCGCCAGGACAGTGATCGCCACGGTATAGTCGATCCAGATTCGCCGAAAGCTGCCGGTCATGTCCCGGAACGCCGCTCCCAGAAGGGCCAGCGCGACGACGAGCAGGCCGAGATAGGCGATGGGCTCGCCGCGATCCTGCGGGGCCATGTCCGCCAACCATCCGGTCGACAGGGTGTTGCCGATCGCGACGCCGATCTTGTCGTGCACTTCCAGCACGTCGTCGATCAGGAGAACGAAGACGAGGGCCGCGATCCATGCATACCCGATCCGGCGGTGGAAGATGGCGACGGGGAGCAGGGCGGCTGCCGCCAGCATGTACTTCGCGTAATTGTAGACGCTGGACAGGCTATAGCGCCCGTTGAGATTGGCCGATCTCATCATTTCCACGCCCCACAGGGCGTCTGCCGCAAGGCTGCCCAAGTAGAGCAGGACCAGGCCGACATCTGCAAGGAGGAAGATAGCCAGGCTGTATCGAGACAACCGTTCGGCGTTCGACGTCTCCGCGGCGGATGTGAGCATGGGTCGGGGTCCATCTGGAACGTGAAGCGTCGATGAAGAATATGTATCAGATTTGTGAATGATTAACGAGATGCCTTCGCCTTTCCCGTCACCGCGAAGGCGAAATGCGGGCATGTTCCGGCGCTCGTGCGAGCGCGATCCCGGGCGTGTTCGCCGGGCATTCCCCTCTCGCGATCTTTCGTCCGCGTGCCGTCGGGGCCTTTGCGGAAAAGGGGCGGGGCAGGTCGCCATGTCCGTCGCGGAGGGGTCCTCAGGACGTTCGGAGCCGGGGGCCGCGCCCCGGACGGCGCGACTTTGGATGGAGGGGCCATGCCGCGGAAACGTCGTTGCCCCAGCCGGGCCAAAGGTGGCCGTAACGCCTGATTTTTGCCGCCACGAGGCCGGGAATTGGCCCGAGGCAAGCGGGACCGGGACGACGCCGGTCCCGCCTTCGCGCCCGGCATCGAGCCGCTCCCTTGCCGGTCGGGATGAAATCGCCGCGGTCGCGGTCTTGGCATCGGCCCGGGTGCCACGCTATGAGGCGGCGACACGCGCGGAGGCGGGATGAGCGACAGGGACAGTTTCATCGACGAGGTGTCCGAGGAGGTGCGGCGCGACCGCCTGTTCGGATTCCTCAGGCGCTATGGCTGGATCGCGGCGGCCGCCGTGGTCGTCCTGGTGGCCGTGGCCGCCTGGATCGAGTGGCAGCGCCTGGGCGACCGCGCCGATGCGCGCGAGTTCGGCGACGCCGTCGTCGCCGCGCTCGACAACGACAGCGCGGAGGCGCGCCGCGCCGCCCTGGCCGAGATCCCCGCCGAGGACGGCCGCCGCGCGCTGATCGCCATGCTGGCCGCCGACACGCTCGATACCGACGCGGCAACCGATGCCACGCTGGAGCGCCTGACGGCGGTGGCCGACGACGATGCCGTGCCCGCGCTCTATCGCGAGCTGGCCGCGCTCAAGGCGGCCATGATCCTGCAGGACCGCGAAGAGCCCCAGGCGGTCCTGGACCGGCTGGAGCCGCTGACCATTCCCGGCGCCCCCTATCGGCTGCTGGCGATGGAGCAGCAGGCCCTTGCGCGCATCCGCCTGGGCGAGACCGATGCGGCCCTGACGACACTCCGCGAGATCTTGCAGGACGGCGCGTCCACGCAGGGGTTGCGGCAGCGCGCGCAGCAGCTGATCGTCGCGCTCGGCGGATCGCTGGACACCGCCGCGGGATGAGAGGACGTCGCCGATGACACGGATCGCCCTGCTGGCCATGGCCGCGCTCCTGGCCTTGAGCGCCTGCGGCGGCCGCGAGACGCTGCTCCTGGGCGCGCGCGAGGACATTCGCGAGGATACGCGTCCGGCGCCGGCGGCGCGCGCGATCAGCCTGCCCGCCCAGGTCTCCACCGACTGGACCCACAAGGCCGCACGCGCCGACCACGACATGCCCCATGCCGCGCTCGCCGAGCGCCCCGAGCTGCGCTTCGCCGCGCCGATCGGGCAGGGGGAGGACAGGCGCCACCGCATCACCGCCGATCCGGTGGTGGCCGGTGGCCGCGTCTTCACCGTGGACAGCCGCGCGCGGGTGATGGCCCACAGCACCGGCGGCGCGCCGGTCTGGTCCGCGGACCTGTCGCTGCCCGGGGAGGCCGACGACGCCTCCGGCGCGGGGCTCGCGGTGTCGGGCGACAGGCTCTACGTCTCCACCGCCTTCGGGCGGATCCACGCCCTCGATGCGGCCACCGGCGGACCGGTCTGGACCCAGGACCTGGGAGCGCCCGCCGCGGGCGCGCCCACCGTCTCGGGCGGCCGTGTCTATGTAGTGGGCCGCGATGCCACCGCCTGGGCGCTGGACGCCGGCAACGGCCGCATCGACTGGACGGCGCAGGGCACCCCGGACGAGAGCGGGCTGACGGGCGGCGCCTCGCCGGCCGTGTCCGGCCAGCGGATCGTGGTTCCGTATTCCTCGCGCGAGCTGCGCGGCCTGATGCCGGGCGGCACCGAGATGTGGACGACGACGGTCGCGGGTTCTCGGCTGGGCCGTGTCTATGCGGGCATCTCCGACATCACCGGCGACCCTGTGATCGACGGCGGCACCGTCTATGCGGGCTCGCCCTCAGGGCGGATCGACGCGATCGGCCTCGCCTCCGGCGAGCGGCTCTGGTCCGCCAAGGAGGGCGCCATGTCGCCCGTCGTCGCCACCGGCGAGTCTGTCTTCGCCGTGACCGACCGCGCGCAGCTCGTGCGCCTCGACGCGGGGACGGGCGAGCGGATCTGGGGCGTGGACATGCCCTATTACCGCGAGGCGCTGGCGCGCAAGCGGCAGGCGACCGTGGCCCATTACGGCCCCGTCCTCGCGGGCGGGCGGCTCTGGGTCGCGTCGAGCGACGGGCGCCTGCGCGGCTTCGACCCGACCGGCGGCGGCCTCGTCAGCGATGTCGCCCTGCCGGGGGGCGCTGCGACGAACATGGCGGTGTCGGGCGGCGTCCTCTATGTCGTGAGTGGCGAGGGGCGCCTTCTGGCCTTCCGCTAGAGGGGGGTGTAAGGGCCTTCATCCTGCAATCCAGCCGGAGGTGGCCGATGAGCTTCACCCTCGCCATCGTCGGGCGGCCCAACGTGGGCAAGTCCACCCTGTTCAACCGTCTCGTCGGCAAGCGCCTGGCGCTGGTCGACGACCGACCCGGCGTGACCCGCGACTTGCGCGAGGGAGAGGGGCGGCTGGGCGCACTGCGGTTCAACGTCGTCGATACCGCCGGTCTGGAGGACCGCACCGACGACAGCCTGGAAGGGCGGATGCGCCGCCTGACCGAGCGCGCGGTGGAGATGGCCGACGTTTGCCTCTTCGTCATAGACGCGCGAACGGGCGTGACCCCGGTGGACGAGGTCTTCGCCGAGATTCTCCGCAAGCGGGCCAAGCACGTGATCCTGGCGGCGAACAAGTGCGAAGGGCGGGCGGCCGAGGGCGGCCTGATCGAGGCCTACGCGCTGGGCCTGGGCGAGCCGATCGCGCTGTCGGCGGAGCATGGCATTGGAATCCCCGAACTTTATACCGCGCTGGAGCCGGTGGCGGAGCGGTTCGACGAGGAGGTTGCCGAGAGCGCGCCGGAGGTGGACGCCGACCCCGACGCGGTGCGGGTGCCGACCCCGGAACGGCCCCTCCAGATCGCCGTGGTGGGCCGGCCCAACGCGGGAAAGTCCACCCTCATCAACAACTTGCTGGGAGAGGAGCGGCTGCTGACCGGCCCCGAGGCGGGGATCACGCGGGACGCGATTTCGGTGCGGATGGACTGGGACGGGCTGCCCGTGCGGATCTTCGATACGGCGGGGATGCGCAAGCGTGCCAAGGTCCAGGAGAAGCTTGAAAAACTGAGCGTTTCCGATGGGTTGCGGGCGGTGAAGTTCGCCGAGGTGGTGGTGGTCCTGCTCGACGCGGCGATCCCGTTCGAGACCCAGGATCTGCGCATCGCGGACCTTGCCGAGAGGGAGGGGCGCGCGGTGGTGATCGCCGTCAACAAGTGGGACCAGGAGCCGGAAAAACAGGCCAAACTCAAGGCCATGCGCGACGCGGTGGACACGCTTCTGCCGCAGCTCAAGGGGGTGCAGCTGGTGGCCGTGTCGGGGATGACGGGCAAGGGGCTGGACCGGCTGCGGGAGTCGATCCTGAAGGCGCAGGACGTGTGGAACCGGCGGGTGACGACGGCCAAGCTCAACGAGTGGCTCGGGGCCATGGTCGAGGCGCATCCGCCGCCCGCGCCGGGGGGGCGCCGCATCAAGCTGCGCTACATGACCCAGGCCAAGACGCGGCCCCCCGGATTCGTGGTGATGTGCTCGAATCCCGGAGAGATGTCAGACGCTTACACGCGATACCTGGTGAACGGGCTGAGGGCGGATTTCGACATGCCGGGTACGCCGATCCGGCTGTGGATGCGCTCGCAGAAGGAGCAGAACCCGTATCGTAACAAGACCAAGTCCACACCGTCCCGGCTTAGAAAGCACCTGAAATGAGCGACTGTCGGAGTCCCGTCGGTTTTCCGTCGGAGTCCCGGCGGAGGGCGAAACGGGGCCCGCGCGAGATGTGACCGGACCGCGCGGTCAGGCGCGGCCGGGTCGGACGAGGAGTCCCAGGCCGAGGACGGCGGCCGCCAGGACGAGGGGGACCGCCGCGAGGAGCGGGGCGGCGGGCCAGTTCTGCACCGCGACGCCGACGAAGGCCCAGGCGGCGGCCCCGGCATAGGCCAGCCCGGCGCCGCCCCGAATCGCGGCGGCGGCGATGGCGGCGGCCAGCGCCAGAGCGATCCAGGCGGCCGCGACCTGGCTCACGATCCCCCACCCGGGCAGCACCAGCCCGACCGAGACGCAGGAGGCCGCCGTGAGCCACCCGGCATAGAGGCCCAGGGGCACGCGCAGGAGCCAGCGGTCGGCCCGCCCGGCGCGCAGGAGGGCGGCGAGGGCGGGCAGGAGCATGCCCCAGATCATCAGCGTGGCCCAGAGGGGCGAGGCGTTGGCGACGGGGATCCAGAAGGCGCCCACGGCGAGGCTGATCGTCAGCGGCAGGCGCGTGGGCGCCCATGCGGGGTCGCCCCGGCGCGCCCAGGCGCCGAAGGCGGCGTGGACCAGCAGCCACAGATAGATCACCCCCCAGATCGCGAAGGCGTAGCCCGCGGGCTGCACGGGCGGCTCCTCCTGCGGGACCGGGAAGGCGGAGGCGTCGAAGCCCCCGAAGCTGCCCGAGACGAGCGGGGAGAGGACGAAGGCCAGGGCGGCGAGGAGGGTGAGGTAGGGCATTGTGTTATGGCCGGACAGAAATTGTGGATTGGGTGTGGAAGCTATTTACAGCGTCGTGGCAAATAGCGGAGCCGCCATTTACAATTCGAGAATAGACTCTCGGCAACTCAGCCGCCTTCTAAACCGCCAAATCTGGCTTTTCTCGACCTCGATATAGTCTTTCGACCTCCGCGGCAATATAGCATATGGGTATTCCGTGGTAGGTGTTTTGCATTCCCCTCATTATATCAAACTTTTCAATAGATTCTGTTAAGGCGCCTTTTTGTTGCGATGCCGCATATAAAAAGCAAATAATTTTCTCATCCTTTGATAGTTTTGCTCTCAGTAGTTTCGCGTAGAATGACGCTGAATCATCGTTGTAATGGTGTAGAAATTCAAGCACTACTGTAACGGTTCTCAGGTAGCTCTGAATCTGCTCTCCATACCGATTAACCACAAACTCGAAGGCTTCCGCGCATTGTGAGGCTCCTTCTTGAAAGCTAATACTATTTGGATATTTTCGCGCTTGAACCGCGGTATTTTTAATCTGCGACATCATCTCTGAAAGAGTATCTCGCCCATTCCAAATCTCGTGGCTTCCAAGGCCTGGTTCAGCCACTCGAAATGTGTTTGCACTCTTATCTAAATGGTCAAGCAAAGTGAAGAAGGTTGTTTCAAAAGATTGCAATTCCAAATTTTCATTCTGTTTTTTAGCTTGCTCCGCTGCAGCGGCGAGTTCAGGTCTAGTGGCTTCTAGGTCTTCTTTTTGTATTTTTAGCTCATCTCTCTGAAGAAATAGAGATACAACTAAACCTGCAAATGCAAGGCCTGTAAAAAGGGAGTTGGTCACTCCAAACGTATCAGCAAATACGCCGGAAGGTTCAATAAAGTCGTTTTTGATGCCTGAAGCTGCTACGAAAACGTTTGTGAGCCAGAGAAATATAATGATGCCAAATGAGGCGGTGATTAGAGTAATTGGCCGGTTGGATGCTCGCTTCTTCAGCTGGTTGTCGCGAGCAGTCATCTTGCGACAATTCATGAAGCAATACTCTCTACACCCCCCATATAGCTCCGCAGCGCCTCCGGCACCACGACGCTGCCGTCCTCGCGCTGCCCGTTCTCCAGCACGGCGATGAGCGCGCGGCCCACGGCGAGGCCCGACCCGTTCAGGGTGTGGAGGAACTGGGGCTTGCCGCCGGCCTCGGGCTTGTAGCGGGCGTTCATGCGGCGGGCCTGGAAGTCGCCGCAGGTGGAGATGGAGCTGATCTCGCGGTAGCGGCCCTGGCCCGGGAGCCAGACCTCGATGTCGAAGGTGCGCCGCGCGCCGAAGCCGGTGTCGCCGTCGCAGAGCTTGACGGTGCGGTAGGGCAGGTCGAGCGCCTCCAGGATGCCTTCGGCGCAGGAGAGCATGCGGAGCTGCTCGTCCTCGCTCTCCTCCGGTGTGACGAGGGAGACCATCTCGACCTTCTCGAACTGGTGCTGGCGCAGCATGCCGGCGGTGTCCTTGCCCGCAGAGCCGGCCTCGGAGCGGAAGCACAAGGTATGGGCGACCATGCGGCGGGGCAGGTCGGCCTCGTCGAAGGTCTGCCCGGCGGCGGTGTTGGTGAGCGTCACCTCGGCCGTGGGGATGAGCCACCAGCCGTTGGTGGTGCGGTAGCTGTCCTCGCCGAACTTCGGGAGCTGGCCGGTGCCCAGCATGGCCTCGTCGCGCACCAGGACGGGGGTGACCGTCTCGGCCAGGCCGTTGCGGTCCACGTGGGTGTCCATCATGAACTGCGCGAGCGCCCGGTGGAGGCGGGCGACCTGGCCCTTCAGCACGGCGAAGCGGGCGCCCGAGAGGCGGCCGGCGGCCTCGAAGTCGAAGCCGGGCCGGGCGGCGGGGATGTCGAAATGTTCGCGGGCGAAGGGCATCTGGGGCGGGTCGAGGTGGCGCTTGATCTCGACGTTGTCGGCCTCGTCGGCGCCCTCGGGCACGTCAGGGGCGAGGGTGTTGGGCAGGGCCACGAGCGCCTGGGCCAGCTCGGCGTCGAGGTCGCGGGCGCGGGCCTCCTGCTCGGCCAGCTCGGCCTTGGTGGCGGCGACCTCGGCGCGCAGGCGCTCGAACTCCGCCTCGTCGCCCCGGGCCTTGGCCTGGCCGACCTGCTTGGAGGCGGCGTTCTGGCGGGCCTTGGCGGTCTCGGCGGCGTGGATGGCGGCGCGCCGGGCCTCGTCGAGCGACAGGAGGGGGGCGGAGGCCCCCGCGATCCCGCGCCGGGCCATGGCGGCGTCGAACGCGTCGGCGTCGTCGCGGATCTGGCGGATGTCGTGCATGGGCGGCCTCCTTTTGGGGCGCGATATGCCGCAAGGGGCGGACGGGGGAAAGGGCGTCAGTCGAGAAGGTCCGGGGCGAGCGCGGTGCCGAAGCTGGCGTCGCGCCCGATGCGGTTCGTGAGGATGCCCACGACGCGGCCCCCCTGCAGGATCGGCGCGCCGGACATGCCCGCCCGTGCGGGGCAGTCGAGCACGATCTCGGTGCCCGGACGCTCGGTCACGATGCAGCTGGCGGTCTGCCGCGCCCTGGCGCCCCGGGGGTAGGCGGGGACCTCGACCCGGGTGCCGGGCCGGGGGGCCGGGCCGGGGGCGAGGGGGGCGAGGCCGGAGAAGGGCCGGGGAAGCGCCAGGCGCACCTGGTCGGCGTGGTAGCGGTTGGCCATGCGGGGTTCGAGCGCGGGGCGCGTCGGGTCGGTGCCGGGGCGGGACTGGCGCACGCGGCCCCCCTCCCACCCGGCGAGAAGCTCGACGGGGGTGCCGCCGACGCAATGGGCGGCCGTCATCGCGGCGTGGGGGGCGACGAGGAAGGCGGTGCAGCCCGAGCCCCCGCGGCCGATCTTGAGCACGCCGTCGGGCGGGGCGGGGGCCTCCTGCGCGGCGGCGGGCAGGGCGAGGCAGGCCAGGAGGAGGGCGCGGACGATCATGGCGCGCAGTCTCGCCCGGACGGGCCTTGCTGGACAAGACCCGGGGGCAAAGCTAGGGAGAGGCCGATTTTCACCCGACCGCGCGCCCGCCCGAAGGGCGCGCGCCCCAGACCCGAGGGAAGAGAGATGTTCGCAACGCCCGCATTCGCGCAGGCCGCCGGTGGCGGTGCCGCAGGCGCCCTGACCAGCTTCGTGCCGCTGATCCTGATCTTCGTGATCATGTATTTCCTGCTGATCCGCCCGCAGCAGAAGAAGGTCAAGGAGCACCAGAAGATGATCGAGGCCCTGCGCCGCGGCGACCAGGTGGTGACCGCGGGCGGCATGATCGGCAAGGTAGTCAAGGTGCGCGACGACGGCGAGGTCGAGGTCGAGCTGGCCGATAACGTGAAGGTGCGCGTGGTGAAGTCGACCATCGCGACCGTGCGCAATAAGACCGAGCCCGCCGAGGGCTGACGGCCACACCACATCCCGGAAGGGCCTGAGACATGCTGCAGATCCCGCTGTGGAAGCGCGTCGTCATCTGGGGGCTGGTGGCTCTCGGGTTGCTGATGGCGCTGCCGAACCTGTTCTACGGGCGGGTCGAGCAGGCCAACGACGCCCGCGCCGCCATCGTCGAGACGGGCGCCACCCCCGAGCGGGAGGCGGCCGCGGGGGCGTGGCCGTCGTGGCTGCCCGGCGGTCTGGTCAATCTCGGCCTCGACCTGCGGGGCGGCGCGCATCTCCTGGCGGAGGTGGAAGTCGAGCAGGTCTATGCCCAGCGGATGGACAGTCTCTGGCCGGAGCTGCGCGACGCCCTGAGGGACGCGCGCTCCGAGGTCGGCACCATCCGGCGCGTGGACGGCGGCGACGCCGTGCTCGAGGTGCGCCTGTCGGACCCCGAGGGGCTGGCGCGCGCCATGGAGATCGCCCGGACCCTGTCGCAGCGCGTGGGATCGGGCGCGGCCGCGGGCCAGAGCGACCTGGTGATCGAGGGCGCCCAGACCGACGACGGCGCGGTGATGAGCGTGGCCCTGTCGGAGGCCGAGCGCGCCGCCACCGACGACCGCACGGTGCGCCAGAGCCTGGAGATCATCCGCCGCCGGATCGACGAGGTGGGCACCCGCGAGCCCAACATCCAGCGCCAGGGCGCCGAGCGCATCCTGATCCAGGTGCCCGGCATCGGCTCGGCCGAGGAGCTGAAGTCGCTGATCGGGACCACGGCGCAGCTGACCTTCCACCCGGTGGTCAACCGCACCTCGGACGGGAACGCCGATCCGGGGCCGGGCAACATCCTGCTGCCCTCCATCGACGAGGAGGGGGCGTTCTACGCGCTCGAGCGCACGCCCGTTGTCTCGGGCGAGACGCTGACCGACGCCCAGCCCGCCTTCGACCAGAACAACCGCCCCGCCGTGAGCTTCCGGTTCAACCCCACGGGGGCGCGGGCCTTCGGCGACTACACGGCCGAGAACATCGGCTCGCCCTTCGCCATCGTGCTCGACAGCGAGGTGATCTCGGCGCCGGTGATCCAGAGCCACATACCGAGCGGAAACGGGATCATCACCGGCGACTTCACGGTGGAGGACTCGACCAACCTCGCGGTCCTGTTGCGGGCGGGCGCCCTGCCCGCCGAGCTGTCGTTCCTCGAGGAGCGCACGATCGGCCCCGAGCTGGGGCAGGATTCCATCGACGCGGGGCGCATCGCCTGCATCGTCGCCTTCGTGGCGGTGATGGTGATGATGGGGCTGTCCTACGGGCTGTTCGGCCTCTTCGCCAACATCGCGCTCTTGATCAATGTCGGGCTGATCTTCGGCCTTCTGAGCGCCATCGGGGCGACGCTGACCCTGCCGGGCATCGCGGGGATCGTGCTGACCATCGGCATGGCGGTGGACGCCAACGTGCTGGTCTTCGAGCGCATCCGCGAGGAGCAGAGATCGGCCCGCGGGCCGAGCCGGGCCATCGCCCAGGGCTACGAGCGGGCGCTGTCGGCCATCGTGGACGCCAACATCACCACATTCATTATCGCGGCGATCCTGTTCATGCTGGGATCGGGCCCGGTGCGCGGCTTCGCCGTGACCCTGGCGCTGGGGATCATCACCTCGGTCTTCACCGCGATCTTCGTCACGCGGGTGATCATCGTGGCCTGGTTCGACCGCCGCCGCCCCAAGACAATCGAGGTCTGAGCCCATGCGCGTGAAGTTCGTCCCCGACGACGTGAACATCGACTGGTTCCGCAACGCGCGGATCACCTTCGGGGCGTCCTGCGTCGCGGTGGTGCTGTCGGTGGTGGTCTGGCTGGCGCTGGGCCTCAATTTCGGCATCGACTTCCAGGGCGGGACCACGATCCGCACGGAGTCGGAGCAGGCCGTGGACACGGCCGCCTATCGCGGCGCCCTGGAACCCCTGGGCCTGGGCGACATCACCATCACCGAGGTGTTCGACCCCACATTCGGGCCAGACCAGAACGTGGCCTCGGTCCGGGTGGCGGCGCAGTCCGACGAGGCCAGCGCCTCGGCCGACACGATCGCCGAGGTCGAGGCGGCGCTGAAGGGGGTGGACCCGTCGGTGGAGTTCACCAGCGTCGAATCGGTGGGCCCGAAGGTGTCGGGAGAGCTGATCCGCACCGCGTTCCTGGCGGTGGCCGCGTCGCTCGGCGCGATCCTGGTCTATATCTGGCTGAGATTCGAGTGGCAGTTCGCGGTGGGCGCGGTGGCGGCCCTGTTCCACGACGTGCTGCTGACCATCGGCATCTTCTCGATCCTGCGCATCCAGTTCGATCTCGCGTCCATCGCCGCGATCCTGACCATCATCGGCTACTCGATCAACGACACGGTGGTGATCTTCGACCGGCTGCGCGAGAACCTCATCCGCTACAAAAGCCGCGCGCTGCGCGAGGTGATGAACCTCAGCGTCAACGAGACCCTGAGCCGGACGGTGATGACCTCCGGCACCACGCTGATCGCCCTGATCGCGCTGTTGATCCTGGGCGGCGACGTGATCCGGGGGTTCGTCTTCGCGATCACGTGGGGGGTGGTCGTGGGCACCTATTCCTCCGTCTTCGTGGCCAAGAACATCGTCCTGTTCCTCGGCGTGAAGCGCGACTGGTCGAAGCCAGACAAGACCGGCGGCAACCAGTTCGCCAGCACCGACACCTGAACGGCCGGGGCGTCGGGGCGCGCGGCCTTTCGCCAAGGGCCCCGGCGCCCTAGATCGGGGCGAAAGGAGGCATGGCCATGCAGATCAGCGAAGTCGAATTCGAGGACGCCCTGCCCATCGACGGCTATGGGCCGGGCTTCTTCCGGGTGGGCGGCGAGATCCGGGAGGGGGCGATCCTGCTCCTGCCCAATGGCCTGCGCGGCTGGGGCGGATACGACGACCGCGCGCGCCTCATGGAGGCGGCGGGCGAAATCGACGTGCTTCTTGTAGGGACGGGGCCGGAGATGGCCTATCTGCCGCGCGACTTCCGCGCGGCGCTAGAGGAGGCCAATGTGGGCGTGGAGGTGATGGCCTCGTCCCAGGCCTGCCGCACCTACAACGTGCTCCTGGGCGAGGGGCGGCGCGTCGGCGCGGCACTCCTGCCCGCCTCGTGAGGCCTTTCCCATGACGCTCCGCGCGCGCGACCTGACCGTGGGCCGCGGCGGCCTGCCGGTGCTGGCGCGGTTGTCCTTCACGGTGGAGGCAGGCCGGGCGCTGATCCTGCGCGGGGCCAACGGGACGGGCAAGACGACGCTGCTGCGCACCCTGGCGGGCCTGCAGGCGCCCATGGCCGGCGAGATCGCGCCGGGGCGCGACGCGGTGGCCTATGCAGGCCATGCCGACGGGATGAAGGCGCAGCTCACGGTGGCGGAGAACCTCGCGTTCTGGGCCGGGCTGCATGGCCTGCGGGGCATCGACGCGGCGCTCGACGCCTTCGCCCTGCGCCCGCTGGAGGACAGGCTCGCCCAACACCTCTCGGCGGGGCAGCGGCGGCGCCTGGGGCTGGCGCGGATGCTGGTCACCGGGCGGCCGGTCTGGTGCCTGGACGAGCCGACGGTGTCGCTCGACGCCGCCAACACCGCGCGATTCGCCGCCATGGTGGAGGGGCACCTGGCGGAGGGGGGCATCGCGATCCTGGCCACCCATATCGACCTGGGGCTGGCGGGCGACACGCTCGACATGGGCCCCTGGCGCGCAACCGCCCTGGACGCGGGAGCGCCCGCGTGATCCGGCTGGTGGCGCGCGACCTCGCGCTCGCGGTGCGGGCGGGGGGCGGCTTCGGCCTCGGGCTCGCGTTCTTCCTCGTCGTCACGGTGCTGGTGCCCTTCGGCGTGGGACCGGACACGGCGCGGCTGGGGGCCATCGCGCCGGGCCTTCTGTGGATCGCGGCCCTACTGGCGTGCCTGCTGTCGCTCGACCGCATCTTCGCCCTCGACCGCGAGGACGGGGCGCTCGACCTCCTGGCCACCGCGCCCTTGCCCATGGAGGGGATCGCGCTGGCCAAGGCCGCGGCCCACTGGCTGACCACGGGCCTGCCCCTGTCGCTGGCCGCGGCCCCCTTGGGCGTGCTCCTGAACCTCGCCTGGCCGGGGCATCTGTGGCTCGCCGCGTCGCTGCTCGCGGGCACGCCGGCGCTGTCGCTCATCGGCACCTTCGGCGCGGCGCTGACCGTGGGGCTCAGGCGCGGGGGATTGCTGATTTCGCTCCTAGTGCTGCCGCTCTATATCCCCACGCTGGTCTTCGGCGCCGACGTGGCCCGGCGCGGGGCCGAGGGGCTGGACCCGACAACGCCCCTGGCGCTCCTGGCCGCCGTCACGCTGGGGTGCCTCGCGGGGCTGCCCTTCGCCGCCGCCGCGGCGCTCAGGGTGTCGCTGCGGTGACCGGCCGCGTCTTCCTCGTTTCTCCGGATACGCAGGGGCCGCACGCCCGACGAAGCTGTGACCGGGAGCGTCTTGTTGACCCCGCCGCCACGGGCTAGGGATCGCAGGATGTCGCTGTGGTCCTACGCCAACCCGGTGCGCTTCATGGGCGCGACGCGGCCCCTCGTGCCGGTACTGGGCGCCGTCGCGGCCGTGTGCATCCTGGTGGGACTGGCCTGGGGCTTCTTCTTCACCCCGGACGACTACCGCCAGGGATCGACCGTCAAGATAATCTATCTCCACGTGCCCTCGGCCCTGATGGCGATCAATGCGTGGTTCATGATGCTGGTGGCGTCCCTGGTATGGCTGATCCGCCGCCACCACGTGAGCGCGCTCGCCGCGCGCGCCGCCGCCCCCGTGGGCGTGACCATGACCCTGATAGCACTGGTCACGGGCGCGGTCTGGGGCAGCCCCATGTGGGGGACATGGTGGGCCTGGGACCCGCGGCTGACCTCGTTCCTGATCCTGTTCCTGTTCTACCTGGGCTACATCGCCCTCTGGCAGGCGGTGGAGGACCCCGACGCCGCCGCGGACCTGACGAGCGTGCTGTGCCTTGTGGGCTCGGTCTTTGCGGTGCTGTCGCGCTACGCGGTGAACTTCTGGAACCAGGGGCTGCACCAGGGCGCGTCCCTGAGCCTGGACGCGGAGAAGAACGTGGCCGACGTGTTCTACTATCCGCTTCTGGTGTGCATCGCCGGGTTCGTCGCGCTCTTCGCGGCGCTCGTGCTCCTGGGCACGCGCACGGAGATCAGGGCGCGGCGGCTCCATGTGCTGAGACTTCGCGAGAGGATGGCCGATGCCTGAGCTTGGGAAATACGCGCTGGAGGTGACGCTCGCCTACGGCGCCTCCGCCGTGCTGCTGACGGGGCTGGTGGCGATCGTGGTGGGCCGCGCGGCCCGGGTCCGGCGCGCGCTCGAGCGGGTGGAGGGCCGCCGCGATGGCTAGGCTGCCGATCCTCGCCGTGATCCCGCCCGTGATCTTCGCCGCGCTGGCGGGGCTGTTCTATGCCGGCATGCAGCGCGAGGACCCCGACGCGCTGCCCTCCACCTTCGTGGGCCGCGACGCGCCCCCGCTGTCGGTGGCCGACTTAGGGGGGCTGCCGCCCGTGACCGAGGCGGCGATCGAGGCCGAGGGCGTCAAGCTGGTGAACTTCTGGGCGTCATGGTGCGCGCCGTGCCGGGTGGAACACCCCAACCTGGAGGCCCTGGCGCGCGAGGAGGGCGTCCCGATCCTGGGCGTCAACTACAAGGACGAGCGCGGCAACGCGCTGGGCTTCCTCGACGAGCTGGGCAACCCCTACCGGGCGGTCTCGGCCGACCGGGGCGGGCGCACGGCGCGCGACTGGGGCGTCTATGGCGTGCCCGAGACCTTCGTCGTGGACGGCGCGGGCCGGGTGCTGGCGCGCGTGGCCGGCCCGGTGACGGAGCGCACGCTGGAGCGCACGATCCGCCCCGCCCTGGCGCGCGCGCGCGGCGAGGACGCGGCCCCCGCCACCGACGAAGACTAGTCCCCGCGACGGCGGGTTTCGACAGGAAGGCAACCTCCATCGCCGACCATGCGTTCGCCCCGGTATCGAAAACCGGAGGGGCACATGGCCGAAAACGAAGAACAGGGCGAGGAACGGGACGGCAGCAAGGCCACGATCCTGGCCGCGCTGGGGGCGAACGGAGCGATCGCGGTGACGAAGTTCATCGCCGCGGCCCTGTCTGGCTCCTCCGCCATGCTGGCCGAGGGCATCCACTCGGTCATCGACACCGGCAACCAGGCCATGCTGCTCCTGGGGCTGAAACGGTCCAAGAAACCCGCCGACGAGGCGCACCCGTTCGGCTACGGTGCCGAAATCTATTTCTGGTCGTTCATCGTGGCGGTGCTGCTGTTCAGCCTCGGCGCCGGCCTGTCGATCTGGGAAGGGGTGCGCGCGCTCCTGCACGGGGAACATTCGAGCGGGGTGCCGTGGATCTCGTTCATCGTGCTGGCGCTCGCGTTCTGCTTCGAGGGCTATTCGTGGTCGGTCGCCTTGCGCGAGTTCGGCCACAAGCGTCGCGGCAACCACTGGTGGCAGGACCTCAAGGACATGAAGGACCCGTCGATCTTCGTCGTCCTGTGCGAGGATTCGGCGGCGCTGCTGGGCATCCTGATCGCGGCGCTCGGCCTCTATCTGACCTGGTGGCTGGACCACCCGTTCTGGGACGCGTCGGCCTCGATCCTGATCGGCATCCTGCTGGGCACGGTGGCGGTCTTCCTGGCCAACGAGGTGCGCAAGCTGCTGATCGGCGAGGCGGCGGACCCCAACATGGTGCGCGACGTGACCGACAACCTGCGGGCGCGCCCCGAGATCGAGGCGGTCAACGAGGTCCGCACCATCCACGTCGGCCCGGACCACGTGCTTCTGACCGTGTCGGTGGACTTCGCCGACGACGTGCCGTCGCAGCAGATCGAGAAGCTGGTCACCGAGAGCGAGGCGCATGTGCGCGGCAAGTACCCGGTGATCAAGAGCTACTTCGTCGAGGTCCAGTCGCGCCGGGGCCACAGGGCCATGACCGACGAGACGGACGGGGCCGCCCCCGCCTGAGGCGGCGCGGCGCGGCGGCCCCGTCGGGGCCGCCGCGCACCGTTCATTCGGCCGGAGAGGGGTTCCGCTCGCCCTTGGGCGAGGGTTTCTCGGGCTCGCCCAGGACGCTGGAGCCCTCGTTGGGCAGGTCGCGGGGCATGTTGTGCTCGGCCTCGACGTCGGTGCGGTAGCGCAGGTTGTGGCGGTGGACCATCAGCGCGTCCCACCGAAGCGCGCGCCACAGGCCGACGGCGATCAGCACCACGACGACCGCGAACGGAAAGCCCGCCACCACGGCCGCCGCCTGGAGCGCCGACAGGCCCCCCGCGAGCAGCAGCACCGAGGCCACCGCGCCCTCGGTCACGGCCCAGAAGACGCGCTGGATCTTGGGCGGGTCCGGGTCCCCGCCGGCGGTCAGCATGTCGATGACGAAGCTGCCCGAGTCGGACGAGGTGACGAACCACAGCACGATCAGCACGATGGCGAAGATGCTGGTGAAGGTCGCCAGCGGGAAGTAGTCCAGGAGGGCGAACATCGTGTTGCCGTAGCCCTCCTGCGTGGCCTCGATCAGCGCCCGGTCGCCGCCCAGCGAGATGTCGATGGCCACGCCGCCGAAGGCGGAGAACCAGAAGAACATGATCGAGCAGGGCAGCAGCATCACCCCGAAGACGAACTCGCGGATGGTGCGGCCGCGGCTGATGCGGGCGATGAACACGCCCACGAAGGGCGACCAGCTGATCCACCAGGCCCAGTAGAAGAGGGTCCAGGAGTTCTGCCAGCTCTCGTTCGACTCGGACGGCGTCCATGTCTGCGTCCAGGTGGACCAGTCGATGAAGTTGCCGAGGTAGATGCCGTAGTTCTCGATGAAGCCGTCGAAGATGAACAGCGTCGGGCCGACGACGAGCATGAAGGCCAGCAGGCACATCGACAGGACGATGTTGAGGTTCGACAGCCGCTTGATGCCGCCGTCGAGGCCCGCGACGACCGACATGGTGGCCAGGAACGTGATGATCGCGATCACCAGGATCTGCACGAAGACCGACGACCCGATCCCGAAGACCGTGCCCAGCCCGTCGTTGATCTGGATCGCGCCCAGGCCCAGGGAGGTGACGATGCCGAACATGGTGCCGAAGACGGCGAGCGTGTCGACCACGTCGCCCCAAAAGCCGTAGATGCGCTCGCCCAGGAGCGGATAGAGCGCCGAGCGGATCGACAGGGGCAGGCCGAGGCGGAAGTGGAAGTAGGCGAGGCTGAGCGCCACCACCGCGTAGACGGCCCAGCCGTGGAAACCCCAGTGCAGGAAGGTGATCGCCATGGCCTGGCGCGCGGCCTCAAGCGTCTCGGCCTCGGCGCGGGGCGGCGAGAAGAAGTGGTACATGGGCTCGGCCACGCCCCAGTAGATCAGCCCGATGCCGATGCCCGCCGAGAACAGCATCGCCGTCCAGCTGAACAGGTCGTATTCGGGGCTCTCGTCCATGCGCCCCAGGCGGATGTCGCCGAAGGGCCCGAGGCCCAGATAGAGGACGAACAGGATCATCGCGTTGACCAGCACGATCAGCGCCCAGCCCAGGTTGTTCGCCAGCGTGTTCTGCAACCCGGAGAAGACCGTATTGGCCGTTTCGCTGAAGATCGCGCCGAAGAGGATGAAAGCCACTATGAGGATCGCGGAGGTCGCGAAGACCGGCTTGTTCACCTTCGGAAAGATCCACAGGCGCTCCTGCGGGATCTTCGTGCTCATGTCGTCTCCCTTTCGGTACGGGTCCCGCCGGGGCGGGCACCGCGTCAGGATACCGACATTTCCCCGGCTGGCAACGCGAACGCGCGGGGCTACCTCCCCGGCGCCCGATCGCCCCCTTCCGGGCGGGGCCGGTCAGGACCCGTCGGCGTCCTCCGGGTCGCCCCGGCGCCGCCGCCGTCGGCCGCGCTCCTCGCCGCGCTTGAACGAGACCTCGGGAAGCGGTGTCGTCCGGCGCAGGATCTCGAAGGGGTCGGTGGCATGGGGCAGGGCGTTGGCGGCGACGAAATGTTCCTGGAAGCGCGGCTCCACCGCCGTCTCCACCTTGCGGATGCGGTGGACGCGGTCCTCGATCGCGGCGCGGGAGGCGCGGTTGAGCAGCGCGATGCGCGCGCCGGTGCCGGCGGCGTTGCCCGCGCTGGTGACCCGGTCGAGGGCCACGTCGGGGATCATGCCCAGCACCATGGCGTGCTTGGGGCTGATATGGGCGCCGAAGGCCCCGGCCAGCACCACCCGGTCGACCCGGTCCACGCCGCGCTCGTCCATCAGGAGGCGCGCGCCGGCGTAGAGCGCCGACTTGGCGAGCTGGATGGCGCGGATGTCGCCCTGGGTGACCGAGACGACCCGCTCGCCGTCGCGGTGGAGGACGAAGGCGTGGGTGCGTCCCTCGGCCTCGATCCGGTCCGACCCGGTCTGCTCGGGGGAGCCGATGAGACCCGAAGGGTCGAGGAGGCCGGCCATGCGCATCTCGGCCACGGCCTCGATGATGCCCGACCCGCAGATGCCGGTGACGGCGGCGTCGAAGCCCTCCTCGTCCGACCAGCGCGCGTCTCCGATGACGCGGAAGCGCGGCACCTTGGTGTCGGGGTCGATCCGCACCGCCTCGATCGCGCCGGGGGCGGCGCGCTGGCCGGAGCTGATCTGCGCCCCCTCGAAGGCGGGGCCGGTGGGCGAGGAGCAGGCGAGCACGCGGGTGGTGTCGCCCAGGAGGATCTCGGCATTGGTGCCCACGTCCACGACCAGGGTCAGGTCCTCGCGCGTCCAGGGCTCCTCGCTCAGGGCGACGGCGGCCGCGTCGGCGCCCACATGGCCCGCGATGCAGGGCAGGATGTAGGCCCGCGCGGCGGGGTTGAGGGAGGCGAGGCCCAGATCGGCCGCCGCGCAGTTCACCGCGTCGGAGGTCGCCAGCGCGAAGGGCGCCTGTCCCAGCTCCACCGGGTCGATGCCGAGGAGGAGGTGGTGCATGACCGGGTTGCCCACGATCACCGTCTCGACGATGGACTGGGGGGCGATCCCGGCCTCGGCGGCGATGGCCGTGGAGAGCGCGTCCATCGCCTCGCGCACCGCCGCCGTCATGTCGGCCGCGCCGCCCTCGTTCATCATCGCGTAGCTGACCCGGCTCATCAGGTCCTCGCCGAAGCGGATCTGGGGGTTCATCACGCCCGAGGAGGCGACGACGCGGCCGGTATCGAGGTCGCACAGATGCGCGGCGATGGTGGTGGAGCCCAGGTCGATGGCCAGCCCGTGAAGCCCGTCCTCGTAGAGGCCGGGCCAGAGGTCGATCAGGCGGGGGGGCCCGCGATGGTCGTGGTGGACGGCCACGGTGACGTGGAACTCGCCGGCCCTCAGCACCGATTGCAGCTTGGCCAGGAGCGGCAGGGACGCGGAGAGGGGCTCCAGGTTCCACTGGGCCTTCAGGGCGCGGTTGAGCCGCTCCAGGTCGCCCGCGGGCTGGTGCATGTCGGGCTCTTCCACCTCGACGAAGTGGAGCCGGGTGGCCGGGTCCATGGCGATCTCGCGCAGGGCGGCGTCCTTGCGCACCACCTGCCGGTGGACCTGGCTCTCGGGGGGCACGTCGACGACCACGTCGCCGTGGATCTGGGCCTGGCAGCCCAGACGCCGGCCGGCCTTGAGCCCGCGCTTGTCGTCGTAGCGCGCCTCCACCGCGTTCCAGGGCGAGAGCGCGTCCTCGGAGACGGTGAGCCCGTGCTTGGGAAAGCTGCCCTTTCCGGGCGCGACCTGGCACTTGGAGCAGATGCCGCGGCCGCCGCAGACCGAGTCGAGGTCCACGCCCAGGCGGCGGGCGGCGGCCAGCACGGTGGTGCCGGCGGGCACCCGGCCGCGCCGCCCAGAGGGGGTGAAGACGACGAGGGGATCGGTGTCGGTCATGGATGTTTCCGGGGTCGATTTTCCGGCGAAAAAACGCGATGCGGGTTCGCGGCGAAAATCCGGGTCAGCAGATGATGCGGAACTGCCCCGGATTGCAGATGATCAGGTACTGGCCGCCGGCCTCGAGCATGTGAAAGCCGCGCCGGCGGACCTCCGAGACGAGGGCGTCCGTTCCGATTTCCTGCTCCACCCAGCGGACCGAACGCCGCACCACGCCGCCGCGTCGAACCGCCTGCGCGGAGAATATCTCGCGCAACCAGCGGTCGCGGTCGGGGGGCGGGACGGTCTCCGTCATCCCGCCACGATACGGCGCCGTGCGTTGCCATCGCCTTATCCGCGGCGCCGGCGGCGGCCACCGCGGCCCCCTCCGGCGGCGGCGGAGGCCTTGGCCGCCTCGGCGTAGTTCTCGCCGCCGTCGACCGCGTCGAGGACGCGGGAGAAGCGGATCCACTCGGCGCCGTTGGGGTCGTGGTTCATCAGGAAGTTGGCGGCGCGCACGGCCTCCATCTCCACGGGGCGGACGGGGTTCATGATCGCGCTCGTCATCCCCGCGCCGATGGCCATGGGCAGGAAGGCGGCGTTGATCCCGTGCCGGCGCGGCAGCCCGAACGAGATGTTGGACGCCCCGCAGGTGGTGTTGACGCCCAGCTCGTCGCGCAGCTTGCGCACGAGCGCGAAGACCTGCCGCCCGGCCGTGGCCATGGCGCCCACGGGCATGACCAGCGGATCGACGACGATGTCGTGGGCGGGGATGCCGAAATCGGCGGCGCGCTCGACGATCTTCTTGGCCACGGCGAAGCGCACCTCGGGGTCCTCGGAGATGCCGGTGTCGTCGTTGGAGATGGCGACGACGGGGACGTCGTGCTTCTTGATGAGGGGCAGGATCGCCTCCAGCCGCTCCTCCTCGCCGGTGACGGAGTTGACGAGGGGGCGGCCCTGCGCGGCGGCCAGCCCGGCCTCGAGCGCGGCGGGGACCGAGCTGTCGATGCACAGGGGCACGTCGACGAGGCCCTGGACCAGCTCGATCATGCGGCGCATGAGCGGCGGCTCGGTCTCGTTCGGGTTGGGGTTTGAGTTGTAGACGACGCCCGCGTTCACGTCGAGCACCATGGCCCCGCAGGCGACCTGCTCGAGCGCGTCGCGCTCGACGGTGGAGAAGTCGCCCGCCTCGAGCTCGGCGGCGAGCTTCTTGCGCCCCGTCGGGTTGATGCGCTCGCCGATCACGCAGAACGGCTCGTCGAAGCCGATGGTGACGGTCTTGGAGGCGCTCTCCAGAACGGTGCGGGTCATGTTGTCTCCTCGGTCAGGCGGTCGAGCCAGGGGGAAAGCCCCGGATCGGTGAAATCGGCGATGCTGTCGGACGCCCCGGCCAAGACTAGCGCGTCGTGGCCCAGCGACGAGCGCAGGCCGATGGTGGCGAGCCCCGCGGCGGCGGCCGAGGCCACGCCCGAGCGGCTGTCCTCGAAGGCGAGGGCGCGGGCCGGGTCGGCGCCCAGGCGCTCCAGCCCCGTGAGGTAGGGCAGGGGGTCGGGCTTGCCGCGGGGGAGGTCTTCGGCCACCACGATCGCGTCGAAGCGGCGGGCGAGGCGGGTGGCGCCCAGCATCGCCTCGACGTTGTCGCGCGGCGCGTTGATCACGACCCCCAGGGCCCAGCCCGCCTCCCGCGCCCGGTCGAGGAGCGCGGGCAGACCCGCCACGGGGGCCGCGTCGTCGCCCAGGCGGGCCCGGAAGCGCGCCTCCTTCTCGTCGGCGAGGCGGTCGGCGTCCTCGCCGGGGAAGAAGCCCCCGAAGATGTCGGCGTTGAGCCGGCCCTGGATGCTGTCGGTATAGAAGGCCGCGTCGATCTCGCGCCCCCGTTCGGCGAACATGGCGATGAAGACCTCGGCGTGGAGGTCGTCGGACAGGATCATCGTGCCGTCGAGGTCGAACAGGAGCGCGGGCGTCATAGGCTGGCGCGGGCCCGGCCGGGGGCGGTGCGGGCCGCGGCCCAGTCGGCGGCCTGGGCGATGCCGCCAAGGGGGAAGATGTGGGCGGCCTCCACCGCGAAGCCGGGATGGGCGGCCTTGTGGGCGGCGAGCTCGCCCACGACGTCGTCGGGGGTGTAGGGCATCAGGAGCTTGGAGACGTCCATGGCGCGGCGCTGCAGGACCCGGAGCGAGGGGCCCACGCCGCAGGCCACGGCGAACTTGATCAGCGTCTGCAGCTTGGCGGGACCGGCGATGCCGATATGGACGGGCAGGCGGATGCCCGCCGCGCGCAGGGCCTCGGCCCAGGCGATGACGGGGGCGGATTCGAAGCAGAACTGGGTGGCGATGGCCATCTCCGCGTCGGTGCGCTCGGAGAAGTCCTGCTTCCACTTCAGGGCCTTCGAGACGTTGATGTCGGTGCCGTCGATGTCGATGTCGCGGTTGCCTTCGGGGTGGCCGGCGACGTGGAGGCGGGTGAAGCCGCCGCGGTCGAAGAGGCCCGTCTCCATCATCTGCATGGAGTTGTCGAAGTCGCCCCTGGGCTCGGTCACGCCGCCGGCGAGCAGCAGGGCCGAGGACACGCCCGCCTCGTCGCGGTAGCGGGTGATCCAGTCGGACAATTCGGGGGCGTCCGCGATGATCCGCGCGGGGAAGTGGGGCATCGCCTCGAAGCCCTCGTCGGTCAGGCGCCGGGCGGTGGCGACCATGTCCTCGATCGGGGTGCCCTCGATATGGGCGACGTAGACGCGGGTGCCGGCGGGCAGCAGGGCGCGGAAGTCGGCGACCTTCGCGGCGGTGCGCGGCATCACCTCGATCGAGTGGCCCGACAGGAAGCGCGCGACGGCCTCGTCGCGGGTGGTGGGCCGGGGCGCGGGCGCGGCGGCGCGGAAGGACAGGATCGACATATCGGGGAACTCCGGGGGGCGGGGTGCGGACGGGGGGAGCGGCTACTCCCGCCCGTCGTTGGCGACGAGCGTCTTCAGGCGCCCGGCGTCGTAATCGGCGTCGATCCGGGAGACGGTGGCATCCGCCGCCTCGGCGTCCGGCCCCTCGACCGGCTCGCCGGGCGCCTTGCGCCAGTCGGCGAGGTAGTCGTCGGTGGCCGAGGCGCCCGATTTCATCGCGGCCCGGTCGATCGCCTGCTCGAACCGTTCGGGCAGGGGGCGCTTGATCCCCCGGCGGCCCTTGCCCGCGATCACCTGGGCGGGAATGTCGCGCCAGTATACGATGGTGATCTCGGCCATGAACCAGCCCTCCGGTTGCCCCTTTGCGATACGCGCATGCGGCGCGATGCCGTTGCCGAATTTCGACGCATTTCCGCTTGCCCGCGACGCGAGGCGTAGAGCATCGCGCGCACCGGGGCCAAGGGGGGCGGCGGCGTCGAAATCCTCATGATGGTCATGAGGCCGGCGCGACACGGCGCTTGCCACCGCATGGCCCGGGGCCTAGTCTTGCGTTAACTATCTGGAGGGCGACGGTATGGCGCCCAGGCGTCCCAATGGTGCGGGCGCGTTCCCGATCCCGGTCGAGCCACCCGGCACCGATAAACCCGATCCGGCCTCGCTCTATGCGGCGCTGGACCTCGGCACGAATTCGTGCCGCATGCTGGTCGCCCAACCCAAGGGCAACCAGTTCCACGTCGTGGACAGCTTCTCCAAGTCGGTGCAGCTGGGCCAGGGGCTGGAGGCGACGGGGCGGTTGAGCCGCGCCTCGATGGACCGCACGATCCACGCGCTCAAGATCTGCCGCTCCAAGATCGAGCGGCGCCAGGTCGGCCGGATGCGGCTGGTGGCGACGGAGGCGTGCAGGCGGGCGACCAACGCGGGGCAGTTCATCTCCAAGGTGCGGCGCGAGACCGGCCTGCCCATGGAGATCATCGCCCCAGAGGAGGAGGCGCGGCTGGCCGTGATCTCCTGCGCGCCGCTGGTCTCCACCTGGACCGAGCAGCTCATGGTGGTCGATATCGGCGGCGGCTCGACCGAGCTCGTCTGGATCGACCTGACGCGGGTGCCGCGCCATGATCGCCCCCGCGCGATCATGCGCCTTCACGCGGGCTTCAAGCCGGTGGACGGGTCGCCCTTTCCCGCCGCGCGCGTGGTGGACTGGATCAGCGTGCCCCTGGGCGTGGCGACCTTGCGCGAACAGTTCGACGACGTGAAGAACGACGCGGCGCGCTTTGCGCTGATGAGCTGGTTCTTCGAGGAGAATCTTGTCAACTTCGCCCCCTATGCCCGCGAACAGGCCCGCGAGGGGTTCCAGATCATCGGCACGAGCGGGACGGTGACCACCGTCGCGGCGAGCCATCTGGGGCTGAAGCGCTACGATCGCAACCGGGTGGACGGGCTGCGGATGACCACCGACCAGATCGACGCGGTGATCCGCGACTACCTGAACCTCGGCCCCGAGGGGCGGCGGTGCGACCCCAGGATCGGGCGCGACCGCCACGCGCTCATCATGTCGGGCTCGGCGATCCTGCAGGCGCTTCTGCGGGTCTGGCCCACTGACCGGCTGTCGGTCGCGGACCGCGGGCTTCGCGAGGGGCTTCTCTATGCCCAGATGTCGGCGGACGGCGTGCTCGACGATGGACCCTATTGAACGGGCCTTATTGAACCGGCCCTCCTGAGCGGAAAAAAGGCCGCGCCGGAGCGCGGCCCTGCCAGCGTCACTCCGCGGGGCTCTCGGCGGGGCGGAACTCGCCCGATGTCGAGGTCGCCAGGCTGACGCCCACGATGGCGGCCAGCGCCGATAGGAAGCCCGGGATGATCTCGTAGACCCCCGGCCCGCCCAGGAAGCTGCCGTTCCAGCCCAGGACGATCCAGGCCATGACCACGGCCGCGCCCGTCACCAGGCCCGCCACGGCGCCGGCGCCGGTCATCCGCGACCAGGTGAGCGACAGGATGATGAGCGGCCCGAACGCGGCGCCGAAGCCCGCCCAGGCATTGGCGACGAGGCCCAGGACGTTGCTGTCGGGATTGCGCGCGATCAGGGCCGCGACCACGCCCACCAGCACCACGGCGAGGCGGCCGATATTGACGATCTCCGTCTCGGACGCGGAGCGGTGGACGAAGAGGCGGTAGAAGTCCTCGGCCAGGGACGAGGAGGCCACGAGGAGCTGGCTGGAGACCGTGGACATGATCGCGGCCAGCAGGGCGGCGTAGAGGAACCCGGTGATGAGGGGGTGGAACAGCAGGTTCGACAGGACGATGAAGATCGTCTCGGGATTGTCGACCTCGACCCCGTTGCGGGTTGCGTAGGCGCGCCCGAGGATGCCGACGCCGACGGCGCCGATGAGCGAGATCGCCATCCAGGTCATGCCGATGTTGCGGGCCGTGGCGACCTCGGGCACGCTGCGCACGGCCATGAAGCGCACGATGATGTGGGGCTGCCCGAAATAGCCCAAGCCCCAGGTCACCGCCGAGAGCCAGCCCACGAGGGTCAGGCCCTGGGTCAGGGACAGGGAGAAGTCCTCGACGCCCGACAGGGTCTCCTGCGCGCCGGAGAAGCCCGCGCCCTGTCCGGCGGTCAGCACGATGATCGGCATGATCACGAGGGCGAGCATCATGATGCAGCCCTGCACGAAGTCGGTGAGGCTGACGGCGAGGAAGCCGCCCACGACCGTGTAGGCCAGGACCACGCCGAGGGTGAGCCAGACGCCGACCTGGTAGTTGCCCTCGAACGCGGTCTGGACCAGGCGACCTCCGCCCACCAGGCCCGAGGCGGTGTAGACCGAGAAGAAGATCACGATTACCACCGCCGAGACCACGCGCAGGATCGTGGCCTGGCTGGGAAAGCGGTTCGCGAGGAAGCTGGGAATGGTCAGGGAGTTGTCGTAGCGCTCGGTCTGCTCACGCAGGCGGGGTGCGACGACGATCCAGTTCACGAACGCGCCCACGAACAGGCCGATGCCGATCCACGCCTCCACCAGGCCGGTGGCGTAGAGCGCGCCCGGCAGGCCCAGCAGGAGCCAGCCCGACATGTCCGACGCGCCCGCCGAGAGCGCCGCGACGGCGGGGGGCAGGTTGCGCCCGCCCAGCACGTATTCCTCGGAGCTCGACGTGGATTTCATGTAGGCGTAAAGCCCGATGCCGATCATCAGCGCGAAGTAGAGCGCGAGCGATATCCATATTCCCGTAGCCATTCCGTACCTCTTACCCTGTTGTGCGGCGCCAGCGTTGCATAGTTTGACATTTATGTGAAACGCCGCAGACGCGCAGGAAGAAGGCGATCAGCCCGGAGTGACCTTTCGGGCCGCGCCGGTGGTGAAATCGACGCCGATATGGGGCTTGCCGGCCTGTTTCCACGCCGCGAACCCGCCCTCGAGATGGGCGATGGGGTCGTATCCGGCCTCGGAGGCGATGCGGGCCATGCGCTCGGACCGCAGCCCCGAGCCGCAATGGAGGACCACGCGCCTGTCGCCCTGCGACGGCAGGCAATCGGCGCGGAAGAAGGGTATCGGCATCAGGAGCGCGCCCTCGACGCGCTCGGTGGCGAACTCGCCCGGGGAGCGCACGTCGATCAGGACGATCTCGCCCTTCGCCAGGGCCGCCTCGACCTCGTCGGGGCTCCAGCGCTCGAAGGTTCCGGTCTCGATCTGCTCGCTGTCCATGATCCCTCCCGCGGTGTTCCGCAGGAGGGTAGGGGCGCGGCCCCGGGCTTCAAGCGCAGGTCTTGGCGATGGCCTCGGCCAGTTGCGGCACGGTGGCCTCGTTCAGGCCGGCCACGTTGATGCGGCTGTCGGACACCATGTAGACGCGGTGGTCGCGGCGCATCTGCTCGACCTTGTCGGCGTCGATCCCGAGGCGGGAGAACATGCCGCGGTGGCGGGCGACGAAGTCGAACGTGTCGGAGTTGGTGCGCTGGCGCAGCTCGTCGGCCAGTTGCTGGCGCAGGGACAGCATAGTGGTGCGCATCTCTTCCAGTTCGGCCTGCCAGTCGGCGCGCAGCTCGGGGTCGTCGAGGATGGTGGAGACGACGCGGGCCCCGTGATCGGGCGGGAACGAGTAGTTCTGCCGGTTGAGGTGGTTCATGTTGCCCTGGGTCGTCTTCGTGTTGGCGGCGTCGCCGATGGCGAAGAGGATGCCCGTGCGTTCGCGGTAGATGCCGAAGTTCTTCGAGCAGGATGCGCCGATCAGCATCTCGGGCTGGGTCTCGGCCAGGATGCGGGTGCCGGCGGCGTCCTCGTCGAGGCCGTCGCCGAAGCCCTGGTAGGCGATGTCCACGAAGGGCAGGGCGCCCCGCTCGCGCAGGAGTTCGGCCACGCCGCTCCATTGCTCGCCCGTGAGGTTCGCGCCGGTGGGGTTGTGGCAGCAGCCGTGGAGCAGGACCACGTCGCCCTCGGCGACCTTCTCGAGGTCCGCCATCATGCCGTCGACATCGACCTCGCCGGTGGCGGCGTCGAAGTAGCGGTATTCGGTGAAGGGGGTGCCGGTCGTCTTCAGGATGGAGACGTGGTTCGGCCATGTGGGGGCCGACACGTGGAAGGTGGCGTCCGGGTTGGCCAAGCGGACGAGGTCCACCCCCTGGCGGAAGGCGCCGGTGCCGCCCGGCGTGGCGATGGCGGCCACGCGGTCGGCGGCGACGCTGTCGGCCAGGACCAGCTCGCGCATGGTGCGGGCGTAGTCCGGGTCGCCGGCGAGGCCCACATAGGCCTTCGTGGTCTGGTCCTCGAGGATGCGGCGCTCGGCTTTCTTGACCGCGCGCATGACCGGCGTGTTGCCGTTCTCGTCCTTGTAGACGCCGACGCCGAGGTCGAGCTTGTCGTCGCGCGGGTCCTCCTTGTAGCTCTGCATGAGCTTGAGGATCTTGTCGGCGGGCTGGTCGGTCAGTCTGTCGAGCATCATTCGGCTCCCGTTGCGACGGGCAGGTCGTCGAAGGCGCCCCACTCCGTCCATGATCCGTCGTAGAGCGACCAGTCGTCCCGCCCGATCCGCGCCATGGCGAGGGTCAGGATCGCGGCGGTGACGCCAGAGCCGCAGGTGGCGATGACGGGCCGGTCGGGGTCCACCCCCGCGGCCCGGAGCGCCTCGGTGAGGGCGTCGGGGGACTTCAGCGTCCCCTCGCCCGTCACGAGGTCGGCGAAGGGCAGGTTGGCCGAGCCGGGGATGTGGCCCGCGCGCAGGCCGGCGCGCGGCTCGGGCGTGTCGCCGCGGAACCGCTCCGGCGGGCGGGTGTCGACGATCTGCGGCTCGCCCAGCTTGGAGGCGCGGGCGACCTGGGTCACGTCGCGCACCAGGTCGTTGCGCAGGCTGACGGTGACGTGCCGGTCGCGCACCACGGGGGGCATGTCCTCCAGCGGGCGATCCTCGGCGCGCCACTTGGGCAGGCCGCCGTCGAGCACCGCCACGTCGGCCTTGCCCATGAGCTTGAAGAGCCACCACACGCGCGGGGCCGAGAACATCCCCGTGCTGTCGTAGACCACCACCTGGTGGCCGTCGCCGACGCCCATGGCGCGCATGCGGGAGATGAACTTCTCGGTCGGGGGCGCCATGTGGGGCAGCTCGGAGCGCTGGTCGGAAATCTCGTCGAGGTCGAAGAAGCGCGCGCCGGGGATATGGGCGGCCTCGTATTCGGCACGGGCATCGCGGCCTGCGTCCGGCATGTGCCAGGAGGCGTCGATCACCCGCAGGTCCGGGTCGCCCAGGTGCCGGCCGAGCCAGTCGGTGGAGACGAGGGTCTTCGGATCGTCTTGCATGCACGGAACTCCAGCGGCAAAGGCGGTCGGTTACCACGCCTACTGAAGCGCCGCGGCCAAGGCAAGCTGGCGCGGGCGGCGCCGGCGCAGGACGGAACGCCGCCCGACCCCTTGCCGGGGGCGTCGCCCCGTCAGCCGTTCTCCTTCAGCAGGCGGCGCTTCTGGCGCTGCCAGTCGCGCTTGGCCTCGGTGGCGCGCTTGTCGGGGGCCTTCTTGCCCTTGGCGACACCGACCTTCACCTTCGCGATGCCGCGATGGTTGAAGTAGAGGACCAGCGGCACGAGGGTCATGCCCTTGCGCGCCGTCTCGGACCACAGGTGGGCCAGCTCGCGGCGGGTCACGAGGAGCTTGCGGCGGCGCCGGTCCTCGTGGCCGAACATGGCCTGGTCGTAGGGGGCGATGTAGCTGTTGGTGAGCCACAGCTCGCCGTTCTCGACGGCGGCGTAGCTCTCGGCGATGTTGGACTGGCCCGTGCGCAGCGACTTGACCTCGGAGCCCTGGAGCTCGATCCCGCATTCGAGATCCTCCTGGATGGCATAGTCGTAGCGCGCACGCCGGTTCTCGGCGATCACCTTGTAGTTCGGGTTGTCCTTCGGGGTCTTGGCCATGGGGCGCAGATAGGGGGGGCGGCGTCGCGTGTCCACCGCCCGCGGGCCCCGGGGGGCGTGGTCCGGGGCTCAGGTGCCCAGGAGGTCGAGCCCGCCCATGACCTCCTTCATCAGAAGCTTGCCGCCGTCGCTGAGGCCGGTGAGCGGCAGGCGCACCTCCTCCGAGCAGCGACCCAGGAGCGACAGGCCGTACTTGGCCGAGACGAGGCCGGGCTCGGCGAAGACGGCGCGGTGCAGCGGCAGGAGCCGGTCCTGCAGTTCCAGCGCCGTGGCCCAGTCGCCCGCGAGGGTCGCCTCCTGGAAGGCGGCGCAGAGGCGGGGCGCGATGTTGGCGGTGACGCTGATCGCGCCGTGCCCGCCATGGACGTTGAAGCCCAGCGCCGAGGCGTCCTCGCCCGAGAGCTGGACGAAGTCCGTTCCGCAGGTCAGGCGCTGGTCGCTGACGCGCACCACGTCGCCGGTGGAATCCTTCACGCCGACGATGCGCGGCAGCTTGGCGAGCTCGCCCATGGTGGCCGGCCCCATGTCCACAACCGAGCGGCCGGGGATGTTGTAGATGACGATGGGGATGTCGGTGGCTTCGTGGACGGCGTGGAAATGGGCGTAGAGCCCTTCCTGCGTGGGCTTGTTGTAGTAGGGGGTGACCACGAGGGCGGCGTCTGCGCCGACCTTCTGGGCGTTCTCGGTCAGGCGGATCGCCTCGCGGGTGGAATTGGCGCCGGCGCCCGCGATGACGGGGATGCGGCCCGCCACCGCGCGCACCACCTCGCCCACGACGCGGTCGTGCTCGTCGTGGCTGAGGGTGGGGGTCTCGCCGGTGGTGCCCACCGGCACGATGCCGTGGGTCCCTTCCGCGATGTGCCACTCCACCAGGTCCTTCAGGGAATCGAGGTCCAGCTCGCCGTCCTTGAACGGCGTGACCAGTGCGACGATCGACCCTCTGAACATGGCATACTCCTGAAACGTTCGCGCCGGGCGGACCCCGGCGTGGCGCGGACCCTATGCAAGCGCGGCACGGTTGCCAAGGTCGTGAGTTGGACTTGGGCGCGCGACGTCCTAACCATGGTCCGCATGCCGCTTCTCGCCCTGATCCTGTGCTGCCTCGCGGCCCTGCCCGCGCAGGCCCAAGAGGCCCCCGACGCGCCGCCCATGGTCAATGGCGCCTTCCTCGGGATGGCCGAGGCGATGGACGCCGTCGGGCGGGGCCAATGGCTTGCGGCACGCGAGGCTGCGGCGCGGTCGGGGCCGGTGGCGGCGGACGTGGTGGAATGGCTCGCGTTGCGCGCGGGGCGGGGCGACTTCGAGCGGGCGGCGGGGTTCCTGGCGCGGCGGCCGGACTGGCCGGGCCTGCCGCTCCTGCGGCGGCGGAGCGAGGCGCAGCTTCCGCTGGTGCCGAGAGGCCCCGAGGAGGCGGCTCGGGTGGCGGGCTTCTTCGACGGGGGCGAGCCGGTCACCGGCCATGGCACCCGGGCGCTGATCGCGGCGTGGCGCGAGCTGGGCCGGGACGGGGACGCGCGGGCCACCGCCGCCCTGGCCTGGGTGGGCCATTCGCTGACGGCCGAGACGGAGCGGGCGATCCTCGACCTCTATCCGGGCGTGGCGGCGCAGCTCGAGGCGGCGCGGGCCGAGCGGCTGTTCTGGTCGGGGTCGGCGGCGGCGCTGGCCCGCTCCGCCGAGCGGGCGGAGGGAGCGCAGGCGGCGCTGCTGGAGGCGCGGGTGGCGGCCTTGAGGGGCGGGGACGCCGAGCGCCTGGTCGCGGGCCTGCCCGAGGCGCTGCGCGACGATCCGGGCCTGGCCCACAGGCGGTTCCGGCAGCTTCTGTCGGACGGGCGCCACGCCGAGGCGGCGGCGCTTTTGCGGCGGCGCTCGGTGTCGAGGTCGGCGCTGGGCGCGCCGGAGGCCTGGGCCGACGACCGGCGCGAGCTGGCACGGCGGCTGATGCGCGAAGGCGCGTCCGACGCGGCCTATGCCACCGCGTCGGTCCACTGGCTGACCGGGGGCGCGGATCTTGCCGACCTGGAATGGGTGTCGGGGTTCCTGGCCCTGCGGATGGGCCGGGCGGAGGACGCGGTGCGCCATTTCGGGCGGCTGCGCGCGGCGGTGGACACGCCGATCTCGCTGGGGCGGGCGGGCTACTGGCTGGGCCGGGCGCACCGGGCGGCGGGCCACGGGGCCCAGGCGCAGGCGGCGTTCGAGGCGGGCGCGGCGCACCAGACGAGCTTCTACGGGCTGCTGGCGGCGGAGGCGGCGGGCGTGCCGCTCGACCCCGCGCTGGCGGGAGACGAGACGTTCCCGCCGCTGGAGGCCGCGGCGTTCCGCGACAGCTCGGTGCTGGAGGCGGGGCTCCTGCTGCAGGCGGCGGGGTCGCGCGCCCTCGCGGAGCGGTTCCTCACCCACCTGACCGAGAGCCTGGACCGCGACGAGGCGGGCACGCTGGCCGACCTGGCCCTGTCCCTGGGCGAGCCGCATATCGCGCTCAGGATCGCCAAGCGGGCGGCGGAGGCGGGGATCGTCCTGCCGCGCGCCTATTTCCCGGTGGTGGAGCTGGGCGTGGACCCGATGCCGGTGGCGCCCGAGCTGGCGCTGGCCATCGCCCGGCGGGAGAGCGAGTTCGACCCGGTGGTGTCGTCCCACGTGGGCGCGGGCGGGCTGATGCAGCTCATGCCCGGCACGGCGCAGGACATGACCCGCGCGCTTGGCATCGCCTATTCGCGCGACCGGGTCTACGACGATCCGACCTACAACGCGCGGCTGGGCACGGCGTATCTCGCGGGGCTGGAGCGGCGGTTCGGGGCGAACCCGGTGCTGGTCTCGGCGGGATACAATGCCGGGCCGGGGCGGCCATTGGGCTGGATGCGCGAACGGGGCGACCCGCGCAGCGAGACCGTGGACGTGGTGGACTGGATCGAGATGATCCCCTTCGACGAGACCCGCAACTACGTGATGCGGGTGGCCGAATCGCTGCCCGTCTATCGTGCGCGGCTGGGACGCGACGGCGGCGGTGGCGGCGCGGTGACCCTGACCGACGAGTTGAAGGGGCGATGAGGAAGCCTCAGTCGGGGATGCCGATATCCTCGGAGGTGGTGACGGTGCCGATGGCGGGGTCGTCGCCGCAGGCGTCGTACTTGAAGGCGAAGCCGTCCCAGACGAGGAGCAGGCCGCCGTCGGCGGCGCGCAGGAACATCGCCCGCTCGGTGAAGGCGGTGCCCTCGCTCTCGCATTCCATGTCGTAGAGGACGGCGCTCATGTTGCGCACATTGACCGGCGCGGTCATGCGGCACTCGTTCTCGACCCCGTAGAGGACGTCGTCCTCGATCCTGAGCGCGGCGCCGTCGCTGCCGTCGGCGACGCATTCGGCGCTGGGATTCGAGCGCCAGAGCCCGTCGAAGTCCAGGTCCTGCGCGGAGAGCGCGGCGGGGGCCGTGACGAGGACGGCGAGGATGGCGAGGCGCACGGGGGTCCCTCCTCCGGGATGCGGGGGCCAGTCTAGGGCGGCGGGCCGGTGGGGCACAAGCGCCGCGGATGGGTGGTTGACGCGGACGTGCGGTCGCGGTCTCACTGCGGCGCGCGAGACACAAGCGGGGACGGGACATGGCCGGACGGTTCGAGGCGAAGTTGCAGGAGATGGGCGAGACGCTGCCCGAGGCGCCCGCGCCGGCGGCGAACTACGTGCCCTACCTGCGGGTGGGGAGCCTCCTGTTCGTGTCGGGGCAGATCAGCCAGGGGCCGGACGGGCTCATCACCGGCACCCTGGGGGGCGCTGGCGACGTGGAGCGGGGCCAGGAGGCCGCGCGGGCCTGCGCCCTGGCGCTGCTGGCCCAGGTCAAGGCGGCCTGCGACGGCGACCTCGACCGGCTGGTGCGCGTGGTGAAGTTGACGGGCTTCGTCTCCTCGGCGCCCGGATTCACCGACCAGCCCAAGGTGATCAACGGCGCCTCGGACCTCTTGGGCGAGGCGCTTGGCGAGGCGGGGCGGCACACCCGCTCGGCCGTGGGCGCCGCGGCCCTGCCCCTGGGCGTGGCGGTGGAGATCGAGGGCATCTTCGAGGTCGCGTGAGCCATGACGCCGGGAGGCGACGATGACCGGACGCCGGGAGGCGACGATGACCGGGCGCCGGGAGGCGGCGACGACGCGGCCCGCGCCGCGCGGGAGATGCGGGCGCGGGCCCGCGAGGCGGGGCGGGGCTACGTTCCCCGGCTGCCGGCGCTGAAGGCGATCGCGGCGCGGGAGGCGGCCCTGGCGCGCGGCGAGGGGGCCGCGGTGGCCCCCGTGCCGCTGCCCGAGGGGTTCCTGGCGCGGCCCTTCGCCCATCGCGGCCTGCACGGGGCCGGGAACCCCGAGAACGGGCGCGGCGCGATCGAGGCCGCGGTGGCGGCGGGATACGCGATCGAGATCGACGTGCAGCCCTCCGCCGACGGCGTGGCGATGGTGTTCCACGATGCCACGCTGGAGCGGATGACCCGGGCGCGCGGGCCGGTGCGGACGCGCATGGCGCGCAAGCTCGGGGCGCTGGCGCTGGGCGCCACGCGGGGGCTGATGCCGACGCTCGGCGCGGCGCTTTGCGTCGTGGGGGGCGCGGTGCCGCTCGTGATCGAGCTGAAGGACCAGTCGGGGGAGCTGTCGGGCACTGACGGCGTGCTGGAAGGCGCGGTGGCGCGCGCGCTCGTGGGCTATGGCGGGCCGGTCGCGGTGATGTCGTTCAACCCCGACATGGTGGCCCGGATCGCGCGGATCGCCCCGGACGTGCCGCGGGGCCTGACGACGGCCGCGTTCGGGGCGGAATGGGACCTGGCCGGGGAGGTGCGCGACCGGCTGCGGGGCATCCCCGACTTCGACGCGGCGGGGGCGTCGTTCGTCAGCCACGAGGCGGGCGATCTGGAGCGCGACCGGGTGGCCGAACTGCGCGCCCGGGGCGCGGGCGTCCTGTGCTGGACGGTCCGGTCGGAGCGGGAGGCGCGGGCGGCGCGGATGCGGGCCGACCAGATCACGTTCGAGGGGTTCCGGCCGACTTGAAGCGCGCGGGCGCCGGGCCACCTCTCGGCCCATGACCGAGGCCCCCCAAATCGAGATCGCCGCGCATGGCTCCCTGGCGGGGATCGACCCCGCCGACTGGGACGCCTGCGCATGCCCGGAGACGGAGGGCGGCGGCCGCCCCCGCGATCCGTTCACCACCCACCGCTTCCTCATGGCGCTGGAGGCCTCGGGGTCGGTGGGTCCGGGCACCGGCTGGGAGGCGCATTACCTGACCGCCACGCTGGAGGGGCGGATGATCGCCTGCGCGCCGCTCTATGCCAAGGGGCACAGCCAGGGCGAATACGTGTTCGACCACGCCTGGGCGCACGCGCTGGAGCGCGCCGGCGGGCAGTACTATCCCAAGCTGCAGGTGGCGGTGCCGTTCACGCCCGCCACGGGGCGGCGCTTCCTGTGCCGCCCGGGATACGAGGAGACGGGGACGGCGGCGCTGGTGGAGGGGGCCGTCAGGCTGGCGGACGGCAACGACCTGTCGTCGCTGCACGTGACGTTCTGCACCAGGGCCGAGGCGGAGGCGGGGGCCGAGATGGGCCTGCTGCACCGCACGGGACAGCAGTTCCACTGGTTCGACGAGGGCTACGGCGACTTCGACGGCTTCCTCGCCTCGCTGTCGTCGCGCAAGCGCAAGAACATCCGCAAGGAACGGCGCGAGGCCCAAGGGTTCGGCGGGCGCATCGTGCACCTGACCGGCGACGAGATCGAGGAGCGCCACTGGGAGGCGTTCTGGCACTTCTATCAGGATACGGGAGCGCGCAAATGGGGCCGTCCCTACCTGACGCGGGAGTTCTTCACCCGCGCGCAGGAGAGCTTGCGCGACGACATCCTGCTGATCCTGGCGCTGGACGAGGCCGACCGGCCCATCGCCGGGGCGCTGAACGTGATCGGACGCGAGGTCCTCTATGGCCGCTACTGGGGCTGCGTGGAGGATGTGCCGTTCCTGCATTTCGAGCTGTGCTACTACCAGGCGATCGACTGGGCGCTGGCCCACGGGCTGACCCGCGTGGAGGCGGGCGCGCAGGGCGAGCACAAGCTGGCGCGCGGCTACCTGCCCCACCCGGTCCACTCCCTGCACTGGATCGCGGACGCCGGCTTCCGCCGCGCGGTGGAGGAATACCTCGAGGCGGAGCGGCGCGCCGTGGACGAGGAGATCGAGGTGCTGACCAGCTTCGGCCCGTTCCGCAAGACCCAAGGAGAGAGCGAATGAGCGACACCCTGACCGGAGAGGCCCGCGCCGAGGCGCTGGCGGAGCTGGACGCCGCCGGCTGGCGCGAGGTGGAGGGGCGCGACGCGATTACGCGCTCGTTCAAGTTCAAGGACTTCGCCGCCGCCTTCGGCTGGATGACGCAGGTGGCGATCCGGGCGGAAAAGATGAACCACCACCCCGAATGGTCCAACACCTACAACGGCGTGGAGGTGACGCTGACCAGCCACGACGCGGGCGGGCTGACCGACCGGGACGTGAAGCTGGCGCGGATCATGGGGGATCTGGCGTGAGTGCCCTGGACGCGGTCATGAACTTCTCGGTGGGCGGCCAGCGGCTGGGCGACCTGCTGACGCTCGAGTTCCTGGTGTCGCTGCTGGGCGACGTGCTGGCGGCCATCGCCATCCTGGTCGTGGGCTACGCCATCGCCGGATGGGTCAGGCGGCGCATCCGCGCCATCGGCGGGCGCAAGCCGCAACTCGACACGACGCTGTTCAACTTCCTGGGCAACATCGCGCGCTACACGGTGCTGGCCTTCACGTTCCTGTTCGTCCTCAACACGTTCGGGGTGCAGACCACCTCCATCGTGGCGGCGGTGGGCGCGGCGGGCCTGGCCGTCGGGCTGGCGCTGCAGGGCACGCTCGCCAACGTCGCGGCGGGGGTGATGATCATCTTCTTCCGCCCTGTGAAGGAGGGCGATTTCGTCGAGGTGGCGGGGCAGATGGGCACCGTGAAGGAGATCACGCTCAACTTCACCGAGCTGGCCTCCATCGGCAACGTGCAGATCATCATCCCCAATTCCGAGGTCTGGGGGAACACGATCGTCAACTACTCGAGCTACGACCGGCGCCAGGCGGAGTGGACCTTCGGCGTGGGCTACGGGGCCGACCTCGCCCGGGCGGAGCAGGCGATCCGGCAGGCGATCACCGGCGACGCGCGCACCGACCTGGGCGAGGACGTGTTCATCCAGGTGACGACGCTGGGGCCCTCGTCGGTGGACTTCCTCGTGCGGGCCTGGGTCTCGGCGGAGGACTACTTCGCCTACCGGGCGGACATGACGCGCAAGGTGAAGGAGGCGCTGGACGCCGAGGGCATCGAGATCCCGTTCCCCACCCGCACGCTGCAGATGACGCGGACGGAGGACGCCGCGCCGCGCAACGGCGCGCGCCAAGACACGACCGAGAACGAGGTGCGCGCCGAGGACGAGGGGCTGGCGGCGGGATGACCCCGCCGCAGGCCCGTCAGAGCGTGGCCAGGAGCGATTCGCCCCCCGAGAGGTCGCAGGTTCCCGGGTCCTCGTCCGCCTGGATCGTAAGCACGACGCCGTCCTCGACCACCATCGCGTAGCGCTTCGAGCGGTCGTAGAAGCCCACGGGCGGGGCGGTGAAGTTCATGCCCACGGCCGTCGTGAAATCCGATGCCGGGTCCGCGAGATGGGTGATGCCGGCACGGGCGGCGCCCGTGGTCTCGCTCCAGGCCTTCATCACGAAGGGGTCGTTGACGGCGATGCAGACGATCTCGTCCACGCCCCTGGCGCGGAAGTCGTCGGCGGTGCGCATGAAGGAGGGGACATGCGCCTCGGTGCAGGTGCCGGTGAAGGCGCCGGGCAGGCCGAAGATCACCACCTTGCGCCCCTTCAGCCGGTCGCCCAGGGGGACCTCCTCGGGGCGGCCGTCGGAATCGGTGCCCAGCAGGGTGGCATCGGGCAGCGTGTCGCCTTCTTGGATCGGCATCGGGTCACTCCTTTCAAGCGGGTCTCGCCCCGGTTATAGCCGCCCCACGAAGGAGCGCCAGCGGGAGAGGCAGGCATGGGCGGCATCGTCGTGATCGGGGCCGGGCAGGCGGGGTTGAGCCTGTGTACGCGGCTGCGCGCGGAGGGCTACGGCGGCGCGCTGACGCTGGTCGGCGCCGAGCCGTACCCGCCCTACCAGCGTCCGCCCCTGTCGAAGGCCTACCTCATGGGAGAGATGGCGCGCGAGCGGCTCTTCCTGCGGCCCGAGGCGTGGTATGCCGAGCAGGGGATAGACCTGCGCCTGGGCGCGAAGGCCGAGGCGCTGGACCTGGCCGCGCGCACCGTCCGCGTGGGCGGCGAGACGCTGGGCTACGACCGGCTGGCGATCGCCACGGGGCTGTCGGCGCGGCGCCTGCCCGCCGAGGCGGGGGGCGACCTGGAGGGAGCGCACACGGTGCGCGGCCTGGCCGATATCGACGCGCTCGCGCCCGCGCTGGGGGCGGCCCGCCGGGTCCTGGTGGTGGGGGGCGGCTATATCGGGCTGGAGGCCGCGTCGGTGGCGCGCAAGCTCGGGGCCGAGGTGACGGTGATCGAGGCGGGGCCGCGCATCCTGGGCCGGGTCGCCGCCGCGCCCACCGCCGACGCCATGCGCGCGATCCACCGCGACCGGGGCGTGGAGATCCGCGAGGGCGCGCGGCTCGACCGGCTCCTGGGCGACGCGGGGCGGGTCGCGGGCGCCGCGCTGGAGGGCGGCGAGGAGATCGCCGCCGACCTGGCCATCGTGGGCATCGGCCTCGACCCGCGGGTGGATCTGGCCGAGGCCGCGGGCCTCGACTGCACGGGCGGCGTGGCGGTGGACGCCACGGGCCGCACCTCGGACCCCCATGTCTGGGCGGCGGGCGATTGTGCCGCCTTTCCCATGAACGGCGGCCGCGTACGGCTCGAATCGGTTCAGAACGCCATCGACATGGGCGAGGCGGTGGCGTGCAACATGCTGGGGGCGGACGCGCCCTACCGCCCCGTGCCCTGGTTCTGGTCGGACCAGTACGAGGTGAAGATGCAGATCGCGGGCCTGTCGGCGGGCCACGACCGGGTGGTCACGCGCGGCGCGCTGCCGTCGCTGTCGCACTGGTACTATCGCGGCGAGACGTTCCTCGCGGTGGATTCCATCGGCGACGCCAAGGCCTACATGGTGGGCAAGCGCCTGCTGGAGGCGGGGCGCTCGCCCGACCCGGCCGCCGTGGCCGACCCCGACACCAACCTCAAGACCCTGCTGGCGTGAGGATCATCGGCGGCACCCATCGCGGGCGGCGCCTGGCGGGGCTCGGCAAGGGCGACCCGGCCGCGCATCTGCGCCCCACCACCGACCGGGTGCGCGAGCGGCTGTTCGGGATGCTGGAGGGGGGCCGGTTCGGCGACCCGATCGCGGGGGCGGCGGTGCTCGACCTCTTTGCCGGGACGGGCGCGCTGGGGCTGGAGGCGCTGTCGCGCGGGGCGGCGCGCGCGGTGTTCGTGGAGAAGGGGCGCACCGCGCTGGGCCTGCTGGAGGCGAACGTGGCCGCGCTGGGCGAGGACGCGCGGGCGCGCATCCTGCGCCGCGACGCGACCCGCCTCGGGCCGGCGGAGGGGGCGGCGGGCCTGGTGTTCCTCGACCCGCCCTACGGCACGGAGCTGGGGCGCCGCGCGCTGGAGGCGGCGCTCAGGGGGGGCTGGATCGCCCCGGGCGCGCTCGTGGTGTGGGAGGATGCGGCCGAGGCCGACCTGCCCGAGGGCCTCGACCGGCTGGAGGCGCGGCGGACGGGCGATACCTGGCTGACGCTGGCTAGCGCCCGCTGATCCAGCGGCTGAAGGCGGCATGGGCGAAGGCGAGGGCCGCGACGACGCCCGCCGCGGGGCCGAGCCACAGGACCGAGGCCGCGCCGATCACGCCCCCGCCCAGGGCCGATCCGGCGGCGGCGCCCACGTAGATGGCCGCCGCGTTCAGCGCCAGGACGACGCCGGGGCGCTCCGGCAGGACCTCCAGGATGCGGACCTGCTGACCGGCCATGAAGGACCATCCGAAGACCGACCACAGGGCCACCAGCCCCACCAGGGCCGCGTGTCCCATGGGCAGGAAGGCGAAGAGCGGCATGATCAGCGCCTGCGCGCCCGACAGGATCAGGAGCGTCGGCACCGGCCCCAGCCTGTCTGCCAGGCGCCCGCCGGCGATGTTGCCCGCCACCGCGCCGGCCCCGAACACCAGCAGCACCGCCGTCACGCCGTTGCGCCCGTAGCCCATCGTCTGCTCCAGGAGCGGCGCGAGGTAGGTGTAGAGGACGTAGATCGCGCCCAGGAACGTGGCGGTGAAGAGGATCGCCAGCATGGCGGGGCCGTTCGCCAGCGTCCGGCCCAGGTCCCCCAGGGAGGCGGGCGGGATCTCCAGCCCCTTGGGCACCCGCGTCCAGATCAGCCACAGGCAGGGCAGGGCGAGGACCACGACCATGGCGAAGCCCGCCCGCCAGCCGAAGGTGTAGCCGATAAAGCTGCCCGCCGGGACGCCCGCGACCTGGGCCACCGTGAGCCCCACGATCACCGCCGCGAGCGCCGCGCCGCGCCGCTCGGGCGGAGCGAGGGCCGAGGCCACCGAGGCGGTGACGGGGGTGAACATGCCCGCCCCGGCGGCGGCCACCACGCGGCTGAGATGGAGCGCGACCTCGCCCCCCGCCAGCGCGGTGCCGAGGTTGCCCACCGCGAAGAGCGCCATGGCGACGGCCAGGAGCCGGCGGCGCCCCAGCCCGCCCGTGGCCGCAACGAGGAGCGGCGACAGGATCGCGTAGGCGATGGCGTAGGTCGTCATCGCCGCGCCGACCCGGGCGGAGGGCAGCTCGAGGCCGGCGGCCATCGGATTGACGAGACCGATCAGGACGAAGGCGCCCATGCCGATGACGAAGTTGGAGGCCGAGAGGGTCCAGACGACCCGGCGGTGGCCGTCAGCCATGGGTGGGCTGGAACAGTCCCGCGGGCGAGAGGGTGAAGATCTCGGCCCCGTCGGGCGTGACGCCGACGGAATGTTCGAACTGGGCGGAAAGGGACTTGTCGCGCGTCACCGCCGTCCAGTCGTCGGCCAGGACCTTGGTTTCGGCCCGGCCGAGATTGACCATGGGCTCGATGGTGAAGAACATCCCCTCCTCCAGCCGGGCGCCGGAGCCGGCGCGGCCGTAGTGGAGGACGTTGGGCGGCGCGTGGAAGACCTGGCCCAGCCCATGGCCGCAGAAGTCGCGCACGACGCTCATCTTGCGCTCCTCCACGAAGGACTGGATGGCGTGGCCGATATCGCCGAAGGTGGCGCCGGGGCGCACCGCCTCGATCCCGACCATCAGCGCGTCGTGGGTGACCTGGACCAGGCGCTCGGCCTTGCGCGACAGCTTGCCGGCCACGTACATGCGCGACGTGTCGCCGTGCCAGCCGTCGACGATCACGGTCACGTCCACGTTGAGGATGTCGCCGTCCTTGAGCTTCTTGTCGCCGGGGATGCCGTGGCAGACCACGTGGTTGACGCTGATGCAGCTCGCGTGGCGGTAGCCACGGTAGCCGATGGTGGCCGAGGTCGCGCCGGCCTGCTCCACCCACTCGGTGATCAGGCGGTCGATCTCGCCGGTGGTCTGGCCGGGGAAGACGTGCGGCGCGACGCGGTCGAGGATCTCGGCCGCGACCCGTCCGGCGGCGTGCATGCCGGCGAAGTCCCGGGGCTCGTGCAGGCGGATCCCGTCGCGGGTCAGCCGTCCGGTCGCGCTGTCGTCCAAGGCGTGCTCCATGGCTTATCTCGAGCCGCTATGTAACCGCCGCGGACACGAAATGCCAGCGTCAGGGGAAAAGCGGAAGCGGATCGCGCAAGGAGACGCCCTCGGGCGAGATGGAGGTGTCGAGGCAGATCGCCTCCACCCCGCGGTCCCGTGCCCGGTCGAAGGCGGCGGCGTAGGCCGGATCGAGGTCGCGCGCGAGGCGGAAGCGGGCGCAATCGGTGCGCTGGACAAGGTAGAGCATGACCGCGCGGTGGCCCGCGGCGACCATGTCGCCCAGCTCCACGAGGTGCCGCGCGCCGCGGGCGGTGACGCAGTCGGGGAACTCGGCCCAGTCGGCGTCGCGCCTGAGATGCACGTTCTTCACCTCCACATAGGCGTCGGGCAGGCCCGGCCCCGTGGCCAGGAAGTCCACGCGGCTGCGCTGCCCGTATTTCACCTCCGCCCGCACATGGGGATAGGCGGCGAGGGCGGGAACCGCGCCCGCGCGCAGGCCCTCGCCCACGACCCGGTTCGGGACGGAGGTGTCGATCCCCGCCCAGTGGCCGCCGGGCAGCTCCGCGAGCCGCCAGGCAAAGCGCAGCTTGCGGCGCGGATCGTCGTTGGGCTCCACCCATACGGGCGTGCCGGGGGCCTTCAGGCCCAGCATCGCGCCGGGGTTGGGACAATGGGCGCGCACCTCGCGCCCGTCGTCGAGCGCAACCTCGCTGAGGAACCTGTTCCAGCGGCGCAGCAGTTTGCCGCGCAGGAGCGGAGTTTGAAAGCGCATGAGCGGCCTATACCTGTCGGGCGCCGGCCATTGAAGGAGATCCGGGCATGACGAACCCAAATGCCGCGATGCTGGTGATCGGCGACGAGATCCTGTCGGGCCGCACCCAGGACACCAACGCCCACCACCTGGCCGGGCGGCTCTCGGCCCACGGGATCGACCTGCGCCAGGTGCGGATGATCGGCGACGACGCGGAGACGATCGCGCAGGCCGCGCGGGAGCTGTCGTCGACCCACGACCACCTCTTCACGTCGGGCGGGATCGGGCCCACCCACGACGACATCACCGCCGACGCGATCGCCGCCGCCGGCGGCGCGTCCATCGACGTGCGCGAGGATGCGCGCGCCGTGCTCGCCGCGCATTACGCCACCCGCGGCACCGAGCTGAACGAGGCGCGGCTGAGGATGGCGCGCATCCCCGAGGGCGCGCGGCTGATCGACAACCCGGTGTCGGCCGCGCCGGGGTTCTCCTTGGGCAACATCCACGTCATGGCCGGTGTGCCGAGGATCTTCGAGGCGATGCTGGACGGGCTGCTGCCGCGGCTGGCCGGCGGGGCGGCGTCGGCGTCGCGGACCCTGACACTGGAGCGCGGGGAGGGCGACATCGCCGGCCCGCTCAAGGACCTGGCGGCGCGGTTCCCGGCCGTGTCGATCGGCAGTTACCCGGGATGGTCGGGGGCGGGATACCGGGTGGCGGTGGTGATCCGGGGGCCCGATCCGGCGGCCCTCGACGCCGCCGCGGGGGCCTTGCGCGCGGCGTTTCCGGACGCGCGGGAATGACCGATCCGCTGGCGGTGATGCGGGCCACCTGGCCGGTGGCGGCGAGCGAGGCCTGCGGACCCTTCTCGATCCCCAGAGGGGAGGCGGGCCCCAAGGGGGAGGGGGCCGGCAAGCGCGTGACGGCGGCGTGGTGCGCGGGCGATCCCGGCCCGGACGAGATCACGGCGGCGGAGCGGGCCATGGACCGCATGGGCCGGCGGGCGCTGTTCGCCCTGACGCCGGAGCAGGCCGCGTTCGACCGGGAGCTGGCGCGGCGCGGCTATCTGGTGCTCGATCCCACCCTGGCGCTGCGCGCGCCGGCGGAACGGCTGGCGCGCACGCCGCCGCCGGTCAGCGGCTTTCCGGTCTGGCCGCCGCTGCAGGTCATGCGCGACATCTGGGAGGAAGGCGGGATCGGCCCGGACCGGATCGCCGTCATGGAGCGCGTGGAGGGGCCGAAGACGGGCCTGCTGGGACGCGCGCAGGACAGGCCCGCGGGCGCGGGCTTCGTGGCGCTCCACGGACAGGCGGGAATGGTCCACGCGCTGGAGGTGCGGCGCGCGCAGCGGCGGCAGGGGCTGGCGGGGCACATGATGGCCCATGCGGCGCGCTGGGCGGTGATGCGGGGCGCGACGGAGATGGTCGTCCTGGTCACCGAGGCCAATGAGGGGGCCATCGCGTTCTATCGCGGCCTCGGCATGGAAGGCGGACGCTGCTACCATTACCGGGTCAGACCGTGAGGAGGAGACCATGACACAGCCCACCGCGCTGGGCCTGCCGCCCGTCGATCCGCTTCCCGAGGCCACGGCCAAGTACTTCGCGATCTGCGAGGAGAAGCTGGGGATGGTCCCCAACGTGCTGAAGGCCCACGCCTTCGACATCGACAAGCTGAACGCCTTCACCGCGCTCTACAACGACCTGATGCTGGGCCAGTCGGGCCTGTCGAAGCTAGAGCGGGAGATGATCGCGGTCGCCGTGTCCTCGTCGAACCGCTGCTATTACTGCCTGGTGGCGCATGGCGCGGCGGTGCGCGAGCTGTCGGGCGACCCGGCCTTCGGCGAGCGGATGGCGATGAACTGGCGGGTGGCCGACCTGTCGGAGCGTCACCGCGCGATGCTGGACTTCGTCACCAGGCTCACCGAGCGCCCCGCCGAGATGGCCGAGGCCGACCGCGAGGGGCTGCGCGCGGCGGGGTTCTCGGACCGCGACATCTGGGACGTTGCGAACGTGGCGGCGTTCTTCAACATGACCAACCGCGTGGCGAGCGCGACCGGGATGGCGCCCAACGACGACTACCACGCCATGGCGCGGTGATGCGGGTCGGGGCGCTTCTCCTGTGGATGCTGGCCGCGCCGGCGGCGGCGGCGGTGCCGCTCGATCTGCCCCAGGGCGCGCGGCGCACGGCCCAGGCCGATGTCGGGACCGGCGCGGCGCTGCCCGCGGGGCCGTGGCGGGCGGGCGAGGTGCCGCGGCGCCGGTTCGAGGGGGAGGTGACGCGCGCCGCCTTCGCCCTCCCCGCCGGGCAGTCGTCGGTGGACGCGGTGGCCGGGCCCCTGGTGGCGCAGTTGCGCGCGGCGGGCTACGACATCGCGTTCGACTGCGCCGACGCGGCCTGCGGGGGATACGACTTCCGCTTCGCGGTGGAGACGTTGCCCGCCCCGGCGATGTTCGTCGACTTGGCCGATTACCGCTACGTGCTGGCGACGGGTCCCGAGGGGAGCGCCGTGGCGCTGATGGTCAGCCGCGCCCGCGACACGGCCTATGTGCAGGTGACACGGGCGGGCGCGGCGGCGACCGTGGCGGCGGAGGCGGCCGCTCCGGGGCCGCAGGGGCCGAGCGGACCCGGCGACGGGGACCCGTGGGAGCGGCTGGCGGATACGGGCCACGCCTCCCTCGACGATCTGCTCTTTCCCAGCGGCTCGGCGAGCCTCGGCGAGGGGGCCTACCCGTCGCTCGAGGCGCTGGCGGCAGGGCTGGCGGAGAACCCGGGCGCGCGGATCGTGCTGGTGGGCCATACCGACACCGCCGGCGGGCTTTCGGGCAACGTGGCCCTGTCGCGGCGCCGGGCCGAGGCGGTGCGCGCCGCGCTGATCGACGACCACGGCGTGGCGCCGGGGCGCGTCACCGCCGAGGGCGTGGGCTTCCTCGCGCCGCGCGCGTCGAACGGCAGCGAGGCGGGACGCCGGGCCAACCGCCGTGTCGAGGCGGTGCTGGTGGAGTGAGCCCTACCAGATGTCGGGCCCGCTGTCGGCGAAGCGGTGGGCCAGGAAGTCGATGAAGGCGCGCACCTTGGGCTGGGTGAACCGGCCCGGCGGATAGACGGCGTAGACCCCCTGATGCTCCACCGGCAGGCCGGGAATGGCCTCCTCCACCTGTCCGGCCTTCATCGCGTCCGAGTAGAGGAACGAGGGCAGGTAGGCGATGCCGAGCCCCGAGACGGCGGCGTTGAGGAGCGACTGGCCGTCGTTCACCGAGAGCCACCCGCTGGTGCGGACCTGGCGCTTCTCTCCCGAGGGCGCGGTCAGCTTCCATACCGCGCCGTTGGCCTGGCTGGAATAGTGCAGGAGCTTGTGCTCGTTGAGGTCGTCGATCTTCTGCGGGCGGCCGAACTGCTGGAAGTAGGAGGGCGACCCGATCATGCGCTTCGAGGTGTCGCACAGCTTGCGGGCGCGCAGGGTGGAATCCTCCAGGTCGCCCAGGCGGATCGCCATGTCGAACCCTTCGGAGATCAGCTCCACGAAGCGGTTGTTGAGGATCATGTTGATGGTGATGTCGGGGTATTCGCGCAGGAACTCCCCGATCACCGGCGAGAGCAGGTTGACCCCGAAATCGGTGGCCACGCTGATCCGCAGGAGGCCCGAGGGGGCCGACTGCATGGCCGTGACCAGGCTGTCGGCCTCGCCCGCGTCGTTGAGGACCCGGCGCGCGCGGTCGTAGTAGGCCAGCCCGATCTCGGTGGGGCTGACGCGGCGGGTGGTGCGGTTGAGAAGCCGTGCGCCCAGCCGCGCCTCGAGCGACGAGACGTGCTTGGACACCGCCGATTTCGAGATCCCCAGCTTCTTGGCCGCGTCGGTGAAGCCGCCCTGGTCCACGACCGTGGCGAAGGCCTCCATCTCCGTCAGTCTATCCATCTGAACCTATCGTGCCCCATGAGTTCCGTTGTTCCGGAAACATGCACGATGAAAGTGGCGGGATTTGGTTCAGGAGCGCACGAATTTTTGGTGCCGCCGCCCAATGTCGCCCAAAAGGAAACACGTTTCGGACAAAGGGGGGCCGCCGGGGCGGATCGTTTCCCCGCGCGGGGCGCGGGAGCGCCGGGCGGCGCTCCCCGGAGCCTCAGAGGTCCATATAGACGTGCGTCTCCTCGCGCGCGCCGGGATGGGTGACGGCGCCGAGATAGGTCGCCCCGACGAGCTGGGCGTATTTCCACAGCGCACCGGAGGCGTAGTTGGTGGGCCGCGCGCCCGACCAGGCCGCCCGGCGGCGCTCCATCTCGTCCTCGGCGATGTCGACCGAGATCTCGCCCTTCACCGCGTCGAGGGTGATGACGTCGCCATCGGCCACCAGCGCGATCGGCCCGCCCTGGGCGGCCTCGGGGCCCACATGGCCCACGCAGAAGCCGCGCGTCGCGCCCGAGAAGCGCCCGTCGGTGATCAGCGCCACCTTCTTGCCCATGCCCTGGCCCGACAGGGCGGCGGTGGTGGCCAGCATCTCGCGCATGCCGGGGCCGCCCGCCGGCCCCTCGTTGCGGATGACGAGCACCTCGCCCTCCTCGTAGGCACGGGACTTCACGGCCTCGAACGCCTCCTCCTCGCTCTCGAAGACGCGCGCGGGGCCGGTGAAGGACTGCTCCTCGGCGGCCATGCCCGCGACCTTCACGATGGCGCCCTCGGGGGCGAGGTTGCCGGTAAGGCCGACGACGCCGCCGGTCTTCGTGATGGGGGTGTCGACGGGGTGGATGACACGGCCGTCGGGGCTGCGGTCGACGCGGTCGAGCTCCTCGCCGATGGCGCGGCCGCTCGCGGTCATGCAATCCTCGTGGATGAGGCCCGCGCGGCGCAGCTCCTTCATCACCACCGGGATGCCGCCGGCGTCGTAGAGGTCCTTGGCGACGAACTGTCCGCCCGGCTTGAGATCGACGAAGTAGGGCGTGTCGCGGAAGATTTCGCAAACGTCTTGGAGCGTGAAGTCGATCCCCGCCTCGTGGGCGATGGCCGGCAGGTGGAGCCCCGCATTGGTGGAGCCGCCGGTGCAGGCCACGACCCGCGCCGCGTTCTCCAGCGATTTGCGCGTCACCACGTCGCGGGCCCGGATGTCCTGCTCCAGCAGGTGCATGACCGCGTCTCCGCTCGCCGTGGCGTACTGGTCGCGGCTCTCGTAGGGGGCGGGCGCGCCGGACGAGTTCATCAGCGCCAGCCCGATCGCCTCGGACACGCAGGCCATGGTGTTGGCGGTGAACTGGCCGCCGCAAGCGCCCGCCGAGGGACAGGCGGAGCGTTCCAGGATCGCGAGCGCCGCGTCCGACAGGGTGCCGTTCTGGTGCCGGCCCACGGCCTCGAACATGTCCTGCACCGTCAGGTCGCGGGTGGCGAAATCCTCCGGCACGTCGGAGCCCGCGGGCACCTTGCCGGGCAGGATCGAGCCGCCGTAGATGAACACCGACGGCACGTTGAGCCGCACCATGGCCATCATCATGCCGGGCAGGGACTTGTCGCAGCCCGCGAGCCCGACGAGCGCGTCGTAGCCGTGGCCGCGCATGGTCAGCTCCACCGTGTCGGCGATGGCCTCGCGGGAGGCGAGGCTCGAGCGCATCCCCTCGTGGCCCATGGCGATGCCGTCGGTGACGGTGATGGTGGTGAACTCGCGCGGCGTGCCGGAGGCGGCCTTGACCCCGAGCTTGACCGCCTGGGCCTGACGCGAGAGCGCGATGTTGCACGGCGCGGCCTCGTTCCAGCAGGTGGCGACGCCGACGAAGGGCTGGGCGATCTCGCCCTCGGTCAGGCCCATCGCGTAGTAGTAGGAGCGATGCGGCGCCCGCGCGGGGCCTTCGGTGACGTGCCGGCTCGGCAGCCTGGACTTGTCCGGTTTGCCCTTCAGCATGGCGCTTTTCCTCCGGTTCCGTTCAGGGATCGGCATAGAAGAGCGTCCCCCGCTCGACAAGACCGTTCGACAAGGCCGTTCCCCGGCCCATCTGGGCAGCGCAGAGCAGGAGCCCGCGATGCCGTTTCCCCCCGCCTTCGAGCGCTACGTCGCCCCCGCCCGCGCGCGCCCCGCGATCTGGCGGCTGGCGCTGGGCGTGGCGGTCATGCTCGCCACGATCCTGCTCGTCTCCGCCGCCATGGCGGGAGGGCTGGTGGTGGCGCTGGGGCGCGAGCGGGCCGGCGCGCTTTTGCGCCAGATCACGGAGCCGGCGACGCCCACGGGCACGCTCCTGCTGCTGGCGAGCTTCGTGGCCATGGCGGCGGCCCCGGTCGTGGCCGCGCGGCTCCTCCACGGCCGGGGGCCGGGCAGCCTGATCGGGCCGGGGGCGCGCACGGTCCGCCACTTCGCCGCCGCGGCGGGGCTCGTGGCTGCCCTCTACGGTCTTTCCATGCTCCTGTGGTCCACCGGCTTCGAGGCGGAGCGCAACCTCGCGCCCGGCCTGTGGCTGCAGCTTTTGCCGCTGGGCCTTCTGCTGGTGCTGGTCCAGACCGGGGCGGAGGAGGCGATCTTCCGCGGCTACCTGCTCCAGCAGCTCGCGGCACGCTTCGCCCATCCCCTGGCCTGGCTGGTCCTGCCCGCGCTCCTGTTCGGGGTGCTGCACTTCGACCCGCTGACCATGGGGGCCAACGCCTGGGCGGTGGTCGCCTCGGCCACGCTGTTCGGGCTCGCGGCGGCGGACCTGGTGCGCGCGACCGGCAGCCTGGGCGCGGCCTGGGGGCTGCACTTCGCCAACAACTGCGTGGCGATCCTGGGCGTGGGGACGAAGGGCTCGATCACCGGCCTCGCGCTCTACGTCACGCCCTACACCGTCGACGAGGTGGCGGTGACCGCGCCTCTGATCCTGGCCGACCTCGTGACGCTGGCGCTGGTCTGGGCGCTGCTGCGCTGGCGGCTGGGCCGGGCGGGCTGATTGCAATCCGCGCGCCCGCGCCGTAGGCCTCGCGGCGACACAACACCCGGACGCCGCCCATGAACTGGATCTCCAACTACGTCCGCCCGAAGATCAACTCGCTCTTCAGCCGGCGCGAGGTGCCCGAGAACCTCTGGACCAAGTGCGACGAGTGCGGCTCGATGCTGTTCCACCGCGACCTGGCCGAGAACCTCAACGTCTGCTCCACCTGCGGGCACCACATGAACATCGTCCCGCGCGACCGCCTGGCCGCCCTGTTCGACGGCGGCGCCTTCGCCGAGGTGCCCGTGGAACAGCCCGTCCAGGACCCGCTGCAGTTCCGCGACCAGAAGAAGTATCCCGACCGCCTGCGCGCCGCCCAGCGCGCCACCGGCGAGCGCGAGGCGATGCTGGTGGCCGAGGGCGAGGCGGGCGGCGTTCCGGTCGTCGCCGCGGCGCAGGACTTCACCTTCATGGCCGGCTCCATGGGGATGTACGTGGGCAACGCGATCCTGGCCGCCGCGCGCCGCGCGGTGGAGCTTCGCCGCCCGCTGATCCTGTTCTCCGCCGCGGGGGGCGCGCGGATGCAGGAGGGCATCCTGAGCCTGATGCAGATGCCGCGCACCACCGTCGCGGTGGAGATGCTCAAGGAGGCGGGCCTTCCCTACATCGTGGTGCTGACCCACCCCACCACCGGGGGCGTCACCGCCTCCTACGCGATGCTGGGCGACGTGCAGATCGCCGAGCCGGGGTCGCTCATCTGCTTCGCGGGCCCGCGCGTGATCGAGCAGACGATCCGCGAGAAGCTCCCCGAGGGTTTCCAGCGGGCCGAGTACCTCCTGGACCACGGCATGCTCGACCGCGTCACCGACCGGCGCCAGATGAAGGAGGAGCTGGTCACGATCCTGCGGATGCTCCTCGGCATGCCGGCGGCCGTGCGCGGCGACCTGCCCGCGCCGGGGCTGTCCTCGGACGGGGCCTCGGCGGTCCATCCGCCCCCTGCCGCGACCCGGTGAGCGCGCCGGCATGAGCGGGTCCGACGCGATCCTGGAGCGCCTCATGCGCCTCCACCCGAAGGTGATCGACCTGTCGCTCGACCGGATGGAGCGGCTCCTGTCGGCGCTGGGCGATCCGCAGGACCGCCTGTTCCCGGTGATCCACGCGGCGGGCACCAACGGCAAGGGATCGACCCTGGCCATGCTCCGCGCGGGGCTCGAGGCGCGAGGCGCGCGCGTCCACGCCTATACCTCGCCCCATCTCGCCCGCTTCCACGAGCGCATCCGGGTTGCGGGCGAGTTGATCGGGGAGGAGGCCCTGTCGGACCTCCTCGACGAGGTCGAGGCCGCGAACGGCGGCGCGCCCATCACCTTCTTCGAGGTCACGACGGCGGCGGCGATGCTGGCCTTCTCCCGCTCGCCGGCCGGACACACGCTCCTGGAGGTGGGTCTGGGCGGGCGGCTCGACGCCACCAACGTGGTGGTGCCCGAGCTGTGCGTGATCACCCCCGTGGCGCTCGACCACCAGGCGTTCCTCGGCGACACGCTGGAGCTGATCGCGGGCGAGAAGGCGGGCATCCTCAAGCGCGGGGTCCCGTGCGTCGTCGGCCCCCAGGAGGACGCGGCGCTCGAGGTGATCGAGGCGCGCGCCGAGCGTCTCGGCGCCCCGCTCCTCGTCCATGGCCAGCACTGGCACGTCTGGTTCGAGCGCGGGCGCCTGGTGTTCCAGGACGAGGCGGGCCTTCTCGACCTGCCGCCGCCCGTCCTTCCGGGGCCCCACCAGGTCGCCAACGCGGGCGCGACTCTCGCCGCCCTGCGCCACCTGGGCGCGGACGAGGCCGCCTGCGCGGCGGCGATGACGGGCGCGGTCTGGCCGGCGCGCCTGCAGCGCCTGCGCGAGGGCCCCCTAGTCCGCGCCGCGCCGGAGGCCGAGATCCTGCTCGACGGCGGCCACAACCCCGCCGCGGGCCTGGCGCTGGCCGCCGCGCTGGCGGCCATGCCGGCCCGGCCCACACACCTGGTCTGCGGCATGCTCGACACCAAGGACGTGGCCGGCTTCCTGCGCCCGCTCGCCCCCCATGCCGAGAGCCTGAGCGCGGTCGCGGTCCCGGGCGAGGCGGCCACGCTCGCCCCGGCCGAGACCGCCCGCATCGCCGCCGGGGCGGGGCACGCCGCCGGCACCGCGCGAGACGTGGCCACGGCCGTCGCGGCCATCGCCGCCGCGGCCCCCCATGCCCGCATCCTCGTCTGCGGATCGCTCTACCTCGCCGGCCACGTCCTGCGCGAGAACGGCTGACCCGGCCTTCCTCGCGCTCCGGGATAGGCCGGCGACCGGCCGAAAACGGGCGGGCGTTCAGGCCTCCGGCGCCGCGCCCCAGCCCTCGGACTGCATCTCGCGCAGGCGCGAGGCGGTGCGCTCGAACTCGAACGAGCCCGTGCCCTCGGCATAGAGGTTTTCGGGAACGTCGGCGGCCGACATGACAAGCCGCACGCGCGCCTCGTAGAGGGCGTCCACCAGGGTGACGAACCGCTTGGCCTCGTTGTAGTTCTCCGACCCCAGCCGGGGCACGTTCTCCAGGATCAGCATCCGGACGCGCTCGGCCAGCGCCAGGTAGTCGGCCGCGCCGAGGGGCTTGCCGCACAGGTCCCAGAAGCCCGCGCGCGCGACGCCGCTGGCGTAGCGGGGCACCTCCACCTGCCGGCCGGAGACCTCGACGCGCAGGGGCTCGGGCTCGGCCTCGCCCACGAGGCGGGACCACAGGGCGTCGATCGCCTCGCGCGCGGCACCGTCGGCGGGGGTGAAGTAGATGTCCGAGCCCGCGATCCGGTCCTGGCGCCAGTCCCGCTCCGAGGCCAGCTCCACCACCTCCATCCGTTCTTCCAGAAGCTCGATGAAGGGCACGAAGAGGTTGCGGTTGAGCCCGTCCTTGTAGAGGTCGCGCGGCGGGCGGTTGGAGGTCGCCACGACCGTGACGCCCCCCTCGAACAGACGCTCGAACAGGCGGCCCACGATCATCGCGTCGGTGATGTCGCCGATCTGCATCTCGTCGAAGCACAGGAGGCGCAGGTCGGCGGCGATCTCGTCGGCCACCGGCTTGATCGCATCGTCCACGCCGCGCTTGCGCGCCCGGCCGATCCCGGCATGGACCTCCTGCATGAAGGCGTGGAAATGCACTCGCCGCTTGGCCCCTCCGGCCACCTCCACCTCGCCGTGGAACAGGTCCATCAGCATCGACTTGCCGCGTCCCACGCCGCCCCAGAGGTAAAGGCCGGTCTCGGCCTCGGGGGGCGCGCGGCGCCTAAGCAGGCCGCGCCGGGCGGGGGGCTCGGACAGGGCCCGGGCGAGGCGGTCGAATCGCGGCAGGACGGCGCGCTGGGCGGTGTCGTCCTCGATCCGGCCCGCGGCAACCTGCGTTTCGTAGATGTCTTCGAAGGGCTTCATGCGGTCCGATTATCCCGCTCGCGCGGCGAGCGAAAGCCGATCTCTCGAGCGGGGCTGGACCCGGGGGAGGCGCGTGTTATCTGCCGCGCATGGATTGGTCCCTCGTTCTCATCTTTCTGCTGGCCTGCTGCGGCGCGGCCGCGACGGGGGCAATGTTCCAGCCCGGATCGTGGTACGAGAGCCTCTCGAAGCCGTCTTGGACACCGCCCAACTGGGCCTTCCCGGTGGTGTGGACGGCGCTCTACGTCGGCATCGCCGTGGCGGCGGCGCGGGCCGCGCCGCTGGATGCGAGCGGCCATGCCATGGCCGCCTTCGCGGTGCAGATCGCGTTCAACACGCTCTGGACGCCGGTCTTCTTCGGGTTGCACCGCATGAAGGCGGGGCTCGTGGTGATCGGCATCCTGTGGATCGCGGTGCTCGCCACCCTGTGGCAGTTCCTGCAGCTCGACCTGATCGCGGGCCTGCTCTTCGTGCCCTATCTGCTCTGGGTCACCATCGCCTTCGCGCTCAACGCGGCCGTGTGGCAGATGAACCGCGGCCGCTCCATCGCCACCTGACGGACACCTCCCCATGACGACACTCCCCGGGCGGCTGCTGCCGCTTCTCGCCCTCCTGTTCACTTTCCTCGGCGCGCCCGTCCCGGCCCAGGAGGCGGGCGGACCGGGGACGGACGCGCCCCGCTCGGACGTGGACCTGCTGATCGACGTGATCGAGGACGACGCCGCCCGCGCCGACCTGGTGGAGCGGCTGCGCGCCACGGGCGAGGCCGGCGCATCGGCCCTCGACGAGGCGGCGGAGGCCACCGGCGTGCCGGCGGCGGCCAACGAGGCGATGTCGTTCGGCCGCCGGGTGGCGTTCCTGACCCAGGACGCGGCCGAGGGGATCGCCGAGCGGGCCACGTCCCTGTGGGACAGGGCGACGGCCGCGCCGGCGCTGTTCGACGGGCTCGAGGGCCTGAGCCTGGCGGTGATCATGGACACGGTGGGCGAGCTCGTCCTCGTGATCGTGGGCACCGTGGCGTCGTTCCTGCTCCTGCGGGGCGCGGCGATGGCCCTTTATGCCCGCCTGGGCCGGACCGCGCGAGAGGGGCCCGGCGCGTTGCGCGCCGCCCTGTGGCTCCTCTCGGCGGTGATCGACCTGATGATCGTCGTCGTCGCCTGGGCGGCGGGCTACCTGCTGGCGCTGCTGGCGCTGGGTGATTTCGGCGAGATCGGCATCCGGCAGACGCTCTATCTCAACGCGTTCCTGATCGTGGAGATCGTCAAGGTCGGCGTGCGGATGGTCCTGTCTCCCTCCGCCTCGGGGCTGCGGCCGCTGCCCATGTCGGACGGCGTCGCGCGCAACCTGACGCGCTGGGTCACCGTGATCGTCAGCCTCGTGGGCTACGGCCAGCTTCTGGTCGTGCCGATCGTGAGCGCGCAGGTCTCGACCCTGACGGGGTCGGCCGTCTCGGCGCTGATCGCGCTGACGGTGGTGCTGGCCGCCGCGATTCTGGTGTTGCGCAACCGCCGCCGGCTGGCCGACTGGATGACAGGCGAGACAGGGATCACCGGCGGGGGCGGCGGCGGCTGGCTCGCCTGGGCGGCGCGGCGCTGGCACTGGCCGGTCCTGGCCTACCTGCTGGGGATGTTCGCTGTGGTGCTGGCCAGCCCGCCGCGGCTGGTGTTCCGCACGCTCATCACCTCGGGGCAGGTGGTGCTGGTGGTGCTCGCGGGGATCGCGCTATCGACCTTCCTCAGCCGCCTGATGCGGAGCGGCGTGCGCGTGCCGCCCCACGTCAACCAGCGCCTGCCGCTCCTGGAGGGGCGCCTCAACCGCTTCGTTCCCCGAGCGCTGTTCGTGGTGCGCCTGCTCATCGTGGCCTTCGTCGTGCTCTTCGCGCTCGATGCGATCAGCATCGTCTCGCTGCGCGAATGGATGGTCAGCCAGGTCGGCCTGCAGCTCACCGGCACCGTGTTCTCGGTGGTGCTGATCCTGCTCGTTGCCTTCGCCCTGTGGCTGGCGCTGACCTCCTACGTGGATTACCGCCTGAACCCGGAATACGGCCAGGTGGCCTCGGCCCGCGAGAATACCCTCCTGACCCTGGGGCGCAACGCGGCCACCATCGCGCTCCTCATTATCACGCTGATGTTCGTCCTGGCCGAGATCGGGCTCAATATCGGGCCGCTGCTGGCCTCGGCCGGCGTGCTGGGCCTGGCCATCGGCTTCGGCGCCCAGAAGATGGTGCAGGACATCATCACCGGCATCTTCATCCAGTTCGAGAACGCGATGAACGTGGGCGACGTAGTCACCGTGGGCGGCACCACCGGCACGGTGGAGCGTCTCACGATCCGCTCCGTCTCGTTGCGCGACCTGACCGGGACCTACCACATCATCCCGTTCTCCAGCGTCGACATGGTGTCGAACTACGTGCGCGACTTCGGCTACTACGTCTGCGACATGGGCGTGGCCTACCGCGAGAACGTGGACGAGGTGAAGACGGCCATGCTCGACGCCTTCGAGGAGCTGCGCGGCGACGCGGAACGCGCCCCCAGCGTCATCGGCGACCTGGAATGGTTCGGCGTGCAGGAGCTGGCGGGCTCCGCCGTGATCTGCCGGGCGCGGATCAAGTGCGTGCCGGGCGCCCAGTGGGGGATCGGGCGGGCCTATATCGAGATATGCAAGCGCGTCTTCGACGAGCGTGGGATCGAGATCCCGTTCCCGCACCAGACGATCTATCTCGGCGAGGCGAAGGACGGCTCGACCCAGACCTTCAACGTCCACAGCCGCGCCCAGATCGAGGGCCGGGTGGAGAGCACCGCCCGCCGGGACGACGACTCCGGGCCGCGCGAGCCCGGCAAGGGGGCGCCCCAGGCCGGGGACGACGACCGGGCCGCCCTCCCGAGCCGCGACACGCCCAGCGGCGCGGGCGAGTTCAGCTGACCGGGCCCCAGTGCCGGCGGCGCGGAACCCGCACCGCCAGCATGGGCATCAGCCACCTCGACCGGAACCGGTCGAGGTCCAGCGCCTCGTGCACGCCGGTGGTCTCGTGCCCCTCGAGCGTGGTGGTGACCGCCGAGCGGCAGTAGAACGGCGCGTCGAGCATCGCCAGCGCTTGGCGGGGCGGGGCGCCGGGCTCGCCCCGCGTCTCCCGGCCCAGGCCCCACAGCGAGCGGCGGAGCGGCTGGCGCGGCGGCGGCGGCGTTTCCCGGGCGGTGCCGTCGGCCGCGAAGCGGATGCCGGCGGAGAGGTCTGTCCCGTCGCGGCGCACCGCGTCGTAGAAGCAGGCCGCGCCGCCGTCCGCGAGCGGGAAGCGTCCCCAGCTCCAGCGCGAGAAGTCCGCCTCCAGCGCGCGGGTGCCGAAATTGGCGTCGAAGTAGCCATGCCCGGACCAGCGCCCGCGCGGGCCGAGGTCCACCTCGATCCGGGCCGAGGGGGCGAAGGGGCGCCAGACATGGGCGCCGTCGGGGGTGAGGGGCAGCTCGCGGTCGCTGACGCCGACGGGCGTGACCGTCACCGTGCCCTGCATCCGCGAGACCAGGGGCGGCGAGCTGATCTCGTCGATCTCGATCGTCAGGCGCCCGTCCTCCCACGTCATGGAGGAGGGGCCGATCGTCAGCCGGTCGCGGCTGCGGCCCAGGGCCGCCTCGCCCCGATCGGTCATGGCGAAGCGGCCGCCCGGCCCGTAGGTGGCGACGTTCATGCAGACGTGGTCGGCCGGGTTGGCCCGCCCCGACCAGCGGTACCAGGGCGAGAAGACCGACCCTATGAACCCGATGACCGAGACGGCGCGCGCGCCGTCGTCGGAGATCCCGTCGACGTACCACCAGGCGTAGCCGTCCGGGGGCACGTCGAGGTCGAAGGTCGGTCGCTGAGAATCGCGTCTGCCGCGTGCTTCCCGGAGAGCGCCGCCATCGGCACGCCCGCTCCCGGATGCACCCCGCCCCCCGCCAGGTAGAGCCCCGCCATCGCCGTCCGGGCCGTCGGGCGGCGGAATGTCGCCGTCGTTCCCTCCGGGGAGCGGCCGTAGATCGCGCCGAGGGACCCCGGAAAACGCCGCGCGAAGTCCCGGGGCGTTGCCGTTTCCCGTTGCCCGGGGGCCGGGTCGAGGTGCAGCCCCCTCCGCGCGAGAAGGGGGATCGTCCGGTCGAACCATGGGGGGCTCTCCTCCGTCGGGGGCAGGGGGGCGGCGTTGACGATGGTCTCGAAGCGCTCGGGCGTGGGCGGCGCGCGCCCGGTGCCGCGGTCCTGAGCGCAGACATAGATCGTGGGGTCGCGTGGCGGCTCGCCCCGCGCGATGGGGCCGAACTCCGTTTTCGGATCGGCGCCGAAGAAGACGTTGTGGTGGTGCAGGTCCACCCCCCGCGGCGTGGCCGCGAAGGCCATGACCACCGCCGAGAGGCTACGCGGCTCCACGCCCGCGCGGGGCACGACCGCCGCCGGCGCGGGGCCGAGAAGCCCCGCATGGAGCGCGCGCGGGTCGCCCGCGAACACCACGCGCCCGGCGGCGTGGCGGCTGCCGTCCTCGAGCACCACGCACGGGCCGTCCTCGATCCGGGCGACGGGGGCGGCCTGGTGGAGGCGCGCACCCAGGCTTTCGGCCGCGCGGGCCATGGCGGCGGCGAGCGCGCCCATGCCGCCCTCCACCCGCCAGACGCCCCGCGCCTCGGCCTGCCAGACGAGCGACAGGAGCGCGGGGACGCGCGCAGGCGCAGCCCCCACATAGGTGGCGTAGCGGCCGAAGAGCTGCGCCAGGCGCGGGTCGTCGAACCGCCGGTGCAGGTGGCCGGCCATGGACGACAGCGGCGCCATGGCGCGCAGCAGCGCGGGGTCGGCGGCCACCCGCACCGCGATGGGCGCGAGGCGCGGGCGGGGCGCGCGCATCACCGGCGCGTCGAACGCGGCCCAGAGCCGCCGCGTCTCGGCCGAGACGCGGCGGAACTGGCGCGCGGCGCGGGCGCCCGACAGCGCCGCGATCGCCTCCGCGTCGGCTGCCTCGTCTCCGGTGAGGTCGAGCGTCGATCCGTCGGGCCAGAAATGGCGCGCCAGCACCGGCTCGCGCACCAGCGACACGTGGTCGTCGAGCCGCAGGCCGCAATCGGCGAACAGATCGTCGAACACTTCGCGCAAGGTCAGCACGGTGGGCCCGGCATCGACCGGCCCGGCGGCGGAGGGGAAGGTGCGCATCTTGCCGCCCGGTGCCTCGCCGGCGTCGAACAGGTCGACCGCGAGCCCGGCGGCGGCCAGCCGCATCGCCGCCGCGAGACCGCCCATCCCGGCGCCGATCACGATCGCATTGTCCCGGCTCATGGCGGGACGTTGACAGGGGAGGGGGGCTCTGTCCAGACTGATTGACACTAGGGGGCCGCGCCCCGGTTGACAGTCAGGAGCGTCATGTCCTTTTCCCCCCGTATCGACGCCGCCCTGGGCGCGGCGCTGCGCCGCGGCGCCGCCGCGCCCGCGCCCGCTCAGCTCGCCCGGGCGCTGGACTATGCCTGCACGCCCGGCGGCGCGCGGATCCGGCCGACGATCCTGATGTCGGTGGCCACGGCCTGCGGCGACGACCGGCCCGCGGTGACGGACGCCGCCGCCGCCGCGCTGGAGCTGATCCACTGCGCGAGCCTGGTGCACGACGACCTGCCCTGCTTCGACGACGCCGACACCCGGCGCGGCAAGCCCTCGGTCCATCGCGGCTTTTCCGAGCCGCTGGCGGTCCTGACGGGCGACAGCCTGATCGTCATGGCCTTCGACGTTCTGGCGCGCGCGGGGGCGGAGGCGCCCGACCGGGCGCTGGGGCTGGTGCGCTGCCTGTCGGAGCGCACGGGGATGCCGAACGGGATCTGCGCCGGGCAGGGCTGGGAGAGCGAGCCGCAGATCGACCTGGGCGCCTATCACCGGGCCAAGACGGGCGCGCTCTTCATCGCCGCCACGCGGATGGGCGCCCAGGCCGCGGGGCAGGACCCAGAGCCCTGGGACGAGCTGGGCGACCGGATCGGCGCCGCGTTCCAGGTGGCCGACGACCTGCGCGACGCGCTCCTCGACGCCGAGACCCTGGGCAAGCCCGCGGGCCAGGACGGCCTGCACGGCCGGCCCAACGCGGTGGCGGCGCTGGGCCTGGAGGGCGCGGCGCGGCGGCTCGACGACATCCTGTCGGGGGCCATCGCCTCGATCCCGTCCTGCCCGGGCGAGGCGATGCTGGCGGAGATGGTCACCCGCACCGCCCGCCAGCTCGCCCCCCGCGCGGCGATGCGCCTGCCCGGCGAATGAGGCCCCCGCGCGGGTGGTCGGCGTGGCGCGCGCGCCTGTCGGACCCCGCGTTCCAGGCCTGGGCCGCGAGGTTTCCCCTGACACGCCCCTTCGTGCGGCGCGAGGGGGCGGCGATCTTCGACCTCGTCTCGGGCTTCGTCCAGAGCCAGATGCTGCGCGCGCTGGTGGAGACGGGCGCGATCGCGGCGCTGGTCGAGGCGCCCGCCACGGCCGCCGAGATGGCCCCGCGCCTGGGCCTGGCCCCGGACCGCGCCGACATGCTCCTGCGGGCGGGGGCGGCGATGGGCCTTCTGTCCCTGCGGCGCGGGCGGTTCCGGGCCACCGCGCGGGGGGCGGCGCTGGTGGGGGTGCCGGGACTCGTGGACATGATCGCCCACCACGACATCCTCTACCGCGACCTGGCCGATCCGGTGGCCTTCCTCAAGGGCGAGACGGAGCCGGAACTGGCCCGCTTCTGGCCCTACGTCTTCGGCGGCGGGGCGGGGGCCGAGGCGGCGGAGCGCTATTCGCGCCTCATGGCCGACAGCCAGGTGCCCGTGGCCGAGGAGACGCTGGCGCAGGTGGACCTGTCGCGTGCCGTGCATTTGATGGACGTGGGCGGCGGCACTGGGGCGTTCCTGTCCCGCGCGCTCGCCGCGCGTCCCGGCTTGCGCGCGACGCTCGTCGACCTGCCCGAGGTGCTGAAGGGGGTGCCGCCCGACCTCGCGGCGCGGGTGGCCCTCCATGGTACCTCGTTCCGCGACGGCCCGCTGCCCCGGGGCGCGGACACGGCGAGCCTGGTGCGCGTCCTCTACGACCACGACGACGCGACGGTCGCGGACCTGCTGGCGCGGGTGCGCGCGGCGTTGCCGGGCGGCGGGCGGGTGATCGTCTCCGAGCCGATGACCGGAGGCGCCCGGCCGAACCGGCCCGGCGACGTCTATTTCGCCACCTACTGCGCCGCCATGGGGACGGGGCGGGCGCGGTCCGCCGAGAGGATCGCGGAGATGCTGCGCCTCGCGGGCTTCGCCCGGACCCGCGCGCATCGGCCCCGCCGGGCCTTCGTGACCACGGTGGTGGAGGGATGGTGCGCCTGAGGCGTCATCCAGCGTTGACAGACCATTGTGTAAAGTTAAACTGACACTCATAGGACCGGCCCCGCGGCCCGGCAGGAGAGGGAGGCGACAGTGACGGAGACAACGGCCATCGTCCTCGACGGACCCCGCGAACTGGGCCTCGCCCACGTGACCCTCGCCGATCCGGGCGACGGCGACGCGGTGGTCGAGATCCGCGCCTCCGGCATCTCCAGCGGCACCGAGAAACTGTTCTGGGACGGGCGGATGCCCTCCTTTCCGGGAATGGGATACCCGCTGGTGCCCGGCTACGAGAGCCTGGGCGAGGTGGTCGAGGCACGGCCCGGATCGGGCGTCTCGGTGGGCGACACCGTCTTCGTGCCCGGCGCCGACTGCTTCGGCGAGGTCCGGGGCCTGTTCGGCGGAGCGGCGAAGCGAATCGTCACCCCCGGCACCCGCCTGACGAAAGTTGACGCGGGCCTGGGCGAGACCGGCGCGCTCCTGGCCCTGGCGGCCACGGCCCGGCACGCGCTGGCCGGGCCCCGCGCCGAGCTGCCCGACCTGATCGTGGGCCACGGCACCCTTGGGCGCCTGCTCGCGCGGCTGACGGTCGCGGCCGGCGGCATGCCCCGGGTGTGGGAGATCGACCCCCGCCGTCAGGGCGGCGCGCGCGGCTACGAGGTGGTCGCGCCCGAAGCCGATCCGCGCCGCGACTACGCCACCATCGTCGATGCGAGCGGGCGCGCCGAGCTGGTTCCCGACCTGATCGGGCGCATCGCCAGGGGCGGCGAGGTGGTGCTTGCCGGCTTCTACGACCAACCCATCGGCTTCGCCTTTCCGCCCGCCTTCCTGAAGGAGGCGCGGCTGCGCGTGGCCGCCGAATGGACGCTCGAGGACATGGCCGCCACCCGCGCCATGGTCGAGGCGGGCACCCTGTCGCTCGAGGGCCTCGTGACCCACCGCCGCCCGGCGGCCGATGCGCCAGACGCCTACCGCACGGCCTTCGAGGATGCAGCCTGCCTGAAACTGATACTGGACTGGAAGGACGTGGCATGAGCCTCGACGACCCGAAAGACGTCCCGGATCTGAGCGACTACGATTCCAAGCTGCGCAAGGAAGCGGCCGAGCCGCTCGCCGAGCCGACGCTGGAAGTGCCCCAGGCCGAGCCCACCAAGCACACCCAGATCATCGCGATCTACGGCAAGGGGGGGATCGGCAAGTCCTTTACCCTGGCCAACCTGAGCCACATGATGGCCGAGCAGGGCAAGCGCGTGCTTCTGATCGGCTGCGACCCGAAATCGGACACGACGAGCCTGCTGTTCGGGGGCAAGGCCTGCCCCACGATCATCGAAACCTCGACGAAGAAGAAGCTCGCCGGCGAGGAGGTCGCCATCGGCGACGTGTGCTTCAAGCGCGGCGGCGTCTTCGCCATGGAGCTGGGCGGGCCCGAGGTGGGCCGCGGCTGCGGCGGGCGCGGCATCATCCACGGCTTCGAGCTTCTGGAGAAGCTCGGCTTCCACGACTGGGACTTCGACTACGTGCTGCTGGACTTCCTGGGCGACGTGGTCTGCGGCGGCTTCGGCCTGCCGATCGCGCGGGACATGGCCCAGAAGGTGATCCTGGTCGCGTCGAACGACCTGCAATCGCTCTACGTGGCCAACAACGTCTGCTCGGCGGTGGAGTATTTCCGCAGGATGGGCGGCAACGTGGGCGTCGCGGGTCTCGTCATCAACAAGGACGACCACTCCGGCGAGGCTCAGGCCTTCGCGAAGTCGGTGGACATCCCCGTGCTGGCGGCGATCCCGGCGGACGACGACCTGCGCAAGAAATCGGCGAACTACCAGATCGTGGGCACGGCCGCGTCGCGCTGGGGGGGGCTCTTCGCGGAGCTCGCCGAGGAGGTGGGCCTGGCGCCCCCCTGCCGGCCGACGCCGCTCGATCAGGACGGCCTTCTGGCCCTGTTCGACAGCAAGGACACTGGCGGCGACGTGGTGCTGGAGCCGGCGACGGACGCGGACATGCGCGGGTCGAAGTCGGTGGAGAGACCGTCCCTCGAGGTGGTCTACGACGAGGCGTGAGTGCCGGGCCGGGACGGGGGCGCCGCCCCCGGACCCCCGGGGGTATTTGACAAAGGGTGAAGGGACCGGGGTTCATGGCGAGAGAAGTCGAGTACGACGACGCCAAGACGGCCGAGGTGATAGAGGGCGAGGCCGTCGACGGCGCCGCCCCGGACCTTGCCGCCGATCCCCGTGCGGGCGACGGGATGGGCTGCCACGCGGGCGCGGGGGCCATGGAGGCGGCCGCGCGGGAGGCGGGGCAGTCGGAGCTTCTGGACCGCTACGCCGCCGATTATCCGCAAGGGCCCCACGACAAGCCGCAGAGCATGTGCCCCGCCTTCGGCTCCTTGCGCACGGGGCTCAGGATGCGGCGGGTGGGCACGGTGCTGTCGGGCTCGGCCTGCTGCGTCTATGGCCTGAGTTTCGTGAGCCACTTCTACGGCGCGCGCCGCTCGATCGGATACGTGCCGTTCTCCTCCGAGACGCTGGTGACGGGCAAGCTGTTCGAGGATATCCGCGATTCGGTCCACGAGATGGCGGACCCGGAGCGGTACGACGCGATCGTGGTGACGAACCTGTGCGTGCCCACCGCCTCGGGCGTGCCTCTGCGGCTTCTGCCCAAGGATATCAACGGGGTGCGGATCATCGGGATCGACGTTCCGGGCTTCGGCGTGCCGACCCATGCGGAGGCCAAGGACGTGCTGGCGGGCGCCATGCTGGCGCGGGCGCGGGAGGAGGCCGAGGCCGGCCCCGTTAGGCGACCGCGCGCCGGGGTCGAGGACCGGCCGAGCGTGACGTTGCTGGGGGAGATGTTTCCCGCCGACCCGATGCAGATCGGGGGGATGCTCGCCCCCATGGGGCTGGCCGCGGGGCCGGTCGTGCCGGCGCGGGAATGGCGCGAGCTTTACGCGGCGCTCGATTGCGGGGCGGTGGCGGCGATCCATCCGTTCTACACCTCCGCGATTCGCGAGTTCGAGCGCGCGGGACGGCCGGTGATCGGCTCGGCGCCCGTGGGATACGACGGGACTGCGGCGTGGCTGGAAGCCGTGGGAGAGGCGTTCGGCGTGGCCGCGGAGCGGGTCGCGGCGGCCAAGGACGCGGTGCTGCCGGCGATCCGCGGGGCCCTCGGGGGCGCGCGGATCGACGGGACCGTGACCCTTTCGGGCTACGAGGGGTCGGAGCTGCTGGTGGCGCGCCTGCTGATCGAGAGCGGGGCGGACGTGCCTTACGTCGGCACCGCCTGCCCAAAGACGCCCCATGCCCTGGCCGACAAGGACTGGCTGGAGGCGAAGGGCACCAAGGTCGTGTTCCGCGCGAGCCTGGAGCAGGACCTGTCGGCCATGGAGGCGATCCGGCCCGACCTGGCGATCGGAACGACGCCCGTGGTGCAGAAGGGAAAGGAGCTCGGAATTCCGAGCCTCTACTTCACCAACCTGATCTCGGCGCGGCCGCTGATGGGGCCCGCCGGCGCGGGGAGCCTGGCGCAGGTGGTCAACGCGGCCATCGGCAATGCCGAGCGGATGGGCAAGATGCGGGCCTTCTACCAGGGCGTGGGCGCGGGCGAGACCGCCGGCGTCTGGGAGGGGGCGCCCAACGTGCAGGAGCGGTTCCGGGCGCAGAACCTCAAGAAGCTGGAGCGGCAGAGAAAGGCCGCGAAGGCGCAGGAGATGATATGAGCGCGGGCGGGATCGTGATGGCGGCGCACGGGGCCGCAAGGGGCCGCGCGCGGGCGGGCATCGACTCGGGCCGGGCCGCGAAAAGCGATTGTCGGTTTTCCGTCGGTTTTCCGTCGGAGTCCCGGCGGAGGGCGGTTTCCGGCCTGAGCGGTACCCGGACACCCCAGGTCGAGGGTGAACGCGCCCGCACGGAGGTGTCGCGATGATGGTCACCGACCACGACCGGGCGGGCGGCTACTGGGGGGCGATCTATGCCTTCACCGCCGTGAAGGGATTGCAGGTGGTGATCGACGGCCCCGTGGGCTGCGAGAACCTGCCCGTGACGAGCGTGCTGCACTACACCGACGGGCTGCCGCCCCACGAGCTGCCCATCGTCGTCACCGGCCTGGCCGAGGACGAGATGGGATCGGGGACCGAAGAGGCGATGAAGCGCGCCTGGGAGACGCTGGACCCGGCGCTGCCGTCGGTGGTCGTGACCGGCTCCATCGCCGAGATGATCGGGGGCGGCGTGACGCCCCAGGGGACCAACCTGCAGCGGTTCCTGCCGCGCACCATCGACGAGGACCAGTGGCAGTGCGCGGACCGCGCCATGACCTGGATCTTCACCGAGTGGGGCCAGACCAAGGGCCGGATGCCGCCCGAGAAGCAACGCGACGAGGGCGCGGCGCCGCGGGTGAACATCCTCGGGCCCATGTACGGGGTGTTCAACTCCGCCTCGGACGCGGCCGAGATCCGGCGGCTGGTCGAGGGGATAGGCGCCGAGGTCAACATGGTGATGCCGCTCGGCGCCCACCTGGCCGAGATGCGCAATCTGGTGAACGCGGACGTGAACATCTGCATGTACCGCGAGTTCGGGCGCGGGCTGGCCGAGGTGCTTGGCAAGCCGTTCCTGCAGGCGCCGGTGGGGGTGGAGAGCACGACGAAGTTCCTGCGCGCGCTGGGCGACCTGCTGGGGCTGGACCCCGAGCCCTTCATCGAGCGCGAGAAGCATTCGACCATCAAGCCGGTGTGGGACCTGTGGCGGTCTGTGACCCAGGACTTCTTCGCCACCGCCGAGTTCGGGATCGTGGCGAGCGAGACCTATGCCCGGGGCATCCGCCACTACCTGGAGGACGAGCTGGGCTTTCCCTGCGCCTTCGCGGTGGCGCGGATGGCGGGCAGGAAGACCGACAACGACGAGGTGCGCCGGCTGGTGCACGAGAAGCGGCCCCTGATCCTGATGGGGTCGATCAACGAGAAGATGTACCTGGCGGAGACCAAGGGCGGCCACGGGCCGCAGCCGGCCTTCATTCCCGCGAGCTTTCCGGGGGCTGCGATCCGGCGAGCCACGGGCACGCCCTTCATGGGCTACGCGGGCGCCACCTACCTGCTGCAGGAGATCTGCAACGGGCTGTTCGACGCGCTGTTCCACATCCTGCCGCTGGGCTCGGAGCTGGACGCGGCGGAGGCCACGCCGGCCGAGCTGCGCCGCGACCTGCCCTGGGAGGCGGAGGCGCAGGCCGAACTGGACCGGATCGTGTCCGAGCACCCGGTGCTCACCCGAATTTCCGCCGCGCGCACCCTTCGCGACGCGGCCGAGCGGCGCACGCTCGCCCACGGCGAGACGCGCGTGGCCAAGGAGACCGTCCGGGCGCTGTCGCCCGGCGGCAAAGACGCTGCGGGGCGGGCCTCCGCACCGGGCGGGTCCAACGAGGAGGACGACAAATGAGCGACATGACCAACACCGGCGCCTTCGGCGTGCCCGAGCGCCGCGCCGCGGCGCCTCGCACCGAGTTCGCGATCTATTTCGCGATCATCTTCGCGGCCACGGTCCCGCTGGCCTGCCTGACCTGGGGGCTGACGCTCCTGCGGTCGGGGCGGCTGCCCGAGCGCGGGCCGGTGGCCCGGGCCTGGAGCCAGGCGCGCATCATCACGCCGATGATCTTCTCGGCGTGACCCATTTCCTCCGGCGCCCCTTCGGGGTTTCGGGCGAAGTCCGGCATGCGCCGGAACCCGGCCGCGGGGCCCTGCGGCGTCAGCTCGAAACCTCGAGGAGTGTTCAATGGCTGATAGAACCGACCCCGGACATGGCGGCTCTGGCATGACCAGAACCGACCTGTCCTTCACGGGTCTTACCGACGAGCAGGCGCAGGAACTGCATTCCGTCTACATGAGCGGCCTGTGGCTGTTCTCGGCCGTCGCGGTGCTCGCCCACCTGGCGGTGTTCATCTGGCGTCCGTGGCTGTGAGGAGGGACTGAACGATGGCGAAATTCTACAGGATCTGGCTGGTCTTCGATCCCCGTCGCGTGTTCGTGGCGCAGGGCGTGTTCCTGTTCCTGCTCGCGGCGATGATCCACCTCGTTCTGCTGTCGACCGAGCGGTACAACTGGTTCGACACCGCGGCCGCCAAGTACGGCGTGCCCGGCGAGTCCAGCGCCGCCGAGTGAGCGCCTGAGGCGAACATCGCCCGGGCGGGTCCGCCCGCCCGGGCAGCCACAACGATCATCGCCGAAGGAGCGAGAAGATGGCATTGCTCAGCTTCGAGAGAAAATACCGCGTGCCCGGGGGCACGCTGATCGGCGGCGACCTCTTCGATTTCTGGGTCGGGCCGTTCTATGTCGGGTTCTTCGGCGTCACGACGGTGTTCTTCGCCGGGCTGGGCACGATCCTGATCTTCTATACCGCCGCGATCCAGGGGGTGTGGAACCCCTGGCTGATCTCGGTCAACCCGCCGCCGATCTCCTACGGGCTGGGCGCGGCACCCCTGGAGATGGGGGGGCTCTGGCAGATCATCACGATTTGTGCGCTGGGCGCGTTCAACTCATGGGCGCTGAGGGAGGTGGAGATCTGCCGCAAGCTGGGCATCGGCTTCCACGTGCCGGTGGCGTTCTGGGCGGCGATCGCGGCCTATACCACGCTGCAGGTGATCCGGCCCGTCCTGCTGGGGGCCTGGGGGCACGCGTTCCCCTACGGGATCTGGAGCCATCTCGACTGGGTGAGCTACACCGGCTACCTCTACGGCAACTTCCACTACAACCCCGCCCACATGCTGGCCGTGACGCTGTTCTTCACGACCACGCTGGCGCTGGCGCTGCACGGATCGCTGATCCTGTCGGCGGCCAACCCCGAGAAGGGCGAGGAGATGAAGCAGCCCGACCACGAGGACACGTTCTTCCGCGACTTCATCGGCTATTCCATCGGGCCCATGGGCATCCACCGGCTGGGCTACCTCCTGGCGATCAACGCAGGTCTCTGGAGCGCGGTGTGCATCGTGATCTCGGGCACCGTGTGGTTCGACCAGTGGGTCGTGTGGTGGGACTGGTACCTCAACCTGCCCTGGTGGGCGGACCTGTAAGGAGCATCCGAGATGGCGCAATACCAGAACATCTTCGACCAGGTGCAGGTGCAGGGCCCGCCCGAGGCAGGCATGGTCGGCGAGGGCGTGGACCTGCGCGACCGCGGCACCAGCACCGGGTTCAGCACCCTGCTGGGCTGGATCGGCAACGCCCAGCTCGGGCCCATCTATCTCGGGCCGTTCGGGGTCCTGAGCCTGATCACGGGGGGGATGTGGTTCTTCCTCGTGGGCATCAGCTTCTGGGTGCAGGTCAACTTCAGCCCGGCCATGTTCGTGCGCGACCTGTTCTTCCTCAGCCTGGAGCCGCCGGCGCCGGAATACGGCCTGGGCTTCGCGCCGCTCTGGGAGGGGGGCCTGTGGATCATCGCCTCGGCGCTTCTCCTGGTGTCGGTGATGGCGTGGCTGGCGCGCTCGTGGCAGCTCGCCCACCAGCTCAGGATGGGCAAGCACGTCTTCTGGGCGTTCTCGTCGGCGGTGTGGCTGTTCCTGGTGCTGGGCCTGTTCCGGCCCATCCTGATGGGCTCCTGGGCCGAGGCCGTGCCCTACGGCGTCTTCCCGCACCTGGACTGGACCAACCTGTTCTCGCTGACCTACGGCAACCTGTTCTACAACCCGTTCCACGCGCTCTCGATCGTGTTCCTCTACGGCTCGGTGCTGCTGTTCGCGATGCATGGCGGCACGATCCTCGCGGTGAGCCGCTACGGCGGCGACCGGGAGCTCGACCAGATCCACGACCGGGGCACCGCCTCGGAGCGGGCGGGCCTGTTCTGGCGCTGGACCATGGGGTTCAACGCCACGATGGAGGGCATCCACCGCTGGGCCTGGTGGTTCGCGGTGCTGACCACCCTGACGGGCGGCATCGGGATCATCCTGACCGGCACGGTCGTGGACAACTGGTTCGTCTGGGCCCAGGAGCACGGCTACGGTGCCGAGAACAACTACGTTCCCGCCCGCACGCCGGAGGAATGGGAAATCTACAGCCCCGCGAGCACGGAGTGAGACCATGCTGTTAGGACGCAAGAGCCGAAAGAGGCGCGAGTTCGACCGCGCCGCGACCACGTGGCACCTGGAGCAGGGCTCGGCGCCCTCGCTCTATGGCTGGGTGGCCCTGCAGATGGGCAAGGGCGCGGTCGTCGCCGCGGCCCTGTTCTTCGGGGTGATCGCCTTCGTGATGATCATCCGCGCCATCAGCTTCCTGCTGCCCGAGGACCCCTATGCCGCGCTGGAGACGGGGCGGGGGATCGTGACCGCCCTGGTCTGAGACCGCGGGCGAGGGGGAACACGGGGACGGGCGGCCGCCGGGATCGGGGCCGCCCGTTCGCATGTCCGCCGCAGCCGGGAGGGTCAGCAGGCGTAGAAGACCTCGTAGGCCGGCGCGGAGATGTCCTTGAGATACGGGTTCACCGAGGATTCCGTCAACGAGGCGGTATCGACGATGGTGCAGCCGGGGCGCGTGGCGCCCAGGTAGTCCTCGGCCGCGTCGCGGAACACCGCCTGGGAGGGCGTCCGGGTCACCGCGCCGCGCAGGAGCGAGGCCTGGGACTGGATCCGCAGCCGCCCGCGGTCGGGCAGGTCGGAGACGGCGTAGGTGGCATCGCGGTAGGCATGGGTCTCCGCCGGGGCCGCGCCGTAGGTGTCCGAGACGTAGCGCTGGGTCTGGCTGGGAAGGCAGGCGGCAAGGGCGAGGAACCCGGCCAGCGCCGGGATTGCGGGGGTCATCGGGGGGTCTCCGGCACCTGGGAAAGCCCCATGATCGCCGAAACGGGGTGAACGCGGGGTTAACGGCGCCGGGGCGGCGGCGCCCCGGGGGGATTGCCTCGGCGCCCGGGGGGCGGCACCAAGGGCGCGGGAGGACGGCACATGACGACAGGCACGGGCGGGGCCGCGCGGCTCTTCGCGATCACGGGCGTGGTGATGGCGGCCTTCGCGGCCAACTCGATCCTCAACCGCGCGGCGGTGGGAGGCGGCCATGCCGGGCCGCTGGACTTCGCGCTGCTGCGGGTCGTCTCGGGCGTGGTCGTCCTGGCCGCGCTGGCGGGCCGCCGCGGGGGGCTGGCCTGGGTGCGGGCCATGCGGGCGGTGAACGTGGGCGCGCTCACGCTCTATCTCATCGCGTTCTCTCTGGCCTATCTGGCGCTGCCGGCGGGGGCGGGGGCGCTGATCCTGTTCGCGGCCGTCCAGATCACCATGTTCGCAGGCGCGGTTCTGGGGGGCGAGGCGATCCCGGCCCGGCGCTGGATCGGGGCGGGGCTGGCGCTGGCCGGTCTCGCCTGGATGCTGCTGCCCGGATCGGGCGGCCTCGCGCCCGGGCCGGGGGCGCTGATGGCCGCCGCCGGCGTGGGCTGGGGGGTCTATTCGCTCCGCGGACGGGCGGGCGGCCCGCCCCTCGACACCACGGCGGCGTCGTTCCTGGGCGCGGTGCCGTTCTGCCTGCTGGCCTGGGTCCTGCTGCCCGGCGCGGGCGTGGCCTGGGACGCGACGGGCGTGGCGCTCGCCCTCGTCTCGGGCGGGGTGACCTCGGCGCTGGGATACGCGGCGTGGTATTCCATCGTGCCCGAGCTCGGGGCCACGCGGGCGGCGGTGGCGCAACTGACGGTGCCGGTGATCGCGGTGCTGGCGGGCGTGGCGCTCCTGGGCGAGATGCTGACGTGGCGGCTGGTCCTGTCCTGCGCGCTGGTGGTGGGAGGCGTGGGCCTGGGCCTCGCGCCCTCGCGGCGCGGCAAATAAGGCGCGCCCTCGCGGCGCGGCAAGTAGGGCGCGCCCTCGCGCAGCGGCAGGTGACGCGCGGCGGAGGGGCCGGGACGCGCGGTCGACGAGGAGGCCGCGCCCGCGGCCGAGGAGGCGTCAGGTCAGGCGGTTGACGTGGCCCATCTTGCGGCCCGGCCGGACCTCGGCCTTGCCGTAGAGGTGGATCGCGGCGCCGGGCTCGGCGGCGATCTCGGAGAGGCGGTCCATGTCGGCGCCGATGAGGTTCTCCATCGTCACGTCCGAGTGGCGCCGCCCGTCGCCCAGGGGCCAGCCCGCCACGGCGCGGACATGCTGCTCGAACTGGTCGATCAGGCAGCCCGCTTCCGTCCAGTGGCCGGAATTGTGCACCCGGGGCGCGATCTCGTTGACCACGAGGCCGGTGTCGGTGACGAACAGCTCCACCCCGATCACGCCCACGTAGTCGAGCGCGTTGAGGATGCGCCCGGCGATCAGCACCGCGTCGGTGAGGCGCGCGTGGGCAAGAGTGGCGGGCACCCGCGTCTCGCGCAGGATGCCGCCCTCGTGGCGGTTCTCGCCCGGGTCGAAGCAGGCCACCCGCCCGTCGAGGCCGCGCGCCCCGATCACGGAGATCTCGCGCTCGAAGGCCACGTGGCCTTCGAGGATCGCGGGGGCGCCGGCTAGCTCCGCGAGGGCGGCGTCGGCGTCGGTTGCCGCGTCTATGCGCGCCTGGCCCTTGCCGTCGTAGCCGAAGCGGCGGGTCTTGAGGATCGCGGGGCGGCCGATGCGCGCGAGCGCGGCCTCCAGCGAGGCGGCATCGTCGACGGCGGCGTAGGGGGCGACGTCGAGGCCGAGCCCCGCGAGCCAGTCCTTCTCCGCCAGGCGGTCCTGGCTGACGCGCAGGGCCTCGCGGCCCGGGCGCACGGGGCAGATCGCCTCCACCGCGTCGAGGGCGGCGGCGGGCACGTTCTCGAACTCGTAGGTGACCACGTCGCAGGCTGCCGCGAAGCGGGCGAGGGCCTCGGTGTCGTCGTAGGCCGCGCGCAGGTGGAAGTTGGCCACGTGGGCGGCGGGGCAGTCGCCGCCCGGATCGAGGACGCAGACCTTCAGGCCCAGCCGCGCGGCGGCCACGGCCAGCATCCGGCCGAGCTGGCCGCCGCCCAGGATGCCCAGGGTCGATCCGGGGGGGAGGGCGTCAGTCATCTCGGGGCTCCTCGGGGATGGAGGCGGAGAGGTCGGCGCGCCACCGATCCAGCCGCTCGGCCAGGGCGGGATCGGACAGGGCCAGAATCTGGGCGGCCATGAGGCCCGCGTTGGCCGCGCCCCCGATGGCCATGGTCGCCACGGGAAAGCCGCGGGGCATCTGGACGATGGAATAGAGGCTGTCGAGCCCCGAGAGCGCGCGGGTCTGGACGGGCACGCCGATCACGGGGATGCGCGTCTTGGAGGCCATCATGCCGGGCAGGTGCGCGGCCCCGCCCGCGCCCGCGACGATGGCCTTGAGGCCCCGCTCGGCGGCGGTGCGGCCGTAGTCCCACAGCCGGTCGGGGGTGCGGTGGGCGGAGACGATGCGGGATTCGTGGGAGACCCCGAGCGCGTCGAGGATCTCGGCCGCCTCGCGCAGCGTCGGCCAGTCGGACTGGCTGCCCATGATGATGCCGACCTCGGCCATGAAATCCCCCGCATGTGTTCGCACGCGACCATACCAGCCGCGCGGGCGGGGGCAATCGGATGGCGCGCGGGATGGCGGGGGACGCGTCGAGGAGCCGGGGCTCAGGCGATGATGTCGGGCAGGAGCCGGTCCTCGATGTCGGCGATCCGGTCCTTGAGCTGGAGCTTGCGGCGCTTGAGGCGCTGCAGCGTCAGCGGATCGGGCAGGCCGCTCTGCTGGAGGGCGCGCACGGCGTCGTCCAGGTCGCGGTGCTCGCGCCTGAGAACCTCGAGCTTCACCCGCAGGACGTCCTGGTCGTCCATGCGGTGGCCGTCGGAGAACGCGTTGTCGTCCATCCCGGTCAGGATCGCACCAAGGGGCCGCCGGGGCAAGGGAAAGCTCTTGTTGGGCGGCAGGGGGGACCCCATATTCCTGTCAAGCGGCGATCGCCCGGGATCGGGGGTCGCGGCCCCGCACGATCGCTTGCATCAAGGACGTGTCGATGACGAAGACCGCGTTGGGGACGCATCCCTTCCTGTTGGGGTTCGACGAGCTCGAAAGGCTCGTGGAACGCGCCGCGAAGTCGGATGCGGGGGGGTATCCGCCCTACAACATCGAGCAGGTGGGCCCATCGGCCTACCGGATCACCCTCGCAGTTGCCGGCTTCGCCGAAGGCGACTTGGCGATCACGGTGGAGAACCGCCACCTGGTGGTGCGCGGCCGACAGGTCGAGCCCGACGGCCACCGGACGTTCCTGCATCGCGGGATCGCGGCGCGCCAGTTCCAGCGCAGTTTCGTGCTGGCCGACGGGGTCGAGGTGGACGGTGCGGGAATGGAGAACGGGCTTCTCCACATCGACTTGAGCAAGGCACGACCGGACCCGATCGTCCGCACGATCAGCATCTCCAAGGACGGGGACACAAGATGAACGAGACCTATGACGGCGTCATCGAGACGGCGGAAAACATCGTCTATGTCCGCCCGGTGGCGGTCAGCGACCTGCCGGACGAGATCCGCGAGAAGGCGGACGGGCTGACCGAGCTCTACGCGGTGCACGACAGCATGGGCCAGAGGCTCGCGCTGGTGCGCGACCGCAAGCTCGCCTTCGTCGTGGCCCGGCAGAACGACATGGCGCCCGTCTCGGTCCACTGACGGGGACGATCATGCGCGACCTGGACAGGGCCCGGGCCGGAGACGGCGCCGGGCCCTTTCCGTTCGGTCACTCCATGGACTGGACGCTGTCGAAGATTTCCAGCTGCGGCGGTCCCTGGTAGAGTCCCTCGCGCGGGCGGACGCCGGCATGGGCCTTGCGGAACGCCTCGGACTTCGTCCAAGCCTCGAAGGCGTCGCGGCTCTCCCACGTGGTGTGGGACGCGTAGAGGGTGTGGCCGTCCTGCGTCGTGCCGCGCAGGAGGTGGAAGGAGACGAAGCCCGCGACCTCCTTGAGGTGCGAATCGCGGCTGCGCCAGACCTCCTCGAACTCGTCCTCGCGGCCCTCGGTCACCTTGAAGCGGTTCATCGTCAGATACATGAGCGGTCCTTTCCACGCGATGTCGGGGGCAAGGGTAGCCCCCGGCGCGCGGCGGCGACAGGGGCCGGCGCCCGGTCAGGGAACGTTTACCCCTCTGCGCGATCCTGTGTCGCGTCATATCCCGAACCCGATTGCCGATGAACCGTTTTCCCTCCCTCCTCGCCGCGGCCCTCTGCGCCGCCCCGATCCTCGCGGCGGGGGAAGCCGGGGCGGGATGCCGCGCGCTGGAACGCGCCGACGGCCTGTCGGCCCTGGCGCGCGACGTGATCGAGAGACCCGACGCGTCGAGCCGCGCGGCACTGGGCCGCGGGCTGACGGCGGTCGGGACCGGACTTCTCGCGGGGAGCAGCGGGGAGACGCGGACCCTGTTGCGCGACCAGCTGGCGCGCCTGACGCTCTTGTCGGAGCGGGAGGGGCCCGTGCGGCCCGGTTTCGCCGCCCGGGTGGCCCAGGGCACCGAGGAGCTGCGCGAGCTGGCCGATTCGCTGGGGTGCCCCCTGCCGAAATCCAGGGAGGGCGAGTCCCGCGCCCGGCGGGGGGGCGCGCGCGGCGACGGGACCGGCGCCGGGGACAAGGCGCGCGAGGACCGCGCGAGGAAAACCGGCCTGACGATGCTCGGGGCGGGGGCGATGATGGTGCCGGCGCTGGCGGTTCCGGCCCTGATCGCCATGTTCCGCAAGAAGCGCGCGCGCCTCGCCGAGCGCCACCCCGTGCGGCTCGACACCCAGATGCGCGTGAAGGACGAAACCGTGGCCTGCCTGGTGATCGACGTGTCGCAGGGCGGCGCGTGCCTGGTGCCGCGCGGGCGCGTGCCCCGGGACGGCCGCCTGTGGTTGACCCTGCCGCACGGGGAGGTGGAGGCCACCGTGCGCTGGCGCAGGGAGGGCAAGCTGGGCGTGGCGTTCGACCTGCCGCTGGAGGAGGCGGAGATCGAGCGCATCCGGATGTGGTGATCCCCCGCCCACCGCTTGCCCGGCCCGCGAAACCTTGCCATTCCGGGGGGCGAGGGAGGACATGCCATGAGTTACGCCGACGTCTACGAGGAGTGGAAGGCCGACCCCGAGGGCTGGTGGATGCGCCAGGCCGAACGCATCCACTGGCAGGTGCCGCCCCGGACCGCGCTCGCCGCGGACGGGGCGACGTGGTTTCCCGACGGGACGACCAACACCTGTTACAACGCCGTGGACCGCCACGTCGAGGAGGGTCGCGGCGAGCAGGCCGCGATCATCTGGGACAGCCCCGTCACGGGGGCCAAGGAGACGATCACCTATGCCGACCTGAAGGACCGCTGCGCCCGGCTCGCCGGGGCGCTGGCCGCGCGGGGCGTGGGGGTCGGCGACCGGGTGGTGATCTACATGCCGATGATCCCCGAGGCCGTCGTGGCGATGCTGGCCTGCACCCGGATCGGGGCGATCCACTCGGTGGTCTTCGGCGGCTTCGCGGCCCACGAGCTGGCCGCGCGGATCGACGACGCGACCCCCAAGGCGGTGATCGCGGGCTCCTGCGGGATCGAGCCGGGGCGGATCGTGGATTACAAGCCGCTGCTGGACGGGGCGATCGCGCAGGCCGCCCACAGCCCCGAGTTCTGCATCATCGCGCAGCGCGAGGAGAGCCCCGCCGACCTGGTGGAGGGGCGCGACGTGGAATGGCACGCGGCCCAGGAGGGCGTGGCGCCCGCCGACTGCGTCTGGGTGCGCGGCGATCACCCGTGCTACATCCTCTATACCTCCGGCACGACGGGGGCGCCCAAGGGGGTGGTGCGGCCCACGGGCGGGCACATGGTGGCGCTGCACTGGACCATGAAGGCCGTCTACGGCGTCGATCCGGGGGAGGTGTTCTGGGCCGCGTCGGATGTGGGCTGGGTCGTGGGGCACAGCTACATCTGCTACGGGCCGCTCCTGCACGGAAACACCAGCATCCTGTTCGAGGGCAAGCCCGTGGGCACGCCCGACCCGGGCACGTTCTGGCGGGTGATCGCGGAGCACGGGGTGAAGAGCTTCTTCACCGCGCCGACGGCGTTCCGCGCGATCCGCAAGGAGGACCCGAAGGCCGAGTACCTGGCGGGGTACGACATCTCGGGGCTGCGCGCGCTCTACCTCGCGGGGGAGCGGGCCGACCCGAACACGGTGGAATGGGCGCAGGAGGTGCTGGGCGTGCCGGTCTACGACCACTGGTGGCAGACCGAATCGGGCTATCCGATGGTCGCCAACCCCGCCGGGATCGAGGCGCTGCCGGTGAAGGTCGGCTCGCCCACCGTGGCGATGCCGGGCTATGACGTGCGCATCCTCGACGAGGCGGGGGCGGAGCGGCCTGCGGGCGAGCTGGGCGCCATCGCCATCCGCCTGCCACTGCCGCCGGGCAACCTGCCGACCCTGTGGAACGCCCACGAGCGGTTCCGCTCCGCGTATCTGGAGCGGTATCCGGGGTACTACAACACCGGCGACGCGGGGCTGGTGGACGCGGACGGCTACCTGTGGATCATGTCGCGCACCGACGACGTGATCAACGTGGCCGGGCACCGCCTGTCCACGGGGTTGATGGAGGAGGTGCTGGCGAGCCACCCGGACGTCGCGGAATGCGCCGTCGTGGGGGTGGCCGACGACCTGAAGGGGCAACTCCCCATGGGCTTCGTCACGCTGCAGAAGGGCACGGAGAAGAGCCACGCGCAGGTCTGCGAGGAATGCGTGGCGCTGGTGCGCGAGCGGATCGGGCCGGTGGCGGCGTTCAAGCTGGTGAGCGTGGTCGACCGGCTGCCCAAGACGCGGTCCGGCAAGATCCTGCGCCGGTCCATGGCCCAGATCGCCGACGGGGCCGAGGTGAAGGTGCCCGCGACCATCGACGATCCCGCGATCCTGGACGAGATCGCCGAGGACGTGAAGGCGCTGGGCTACCCGAGGTGAGCCGTCGAGGCCCCCGCTCGCGGGGGTCTCGCACCGTCTTTCTGGGGGAGGCGACCGATGGAGCGGGCGAAGAGATTCGAACTCTCGACCCTTACCTTGGCAAGGTAATGCTCTACCCCTGAGCTACGCCCGCGTGCCATCCGGTCGGTCCAATGGAGCGGGCGAAGAGATTCGAACTCTCGACCCTTACCTTGGCAAGGTAATGCTCTACCCCTGAGCTACGCCCGCGCGCCATTGGTGAGCGGGGATGTACCCAAGAGGGTGGGCGGGCGCAAGTGGGGGACGCGGATTTTTCGCGCGCCCCTCCCGCTCACTCGGCCGTGGCCGCGCCCACGGTGCCGCCGACGACGGCGCCGGCGGGGCCGGCGACCACGGCGCCGCCGAGGCCGCCGGTGGCGGCGCGGCCCGTGGCCGTGTCGCCGCAGGCGCCGAGCGCCAGCAGGGCGGCGGCGCAGAGGAATGTGGTCGTCTTCATGGGGGATCTCCCGTCCCGTGCCGGACAGCCCGGCGATATCGGGCGGAGCGCGCGAGGGCGCGCTCCGGTTCCCGCGCCGCTCACTCGTATTCGATGAGCAGGTCCTTGGCGTCGATCTGGGTGCCGGCGCTGACATGGACGGCCTTCACCGTGCCGTCGCGGTCGGCATGGAGGCCCGATTCCATCTTCATCGCCTCGATGGTCAGGAGAAGGTCGCCCTGGCTGACCTGCTTGCCCGCCTCCACGACGATGGAGGCGACGACCCCGGGCATGGGCGCGCCCACGTGGTCGGTGTTGGCGATGTCGGCCTTGGGCCGCGCGGCGGCGGTGCCCGCGAGCTTGCGGTTGGGCACCCGGGCCGTGCGGGGCTGGCCGTTCAGCTCGAAGAAGACCTTAGTCATCCCGTCCTCGCCGGTCTCGCCCATGGCCTGGCAGCGGATCTCCAGCGTCTTGCCGGGGTCGATCTCGGCCGAGATCTCCTCTCCCGGTTCCATGCCGTAGAAGAAGGTGCGCGTGGGCAGGGTGCGGACGGGGCCGTATTCCTCGTTCCTGAGGCGGTACTCGGTGAAGACCTTGGGATACATGAGGTAGCCGAAGAGGTCCTCGTCGTCGATCTCGACGCCCCCAGCCTTGTCGGAGGCTTGCCTGCGCGCGGCCTCGAGATCCACCGCCTCGAGGTGCTTGCCGGGGCGGTCGGTGAAGGGCTGCTCCTTCTTGAGGACCTTGCGCTGGATCTTCTCGGGCCAGCCGCCGGGGGGCTGGCCGAGATAGCCCCGCATCATGTCGACGACCGACTCGGGGAAGCTGACATCGACCTTCGGGTCCTCCACCTGCTCGCGGGTCAGCCCCTGGGCGACCATCATCAGGGCCATGTCGCCCACGACCTTCGACGACGGCGTGACCTTCACGATGTCGCCGAACATCCGGTTCACCTCGGCATAGGTGTGGGCGACCTCGTGCCAGCGTTCCTCCAGCCCCATGGCGCGGGCCTGGGCCTTGAGGTTGGTGAACTGGCCACCGGGCATCTCGTGGAGGTAGACCTCGGAGGCGGGCGCCTGCATGCCGCTCTCGAACGCGGCGTAGTAGCCCCGGACCGCCTCCCAGTAGTTGGAGATCTCGCGGATCGCGTCGATGTCGAGGCCGGTGGCGCGCTCGGAGCCCTCGAGCGCCTCGACCACGGTGCCCAGGGTGGCCTGGGAGGTGTTGCCAGACAGCGCGTCCATGGCGCAGTCCACCGCGTCCACGCCGGCCTCGGCTGCGGCGAGGATGGTGCCGCTCGCGATGCCGGCGGTGTCGTGGGTGTGGAAGTGGATCGGCAGGCCGACCTCCTCCTTCAGTGCCTTGAAGAGGGTGCGGGCGGCGGCGGGCTTCATCAGGCCGGCCATGTCCTTGACGCCCAGGACGTGGGCGCCCGCGTCCCGCAGCTCGGTGGCGGTGCGGACGTAGTAGTCGAGGTCGTACTTGGAGCGCGCCGGGTCGAGCAGGTTGCCGGTGTAGCACACCGTGCCCTCGCAGACCTTGCCCGCCTCGATCACCGCGTCCATCGAGACGCGCATGTTCTCGACCCAGTTGAGGCTGTCGAAGACGCGGAATACGTCGATCCCCGACGCCGCGGCCCGGTGGACGAAGCCGCGCACCACGTTGTCGGGGTAGTTGGTGTAGCCCACCCCGTTGGAGCCGCGCAGCAGCATCTGCGTCATCAGGTTGGGCATCCGTTCCCGCAGGTCGCGCAGGCGCTGCCAGGGACATTCCTGCAAGAAGCGGTAGGCCACGTCGAAGGTGGCGCCCCCCCAGCACTCCACCGAGAAGAGCTGGGGCAGGTTGCGGGCATAGACGGGGGCGGCGCGGATCATGTCGATCGAGCGCATCCGCGTGGCCAGGAGCGACTGGTGCCCGTCGCGCATGGTGGTGTCGGTGATCAGGAGCCGGGTCTGCTCGGACATCCAGTCGGCGACGGCCTGCGGCCCCTTCTCCTCCAGGATCTGGCGGGTGCTGGGTCGGGCCGTGTCGGCGCGGAGGCGCGGGGGGACGGGCGAGCGGGCCTCGGGGGCGGGCTTGTCGCGCCCTTCCGTCTCGGGGTGGCCGTTGACGGTGACGTCGGCCACGTAGTTGAGGATCTTGGTGGCGCGGTCGCGGCGCGGCTTGAAGTCGAACAGCTCGGGCGTCTGGTCGATGAAGCGGGTGTGGTACTCGTTGCCCACGAAGGTGGGGTGGCGCAGCAGGTTGATGACGAAGTCGATGTTGGTGGACACGCCGCGGATGCGGAACTCCCTGAGCGCGCGGTCCATCCGGGCGATGGCGGCCTCGGGCGTGGGCGCCCAGGCGGTGACCTTCTCCAGCAGCGAATCGTAGAAGCGGGTGATGACCGCGCCCGAATAGGCGGTGCCGCCGTCGAGGCGGATGCCCATGCCGGTGGCGCCGCGATAGGCGGTGATGCGTCCGTAATCGGGGATGAAGTTGTTGGTCGGGTCCTCGGTGGTGATGCGGCACTGGATCGCGTGGCCCGACAGCTCCACGTCGTACTGGCTGGCGGTGCCCGTCGCCTCGGTGAGGCTCTTGCCCTCGCTGATCAGGATCTGGGCGCGCACGATGTCGATGCCCGTCACCTCCTCGGTCACGGTGTGCTCGACCTGGATGCGCGGGTTCACCTCGATGAAGTAGAACTCGCCCGTCTCCATATCCATCAGGAACTCGATGGTGCCCGCGCACTCGTAGCCCACATGGGCGGCGATCTTGCGCCCCAGATTGCACAGCCGCTCGCGCTGGGCGCCGGAGAGATAGGGGGCGGGGGCGCGCTCCACGACCTTCTGGTTGCGCCGCTGCACCGAGCAGTCGCGCTCCCACAGGTGGTAGATGTGGCCGTGCTTGTCGCCCAGCACCTGCACCTCCACGTGGCGGGCGCGGGTGATCATCTTCTCCAGGTAGCCCTCGCCGTTGCCGAAGGCGGCCTCGGCCTCGCGGCGGCCCTCGCGGACCTTCTCCTCCAGCTCGTGGGGGCCCTCGATGGCGCGCATGCCGCGGCCGCCGCCGCCCCAGGAGGCCTTGAGCATCAGCGGATAGCCGATCTCGTCGGCGGCCCTGCGCGCCACGTCCATGTCGTCGGTGAGCACCTCGGAGGCGGGCACGACCGGCACGCCCGCCTCGATCGCCACGCGCCGGGCGGAGGCCTTGTCCCCGAGCTTGCGCATGGTGTCGGCCGAGGGGCCGATGAAGGCAATCCCGGCCTCGGCGCAGGCATCGACGAAGTCGGGGTTCTCCGACAGGAGGCCGTAGCCGGGATGGATCGCGTCGGCGCCCGATTCGCGGGCGACGCGGATGATCTCGGGGATCGACAGATAGGCCTGCACCGGGCCCAACCCCTCCCCGATGCGGTAGGCCTCGTCGGCCTTGAAGCGGTGCAGCGAGAGCTTGTCCTCCTCGGCGAAGACGGCGACCGTTCGTTTGCCCAGCTCGTTGGCCGCGCGCATGACGCGGATGGCGATCTCGCCGCGGTTGGCGATCAGGATCTTCTGGAACTCGGTCATCTCTCGGGCCTCTTTCGCAGGTGCAGAAACGAGCCTATGGCCAGCGCCCCCCGTGGGCAATGCCCGCCGCCCCGGGCCCCGGAACCGGGCGGGCGGCGCGCGCCTTGGGGTGCGGGAAACCACAGGAACAGGAGTTTTCGCCCATGATCCGCACGGCCGCATTTCTGTCGCTGACCGCCCTGGCCGCCTGCGTCGGCAACGGGATCGTCGACGAGAGCGACACGACGCCCGCCCTGGTGGGCGCGGGCACCGGCGCCGTGGCCGGCGAGGTGCTGGCCGACGAGCCCATCGCGGGCGCGGCGGTGGGCGCGGGCGCCGGCGTGGTGGCCAACGACCTGTAACCGGGGTGCCCGGCCCTAGGGCGTGAGGCGGCTCCGCGCCTCGTCGGGGCGGGCGACACCGAGCTGGCCCATGTCGGCCAGAAGGCCCGCGCGCAGGATATGGAGCGCGTGGGCCGCGCCCGCCGGCCCCAGTGCCGCCAGGCCGTGATGGGGCGCGCGGGCGAGCATGGCCATGTCCGCCCCCAGGGCGATCAGACGCAGCACGTCGGTTCCCGAGCGCACGCCGCCATCGGCGATGAGGGGCATGCCCGGTCCCACGGCGGCGCGGATCGCGGGCAGGACCGTCGCGGCGGAGGGGGCCGCCTCGAACTGGCGACCGCCGTGGTTCGAGACCCAGACGGCATCCGCGACCGCGGCCGCCTTGCGCGCATCGTCCGGGTCGAGGACGCCCTTGACGATCAGGGGGCCGTCCCACTCGGCGCGGCAGGCGCGCAGGTAATCCATGTCGGGCGCCACGCGCAGGGCATAGCCCAGGTGCGAGGTGGTGCCGCCGCCCGCGCCCGAGCGGTCGGCGTAGCGCTCCAGCGTGACGAGGCGGGGAACACCGGATCGCAGCATCCGCGCCGACCAGGCGGGGGCCATGGCGGCCTGCGCGAGGATCGGGGGTGTCAGGCGCATGGGGTTCGTTAGCCGCGCCCGGCGCTGGCGCTCGCGCCGCGAGGGCGCGGCCAGGTCCACCGTCAGGACCAGCGTGTCGAAGCCCGAGGCGCGGGCGCGCGACAGCAGGTCGCGCCGGATACCCGCGTCGCGCGGCGGATAGAGCTGGAACCAGCCGCGCCCCTCCGTCGCCGGGCCGACCTCCTCGGGGGTCATGGCGGCAACGGTCGACAGGCAATAGGGGATGCCCGCGCGCGTGGCTTGCGTCGCCAGGATGTGCTCGGCCCGCGGGTGGACGAGGCCCGACATGCCCACGGGCGCGATCCCCACCGGCATCGCCCAGTCGCGCCCCAGCAGCGACACGGAGGGGTCGGCCTCGGCCGGGGCGAGCACGCGGGGCGTCAGGCGCACGCCGTCCAGGGCCTCGGGGTTGGCGCGGGTGGCGGACTCGTCGCCGGTGCCGCTGTCGAGGTATTCCCACACGAAGCGCGGCAGGCGGGCGCGGGCGGCGCGCGCCAGGTCCGACAGCGCGGGATAACGATCGTCGAGGTCCATGGGCACGGGTGTAGCCGGGCCCGCGCCCCTGGGAAAGGGCGGGGCTCAGGCCGGCTCGGCGCGGCGCTCCCGGGCGAGGCGGGCGATGGTGACCGCGTTGGTGACCAGGATCAGCGCCTCGGCCGCGAAGGCGCCCGCCGAGCCGGAGAGCCAGTTCGCCGCCATCCAGCAGGCCGCGCCCCCCGCGAGCAGGAGGCGCATGGCGATGCCGTCGGTCATGAACATGGCGTAGGTGCCGATCAGGCCCGCGGCGAGGGGCACCAGGTCGGCCGGGCCGGACCACGCGGGGGCGGCCACCGCCACGGTCGCCGCCAGCATCGCCGCCATCACCCGCGCGTCGCGCTTGAAGCGGCGCACCAGCGCGATGCGGACCACGATGAGCGACGAAATCGCGCCCGCCACCAGCCCGCCCATGAGGAAGAACTGCACCGCGAAGGCGACGTTGGCGAAGATCAGGATCGCCAGAAGGCGGTCGTCGCGCTTGCTGGCGAAGGCGGCGATGCACAGGGCGAGGGCCATCAGGCCCACGACCTGGCCGAGAAGGGGCAGGGTCATGTCGGGTCCGGCGTCGGGGAGGGCGAACCCTGATCCGCAGGCGGGGGAGGTGTCAATCGGTCCTGCCGCGCGATGGCTGGAACGTAAGAAGAACATCGGTCTTGCCGTTTCCACCCCGGAGACGCTAGCGTGGGGGCATGGATGATTTCGACGAATCCGAGGCATTCGAGGGGGCGGTGTCCCTGTCGAATCGCGCGATGGCGGCCCGGCCGACCCCCTACCTGGACGGTCTGAACCCCGCCCAGAGGGAGGCGGTGGAGACGCTCGACGGCCCCGTCCTGATGCTGGCGGGGGCGGGGACGGGCAAGACCAAGGCCCTGACGGCGCGCATCGCCCACCTGATGGTGCAGGGGCGCGCGCGGCCCAACGAGATCCTGGCGGTCACCTTCACCAACAAGGCCGCGCGGGAGATGAAGGGGCGCGTGGCCGCGCTCATGGGCGAGACGGTGGAGGGGATGCCGTGGCTCGGCACCTTCCACGCGATCTGCGTCAAGCTGTTGCGCCGCCACGCCGAACTGGTGGGGCTGAAGTCGAACTTCACGATCCTGGACACCGACGACCAGCAGCGGCTGATGAAGCAGCTCATCGTGGCCGAGAACATCGACGAGAAGCGCTGGATGCCGCGCCAGCTCGCCGGGATCATCGACGGCTGGAAGAACCGCGCCTGGACGCCCGACAAGGTGCCCGCGAGCGAGGCCTCCGCCTTCGACAACCGGGGCACGGAGCTCTACGACTACTATCAGCAGCGCCTGCGGAGCCTCAACGCCGTGGATTTCGGCGACCTGCTGCTGCACATGCTGACGATCTTCCGCACCCACGAGGACGTTCTGGCCCAGTACCAGCGCTGGTTTCGCTACGTGCTGGTGGACGAGTACCAGGACACCAACGTGGCGCAGTACATGTGGCTGCGCCTTCTGGCCCAGGGGCACCGCAACATCTGCTGCGTGGGCGACGACGACCAGTCGATCTATGGCTGGCGGGGCGCCGAGGTGGGCAACATCCTGCGATTCGAGAAGGACTTCCCCGGCGCGCGGGTGGTCAGGCTGGAGCAGAACTATCGCTCCACGCCCCATATCCTGGCGGCTGCCGGGGGCGTGATCGACGCCAACGAGGGACGCCTGGGCAAGACGCTCTGGACCGCCGAGGAGGAGGGCCACAAGGTCCGCCTGATCGGGCACTGGGACGGCGACGAGGAGGCGCGCTGGATCGGCGAGGAGATCGAGGCCATGGGCCGCGGCACCCGCGGGGTGCGCGAGACGGGCCTCGACGAGATCGCGATCCTGGTGCGGGCCTCGCACCAGATGCGCGCCTTCGAGGACCGGTTCCTGACCATCGGGCTGCCCTACCGCGTCATCGGGGGGCCGCGCTTCTACGAGCGGATGGAGATCCGCGACGCCATGGCCTATTTCCGCCTGGCCGTGAGCCCCGACGACGACCTCGCGTTCGAGCGGGTGGTGAACACGCCCAAGCGCGGACTGGGCGACAAGGCCCGGCAGAAGATCCAGGTGACCGCGCGCGAGAACGGCGCGAGCCTGCTGGACGGGGCGCGCATCCTCCTTGCGGACAAGGGGCTGGGCGGCAAGGGCGCGGCCGAGCTGCGGGTGCTGGTGGACGCGGTGGCGCGCTGGGCCCACGGCGCCCGCGACCAGGAGCAGAACCACGTGGATCTGGCCGAGCAGATCCTGGAGGAGTCGGGCTATACCGCCATGTGGCAGGCCGACCGCACGCCCGAGGCGCCGGGGCGGCTCGAGAACCTCAAGGAGCTGGTCAAGGCGCTGGACGGGTTCGAGAACCTTCAGGGCTTCCTGGAGCACGTGGCGCTGATCATGGACAACGAGACCGAGACGGGCGGGCCAAAGGTGTCGATCATGACGCTGCACGCGGCCAAGGGCCTGGAGTTTCCGGCCGTGTTCCTGCCCGGCTGGGAGGACGGGCTGTTCCCCTCCCAGCGCTCCATGGACGAGCAGGGCCTCAAGGGCCTCGAGGAGGAGCGGCGGCTGGCCTATGTGGGCATCACCCGCGCCGAGGAGGTTGCCACGATCTCCTTCGCGGCGAACCGGCGGGTCTATGGCCAGTGGCAATCGGCGCTGCCGTCGCGGTTCGTGGACGAGCTGCCCGAGGCCCATGTGGATGTGCTGACGCCGCCGGGCCTCTATGGCGGCGGCTACGGCGCGGCGGGGATGGCCGCGAGCGCCTCGCCGCAGATCATGGCCAACCAGGCCTCGGACCTGCACGACCGGGCGAGCCGGGCGGATGTCTACAACTCGCCGGGCTGGCGGCGGATGCAGTCGCGCGCCCGGTCCCGCCCGGTGAGCCAGCCGCGCGAGACCAAGGCCATGGTCGTGGACGCCGAGGCCGTCTCGCCCCACGACGCCGGCGACCGGGTGTTCCACACCAAGTTCGGCTACGGCACCGTCGAGGGGCTGGAGGGCGACAAGCTGGAGATCGCCTTCGACAAGGCGGGGACGAAGAAGGTCGTGGGCCGCTTCGTCGTCGCCGCGGACGAGGCGGGCGACGTTCCGTTCTGACAAGATTGTCCCGATCGGGGGAGCGGACACGAAAACGGCGGCACCGGGGAGGAGGTCGGTGCCGCCGTTCTATCACGGACGCCCCAAGGGAAGAGGAAGGGCGCCCGATCCGGGTGTCTCTTGCGCGGCGGCGCCGGGGAGGAGGTCGGCGCCGCCGCGGAACGGGCCCTCCGGGGAGGAGGTCGGAGAACCCGCGTCTCGGTGTTCTGGGGACGGCGACGCCCGGGAGGAGGTGGACGCCGCCGCCATCTCACGCACGCCCAAGGGAGGAGGAGAGGGCGCCCGCAACTGGGTGTTCTTGCGCGGCGGCACCGGGGAGGAGGTCGGTGCCGCCGCGGAACGGGCCCTCCGGGGAGGAGGCCGGAGAACCCGCGTCTCGGTATTCTAGGGACGGCGACGCCCGGGAGGAGGTGGACGCCGCCGCCATCTCACGCACGCCCAAGGGAGGAGGAGAGGGCGCCCGTAACTGGTTGTCTCGGTCGCGGCGGCACCGGGGAGGAGGTCGGTGCCGCCGCGGGGATCAGAACGCCCCAGGGAGGAGGAGAGGCGTTCCGAAAGGGTATCTCATGCGCCGTAGGCGGCGTCGCGGGCCACGGCAGTCAGGCTTGTGCGGTGCAGGCCGAGGTCGTGGAGCTCGCGGTCGCTCAGGCTGTTAAGTTCGTTCAGCGTGGTGCGGTACGTCTTCCAGGCCTCGAACCGGGCGCGCAGTCCGTCGCGCAGGGTGTCGAGGCGGCCGTTGCCTTTGGAGGGGGCGTACATGGCGGTCAGCAGGGTCATCTTCGTCTCTTTCGGTTGGCGGTCGTCGTCGCCGGCGTTGGGATGAAGATAGACGCTTGCTGCAGATGCACAATCCACCGTTGGCTCAATGCTGCTATGCAGCAAACGCATAAACGGGTCGTTAACCCTCCCGGCCCCGCGCGAAGGGTAGGCGAGGCGGAGCACCTTTCGTGGGAAATCGTGGTCCTTGGGGGAATCGGGCGGGGAGAGCGGGGAACCAGGAGCCCGTCGGAGCCATTTTGTTAACGAAGACCGGCCTGTGCGGGGCGGGCTTGGCGTGGCGCCCACTTGTAGGCGCTGAAATGCCTTAAAAAAGTCTTACCATATCTATGGTTAAGCGGTCTCGCTCATACCATATCCGGTAGGGGCGTTAACACACTGACCAGAAATTGTGGGATTCAAGTCATATGACGTACTCCCAGCCCCCCCGGATTAACAGATTTTTGCTTGCCGCCCACGATTTCCCATGGCATCCCTAAGACATCGAAGGGCAGCGGGCCAACGGGCGCAAGATCCGAAAGGTCCAACAATAAAAACAGAGGCTTAAGGTAGCATACAGGCAAACTTCCTCTGCTTCTTCGACACGAAGATCCGCGGCACCGGGCACTGACATCCCCCCAGGTGGCTAGGTCCAGCGGACGACCCGGAAACGGGATGACGGCGGCGATCCGAACGGTGGCAGCAGTTCGGATCGCCGTTTCCCGTTTACCTGAATCACCTGAATCGTAACGGGGCAAAGCGGTCAAGAGGGGTTTTCGGTGTTCGACGTCTTCATCGGGCGGCACGAAAACAAGATCGACGCGAAGGGCCGCATGTCGATCCCCGCCGAGTTCCGCAAGGTGCTGGACCAGGGCGACCCCGACCGCGACGCGGGGGCCTATCCCCGGCTGTTGCTGGTCATCGGCGACGAGCGCACCCCTTACGTGCAGGGCATGACGGTGGCGCGCGGCGCCACCCTGCGCCGCCAGATCCGCCGCCTCAAGCCCGCCGACCCGCGCCGCATCGACCTCGAGGAGGTCCTCTACGAGCTTTCGGTGCAGATCGCGGTGGACGAGACGGGCCGCATCGTGGTGCCGCCCGCCGCGCGCGAGAAGCTGGGCCTGTCGGACAAGGCGATGATGGTGGGCCGCGGCGAGACCTTCCAGATCTGGGAGCCGGAGACGCGGATGGCCAAGCGGTCGCGCCCCGCCGCCGCGCCCGAGCTCGGCTACGACCCCGAAGAGGACCCGATGGTGCATCTCGAGTCCGAGGAGGAGGGCGAATGAGCGCGGCGCCCCACGTCCCCGTCCTGCTGGGCCCGATCCTGCGCCACTGCGCGCCGGTGGAGGGCACCTGGGTCGACGGGACGTTCGGCGCGGGCGGCTACGCGCGCGGGTTGCTGGACGCGGGGGCCGCGCGGGTGATCGGCATCGACCGCGACCCGGCGGTGTTCGGGATGGCGGCGGACTGGGCGGGCGAGCACGGCGATGCCCTGCGGCTGGTGGAGGGGACGTTCTCCGACCTCGACGAGATCGCCGGCGGCCCGGTGGAGGGCGTGGTGCTGGACCTTGGGGTATCGTCCATGCAGCTCGACCGGGCGGAGCGGGGCTTCTCCTTCATGCGCGACGGGCCGCTCGACATGCGGATGGGCGGCGGCGGGCCGAGCGCCGCCGAGATCGTGGCCGAGGCCGACGAGGCGCGGCTGGCCGACATCCTGTTCCACTACGGCGAGGAGCGCGCGTCGCGCCGCATCGCGCGGGCCATCGTGCGCGCCCGCGCCGAGGCGCCGATCGAGACGACGCGTGCCCTGTCGCGCATCGTCGAGAGCGTGCTGCCGCGCCCCAAGCCGGGCCAGAGCCACCCCGCGACGCGCAGTTTCCAGGCGCTCAGGATCGCGGTGAACGACGAGTTCGGCCAACTGGTCGCGGGCCTGGAGGCGGCCGAGCGCGCGCTGGCGCCCGGCGGGCGGCTCGCCGTGGTCAGCTTCCATTCCATGGAGGACCGGGTGGTCAAGCGGTTCTTCCAGCAGCGTGCGGGCAAGACGGGGGGCGGCAACCGCTTCCAGCCCGCGCCCGAGGAGACCGATCCGCGGTTCGCGCAGCCGACCAAGGGGATCGCGGCCGACGCGGAGGAGCGCGAGGCCAACCCCCGCGCGCGCTCCGCGCGGCTCAGGATCGCCACGCGCACCGAGGCCCCCGCCGCCCCCGCCGAGCGCGACCGCCTCGGCCTTCCCGCCATTGTCCGGCCCGAGGAGATCTGAGATGCGGACGCTCGCCTATATCCTGCCCGGGCTCGCCATCGTGGCGATGTCGTTCTGGGCCTATTCCGAGAACTACGAGACCCAGAAGTCGCTGGCCCGCGTGCAGCAGCTGCAGCGCGACATCGGCGGCCAGCGCGAGACGCTGGCGATCCTGAAGGCCGAATGGGCCTATCTCAACCGCCCCGAGCGGCTGCGCGAGCTGGCGATCATGAACTTCGACCAGCTGGAACTGCTGCCCCTGTCCTCGGAGCATTTCGCCGACGCGGAGGAGATCCCCTTTCCGCCGCCCGAGATCGGCCCGCTCTCGGCGCCGATCCCCCTGATGAGCGAGGCCCGCCCATGATCCGCACGCCCCTGCGACCGCTCGCGCGCATCCTGTCGGCCCGCGCGCGGGGCGAGAGCCCCGACGCGATCGAGCGCGAGAACCTGCGCCTGCGCCGCGAGCACGGGCGCGACCGGGCCCGGCGCCGCGCCGAGGGGCGGCTGGTGCTGCTGGCGGCGTCGTTCCTGGCGGCCTTCGCGCTGATCGGCGGGCGGATGGGCCTGCTGGCGGCGGCGGTGCCCGAGGAGCCCAGCGTCGAGCTGGCCGGACAGTCCATCGCCGCGCAGCGCGCCGACATCACCGACCGCAACGGGCGCATCCTGGCCACGAACCTGTCGACCTACGCGCTCTATGCCCAGCCGCCGCACATGGTGGACAAGGCCGGCGCGGCCGAGAAGCTCGCCGCGATCTTCCCCGACCTGGACGCCGAGGCCCTGCTCGAGGACTTCACCGGCAAGCGCAAGTTCCTGTGGATCAAGAAGAAGGTCAGCCCCGAGCAGCGCCAGGCGGTGCACGACATCGGCGATCCGGGCCTGCTGTTCGGCCCGCGCGAGATGCGTCTCTATCCCAACGGGCGGCTCGCGGCGCATGTCCTGGGCGGCACCCGCTTCGGGCAGGAGGGCGTGTCCTCGGCCGAGCTGGTGGGCGTCGCGGGCGTCGAGAAGGCGATGGACGCGACCCTGCGCGACCCCGCGCGGGGCGGCGAGGCGCTGGCCCTGAGCATCGACATGAGCGTGCAGAGCACCATGCGCGAGGTGCTGTGGGGCGGCATGCGGCTGATGAACGCCAAGGGCGCGGCGGGCATCCTGATGGACGTGGACACCGGCGAGGTCCTGTCGATGGTGTCGCTGCCCGACTTCGACCCCAACGACCGGCCCGCGGCCCCCGTTTCGGGCGACGCGGCCGAGAGCCCGATCTTCAACCGGGCGGTGCAGGGCGTCTACGAGCTGGGATCGACGTTCAAGATCTTCGCGGTGGCCCAGGCGATGGAGCTGGGCCACGTCACGCCCTCGACCCTGGTGGAGGCGGACGCGCCCCTGCGCTGGGGCCGCCACACGATCCGCGAGTTCCAGAACAAGAACTACGGGCCGCTCCTGTCGGCCACGGACGTGATCGTGGAAAGCTCCAACGTCGGCACCGCGAACATGGCGCTGGAGATCGGCGGCGCGCGGCAGCGCGATTTCCTGTCGAAGTTCGGCGTGTTCGAGCCCACCCCGGTGGAGCTGGTGGAGGCGCCCTGGGCCAGGCCGCTGGTGCCGCCCAAGTGGTCCGATATCGTGACGATCACCGCCTCCTACGGGCACGGCTTCTCGGCCTCTCCGCTGCATCTCGCGACCGCGTATTCGTCGCTCCTGAACGGGGGCACGAAGGTGACGCCCACGCTCCTGAAGCGCGACAGCGTGGCGCCGGGGCCGCGCCTCGTGCGCCCGGAGGTCAGCCAGGCGGCGGCCGACATGCTGCGCCAGGTGGTGCTGCGGGGCACCGCGAGCTTCGGCGCGGTGCCGGGCTACGAGGTGGGCGGCAAGACCGGGACCGCGAACAAGCCCCTGGAGGACGGGCGCGGATACCACCAGGACAAGAACATCAACACCTTCGCCAGCGTGTTCCCCGCGTCGGACCCGCAATACGTGCTGATCGTGACCCTCGACGAGGCCAGCGACAATTCCGGCTCGGAGCCGCGCCGCACCGCCGGGTGGACGGCGGTGCCGGTGGCCGCCGAGGTGATCCGGCGCACCGCGCCGCTCCTCGGGCTCGCCCCCGCGATTGAACCCGTCGACCCGACCACGCTAACACTGACCTCGACCTCTAACTGAGGGAGCAGGGACATGGACGAGCCGAAACGAACGCTGGCGGGGCTGGGCCTGACCGCGCAAGGGGGGGCCGAGGCGCGGATCACCGGGATCAGCGTGGACAGCCGCGACACCCGGGCGGGGCACCTCTTCGCGGCGCTGCCGGGCACCCGCGTCCACGGGGCCGAGCACGCCGCGGCGGCGATCGCCGCCGGGGCCGCGGCGATCCTGACCGACCGCGACGGTGCCGCGCGCGTGGCGGACCTTCCCGAGGCGCGGGACCTGGCGCTGGTGGTGGCCGAGGAGCCGCGCGCCGCGCTCGCCTTCGCCGCCGCCCTGTGGTTCGGCGAGGCGCCCGCCACCGTGGCCGCGGTGACCGGCACCAACGGCAAGACCTCGGTGGCGAGCTTCACCCGGCAGATCTGGCAGGCGCTGGGCGAGCGGGCCGTCAATATCGGGACCACGGGCGTGGAGGGCGACTGGGACGCCTCCCTCCAGCACACCACGCCCGAGCCCGTCACCCTGCACCGGACGCTGGCGGGCGCGGCGCGCGCCGGGATCACCCACGCGGCGATGGAGGCCTCCTCCCACGGGCTGGACCAGCGGCGGCTGGACGGGGTGACCCTGCGGGCCGCGGGCTTCACCAACTTCACCCAGGACCACCTGGACTACCACGCCGGGTTCGACGCCTACTTCGCCGCCAAGGCGGGGCTCTTCGCCCGCGTGCTGCCCGAGGACGGGACGGCGGTGGTCAACCTCGACGATCCTCGCGGCGACGAGATCGTGGCCCTGGCCGAGGCGCGGGGCCAGGACGTCCTGAGCGTGGGGCGGCGCCCGGGTGCCGCGCTCAGGATCGTCACCCAGAGGTTCGACGCCACCGGGCAGGACCTGCGATTCGCTTGGAACGGGACCGCGCGTCAGGCTCGGCTGAACCTGATCGGGGGCTTCCAGGCCGAGAACGTGCTGGTCGCGGCCGGCCTCGCCATCGCCTGCGGGGCCGAGCCCGACCACGTCTTCGCCGCGCTGGCGCGGGTGCGGACGGTGCGGGGGCGGATGCAGCTCGCGGCCACCCGCGGCAACGGCGCCGCGGTGTTCGTGGACTATGCCCACACGCCCGCCGCGCTGGAGACGGCGCTGGCCGCGCTGCGCCCCCACGTGATGGGCCGTCTCGTGGTCGTCTTCGGGGCGGGGGGCGACCGCGACCGGGGCAAGCGGCCCCTGATGGGCGGCGCCGCGCGCGCCCAGGCCGACATCCGCATCGTGACCGACGACAACCCCCGCACCGAGGACCCGGGCGCGATCCGCGCCGCGATCCTGCAGGCCGACGCGGAGGCCATGGAGGTGGGCGACCGGGCGGAGGCGATCCTGCGCGGGATCGACGCGCTCGAGGAGGGCGACGCCCTGCTGATCGCGGGCAAGGGCCACGAGACGGGACAGGTGGTGGGCGCCACGACCTATCCGTTCGACGACGCGGAACAGGCGAGCCTCGCCGTCGCCGCGCTCGACGGCCGCGTGGCATGAGCCTGTGGAGCGCCGCCGACGCCGCCCGCGCCACGGGCGGGCGGGCCACGGGCGACTGGCAGGCCACGGGCGTGTCCATCGACACGCGCACGCTCCGGCCCGGCGACCTGTTCGTGGCCCTGAGTGCTGCGCGCGACGGGCACGACTTCGTCGCCCGCGCGCTGGAGGGGGGGGCGGCCGCCGCGCTCGTCTCCCGCATCCCCGAAGGGGTGGCGGAGGACGCGCCGCTCCTGGTCGTGGCGGACGTGCAGCGCGCGCTGGAGGACCTGGGCCGGGCGGGCCGGGCCCGGTTCGGGGGCCGGGTGCTGGCGATCACCGGTTCCGTGGGCAAGACCACCGCCAAGGAGATGGCGCGCACGGCCTTCGGGGCGCAGATGCGCGTCCACGCGGCCGAGGCGAGCTACAACAACCACTGGGGCGTGCCGCTGACCCTGGCGCGATGCGATCCGGGCGCGGACCTGGCGGTGATCGAGATCGGGATGAGCCACCCGGGCGAGATCGCGCCGCTGGCGCGCATGGCCCGGCCCCACGCCGCCATCGTCACCAACGTCGCGCCCGCCCACCTGGAGGCGTTCGGCGACCTCGAGGGGATCGCCCGCGAGAAGGCCGCGATCTTCGAGGGGCTGGAGCCGGGCGGCGCGGCGATCCTGAACGCGGACCTCGACGTGACGCCGATCCTGGAGCGGGCGGCGGGCGACGGGGCCGTGCGCTTCGGCGAGAGCGCGTCGGCCGATCTGCGCCTCGAGGAGGTGCACCTGCACGACGAGACCACGGTGGTGCGTGCCCGCGACCGGGGCCAGCCGATCGTGTTCCGCATCGGCGGCGTGGGCCGGCACCTGGCGATGAACGCGGCCGGGGTGATCGCCGCCGCCGGCGCCGTGGGCGCGGACGCGGACGTGACCGCCCGGGCGCTCTCGGCCTGGCGGCCCCCCGCCGGGCGCGGCACCCGCGAGCGCATCGTGCTCGACCGGGTGGAGGACCGCGCCATCGACCTCATCGACGACGCCTTCAACGCCAACCCCGCCTCGATGGGCGCGGCGCTGGAGCGGCTGGCCGCGGCGCGCCCCGGCGCGGGCGGGCGCCGCGTCGCGGTCCTGGGCGACATGCTGGAGCTGGGCGCGGACGAGGCGCGCCTCCACGCGGGCCTGGCGGATCACCCCGCGATGGAGGCGGTGGACGTCGTCCATGCCGCCGGGCCCCGCATCCGCGCCGCCTTCGACGCGCTGGAGGCGGGCCGGCGCGGCGAATGGCGCGAGACCGCCGAGGCGCTGGCCGCCGAGATCGGCCGCCTGCTCCGGCCCGGCGACGTGGTGCTGGTGAAGGGGTCTAAGGGCGCCAGGACCGCGCGCGTCGTTGACGCGATCCGGGATCTGGGGCATCGCGACCGCCGAAACCCGCGAGAGGACACCTGAGATGCTCTACTGGCTGACCGGCCTGTCCGACGGGGGCGGCCTCTTCAACCTCTTCCAGTACATCACGTTCCGCTCCGGCATGGCGTTCTTCACGGCGCTGATCTTCGGCTTCGTCTTCGGGCAGCCCCTGATCAACCTGCTGCGCCGGCGGCAGCGATTCGGCCAGCCGATCCGCCTGGACGGGCCGGAGAGCCACCTGCAGACCAAGGCGGGCACGCCGACCATGGGGGGCGTCCTGATCCTGGGCGCGCTCCTGGTCTCCACCCTGCTGTGGGGGCGGCTCGACAACCCTTACGTGTGGATGCTGCTGTTCGTGACCGGGGCCTTCGGGGTGCTCGGCTTCATGGACGACTACGCCAAGATCACCCGCAACACCCATGCCGGGCTGTCGGGCCGGGTGCGGCTTGGCCTCGGGTTCGCGATCTCGGCGGTCGCCGCGGCCTGGGCCACGTGGTTCCACCCCGCCGAGCTGACCGGGCAGCTCGCCTTTCCGGTGTTCAAGAACGTGCTCCTGAACCTCGGGCTGCTGTTCGTGCCCTTCGCCACGCTGGTGATCGTGGGCGCGGCCAACGCGGTGAACCTGACCGACGGACTGGACGGGCTGGCGATCATGCCGGTGATGATCGCGGGCGCGACCCTGGGGATCATTGCCTACACCGTGGGGCGTACCGACTTCACCACCTATCTCGACGTGCATTACGTGCCCGGCACGGGCGAGATCCTGATCTTCACCTCCGCGCTGATCGGCGGGGGGCTCGGCTTCCTGTGGTACAACGCGCCGCCCGCGGCGGTCTTCATGGGTGACACCGGGTCCCTCGCGCTGGGCGGCGCGCTGGGGGCCATCGCGGTGGCGATCAAGCACGAGCTGGTGCTGGGAATCGTGGGCGGGCTGTTCGTGGCCGAGGCCCTGTCGGTCATCGTGCAGGTCGCCTACTTCAAGCGCACGGGCAAGCGGGTCTTCCTGATGGCGCCGATCCACCACCACTTCGAGAAGCGCGGCTGGGCCGAACCGCAGATCGTGATCCGGTTCTGGATCATCTCGCTGATCCTGGCATTGATCGGGCTCGCCACCCTGAAGCTGCGCTGATGGCGGATGTCGTGCCGGGTATTTGCGAAAGGGTGAGGGGAGGCGGGGCATGATCCCCGTCTTCGGCGTCTCGGGCCGGACCGTTGCCGTCCTGGGGCTTGGGCGGTCGGGCCTGTCGGCGGCGCGGGCGATCCGCGCGGGCGGCGGGCGCGCCGTGTGCTGGGACGACGGCGCCGAGGGGCGCGCGCGGGCGGAAAGCGAGGGGTTCGACCTCGTCGATCTGACGCGGGCGGGGGCCTTCGAGGGGGTCGAGAGCCTGGTCGTGTCGCCGGGCATCCCCCATCTCTATCCCCGGCCCCACCAGGCGGTGGCCGCCGCGCTCGCCGCGGGGGTGGCGGTGGACAACGACATCGGCCTGTTCTTCCGCTCCGTGGGCGCTGGGGAGGCGGGGCCGCCGAAGGTGATCGCGGTCACCGGCTCGAACGGCAAGTCCACCACCGCGGCGCTGATCCACCACGTCCTGTCCGAGGCCGGGCGGCGGGTGCAGCTCGCCGGCAATATCGGCCGGGGCGTCCTCGACCTCGACCCGCCGGGGGAAGCCGATGCCGTGGTGCTGGAGCTCTCGTCCTACCAGACCGAGCTCGCGCGCGCGCTGACGCCCGACATCGCCGTGTTCACCAACCTCACCCCCGACCACCTGGACCGGCACGGCGGGATGGGGGGCTATTTCGCGGCCAAGCGGCGCCTTTTCGCGGAAGGGGGACCCGACCGGGCGGTAATCGGCGTGGACGAGGCCGAGGGGCAGTTCCTGGCCGGACAGATGGCCGAGGGGTTCGGCGACGACCGGGTGATCCGCGTCTCGGTCGAGCGGGCGCTGCCCGGGCCGGGCTGGTCGGTGGTGGCCCGAGGCGGGCACCTGTCGGAATGGCGCAAGGGCCGCGCGGTGGGGGAGATCGACCTCGCGGGCGTGAAGGGCCTGCCGGGCAGCCACAACCACCAGAACGCCTGCGCCGCCTATGCCGCGACCCGGGCCATGGGCCTATCGCCCAAGGCGATCGCGGCGGCGTTCCACAGCTTCGCCGGGCTGCCGCACCGCTCGCAGCTCGTGGCCGAGCGCGGTGGCGTGCGCTTCGTCAACGACTCGAAGGCCACGAACGTGGATGCGGCCGCCAAGGCGCTGCAGGCCTTCGACCGGGTGCGCTGGATCGCGGGCGGCCTGGGCAAGGAGGGGGGCCTGGCGGCGCTGGAGCCGCATCTGGGCTCGGTCGCCAAGGCGTATCTGATCGGCCATTCGGCGCGCGACTTCGCGGTGCAGTTGACGAGCGTGCCGGTGGAGATCTGCGAGACGATGGCGGTGGCCGTGGCCCGCGCGGCGGCGGAGGCCCTGCCCGGCGAGGTGGTGCTGCTCGCACCCGCGGCGGCGTCGTTCGACCAGTACCCGGACTTCGAGCGGCGGGGGGAGGATTTCGTCGCCCTGGTGGCGGAGCTCGGCCCCTAGCGCCGGCGCTTGGCGCGCGAGGTCGGGTCGGCCGCGGCGGGGTCGTCGGGCCAGGGATGCTTGGGATAGCGCGCGCGCATGTCCTTGGCCACGTCGGCGTAGCTGCCCGCCCAGAAGCCCGGCAGGTCCATCGTCACCTGCACCGGGCGGCCCCCGGGCGACAGGAGCGTGAGCTTCACCGGCCTGCCCGCCACCACCGGGTGCGTGTCCATCCCGAACAGCTCCTGCACGCGGACGGCGATCTCGGGCGCCTCCCCGCCGTAATCAATGGGGATCTCGCGGCCCAGGGGCGTGGCGAGGCGGGCGGGCGCCTCGGCGTCGAGGCGGCGCATCTGGTCGAAGTCGAGGCGCGCGCGCAGGGGCGGCAGCAGGTCGAACCGCTTCCACCCTTCGGTGGTGGAGACGCCCTGGAGGAACGGCAGAAGCCAGCCCTCGGCCGAGGCCAGGAGCGCCTCTTGGGACGTGTCAAAGAGGTCGAGGAGCGCCACCCGCGCCAGGAACCGCCGGGCCGCGCCGGCGGGGAATAGGCCCAGGTCGCGCACGCCGTCGAGCATCGCGAGCGCCACCCGGTCGGGGGGCGCGTCGGGCCAGGTGCGGTCGTCGAGGGCGATGGCGCCGAAGCGCTCCTGCCGGCGGGTGACCACGCGGCCCCGCCGGCGCGACCAGTCGCAGACCTCCACCCAGCCGATCCGCGCCCCGTGGACGGCGCGCAGATCGGCCTCGGCGATGGGGACGGACTGGCGGATCGTGGCGTCGCGGGGGTGGCCGTCGGTGTCGGTGACGACGACCAGCCGCTCCCCGGCCAGGGGGTCGTCGGCCACCATCCGCGCGCCCTTGCCGCCCGACAGCAGGAAGCGCGGCGCCTCGCCCGTGCGGCGCAGTCCCACCCGGTCGGGATAGGCCAGCGCGGCCGACTGGGCGAGGGAGAGTCCCCGGTCCGGCCCCGCCAGGCGGCGCAGGCGCTTCGCCTCCGTGCGGATGCGGGCGACGGCGGCCTTCGCCACGCCGAACCGTTCGGGCGCGTCGAGCGCGTTGATCCGGGCCGAGAGGTCGGCGCCGTGGCCTCGCAGGATGTCGCGGTCCGACAGGAGCGCGGCCAGCTCCGCGGCGCCCGTGCCCGCGACCGACAGCATGTGGGCAAGGCGCGGATGGAGCGGCATCGTGGCCAGCGTCCGGCCGTGGCCCGTAACCGTGCCCCCCTCGAGCGCGCCCAGGCGGTGGAGCAGGTCGCGCGCCTCGGCCAGTGCGCCCTCGGGCGGCGGCGTCAGGAAGGGCAGGGCGCGCCCCTCCGGATCGCCCCAGAGCGCGATGTCGAGCGCCAGCCCCGCCAGGTCGGCCACCGCGATCTCGGGCGGGGCTTGGGCGGGCAGGGCGCCGTCCTCGCCCCTGGTCCAGAGCTTCCAGGCCGCGCCGGGGGCGACGCGGCCCGCGCGGCCCGCCCGCTGGTCGGCCTCGGCACGGCTCACCCGCTCGGTCACCAGCCGCGTCATCCCCGAGCCGGGGTCGAACCGCGCCCGCCGCGCCCGACCGCCGTCCACCACGACGCGCACGTCCTCGATGGTCAGGGACGTCTCGGCGATGGCGGTGGCCAGAACCACCTTGCGGCCCGCGGCGGGGCGGATCGCTGCGCGCTGCTCGGCGAAGGGCAGCGCGCCGTAGAGCGGGCGCACCTCCACGCCAGGCAGGTCGAGCCGCGCGGCCACGCGCCGGATCTCCCCCTCGCCGGGGAGGAAGGCCAGCACGCCGCCCGCCTCCTCCGCCACGGCGCGGGAGATCAGATCGGCCATGGCCTCCTCGAAGCGGCGGCCCTTGGGCACGGGGCGGTCGAGCCAGCGCGCCTCCACCGGGTGGGCGCGGCCCGCGCTCGTCACCACCGGCGCGTCGCCCAGGAGGGCGGCCACCGGGCCCGCGTCGAGCGTGGCCGACATGACGACCACGCCCAGGTCCTCGCGCAGGGCCCCGCGCACCTCCCAGACCAGGGCGAGGCCCAGGTCGGCGTCGAGGGACCGCTCGTGGAACTCGTCGAAGATCACCACGCCCACGCCCTCGAGCCCCGGGTCGGACTGGATGCGCCGGGTCAGGATGCCCTCGGTCACGACCTCGATCCGGGTGGCGCGCGAGACCTCGCGCGCGCCGCGCACGGTGTATCCGACGGTGCGCCCCACCGGCTCGCCCAGGGTCTCGGCCATGCGCTCGGCCGCGGCCCGCGCGGCCAGGCGGCGCGGCTCGAGCATCACGATGCGGCCCTCGACCCGGTCCATCAGGGCGAGGGGCACGCGGGTGGTCTTGCCTGCGCCGGGGGGCGCCTGCAGTACCACGCGGCCCGCTTGCGCGAGCGCTTCGCGCACCTCGTCCAGCACTTCGTCGATCGGCAGATCCATGCCCCGCCCCTAACCCGATCGGGGCGGGATGCCCACGCCCCCTCCCTCACCCTTTCTCAAATACCCCGGCGCGCCCCGGCAACCCCGCGCCCCCGCACTGGACAACGCCCCCGCCGCGCGGCCATATCCCGGGCATGGACCTCGACACGCTCGCAGACAGCCTCCGCGATGGGGACCGCCGCGCCCTGTCGCGGGCCATCACGCTGGTCGAATCGGCCCGCGCGGACCATCGCCGCGACGCGGTGGCGCTGCTGGAGCGGATCGCGGACCCCGGCCGGCAGGCCATGCGCGTGGGGCTGTCGGGCACCCCGGGCGTGGGCAAGTCCACCTTCATCGAGAGCTTCGGCAAGATGCTCACGGGGCGGGGGATGCGCGTCGCGGTGCTGGCGGTGGACCCGTCGTCTGCCCGCTCGGGCGGCTCCATACTGGGCGACAAGACCCGGATGGAGGAGCTCGCGCGCGATCCGGCCGCTTTCATCCGCCCCTCTCCCAGCCAGACCGAGCTGGGGGGCGTGGCGCGGCGCACCCGCGAGGCGATCGCGCTCTGCGAGGCGGCCGGGTTCGACGTGGTGCTGGTGGAGACGGTGGGCGTGGGCCAGTCCGAGACGCTGGTGGCTCGGATGACCGACCTGTTCGTCCTGCTCCTCGCGCCGGGGGGCGGCGACGAGCTGCAGGGGGTCAAGCGCGGCATCATGGAGATCGCGGACCTGATCCTGATCAACAAGGCCGACGGCGAGCTCAGGCGCCAGGCGGAGGCGACGCGCGCCGATTACGCGGGCGCCCTGCGGCTCCTGCGGCGGCGGGAGGGCGACGCGGACGGCTTTCCCAAGGCGCTGTCCGTCTCGGCGGTGGACCGCGCCGGGCTCGGCGCCGCCTGGGACGAGATGGAGGCGCTCGCGCGCCACCGGCGGGAGACCGGCCACTGGGCCCGTGTCCGCGCCGCGCAGAACCGCCACTGGTTCGAGGAGGCGGTGCGCCACGGGCTGATGCGGCACCTGACCTCCGACCCCTCGACCCGCGACCGGATGGCCGCGCTGGGCGAGGCGGTGGGGGCGGGGCGCACCGCGCCCTCGGCCGCGGCCGAGGAAATGCTCGCGGCCCTCCTGCCGGGGCGGGACTAGGCGCGGGCGGCCCGGCTTGACGCCGCCTCGGCGATCCCCTACGACGCGGCGACCCTAACCCATTTTGTCCGTGTGCCCCGGGCCCGGACCCGCAATACGAGGACGATCCGATGTCGCGCGTCTGCGAACTGACCGGCAAGGGCCCCGCCGTGGGCAACAACGTGAGCCACGCCAACAACAAGACGAAGCGCCGCTTCCTGCCCAACCTCAACGACGTCACCCTGATGTCGGAGACGCTGGGCCGCACGGTCAAGCTGAAGATCTCGTCGTCGGCGCTGCGCACCGTGGACCATCGCGGCGGCCTCGACGGCTTCCTCGACCGGGCGAAGGAGGGCGAGCTCTCGGCCCGCGCCCTGAAGGTCAAGAAGGACATCGCGAAGGCCCGCGCCTCCGCCTGATCCGATCCGACCGGCCGAGCGCCGCTCCTGAGCCCCGCCCCCGGCGGGGCTTTTCGCGTGCGGGCTCGGCGGCCCCGGCGGCGGGCCGGTCCCCCGATGGCGCGCGGGGCCGGTGATCGCCCCGCCCAGGCGCCGCTCAGGAGGAGGCGGCCCCCAGGAGGCTCTCGACCCATGGGGGCACGACCTCGCTCGCGGGTCCGTAGCGGCCCTCGTCGAAAGGCGCGCCCGAGGGCTCCAGGTTGAGCTCCAGCGTGGGCGTGCCCAGCATCCGCGCGTGCTCGATGAAACCGGCCGCCGGATAGACCGTGCCGCTGGTGCCGATCGCCACGAACAGCGCCGCCTCCGCAAGGGCCCTCTCGATCTCGTCGAGGTGGTAGGGCATCTCGCCGAACCAGACCACGTCGGGGCGCAGCTTCTGCGCGCCGCAGGAGCCGCAGGCGTCGAAGGGGCACATCGTCTCCGGCGCGTCCCAGGTGTCGCCGCACTTGTTGCACTTCACCCGGTCGAGGCGGCCGTGCATGTGCCAGACCTCGTTCGCGCCCGCCGCCTCCAGGAGGGTGTCGACGTTCTGGGTGACGAGGCGGGCGCGGCCCGCCCGCTCCAGCCGGGCGAGGGCGTGGTGGGCGGCGTTGGGCGCGGCGCCGGCGGCATTGGCGCGGCGCGCGTTGTAGAAGTCGAGCACCTTGACCGGGTCGCGGCCATAGCCCTGGGGCGTGGCGACCTCCTCCAGGTCGTATTGCGTCCACAATCCGCCCTCGTCGCGGAATGTGCCCAGCCCACTCTCGGCGGAGAGGCCCGCCCCGGTCAGAACGAAGATCATGGCGGCTCCTCCCATCGCCGGTCACGAAGCCCCCGGAGTAGGGACAGGGCGCGCCGAGGGCAAGGGCGGGGATGGCGCGGGCACGCCGGGCGCGCTAGGCTGCCGCCCCATGACACGCCGCATCCTGATCGTCTGCCTCGGCAACATCTGCCGCTCGCCCGCCGCCGAGGGGGTTCTGCGCCGCAAGATCGAGGCGGCGGGGCTCGACTGGACGGTGGACAGCGCCGGGACGGGCGACTGGCATGTCGGCGAGGGGCCGCATCCGCGCATGGTGCGCGCGGCGGCCCAGGCGGGTTACGACCTGTCGGCGCAGCGCGCGCGCCAGATCGCGCCCGAGGATTTCGCGCGCCACGACCTGATCCTGGTCGCCGACGAGGACAACCTGGCCGACGTTGAGGCGCTGCGGCCCGCGGGCGACGACACGCCCGTGCATCTCTTCGCCCCCTATGCGGGGGAGGGCGCGCGCGCGATCCCCGACCCGTATTTCACCGGGGATTTCGACGGCGCGCTCGGCCTGGTGGAGCGCGCCGCCGACGGGCTGATCGCTCAGTTGCAGTAGGTCTCGGCCGCGGAGCCGAAGGCGCGGTACTTGCGCCAGAACCGCTCGTCGCCCGAATCGTCGGACATGCGGATCTCCTGCGCCATGTGCGGGTCGCGGAAGAACCGCGCGGCGAGGCGCTGATCCCGCCGGTCGAGGGTCAGGTCGGCCACCTGCTGGATGCAGCCGCACAGCGCGACGTCGCGCGCGCCGCGTTCGGACTGCACGCAGGCATTGCCGACGGGGCCGGCGAAGGCCGACTGGGCGCAGAGAACGCCCGCCAGGGCGATTGCGGAAAATCTGATCATGGAAACCTGCCTATGTTTGCCCGGTGCCGGATGTCCCTCCGATCTTCCGGGCGTCTGCCATGGGGGCAGGCTAGCACGGCGGCGGGCCGCGGACCAAGGCGCAATGCCGCCCCGTGTCAGCCGCGTATCTCGAAATCCACAGCGTTCTCGGGCCGGGCCGCCTCGGCGGCGATGTCGTCGACGCGCCCGGCGGGCGGGCCGGCGTTCAACCGGTCGATCATCCGCGACAGGGCGTCCCCCGACCCTTCGAGATGGGCCTCGACCGTGCCGTCGGGGCGGTTTCGCACCCAGCCCGCGACGTCCAGCTCCTCGGCGACGTCGCGGGTCCAGGCGCGAAAGCCCACGCCCTGCACCTCCCCCGTCACGACCACGTGGCGTGCCTCGTCCATCCGTTCGCTCCTTCTTGCGTCCCGTGCCAATCAGGGTAGGGCCGGGACCGGGCGCGTCACCCCCCCCCCGCGAGGGGCCGGCGAGAGGGCCCCCACCGGCGGCGACACAGGCAGGGAACCACATGGATATCGTCTACACGTTCGGGCGCGCGGCGCTCATCATCGCGCTCGTGATCGCGCTGACGCGGGCCAACGGGCTGCGCAGCTTCTCGAAGATGTCGAGCTACGACTTCGCGATCACGGTGGGCAAGGGCTCGGTCCTGGCCTCCACGGTGATGGCCAGCTCGGCCAAGCAGTTCTGGACGGGGATGATCGCCATGGCGGCGCTGTTCATCGTCCAGGGCGTGATCTCGCGCATCCGGCATCATTCGTCCCAGGTGGAGACGGGGGTGGACAACACGCCCATGTTCCTGATGCGCGACGGCGAGATCCTGAACGAGAACCTCGCGCGCGGCCAGATCACCCATGACGACCTGATGGGCAAGCTGCGCAAGGCGAATGTGAGCCGGCTCTCCGACGTGCGCGCCGTGATCCTTGAGGCCACGGGCGACGTGAGCGTGATGCAGGGGATGGAGACGATCGACGACGCGCTGCTGCGCGACGTGCGTCAGTAGCCCCGCGCGCGGTCCACGAGGTGCAGGGGCGCCTCGCCGCGCGCCAGCCGTGCGACGTCGCGGGCGATGGCGCGCGACGCCGTGGCGGGCCGCGTGGCCGAGGCGATGTGGGGCGTGACGGTGACGCGTTCGTGGGCCCAGAACGGGTGGTCCCCGGGCAGGGGCTCGGTGCGGAACACGTCGAGCGTGGCGTGGGAGAGGCGGCCCCCGTCCAGGGCGGCCAGCAGGTCGTCCTCGACCACGAGGCCGCCGCGGCCGGGGTTGACGAGGGCGGCGCCGGGCGGCAGCCGCGCCAGGGCGGCGGCGTCGATCAGCCCGGCCGTGGCGTCGGTGAGCGGCAGCAGGAGGACGAGGATCTCGGCCCTCCGCAGCACCGCGTCCAGCCCCTCCGCCCCGGCATGGCCCGAGACGCCCTCGATCTCCTTGGGCGTTCGCGACCAGCCATGCACGTCGAAGCCCAAGGTCGCCAGGCTGCGCGCCGCGGCCGACCCGAGCGCGCCCAGGCCCAGGACGCCCACGCTGCGCTCCCGCGCGAGCGGCGGCACGCGAGGGCGCCATGCCCGCGCCCCGATATCCGCGTCCAGCCCGAGGTGGTGGCGCAGGACGTGCCCGGCGACGTAGTCGCACATCCCCTCCGTCAGGCCGGGATCGACCATCCGCGCGAGCGGCTGGGTGAGGGTGGGGTTGTCCACGATGGTCTCCACCCCCGCCCAGAGGCTCAGGACGGCCCGCGCGCGGGTGTAGGGCGTGAAGTCGGTCAGGTCGGGGTTGGGCGCGAAGACGATCGCGTCGGTCGCATCCGGCGCGTGGTCGCGCGACAGGTCGGCGGCCACGTCCTCGGCCGCGAGCGCATCGCGCAAGGGGGCCTCCCACTCCTCCCAGCGATCGGGTCCGGCGGCGAAGAGGACGTTGATCATCGGGGCCTCGGCTTGTGGACGTGGGCGGACTGGACGAGGCCGAAGGCGGCCATCAGCACGAGCATGGCCGAACCGCCGTAGCTGACGAGGGGCAGCGGCACGCCCACCACCGGGGCCAGCCCCATGACCATGGCCATGTTGACGGCGAAGAACAGGAAGAAGGTCGTCGCCACCCCCAGCGTCAGGAGCGCGCCGAAGCGGTCGCGGTTCTGCATCGCCGAGACGAGGCAGAAGCCCACGATCCCCATGTAGAGCGCGAGGAGCGAGGCCGCGCCCACGAAGCCGAACTCCTCGGCCAGGGTGGTGAAGATGAAGTCGGTGTGCTTCTCGGGCAGGAAGTTCAGCCGCGACTGGGTGCCCTGCATGAAGCCGCGCCCCGTCCAGCCGCCCGACCCCAGGGCGATCTTGGACTGGGTGATGTGGTAGCCCGCGCCCAAGGGGTCGGAGGCGGGGTCGAGGAAGGTGTCGATCCGGCGGAACTGGTAGTCCTTCAGAAGCTGCCAGGGCGTCCCGCGGGAGGTGAAGACCGCCGACACCAGCCCTGCGCCGGCGGCCGCGACGGCGCCGAAATACCACCACGAGACACCGGCGGCGAACATCACCACGGCCCCGCCCGCGACCAGCAGGATCGCGGTGCCCAGGTCGGGCTGCTTGAGGACCAGCGCGGTGGGCAGGGCGATGAGGACGAGGGGCGGCAGGATCCACTGGGGCCGCGAGACGCGCTCGGGCGCGAGCCAGGCGTAGTAGGCTGCGAGCATCATCACCAGCGTGACCTTGGCCAGCTCCGAGGGCTGCAGGCGCACGACGCCGAGGTCGATCCAGCGCTGGGCGCCCATGCCGGTCGTGCCCGCCACCTCCACCGCCACGAGGAGCGCCATGGAGACGAGGTAGGCGGCCGGCGAGACCGCGCGCCACAGGCCCACGGGGACCATGGCGACGACGAACATGACCGCGAGGCCCAGGGCGAACCGCTCCATCTGCGGCTCGGCCCAGCGGTCCACCGAGCCGCCCGCGACCGAGGTCAGCATGACGAATCCCGCGCCGGCGACCGCCACGATCAGCACCACGAGCGGCCAGTTGAGATAGAGCGCCTTGGCCGGCCCCGAGGGCACGCGGCGGGTATCGGCCTCCAGCAGGCTCATGCCCGGCTCCGCCCGATGCGGGTGGGGCGGAAGTCGTGGCGCAGGTCGAGGCCCGCGAACATCTCCTCGATCCCGGGGCGGGCGGCGGCGGGGTAGTCGTCGAGCGGGGGCAGCTCGCCGCGCAGCGCGAACAGCATGATGTCGCGCGCCACCGGTGCGGCGGCCGAGGAGCCGCCCCCCCCGTGCTCGACCACGACGCTGACGGCGTAGCGCGGCGCCTCGAAGGGGGCGTAGCCCACGAACAGGGCGTGGTCGCGCTCCTCCCAGGGCACCTCGGCGTTGTCGACGATGGCCGAGCGGACCTGGCTCGTCCCGGTCTTGCCCGCCATCCGCAGCGGCTCGGATTCTATGCGCGAGCGGTAGGCGGTGCCGCGGGGGCTGTTGGAGACGGCGTCCATCCCCTGCCGCACCAGGTCGAGATGGCCCGGATCGACGCCCAGCTCCTCGCCCCCCTCGGGGGGCAGCTCGATCCCGCCGCGGGCGCGCACCAGGCGCGGCACCACGGCGCGGCCCGTGGCGATGCGGGCGGTCATCACCGCGAGCTGGAGCGGCGAGGACAGGACGTAGCCCTGCCCGATGGAGGCGTTGAGGCTGTCGCCCACGCGCCACGACTGGTTGTAGGTGTCGCGGATCCACGCCTTGTCGGGCATGACGCCCGCGGTGACCGCCGACATGGGCACGTCGAAGCGCTGGCCATGGCCGAAGCGGCGCGCCATGGCCGCGATCCGGTCGATGCCCACGCGCTGCGCGAGCTCGTAGTAGAACACGTCGCAGCTCTGCTGCAGGCTCTTTTCCAGGTTGACGTGGCCATGGCCGCCGCGCTTCCAGCAATGGAAGCGGCGGTTGCCCAGGCGCTGGTAGCCCCCGCAATAGATCGTCTCGGTCGAGGACAGGAGCCCGGCCTCGAGCGCGGCGAGCGTCACCATCATCTTGAAGGTGGAGCCGGGGGGATAGGCCCCCTGGACGGCCTTGTTGGCCAGGGGGCGATACTTGTTGCCGGTGAGATCGGCGTAATCGGCCACCGAGATGCCGCGGACGAACTTGTTGGGGTCGAAGGTCGGGGCGTTGCCGACCGCCACCAGGTCGCCCGTGGTCACGTCCATCACCACCGCGGAGGCCGACAGGCCCAGGGCCAGGCGCGCCTCGACGAAGTTCTGCAGCCGGCTTTCCACGGTAAGTTGCAGGTCGGTGCCGGGCACGCCCTCGTCGCGGCCCAGCTCGCGCATGACGCGGCCCGCCGCGTTGACCTCGATCCGGCGCGATCCGGCCTCGCCGCGCAGGGCGTGCTCGTATTTCTGCTCCACCCCGGTCTTGCCGATCTGGAACTTGGGGATCTGCAGGAGCGGGTCGTCGTCCTCCATCCGGGTCAGGTCGTAGTCCGAGACCGGGCCCACGTAGCCGGTGACATGGGCGTAGTCGGGGCCCAGCGGATAGGCGCGGCTCAGGCCCACGTCGGGGGTGATGCCGGGCAGGGCGGGGGCGTTGACGGCGACGGTGGCGATGTCCTCCCAGCTGCGCTGGTCGGTGATGGTGACGGGCACGAAGGGCGAGCGGCGCGCGATCTCGCGCCGGGCGCGGGCGATCTCGGCCTCGTCCACGTAGATCAGCCGGCGCAGGCGGGCGAAGGCCTCCTCCACGTCGCCGGCATCCTCGCGCACGATGACGATGCGGTAGTTCTGCGCGTTCTCGGCCACCGGGATGCCGTTGCGATCGAAGATCAGGCCCCGGCCGGGCGCGATCAGGCGCATGTTGACGCGGTTCTCCTCGGCCAGGAGGCGGAACTCCTCGGCCTGCTCCACCTGCATCTGGCGCATCCGCCAGCCCAGGAGGCCCGCGACGCCGACCTGGCCCGCGCCCAGGACCAGGGCGCGGCGGGAGACGCGGGCGGCGGCGTCGTTGCGGGCGGTGTCGCGGCTCATGCAATCCTCCCCGAGGGGTCGCGGGCGCGCACGCCGAGGACCCGCGCGCAGACGAGGGCGGCCAGCGGGTAGGCCAGGATCGTCACGCCCGCGTCGAGCGCCACGGCCGAGAGCGGCGGCTGGGGGACCAGGGTCAGGCCCAGGACCGCGAGGCGGGCCACCGTCATCGCCGCCACCAGCGCGGCGACGCCGCTCCATTCGACCGCGAAGGGCCGGTCCCCGGTCAGGTGGGCGCGGCGCCGCAGGACCTCGGTGGCGGCGACGGTCAGCAGCGCCCAGAGGCCCGGCGGCCGCACGAAGACGATGTCGGCAAAGAGCGCCACGGCCGCCACCAGCCAGACCGGCAGGTCGCGGGGGCGGCGCTGGACCCAGGCGAGGAGCAACAGCAGCACCCCGTCGGGCGCGGGCAGGCCGCCCCCGCCCGGATGGACCGGCAAAAGGCGCACGAAGACGACGAGCGCGATCGCGGCGAAGAACAGGAGGCGGAATCCGCTGCGCCCCAGGGCGGTGGGTTCAGCCATCGGCGGCCTCCGCGGGCAGGGGGACGGTCTGGGGCTGGACGGAGGGCGCGACCAGGCCGCCGGCGGTGCCGATCTCGCCGGCGGGGGCGGAGCGCAGCACGCGCAGGAACTCGAGCCGCTCGTAGTCGGCGGCCAGCCGGACCCGCAGCGCGCCGCCGGAATCGAGCACGACCTGGCCCACCAGCAGGCCCGCGGGCAGCATGCCGCCGTCGCCGGAGCTGATCACCCGGTCGCCCGGCCGGACCTGGTCCGAATCCTCTAGAAAGTCGAGCGGCGGAACCCTGGAATTGTCGCCCGATAGGACGGCGTGCTGGCCCGAGGGCTGGATCGTGACCGGCATCCGGCTGTTGGAATCGGTGAGCAGGATCACCCGGCTCGAGGTTTGCCCCACGCCCGAGATTCGGCCCACCAGTCCCAGCCCGTCGGTGGCCGCCCAGCCGTCGCGGATGCCGTCGCGGGCGCCGATGTTGAGCAGCACCGAGCGGCGGAACGGCGAGCCCGCATCGGCCAGCACGACCCCGGTGATGTAGGTCAGGTCCGGGTCGAGGCGCACCTTGTTGAGGTCGAGGAGCTTGGCGTTCTGCTGCTCGAGCTGGAGCGCCGCCTCCTTCCAGGCCTGCATCTGGCGCAGCTCGCGGCGAAGCTGCTGGTTCTGCTCCCAGATGCGGGCGTAGGACTGGAACCCCTCGGCCATGCCGACGAGCTTGGTCACCGGCACCAGCGCCCAGTCCATCGGCGGCACGACCCGGTCCACGATCTCGGCGCGGACCCGCTCGGCGCGGGGGCCGTCCACGCGCCAGAACAGGAAGGTCGCCCCCAGCAGCACCAGGATCACGCCCACCACGATGCGCCGGACCGGCCGGGCGAAGTCGTCTCGCGAAGAGGATCTGCTCGCCATGGGCGTCCCTGGGAGAGGGTCAGCTGTCGTAGTCGATCACGTGCTGGAGCTGCTTTTCGTATTCCAGCGCCCGCCCGGTGCCCAGGGCGACGCAGTCGAGCGGGTCTTCCGCGATGGAGACGGCGAGGCCGGTCTGCTCGCGCAGGGCGATTTCCAGCTCGCCCAGGAGCGCGCCGCCGCCGGTGAGCATCACCCCGCGGTCGACGATGTCGGCGGCCAGGTCGGGCGGCGTCGTCTCGAGCGCGACCATGACCGCCTCGCAGATCGCCTGCATCGGCTCGGAAAGCGCCTCGGCGATCTGCCCCTGGCTGATCTCGATCTCCTTGGGCACGCCGTTGACGAGGTCGCGGCCACGGATCTGGAGCGACGCGCCGTAACCGTCCTCGGGCATGCGCGCGGTGCCGATGGTGGTCTTGATCCGCTCGGCCGTGGCCTCGCCGATGAGGATGTTCTGCTGCCGGCGCAGATAGCCGATGATGGCCTCGTCCATGCGGTCGCCGCCCACGCGCACGGACTGGGCATAGACGATGTCGCCCAGCGACAGGACCGCGACCTCGGTGGTGCCGCCGCCGATATCGACCACCATCGACCCGGTGGGGTCGGTGATGGGCATGCCCGCGCCGATGGCCGCGGCGATGGGCTCGGAGATCAGGCCCGCCTTGCGCGCGCCGGCCGACATCACCGACTGGCGGATCGCGCGCTTCTCCACCGGGGTGGCGCCGTGGGGCACGCAGACGATGATCTTGGGCTTGGAGAAGCCGGTGCGGCGGTGCACCTTGCGGATGAACTGCTTGATCATCTCCTCGGCCACGTCGAAATCGGCGATCACGCCCTCGCGCATGGGCCGGATCGCCTGGATGGAGCCGGGCGTGCGGCCCAGCATCATCTTGGCGTCCGCGCCCACCGCCAGCACCTGCTTGCGGCCCTCCTTCACGTGATAGGCGACCACCGAGGGCTCGTTCAGGACGATCCCCTTGCCCTTGACGTAGATCAGCGTGTTCGCCGTCCCGAGGTCGATCGCCATGTCGGACGAGAAGATGCCGGTGAAACTGCTCATGTACCCCGTGTCCCTGAGAGCGACGGGGGCCTTATAGCAGCCGCACCGATGCGGGAAAGGGGCGCATGCGGATTTCGGCGGAACGTCCCGATCCTGCGGCCCTTTCGCCTCATGATTGTGCCGGGTCCCGTCCCTCGGATCAGCGGAACCGCCCCGCCCGGGCGGCGGCCGCGGGAGGGGTCTCGGGCCGGGTTTCGGGGGCGGCTTCTCCCGCCCCCTCCTCGGGCAGCAGGAGGTTGAGCGAGATGGCGAGAACGGCGGCCGGCACGAGGCCCGAGACCATCAGCACGCGCAGCCATTCGGGCAGGCCCGCCACCGCGTCGGGTTCGAGCTGCAGCCCCAGGCCCAGCGACAGCGCCACGGCGAAGATCACCATGTTGCGCCGCGTCCAGTCCACCTCCGCGAGCATCGACACCCCGGCCGAGACGACCATGCCGAACATCACGATCACGCCGCCGCCCAGCACCTCGATCGGGACCGTGAGGATCACGCCGCCGATCTTGGGCACCAGCCCGCACAGGATCAGGAACAGCGCCCCGATGGTGACCACGTGGCGGCTCATCACCCCGGTCATGGCGATCAGGCCCACGTTCTGGCTGAAGGACGTGTTGGGCAGTCCGCCGAAGATCCCCGCCAGGGCGGTGCCCAGCCCGTCCGCATAGGTGGCGCCGACGATCTCGGCGTCGCTGGCCTCGCGCCCCGCGCCGCCCCGCACGATGCCCGACACGTCGCCCACCGTCTCGATGGCCGAGACCACGGCCATCAGGCAAAAGCCCAAGACCGCCGCGGCCGAGACCTGCACCCCGTAGCGGAACGGGTCGGGCAGGGCGAAGGCGGCGGCCCCCGACCACGAGCCCGCGATGGCGGCCGGGGTCAGCATCCCCGTGACAAGGGCGAAGGCATAGCCCGCCGCGATCCCGATCAGCACGGCGGAGACCGACAGCATCCCCCTGGCGAAGAACTTCAGCCCCAGGGTCACCGCGATCACCACCAGCGCCGCGGCCCAGTTCAGCGCCGAGCCGTATTCGGGCGTCCCTTGGGCGGGCACGCCGCCGGCGGCGTACTGGATGCCCACCGGCACCAGCGCCAGCCCGATCAGCGTGACCACGAGCCCGGTCACCAGCGGCGGCAGGGCGAAGCGGATGCGCCCGACCACCCGGCCGAGCGCGGCGTGGAACAGGCCCCCCGCCACCAGGCCGGTGAAGAGCGCGCCCAGGGTTTGCGTTCCCTGGCCCGCCACGAGGGGGATCATCACCGGCAGGAACGCGAAGCTGGTGCCCTGCACGATGGGCAGCCCCGCGCCCACCGGGCCGATGGTGACCGTCTGCAGCAGCGTGGCGAGTCCGGCGAACAGCATCGCCATCTGGATGAGGTAGAGAAGCTCGGGCTGGTCCGGCGAGCCCGAACCGAAGCCGAAGCCCGCGGCCCCGGCGAGGATGATCGCGGGCGTGACGTTGGAGACGAACATCGCCAGGACGTGCTGGATGCCCAGCGGGATCGCCCGGCTCAGGGGCGGGGTGAAGTCGGGGTCGCGAAGCTGCTCCGGCGTCCCGAGCGTGTCGTCCCTCATGGCGGTCCCTTTCTTGCGTGGCCTCAACGGGCCCACGATGCGGCGCGCCGGGCGGGCCTGTCGATGGACGGGCCGGGGCGCGCGCCCGGCCTGCCCGGTTTTTAAGCGCTCTCAGGGGGCGCGGACCACGATCGGATCGGCCGGACGATGCTCCTCGAGGTTCGCCCCCGGCCCGATCCGGTCGATCACCGCGAAGAGGCCCGGCGCGGTGAGGGGCGTGAGCACCCCGTGCCAGGTGCCGCGCAGCAGGTTCACCGCCTGCCCGGGCCGGGTGAGGAAGGCATGGACGGCGCCGGGAACCGCGCCCGCCCCCTCGGCCACGACGACGAGGAAGGGCGCGGGCGACATCGGCACGAAGGCCTGGCTGCCGAAGGGGTGGCGCTCCAGCAGGTCGACCGTATGGGGCAGGGAGCGCGGGGCCGCGTCGAACAGGCTGATCCCGGCGCGCCCGTCGCCGAAATCGAGCCGTGCGCGGTCGTGGAAACGCCCGCAGAGGCCGGCGTTGATGATCCGGTCGGGATCGCCCGCCACCTCGATCACGTCGCCGAAGGGGCGGAACGCCTCCGCCGTCAGGGGCCGGGCGACGAGGGCCGCGGCGGGGGGCGGATCACCGGGCCGGGTATCCTCCCCGCTCACGGCAGGCGCTCCGCGAGGCGCAGGCGCGCGATGCGCTCCACCTGGACGCAGGCTTCGGCGAACTCGGCCTCCCCGTCCTGGGTCAGGCGCCGCTCGAAGGCGGCGAGGATGCCCGCCTTGTCGTGGTCGCGCACGGCGACGATGAACGGAAAGCCGAACCGCGCCTGGTAGGCGTCGTTCAGCGCGTTGAGCTGGGCGCGCTCGGCATCCGTCAGGGCGTCGAGCCCGGCGGAGGCCTGCTCGGACGTGCTCTCGGCCGTCAGCCGCTTCGCCGCGGCGAGCTTGCCGGCAAGGTCGGGATGCGCGGCGAGGACGCCCAGGCGCTCCGCCTCGGTGGCGGTGCGGAATATCCGGGCAAGGGCGTTCCACAGCCCCTCGGCGCGGTCGTGGGCGGGGCCGAGCTCCAGGTCGAAGGCGCGCTCCGCGATCCAGGGGGAATGTTCGAACACGCCCCCGAAGGCCGCCACGAAGGCGGCGCGATCCATCTCCGAGGGGCGGTCGCGGGGGGCTGGCGGATGGGTCGCGGCCCAGTGATCGGCGACCCGCTCGCGCGTCGCCATCCACACGCCCTCCGCCCGCGCCACGTGGTCGAGGAAGCGCTTCAGCGCCAGCGCCCGCCCCGGCCGCCCGGCCAGCCGGCAATGCAGGCCCACCGACATCATCCGCCCGCCCTCGGCATGGAGCATGTCGAACGTGTCGATCAGGTAGCGCTCGAACTCTGACGGGTCGCCGAACTTGCCGGCGGCGAAGTTCATGTCGTTGGCGTCGAGGGTATAGGGCACCACAAGCTGGTCGCGGGCGCCCGTCCGAATCCAGTAGGGCAGGTCGTCGGCGTAGCTGTCGGCCACGTAGGCGAAGCCGCCCTCCTCGGCCGCGAGGCGCACGGTGTTGTCGCTGCACCGGCCCGTGTACCAGCCGCGGGGGCGGGCGCCGGTGACCTCGGCATGGAGGCGGACCGCCTCGGCCATCTGCGCGCGTTCCTCGTCCTCGGGCATGTCGCGGTACTCGATCCACCTCAGCCCGTGGCTGGCGATCTCCCACCCGGCGGCCTTCATGGCCGCGACCTGCTCGGGGCTGCGGGCCAGCGCGGTGGCCACGCCGTAGACGGTGACGGGCAGGTGGCCCAGCAGGCGGTGAAGGCGCCAGAACCCCGCCCGTGCCCCGTACTCGTAGAGCGATTCCATGTTCCAGTGGCGCTGTCCGGGCCAGGGCTCGGCGCCCGCGATCTCGGACAGGAACGCCTCGGAGGCGGGGTCGCCGTGGAGGACGTTGTTCTCGCCGCCCTCCTCGTAGTTCAGCACGATCTGCACCGCGGTGCGCGCGCCTCCGGGCCAGTCCGGGGCGGGCGGGGTGGGGCCGTGGCCGATCATGTCGCGCGGGTATCTGGGCATCGAACCTCCTCCTTGGGCCGGGCTCGGGCGATCCTAGCGGCGCTCGCCGGGGGACGCCGCAGGAAAATCGCGCCATTCGGATGCTGTCCGGACGCCGTCGGGACGCTTTCGGGGCGTGGGCGGGGCGCGCGCGGGACAGGGGCGGGACGAATGCGCGACACGAGGGGGGCGGAAGCGGAACGGCGGCGGGACGGGTCCCGGGGCCCTTTGCGGTCCGCGCGGGCGGCGGGCAGGATGGAGGTGCAGAACGAAAGGCACCCCATGACCGGATACCTGACCACCCATGTCCTCGACACCGCGCGGGGCCGCCCCGCCGACGGCGTGAGGATCGACCTCTACCGCATCGACGGCGGGGCGCGGCACCACCTGGCGCGGGCGGTGACCAACACCGACGGGCGCACCGATGCGCCCCTCCTGCCGGAAGCCGAGTTCGCCCCGGGCATCTACGAGCTGGTCTTCGGGGCCGGGGACTACCTGCGCCGCGGCGGCACGCTGCCCGAGCCGCCGTTCCTCGACGAGATCCCGATCCGCTTCGGCATGGCCGAGAGGGTCCATTACCACGTGCCGTTGCTGGTTTCCGCCTACGGCTACTCGACCTACCGGGGAAGCTGAGCGGGACGCTTGCTTCGCGGCTCGGTCGCTGCTACGTTTCGATAAGTCGAACGACGTTCCGCTTTGCGGAACACGATCTGGGAGGATCCACATGACCCGCTTGGCAACGGGCGCCGCCGCGGCGCTCGCCCTGACCGCGTCCGCGGCCGCCGCGCAGACGACCCTGTTCTTCGGCGAGGCGGGGCCCAACCGCGGCGCGCGCGCCGAGGCGATCCAGTACTTCGTCGACCAGGTGGAGGAGCGCAGCGAGGGCGACCTGGCCTTCGACATCCAGTGGGGTGGCGCGCTCTTCAAGGCGGGCGCGGCGCGCTCGGGCATCGCCGACGGGGTGGCCGACGCGGGCACGATCATCGCCGTCTACTTCCCGCAGGAGATGGCGGGCTACGGCATCGCCGACCTGCCGATCCTGAACCCGGACGCCTGGGTGGGGATGAAGGCCACGGACGAGCTGATGCGCACCAACGAGGCGCTCCAGCAGAACCTAGCCGAGCAGAACCTGGTCTATGTGGGGACCTTCACCACCTCGGCCATCAATATCGGCTGCAAGGGTGCCACCATCGACGGGGTCGAGGACATCGCCGGGCTGAAGGTGCGCGGCGTGGGCGCCTACGGCCAGGCCTTCGCGGACGAGGGTGCGAACCTCGTGTCGATGTCGATCTACGACGCCTACCAGGGGCTCGATACCGGCCTGATCGACTGCTCCCAGGGCTACAGCTACGTGGTGCCGGCGCTGCAGTGGCAGGAGGTGATCGACAGCTACACCATCCTGAACTGGGGCCAGGTGGGCGCCCTGGGCGTGTTCATGAACAAGGGCATGTTCGACAGCCTCGACCCCGCCCAGCAGGAGGCGCTGATGGAGGCGGGCGCCGCGATCCCAGACGAGCTGGGCCGGATCCTGTCCACCGAGAACGACGAGGCCGTGCAGATGATGCGCGACCAGGGCATCGAGGTGGTGGAGATGCCCGAGGAAGGCCGCGAGGTGCTCCTGGAGGCCGGTTCGACCTACGTGGAGGACTGGGTCGAGACGGCCGGGGCCTCGGGCCTCGACGGCGAGGCGCTCCTGGAGGAGTACCGCGGGCTGATCGACAAGTACACGCAGGTCCGCGACGAGCAGGGCTACCCCTGGGATCGGTGATCCCGCGCGGGCGGCCGGCACCGGCCGCCCGCCTTCGCGCCTGACGCAAGACAGCCCCGGGGGGAGTTGCCCATGCTGCGCCATATCGAACGGCTTCTTCTGGATCTCGCCTGCGCGGCCATCGTCGCTCTGGGCGGCCTGATCACGGCGAGCGTGGTCCTTCGGATCGCGTTCAACTCGGGCATTCCCGACACGGTGGTGATGGTCAGCGAGCTGATGGTGGCCGCGATCCTGCTGCCGCTCGCGGCCACGGTCGCGGCGCGGGCCAATATCGTGGTCGAAGTCCTGTCGCAGCACTTCCCCGCCCGGGCGCAGGACTGGCTGGTGGTGGCGGGCGGGGCCTTCGGCCTCCTGGCGCTGCTGCCGCTGATCTGGGCGGGCTGGCGCGAGACCCATTCCGCGCTGACGGGGGGCGGCTTCTACTTCGGGCAGCTGAACCTGCCGAAATGGCCCGGCCGGGTCCTGTTCCTCTTCGCCATCTCGGTGTGCTGGCTGCGGCTGGCGGTGCAGGTGGCGGGCGACGTGCGCACGATCGCGTCGGGGCGGCACATAGACACCGCCGTGGGCCCGGCGATCGAGGAGGAAGCCTGAGATGGACGGAACGCTGCTCGGCATCGCGGCCTTCGCCGCCGTCATCGTGCTCCTGGCGGTGCGCGTGCCCATCGCCTTCGCGCTGGCGGGCGTGGCCGCCATCGGCACCTTCGTCTTCTTCGCGTTCCGCACCGGCACGTTCATGCCCGACCGGGCGATCAGGCCCACCTCGAGCCTGGTGTTCTCGAACTCGTTCGACCTGATCCACAGCTACGATCTGTCGATGATCCCGCTCTTCGTGGCGCTGGGCCACATCGCCTACCGGGCCGAGATCACCACCGCGATCTACCACGCGGCGCGGGTCTGGCTGGCGAAGATCCCCGGCGGCGTGGCCATGGCCTCCGTCGTGGGCTGCGGCGGCTTCTCGGCGATCTCGGGCTCGTCCATCGCCTGCGCCTCGACCATGGGGCGGATCTGCAGCCCCGAGATGCTGTCTCTGGGCTACGACAAGCGGCTGGCCACGGCGAGCGTCGCGGCGGGGGGCACGCTGGGCAGCCTGATCCCGCCCTCGGTCCTGTTCATCATCTACGGCATCTTCACCGAGACCTCGATCTCGGCGCTGTTCCTGGCAGGCATCCTGCCCGGCCTTCTGAGCTTGGCGGGGTTCATCCTGGTGATCTGGATCTGGGTGCGCCAGCGGCCCGGCGACGCGCCGGCCTACACGGGCCGGATCGACCGCGCCGAGCGGGTGCGCGCGGCGCGCGCCGCCTGGCCGGCCGCGGCGCTCTTCGCGGTGATCGTGGGCGGCATCTACGGCGGCTTCTTCACGGCGACGGAGGCCGCGGCGGTCTCGGTAGCGCTGGTCACGCTCATCGGCTTCGCGCAGCGCAAGCTGACGCTCGCCTCGTTCTGGGAAGCGGTGCGCGAGACGGGCATCCAGACCACCTCGATCTTCTTCATCGCCGCCGGGGCCAAGATCTTCGTGGCCTTCATCGCGCTCACGGGCGTGGCGCCGCAGATCGTGGGCGCGGTCACCGGGGCCGAGCCCAACGTGGTGGTCCTGATGGCCGCGATCGCGGCGATCTACTTGGTGCTGGGCATGTTCCTCGACCCGATCGGGATCATGGTCCTGACCCTGCCGCTGGTGGTGCCGGTGGTCGAGAGCTACGGCCTCGACCTGATCTGGTTCGGCGTCGTGGTCATCAAGCTGCTGGAGATCGGGCTGATCACGCCGCCCGTCGGGCTCAACGTGTTCGTCATCTCCTCGGTGGTGGGGCGCGAGGTGCCCATCGACCGGATCTTCGCGGGGTTGCTGCGGTTCCTGTCGGTGGACGTGCTGGTGCTCATCATCATCATGGCGGTGCCGGCCCTGAGCCTGCTGATCCCGGGGTCGATCGGATGAACGATCTGAGCGCTGACCGCCGTTTCGCCACCACGCTCGCCCGCGGCCTGTCGGTCCTGCGCGCGTTCCGCCCCTCCGACGACGGGCTCGGCAACGCCGAGATCGCCGAGCGCACGGGTCTGCCCAAGTCCACCGTCTCGCGGCTGACCTACACGCTCCACGCGCTGGGATACCTCACCCACGCGCGCCACGGCGAGCGCTACCGGCCCGGCCCGGCGCTCCTGGCCATGGGCAACGTCGCGGCCGCCTCGATCTCGTTCGTGGAAATGGCCGGGCCGATCATGCAAAGGCTCGCGGACGAGACGCGGACCCTGTCGCTGCTGGCGGTGCGGGACGGCCCCCGGCTTCTCCTGGCGAAGGCGTGGCGGCCGGCGGGCGTGGCCTCGATCTGGCTCGAGGTGGGGCACCGGCTGCCGCTGGCGGGCTCGTCCTCGGGCCACTGCTTTCTCGCCGCCCTGGCGGAGGGCGCGGTCGAGCCGGTGTTCCGCGAGGCCGTGACGGACCGCGGCACCGACATCGAACGCCTGTCGCGCATCCGGCAGGAGGCCTACGGGCAGTTGATGTCGCGTGGCTTCGCGATCGCCGATCCGGCCGAGTATTTCGCCGCCAACATCCATGCCGTCTCGACCCCGTTCTTCCCGCGCGACCTGTCCGAGCCGGTGGTCTTCTCCTGCGGGGCGCTTCCCGCGGATCTGGGCATGGCGCGGATGGAGGACGAGGTCGGGCCCGGGCTGCGCGCGGCGGTGCGGGAGCTGGAATCGACCCTGGGGCTGCCGCCCGCGCCACTGCGCAGATGAACGAGACACGGGGGCGGAGCGTTTGGCCCGTACCCACCGCCACGAGAGGGAGACAGACGTGACCGAGACCGTGCATTACGACCGCGAGGGGCAGATCGCCATCCTGACCGTGGACAATCCCCCGGTCAACGCGCTGGGCCATGCGCTCAGGGTCGAGCTGCTCGCCGCCATCGAGCGGTTCGAGGCCGACGACGCCGAGATCGCGGTCCTGGTCGGGGCGGGACGGCTGTTCCTGGGCGGTGCGGACGTGTCGGAATTCGGCAAGCCGCCCAAGGACCCGTGGCTGCCCGAGCTGATCGGGCATCTGGAGCGGGTCGCCAAGCCGGTGGTGGCCGCGATCCACGGGGCCGCGCTGGGCGGCGGGCTGGAGGTGGCGCTGGGCTGCCATTACCGGGTGGCGCTGGCCGGGGCGAAGCTGGGCTTTCCCGAGGTCTCCTTGGGCATCCTGCCCGGCGCGGGCGGCACCCAGCGCGCCCCGAGGGTGGTGGGCACCGACGCCGCGCTGGAGCTGATCACCTCGGGCGCGCCGGTGGACGCGACGCGGGCGCAAGTGATGGGCCTGGTGGACCGGATGGTGGAGGGCGACGACCCGCGCCTCGCGGGCATCGCCTATGCCGGCGAGCTTCTGGAGCAGGGCGCGGTGGCCCGCCCGGTGGCCGACATGCCCGCCCCCGCGGCGCCCGGCCGCGACTGGTCGGACTGGAATGTCGAGCTGGAGGCGCGCCATCCCGGCCAGATCGCGCAGATCAAGGCTGCCGAAGCGGTGCGCGCCGCCTGCGAGATGTCGTTCGAGGACGGCCTGGCCGAGGAGCGGCGCCTGTTCGACCTGCTGGTCGACACGCCCCAGCGCGAGGCGCTCGTCCATGCCTTCTTCCTCGAGCGGCAGGTCTCGAAATTGCCGGAACTGAAGGGAGTCGAGCCGCGCGCCGTCGAGGCGGTGGGCGTCGTGGGCGGCGGCACGATGGGGTCGGGCATCGCCACCGCGGCCGTGCTGGCCGGCCTGCCCGTGACCCTGCTCGAGCAGAGCGAGGAGGCGGCCGACAAGGCGCGGCTGACCATCGAGAAGAACCTCGACGGGGCGGTCAAGCGCGGCAAGCTCACCGAGGAGAAGCGTGGCCGTATCGACCTGACGACGACCACCGACTTCGAGGCGCTGTCGGAGGCCGACGTGGTGGTCGAGGCGGTGTTCGAATCCATGGACGTGAAGCGCCAGGTCTTCGACCAGCTCGACCACGTGATGAAGGACGGGGCGGTGCTGGCCACCAACACCTCCTACCTCGACGTGGGCGAGATCGCGGGCGGGACCAGGCGGCGCGCCGACGTGATCGGGATGCACTTCTTCTCGCCCGCCCACGTGATGAAGCTCCTAGAGGTCGTCGTGCCCGACACGACCGCGCCCGAGGTGACCGCCACGGCCTTCGCCCTGGGCAAGCGCATGGGCAAGATCGCGGTGCGCGCCGGCGTGTGCGACGGGTTCATCGGCAACCGCATCCTGAGCCATTACCGCGCCGCGGCCACCGAGATGGTGCTCCAGGGCGCCTCGCCGTACCGCATCGACGCGGCGCTCGAGGCGTTCGGCTTCGCCATGGGCCCCTACAAGGTGGCCGACCTGGCGGGTCTCGACATCGGCTACATGACCCGCGAGCGGAAGGGCCTGCAGACCGGCGAGGTCAATCCCGACTGGGACGACCGCCTCTACGAGATGGGCCGGCTGGGGCGCAAGACCGGGCGCGGATACTACATCTACGACGAGGACAGCCCCAAGGGCCGCCCCGACGAGGAGGTGACGCGCCTGATCGAGGAGGTCCGCGCCGAGCGGGGGGTGGAGCCGCGGGAATTCACCGACACCGATATCGTCGAGCGCTACCTGACCGCGATGGTCAACGAGGCCGCGCGCGTCGTGGGCGAGGGGATCGCCAAGCGGCCGCTCGACGTGGATGCGGTGCTGCTGTTCGGCTACGGGTTTCCGCGCTGGCGGGGCGGGCCCATGACCTATGCCGATCACGTGGGGCTGGCGACGCTGCGCGACCGCGTCGCGCGCTATGCCGAGGACAACCCTGATTTCTGGCAGGCCGCGCCGCTCCTGGTCGAGCTCGCCGACAGCGAAAAGCAATTCAAGGACCTGAACTGATGCCCGAAGACGCCGTCATCGTCGCAATCGCCCGCACGCCAATCGGCAAGGCGCATCGCGGGGCCTTCAACGCCACCCACGGGGTGGAGATGGCCGGGCACGCGGCCCGCCACGCCGTGGAGCGCGCGGGGATCGACCCCGCCATGATCGAGGATTCGATCTGGGGCTGCGGCTATCCCCAGGGCGCCACCGGCCGCAACATCGCCCGCCAGGCGGTGGTCCGCGCGGGCCTGCCCGTGGAGGTGGCCGGAACCACGGTGAACCGCTTCTGCGCGTCGGGCCTGCAGGCCATCGCCATGGGCGGGCACATGATCCGCGAGGAGGGTGCGAAGGCGGTCCTGGTGGGCGGGGTCGAGTCGATCAGCCAGGTGCAGCCGCCGCCCGACGAGGCGCCGAGCGACTGGATCATGGAGCACAAGCCCGACCTCTACTTGCCGATGATCGACACGGCCGACATCGTGGCCGAACGTTACGGCGTCTCCCGCGAGGCCCAGGACGAGCTTGGCTACCAGTCCCAGATGCGCACGGCGGCGGCACAGGAGGCGGGCCGGTTCGACGCCGAGATCGCGCCGATGGAGGTGAAGCAGGCCGTCAAGGACAAGGCGACCGGGGAAGTTTCTTACACCTCCCGCGTGATCGACCAGGACGAGTGCAACCGGCCCCAGACCACGCTCGACGCCCTGAAGGGCCTCGACCCGGTGCGGGGCGAGGGCAGGCACGTCACCGCCGGCAACGCCAGCCAGCTCTCGGACGGGGCGGCGGCGCTGGTGATGATGAGCGCCCGCGAGGCCGAGCGCGCGGGGCTCGAGCCCCTGGGCGCGTTCCGCGGCTTCGCGGTGGCGGGGTGCGAGCCCGACGAGATGGGCATCGGCCCCGTCTTCGCCGTGCCGCGCCTGCTGGAGCGTCACGGCGTCGGGATGGACGACATCGACCTGTGGGAACTGAACGAGGCCTTCGCCTCCCAGCTTCTGTATTGCCGCGACCGGCTGGGCATCCCCAACGAGATATTGAACGTCGACGGCGGCTCCATCGCCGTGGGCCACCCGTTCGGGATGACGGGCGCGCGGATGACCGGCCACCTTCTGCACGAAGGGCACCGCAGGGGCGCGAAACGCGGCGTCGTGACGATGTGCGTGGGCGGCGGCCAGGGGGCCGCGGGACTGTTCGACATTTACTGAAAAGAGGGGGAGACGAGATGGACCTGACCTACACGGACGCGCAGGAAGCCTTCCGCGACGATCTGCGGACCTTCCTCGACCAGCGGCTGCCCAAGCGGCTGTCGGACAAGGTGCGGCTGGGCCAGCACCTGACCAAGGAGGACTACGAGAGCTGGCATGCCGCGCTGCAGGAGCGCAACTGGCTCGCCGGACACTGGCCCGAGGCCCATGGCGGCTCGGGCTGGGATGCGGTCGAGCGCCACATCTTCGAGGAGGAGACGACGCGCGCCCACGCGCCGCGGATCATCCCCTTCGGGATCGCGATGCTGGGCCCGGTGCTGATGAAGTTCGGCTCCGACGAGCAGAAGGCCCATTGGCTGCCCCGTATCCTCGACGGCACGGACTGGTGGTGCCAGGGCTATTCCGAGCCCGGCGCGGGGTCCGACCTCGCCTCCCTCAAGACCACCGCGGAGCGCGACGGCGACCATTACGTGGTCAACGGCCAGAAGACCTGGACCACCCTGGCGCAATACGCCGACCACATCTTCTGCCTGGTGCGCACCCGCAAGGAGGGCAAGCCGCAGGAGGGGATCAGCTTCCTTTTGATCGACATGGACGATCCGGGCATCGAGGTGCGCCCGATCGTGCTGATCGACGGCGGCGCCGAGGTGAACGAGGTCTTCTTCAAGGACGTGCGCGTGCCCGCCGGGAACCTCGTGGGCGAGGAGAACCAGGGCTGGACCATCGCCAAGTACCTGTTGACCCACGAGCGCACCAACATTGCCGGCGTGGGCTTCGCCAACCAGGCGCTGGCCAACCTGCGCCGCATCGCGGGGCTGGAGATGCAGCACGGCCGGCCCCTGATCGAGGACCCGCTCTTCGCCGCCGAGATCGCCAAGCTGGAGATCGCCCTGATGGCCATGGCCACCACCAATCTGCGCGTGGTCTCCGCCGCCGCCGAGGGTTCCGCCCCGGGCGTCGAGAGCTCGATGCTCAAGGTCAAGGGGACGGTGATCCGGCAGGAGATCAACGACCTGACGCGGCTGGCCTGCGGCCCCTACGCCATGCCCTTCGTCTCTGAGGCGCTGGAGGCGGGGTCGAACGTGGAGCCGGTCGGGCCCGATTACGCGATGCCGGCCACGGCCGACTATTTCAACAACCGCAAGCTCTCGATCTACGGTGGATCGAACGAGGTGCAGAAGTCGATCATCGCCAAGACGATGCTGGGGGCCTGAGGAATGAATTTCGATCTCACGGACGAGCGGCAGATGCTGTCGGACGGGCTGCGCCGCCTCCTGGCCGACAAGACGGACCTGAAGGCGATCGTCGAGGGAGACCGCGCCTGGTCGACGGAGAGCTGGGCGGCGCTGGCCGAGATGGGCGTGATCGGCGCGCTCTTCACCGAGGAGGAGGGCGGATTCGGCGGGGCCGGGTTCGACCTGATGGTGGTCTTCGAGGAGATGGGGCGCGCCGGTGCGCCCGAGCCGCTCCTGGAGGTGGTGCTGGCCGGGGGTCTGATCGCCGAGCTGGGATCTGAGGCGCAGCGCGCCCATCTCGAGGAGGTGATCGGCGGCGGCCTGCAACTGGCCTTCGCCCATGGCGAGGCAGGAGCACGCTACGACCTGGAGCATGTCGCGACCGAGGCGCGACGGAGCGGCGACGGATGGGTCCTCTCGGGGCACAAGGCGGTGGTGACGAACGGCGGCGACGCCGACTGGCTGGTCGTCTCGGCGCGCACCTCCGGCAAGGTCGGCGAGCGGGACGGGATCTCGCTGTTCCTGGTGCCGCGCGACGCGGACGGGCTGACGCTCCGCGACTATCCCCTGGCGGGGGGCGGCCGCGGCGCCGAGATCGACCTGCGCGACGTGTCGCTGCCCGCGGAGGCGCTCCTGGGCGAGGCGGATCACGGCCTCGAGGCGATCGAGCGGCAGAACGCGCGCGCCACCTGCGCCCTGACCGCCGAGGCGCTGGGCCTGATGGAACGGGCCAAGGACCTGACCATCGACTACCTCTCCCAGCGCAAGCAGTTCGGCCAGCCCCTGGCCAGGTTCCAGGCCCTGCAGCACCGCATGTCGGAGATGCTGATCGAGATCGAGCAGGCGCGGTCGGCCGTCATCAACCTGGCCGGGCACCTCGACGCCCCCCGCGCCGAGCGCGAAATGCATGTCTCGGCCACCAAGCAGCTCGTAGGCCAGACCGCCAAGCTGGTGGTGGAGGAGGCGATCCAGATGCATGGCGGGATCGGCATGACGATGGAATACGACCTGGGCCATTTCGCCCGGCGCCTGACCATGACCGAGCACCGGCTGGGCGATGCGCTCTATCATCTGGGCCGGTTCTCGCGGTTGCGGGCGGCATGAGCGGCGACGCGATCATACGCGACGAGACTGGGACCCAGCGAACCCTGGGCTACGTGTTGGACCTGTCGGGCGGCGACGGGCGCGCGCGCTGCCGCCTGACGGTGGACGGGCGCCACACCAACCGCCACGGCGCGCTCCATGGCGGGATCGTCGCGTGCATGCTCGACAACGCCATGGGGGCGACGGGATCGCTCGCCGTGGACGATACGGGCCTGTGGCCCATGGTGACCCTGTCGATGACGACGAACTTCGTCGGACCCGCGCGGGAGGGCGACGAGCTGACCGCGACGGGACGGGTGACGGGAGGCGGACGTTCGATCCGGTTCATCGACGGCGAGTTGCGCGACGACGCGGGCCGGCTGGTCGCCACGGCCACCGGCACGTTCAAGCCCCTGTCCAAGGAGCGCATGGAATGACCGGACGGATCGAGCGCGACCACCACGCCCTGGTGGTATGGAACGACAACCCCGCCAAGCGCAACGCGCTAACGCCCGACTACCTCGACGCGCTGACCCGCGGCTGCGCGGAGGCGGCGGAGGACGGCGACGTGGGCGCGGTAGTGCTGGCCGGCGAGGGGGGGTATTTCTGCTCGGGCGGCGACCTCGCCGTCCTGGCCACGCGGCGCGAGTTGCCCAAGCGCGAGCGGGCCGAGCGGATCGACGTGCTTCACGACGCGATCCGGGCGATCCGGGACTGTCCCGCGCCGGTGATCGCCGCGGTCGAGGGCGGCGCGGCGGGGGCGGGATTCGCCATCGCCATGGCCTGCGACGTGGTGATCGCGGCCGAGGGATCGGCCTTCGTCGCCTCCTACGCGCGTGCGGGCCTGACCCCGGACGGCGGGCTTACCCATGCCCTGGCGCAGTCCCTGCCGCCGCAAACGGCGCTGCCGCTGCTCCTGAGCGGCGAGCCGGTGCGTGCCGGGCGCCTGTTCGAGCTGGGCGCGGTGAGTGCGCTCGCCCCTCCGGGCGAGGCCGTTGCGCGGGCAAGGGACATGGCGGCACGCCTGGGCCACGGCCCGCGCGAGGCGCAGGTCCGCATCAAGCGCCTGGCCCACGCCGCCCGGTCGGCGGAGTTCGACGAGCAACTGGCGGCGGAACGCGATTCGATGGCCCGCGCCCAGGGCGGGCCCGAGGCCGAGGAGGGAATCGGCGCCCGGCTGGAGAAGCGTGCGCCCGAGTTCGGGAGACTGAGGAAGTGAGCGACGGGATCCGCCTCCACGACCATATCGACGGCCACGCCAGCCAGCGCGGCGCGGCGCCCGCCCTGCGCGACGGCGGCGGCGTGGCGCTCGACTGGGCGGGCTACCGCACCGCGACCCTGGAAGCGGCCGAGATCCTGGAGCGGCGCGGCGTGCGCGCCGGGGACCGGGTGCTGATCGTGGCGGAGAACTGCGCGGCGACGGCCGTCGCGGTCTTCGCCGCCAGCCGGATCGGAGCCTGCGCCGTTCCGGTCAACGCCCGGATGACGGCCGCGGAACTGGCCCTGATAGAGGAGCACTGCACGCCCCGCGCGATCCTCTACACGTCCGGCGGATCGTACGCCGCCGCCGCGCACGGACACGCGGCCGAGGAGGTCGAGACCGGGTTCGGCCGGGTCCACGTGGCCGCCCGGGGCGCTGCCGGCGAGGCGGTGGAGGAGGACGTGGCCGTCATCCTCTACACCACCGGGACGACCGGCGCGCCGAAGGGGGTCATGCTGACCCACGACAACATGGACTTCGGCGGCAGCGCGTCGGCGCGGCTGCGGGCCATGGTCCCCGACGACCGGCTCTACGGGGCACTTCCGCTGACCCATGTCTTCGGGCTGGCCTCGCTCCTGACCGCCGGCGCCGTGGCGGGGGCCGAGGTGCAGCTCGAAGCGCGGTTCTCGCCGGGGGCGCTTCTGGCCGCGCTCGAGGACGGGGCGACCGTCCTGCCGGCCGTGCCGCAGATGCACGCCCTCCTGATGAGGCATACCGCCGAGGCGGGGATCGACCGGCTCGAGGGCGGGGCCCTGCGCTACGTGTCGTCGGGGGCCGCGCCGCTCGACCCGGCGTGGAAGCGCAAGGCGGAAGCCTTCTACGGCCTGCCGCTCCAGAACGGATACGGCATGACCGAGTCGACCGCCGGCATCTGCGGCACGCGCAACGACATCGGCGACCCCGACATCTCGGTCGGCCCGCCGCTGCCGGGATGCGAGGTGGAGATCGCCGAGCCCGACGAGGGCGGTGTGGGAGAGATCGTCACCCGCGGCCCCCACGTGATGAAGGGATATTTCCGCGCCCCCGAACAGACGCGCGAGATCCTGTCGGAGACGGGGTGGCTGTCGACGGGGGACATGGGCCTGATCGATACGCGCGGCCACCTCCACGTGGTCGGGCGCCGCAAGGAACTGATCATCCGGTCCGGGTTCAACGTCTATCCGCCCGAGGTGGAGGCGGCGCTGAACGACCACCCCCAAGTGGTCCAGTCGGCGGTGATCGGGCGGCCACGGGCGGGCAACGAGGACGTTCTGGCCTTCGTGCAGGCGGCCGAGGGCGGAGTGGACCCCGCGACGTTGCGGGACTTCGTCTCCGCGCGGCTTTCGGGCTACAAGTGCCCCGGCGCGATCTTCGTCGTCGATGCGCTGCCGGCGGCGGCGACCGGCAAGATACTCAAGCACATGCTACTCGACACCTTCGCCGAGCGGATCTCGGCCCATGACAGGGGAGACTGACATGCCCAAGGACACGCAAGGACACGGACCCGACCTCGGAAGCTTCGAGTGGAGCGACCCGATGCTGCTGGAGACGCAGCTGACCGAGGACGAACGGATGCTGCGCGACGCGGCCCGCCAGTTCGCCACCGACGTGCTGCAACCCCGCGTGGCCGAGGGCTACGCCACCGAGAAGGCCGATCCCGACCTGTTCCCGATGATGGGGGAGGCGGGCCTTCTGGGCGTGACCGTGGGCGAGGACTACGGCGGCCTCGGCTCGAACTACGTCACCTACGGGCTGGTGGCGCGCGAGGTGGAGCGGGTCGATTCGGGCTACCGGTCGATGATGTCGGTCCAGTCGAGCCTGGTGATGTATCCGATCGAGGCCTACGGCTCCGAGGAGCAGAAGGAGAAGTTCCTGCCCAAGCTCTCCACCGGCGAGCTGATCGGCTGCTTCGGCCTGACCGAGCCCGACGCCGGCTCCGACCCCGGCGGCATGAAGACCGTCGCCAAGAAGACCGACGGCGGCTACGTCCTGAACGGCTCCAAGATGTGGATCTCCAATTCTCCCTTCGCCGACGTGTTCGTCGTCTGGGCGAAGTCCGAGGCCCACGAGGGCAAGATCCGCGGCTTCGTGCTGGAGAAGGGGACGAAGGGGCTGTCGGCGCCCAAGATCGGCGGCAAGCTCTCCCTGCGCGCCTCCACCACCGGCGAGATCGTGATGGAGAACGTCGAGGTGGGCGAGGAGGCGCTCCTGCCCAACGTGCAGGGGCTCAAAGGTCCGTTCGGCTGCCTCAACCGCGCGCGCTACGGCATCTCCTGGGGAGCGATGGGCGCGGCGGAGGCCTGCTGGTTCGCCGCCCGGTCCTACGGTTTGGAGCGCAAGCAGTTCGACAAGCCCATCGCGGGCACGCAGCTCTTCCAGAAGAAGCTCGCCGACATGCAGACCGAGATCGCGCTCGGCCTGCAGGGCTCCCTGCGGCTTGGCCGGATGATGGACGAGGGGCAGGCCGCGCCAGAGCTCGTGAGCCTGATGAAGCGCAACAACTGCGGCAAGGCGCTCGACATCGCGCGGGTCGCCCGCGACATGCACGGCGGCAACGGGATCAGCGAGGAATACGGGGTCATGCGGCACATGATCAACCTCGAGACGGTGAACACCTACGAGGGCACCCACGACGTGCACGCGCTGATCCTGGGCCGGGCGCAGACGGGCCTGCAGGCGTTCTTCTAATGCCGGGGACGCGCGCCGAGTACCGCGCGTTCCGAACCCTTCCCACGCGGTGGTTCGACAACGACCACTACGGCCATCTCAACAACACGGTGCATTACGAGTTGTTCGACACGGCCGTGAACGCGCACCTGATCGAACACGGCGTCCTCGACCCCTCGGGCGGGGACACCGTGTTCCTCGTGGTGGAATCGGGGTGCCGCTACCATGCGCCGATCTCGTTTCCCCAGACCGTGACCGCGGGGCTGCGCGTGGCGCATCTGGGCCGCAGCGCCGTGCGCTACGAGATCGGCCTCTTCGCGGGAAAGACGGAGGAGGCCGCGGCCGAGGGCTTCTTAGTCCACGTGAACGTGGAGCGGGTCGCGCGCATCAAGGCGCCGATCCCCGAGGCGACGCGCGCCGTCCTCGGGGACCTGACCGGCTGATCCGAGCTCACTCGGCGGGCTTCTCCGCCGAGTCGGTCGTGTCCCGGGCGTGGTCCGGGATATCGGGCTCGTCGATGGAGACGCGGTCGATCCCCTCGTTCCGGAACGCCACGATCATCGAGACGACCATCATGAACACCATGATGAAGATCGGCAGGCCGATGGTGGTGATCACCTGCTGGAGCGCGTTGAGCGCCTGGTCGCCCGCCATGATCATCAGGATCGCGGCCACCAGCCCCTCCGACACGCCCCAGAACACCCGCTGGTGGACCGGCCCGGCCTCAGGCTCGCCCGAGCAGAGCATGTCCACCACCAGCGAGGCCGAGTCCGACGAGGTGGCGAAGAAGATCGCCACGATCACCACCGCGAGGCCCTGGATGAGCTGGGTGGCGGGGAAGCTCTCGAAGAAAGCGAACATCGCCAGCGGGACCGAGTTCGACACCGCCTCCGAGATGCGGCCCGCCTCGTCGCCCATCTGGGAGCGCATGGCGTCGCCGATCCCGTCGTTGGCCATGGCCGACCAGCCGAAGATCGCGAACCACACCAGGGTGAACATCGACGGCGCGAACAGCACGCCCAGGACGAACTCCCGGATCGTGCGGCCGTAGGAGATACGCGCCACGAACAGGCCGATGAAGGGCGACCACGTCACCGTCCAGGCCCAGTAGAAGACGGTCCAGGACCCTTGCCAGCCCCATTCGTTCGTGTCGGGCAGGTAGCTCGACATCATGTCGTTCCAGAACGCCAGGTGGGGCAGGTTCTCGAAGTAGAGGCCGAAGGTCTGGACGATGGCGCGCAGCAGGAACAGCGTCGAGCCGGTGACCATGACGAAGATCATCAGCGCGACGGCCATGCCGATATTGATGTTAGACAAAAGCTTCACGCCCGAGTCGAGGCCCGCGACGATGGAGGCCACGGCCACAGCCGTCAGCACCGCCAGGATCGCCAAGCGCAGCGGCACCCCGTCGGGCCAGCCGAACAGCGCCTCGAGCCCGGCGCCGATCTGGCTGGTCCCGAGGCCGAGCGACACGGCCACGCCGAAGATCGTGCCCAGCACGCCGAAGATGTCGATGGTCTTGCCGATGGGCCCGTAGATGCGCGTGCCCAGAAGCGGCCAGAACACCGAGGAGACCCGGATCGGGAGCTTGTAGCGGTAGATGAAGTAGGCGAAGGCCAGGCCGGGCAGGGCGAAGATCGTCCAGGTATGGAGCCCCAGGTGGTAGATCGCGATGGAGATCGCCCAGTTCGCGGCTTCCTCGGAGTAGGGCTCGACCCCGGTGATGGGCGGGGTGGAGAAGTGCGAGATCGGCTCCGCCACGCCCCAGAACATCAGCACCGTGCCGATACCGCCGGCGAAGAGCATCGTGAACCACGACAGCGAGGTATATTCGGGCTTGGAGTCGGGGCCGCCGAGGCGGATGTGGCCGTAGCTGGAGAAGGCCGCGAAGAGCAGGAACCCCAACCAGACGTTGACGCCCAGGATGAAGAACCAGCCCAGGCGGCGTACGATCCACCCGCGGGTGGCGGCGAAGATGTCGTTGATCGTGCCCGGCATGATCGCCAGCAGGAGCACGAACAGGATCATGCAACCGGCGGAGACGAAGAAGATCGTCGGGTCGGTTCTCAGCCCCAATCGGTCGGCCCAAGCTCGCATGGCGGTTCCCCTTCCATCGGGTGCAGGTGTTCCTGCCTAGGGGACCCGGACGTTCGGGCGAGCGCAACAGTTAATTTTTCGTATAAAAATGCAGCATCGAAAGGGAGAGATCGGGGCGGAATGCCTGCCCGATCGCCACCAGCCCGATACGCCTCAGCCCCGCCGGGTCGAAGGCGGCGTCGATCCGGTGCGCCTCCAGCCCGGCGAAGGGCAGGCGGATGCGGCGCCATTGCGGCTCGGCGCGGAACGTGGCGCGAAAGCTTTGCCAGGGTTTTTCCACGGCGTCGGTCCGCAGATGCAGGTTGTAGTCCGACCCGTCGCCCAGGACCTCCAACTCGATGCCCGCGGCGCCGGGGGCGGCCGCCACATCCGTCGCCATCTGCAGGAAGCCGCCGTCGTTTTCCAGCGATACCTTGCCCGTCAGGCGCAGGGCGGGCCGGCCCGCGACCTCCTCGAGCGTGAGGGTGCCGTCGCTGACGCCCCCCATCACCTGGTCGGAGACGAGCCGCCACCCGGCCGCGCCGTCGCGGGCCGCGTCGAAACCCGCCCCCCTCATGCCGGCTGGGCCCGGTTCTCGCGGATCGACGACCACAGCGCGGCCCCGATCAGAACCACGCCCGCCAGACCGGTGATCACTTCCGGCACGTGGACGAGCGGTTGCAGGAACATAATCACCGAGAGCAGGAAAATTGCACAGAACGCGCCGTGCTCGAGATAGGCGTATTCGCCGAGCGTGCCCTTCTCCACCAGCATGATGGTCATGGAGCGCACATACATCGCCCCGATCCCGAGGCCGATCGCGATGATGAAGAGGTTCTGCGTCAGGGCGAAGGCGCCGATCACCCCGTCGAAGGAGAAGCTCGCGTCCAGCATCTCCAGGTAGAGGAACGCTCCCAGGCCACCCTGGGCCGCGACCTTGTCCGCGCCGCCCTTGTCGAGCGCCGCGCCCAGCACGTGCACGATCAGGTAGGTCAGCAGCCCCCACAGCGCCATTGTCACGAAGCGCCCGTCGTCCCCGTCGGGGAAGAACTGCGACACCGCCAGGACCACCGCGGCGACGACGGCCACGTCCGTTCCCCGCGTGCCGCCGTGGCGCGACAGCCACCGCTCGGGCCCCCCGAGCCAGTGGCGGTCCTTGTCGGGATCGAGGAAGAACGACAGTGCCACCATCATCAGGAACGTGCCGCCGAAGGCCGCGATGTCGGGATGGGCCCCCTCCATGATGGTGGCGTACTGGCCGGGGTCCTCGACCGCCAGCACCAGCGCCGCGATCGGCCCCGTCCCGGCGGCGATGGCGACGATGGCCAGCGGAAACACGATCCGCATGCCGAACACCGCGATCAGGATACCCCATGTCAGGAAGCGCCGCTGCCAGACCGGATCCATCCGCTTGAGCACGTTGGCGTTGACGATGGCGTTGTCGAAACTCAGCGAGATCTCCAGCGCCGCGAGGACGAGGGAGATGAAGAACATGCTCGCCGTGCCCTCCATCGTGCCGGTGAAGGACCAGCCCACCCAGATCGACAGGGCCAGCCCGAGCGCGGTGACGGCGAAGGCCCAGGTGAAATACTTGGCGGCGCTCTGCATGGGGAAGGGTCCTTCGGGGGGTTGCCGGAGGGGAGATAGACCCTCGCGCCCGTCTTTGCATCCCCTCGGGGCTGCGCCGGGATCGCTTGCCGCCGGACGGCCTGCGCGGCATCCTCGCGCCCATGAGCCAGCCAGCGCCCCCGCCAGACCTGCGCCTTCGCATCGTTTTCGAGGGGCGGGGCATGATCGGGCCGGGCAAGGCCGACCTCCTTGAGCGGATCGAGGCGGCGGGCTCCATCGCGGCGGCCGGGCGGCAGATGGGCATGAGCTACCGCCGGGCCTGGCAGTTGGTGGAGACCATGAACGCCATGTTCGCGGCCCCCGTGGTCGAGAGCGCGCGGGGCGGCGCGCGAGGCGGGGGCGCGGCGGTGACCGAGACGGGCCGCGAGGTGCTGCGCGCCTACCGCGACGCCCTGCGCGCGGCCGAGGCCGCGGCGGCCCCCGAGATGGAGCGCCTGCGCGCCCTCCTGGCCGCGAGGTGAGGGCGGCGGCCCCCCGCCCGGCGCGGCAAGTCCGCGCGGGAGGGATGGTTGCGGAACGCGGGTGCCGACCCTTAGTTTAGAATCGTTCGACGTTGGCAGCCGGACGCCCTAAGATACCGGTCCGACCGGAGCCGGGTCGCCGGCCCTCGCGGCGGGCCGTCCGCGCCGACGGACAAGATTGAACGTATGTGGAGTGAACCATGAAAGACCACGCAGCCACGCAAGGCGCCTGCCCGTTCCGCGGAACGCGTATCGGCGGCGCGCTCGGCTCCGAGCCGCAGCTCGACCATTGGTGGCCGAACCGCCTCAAGGTGGAACTGCTGCACCAGAACGGCCCGCTGGCGAACCCGCTGGGCGACGACTACGACTACAAGGCGGCGTTCGAGACGATCGACTTCGCCGAGCTGAAAGAGGAGGTGCGCACCCTCCTGCGTACGCCGGTCGACTGGTGGCCGGCCGATTACGGCCATTACGGCCCGCAAATGGTGCGCCTGTCGTGGCACTCCGCCGGCACCTACCGGATCGCGGACGGCCGCGGCGGCGCGGGGCAGGGCATGCACCGCTTCGCCCCCATCAACTCGTGGTGGGACAACGGCAACACCGACAAGTCCGAGCGTCTGCTGCTGCCCATCAAGCAGAAATACGGCTCCAGCCTGAGCTGGGCCGACCTGATCGTGCTCGCCGGCACGGTCGGCATGGAGGACATGGGCCTGCCGCTGCAGGGTTTCGCCGGCGGCCGCGAGGACGCGTGGGAAGCCGACAACGCCACCTACTGGGGCCCCGAGGGCTGGCATGGCAAGAAGCCTGACGAGGAGCCCTCCGGCCCCCACAAGGGTCACCCCGAGGAGATGGTCAACCGCGGCCTGCGCTGGGAGGGCGGCCCGAAGGACGAGCATTACGACCTCGAGAACCCGATGGGCAACTCGCACCAGTCGCTGATCTACGTCGATCCCGAGGGCCCGAACGGCAACGGCGACCCGATGGATGCCGCGCGCGACATCCGCGAGACCTTCGCCCGGATGGCGATGAACGACGTCGAGACCCTCGCGCTGATCGCCGGCGGCCACGCCTTCGGCAAGTCCCACGGCGCCCACCCGGTGAGCGAGAACGTCGGCGCCGCGCCGGAAGGTTCGGCCATGTCACAGCAGGGCCTCGGCTGGAGCAATGCCGCCGGCAAGGGCAATGCCGAGGACACGATCACCAACGGGATCGAGGGCTCCTGGACGCCGAACCCGATCGCGTGGGACAACGACTACCTCACGAACCTCTTCAAGTTCGAGTGGCAGCAGACCAGGTCGCCGGCCGGATCGCTCCAGTGGGAGCCGACCGACCCCGACGCGCCCAAGACCCCCGACGCCCATGTCGAGGGCAAGATGAACCCGCTCATGATGCAGACCACGGACATCGCGTTCAAGGTCGATCCGGAGTACCGCAAGATCGCTCAGGACTTCCTGAACGACTTCGACTACTTCACCGAGCAGTTCTCCAAGGCGTGGCACAAGCTGATCCACCGCGACATGGGACCGCGCGACCGCTATGCCGGCCCCGAGCAGGGGGGGACGTTCATCTGGCAGGACCCCGTCCCGGCCGTGGACCATCCGCTCGTGGACGCCTCCGAGATCGCGGATCTCAAGCGCCGCGTCCTCGACATCGGTCTGCCGGTGCGCGAGCTGGTCGCGACGGCCTTCGCGTCGGCGGTGACCTACCGCGAGACCGACAAGCGGGGCGGGGCCAACGGGGCGCGACTGCGCCTGTGGCCGCAGAAGGATTGGTCGGTCAACAACCCCGCGCAGCTCGACCGCGTCCTGCAGGCACTTGCCAAGGTCAAGAACGACTTCGACGGCGAGGGTCAGGGCGGCAAGAAGATCTCGCTCGCGGACCTGATCGTGCTCGCCGGCGCCGCCGGGATCGAGAAGGCGGCGCGTGACGCGGGCCATGAGGTCGAGGTGCCCTTCGTCCCCGGACGGACCGACGCCACCGACGAATGGACCGACGGCGAAAGCTTCAACTGGCTGCAGCCCACGGTAGACGGGTTCCGGAACTACACGAACTCGGAAGTCCGCTTCCAGGTATCGCCGGAACACATCTTCCTCGACAAGGCGGCCCAGTTGAACCTGACCTCGTGGGAGTGGACGGCCCTGACGGGCGGCATGCGCGCCCTCGACCAGAACTTCGACGGGTCCGACTACGGCATCTTCACCGAGCGCCGTGGCCAGCTGACCAACGACTTCTTCAAGGTCCTGGTCTCCATGGACTACGAGTGGAAGCCGCGCGATGCCCAGGAAATGGAGTTCGACATCGTCGACCGCCGCTCGGGCGAGAAGCGGTACGTCGCCACGCGCAACGACCTGGTCTTCGGTGCCAACACCACGCTGCGCCAGATCTCGGAGCTCTATTCCGGGAGCGATGGCGAGACGCGGATGGTCAGGGACTTCGTCCGCGCCTGGACCAAGGTGATGATGGGCGACCGGTACGACGTCGCCGAGGCGCGCCGCGAGGTCATGTCGATCTGCTGATCGGCCCCTTCCGCGACAAGATGGAGGAGCCCGCCTCGGTGCGGGCTCCTTCGCGTTCGGACACCCTTTCTTGAACGGGGGAGCGCGCCCCCTAGCTTCCTCCGGGTATGAGGACGCTGCGTCCCATCGACCTAGGAGGAGGAAACGACATGGCACAGGCCAAGAACCCGTTCGACATGAGCGAGTACATGCAGGCCTTCGATCCCGAGCGGATCGCGCGGATGTGGAACCCGCAGACGATGATGCAGATGTTCCAGCAACCTCAGGCGCAGATGTTCGATATGGAGCAGGTGATCCGCGCCAACCAACGCAACTTCGATGCCATGTCCGAAGCGAACAGGTCCGCCGCCGAGGCCTACAAGGATCTCCTCGACAAGCAGATGGAGATCTTCGAGAAGATGACGCGGGCCGCGCGCCAGCAATACGAGTGGGCCGAGGAGAACGCGGGCCCCGACGCGATGAAGGCGCGCACCCAGGCCGTCAACGAGGCCGTCGAGGAGGCGCTCGGGCTCATGCGTAAGATGGCCGACAACGCCCGCGACGCCAACGAGGAGGCCTATCGCTCGATGCAGTCCCAGATCGAGGAGTCGGTCGACAAGGTCGAGAAGACCGCCAAGAAGGCCTCCGGCAAGACATCCTGATCCCGGCGCCGGCCCCTGCCTGTCGGGGGGCCGGCCCGATCCGCGCCGCGCGCCGCGGCCTTCTCACCCTTTCACAAATACCCGCGCGCCTCACCGCCCGCGACGTCGCTGGCCGCGATGCACCGCGAGGTCCTCTCCCGCCCAGAGCCGTTCGTAGATTTCGGCCGCCCCGTCGGCCTCGGCCGCGATGGAATGGTCGCGGCGGGCTTTCTCCCGGGCGGCGCGGCCCATCCTTTCGATCCGATCGGGGTCGGCCAGCAAATCGCCCACCGCCCCGGCCGTCGCCCCCACATCGCCCGGCGGCACGATCACCCCGGTCCGGCCCCCGTCCGAAAAGGCCCGGTAATGGCCCGTCTCCGAGCAGACGAAGGGCGTGCCTGCCGCCATTCCCTCGGCCGGGACCACGCCGAAGGGCTCGTAACGGGCCACGTTCACCACCAGCGACAGGGCCGGCAGGATGTCGCGGCGCAGCCGCTCGTTTGGCACGAAGTCGAGGAAGCGGAACCGCTCCGTCAATCCGGCACTGGCGATGCGCGCCTCCAAGTCGCGGCGGAACGCGGCCTCGGGGGGCTTCGTCGTTCCGATCACCAGCGCGACCACATCCCCATCGCGGCGCATCACCTCGATCATCGCGTCGACGAACACATCCGTGCCCTTCGACGGGCGCACCCGCCCGACGATGGCCACCCCCCTTGTGCCCCCATGGGGCAGGGCAGCCCAGGCCGCGCGACGGTCCGCGGCGGGACGGCAGGCTTCCGTGTCGACCCCGTGCGGCAGAACGGCCGCCACGCCGGGGAAGAACGCGGCCGCCGCCTGGGAGGTCGCGATCACCGCGTCCATCCGCCCGATCAGCCAGCGGGGGAACGCGGAATGGCGATGCTGCGCGGCCGAGGTGAAGACGGTGCGGATCGGCAGGCGGAGCACGTCGCGCGCATGGATGGCGGAGATCATCTCGGGATCGCGGCGCACATGCCAGATGACCGCCGCCCGCCCATCCGGGGGGCGGCGGCTCAGGCGTCGCGCGGCGGCGGGGGGGATCGGTTCCGGCAGCCCGTCCAGGGGCTGTCCGACCAGCGCCAGGTCGTATCGGCCCAGATGCGCCTGCGCCATCCGCTCGGCGGTGGCGGAGACCCCGGTGTAGCGGGCATTGTAGTTGGTGACGAACAGTTCCGGCATGGGCGATTTCTGCGCGTTCCGGGCCCCGAGGACAAGATGTCAGCCAAGCGAGAGGCATGCCTTCGCGATCCGCGCGGCAAGCCCGGCGTCGGCGTCGGCGTCGGCGTTCTCGTGGCGCAGGGGGCCGGGCGCGGCGAGCGCGGTGCCCACGGCCCGCCCCAGCTCGGCGGCATCCTCCACCCTGCGGGCCTGACCGTCGGCGACCAGCCGTTCGAACTCCGCCCGCGCATTGTCGGTATGCGGCCCGGTCAGGAGGGTGCAGCCGAACGCGGCGGGCTCCAGCGGATTGTGCCCGCCGATCCCCGGCCGCAGGCTGCCGCCCAGGAACACCAGGGGGGCCAGATCGTACCACAGGCCCATCTCGCCCAAGGTATCGGCGAGGTAGAGCTGCGTTTCCTCCCCCGGCATCTCCCCCGCGCCGCGCCGTGCGATCCGCAGGCTGCCGAGCAGCGGCAGGATCGCCTCCAGCCTCTCTGCGTGGCGAGGGGCGAGGATGCACAGGGCATCGGGATGGGCCGCCAGAACCTCGCGGTGGGCGGCGACGACGGCCTCTTCCTCCCCTGCATGGGTCGAAGCGGCGACCCAGGCCGGCCGGGGGCCGATCGCCTTCGACAGGGCCCGCCTCGCGGCATCGTCGACGGGCAGGCGGGCGGCCGCCGCCTTGAGCGACCCCGCGACCTCCACCCGGGGGGCGCCGAGATCGCGGGCGCGCCGCGCCGTTTCCGGGTCCTGCGCCAGGAGAAGCGTGATGCGTCCGAAACACCAGGCCGCGAGGCTCGGCGCACGGCGTGCCCACCGGCGCGCGGAGCGCTCGGTCAGCCGCGCCGAGACCAGGGCCAGCGGAATGCCCCGGCAATCGAGCGCGCCGATCTGGATCGGCCAGACCTCGCTTTCGAGGAAGATCGCGCGCTCGGGGCGCCAGTGGTCGAGGAATCGCGCGACGGACGCGCCATGGTCGAGCGGCGCAAAGCGATGGACCGTCCGGGGTGGAAGGCGGCGCGCGGCAAGATCCGCCGAACTCGCCGTGGTCGTGGTCAGCAGCACCGTCGCGTCGGGCCTCTCCGCGCGCAGCGCGTCGATCAGGGGCAGGGCGGAGGTCATCTCTCCCACGCTCACCGCGTGGACCCAGATCACGGCTCCCTCGGGACGGGGGGCAGGGTCGTGCCCCAGCCGCTCCGGCCAGCGCGCCGCTTCGCCGCCCCTTGCCACGAACCGACGCTTCAGGCGCGGCAGGAGCACGGGCGCGGCCAGGCGCCCGAGCGTGGAATAGAAGCGATAGGACAGCGGCGTCCTCCGCACGGCCTCAGCCGCCGGTATGGCTCATGTGACGTGTCATCTGGCCCCCGGCCTCCTGCCGCGAATAGTCGAAATCGTGGCCCTTGGGCTTGAGCGAGATCGCGGCGCGGATCGCCTCCTCCAGCACCCGGTCGTCGGCGCTGGCGCGCAGCGGCGCGCGCAGGTCGGCCATGTCCTCCTGGCCGAGGCACATGTAGAGTTCGCCCGTGCAGGTCAGCCGCACGCGGTTGCAGCTCTCGCAGAAATTGTGGGTGAGCGGTGTGATGAAGCCGATGTCCTGCCCCGTCTCGACGACCTTGGCATAGCGCGCGGGGCCGCCTGTGCGCTTGGCCGAGTCGGTCAGGGTGTAGCGGGTGGCGAGTTGCGCGCGCAGGTCCTTCAGGGACCAGTACTGGCCCACCCGGTCCTCGTTGCCGAGATCGCCCATGGGCATGACCTCGATGAAGGTGAGGTCCATGTCGCGGGCCGCGCACCACTCCACCAGCTCGAACAGCTCGTCCTCGTTGAAGCCCTTGAGCGCCACGGTGTTGATCTTGACCCTGAGGCCGGCACGCTGGGCGGCGTCGATCCCCTTGATGACCTGGGGAAGGCGGCCCCAGCGGGTCACGCGGGCGAACTTCTCCTCGTCCAGCGTGTCGAGGGAGATGTTCACCCGCCGCACGCCCGCGGCATAGAGGTCGTCGGCGAACCGGTGGAGCTGGGACCCGTTGGTGGTCAGGGTCACCTCGTCCAGATCGCCCGACTCCAGGTGCCGGCCCATGGAGCGGAAGAATGTCATGATGTCACGCCGCACCAGGGGCTCGCCGCCGGTGATGCGCAGCTTGCGCACCCCCAGGCCCACGAAGGTGGAGCACATCCGGTCCAGCTCCTCGAGCGTCAGGAGCTCCTTCTTGGGCAAGAACTGCATGTTCTCCGCCATGCAATAGACACAGCGAAAGTCGCAGCGGTCGGTGACGGACACGCGCAGATACGAGATCGCGCGCTGGAACGGGTCGATGAGCGGTGCATTCATGTCGTGGAAAGTATGGGCCGTCCCCCCGCCCGGCAAGGGGCCATAATTCGTTGTGACACCCCGCCGTCGGCGCTAGGATCGCGCTATGACACGTTCTCCTTTCCTTCTCCTGCTGCCCGCCTTGCCGATCCTCGCCGCCTGCGCGCAGATGCAGGGCGGGTCCGGCCCCACCGCACCCGGCGCGGCCGAGGTCTCTCCCGACGCGCCCGACGCGCCCGCCGAGATCGCCGAGGTGGTCAGGTCCCCGCGACCCCAGGCCGGCGCCAACACCGTCGACGCGCTCGATACCGTGACCGACGAGCAGCGTGCCGCGGCCACGGCGCCGCCGGCGTCGGCGGGTCGGGCGCTCGGCGAGCAGACGGCGTCGCTGGGGGACCCGACCGATCCGGGGATCTGGATGCGCACGGCCCTCGTGTCCGAGCGCCGCTCGGGGCGGGTCGAGGTGGCGGGTACGGGCAACAGTGCCACGGTGGAACTGATCCCGCTCGACGGGGAGGGCGGCGCGCAGCTCTCGCTGTCGGCCATGCGCCTCCTTCAGATCCCGCTCACGGACCTGCCGACGGTGACCGTCTACGGCTCCTGAGGCTGGGCCTTCGCCAGTTGGTCGATGGCGCGGAGCGTTCCGACCAGGTTCTCCATCCGGTCCACGGGGATCATGTTGGGCCCGTCCGAGGGGGCGCGGTCAGGGTCCTCATGGGTCTCGATGAACAAGGCGGAAACGCCCACCGCGCAGGCCGCGCGCGCCAGGACGGGGGCGAATTCGCGCTGTCCGCCGCTCGTCGCACCCTGGCCGCCGGGCTGCTGGACCGAATGGGTGGCGTCGAACACGACCGGGTAGCCCGTGCGCGCCATGATCGGCAGGCCGCGGAAATCCGACACCAGCGCGTTGTACCCGAAGGAGGTGCCGCGCTCGCACAGCATGATGCGCTCGTTGCCGGTCGCGGCGATCTTGGCGGCGACGTTCGCCATGTCCCACGGCGCGAGGAACTGGCCCTTCTTGACGTTGATCGCCGCGCCGGTCTCGCCCGCGGCGAGCAGCAGGTCGGTCTGGCGGCACAGGAAGGCGGGGATCTGCAGGATATCGCAGGCCTCGGCCGCCGGGGCGCAGTGGTCGGGCAGGTGCACGTCCGTCAGGACCGGGCATCCGAACTCCTCGCGGATCTTCGACAGGATGGTCAGGCCCGCCTCCATGCCAAGGCCGCGCTCGGAGCCCAGCGACGAGCGGTTGGCCTTGTCGTAGCTCGCCTTGAAGACGAACCGCGTGCCGGTGGGGGCGCAGGCCTCGGCGATGCGCCCGGCCATCATGCGAGCGTGTTCCAGGCTCTCGAGCTGGCAGGGCCCTGTGATGAGCGCGAAGGGGTGGGGGCCGCCCACCTCGATGTCGCGGATGGTGACGGTCATGGGGCGCTCTCCCTCAGCACGGTTTCGATTCGGGCGACGTCGCCGGGGTTGTTCAGCTCCCAGAACACGCGGCCGCGGGCTTCCACCTCCACGCAGGCGACGGGCCAGCCGTTCTCGACGAAGCGGAGCTGTTCGAGCCCCTCGAGCCGCTCGAGCGCGCCCTCGGGCAGTTCGCCGTAGGCCGCGAGCGCCGCGCGGGAGTAGGCATAGACGCCCACATGGTGGAAGACGGGGATCGCTTCCGGGTCGACCTTGGCGGGGTCGAGCCACGGGATCACCTCCTTGGAGAAGTAGAGGGCGCGGCCGCCCGCGTCGAAGACGGCGGTGGTGCCGCCCACCCGGCCCGCCTTGCGGTCCTCGACGAAGTGGCCGTAGGTCGTGGCGTCGCAGCGCAGGACCGGCGTGGCCACCGGCGCCTCGCCCGCGGCCATCGCGGCCACCAGGGCGTCGACGAACCAGGGCGGGGTCAGCGGTGCGTCGCCCTGCAGGTTCACGATCGTGTCGGCCTCGATCCCGGCGACGGCGACGGCCGCCGCGCAGCGTTCGGTGCCGTTGCGGCAGGCCTCGGGCGTCATGATCACGCTGGCCCCGAAACCTTCCGCGTGCTCGCGGATGCGCGCGTCGTCGGTGCAAACGTGGATCTCGGGCGCGCCGGCGACACGGGCGGCGGCCTCCCAGGTGAGGCGGATCAGCGACTTTCGGGTGCCGTCCGGCAGGGTCAGCTCGGCCAGCGGCTTGCCGGGATAGCGCGAGGAGGCGTAGCGGGCCGGGATCAGGATCGCGGTGCGCATCATGCAACCCCCGCGCGCAGCAGGTCGTGAACGTTCAGGACGCCGACCGGCCTGTGCCCCTCGTCCACGACGATCAGCGCCAGGATGCTCCGCTCCTGCAAGAGTGCCATCGCCTCGGCGGCCAGCATCTCCGGGCCCGCGATCACCGGCGAGGGGTTGGCCACGTCTCCGGCGGTCCGCTGCATCAGATCCGACATGTTGCGCCGCAGGTCGCCGTCGGTGACCACGCCCGCGAGCCGGCCTTCGGCATCCACCACGGCGGCGACGCCGAACCCCTTGGACGTCATCTCGATCAGGGTCTCTCCCATCGGGACGTCGCGGTCCACGCGCGGCACCTCGTCGCCACCGTGCATCAGGCTGCCCACGCGCGCGAGCTGCGCGCCGAGCTTGCCGCCCGGATGGAAGACCGAGAACGTGTCGCGCGTGAAGCCTCGGGCGTTCATCAGCGCCACGGCGAGCGCGTCGCCCAGGGCCAGCGACAGGGTGGTGGAGGTCGTGGGGGCGAGGCCCATGGGACAGGCCTCGGCCGCGTCGGGCAGGACGAGGGCATGGGTGGCCGCCCGTGCCAGCGTGGAGCCGCCGCGCCCGGTCATCGCGACGATCGGTATCCTGAACCGCCGGCAATACTCGATGAGGTCGCCAAGCTCGCGCGTCTCGCCCGAGTTCGACAACATCAGGCACAGATCTTCCTGACCGATCATGCCCAGGTCGCCGTGGCTGGCCTCGGTCGGGTGGACGAACAGCGACGGCGTGCCCGTGGAGGCAAACGTGGCCGAGATCTTGCGGCCCACATGGCCCGACTTGCCGACACCGGACACGACGATCCGCCCGGACGTGGCGTGCATCGTCCGGACCGCGTCGGCAAATCCGTCGGGAAGGCCATCGGCGAGCGCCTGGAGAGCCGCCGCCTCCGTCTTCAGCACTTCGCGTGCGGCATCGCAGATCTTATCGTCGGTCATTGCGCCTCCGGTCGGTCCAGCGTCTTCCTAGTCCGGGCCGGGCGCGTGGTCAAAGACCGATGCGCCCTCGCTTGCGCGGAGGATATTTCCGCGCGTAAAAGGGCGATGCACGAGGAGGGGCGAGATGGCCGGGACGGACGGCAAGCCGGTGATCGGGACGATGGAGGAGCTCTCCGCCGCCATCGGCGTGTCGCGTCCTACCCTCTCGCGGTACTTCCAGGACCCGGGGCGCGTCAGCCGCGCCTCGGCCGAGCGGATCCGGCGCGGCCTGGAGCGGGTGGACTACACCCCCAACTTCTTCGCCACGCGGATGAACCGCCGTTCCACGGGGATGATCGGCGTCATCATCCCCTACCTGAACGACCTGCATTTCACCAAGCTGCTGGAGGCGATCGAGGTCGCGGCGATGGAGGCGGGCTACACGGTGATCACCCAGTGTTCCCATTCCAGCCCCGAGGTCGAGGCGCGGGCGGCCGAGACGTTCCTGTCGATGAACGTGGACGGGGCCGTGGTCGCACCCTTGGGCAACTCGAGCGACCTCGACGCCCATGAGCGGCTCAACGCCCGGTTGCCCCTCGTGCTGGTCGATTCGCGCCCCCGCACGCTGGAACACGTGGATTTCGTGGGCTCCGACCACCCCCAGAGCACCGGACTGATCATCGATTACCTGTGCCGACTCGGGCGTCCGCCGGTGTTCCTGGCCATGCCGCGGGTCAACTTCAACGCGCTGGAGCGCGAGGCCGCCTACACGGCGCGGATGGAGGCGCTCGGCCATGTCCCCGAGATCGTCGGGACCGAGGCGGTGGAGAAGGACTGGCACTTCGAGGCCCATGGTCACGCGGTCATGGATCGCGAATTCGCCCGCGGCACCCTCGTGGACCGGTCGATCCTGTGCGTGAACGACCGGGTCGCCATCGGTGCCCTGTGCGCCGCCGCCCGCCACGGGCTGGAGCCCGGCGCGCGCCGCCGGGGCGGCCTCAGGATCGCCGCGCACGATGACTATCCGCTGGGGCCCTACACGGTGCCGTCCCTCACCACCGTCGCGCAGGACGTCGACTCGATCGGAAAGGCCGCCGTCTCCCGCCTGGTCGCCAAGATCCGCGGCGACCGCGGCGCCTCGGCGCATCTGGTGCAGCTCTTCGACGGTGCGTTGAGGGTGCGGGACTCGGCCTGAGCGCGACGCGATGCTGCGCCGCGGCGCAGATCTACGCAAGTTTGTTGTTGACGAAGCTCTGACCCATAGTCTATATTTGACGCGTGTAAATTGCACGCAGGGAGGATATTCATGACTTCGACCCGCGCCCTCATGGGCTCGGCGGCGGGCCTTGCGCTCGCGGCCGGCTTGGCCACGACCGCCTCGGCTGCCGAGATCACCATCGCGACCGTCAACAACGGCGACATGATCCGCATGCAGGAACTCTCCCCCCAGTGGGAGGAGGAGACTGGCAACACGATCGAATGGGTCGTGCTGGAGGAGAACACGCTGCGCCAGCGCGTGACCCAGGACATCGCCACCGGCGGCGGCCAGTTCGACGTGCTGACCATCGGCAACTACGAGGTGCCGATCTGGGCCGCGCAGGACTGGCTCGCGCCGCTCGACGACCTGCCCGAGGACTACAACGCGGACGATCTGCTTCCCTCGATCCGCCAGGCGCTGTCGACGGACGACACGCTTTACGCGCTGCCGTTCTACGGCGAGTCGGCCATGGTGATGTACCGCACCGACCTTGCCGAGGAAGCCGGCGTCGAGATTCCCGACAGCCCGACCTGGGCCGAGATCCGCACCGCCGCCGAGGCGATGACCGATCAGGACGCCGGGATCTACGGCATCTGCCTGCGCGGCAAGCCCGGCTGGGGCGAGAACATGGCCTTCCTCACCGCGATGGCCAATTCCTACGGCGCGCGCTGGTTCGACATGGAGTGGCAGGCCCAGTTCGACAGCGAGGAATGGCAGGCCGCCCTGACCGACTACCTCGAGCTGATGACCCAGTACGGCCCCCCGGGCGCCGCGGCCAACGGCTTCAACGAGAACCTGTCGCTGTTCCAGCAGGGCAAGTGCGGCATCTGGATCGACGCCACCGTCGCCGCCTCCTTCGTGACCGACCCCGAGGACAGCCAGGTGGCCGACAGTGTCGCCTTCGCCCAGTTCCCCAACCGCGAAGGCGTGGACAACCACGGCAACTGGCTGTGGTCGTGGAACCTGGCGATCCCGTCCTCCTCCAACGAGATGGAGGCCGCCACGGACTTCATTACCTGGGCGACGAGCCAGGACTACACCCGCATGGTCGCCGAGCAGGAGGGCTGGCGCGCCGCGCCTCCGGGCACGCGGACCTCGCTCTACGAGAACGCCGAGTACCAGGAGGCCGCGCCCTTCGCCGAGATGACGCTGGAATCGATGAACGCCGTCGATACCGACAGCCCCTCGGTGCAGGAGACGCCCTATACCGGCGCCCAGTTCGTCGCGATCCCCGAGTTCCAGGGCATCGGCACGGCGGTGGGCCAGCAGTTCTCGGCCGCGCTCGCGGGTCAGGCGGATGCCGAGCAGGCGCTTCAGCAAGCCCAGAGCCTGACCCAGCGCGAGATCGACCGCGCCGGCTACGGCTCGAACTGACGCGACCGGGGCCGCGGCGACGCGGCCCCGTCCGCCGGCCCCGGGGAGGGGGCCGGTCCCCGAGGACCCGAGGGAGGAACCACGATGGCCACCCAGCATTCCCGTGCCGCCGCGCGGTTCATGATCGCACCCTCGGTGGTGCTTCTCCTGGCCTGGATGCTGATCCCGTTGGGGATGACGATCTGGTTCTCGCTGTTGCGCTACAACCTGCTCATGCCGGGCGAGAACCCCTTCGTCGGCTTCGAGAACTACAGCTACTTCCTGTCCGACCCGGCCTTCCAGACGGCGGTCATCAACACGCTCCTGCTGGTCGGAGGGGTCCTTCTCATCACCGTGTGCGGCGGCATCGGACTCGCCGTCCTTCTCGACCAGCCGATGTGGGGCACGGGGATCGTGCGGATCATGGTGATCTCGCCCTTCTTCGTCATGCCCACCGTGTCGGCGCTGGTGTGGAAGAACATGTTCATGAACCCGGTGAACGGGCTCTTCGCCTACGTGGCCGACGTGCTCGGCCTGCCGGCCTACGATTTCCTGACCGCGGCGCCGCTGGCCTCGATCATCGGCATCGTGTCTTGGCAATGGCTGCCCTTCGCCACGCTAATCCTACTTACCGCCATGCAGTCGCTCGACAGCGAGCAACTCGAGGCGGCCGAAATGGACGGGGCGAGCTCCTGGTCGCGGTTCTACTACATCAAGCTGCCGCACCTGGCGCGTGCGATCACCGTGGTGATCCTGATCCAGACGATCTTCCTGCTGTCGATCTTCGCCGAGATCTACGTGACCACCGCCGGGGGCCCGGGCAACGCCTCGATCAACCTCACCTACCTGGTCTTCCAGGAGAGCCTGCAGCGCTACGACGTGGGCACCGCCAGCGCCGGGGGCGTGGTCGCCATCATCCTGGCCAACATCGTCGCGATCTTCCTGATGCGGATGATCGGCAAGAACCTGGACGCTTGAGGAGGAGAAACCATGGCACGCGCCGTTTCCAACAGCGTCAAGGCACGCAACACCGCCATCGCCTGGATCATCGCGATCCTCATCTTCTTCCCGATCCTGTGGACGATCCTGACCTCGTTCAAGACGGAAGGAACCGCCATCGCCGACCCGCCGGTGTTCCTGTTCTTCGACTGGACGCTGGAGAACTACGCCACCGTGCAGGACCGGTCGGATTATTTCGGCCACTTCATGAACTCGGTGATCATCTCGGTGGGCTCCACGGTGATCGGCCTGGCCATTGCCATCCCCGCGGCCTGGGCCATGGCCTTCGTGCCCGGACGGCAGACGAAGAACGTCCTGATGTGGATGCTCTCCACCAAGATGCTGCCGCCCGTGGGCGTCCTGGTGCCGATCTACCTGATCTTCCGCGACTGGGGGCTTCTCGATACCCGCATCGGCCTGGTGATCGTGCTCACGCTCATCAACCTGCCGATCATCGTGTGGATGCTCTATACCTACTTCCGCGAGATCCCCACCGACATCCTGGAAGCCGCGCGGATGGACGGGGCGACGCTGCGGTCCGAGGTGGTCCATGTGCTCCTGCCCATGGCGGTGCCGGGCATCGCCTCGACGCTCCTGCTGAACATCATCCTGGCCTGGAACGAGGCGTTCTGGACCCTCAACCTGGTGGCCGCCAACGCCGCGCCGCTCACCGCCTTCATCGCGAGCTATTCGAGCCCCGAGGGACTGTTCTACGCCAAGCTCTCGGCCGCCTCGACCATGGCCATCGCACCGATCCTCATCATGGGCTGGTTCAGCCAGAAACAGCTCGTCCGCGGCCTGACCTTCGGCGCGGTCAAATAGGGAGACCAGACCCATGGGACGCATCACGCTCGAGAAAGTGCAGAAGAAGTTCGGCGAGACGGAGGTCATTCCCCCGCTGGACCTGACCATCGAGGACGGCGAGTTCGTCGTCTTCGTCGGCCCGTCGGGCTGCGGCAAGTCCACGCTCCTGCGGCTGATCGCGGGGCTCGAGGATGTATCGGGCGGCGACATCAAGATCGACGGCACGCCGGCCACCGACCTGCCGCCCGCCAAGCGCCGCCTGGCCATGGTGTTCCAGTCCTACGCGCTCTATCCCCACATGACGGTGCGCAAGAACATCGCCTTCCCGCTCAAGATGGCGGGCATGGACGAGGCGGAGAAGACACGGCGCGTGGAGCGCGCCGCCGAGGTGCTCAACCTCACCAACTTCCTCGACCGGCGCCCGGGCCAGCTTTCGGGCGGCCAGCGCCAGCGCGTGGCCATCGGGCGCGCCATCGTGCGCGAGCCGGCGGCGTTCCTCTTCGACGAGCCCCTGTCGAACCTCGACGCGGCCCTGCGCGTGGGCATGCGGCTCGAGATCTCCGAGCTGCACGAGCGGCTCAAGACCACGATGATCTACGTCACCCACGACCAGGTCGAGGCCATGACCATGGCCGACAAGATCGTGGTCCTGCGCGCGGGCCATATCGAGCAGGTGGGCTCGCCGCTGGACCTCTACCGGACGCCGCGCAACCGCTTCGTGGCCGAGTTCATCGGCAGCCCCAAGATGAACGTGATCGACGGCGAGGAGGCGGCGCACCGCGACGCCCATGCCATCGGCATCCGACCCGAGCATATCGACGTGGGCGAGGGCCAGTGGGAGGGCCGCGTGGGCGTCTCCGAGCACCTGGGCTCCGACACCCTGTTCCACGTCCACGACACCGGCCTTGCCGACGTCATCACGGTCCGCGCCCCCGGCGAGGTCAACTACAAGTCCGGCGATGCCATCCGCCTGTCCCCCCAGACCGACAAGATCCACCGCTTCGACGACAAGGGACTACGGATCGCATGAGACTTGAGGGCAAGACCGCACTGATCACCGGTGCGGCGCGCGGCATCGGCTACGCCTTCGCGGAAAGCTATGTCCGCGAGGGCGCGCGCGTCGCGGTGGCCGACATCGACCTGCCCCGCGCCCGCGAGGCGGCCGAGGCCCTGGGCGATGCCGCCATCGCGGTGGAGATGGACGTGAGCCGCCAGGACGGGATCGAGGCAGGTGTCGAGGACGCGGTGGACGGCCTGGGTGGCATCGACATCCTGATCAACAACGCGGCGCTGTTCACCGCCGCGCCCCTGGTGGAGATCGAGCGTGCCGACTGGGACCGGACCTTCGCGGTCAACGTCTCCGGCACCCTCTTCACCATGCAGGCCGTCGCGCGCCACATGATCGCGCGCGGTCAGGGGGGCAGGATCATCAACATGGCCTCCCAGGCGGGGCGGCGCGGCGAGCCGCTGGTGGCGGTCTATTGCGCGACCAAGGCGGCGGTGATCTCGCTCACCCAGTCGGCCGGGCTGAACCTCATCGCCCACGGGATCAACGTGAACGCCATTTCCCCGGGCGTGGTGGACGGCGAGCACTGGGACGGCGTCGACGCCTTCTTCGCCAGATACGAGGGCAAGGCGCCGGGGCAGAAGAAGCGGGAGGTGGGCGCGGCCGTCCCCTTCGGCCGCATGGGCCGCGCGGAGGACCTGACGGGCATGGCGATCTTTCTCGCCACCGACGAGGCCCGCTATGTCGTCGCCCAGACCTACAACGTGGATGGTGGCCAATGGATGAGTTGATTCCCCTCAGGCAGGACACCCTGTCCGACCTGCCGAAGGACGTGCGGCGTCCCCGCTACGACAGGGCCGAGCTGACCCCCGGGATCGTGCATATCGGCCTGGGCAACTTCCACCGCGCCCACCAGGCGTGGTACCTGCACCGCCTGATGGAGACGGGGGCGGCCCACGACTGGGCGATCCTGGGCGCGGGCGTGCGCCCGGCCGACGCCCGCGCGCGAGAGCGGATGCTGGCGCAGGATTGCCTGACCACGCTGATCGAGCTCGACCCCTCGGGGAAGTCGGCGGAGGTGACGGGCTCGATGGTCGGCTACGTCCCCGTGGACGAGGACAACGCGAGCCTGGTCGCGCAGATGGCCGATCCGGCGATCCGCATCGTCTCCCTGACCGTGACCGAGGGTGGTTATTACCGCGACGGGGCAGGGGGCTTCGACGCCGACCACGCCGATATCCGCTACGACGTGGACCACCCCGACGCGCCGTGCACGGCCTTCGGCGCCATGGTCGCCGCCCTGCGCCGCAGGCGGGACGCGGGCACCGGCCCCTTCACCTGCCAGAGCTGCGACAACCTGCAGTCGAACGGCGACGTCCTTCGGGAGACGATCCTCGGCCTCGCGGAGCGGCAGGACCCGGACCTCGCCACCTGGATCGGCGAGAGCTGCACCTTCCCCAACTCGATGGTCGATTGCATCGTGCCCGCCACCGGCAGCGCCGAGCTGGATCTGGTGCGCAGGTTCGGCATCGCCGACGACGTGCCGGTCACCCACGAGAACTTCCGCCAGTGGGTGATCGAGGATCGCTTCTGCGCCGGCCGCCCCGACTGGGACCGGGTAGGGGCCACCTTCACCGACGACGTGCACGGTTTCGAGGCAATGAAGATCCGCTGCCTCAATGCCGGCCACCAGGTCATCGCCGACCCCGGCGAGGTCCTGGGGGTGGAGACGATCGCGGGCTGCATGGAGCACGAACTGATCCACGGCCTGTTCCGCAAGGTCGAGACGGAGGAGATCGTTCCCCACGTCGCCGCCGTTCCCGGGATGACGCCCGAAGAGTATGTCGACCTGATCGAACGCCGTTTCGCCAACCCCGAGATCCGCGACACCACCCGCCGCGTCGCCTTCGACGGCGCATCGCGGCACGCGGGCTTCGTCCTGCCCATCCTGCGCGATGCGCTCGAGGCCGGCGCGCCCGTCGAGGGGCTGGCCCTGACCGAGGCGCTCTGGGCGCGGATGTGCGAAGGCACGCGCGAGGACGGCACCGTTATCGAGCCCAACGATCCGATCTGGGACGAGCTGCAGGCGGCCGCGAAGCAGGCCCGCGAGCGGGCCGGCGCCTGGCTGGAGCAGCGCCGCATCTATGGCGAGCTGGGGGATGCGCGCGCCTTCGCGGAGCCGTTCGAGCGCTGGCTGGCCCTGATCTGGTCCGACGGCGCGGAGGCCGCGTTGCGCGCCTACCTCGACGGGTAGAGTCCGCCGAGCCACTTTCGTCGTGATGTCCGCCGGCGGGCGGGGTGGTAGCATCCTCCAAAGGGAGGATGACATGCTCGCACGTTCGCTCGCCGGCGCGGTTCTCGCCCTCGTCACCGGGATCGCGGCCCAGGCACAGGACAGGCCTACTCTCACAGCATCGGTTCTGAAGTTCGGTACGGTCAACTGGGAGCTGACGACCATCCGCGAGAACGGCCTCGACGCCGCCAACGGTTTTGCGCTGGAAGTGAACGGCGTGGCCAGCGGATCGGCCAGCGAGATCGCCTTCCAGGGCGGCGAGGCGGACGTCTTCGTGTCGGACTGGCTATGGGTGGCGCGACAGCGTGCCTCCGGACGGGACTATGTCTTCATCCCCTATTCACGCGCCGTGGGCGGCGTCATGGTGCCCGAGGGCAGCGACGCCCAAGGCTTGCCGGACCTCGCGGGCGGCCGGATCGGCATTGCCGGCGGACCGCTCGACAAATCCTGGCTGATCCTGCAGGCCTATTCCCGCCGCGAACTGGGCTTCGACCTGAAGGGCGAGACGGAGCAGGTCTTCGGGGCGCCTCCCCTGATCTTCAAGACCGCGACTGGCGGTGATTTCGCGGGAGCGATCAACTACTGGCACTACATGGCTAAGATGGAGGCGGGCGGCATGCGCCGCCTGGTCGACATCGCCACTGCCGCCGAGGCGCTCGGCCTCGACCCCGACACCCCGCTCCTGGGCTACGTCGTCAGGGGAGAGATGGTGGTCGAACGGCCCGAGCTGGTGGAGGGCCTCGTCGCTGCCAGCCGGGAGGCGAAGGAGCTTCTCGCCAGTTCGGACACCGCGTGGGAGGATCTGCGCCCCCACATGAACGCCGAGACGGATGAAGAGTTCGAGGCGCTCAAGGCGGGCTACCGCGCCGGCATCCCGCCCAAGGGGCCAGTGGACCTGGACGCCGCGAATGCCATGCTGTCGCTGATGGCGGAACTCGGCGGCGAGGAACTGGTGGGCCAAGCCACCGAGCTGCCCGAGGGCACCTTCCTGCAACCCGCGGACTGAATGACGCCGACCGATCCTGCCTTGCGCATCGACCTCGAAGGGCTGTCCCTGGGCGGCGTGCCGGTGCTTGGCCGCATCGCTCTCGACGTGGCGGGCGGCGAGACCGTGGCTCTGGTGGGGCCGTCCGGCATCGGGAAGTCCACCCTCTTGCGCTGCATCTGCGGGCTGCAGGAGGGATATGCGGGGACGATCCGTGTGTCCGGGACCACCACCATCGTCTTTCAGGAGCCGACGCTCCTTCCGTGGCGCGATTGCATCGACAACCTGCGCATCACGGCCGGGCTGGACCGCGACGGGGCGAAGCGGATGCTCGCCTCCGTGGGGCTTTCGGGCCGCGGAGCGGAGTTTCCCGGCCGCCTGTCGCTTGGACAGCAGCGGCGTCTTGCCCTGGCCCGGGCATTCGCCACCGGGCCGGACCTGCTGCTGCTCGACGAACCGTTCGTCTCCCTGGACCAGGCCCTTGCCCGCGACATGATGGACCTGTTCGAGGACCTGCGCCGGGCGCAACGGACCGCGACCCTGCTGGTCACCCATGTCCATGCCGAAGCCGAGCGCCTCGCGGACCGGATCGTCGAACTGGGAGGGCCGCCCGCGCGGATCGTCTCTGATCACGCGGCGGGAGGCGAGAGGCGCTAGGCGCCTACCTGAGCGAAGTGGATCGCGAGCCCGAAGGCGAAGCAGGCCAGCATCACGGCCATCAGTTTCGCCAAGTAGTAGGGGCTCGGCTCCTTCGGATTCATGTCGCTCCAGACGCGCGACGCGGTCGCTTGCAGGCGATCGAGCATAAGTGCCTCGGTGTTGGGATGTCGTGGAACATACACCGTATGTCGCAAATGGCAAGCGAGCGCCCGACGAGGGCAGATCACCCCTTGCGGCGCACGAGCCCCCGCGCCGGGTCGTAGCCCCAGAGCGCCAGCCCCATGAAGACGGCCGTCGCCAGGCAAGTCCATCCCAGGGCCGCGGCGTTGAACTCCAAGTAGAGCGCGAAACGGATCAGCTCGACGGCGTGGGTGAACGGGTTCACCGCGCAGATGTCCCGCAGCAGGTCCGAGGATTCCGCCATCTTCCAAAGGGGATAGAGCGCGGAGCTGAGAAAGAACATCGGGAAGATGACGAAATTCATCACGCCAGCGAAGTTCTCGAGCTGCTTGACGAAGGACGACAGCGCGAGCCCCAGCGCCCCGAGCATCATCCCCGAGACGGCGAGGGCGGGCAGCACCGCGACATAGCCCCAGGCGGGCATGTCGATGTCGAAGGCCCACGCGATGGCGAGGAAGGCATAGACCTGCAGGATCGAGATCGCGGTGGAGGCGACGAGCTTCGCGGTCAGGAGCCACCAGCGCGGGAGCGGCGCCGTCAGCAGGAGCCGCATGGATCCCATCTCGCGGTCGTAGACGAGGCTGAGGGACGATTGCATTCCGTTGAAGAGCAGGATCATCCCGCACAGGCCGGGGACAATGTAGGTCTCGTAGGTGATGTAGGTCTGGTAGGGCGGGATGATCGACAGCCCCAGCGCGGCCCGGAAGCCCGCGGCGAAGACCAGGAGCCACACCAGCGGTCGCACGAGCGCGGCGAGGAAACGCTCGCGCTGGTGCACGAAGCGCAGCGCCTCGCGCGCGACGATCGCCAAGAGGGCGGTGAGCCAGGTCATGCGGGCGCCCTGGTCAGGTCAAGAAACGTCTCGGAAACCGTCGACCCGGCGGATATCTCCGCCGCGGTCCCGTCGCGGAGCAGACGCCCGCGATGGAGGACGAGAAGATCGTCCTCGGCACGGACCTCGTCGGTCAGGTGGGTCGCCCAGAGCACCGTGAGGCCGCCCGCCGCGAGCTCGTGGACATGGTCGACGATGGCCTGCCGGGAGGCCGCGTCGAGGCCGACGGTGGGCTCGTCGCACAGAAGGACCGATGGGGAGTGAACGAGGGCGCGGGCGAGCTCGGTGCGGCGGCGGTGGCCCCCGTTAAGGTCGCGCACCCGCTCGCCGGCGCGCTCGGCCATGCCCAGCCGCTCGAGGCTCGCGTCGATCCGCGCGGCGGCGGCGCGGCCCGGGATGCCGTGGAGCGCGGCGAAGTAGGACAGGTTGCGCCGCACGGTGAGATCGAGGTCGAGGGTCGGCTGCTGGAACACGATTCCCATGTTGGCCAATGCCTTGCGCGGCGATCTCGCCAGATCGGCACCGGCGATGCGGATGCGGCCATGGGGCGTGGTGAAGAGCCGGGTGAGGAGCGCGAAGAGGGTCGACTTGCCCGCGCCGTTTGGTCCCAGGAGGGCGGTGAAGCGCCCCGGGCGGCAGGCGAAGGAGACACCGTCGAGCGCCTGCCGGGCGCCGTAGGAGAAGGAGAGATCCTCAACCGACAGGCCGCCCGGGGCGGTGTCGGACTCCCGTCGGAGTTCCGGCGGAAGCCCGTCGGTCATGCCCGCGCCCCGGTTCCGGCCCGCGTGCGGGCGGCACGTGCGGGCCGGGGTATTTGGCAAAGGGTGAGGGAGCGCGCGCGCGCCGCGGCGGCCGGCGCGCGCCGGCCGTGTCTTTGGCCGTCGCGGTGGCCGGTTCTCGAGGCCGTCCCTGGGGTCATCGCGTCCTCCCGCGGGCAGCCTTACCGTGCAAGCGGGGCGGCTGAATAGGACCAAGGTGGCAGGGGCGCGGCGCGCCGGGGTTGTTCTTAAGTCCCATATCGCGGGCGGAGGCGTCGGCCCTAGCCTTCGGGGCGAGCGGGGGAAGGAGCCGGAACATGGAACTCAGCGGACAACGGACGATCGACGCGCCGCGCGAGCAGGTCTGGGAGGCTCTTCTCGACCGGGAGGTTCTGAAGGAGTGCGTGCCCGGCTGCACCGAGATGTCGGGGAGCGCCGAGGAGGGGTTCGAGGCCACGGTGGTGCAGAAGGTCGGCCCCGTGAAGGCGACCTTCAAGGGCGACGTGCGGCTCGAGAACGTGGAGCGGCCCGACAGCCTGACCCTGACGGGGGAGGGCAAGGGCGGCGCCGCGGGCTTTGCCAAGGGCGGCGCGGATTGCCGACTGTCGGACGCCGAGGGGGGCAAGACCCGGCTCGAGTACGAGGTGGAGGCGAAGGTGGGCGGCAAGCTCGCCCAGCTCGGCAGCCGCGTGATCGACGGGTTCGCCAAGAAGATGGCCGACCAGTTCTTCGAGCGGTTCCAGGACCGGGTCGAGGGGCGCGGCAAGGCGGCCGCGACGGGCGGCGCGGGCGGCATGGCGCAGGAGAGCGCCGCGCCGGCGGACGCGGACGCGGCCCCGACGCCGCGCAAGTGGTTCTGGCCGGGACGCGTGGAGTGAGATTGCACAAGGGAGACGCGAGACCATGAAGATCGAGATGCACGTGAACGGGCGCCCGGTATCGGGGGAGGTCGAGGGGCGCACGCTGCTCGTGGACTTCATCCGCCATGACCTGCGCCTGACCGGCACCCATGTGGGCTGCGACACCACCCAGTGCGGCGCCTGCACGATCCACATGGACGGTGCGCCGGTGAAGTCCTGCTCGGTTCTGGCGGTGGAGGCACAGGGCGCCCAGATCACCACCATCGAGGGGATGGCCAACGCCGACGGGTCGATGTCGGCCATGCAGCAGGCGTTCCAGGACTGCCACGGCCTGCAATGCGGCTACTGCACGCCGGGCATGGTGATGGCGGCGACCGCGCTCTTGAAGGAGACCCCGAAACCCTCAGAGGCCGAGATCCGCCACTACCTGGAGGGCAACATCTGCCGCTGCACCGGCTACCACAACATCGTCAAGGCCGTGCAATCGGCCAGCGGACAGGACGTGACCCCGGTCGCGGCCGAGTGAAACCTTGAACTTAGGCGCGGTGTCCCCGGCGGGACCCGCCACCCAGGGAGGACAGACATGCCCAAGGACGGCGGTATCGGGACGAGCCCCAAGCGGCGCGAGGACATCCGGTTCCTGAGCGGGACCGGACGCTACACCGACGACATCAACCTGCACGGACAGGCCCACGCGGTCTTCGTGCGTTCGGACGTGGCCCACGGGCGGCTGAACGGGATCGACACGGAGGCGGCCGCCGCCATGCCGGGCGTGATCCGCGTGTTCACGGCCAGGGATTTCGAAGGGTGCGGCGGCGTGCCCTGCGGCTGGCAGATCACCTCGCGCGACGGCAGCGTCATGCAGGAGCCCAAGCACCCGATCCTGGCCGAGGGCAAGGTGCGCCACGTGGGCGACCCGATCGCCGTGGTGGTGGCCGAGACGCTGGCCCAGGCGCGCGACGCGGCCGAGGCGGTGATGCCCGACATCGAGGAGCTTCCGGCCGTCGTGGACATGAAGGCCGCCGTGGCCGAGGGTTCGGAGAAGGTCCACGACGACCTGACCTCGAACCTGTGCTACGATTGGGGGCTGGTGGAGGACAACCGCGAGGCGGTGGACCGGGCCATCAAGGACGCGGCCCATGTCACCACGCTGGAGCTGGTCAACAACCGCATGGTGGCGAACCCGATGGAGCCGCGGGTGGCGGTGGGCGACTATGCCGCCCATTCGGACGAATCGACCCTCTACACCACCTCCCAGAACCCGCATGTGATCCGGCTCCTGATGGGGGCGTTCGTGCTCAACATTCCCGAGCACAAGCTGCGCGTGGTGGCCCCCGACGTGGGCGGCGGCTTCGGCACCAAGATCTTCCACTATGCCGAGGAGGCGTTCTGCACCTTCGCGGCCAGGGCGCTGAAGCGGCCGGTGAAATGGACCTCCACCCGCTCGGAGGCCTTCATGTCCGACGCCCACGGGCGCGACCACGTCACCAAGATCGAGCTGGCGCTGGATGCGGAGAACAACTTCACCGCGCTCCGGACCGAGACCTACGCCAACATGGGCGCCTACCTGTCCACCTTCGCGCCGTCGGTGCCCACGTGGCTCCACGGCACGCTGATGGCGGGGAACTACAAGACGCCGCTGGTCTACGTGAACGTGAAGGCGGTGTTCACCAACACCGTGCCCGTCGACGCCTATCGCGGCGCGGGCCGGCCCGAGGCGACCTACCAGCTCGAGCGGATCGTGGACAAGGCGGCGCGCGAGCTCGGCGTTTCGCCCATCGAGCTGCGGCGGCAGAACTTCATCACCGAGTTCCCCTACCAGACGCCGGTGGCGGTGGAATACGACACCGGCGACTACCACGCCACGATGGACAAGCTCCTGGAGATCACCGACCACGCGGGATTCGAGGCGCGGGCCGAGGAATCGAAGCGCAACGGCAAGCTGCGCGGGTTCGGCATCGCCCATTACATCGAGGCCTGCGGCATCGCGCCGTCGAACCTGGTGGGCCAGCTCGGCGCGCGCGCCGGGCTCTACGAGAGCGCGACGGTGCGGGTGAACGCGACCGGGTCCTTGAGCGTGATGACCGGCTCCCACAGCCACGGGCAGGGGCACGAGACGACCTTCGCCCAGGTGGTGGCCGAGATGATCGGCATCGACGCCGACCAGATCGACATCGTCCACGGCGACACCGCCCGCACGCCCATGGGGATGGGCACCTACGGCTCGCGCTCCATCGCGGTGGGCGGGTCGGCGGTGGTGCGCGCCGCCGAGAAGGTCATCAACAAGGCCAAGAAGATCGCCGCCCACCTGATGGAGGCCTCTGAGGGCGACATCGAGCTGAAGGACGGTCAGTTCACCGTGGCCGGCACCGACAAGTCGGTGGCCTGGGGCGACGTGACCCTCGCGGCCTACGTCCCGCACAACTACCCCCTGGAGGAGATCGAGCCGGGGCTGGAGGAGACGGCGTTCTACGATCCCGCGAACTTCACCTATCCCTCGGGCGGCTACGGCTGCGAGGTGGAGGTGGACCCCGAGACGGGGCACGTGGAGGTCCTGGGCTTCGCCGCGGCCGACGATTTCGGCAATGTCGTCAACCCGATGATCGTTGAGGGGCAGGTCCATGGCGGACTGGCCCAGGGGATTGGCCAGGCCCTGTGGGAGAACTGCGTCTACGACGCGGACGGCCAGCTCCTCTCGGCGAGCTACATGGACTATGCCATGCCCCGCTCCACCGACCTGCCGATGTTCAAGGTGGACCATTCCTGCGTGACGCCCTGCACGCACAACCCGCTCGGCGTGAAGGGGTGCGGCGAGGCCGGCGCTATCGGCTCGCCGCCGGCGGTGGTCAACGCGGTGCTCGACGCGCTGAACCGGGGCGGGCACGCGGTCGACCACATCGACATGCCGCTCTCTCCCGCCCGGGTCTGGGCGGCGATGGAGGCGGCGCGGGCCAACATGGGCGCGGCCCAGCCCGCCGCCCGCGCGCAGGAGACGGCCGGCGGCCGCTCGGTCGGCACGCCCTGAGATGCCGGGGGGCGTCCGCGCCCCCCGATCCGGCCCCGGAAACAGACAGGACAGGCAGATGTACGATTTCGACTACGATCGACCGGGCACCATCCAGGACGCCGTCGCCTCGCTGAAGGCGGAGGAGGCGATCGCCTTTTCCGGCGGACAGACCCTGATGCCCACGATGAAGCAGCGCCTCGCCATGCCCTCCAAGGTGGTGAGCCTCATGGGTATCGAGGAGATGAAGGGCGTGCGGCTGGAGGGGAGCGAGGTGTGGATCGGCGGTGCCACCACCCACGCCACCGTCCAGCGCGAGCTGGCCGAGAGCTACCCGGCCATGGCCTCGCTCGCGGGGCGGATCGGCGACCCTTCGGTGCGCTCGCGCGGCACGATCGGGGGATCGGTGGCCAACAACGATCCCTCGGCCTGCTACCCGGCCGGCACGCTCGCCTCCAGGGGCGTGATCGTCACCGACCGGCGCGAGGTGCCCGCCGACGAGTTCTTCCAGGGCATGTTCATGACCGCGCTGGAGGAAGGCGAGATCGTCACGGCGGTGAAGATGCAGGTTCCCGAGCGCGCCCATTACGCCAAGTTCATCCAGCCTGCCTCGCGCTTCCCGCTCACGGCGGTCTTCGTGGCGAAGTTCGCGGACGGGGTGCGCGTGGCCGTGACCGGCGCCTCCGAGATGGGCGTGTTCCGCTGGCACGAGGCGGAGGAGGCGCTGTCGTCCTCCTTCGACGCGGGCGCGGTGGAGGCGCTGGCGACGCCGGACGGGACCGATATGATCTCCGACCTGCACGGATCGGGCGCCTACCGGGCGCACCTGGTCAAGGTGATGACCAAGCGGGCCGTCGCGGCCGCCTGAGGGCGGCGCGGCACCTCTCCGGCATGCGCGCGTCCCGGTCCGGCCCCGGGGCGCGCGCGTCGCCGTTCCCCGGGGCGCGGCCATGGGACCAAGGTCGCGCTGCCCGGGCGCGCGGGGCGGTTGCAGGCTGACGGCATGGAGAGAGCGGCGGACAGACGCGAGCCCGGCCCGGTGACCATCGCCTTGTCGCTGGCTGCGCTGGTGGTCGTCTGGGTCGTCGCCGCGCGCCTTTCGGCCGACCCCGAGATCCTGCCCGGGCCGGCCGAGGTATGGTCCATCGCCGTGCACGAGGCCGCGCGGGGCGAGCTCGCCTACCACGTGGGCTGGACGCTGATGCGGGTGGCGGCGGGGTTCTCCATTGCCATGACCGTGGGCTCGGCCGCGGGCCTGGCGCTGGGGCTGGTGCCGCGCCTCAACCGCTGGTTCGGCCCCTGGGTGGTGGTGGCGCTGAACGTACCCGCGCTCGTCGTGATCGTGCTGTGCTACCTGTGGATCGGGCTCAACGAGGTCGCCGCGATCACCGCCGTGTCGGTCAACAAGGCGGCCATGGTCGCCGTCAACATCCGCGAGGGCGTCTGGGCGCTGGACCCGAAGGTGTCCGAGATGGCGCGTGCCTTCCGGCTGTCCCCTGCCGCGCGCCTGCGCCACGTGATCCTGCCCCAGCTCTGGCCCTTCGTCGCCGCCTCCACCCGCAACGGCCTGGCGATCATCTGGAAGATCGTCCTGGTGGTGGAATTCCTGGGCCGCTCCAACGGCGTGGGGTTCCAGATCCACCTCTATTTCCAGCTCTTCGAGGTCGGCCACGTGCTGGCCTATTCCCTCTCCTTCGTGGGCGTGATGCTGGCCATCGAGTACCTCGCGCTCCAGACGTGGGAGCGGCGCGCGACCCGGTGGCGCCGGGTCGGCACGGGCGCCGTGGCCTAGCCCCGGGCGAGGGCCGCGACGCCGGTGCGCGCCATCTCGGCCAGGCCCAGGGGCCGCAGGAGGTCGGCGAAGGCGTCGATCTTCTGGGGGCTTCCGGTGATCTCGAAGGTGAAGTTCGACAGGGTCGAATCGACCACGCGGGCGCGGAAGATGTCCGCCAGCCGCAGGGCCTCCACCCGTTTCTCGCCGCCGCCCGAGACCTTGAAGAGCGCCAGCTCCCGCTCGACGCTCGCCCCCTCGACCGTCAGGTCGTGGACCTCGTGGACGGGCACGATCCGCCCGAGCTGGGCCTTTATCTGCTCGATCACCGCCGGCGTGCCGGTGGTGACGATGGTGATGCGGCTGGTATGGCCCGTGTGGTCGATCTCGGCCACCGTCAGGCTCTCGATGTTGTAGCCCCGCCCCGAGAACAGGCCGATGACGCGCGCCAGCACGCCCGCTTCGTTGTCGACCACCACGGCCAGGGTATGGCGCTCGATCCCGCCCGCATTGGGGTTGCGCAGGTCGTAGGCCGAATGGCGCGACGATCCCTTCTCGATCTGCAGCTCGGACATGAAAGGGCCCTCCTCCTGTTCCGCCGCCCTCTATGCCCGCCCGGACCCGGTCCCACAAGGCCGTGCCGCCCGCAAGATCCGCGCGGGCGGCCGAAGGAGGGGTCAGCCGAGCGGATAGCTCTCCAGCAGTTCGTAGCGCGCGCCCTCGTGGGTGACCGTGGAGCGGTAGAGCGAGACCGCCTCCACCACGTGGCGCTCCAGCCGGAACGATCCGTGGGCCGACAGGAACCGCCCCAGGCGGGCGTGGTCCTCGGGCGGCATCCGGTGGGGGAACCGCGCCAGGGTCACGTGCGGCACGAAGCGGGTGCGGGGCAGGTCGATCCCGGCGCGCCGCACCGCCGTCGCGACCTTCTTCTGCGCGTGGAGGAGAGCGGGGTGGGGCACGACGGCGGCATGGAGCGAGCGCGGGTTCTCCGCCCCGAAGGTACCCAGCCCGCGGATCTCCAGCGGCACGGGGCCGGGGCGCAGCATCTCCAGGTCGAGGTTCAGCTCCTCCAGCGCGGGCAGGGGCGCGTCGGCCATGAAGGCCAGCGTCAGGTGCAGGTCGTCGACATCCACGTGGCGGCCGCAGCGCAACCCCTCCACCAGGGCGTCGAGCGGGTCGCGCAGGGTGTCGGGCGGATCGAGGGCGAGGAAGGTTCGCATGCGCGGGGACCTAGTGCGCGCCCGCGCGCGGCGAAAGGGTGACGGCGCGCCGCCCGCGTCCTAGGTCGCGATCCATGACCGATGACGAGAACAGGGCGCTCGAGCGCCGGGAGGGCCTGCCGGACGCGCTGCGCGTGCTGGTGGCGGAATTGCCGCGCGGCACGTGGGAGGCGCATCCGAACTTCTCGCCGCTCACGCGCTTCTGGCTGGAGCGGCACCTGATGTTCCGCGACCTGCTGGCGCGGCTGCAGGGCGACACCCGGGCCTTCCTCGACGACCGGGCCGAGGCGCGCGACTACGGCCGCCAGACGGCGCGGCTCGCCCAGTTCCTGCTCCAGGAGCTGCACGGCCACCATTCCATCGAGGATCACCACTATTTCCCCGTCCTGCAGGGGCTCGACCCGCGGCTGGAGAAGGGGTTCGTGCTGCTCGACGCCGACCACCATGCCCTGGACGGGCACATGAACGACCTCGCCCGCGACACCAACGCCATGCTGGAGGGGCTCTCGGGGTCCGACCCGAAGGAGGGCGCGGGGCGGCTCGACACCCACCTGTCGCAGTTCGGGGCCTTCATCGACCGGCACCTGACCGACGAGGAGGACCTCGTCGTGCCCGTCATCCTCAATTACGCGCCCGAGATCCACTGAGCCGCGCCTCGCGCCGGATCACCATGGCGATCGCGGCCACCGAGCCGATGGCGGTGGCCAGCATCAGCCACAAGAGCGGGCGGCTGGTGGCCGCGCCGGTCAGGATCACGCCCGCCAGCGCCGAAAGACCCGCGCCGCCGCCGATCATGATCGCGCCCGACAGCCCGCTTGCTGTCCCGGCAAGGTGCGGGCGCACCGAGAGGGCGCCGGCGGTGGCGTTGGGAATGACCAGCCCGTTGCCCAGGCCCACGAAGGTCATGCAGCCGAAGAAGGCCACCGGCCCGCCCCATCCGGCGAGGGACAGCGCCAGCGACAGGATCAGCCCGGCCGCGTTGACGAAGCATCCCGCCAGGACCATCCGGTTCGTACCCACGGTGCGGGCGTAGCGTCCCGTCAGCCCGTTGCCCACGAGATAGCCGATGGCGGGCGCGCCGAAATAGACCCCGAGCGTCGCGGGATCGAGGCCGAACACGGTCGAGCCGACATAGGGCGCCCCGCCCAGATACGCGAAGAAGGCGCCCGACGACAGGGCGGCGGTGCCGGCATAGCCCCAGAAGCGCGGCGCGCGCAGCAGGTCGGGATACTGCGCCGCCTGCTCGCGGAAGTTCGACGTGCTGCGCGCCGCCGTCTCGCCCATGTCGAAATAGGCCAGCGCGAAGGCCCCGATCCCGGCCACCAGCAGCGCCACGAAGCTCGCCTGCCATCCGAAGAGGCCGTCGAGCACGCCTCCCAGGGCGGGGGCCAGCATGGGGGCGACCGACATCCCCATGGTGACGTAGCCGATCATCGAGGCGCTCTCGTCCTGGGAATAGAGGTCGCGGATCGCCGCGCGGGGCAGGACGATCCCGGCCACGATCGCCGCCTGCAGCATGCGGAAGGCCAGGAAGGTCGCGACGTCGGTGGCCAGGAGGCACCCCACCGTCGCGAGGCAGAAGATCGCGATGGCCCACAGCATCACGGTGCGCCGCCCGAACCTGTCGGAGACGGGGCCGATCCCGAGCTGCATCGCCCCGTTGACGCCGAGATACCCGGCCACCGCGATCTGCATCACCCCGTAGGTGGTGTCGAAATGCGCCGTCATCCCCGGCAGGGAGGGCAGGAACAGGTTCATCGACAGCGCCGAGAGCGAGGTCAGCGCGATCAGGGTCGCGATGTGCGGCGGGCTCGACCGGTCGAGGAGGCGGGAGGGGCGTGCGGCGGGCATGGCCTCTAGCTATCCCGGCCGGAGAGGAGCGTCCATGCAGCGCTGCAAGGGTTTGCGAGAACGAGGATTTCGCCCTTTCGGGCGGGGGCCTGCGTCCGTATGTTGCGCCGAGGCCGCGGGCGGCGAAACGATCGAAGGGACGGCTCCATGAAGGACATTCTCGAGCAACTCGAAGAGCGGCGCGGCATCGCGCGGATGGGCGGCGGCGAGCAGCGCATCGCCGCCCAGCACGGCAAGGGCAAGCTGACCGCGCGCGAGCGGCTGGACCTTCTGCTCGACGACGGCTCGTTCGAGGAGTTCGACATGTTCGTGACCCACCGGGCCACGGATTTCGAGATGGCCGACAACAAGGTCCCCGGCGACGGGGTGGTCACCGGCTGGGGCACGATCAACGGCCGCCAGGTCTATGTCTTCTCCCAGGACTTCACGGTGCTGGGCGGCTCCCTGTCGGAGACCCACGCCCAGAAGATCTGCAAGGTCATGGACATGGCGATGCAGAACGGCGCGCCCGTCATCGGGCTCAACGATTCGGGCGGCGCGCGCATCCAGGAGGGGGTGGCGAGCCTCGCCGGCTACGCCGAGGTGTTCCAGCGCAACGTCATGGCCAGCGGCGTCATCCCGCAGATCAGCGTCATCATGGGCCCCTGCGCGGGGGGCGCCGTCTATTCGCCGGCGATGACGGACTTCATCTTCATGGTGAAGGAATCGTCGTACATGTTCGTCACCGGCCCCGACGTGGTGAAGACCGTGACCAACGAGGTCGTCACCGCCGAGGAGCTGGGCGGCGCCGCCACCCATACCCGCAAGTCGAGCGTGGCCGACGCGGCCTTCGAGAACGACGTGGAGGCCCTGATCGAGGTACGCCGCCTGGTGGACCTGCTGCCGCAGTCGAACCGCTCGGGCGTGCCCGTGAGGCCCTTCTTCGACCGCTCGGACCGGGTGGAGGGCAGCCTCGACACCGTGATCCCCGACAACCCCAACATGCCCTACGACATGAAGGAGGTGATCTCCAAGATCGCCGACGAGGGCGCCTTCTACGAGATCCAGGAGATGTTCGCCAAGAACATCCTGACCGGCTTCGTCCGGCTCGAGGGGCGCACCGTGGGCGTCGTGGCCAACCAGCCCATGGTGCTCGCCGGCTGCCTCGACATCGATTCGAGCCGCAAGGCCGCGCGCTTCGTGCGCTTCTGCGATGCCTTCGAGATCCCGATCCTGACCCTGGTGGACGTGCCCGGCTTCCTGCCCGGCACGGGCCAGGAGTTCGGCGGGGTCATCAAGCACGGCGCGAAGCTCCTCTTCGCCTACGGCGAGGCGACGGTGCCCAAGGTGACGGTGATCACCCGCAAGGCCTATGGCGGGGCCTACGACGTGATGTCGTCCAAGCATCTGCGGGGCGATTTCAACTACGCCTGGCCCACGGCCGAGATCGCGGTGATGGGCGCCAAGGGGGCGACCGAGATCCTCTATCGCTCCGAGCGCGGCGATCCCGGCCGCCTCGCCGAGCGGACCAGGGAATACGAGGAGAACTTCGCCAATCCGTTCAAGGCGGCCGAACGGGGGTTCATCGACGAGGTGATCATGCCCCATTCCACCCGGCGTCGGGTGTGCCGGGCCTTCGCCTCGCTCCGGTCGAAGAAACTCGAGAATCCGTGGAAGAAGCACGACAATATTCCATTGTAGAAGCCTTTGGCGACGTTGAGGAAACGACGCCCCGGTGAAGCCGCGATCGCGCAACAATGCGGCCGCGAATTGCCTTGATCGCGTGGTTAATGTCGCTAGAAAAAATGCAACGCGGTGATCCGGATGTCGGAATGCCGCGACCGGCCCGGAAAAATTCGATTTCCGGTTGATTGAGGTGGCCGGTATTTTTGATTCAAGTCCGGAGACGGTAATGAAACCCAGTTCTTCCCTGGCCCTGTCGGCGGCTGTTCTGCCGCTTCTCGCCGCGCCCGCCTTGGCGCTTACCCTGACCAACGGAACCGGCGACGGCAACGTCTCCGTCGAGGCGAGCGAATTCGGCTTCCTGTTCGGCGCCGTGTTCGATCCGGTGGGCGAGATCTCCGCCGGCAACGTGGTCTTCCAGTCCTACGTGGCCGCCGATCGCGGGGGCGACATCGTCGACCTCGATTCCGAGCTCACCGAATCCGACTTCGAACTCGTGCGCCAGTCCGCCTCCGAGGCGGTGACCCGGTTCGACCTGGGCGACCTGCGGGTCACGCTCACCCAGACATTGGCCGACACCTCCGAGGGCGACCAGCGGGTCGGATCGGCCCTGACCCAGCAATTCGCCATCGAGAACCTCTCCGCCGAGGCGGCGCGGTTTGATCTCTACCGCTATCTCGACGGCGAGCTGTTCCTCACCGACACCCCGGTGGGCGACGGCGGCGGTGTCATCGAGCGCGACGGCCGCACGATCCTCTACCAGAGCGACGTCCCCGGCGCGCCGGGCCCCGACAACGTGTTCCTGGGGATCGACGCCGAGGGCGGAACCGCGCCCGAGCAGGACCGCTACCGCGTGTCCGACGACTTCTTCGTGAACGCGCCCCTGGGCAACGAGGTGCAGGGCGACACCGACGGCGACGGCATCGTCGACCAGGCCTTCGACGTGAAGCTGACCCTGCGCAACGAGTTCGCCATCGCCGCGGGCGGCAGCGCCACCTACATCACCTCGACCATGTTCGGAACGGGCGTCCCGATGACGCCGGTGACGCCCACGCCCGACCCCGAGACCCCGGCGCCGATCCCGCTGCCGGCCTCGGCGCTGATGCTGCTGGGCGGACTGGGCGCGCTGGGCGCCACGGGCCGCCGCCGCCGCGGCTGAGGCGAGCCGAGGAAGGGGCGATCCGGAGCCGGAGGACGCCGATCGCCTCGCCCGGGCCGTCCCCTTGGCCATGTCCGGGGGACATGCCGCAGGCGCAGGGCTCGGCCGCGCGGGCTGCTCCGCGCGGTGCAGGGGCGCAATGAGGGCCGCCTTTTCGACCGGGCGGCCCCGATCGCCCGCCTTCCCTGACGACGCGAGGCGTCGTGGGCTCTTCCCCGTGGGGCGGATGGCCCTATGGTCGGCGGCGAGCCCGCGAGTTGCGCGGTTCGTCCCCAAGGGGCGCGGGAGGTCCGCGCCCGATCCAACGGAGCACATGATGTCGAATTCTGCCAAGATCGTCTTTGGACTGGGCCTTCTGACCGTCGTCGCGGCCTGCGCCCGGCAAGAGCCCCAGGCGCCCATGACCTATTCCGAGCCGGCGGCGCCGATCCAGGCCGAACCCACCTACAGCAAGTACTGATGGCATGGGCGGACGGCCCGCGTGCGGGTGCGTCCGCCTCCACGAGGCACCATGATCAAGCATCGCGGGTTCCCCGGCCGGCTGCCGGGATCGGATTTCCAGTTCACCATTCGCCGGGGCAATCCCAAGGGGGCCGCGCGGATCGTCGTGCGGGAACGCTACCGCGACCGGCGGCCCGCCGACCGGATCGCGGACGAGGCGTTCCTCGCTGCCCTGTGGGAGCAGTTCGGCGACGCGCCCTTCGAGCGCGGCAACCTCGATGCGGGCCGGCTTTCCTGGCTCTTCGGTCGCGAGGTCGTCGCCGCCGAAGACCCGTTCGACCCCGAGAGCTACGAGGCGCTCCTGCGCGTGGACGAGCGTGCCGCGCGCGCTGCCTTTCCCGAGGCGCTCGGCGGCTAGGCCCGCGCCCCGTCGGCGGAAAGGAGCCGGGCGCCTTTGCCGGCGGGTGAAACTTCGCGCGCCCATCCTACTGTCATCTCCGGGCCGCGATTTTGGCCGTCGATGGGACGTACCCCGCATCGGACCGGCCCGGCCCCCATTCGCGGGCCGGGCTGGATCGGCCCGCGAATGGGGGCGTCGCGACGTTTCGTGTCCTCAACCCCCCATCTGCGCGCAATTTTCGATGCGAAGGATTGTGCCCCGTCGCCGGGGGTGGCATCACCCTTCGGAAAAATCCGGAGGGCATTCATGATATCCGTTCCCAGACGCGCCGCCGCGGCGGCCGTCATGACGCTGGCGGCCGGGGCCTGCCAGCCGACCGACCGCGTGATCACCGTGGGCGGCGATCAGCCCTATTTGTCGGGAACGCCGCAATACGCCCCAGACGACCCCTGCAAGGGCGTCGTGCCGGAACTGTGCCCTCGCTGAGGATCTCCCGATGTTCGACAAGATCCTGATCGCCAATCGCGGCGAGATCGCCTGCCGCGTGATAAAGACCGCCCGCCGCATGGGGATCGCCACAGTCGCCGTCTATTCCGACGCGGACCGGAACGCGCTCCACGTGGCGATGGCCGACGAGGCGATCCATATCGGCCCCGCCCAGGCCAACCAGTCCTATATCGTGATCGACAAGGTGATGGCCGCGATCCGCGAAAGTGGCGCCCAGGCCGTGCACCCGGGCTACGGCTTCCTGTCGGAGAACCCGAAATTCGCCGCCGCGCTCGAGGAGGCGGGGATCGCCTTCATCGGCCCGCCCCGGCACGCGATCGAGGCCATGGGCGACAAGATCACCTCCAAGAAGCTCGCGGGCGAGGCGGGCGTCTCCACCGTGCCCGGCCATATGGGCCTGATCGAGGATGCCGACGAGGCCGTTCGCATCGCGCAAGGCATCGGCTACCCGGTGATGATCAAGGCCAGTGCCGGGGGGGGCGGCAAGGGCATGCGCATCGCCTGGGACGAGGCCGAGGCGCGGGAGGGCTTCCAGTCGTCGAAATCCGAGGCCGCCAACTCCTTCGGCGACGACCGGATCTTCATCGAGAAGTTCGTGACCCAGCCGCGCCATATCGAGATCCAGGTCCTGGCCGACGGTCACGGCACCTGCCTCTACCTGGGCGAGCGGGAATGCTCGATCCAGCGGCGCAACCAGAAGGTCATCGAGGAGGCGCCGTCCCCCTTCCTCGACGTGGCCACGCGCAAGGCCATGGGCGAGCAGGCCGTCGCCCTTGCCCAGGCGGTGGGCTACACCTCCGCCGGCACGGTGGAGTTCATCGTCGACGGCGAGCGCAACTTCTACTTCCTGGAGATGAACACCCGCCTGCAGGTGGAGCACCCGGTGACCGAGCTGATCACCGGCATCGACCTGGTGGAGCAGATGATCCGCGTCGCCGCCGGCGAGCGGCTGTCGCTGACCCAAGGGGACGTGACCCTGACCGGCTGGGCGATGGAGAGCCGTCTCTATGCCGAGGACCCCTATCGCGGCTTCCTGCCCTCCATCGGCCGGCTGACGCGCTACCGCCCGCCGGCCGAGCAGGCGGCCGGCCCCATGCGCGAGACCGGCAAGTGGCTGCCTCGCGCGGAGGGCGGCGAGACCCCCCGGGCCGCGACCGCGACCCGCAACGATACCGGCGTCTTCGAGGGCGGCGAGATCTCGATGTACTACGACCCGATGATCGCCAAGCTCTGCACCTGGGGTCCCGACCGCGACACCGCGCTCGAGGCCATGCGCCTGGCGCTCGACCGGTTCGAGGTGGAGGGGATCGGGCACAACCTGCCCTTCCTGTCGGCGGTGATGGACCACCCCAAATTCGCCGCCGGAGAGATGACGACCGCCTTCATCGGCGAGGAATATCCGGACGGGTTCGATGGCGTCGAACTGCCCGCGAAGGAGCTCGACCGCGTCGCCGCGGCCGCGGCCGCCATGAATCGGGTGGTGGAGATCCGCCGCACCCGCATCTCGGGGCGGATGGACAACCACGAGCGCAAGGTCGGCGACGACTGGGTGGTGATCGCCCAAAGCCGCGAGATCCCCGTCACCGTCGCGGCCGACCGGGACGGCGCGACCGTGAAGCTGGCGGATGGCCGGTCCCTGCGCGTGACCTCAGACTGGTGCCCGGGCGACCCGCTCGCCCGGCTGGAGGTGGACGGCGCGCCCCTGGTCCTGAAGGTCGGGCGCCTGACGGGGGGCTTTCGCATCCGCACCCGCGGCGCCGACATGCCCGTGCGCGTCTATTCCCCCCGCCAGGCCGAGCTTGTCGCCCACATGCCCGAGAAGGAGGAAGCCGACACCTCCAGGCTGCTCCTGTGCCCGATGCCGGGGCTGGTGGTGAAGCTCCACGTGGAGAAGGGCGACGAGGTGCAGCAGGGCCAGGCCCTGTGCACCGTCGAGGCCATGAAGATGGAGAACATCCTGCGCGCCGAGCGCAAGGCGCGGGTGACGAAGATCAACGCGGGCGAGGGCGACAGCCTCGCCGTGGACGAGGTGATCATGGAGTTCGAGTGACGCGGCCGCGATGACCGATGTCGATCCCCGCATCTGGCAGGCGGTCATCGCCGGCCTGTTCGTGGCCATGGGGTGGCTGGTGAACGGCTGGCAGTCGCGCCGCCATCAGGACCGCCTGCGCCGGGACCGCGTCAACGACGTGCAGCGCGCCATCTATGCCGAGATCCGCGCCCATGTGGCGGTGCTGGAACGCGACGGCTTCGCCGAGCGCACGGCCCCCCCTTACGCGCGCGAGATGGCGGCGCGCATCCGGACTGAGCCGGATTTCTTTCCGCTGATCCCGCACGAGCGCAACCGGACGATCTTCTCCGCCATCGTCAGCGACATCCACGTCCTGCCCCGCGCCGTGGTGGACCCGGTGGCGATCTACTATTCGCAGCTCGTGGCGATCGAGACGATGATCCGCGACCTGCGCGGGCTCGACAAGGCGCGCCTGGGCGCCGAACGGGCGGCGCGCGTCTACGAGGACTACGTCGCCATGAAGGCCGAGGCGCTGGTCCTTGGGCGCGACGCGATGCTGATGATGGGGGGGTTCCTGTCGGGCGGGGCCGAGAGGGTGCGCCAGATAGAGGCCGCCCTGGCCGAGCGGGACGCGGACATCCTGAGGCGGCGTGCGCCCGAACTGGGGCGCGAGATCGCCGAGATGACCTCGCGGATCAGTAGCCGGGGCGGGGGCCCGTCCGGCCGGTGATCGGTCGCGGAGCGTAGGTATCGCGCTGGGGCATGGTCGTCTCCCTTCCCATGCCTTCAATATAGGCGCGGGCGGGCCTGCGCGCAACGGATACGGGCCCGCCCCCGGCGGATCAGCTTCCCCCGCCCATCTCGCGCTGGCGCATGGGCATCTTGTCGATGGAGCGCGTCAGCTCCCGCACCTGCCACGGGAGCGGCTTTCTCAGCTTCACGCCGCCGTCCTTGCCCATCAGCGTCAACTGGAAGCCGCGCGGACGCAGCTGCTCGCGCACCTCGCTCATGGCGGCGGGGTCGGTATCAGTCACCACCACCACGTCGCGGCGCGCCAGTTGGTCCATGTCCTCGGCAATGTAGCCCATCTGCTCCTGGAAGGCCGGCACCTGGGGGGCCTCGGCGAAAATCACCACCGGCCGGGCGATCCAGAGGAAATCCTGCAGATCCACCTCGCTCGCCTCGAACACGGTGGTCGGGTCGTCGCGCCAGCGCTCCACGGCGGGCGGGTCGGACGTTTCTTGCGCTAACACCGGGACAAGTCCTCCGAGTGCCATTAGGAACGCGGTGAGGGAAAGGGTGCGGATCGCGGTCATGCCCCATGATATAGGCGGCCCCGCGCAGAGTATGTAGTCTCGAGGCGGCACGCGTTGTCGCGGTCCGGATCACGACAAGAGGAGAGCGTCTGATGAGCGACTGGAAATCGCGGGCCGAGAAGGAGCTCAAGGGCCGCCCCGTGGAGGAGCTGACCTGGGCCACCGCCGAGGGGATCGACATCGCGCCCGTCCACGGCCCGTCGGACGTGGAGGGGCTGGAGCACATGGGCGCCATGCCGGGCCTGCCGCCCTTCACCCGCGGGCCCAAGGCCACGATGTATGCCGGCCGGCCCTGGACGATCCGGCAATACGCGGGCTTCTCCACCGCCGAGGAATCGAACAAGTTCTACCGCCAGGCGCTCGACGCGGGCCAGCAGGGCGTCTCCGTGGCCTTCGACCTCGCCACCCATCGCGGCTACGACAGCGACCACGAGCGGGTGGAGGGCGACGTAGGCAAGGCCGGCGTCGCCATCGATTCGGTCGAGGACATGAAGATCCTGTTCGACGGCATCCCGCTGGGGGAGGTGTCGGTGTCGATGACCATGAACGGCGCGGTGATCCCGATCCTGGCCTCCTATATCGTCGCGGGCGAGGAGCAGGGCGTCGCGCGCGAGCGGCTCTCGGGGACCATCCAGAACGATATCCTCAAGGAGTTCATGGTCCGCAACACCTACATCTATCCGCCCGAGCCCTCGATGCGGATCGTGGCCGACATCATCGACTACACCGCCCGGGAGATGCCGCGCTTCAACTCCATCTCCATCTCCGGCTACCACATGCAGGAGGCCGGCGCGAACCTCGTGCAGGAGTTGGCCTTCACCCTCGCCGACGGCAAGGAATACGTGAAGACGGCCGTGGGCCGGGGCATGGACGTGGACGCCTTCGCCGGGCGGCTGTCGTTCTTCTTCGCCATCGGCATGAACTTCTTCATGGAGGCCGCCAAGCTGCGCGCCGCGCGCTTCCTGTGGCACGAGATCATGACGGAGGCGGGCGCGAAGGAGGAACGCTCCAAGATGCTGCGCACCCATTGCCAGACCTCCGGCGTCAGCCTCGCCGAGCAGGACCCCTACAACAACGTGGTCCGCACCGCCTACGAGGCGATGAGCGCCGTCCTGGGCGGCACCCAGTCGCTCCACACCAACTCCTTCGACGAGGCGATCGCGCTTCCCACCGACTTCTCCGCGCGCATCGCCCGCAACACCCAGCTCATCCTGCAGAACGAGACCGGCGTCACCAACGTGGTCGATCCGCTCGCCGGCTCCTACTACGTCGAGACGCTCACCGCCGAGCTGATCGACAAGGCCCGCGCCCTGATGGCCGAGGTGGACGAGCTGGGCGGCATGACCCGCGCGGTGGAATCGGGCATGCCGAAGCTGCGCATCGAGGAGGCCGCCGCCGCCAAGCAGGCGCGCATCGACCGCGGCCAGGAGGTCGTCGTGGGCGTCAACCGCTTCCGCCTCGACAAGGAGGAGGACCTCGATATCCGCGTGGTCGACAATGCCGGCGTGCGCACCGGCCAGGTCGAGAAGCTCAAGGCCCTGCGCGCGGGCCGCGACCCCTCCGCCTGCGACGCCGCGCTCGCGGCGCTGGAGGAGGGCGCGAAGGGCGACGGCAATCTCCTCGACCTGGCCGTCGAGGCGGCGCGGGCGCGCGCCACGGTGGGCGAGATATCCGACGCGCTGGAGCGGGTTTTCGGCCGCCACCGCGCCGAGGTGAGGACGCTCTCGGGCGTCTACGGTGCGGCCTACGAGGGCGACGCGGGCTTCGAGAAGATCCAGTCCGACGTGGAGGCCTTCGCCGAGGAGGAGGGCCGCCGCCCGCGCCTTCTCGTGGTCAAGATGGGCCAGGACGGCCACGACCGGGGCGCCAAGGTGATCGCCACCGCCTTCGCCGATATCGGCTTCGACGTGGATGTGGGCCCGCTGTTCCAGACCCCCGACGAGGCCGCCCAGGACGCGGTCGACAACGATGTCCACGTGGTCGGCATCTCCTCCCAGGCGGCGGGGCACATGACCAACGCGCCCAAGCTGATCCAGGCCCTGAAGGAGCGCGGCGCGGGCGACATCCTGGTGATCTGCGGCGGCGTCATCCCCGCCCGCGACCACGAGATCCTGCGCGAGGCGGGGGTGGCGGCCGTGTTCGGGCCGGGGACCAACATCCCCCAGGCCGCCGCCCGCGTCCTCGATTTGATTCGTGCGGCGAGGACAGATACGGCGGTGGAATGAAGATTGACCACATCGTCGTCACTGCGCCCGACCTCGACACCGGCGCCGCCGCCGTCCGCGAGGCCTTGGGCGTCGCGCCCCAGCCCGGCGGGACACATTCCGCCATGGGCACCCACAACCGCCTCCTGTCCCTGGGCGACAGCTATCTGGAGGTGATCGCGGTGGACCCCGACGCGGCTCCGCCCGGGCGGCCGCGCTGGTTCGGGCTGGACCGGCCGCCGAAAGGGCCGCGCCTGGCCTTCTGGGTGGCCCGGCCCGACGACATGGGCCGTGCCCTCGCGGAGGCGCCCATGGGCATGGGCGAGAAGCTCGCCTTCACGCGGGACGACTTGTCGTGGCAGATGACCGTGCCGCCCTCGGGCGATCTGCCCTTCGACGGGGTGATGCCCGCGCTCATCTCGTGGCAGGGTGCGATGGCCGCCCAGGGCCTTCCCGACAGCGGCCTGAAGCTCCAGCGCCTGCGCCTCGTCCATCCCCGCATGGGCGACATTCGCGCCGCCTGGCCCCTCCTCGCGGGAACGCCCGGTCTCGCGCTGGAGGTCGGCCCGCAGCCGATCCTGTCGGCGGATATCGTCTCGCCCGCCGGCCTCAAGACGCTGTCCGCCGCCCTGGGCTGAGAGCGGGCGGCGCGGCCGGCTTTGCCCCGGCCGGCCGGCCCGCTAGGTACGACCCATGTCGATCTGGTCCCGAATCGCCGATGCCCTGTCTGCCCTGCGCCACGGCGAAAGCCTCGGCGCGGTGTTCGACCGCCTGCGCACCCCGCCGGAGCAGTCCGTTGGCTTCACCATCGCCGTGATCGCGCTGGGCGCCAAGATGGCCAAGGCCGACGGCGAAGTGACCCGCGACGAGGTCACTGCCTTCCGCGAGGTGTTCCAGATCCCGCCCGAGGACGAGGCGGCGGCGGGCCGGGTGTTCAACCTCGCCCGGCAGGACGTGGCCGGGTTCGAGGATTACGCCCGCCGCATCCGCGAGATGTTCGGGCACCGGACGGACGCTCTGTCGGACCTGATGGAGGGGCTGTTCTACATCGCCGTGTCCGACGGGGCCTACCATCCCGACGAGGAGACATTCCTGCGCCGGGTGCAGGAGATCTTCGGGGTGGACGACCCCGCCTTCCGCCGGATGCGTGCGCGCTTCGTCCCCGACGCCGAGCCGGACCCCTACGAGGTGCTGGGCGTCGCCCCCGACGCCCCCCTGCCGGAGGTGCGCCGCGCCTGGCGCGCGCTGGTGCGCGACAGCCACCCCGACCGGATGATCGCCCGCGGCGTGCCCCAGGAGGCGGTGAAGATGGCCGAGCGCCGGATGCAGGCGATCAACCGCGCCTGGGAGGAAATCCGCGACAGCCGCGGCAAACCGGTCTAGGATACCCCATGCGACACGGCCCCGCCCTCTGCCTCGCCCTCCTCATGGCCGCGCCCGCCTCGGCGCAGGACCGCCCCGCCGACGATGCCGGCGACATCGCCGAGGGCGCGGACCTTCTGGCCGAGGGGGCGGGGCGGCTGCTGCGCGGCCTCCTGGGCGCGGCGGAGCCGGGGATGCGCGACCTTTCCCGCGCGCTGGAGGACTGGGGGCTCGACGACTTCGGTGCCTACGACCCGCCCGAGGTCCTGCCCAACGGCGACATCATCCTCCGCCGCAGGCGCGACGCCCCGGGCCCGGGCGAGACGGACGTCTGATCCCTCAAGCCTTGGGCGCCTCGACCGACCCGCCCCGCACCCGGCGGATGTCGGACGTGGCGCCCAGCGCCGCCGCCAGCGAGTTGAACCGCGACGCGGCCACCTCTCCCAGCAGGTCCAGCGCCGCGTTGCGCAGGCGCAGCTCCACGTGGCGCTTCTTGGGGAACCAGCGCAGCTCCCCGTGGCTCAAGGGCTCCTCGGCCGAGAACATGGAGCCGAAGCGCATCGCCCGGCCCAGCACCTCCGCCGCGGCCACGTCCTCCGGAGGCAGGATCGAGATCATCTCCTCGAACCGGGTCCCTTCCCGCGATCCCTTGTAGCGGTGCAGGAGGGCCAGGCCCAGGAACACCCGCTCCTGGTGGGTCATGCCGCCCAGGTTGGCCCGCGTGGCGCTGTCGAAGCATGATTCGTGGCGATAGTCGGGATGCGCGCGCCAGTTCACGTCATGGAGCAGGCACGCCGCCCGCACGATCCTGAGCCGCGCCCGCGGCGCCGAGCGGAACAGCGGCAGCACGAAGTGATAGAGCGCGCGCCCGAACCCCGGCTGGCGGGCGTCCTTCGCCTCGGCGAAGCGGCAGGCCTCGATCAGCGGGTCGCGATCGCGAAGCTGCTGGGGCATCTGCTCGAACAGCACCCCCTCGCGGATGCCGTAGGACGAGATCGCGATCTCGCGCGGCTTCACTGCCTTGACCACCTCGCGCAGCACCTGCGCGGCCAGGGGCACCAGCGACATCCGGCTTTCGCCGATCCCCGTGGCCGCGCGCAGCTCGGGCACCGTGGATTTCTGGATGAACTTAACCGTGGCGCGCACGTCCTTGGGCGTCATGCGGTACTCGTGCAGCACGTGGAGCGGATAGCCGCGCCGCTCCATGTCGATCCGCGCGATCGCCCGCCACGAGCCGCCCACCAGGAACAGCCGGTCCGGCCCGGTGCCGACCCGCTCGACCAGGTCCGCGACCGTGTCCTTGATCTTGGTGCGAACGGCCTTCTTGCCGCCCTTGATGCCCTGCAGGCGCAGCGGCCCCAGGGGCGAGGTCAGGCGGGTGCCGATCCGGCCCTCGCCGATCCGCGCAAGCTCCATGGACGAGCCGCCGATGTCGCAGACCAGCCCCTCGGCCCCCGGCCAGCCCACCAGCACGCCCTGTGCCGAGAGCCGTGCCTCCTCGGCGCCGTCGATGATGCGGATGGCGATGCCGGTCTCGGCCTCCACCTCGGCGCGGAACGCCTCGCCGTCCTCGGCCTCGCGCATGGCCGCGGTGGCCACCGCGATGACCGGCGCCGCGCCCATCCCCTCGATGAGTTGGCGAAACCGCTTCATAGCCGCCATCGCCCGCGCCTTGCCCTGGGGGTGCAGCCGCCCCGTGGCCGCGAACCCGGCCCCCAGTCCCGCCATGACCTTCTCGTTGAAGAAGTATGCGGGCGAGCGCGCCGCCCCGTCGAAGATCACCATGCGGATGGAGTTGGAGCCGATGTCGATCACCGCCACGCGGCTCAGGGCGCGCACCGAGGGGTCGTCGAAGATCGGCGGGCCGAACTGGCCGTAATCCGCCTCGCTATCGGTCGATTCGAGCACGGCATGTCCCCCTCGCGGCACGTGCGGAGAATGCCTCGCGTTAACGGTGCGGTCAACGGCGGCGGCCGCGCCTTCAGCCGCCGCGCGCGGCGAGCCACGCGAGCCACGTGCCGGCGCTGCCGTTGAAGGCGTTGAGGTCCACCGGCCCCGCGATTCCCGGCACGATCCCGGTGCCGCTGTATTGCCAGAAGGTCCAGGGATGGCCCGGATAGGCCTCGCTCACGTGGCGCGCGGTGGAGCGCAGCCAGACCTCCTCGCCCAGCCGGGCGATACCGTTCTCCTCCCAGAACTCGGGCGTGGTATAGATCACCGGCCGCTGGCCGTAATGGTCGGCGACCGTGTCGATGAAGGCCCGCGCGCGGGCGCGCACCTCGGCGGGCGGCAGGCGCCGGGTGCAGGTGGGCGAGAAGGGCGTGTATTCGAGGTCCAGCACCGGGGGCAGGGCGCCGCGATCCCGCGGCACGTGGCGGATGAACCATTCCGCCTGCTCCTCGGGCGGCCCGCACCAGTAGAAGAAGTGATAGGCGCCCCGCGCCACGCCGGCCTCGGCCGCCCCGTCCCAGTGGTCGCGGAAGGCGGGGTCCAGCCGGTCGCCGCCCTCGGTCGCCTTGATGAACGCGAAGGAGACGCCGGCGGCGCGGACGCGCGGCCAGTCGACCTGCCCCTGGTAGCGGCTGAGGTCGATGCCGTGGACGGCATGGTCGTCCGGCGCCCGGCCCGGCCAGTCCACCGGCTCGTAATCGTCGAAGCCGGGCGACGAGGTGGTGACCGCCACGGGCGGCGGACCGCCACACGACAGCAGCAGCAGGGCGAGGACGGCGAGGAGCGGGCGGGTCATGGGCACACCGTGGCGGGGGGGCAGGGCTCGTCCCGCCCTAGCAGATCGCGCCTTGCGCGAGAAGCGCGCCGACCTGTCGCCTCAACTTTCCTCCAGCCGGTCCGTGGCCGGGGCGGGCTCCTGGGTCAGGGCGGTGATGCGCGCCTCCAGCGCGCCGTCGTAGGGCAGGGACATGGCCGCGAGCGAGGGCAGGACCTGCTCCACCGACCGGGCGGAGATGATGGGCGCGGTGACGCCGGGGCGGCGCATGGCCCAGGCGATGGCCAGCGTCGCCGGATCGGCGCCGATCTCCTCGCCCAGGGTGGCGAGGTCGGCGGCCGTGGCGTGCATCCATTCCGGGCCATAGCGTTTGGCGTACATCTCCGACGAGGTCAGCCGCCCCTCGCTGCCCGCGCGGTACTTGCCGGTCAGGAGGCCGCCCCCCAGCGGCGAATAGGGATAGACGTCGATCCCCTGGTCGCGCGCCATGGGCAGGATCTCCACCTCCACCTGGCGCTTGACCAGGTTCAGCATCGGCTGGATCGCGTCGATCCGGGTGCCGATCTCGCGCGCGATCCATTGCGCCTTCATCACCTGCCACGCGGCGAAGTTCGATACGCCGACGAAGCGGATCTTGCCCTCCTGCTGCAGCCGGGCCAGGGCGCCGAGGCTCTCCTCAAGCGCCACCTCCCCGTCGAACCGGTGAAGGTAGTAGAGGTCGACGGTTTCGATCCCCAGCCGCGCCAGGCTCTCCTCGCAGCTCTCGGCGATGGCGCCGGCGGAATTGCCCCGCGTGTAGTTCGCCTTCGAGGCGACGATCACCCGGTCCCGCTCGGCCCCGAGGCAGGCGCCCAGGATCTCCTCCGAGCGCCCGTCGGTATAGACATGGGCGGTGTCGAACATGTTCACCCCGTATTCGCGGCAGGTGCGATAGAGGTTGCGGCTCTCCTCCGGCCCGGCCTTGCCGCCGAACTGCATGGTGCCGAAGGACAGGGCGGAGGGCGGGGTGCCGTCTGGCGAGGTCACGCGTGTCATGCCCGCCATGGTGGGCCAATCCGCGCCGGGCGCAAGGGGCAGGGTGCGCTCCGGCTTCCCGCCCCGCAACGCGCCCTCAGTTGGGGATCTCGCCGGTCAGCCCCTCCACGTAGAAGTCCATGCCCAGCAGCGTCTCGTCCGACGCCGTCTCGCCCTCGGCCAGCCAGTCGCTGCCATCCTGCCGGGCGATCGGGCCGGTGAAGGGGTGGGTCTCGCCGCGCGCGATCCGCTCCTGGAGGTCCATGGCCTCGGCACGGACCGCGTCCGGAACGGCGTCGGTGATCTCCCCGATCACCACCATCCCCTCGCCGATCCCCTGCCAGACGGACTGGCTCTCCCAGGTGCCGTCGATCACCGCGCCAACGCGGTCGATGTAGTAGGGCGCCCAGTTGTCGATGATCGAGCTGACCCGCGGCATCGGCGCGTATTCGGACATGTCCGAGGCCTGCCCGAAGGTGATCACGTCGCCCGCCTCGGCCGCCGCCGCCTGCGGCGCGGTCGAATCGGTGTGCTGCAGGATCACGTCGGCCCCCTGTTCGATCAGGGCGGTGGCCGCGTCCGCCTCCTTGGCCGGGTCGAACCATGTGAAGGCCCAGACAACGTTGAACTCCACGTCCGGGTTCACCGCCCGCGCGGCCAGGAACGACGCGTTGATGCCCCGGATCACCTCGGGGATGGGGAACGAGGCGATGTAGCCCACCTTGTTCGTCTCGGTCATCGCGCCCGCGATATGGCCCTGCACCGCGCGCCCCTCGTAGAAGCGGGCGGAATAGGTCCCCACGTTGTCGGCGGTCCGGTATCCCGTCGCGTGCTCGAACTTCACGTCGGGGAATCTCTCGGCGACGTTCATCACCGGCTCCATGAAGCCGAACGAGGTGGCGAAGATCAGGTCCGCCCCCGACAGGGCCATCTGCGTCATCACCCGCTCGGCGTCCGCGCCCTCGGGCACGCTCTCCTGGAAGACGGTCTCCACCGTGTCGCCGAATTCCTCCTCCACCGCGAGGCGCGCCTCGTTGTGCTCGAAGGTCCAGCCGCCATCGCCCACCGGCCCGACATAGACGAAGCCCACGGTGACGGGGCCATCCTGGGCCGGCGCGGCCGAGGCCAGTGCTGCGGTCGCGGCGGCACCCAGGAGGGATCTGCGGCTGATCATGTCGGTCTCCGGATCTGGTATGGACTGCGCGTGCCTAGCAGCCCGGCGCGGGCCTGCCCACGGCATACGCGCGCCGGGCGCCTCCGCGGCGCGCATCTGCCCGGAATTGAGGCGCCACGCCTCATTCGCAGGACCAGGCGCCGGCCTCGCGCCAGTTGCCCGTCCCGTCGAACGCCGCCCGCGCGGGGTGGGCGCAGACCGGGCGCGACCACAGCGCCTCGCCGTCGACGATCTTGGTCGTGGGCAGGCTGTCGGGCGCCTCGCCCCGTTCCACCCAGGCCTCCAGCGCCGAAAGCGGGTCGATCCCGTGCTGGTCGATCCCCGGCCCGGTGGACTGGATGCCGCAATGGTCCATCCCAGGCACCATGAACAGGCGGGCGAAATTCGTCCCCGTGACCTCGGCCAGCTCGTCCCAGTAGTCGAGCGTCTTGCCCGGAAACACGATCGCGTCGGCAAGCCCGTGATACATCAACAGCTTGCCGCCCGCGTCGCGGAACGCCGACAGGTCCGGGTCGTCCGAGTTGTAGACCGCGGCCATGGGCGCCATCCGCGCCGGGTCCGTGTCGAAGTCGAACTTCCCGATCGACCAGTCGGCCGGCGGATCGGTCGGAAACGCCATGTAGCGCAGGAAGCCCGGCCCGAACGCCTCTGGCACCAGGGCGCCGCCACCCCCCGGCAGCCCGGTCAGCCACAGGGGCCAGTAGCTCTCCGAGCCCAGGGGCACCGTGGCCGGAAACAGCACGTCGCCCGCGCCGTTGCGGGGCGGCGCGTACCAGTCGCGCAGCACCGCCACCTTTTCCGGCGCAAGGTCGAGCGTGCCGGGGTCGAAGGCGCAGGCGGCCGGGTCGGACACGATCCCGTCCGCCACGCCGTCGTCCGCGTCGCAGGCCGCGACCACCGCCTCGGCCACGGCGCCCGCGTCGCCCGGCTCCAGCACGGGCGCGCCGTCGCCGTCCATGTTGGCCTGGGCGATCCAGGCGAAATGGGTGCCCACGAGGCCGGGATAGTCGAGCGCCGGTGCCCCCGACACGATCCCGTCGAAGGCCTCGGGCTGGCGCAGCGCGGCCATGTTGGCCATCCGCCCGCCGGTGGAGCAGCCCTGGAAATAGGCATAGTCCGGGTCGCGGTCATAGAAGGTCCGCGTCAGGGACTTGGCCGCGACGGTCACTTCCTCGATCGCGCGATGGCCCCAGTCGGCCTCGGCCACCGGGTCCGCCAGCGCCCAGCGCGCGTCGGTGGCCCCGGTCCCCCAATGGCCCCCGTCGGTGGCGGCGGCCGCGTATCCCCGGCGCAGGGCGTGGTTGATGGCGTTGAACCTGTCCGGAGACTCCGCCGGCACCTGGCCGCAGAACCCGCCGCACCCGGCCATGTAGAACTTGCCGTTCCACGTCTCGGGAAGGCGCAGCTCGAAGCGGATCCGGGGCAGGATCGTGCCCTGCACCCGGCAATAGGCGGGCAGGTCCCCCGCCGCCGGCACTCGCGCGGCCAGCGTCACGTCCCCGCCCGGCAGGGCCGCGCGGGCCAGGGCCGCGCAACCGTCGCCCTCCTGGGCGGTGGCGGGGGCAGGGGCCGCCAGAAGGGCTGCCAGCCACGGGGCGGCGAGCGCGATGCGCCAGTGTCTCATGTCGGGGGCCTCCTTCGGGGGATCGCGCGACGATCCTCGGGCGAAGGGGACGTGCCGGGCAACCCCCGGACGCGAAACGGCCCGCCGCGATCCCTCGCGGCGGGCCGGAATGTCACGTCCCCCGGACCCGGGGGGCGGGGCTCAGCGGTCGAGCTTCTCGTCCAGGGTGGACTTCTCCTGGACCGAGGGCTGCTCGTTGCGCTGCTCGACGGGGCTTTCCAGCTCGTCCATCTGCGCGGCGCCGATGTCGTCGAACAGCTCCTGGATCTCGAACTCGGCGGCGGCTTCCTCGTCGGCGGCGATCTCCTGGATCGACTTGCCCTGCTTCTGGATTTCCGCCTCTTCCAGCGAGCGCGCGACGTTCAGCTCGATCTCGACCTCCACCTCGGGGTGGAGCGTCACCGTCGCCTTGTGCAGGCCCAGGTACTTGATCGGCGCCCCCAGGGCGACCTGGCGGCGGTCGACGTCGTAGCCGTTCTCGGTCGCCGCTTCCGACACGTCCCGGGTGGAGACGGAGCCGTAGAGCGCGCCCCCGTCCGAGGCGGCGCGGATCACGACGAACTGCTGGCCCTCGAGATCGCGCGCGATGCCTTCGGCCTCGTGCTTGGTCTCCTCGTTGCGGGCTTCCAGGTCGACCTTCTGTTGCTCGAAGGCGTCGACATTGGCCTTCGAGGCCCACAGGGCCTTCTTCTGGGGCAGCAGGTAGTTGCGGGCGTAGCCTTCCTTGACGGAGACGACCTCGCCCATGTTGCCGAGCTTCGAGACACGCTCGAGCAGGATGACGTTCATGGCCATAAGTAAGTCCTCCTCACTTCACGGCGTAGGGCAGAAGGGCGAGGAAGCGGGCGCGCTTGATGGCGCGCGACAACTCGCGCTGCTTCTTGGACGACACCGCGGTGATGCGGCTGGGCACGATCTTGCCGCGCTCGGAAATGTAGCGCTGCAGCAGCTTGGTGTCCTTGTAGTCGATCTTCGGCGCATTGTCGCCCGAGAAGGGGCAGACCTTGCGGCGGCGGAAAAACGGTTTGGCAGCCATCGTCAGCTCTCCTTCTTAGCGGCGCGGGCGGCGATCGTCGCGATCGTCGCGCTTTTGCATCTGGATCGAGGGTCCGTCCTCGTGGGCGTCGACCTTGATCGTCATGACCCGCATCACGTCGTCGTGCAGGCGCATCAGGCGCTCCATCTCCTGCACCGCCGGCGCGGGCGCGTCGGTGCGCAGGAAGGCATAGTGCCCCTTGCGGTTCTTGTTGATCTTGAAGGCCATCGTCTTGACGCCCCAGTACTCGCTGTCGACGAGGCGGCCGCCGTTGTCGGACAGCACCGAGGAGAAATGCTCCACCAGGCCCTCGGCCTGGGTGTTCGACAGGTCCTGCCGGGAGATGAAGACATGCTCGTAGAGCGGCATGGGTCGCATCCTTGTCACGGGCGCATTTCAAAGTCCGGGGCTACCCTTCCGCGTCCCCGGCCACGAGAGGCTGCGCCGATCTGCGGTCTGTCGCGGAAGTGGTCGGCCCATACAGGCTCGCGCGGCGCGACGCAAGGCGGGCGGGGGCGCGATGCGGGGGGTTCCGTCCCCGGCCGGAATCGACTTTACTCGCGTCCAATTCATCTTGGTCCGGCGGCGCTTCGGTCGGGGGGTCCGGCCGCGGGACGAACGAGGGGACGGGCTCATGATTCGGTCAGAACTGATCCAGAGGGTGGCGGACGACAATCCGCACCTGACGCAGCGCGATGTGGAGCGCATCGTCGGCACGATCTTCGAGGAGATCATCCAGACCATGGCCGACGGGGGCCGGGTCGAGCTCAGGGGCTTCGGCGCCTTCTCGGTCAAGAAGCGCGACGCGCGGCAAGGCCGAAACCCCCGCACCGGCGAGTCGGTTGCGGTGGAGGAGAAGCACGTGCCATTCTTCAAAGCGGGCAAGCTGCTCAGAGACAGGTTGAACGGGAGCTGAACGCGGATGCGATACGTCAAGGTCATCATACTGGCGATCCTCGCCGTCCTCCTGGTGTCGGTCGCGCTGGCCAATTCCGCGCCCGTCACCTTGCGCCTCGTGCCCGAGGCCATGGCGGGCTTCCTCGGCCTGACCTGGACGGTCACGCTGCCGATGTTCGTCGTCATCCTGGCGGCGGTGGGCGTGGGCCTGCTGATCGGCTTCCTGCTGGAGTTCGCCCGCGAGTCGAAGCACCGCGCCGCCGCCCGCGACGAGCGCCGCGAGCGCCAAGCGCTGGAGCGGCGGCTCGCGTCCCGCGGGCCGCGCTCCGACGGCGGCGGAGACGACATTCTCGCCCTGCTTGAGGATGGGTCGGTGCCCAAGCGCAAGGCGTCGTGACGGCCGCGCGCTTCAAGATCTGCGGCATCACCGATCCGGCGGACGTTCCCGCCGCGATCCTCGCGGGCGCCTCCTATCTGGGGTTCGTCTTCTTCCCCCGCTCGCCGCGCCACCTCGACCTGGAGCCGGCGGCGTTCATGGCCGCCTCCGTGCCCGCCGGCCTGACCCGCGTGGCCCTGACGGTGAACGCCACCGACGCCGAGCTCGACGCGCTCGTCGAGGCCGTGCCCCTCGACATGCTCCAGCTTCACGGCAGCGAGACGCCCCTGCGCGTCGCCGAAGTGCGCGAGCGATATTCCCTGCCGGTGATGAAGGCCATGGGCGTGCGCGACCCGGAGGATCTCGCCGCCCTGGAGGAGCACTCCCGCGCCGCAGACCAGCTCCTCGTGGACGCCCGCCCCCCCGAGGGGGCGGATCTGCCCGGCGGCAACGGCCTGGCCTTCGACTGGCGCCTGATCGCCGGGCGCCGCTGGGCCTGCCCGTGGATGCTCGCGGGCGGGCTCACCCCCGACAACGTGGCCGAGGCCGTGCGCGTCACCGGCGCCACCCAGGTCGACGTCTCCTCCGGCGTGGAAAGCTCGCCGGGCGTGAAGGACCCCCACCGGATCGCGGCCTTCGGCGCCGCGCTGGCGAATTGACGGGAATTTGCGCCCCTTCGCGCCTCTCGCGTGTTTGACGCCGAAGGCAGCGCCCCCACCTGAAGCCCATGGACGACACTTTGTCACGCCGCGAGAAGATGCGCCGCCGGCTCGACCGGCAGTTCGACGCCCTGGCCGTGGGCGTGCCGGCCGCCGCGCGCCCGATCCGTTACCTGCGCCGGCGCCGGCTCGCGCTTCTGCGCATGCCCCTGGGGCTCCTTCTGGTCGCGGGCGGCATCTTCTCGTTCCTGCCCGTCCTCGGCGTGTGGATGCTGCCCCTGGGGCTGATGCTCCTGGCCATCGACCTGCCGGTGCTGCAACCCTTCATCACCTCCGCGGTGATCCGGGTGCGCCGACGGATCTCGGCCACCCGGCGCCGGCTTCGTCGGCGCTTGCCCAAGGATGGCCGTTCGCGATAGGCAACGACAACCGTGAAGGAGGCCCGCCCGTGCCCGACGATCTTCCCAACAGCTTCACGACCGGTCCCGACGACAAGGGCCGGTTCGGCGATTTCGGTGGCCGCTTCGTCTCCGAGACGCTGATGCCCCTGGTCCTGCGGCTCGAGGCGGAATACGAGCGCGCCAAGACCGATCCCGCCTTCTGGGACGAGATGAACGACCTGTGGACCCACTATGTGGGCCGCCCCTCGCCGCTCTACTTCGCGGCGCGCATGACCGAGCGGCTCGGCGGGGCCAGGATCTACCTCAAGCGCGACGAGCTGAACCACACCGGCGCGCACAAGATCAACAACGTGCTGGGCCAGATCCTGCTTGCCCGCCGCATGGGCAAGGAGCGTATCATCGCCGAGACGGGAGCGGGCCAGCACGGCGTCGCCACCGCCACGGTCTGCGCCAAGTTCGGGCTGAAATGCGTGGTCTACATGGGCGCCCACGACGTGGAGCGCCAGCAGCCCAACGTGTTCCGCATGCGTCTCCTCGGCGCCGAGGTCATCCCCGTGACCTCCGGCCGTGGCACCCTCAAGGACGCCATGAACGACGCCCTGCGCGACTGGGTGACGAATGTGCGCGACACCTTCTACTGCATCGGCACGGTGGCGGGCCCGCACCCGTACCCGGCCATGGTGCGCGACTTCCAGTCGATCATCGGCACCGAGGCCAAGGCACAGATGCAGGAGGCCGAGGGGCGGCTGCCCGACACGATCATCGCCGCGATCGGCGGTGGATCAAACGCCATGGGCCTCTTCCATCCCTTCCTCGACGACCCGGACGTGAAGATCATCGGGGTCGAGGCCGGCGGCAAGGGCGTCGACGACAAGATGCAGCATTGCGCCTCGCTCACCGGCGGGCGCCCGGGTGTGCTGCACGGCAACCGCACCTACCTGCTGCAGGACGACGACGGCCAGATCCTCGAGGGGTTCTCGATCTCGGCGGGGCTCGACTATCCCGGCATCGGCCCCGAACATGCCTGGCTGCACGAGACGAAGCGCGCCGAATACGTCTCCATCACCGACCGCGAGGCGCTCGAGGCCTTCACCTTCTGCTGCGAGAGCGAGGGGATCATCCCCGCGCTGGAGCCCGCCCACGCGCTCGCCCATGTGATGAAGATCGCCCCCGATCTGCCCGAGGACCACATCATCTGCATGAACATGTGCGGTCGGGGTGACAAGGACATCTTCACCGTGGCCTCCGCCCTGGGCGTGGACATTTCCAAGTCGTCCTGATCCGCCCGGCCTAGCCTTGCGCGCCCGCGTCGTCGATCGCGTGGGCGCGCAAGGTCTCCAGCGGGACCACGTCGAGCGCCCGTTCGTGGGTGCAGCCCAGCAGGATCTTCGGCCCGCAGCCTTCCTCCACCGCCTGCAGGAACCGGCCGGCGCACAGGCACCACCTGTCGCCCGCGGCCAGGCCCGGAAACCCGAATTCCGGGCGCGGCGTGGTCAGGTCGTTGCCGAGATACTTGGACAGGGCCAGGAACTCGTCGGTCAGGACGGCGCACACGGTGTGGCTGCCCGCGTCCTCCCTGCAGGTGTTGCAATGCCCGTCGCGGAAGAATCCCGTCACCGGGTCCGTGGAGCAGGTTCCCAGCGGCTGGCCGAGGACATTGACCGGATCTGCGATCTCCATTGCGCGACTCCCTTGCCGTTTGCGCGAGAGGATCGGGCCCCGAGCCTGACGAAGTCAAGCCGATGGGCCCGGCCCCATGGTCGCGCCGCCCCGTCGCGGCGGGGGCGGTCTTGGTAGGGCAGGGCATGTCCGCCTCGTCCCCGCATCTTCCGGACACACATGGCGGCCGGTGGCCAGCGCACGGACGGCGGGAAGGGGGGCGAGCGGCTCCGGCGCCCTGTATGCCAAGCCCTGCTCCGTTGTGGCCCCAATGGTCGAACGAGACCTGCCCAAATAAAAGGACCCCGGCCATTGGCCGGGGTCCTCTTCGTGTCGTCAAGTCGCCGTCAGGCGCAGAAGATCAGGCGTTGGCCTTCTTCTTGCGACGGGCGATGAAGCCACCGGCACCCAGGGCGCCGAGCAGCAGGCCACCGGCGGCCGGAACCGGAACGGCGGCCGTGGTGAAGGACATGTCGACGTCGGCGCGGCGCTCACCCGTGTAGTCGTAGGTGAACGAGAACGACTCGCCCGCGTTGAGGCGGAAGCCATCCAGGTCGCCGAGGCCGATGGAGTTGGTGCCCGAACGCTGGCGGAACTCGTTGAACTGGCTCACGGTGCGCGTGCCGTCGGCGCGCGTGACGCCGAAGATCACTTCCATCAGGTCCTGGCCGTTGTTGAAGCCGTTGCCGGTGAGCAGGAAGTCACGGACGGTCAGGGCTTCGGACGCGGTGAAGTCGATGGTCTCGGAATCGCCGCCGGCTTCCAGAGCCGTGTTGGTCAGCACGTCGTCGCCGTTGGCGGTGAGCGTGTTGTCACCGACCTGGAACGTGGTCGTGGCGGCGGAAGCGGCGCCGGCCATCGCGAACAGTGCCACGGCGGCTGCGGTCGAAGTGGTTTTCACAAATGCCATTTTTTACTCTCCAATTAGAAACGCGTAACTCGCGCCTTCCCGACGCTAGTTAGAGGAGAGTGCAGCACCGGGCAATGCTGCTGATGCGAAAAGAAACGACTTTTCGGAGAATCCGAGAGACCCTCCGGCAAGCCGTTGACGACGCTCCGAGAATCGGCACCTTGGATTGTTACCGATTTGGAATAATATCGTCCAGGATGTATTAACGCGAGGTTAACCCGCTACCCGAGCCGCTTCATTCCCCGCGTCAGCCCCTCCAGGGTCATCGGGACCATGCGCTCCGGCCCGAAAATCTCGCGGATCATCGCGGTGGACTGGGTCATCTCCCAGAATCGCTCGGGCACCGGGTTGATCCACAGATGGTCGGGCCAGTGATCGCGGGCCCGCTCCAGCCAGACATGGCCCGCCTCCTCGTTCCAGTGCTCGTTTGCCCCCCCGGGCAGGGCGATCTCGTAAGGCGACATCGCCGCGTCCCCCACGAAGATGCAGCGCCACTCCGGCCCGAAGGTGCGCAGCACCTCCCAGGTCGGCACCTGCTCCTGGAACCGGCGGCGGTTGTCGCGCCACACCCCCTCGTAGAGGCAATTGTGGAAATAGAACTGCTCCAGGTGCCGGAACTCGCTCGTCGCCGCCGAGAACAGCTCCGACACCACCTGCACGTGGTCGTCCATCGACCCGCCCACGTCGAGAAACAGCAGCACCCGGGCCGCGTTGCGCCGCTCGGGCCTGGTCTTCACGTCCAGGTAGCCGTTCGACGCGGTGGAACGGATCGTCGCGGGCAGGTCCAGCTCCTCCTCGGCCCCGTCCCGCGCCCAGGCCCGGAGACGCTTCAGCGCCACCTTGATGTTGCGCGTGCCGATCTCGACATCGTCGTCGAGATTGGCGAACTCGCGCTTGTCCCACACCTTCACGGCCCGGCGGTGGCGGCTGCCGTCCTGCCCGATCCGCACGCCCTCGGGGTTGTATCCGTAGGCGCCGAAGGGCGAGGTCCCGGCCGTGCCCACCCATTTCGAGCCGCCCTGGTGGCGCTCGGTCTGCTCGGCGAGCCGCTCCTTGAGGGTCTTCATCAGCTCGTCGAAGCCGCCCAGCGCCTCGATCTCGGCGCGCTCCTCCTCGCTCAGATGCTTTTCGGCCATCTTGCGCAGCCAATCCTCGGGCAGGTCCATGGCCTCCACCACTGCCTCCTCCGGGATCGCCTCGACCCCCGAGAACGCGGCCGCGAAGGCCCGGTCGAAGCGGTCCATGTGGCGCTCGTCCTTCACAAGCGCCGTGCGGGCGACATAGTAGAACCCGTCCACGTCGTAGGTCACCAGCCCGGTGCCCAGAACGCCCAGGAAGTCGAGGAACTCGCGCAGCGAGGCGGGCACGCGGTGGCGGCGGAGTTCGTCGAAGAAGGGCAGGAACATCAGGCCACCAGCCGCTCGACGACGATGGTCACCACCAGGCCCGCGAGCGCGCCGCCGATGGCGCAGGCGATGGCGAATTGCACCTTGTCGGCGCGCCGCCCGCCGTGGCGGGTGGCGAGGCGCACGCCCCAGAGGGCGCCCAGGATCACACCGGCGATCACGATCACGAGTCTACCTTTCCTTGCTGCGAGACGGTCGCGGCCCGGCCGCCCGTCCCCATGTCCCCGGGCAGCGGGCCCGGACCGTCGCCGTAGCGCCCCCAGCCCAGCGCCTCCAGCCCCAGCCGCCGGGCCTCGCCCTCGCGGCCACGGGCGGCGAGCGCCCGCGCCTTCACCGACAGGAGCGACGACAGGAGTGCCGCGTTCTGCGCCTCCACCGCCGCGTCCGTGTTGGCGTCAACGATCGCGGCGGCCGAGCCCGGCTCGCCCGAGGCCAGCGCGAAGGCGGCGATCTGCAGCCCCACATGGGCGCCGTGGATGCGCGTCTCGGGCGCGCGGGCATAGATATGCGCCGCGCGCAGGAACGCCCCGAACGACAGCTCCGGATCGCGCTCCAGCGACAGCCGCCCCAGCGCGAAGAGCGAGAAGGCCAGCCGGGTGTCGTCCCAGCCCCGGGCGACGGCGATGTCCGTGGCCTCCCGCGCCGCCCGGCGCCGCGCCCGGCCCGGGCCGTCGGGGCCGAGCGCGCGCTCCACCGCCGCGATCCAGTCGCGCGTCGTGGGCGGGGCGGGCGCGCTCGCCGGCCCGCGCCCCGCCGGGTTCAGCCGCGCCAGCACGCCCGGCAGGGCGCGCGCCGCCGCCTCCCGCGACATCCCCGAGCGCATCTCGGGCGCATAGGTGGCGCGCAGCGCCAGCATGTCGAAGCCGGTCAGCACGGTGTGGAAATTGTCGTCGTTGAAGACGCTGTCGGTGAGGCGATAGAGGTCGTTGAGCGGCCCCAGCGCCTGGGCCAGCTCCTCGTGCAGGCAGTCGCGCACCTCCTGGGGGGCCACGTCGCCGGGGATGAACACCGCCACCCGCTCGCGTCGCTCCAGCGTCGTCCAGTCGAGCGCGCCGCCGCGCCGGTTGGCCAGGAACTCCGCCCAGGACGAGGTGCGCGGCACCACGAAGCACGCCGCCGCCGGCACCGCCCCGCGCAGGGTGTCGCGGGGCACCACCTGGACGGTGACGTTGGCGGGCCGGTCCGCGTCCACGCGCGAGATCGCGATGCCCGCCTCGGCGCGCAGCCGCGCGAGAAGCCGCGACAGGTCGCGCTCCAGCGTGGGCGGCGCGGGCCCCGTGACGCGCAGGCTGACCGGCGCCTCGAACCGGGTCAGCCGCGGCACCTCCCGCCCGCTCTCCAGCGCGAAGGTCAGGTCGAGGATGTCGCGCGCCATGTCGGCGTTCGTGCGGGTCGGTCGCGGCGCACGGCCCGGCTCGAAGCTGCGCATGGGCGGCAGGCTCGCGGGGTTGACCGCGGCCCGGCCGGGCGGCGCGTCCGCCGCCGCGCAGGCCGAGAGCGCCAGGAGCGCGAGGGGCAGGAGGGCGCGGAGCGTCATCGGCGTCACTCTTTCCCAATCGGCGGGTGAAGCCAACCGGCCCCGACGGGCGCGTCGGCAATCGTGATCGAACCGCCGCCCGCCGCCGCAGATCCCGCCCGCGGCCCCCGCCATGCCCTCCCGCAGGCGCAGGCGCGGCGGCCTCCCGCAAGCGCATCCCGGGTGCGACCGGGGCGGCTTGCGATTCCCGGCCCCGGCCCGTAGAAGCGCGCGAAACCCGAGCGGGGCCCTTGAGCGGGCGGCGCGTACCCCACTTTTGCTGATGAGGACATGATGCAGGTCAACGAGACCGTGAACGAGGGCTTGAAGCGTGGCTATCAGATCACCGTCACGGCCGACGAGCTCGACCGGAAGGTGGACGAGAAGCTGGCCGAGGCGCAGCCCGGAGTCGAGATGAAGGGCTTCCGCAAGGGCAAGGTGCCGATGGCGCTCCTGAAGAAGCAATTCGGCGACCGGCTTCTGGGCGAGGCCATGCAGGAGGCCGTCGACGGCGCCATGTCCTCCCACTTCGAGGAGACGGGCGACCGCCCCGCCGCCCAGCCCGAGGTCAAGATGAAGGGCGACGACTGGAAGAAGGGGCAGGACGTCGAGGTCGAGATGACCTACGAGAAGCTCCCCGAGATCCCCGAGTTCGACGCCTCCACCATCGAGATCGAGCGGCTCAAGGTCACCCCCGACGAGGGGGCCGTGGACGAGGCGCTGGAATCGCTGGCCAAGAACGCCCAGGCCTTCGAGACGAAGGACGGCAAGGCCGAGGACGGCGACCAGGTCGTGATCGACTTCGAAGGCTCGGTCGACGGCGAGGTCTTCGACGGCGGCACCGCCACCGACTACCCCCTCGTGCTGGGATCGGGCAGCTTCATCCCCGGCTTCGAGGAGCAGCTCGCGGGCGTCTCCGCCGGTGACGAGCTCAACGTCGAGGTGTCCTTCCCCGCCGAGTACCAGGCGCCCAACCTGGCCGGCAAGGACGCGGTCTTCGCCACCACGGTCAAGGAGGTGAAGTCGCCCAAACCCGCCGAGGTGGACGACGAGCTGGCCAAGCAGTACGGCGCCGAGGATCTCGAGGCGCTCAAGGGCCAGATCCGCGAGCGGCTGGAAGCCGAGTATTCCCAGGCCGGGCGCCAGGTGATGAAGCGCAAGCTTCTCGACATCCTCGACGAGAAGGTCAGCTTCGAGCTTCCGCCCAGCCTCGTGCAGGCCGAGGCCGACCAGATCGCCCACCAGCTCTGGCACGAGGAGAACCCGGAGGTCGAAGGCCACGATCACGAGAAGGTCGAGCCGACCGACGAGCACATGAAGCTCGCCGAGCGCCGCGTGCGTCTCGGGCTGCTGCTGGCCGAGCTGGGCCGCCAGAACGAGATCGAGGTCACCGACGCCGAGATGACCCAGGCGGTCATGAACCAGGCCCGCCAGTATCCGGGCCAAGAGCGCCAGTTCTTCGAGTTCGTCCAGCAGAACCCGCAGATGCGCCAGCAGCTCCAGGCGCCGATCTTCGAGGACAAGGTCGTCGACTACATCTTCGAGCGCGCCCAGGTCGAAGAGCGCGAGGTGACCAAGGATGAGTTGCAGAAGGAGGTCGAGGCTCTGGAGGACGAAAACCAGGAAGCCTGATCTTCATGACGCGCGCCTCGGTACGGCCGGGGCGACGGGGCGGGGCCGCGAGAGGAGACGCGGCCCCGCCCTTTTTTGTCTCTGCGATCCCCCGGAATGTTAACCCGCCGGGACTCCGCCGGGACTCCGACGCCGATCCCACAGCAATTCCGGTCCCGATCGGGCCGGACATGAGCGTGGCGCGCGCCCCTCTCGCGAAGGGCGCGCGGTGCCCTCAGAACGTGTAGATGAACGAGGTCTGGATGCGGTCGATATCGTATTCGGCGCCCGCGAAGGTCTTGCGCGTGCCGTGGAAGTATTCGACGCCCACGGTGGTGTTCTCGACGATCTCGTAGAGCGCGTCGAGATGGATCGAGGTCAGCTTCTGGGTGTCGTCGTTGGGGCCGATCTCGTCGTTGTAGCGCCAGCCGTAGACGGCCTTGAAGGTCCACTTCTCGCCAACTTCCTGGCTCAGGCCGGCGAAGGCGCCCTGCGACTTGATCGTGTCGCCCTCGGAGTTCACCGAGTCGCCCAGGAACACCAGGTAATCCGCGATCCCGTCGCCGAACAGATATCCCGCGGTCAGGTTGCCGCCCTCCCACAGGTCGACCGACCCGTCGAGCGCGATGCCGTAGAAGTTCTCGTCGTCGCCCTCGGCGAAGATGGCGGCGCCCTCGGGGTCACGCGCTCCGGTGTCGAACGAGGTCTCGGTCTCGCCGACGATGCCGGCCGCGCGCAGGCGCAGGCCGTCCACGTCATAGGCGCCCGCGGCCACGAAGACGGGGTCGTTGCTGTCGCCGTTGCTCTCCTCGATCGCGACCTCTGCCTCGAAGTCGCCGAACTGGTGCGTGTAGCGAACCTGGTCGGTCCGCGCGAAGCCGATGCCCGCCTCGCCCTGGAAGTCGAGCGTGATCGGATAGTTGGTGAACGGCGGGAAGGTGCTCCACGACTTGCCGACGCGGAAACCCGCCAGCTCGGCATAGACGTTCCGCGCCCGGATTTCGTAGGAATTGTTGGTCCCGAAGGCACCCGACGCGCCGTAGAAATCGATCTCCACCTCGGTCTTGAGGTCCCCCAGGGCCGTCGGCGTGGTCGTGCGGAAGCCCAGCCGCGTCTCCTGCGCCGTCGCGTTGAAGAACTCGCCCTGGTCGTCGTCGGTCACCCCGATGAGCGGGAAGGTCGTGTTGCCCAGCTCGGCCCCGAAATCGTAGATCAGGTCCACCTGGAGGTAGCCGTAGAACTCGACCTCGGTGACGGTGTCTGACCCGAAGGACAGCGTCGGCCCGCTCGACCCTTCCCGGCTCTCCAGCTCCGCCACCCGCGACTCGAGCTCGGCGATCCGGGCATTTGCGTTGGTGGTCTGCGCGGCGGCCGGCATCGCGGCCGTGATTACGGCGGCTCCTGCCATGAGGCGGGCGATCGATGTGATCATGGTAATCCCCGTGGTTTGAAAAAAGGGGACCGCATCCCCCGGTGCAGCCTACGGCCCGGGGCGGCGAGGGCGAACCGAGTTAACCGGAATTAGACGCTGCGTTGCAATTGTGTGACCATCCCGCGGCAGGATCGTGTTTTGCCGGGACCGGCCCGTGCCGGTTTCGTGTCAGGGCCGCGTCACGTCGTGGCCATAGAGCCACTCGAACCGTCGCGGCAAGAGACCGGGTGCCGTCCGTCCCACCGCGCGCAGCCCCGCATGGGCCACGCGACGGGTAAGACCGCCCAGGTGGTACGATCTGGCGTTGCCCGTCGCGGCGCGGATCGCCCGTTGCGCGCGCGGTCTGCGCGCGGCCTGCCAGGCGGGCAGCGTGTCTTTCGTCAACGCCTCCGCCACCGTCCAGGCATCCTCCAGCGCCAGGTTGGCCCCTTGCGCCAGAAACGGCAAAGTCGGATGCGCCGCATCCCCGATCAGCGCGACGGAACGGCCATGCCAGCTATGCGCCACGGGGTGGAGGAACAGGCCCCATACATGCACCCGTTCGACGTCGGTTAATCGAGTGCGAGCGGCGCGGACGCGGTGGAACGTGGCGCGGAACGCGTCCGGATCGCCGGGATGGGTCCATCCTTCGGGAGCCCAGTCCGACCGTTCCTCCACGGCGACGAGGTTCACGAGGCCGCCGGGCAGGGGGTATTGCACCACGTGTCCGCCGGGCACCATGTCGATACGGGCTTCGGGTGGGGCTGGCCCGGGGACGATCGCGCGCCATGCGACCTGCCCGGTGAAGGTGGCGGGTGCGTCGCCGTTCAGGGCGGGGCGGATCACGGAGTGGAGGCCGTCGGCCCCGACCACCGTGCCCTCGATGTCCGTGCCGTCCTCCATCACCAGCCTTGCCGGTGCGCCGTCCTCGACGGACACGACACGGCGGTCGAGCTCGATCCGGACCCCGGCCTCCGACGCGGCACGGGAGAGGATTGCCACGAGGTCGGCGCGATGGAGAAGGCGGTAGGGCGCGCCGGAGACGTCCATGCGGACGACCTCGCGCCCGGTCAGGCCGTCCGCCAGGACGACCGCACGATTGGCGATTGCAGCGGCGTCGATCTCGGGGGCAAGCCCCAGGGCCGAGAGCACGCGGTAACCGTTGGGGCTGATCTGGATGCCGGCACCGACCGGCGACAACTCGGCGGCGCGTTCCAGCACGCGGACTTGGGCGCCGCGACGGGCGAGGGCGAGGGCGCAGGAGAGTCCGCCGATCCCGGCACCCACGACGACGAATGGCATCATCGCACCCATGTCCCCGCGGCGGCCGTCAATCGTCGCGGTGGACCTTTTCGCGGCGCTCGTGGCGCTCCTGCGCCTCGAGGCTCAGGGTCGCGATGGGGCGCGCGTCGAGGCGCTTGAGCGAGATCGGCTCGCCGGTCACCTCGCAATAGCCGTATTCGCCGTTCTCGATCCGGCGCAGGGCGCTGTCGATCTTGGAGACGAGCTTGCGCTGCCGGTCGCGGGTGCGGAGCTCGATGGCGCGGTCGGTCTCCTCGCTGGCGCGGTCGGCCACGTCGGGGATGTTGCGGGTGCCGTCCTGCAATCCTTCGATGGTGGAGCGGCTCTCGTCCAGAAGATCTCCCCGCCAATCGAGAAGCTTGCGGCGGAAATACTCCGTCTGCCGCTCGTTCATGAACGGTTCGTCCTCGGCGGGCCGGTAATCGTCCGGCAGGAACGTTTCGACCTTCATAATACTTTGTTCTCCCTGTGGGGCGGGCGTGCTTCCCGCACGATCCTTTCGTCCACTGGGCGCGCAATATCCCACAGCCCCCCGCTTGTCACGCGTCAACTGGGGTGCCTTGTGGCTGCGGCGAGCGCTCCATATGATCGCGTCCGAACGCCCCCGGATCGCGAGGACCCCGCCCGATGAAGTTCGCCTCCACCGATACCTACGTCGCTACCGAGGACCTGGAGGTGGCGGTCAATGCCGCCATCGCGCTCGAGCGTCCGCTGCTGGTCAAGGGCGAGCCGGGGACCGGCAAGACCGAGCTTGCACGGCAGGTCAGCGACAGCCTGGGGATGCGGATGATCGAGTGGCACGTGAAGTCCACGACCCGCGCCCAGCAGGGCCTCTACGAGTACGACGCGGTCAGCCGGCTGCGCGACAGCCAGCTCGGCGACGAGCGCGTCCACGACGTGGCCAACTACATCCGCAAGGGCAAGCTGTGGGAGGCGTTCGAGGCCGACGAGCGCGTGGTCCTCTTGATCGACGAGGTCGACAAGGCCGACATCGAGTTCCCCAACGACCTGTTGCAGGAGCTCGACCGGATGGAGTTCCACGTCTACGAGACCGGCGAGACGATCCGGGCGCGGCACCGCCCGATCGTGGTGATCACCTCGAACAACGAAAAGGAGCTGCCCGACGCGTTCCTGCGGCGCTGCTTCTTCCACTTCATCCGCTTTCCGGACATGGAGACGCTCAAGCGCATCGTCGCCGTGCACCATCCCGGCATCAAGGACCGGATGCTGACCGCGGCGCTGACCCGTTTCTACGAGATCCGCGAGCAGCCGGGATTGAAGAAGAAGCCCTCCACCTCGGAGGTGATCGACTGGCTGAAGCTTCTTCTGGCCGAGGACCTGACGGCGGCCGACCTCCAGCGCGACGGCGCGGAGGCCCTGCCGAAGCTGCACGGGGCGCTCCTGAAGAACGAGCAGGACGTGAGCCTGTTCGAGCGGCTGGCCTTCATGGCGCGCCGCCAGGGGCGCCAGTAGCGAAGGGGGCGTTCAGCCCCGCTCGTCCTCCACCATGGCGCGCATCTCCTCCAGGGGGACGTAGCCGCGCACCATCTGGTCGCCGATCACGAAGGACGGCGTGCCCTGGATGCCCATGGCGGAGCCCAGGCGGTGTACGTCGCCGATCCGCTGCGCCACCTCGGGCGCCGACATCTCGTCCCAGATCGCGGCCCAGTCCAGCCCGTTCTCCTGCGCCAAGGCCTCGAGGCTCGTCTCCGTAACCTCGGCGCGCTGGCCCATCAGCGCCTCGTGGACGGTCTCGTAGGCGTCGTCGCCTGCCACGCGCTGGGTGGCGATGGCGAAGCGGCTGGCCAGGACCGACTGCTCGCCCAGGATCGGGAACTCCTTGACGACGAAGCGTATGTTGCCGTCGCTTTCCACCAGCTCGGCCACCTCGGGAAAGGCGCGGCGGCAATAGCCGCAGCGGTAATCCATGAACTCCACGACCGTGACGTCGCCGTCGGGGTTGCCGCCCACCCAGGAGGCGTCGTCCTCGAACAGGGCCTCGGCGTTCTGGGCGACCAGATCGGCGTCGGCCGCGCCCTGGGTCTCTGCCTCGCGCGTCTCGAGCACCTGGATCGCCTCCATCAGCACCTCCGGGTTGTCGAGGAGATAGGAGCGCACCTCCTCGCGGAAGGCGGCCCGCTCGGTCTCGCTCATCTGGTCGAGGTCGAACGCGAAGGCGGGGGCTGCGGCGAGCGTCAGGGCGAGGGCGAGTGGCTTCAGCATCTGCGGCTCCGGTGCGGCGGGACGAGGTCGCGGGCGAGCCTGCGCCAGGCCCGCCGGGCGTGCAAGGCCGCTGGAGGGAACGTGATTGACGAGCCCGCCCCGGCACGGCACCCCCGGGGGGCACAGGCAGGGAGCAGGGGCATGCGAACGTCGTCGCGCGGGCAGGTGGACCCGTTCATCGTCATGGACGTGATGGAGCGCGCGCGCGCCGCCGAGGCGGCGGGGCGACGCGTGATTCACATGGAGGTGGGCCAGCCCGCGACGCCCGCCCCCGAAGGCGCGCGCGCGGCGCTGGCCGCCGCGATGGCCACCGAGCCGCTGGGATATACCGTTGCCCTCGGCCTGCCCGCCCTGCGCGCGCGCATCGCGCGCCACTACCGGGACTGGCACGGGGTCGAGGTCGATCCGGCGCGGATCGTGGTCACGGCGGGCGCTTCGGCGGGGTTCGTGCTCGCCTTCACCGCGCTTTTCGAGGCCGGACAGAGGGTGGGGCTCGGCCTGCCGGGATATCCCTCCTACCGCCACATCCTGACCGCGTTGAGCCTGGAGGCGCGCGGGATCGAGACGGCGATGGAGGACCGCTTCCAGCCGCGACCCGACCAGGTGGGAGCGGATCTCGACGGGCTGATCCTGGCCTCGCCGTCCAACCCGGCGGGAACCATGCTGGACCGCGATGCCCTGTCGGCGCTGGTGGCGGCCTGCCGGGAGCGGGACGTGTCGCTGATCTCGGACGAGATCTACCACGGCCTGCACTACGACCGCCCCGCCGTGAGCGCCCTCGAGGTCACCGACGACGTCTATGTCGTCAATTCCTTCTCCAAGTATTTCTCGATGACGGGCTGGCGCGTGGGCTGGATGGTCGTTCCGCACGACCACGTGCGCGTGGTCGAGAGGCTGGCGCAGAACATGTTCATCTGCCCCTCCCACGCCAGCCAGGTCGCAGCGCTGGCGGCCTTCGACTGCGGCCCCGAGCTGGAGGCGAACCTGTCGGTCTATCGCGCCAACCGGCAGATGATGATCGAGGGGCTCGCGGCGGCGGGGTTCGCGCATTTCGCCCCGCCCGACGGGGCGTTCTACGTCTATGCCGACGCGCGGCACCTGGGCGACGACAGCCTGGACCTGTCGGCGCGGATCCTCGACGAGGTCGGCGTCGCGGTGACGCCGGGGATCGACTTCGACCCTGCGCGGGGGCGGGGGATGCTGCGTTTCTCCTATGCCGGGGCGGGGGCCGACATCGCGGAGGGCCTGGACCGGCTCGCCCGGTGGACGGCGCGGCAATGAGGCGGGGCGGGGTCGTCGGCGGAACTTCGCTGGCCTTCCCCGACGCCATGCGCTAGGGTCGAGCGAGACGTTGCGGGACGACCCCATGATCCTACGCAGAGCGGCCCTCGGCCTGATGATCCTGACGTGGCAGCCGGCCCTCGTGGGGGCTTCGGAGCCGGCGAAGATCGAGTCCGACGTGAGCCGGATCGAGGATTTCGGGTCGGACCTGCGGATCGAGCTGGCCCTGTCGCGGCCGGTCGCGTGGGACGCCTATACGCTCGACGCGCCGCGGCGGCTGGTGATGGAGTTCGACGGGCTCCGTCCGTGCCTGGCCGGGCTCGACGGGGTGCTGGCATCCGACCACGTCTTCGACATCACGTCCCATCCGGGCGATGCGCCCGGCCGCGTGCGCATCGTGATGTCGCTGGCGAGCCCGCTCAGGATCGAGACGGCCGGCCTGTCGGAGAGCGGTGCGCGCGCCGCCATCAAGCTGCAGCTCGCCCCCACGAGCGCGGAGGAGTTCTCGCGTGCAGCCGGGCCGCCCGCGGCGGACGGGACGCGCCCCGACGGACTGCGCCCCGTGGCCGCCCCCATCCCGGGCGAAGAGGACGAAACCGGGGCCTGATGTCCCCATCACAGCGGCGTGTGAACAGCCGTTTGGGGCGATCCGCTTTTGATCTCGGGGCCCGTTCGCGCTAGACACGGGCGAAATCTGCCCTTCCCGAGAAAGGGACGCGTTTCGTGATCCGTGCCATCCTGTCCTTCTTCGGCGGCCTCTTCACCCTGGTGACGCTGGGTCTGCTGGCCGCTGCGCTCTCGATCGGGGCTGTGTTCTGGATCTACGGCCGGGACCTGCCGGACACCGACCAGCTTGCCAGCTACCAGCCGCCCACGATCAGCCGGATCTACTCCGCCGAGGGACGGATCATCGACGAGTTCGCCGAGGAGAGACGGCTGTTCACGCCCGCCTCGGAGATCCCCGACCTGGTCAAGCACGCGTTCATCTCGGCCGAGGACAAGAACTTCTACAACCACCAGGGCTACGATCCGCGGGGCATGGTGGCCGCCGCGGTCGACGCGGCCGCGGGCAACGGGGTGCGCGGCGCCTCGACCATCACGCAGCAGGTCATGAAGAACTTCCTGCTGGGCGGTGAGAGATCTGCCGAGCGCAAGGTCAAGGAACTGATCCTGGCCAGCCGGATCGAGGAAACCCTCGACAAGGACAAGATCCTCGAACTCTACCTCAACGAAATCTTCCTGGGGCAGAACAGCTACGGTGTGACGGCGGCGGCGCAGAGCTACTTCAACAAGTCCCTGTCCGAGTTGCGCCCCGAGGAGGCCGCATACCTCGCCTCGTTGCCCAAGGCGCCCTCCAGCTATCACCCCGTGCGCGACCGGGAGCGCGCCGTGACCCGGCGCAACTTCGTCCTGCGCGAGATGTTCGAGAACGGCTATCTCTCCGAGGAGGAATACCGCGAGGCGCGCGTGGCGCCGCTGCGTTCGGTCCAGGGGGGAGATTTCGACAGCTTTCGCGCCAACCTGCCGCCGCGCGACTACTTCACCGACGAGATCCGCCGCCAGCTCAGCCGCGATTACGGCGAGGGTGAGTTCTTCGGCGGCGGCATGTCGGTGCGCGCGACCATCGACCCCGAACTTCAAGAGGTCGCCGCGCAGTCGCTGCAGCAGGCGCTCGAGGAATACGATCGCGGCACGGGCCGTTGGCGTGGGACCGGCAAGTCCATCCCCGAGGAGGAGCTGGGCGAGTGGCAGCGCGCCCTGTCGCCCGTGAACGTGGCCCGGGACGTCGACCTGAACGGCCCGTGGAAGCCCGCCGTGGTCCTCGACATCGCGGCGCAGACGCTGACCCTCGGGATCGACGGCGAGGGGGAGGGCGAGGTCCCGCGAGAGGATATCGCCTGGCTGCGCGGGGACTTCTTCGACAATTTCGCGGTCGGCGACGTGGTCCATGTGCGATCCATGACCTCCGACTCCGACGGCAGCTTCATCCGCTGGACGTTGCGGCAGGTGCCTCAGGTCGAGGGCGCGTTCATGGCCATGGACGTGGAAACGGGGCGTGTCCTGGCGATGCAGGGCGGCTTCTCCTACCAGCATTCGGTGTTCAACCGTGCGACCCAGGCGACGCGGCAGCCGGGATCGAGCTTCAAGCCGTTCGTCTATGCGGCGGCGCTGGACTCGGGCTTCACCCCCGCCACGATCGTCGTCGACGCGCCCATCGAGATCAACACACCGCAGGGCCTATGGCGGCCGCAGAACTACTCCAACCGCTTCTACGGCCCGACGCCGCTCAGGACCGGGATCGAGCAGTCGCGCAACCTGATGACCGTGCGCCTCGCGCAGGAAGTCGGGATGGACGTGGTCGCCAGCTACGCCGAGCGGTTCGGGGTCTACGACAACATGTCGGCCTTCCTCGCCAACGCGCTCGGCTCTGAGGAGACCACGCTCTACAAGATGGTGGCGGCCTACTCGATGTTTGCCAACGGCGGAGAACGTGTGGAACCGACCCTGGTGGACCGGGTGCAGGATCGCTGGGGCGAGACGGTCTACAGCCATGACACCCGCGACTGCGTCGATTGCGAGGTGGCCGACCTTGCGCCCGGGCGTTCGCCCCGGATCGTGTCGAACCGAAGCCGGGTGATGAACGCGATCACCGCCTACCAGCTGACCTCGATGATGAAGGGTGTGGTGGAGCGCGGAACGGCACGCGGCGCCGTCACCCTGCCGGTTCCTGTGGCGGGCAAGACCGGCACCACGAATGACGCCAAGGACGTATGGTTCGTGGGCTTCACCTCCAACATCGCCGCCGGCTGCTACATCGGCTACGACCAGCCTCGCAGCCTGGGCGATCGCGCCTCGGGCGGGGGTATGTGCGCGCCGGTCTTCAATCGGTTCATGCAGATCGCCACGGAGAAATACGGCGGCGGCCCGTTCGAAGTGCCACCGGGGGGGAAGTTCATCAAGATCGACCGCTTTACCGGGGCGCGCCTCTCTGACGATGCGGAGGGGCCGAACGTGGTGGCCGAGTATTTCCGCCTGGGGCAGGAGCCGATCTTCGGCATGACCTTCGACGGCGGCTTCGCCATGGGCTCGAACCTGCCGCTCTTCGACGAGGCGGGCGAGACCGCGTCGGCGGGACAGCGGGTGCGCAACGCCACCGGGCGGACCGTCACCATCCCCAAGGAGAAGGCGACCTTCGGGTCTATGAGCTCGGGCGGCCTCTACTAGGGGGCGGCCCGCGCCTTGCCGTCGGACCGGCGGGTTGGTAGATCCCGACCTCATCCAAGTTCCGGGAGCCGCCCATGCGTGCCGAGACACAATCCGCCGTCGAGGCCATCGAGAGATCCCTCGAGATGCTGCGCCAGAGGATGGATTACGACACCGCCGGATTCCGGCTGGAGGAGTTCAACGCCCGGGTCGAGGATCCCACCCTGTGGGACGATCCAGACAACGCGCAGAAGCTCATGCGCGAGCGCCAGGCCCTGGTGGATGCGATCGGACGTCACGACTCGATGGCGCAGGAACTGTCCGACGGGCGCGAGCTGATCGAGATGGGCGAGGCCGAGGGCGACGCGGAGGTCGTGGGTGAGGCCGAGGCGACGCTGAAGGCGCTGAAGGCCCGTGCCGAGGCGGCCGAGATCGAGGCGCTTCTGAACGGCGAGGCGGATTCCAACGATACGTTCCTGGAGATCAATGCCGGCGCGGGCGGGACCGAAAGCTGCGACTGGGCGAATATGCTGGCGCGGATGTATGTCCGCTGGGCCGAGAAAAAGGGCTACAAGGTCGAGCTGCAATCGGAGAGCGCCGGGGACGAGGCAGGCATCAAATCCGCCGCCTACAAGATATCCGGGCATAACGCCTATGGCTGGCTGAAGTCGGAATCGGGCGTGCACCGGCTGGTGAGGATCTCGCCCTACGACAGCGCGGCGCGGCGCCACACCTCCTTCTCGAGCGTCTGGGTCTATCCGGTGGTGGACGACAACATCGAGGTCGAGGTGAACCCGGCCGATATCCGGCTCGATACCTACCGCTCCTCGGGGGCGGGCGGCCAGCACGTCAACACGACAGACTCTGCCGTGCGGATCACGCACATCCCCACCGGGATCGTCGTCACCAGTTCGGAGAAGTCGCAGCACCAGAACCGCGACATCGCCATGAAGGCGCTGAAATCGCGGCTCTACCAGCAGGAACTGGATCGTCGCAACGCCGCGATCAACGAGGCCCACGAGCAGAAGGGCGAGGCCGGCTGGGGCAACCAGATCCGCTCCTACGTCCTGCAGCCCTACCAGATGGTCAAGGACTTGCGCACGAACGTGGAAACCTCGGATACGCAAGGCGTCCTCAACGGGGATCTGGACCGGTTCATGGAGGCGACGCTCGCCCTCGATGTCTCCGGCAAGTCGCGCGCGGAGGCCGCAGCCGAGGAGTGATGGTCAAGCGGCGGGGCTGGTTACCTGCCGCTCGTCGAAGAGAGGCCGCCACGGGGACCGCCCGCAGGCTGCGTCAGTAAGCGCTCTCGGCAGCCTTGATGTAGGTCATGGGATTGACCGCCTGGCCATCGACCCGGACCTCGTAGTGAAGGTGCGTGCCCGTCGAGCGGCCGGTGTTGCCCATGTCGCCGATCCGGTCGCCGCGCGATACGCGCTGACCGACATTGACGCGGATCTTGGACATGTGGGCATAGCGCGTCTCGATCCCGAACTCGTGGCGGATCTTGACGATATTGCCGTAGCCGGACATGCGCCCGGCATAGGTGATCACCCCGTCGGCTGTGGCATGGATCGGCGTGCCGTGCGGGCCGGCAAAGTCGGTGCCTTCGTGCATCCGTCCCCAGCGAGGGCCGAACCCGCTGGTATAGCGAAAGGAGTCCTTGATCGGCAGGGCGAAGGGGGTCTTCTGTGCCGCGATACGGTAAAGGTTCATCCGGTCGAGCTTGTCGATGATGCCGTTGGCGCGCAGGGACGTGGAATCCGGCGCGACGCCCTTCGTCGAGAAGGTGATCGGTGTCATCGGTCCGCCCTGGCCGGAATAGCCGCGCCGGACGGAGTCGAGAAGCCGATCGGTATCGAGCCCGGCGGAGTCGAACATCTCGTCGAGCGGTTTGACCGACACGGTCAGCGCCTCTTCGAGCTGGTCGAAGATACGGTCGTTGCGGTCCGCGGCCAACCGGGCGTTCAGGATTTGCTCCTCGGCAAAATCCTCGGCCTCCTCGGCCTCGCTGGCAAAGTCGTCGCGTTGTCCAGCGGTCGCATCGAGCGCCTCGGCCAGCACGTCGATGGTGGCCTGCATCTCGCCCATGCGGGCGAGATCGGCCTCGGCCCCATTTTCATCAGAAAGCTCGGCCGCGACCGCGCGGGCCTCGTCGCGGGCCCCGATCGCCCGGCGCAGGTTCGCCTGCGCGATATCCATACCGCGCTCGAGCTCCTCGCGACGTGTCTCGGAGGCCAGAAGCGCGGACTGCATGTCGCTGACCCTGGCGAGGGCGGCGGAGAAGCGGTCCTGAGCCTCCTTGACCTCGGACAGGGCGAGGTTGCGATCCTCGGACATGGCATTGAGGCGTTCTTCGTAGAGGTTCTGCTCCCGCGCGGCCTGGTCTCGGACATGGCCAGACCCGACCGTGTCCATCAGGACGACTGCGGAGGCCAGGATGGTCCAGCCGACGACGAGCGCGGATCCGACCACCGCGACTGCCTGCGTGCCCGGCGTGAGGCGCACGAACCGTGTCTCGGTGTCCGATCGGAGGAAGAGCCTGCGTTCCGGGAAGGTCCTGCCTAGCGTTCTCGTCACGACATTCTGCCGAGCTGTCTGCACGTCTGCCTCTCCTGCCGGATTGCCCGGGTAGGTCCCGGGTCGTGGTCTCTTGGGTATCCAGAGCGTTAATTCCCTACAAGCTCTTTGCCGGACCGGCCGCCATGCCCGCTGTTTTGAGCGAGATCCCGCCGAAAATGGCCGGTTTGCCGCCGGCGTTGCGCAGACAGGCCCGACCACCGGCCGGCGGGTTCGCAATGCGCAAACGCGATCGACGACAGCGTCTGGCGCGGGTGGCTCGTTTCCGACCGCCGCATTCGAGGCCGAAGAGGATCCCCATGAGACCCACCGCCGCGCAGATCTTCCGCATTCATCCAGAGCGCCGCAGGCTTGCCGCGCGCATCCTGGCCGCGCTCGTCGTCGTGGTGGGCGACGCGGTCCTGGGGGCCAACCTGTTCGGCGAAGGGGCGCGAATCCTGCGGATGCACGACAACGCTCCGGCCATGTCTTGGAACACGGCTCTCTGCCTCGTCCTTCTGGGGATGTCGCTGATCCTGCTGCCCGCAGCGGGCAGCAACCGGCGCCGGATCAGGACGCGGATCCTGCCCGGTGCTGTGGCGATCCTTTGCGTGCTCGATGTGGCGGTCGGTTTGCTCCCGCCGGGCTCGGGGCTTGCGGCAGCGGTGGCGCCGGTCTCCGACATGGCGACGGGGATGTCGACCCTGGCGGTGGTCGACGTCTGGTTCGCTGCGTTGGCGATCCTGTGCCTGACCAGCCGGTCCCGGCGCCTGGCGCGCGTCGTGCGGGCGCTGGCGGTCACCGGCCTGCTGATCGCCTACACCGCCGTGCTGGCCCACGCATTCGATCCCGGTGCCCTGGCGCTTAACCTTGCCTACGAGGGCATGTCGCTCACCGCGTCGCTATGTTTCGTGATGCTGTTCAGTTCGATCTGCCTCATCGACCCGCGCCCTACCTGGCTCGACGCGATCTCGGGGTTCGGCAACGGCGCGCGCACGGCGCGCAGGCTGGCGCCCCTCGTGGTGCTCGGGCCACTCGTGCTGGCAATCGTGGCGATGAAGTCGACCCAGGCGGGACTGTTGAGCCCTGACCTGCGGCTTGTTCTCCTGATCGCTTCGCTGACGTTTGTCGCCGCCGAGACCCTGAGCCGAACCGCTCAGGCGGAGAACCTGGCGCAGGAAACGCTGGTGGCGCGCAACAGGCTTCTCGAGCAGGTCGTGGATGCGCTGCCGATCTCCGTCATCGCGCTCGACCAGCACGGCCGCGAGGTCCATTCCAACGAGGCGGCACGCGCACTGGGCGCGGGGTTCGACGATCCGGCGGCGTGGCTCCTCGGGGCGGAATTCGCACGCCCCGGCTCCGACGCGCCCCTGGCCGAGGAGGACCGCCCCGTGGCCCGCGTGCTCAGGGGCGAAATCCTCGACCTGGAGCCGTATGTCGCGCGCCGGTCGAATGGACGGCGGGTCGCCGTGCGGATCGGGTCGAGCGACAGGATCTATCCCTACGACGCCCCCTACGTCGTCACCGTGATCGAGGACGGGCCCGTCGTCCGGACGCCGCCCCCGCTCACGTGAAAGGGCCCTGCTCAGGCCTCCATTGCTTCCAGCTCGTCGATCATGCCTTCGATCATCGACAGGCCCTTCTGCCAGAAGGCCGGGTCGGTCGCGTCAAGCCCGAAGGGAGCAAGAAGCTCCTTGTGGTGCTTGGACCCCCCGGCCTTCAGCATCTCGAAATACTTCTCCTGAAAGTCGGGCGCGCCTTCCGCGTAGGCGGCATAGAGTGCGTTCACCAGACCGTCGCCGAAGGCGTAAGCATAGACGTAGAACGGCGAGTGGACGAAGTGCGGGATATACGCCCAGAACGTCTCGTAGCCGTCCATGAAGTCGAAGGCTGGCCCGAGGCTCTCGCCCTGGACGCTCATCCACAGCGCGTTGATCTCGTCGGGCGTCAGCTCGCCTTCGCGCCGAGCGTCGTGGAGCTTGCACTCGAAATCGTAGAAGGCGATCTGGCGCACGACCGTGTTGATCATGTCCTCGACCTTGCCGGCCAACAGCACCTTGCGGGTCTGCTGGTCCTCGGCCTTGTCGAGGAGTTTGCGGAAGGTCAGCATCTCCCCGAAGACCGAGGCCGTCTCCGCCAATGTCAGCGGCGTATTGGCGAGCAGCTCGCCCTGGGGCGCGGCCAGGCGCTGGTGGACGCCGTGTCCCAGCTCATGGGCAAGGGTCATGACGTCCCTCGGCTTCCCGAGATAATTGAGCATGACGTAGGGATGCGCGTCGGTCACCGTGGGATGGGCGAAGGCCCCGGGCGCCTTGCCGGGCGTCACGGCCGCGTCGATCCAGCCTCGGTCGAAGAACGGCTCGGCGAGCTCCGCCATCCGGGGGTCGAAATCGGCGTAGGCCTCGCTCACCGTGCGGCGCGCCTCGTCCCACTCCACGCGGCGGTCGTCGCCCATCGGCAGGGGGGCGTTGCGGTCCCAGACCTGCATCCTCTCCAGCCCGAGCCATTTGCGCTTCAACTCGTAATAGCGGTGCGAGAGGCGCGGATAGGCATCGACCACCGCGTCGCGCAGCGCCTCGACCACCTCCGGCTCCACGTCGTTCGACAGGTGCCGGCCGGTCTGCGGCGTGGGCATGCCGCGCCAGCGATCCTCGACCTCCTTTTCCTTCGTGAGCGTGTTGTGCACGCGGGCGAAGGTCTTGACGTTGGACGAGAAGACACGGCCAAGCTCCCTCGACGCGGCCTCCCGGCGATCCCGGTCCTGCTCGGTCAGGCAGTTGAGCGTGCCCTCGATCCCCATGACCTCGCCGTCGACAGTGAACTCGAGGCCCGAGATCGTCTCGTCGAAGAGCTTGTTCCACGCGGTCGCGCCGACGACCGACTGGTCGTGAAGGAAGGTCTCCAGTTCGTCGGAAAGCTGATAGGGCCGCATCTTGCGCAACCGGTCGAAGACGGGCCGGTAGCGGGCGAGGTCCTCGTCACCGACGAAAAGCGCGTCGAGCCGTTCCGGGTCGATCCGGTTGACCTCGAGGGAGAAGAACACGAGCGGCGCGGTATAGGTTGTGATCCGGTCCTGGCAATCGGAGAGGAAGGCCGCGCGTTCGGCATCAGTAGTCTGCTGATAGTACCGCAGGCCCGCGAAGGACATGATGCGTCCCGCAACCCGGTCGATGCCTTCGTAGCGATGAACCGCGTCCAGAAGGCCCGTTGCATCGTGCTCGGCGAGCTTGCCCTGATGATCGCGCGCGAACTCGGCGCAGGCCGTTTCCAGCCACTTCAGGTCCCGCTCCACCTCGGGCGCGTCCGGCGCGGCATAGAGGTCGGTCAGGTCCCAAGCGGGCAGATCGCCCAGGTCCTTGCCTCCGGCGGTCGCGTTCGCGTCGAAATACGGCGTGCGGGTCATGCTTTCTCCTCGGTTGGGCTCGGTGTCGCACATATGGGGCCGAAGCGGTCGCGCCAAGCCCGGTGCAGGCTTCCCGGTGAAACGAGAAGGGGCCGCCCGAAGGCGGCCCCGAAATCTCGTCACGTCGTCGACGCGCAAGGCTTACATGTCGCCAGACGGCATGAGCACGGTGTCGATTCCGTGGATTACCCCGTTGGAGGCCTCGACATCGGGCTGCACCACCGTCGCGTCACCGATCATCACGGTGTCGCCGTCGATGGAGACCGTCAGCATCTCGCCGTTCACCGTCTCAAGTTCCTGCCCGTCGCTCAGGTCGGCTGCCATCGCGGCCGAAGGTACGACGTGATAGGTCAGGACCGATTCCAGCTGGTCGCTGTTCTCTTCCATCAGAAGATCGTCGAGCGCACCCTCGGGCAGCGCCTCGAATGCCTCGTTCGTCGGCGCGAAGACGGTGTACGGGCCTTCACCGGACAGCGTCTCGGCAAGGCCTGCCGCTTCGACGGCGCTTACGAGGGTGGAGAAATCCTCCGCACCCTGTGCGGTCTCGACGATGGTGCCCATGTCTCCCGTGTGTTGTTCGGCGAGCGCGGCAGTGCCGGCGAAACCGAGCGCGGCGGTGGTGGCGATGAGCGTCGTACGGAACATGAGGATCTCCCTTTGATGCATGAGCCAAGGGAACCGGGCCGCGGGCGGCTTGGGTCCCGCGACATGCTGGCGCCGTGCGACGTTCCGCCCCCTTCAGAAACCGTAGAGCCGTTCAGGTGCGTCCACCAGGATCTTCTGGCGGGCGTCCGAGCCGGTCACGGTGTCGAAGAAGGTGTCCAGCAGGACGCCTGCGTCCGGCACGTCCTCGTTCGGAAGCAGGAGGTGCGGCCAGTCCGACCCCCAGAGGCATCGCTCCGGCGCGGCCTCCGCCAGGGCGGCCATGAACGGCTTCGCGGCGTCGAACGGCGCGTGGGCCAGCCGGTAGAGGGCGGAGAGCTTCACGTAGACCTTGCCTTCCGACACGAGCTCGAGAATGGCGCGAAAGCCCGGCGCGTCGGTTCCGGCCTCGGTGTCGGGCCAGCCCAGGTGGTCGAGCGCCACGGGGCATGGCAGGCCGGCGATGCGCTCCTTCTCCTCGGCGATCCGGTCGGCGGTCAGGAGCATCTCCAGGTGCATGTCCCGCTGCGCGAGGCGCGGGGCGAGGCCGCACGCCGCCTCGAAGCTCAAGGGGCCGTCGAAGACCTCGTTCATCCGGACGGCGCGGATGCGGGCATCGGCAAGCTTGTCGAGCCGTGCCTCGTCCACATCCTCGCCGACGAGCCCAACGCCGCGAAAGCTTGGGCCGAGCTGGCGCAGTGCCTCGACCGTGACGCGGTTGTCGTCGCCGTAGAGCACCGAGTGGACGACGACCCCGCGCGACATCTCCAGCGTCGTCATGTGCGTGCGCAGCAGGTCAAGCCAGTCGCGGAACCCCCGGCCCGGCGCCGGGTCCTCGGGTCGATTGTCCCAGAGCGGAAAGTCCATCCTGCCGCCCACAAGGTGCAGATGCGCGTCGCAGGCGCCCTGCGGCGGCAGGGTGGAGGGGACCTTGGGTCGGTCCGCCGGGGCCAGCCCCTTGGGCATCTCCGACATGGTGTCGTAGTCGCGGTCCGGGGTGGCGTCGGGAAGGTCCTGGTCGTCATCCATGGGCGTCTAGCATCTCCTTGAGGTCGGTCAGCGTGTTCGCCTCCGCGGGCGGCTTGTCGTGGCGCCAGCGCGCCATGCGGGGAAAGCGCAGCGCCACGCCGGACTTATGGCGCGGGCTCTCCTGTATGCCCTCAAAGGCGATCTCGAACACATGTTCCGGCGCGACCTGCCGGACCGGCCCGTAGCGCTCGAGAGTGTTGCGCCGCACCCAGTGGGTGATCTTGCGGAACTCCGCGTCGGTCAGCCCCGAATAGGCCTTGGTGAAGGGGACGAGGGCGCCCTCTCCGGGGAGGCCGTCCCACACCGCGAATGTGAAGTCGGTGAACAGGTTGGCCCGCCGCCCGTGGCCCTGCTGGGCGTAGATCATCACCGCGTCGATCACCAGCGGATCGACCTTCCACTTCCACCAGTCGCCTTTCCTGCGACCGTCGCGGTAGGGGGCGTCGCGGCGCTTGAGCATCACGCCTTCGGCGTTATGGGCGCGGCTGCCCGCACGGATCGCGGCGAGCTCGTCCCAGGTCTCGAACGACAGGAGCGGGGAGGCCTTAAGCGGTGCCTCGTCCGGCAGGTCCGCCACCAGGGCGTCGAGGCGCGCGCGACGCTCGGCGAAGGGCAGGGCGCGGATATCTTCGCCGCGATCCTCCAGCAGGTCGTAGGCCTGCACGATCACGGGGGCCTCCTCCAGCAGCTTCTTCGGCACGGTCTTGCGCCCGATCCGCTTCTGGAGCGCATTGAAGCTCATCGGGGTGTCCCCGCGCCAGGCCAGCACCTCGCCGTCGATCACCGTGCCGGGGGGCGCGAAATCGGCCAGGGAGGCCAGCTCGGGGAAGCGGTCGGTCATCAGTTCCTCGCCGCGCGACCACAAGAACCGCTCGCCGCCGCGCAGGACGAGCTGGCCGCGGATGCCGTCCCATTTGCGCTCGGCGGCCCAGTCGGCGGGCGGCGTGTCCAGCTTCCAGGGGCCGTCGTCGAGCTGGTAGGCCAGGTAGAACGGGTAGGGCTTGGAGAGCTCGGCGCTCGGGTCGGGCGCGCGGATAAGCGCGTCGAAGCTCGTCGTCTCGGGCCGCCATTCCCCCATCAGGCGGTGGGCGAGATCGGGTTCCTCGATGCCGGTGGCGCGCGAGAGGGCGCGGGTCATCAGCTTCTGGCTGACGCCCATGCGGAAGCCCCCGGTGATCAGCTTGTTGAAGACGAAGCGCGCGCGGGCGGGCAGCCTGTCCCAGGCATCTAGGATCGCGGCCTTGCGATCGGCCTCCGCCATCGCTCCCAGCCCACGCACCACGTCGATCCAGTCCGACAGGGACAGGTCGCTATCGCGGCGTGCGTCGGGAAGGATAAGGGCGATGGTCTCCGCCAGGTCGCCCACGATCGGATAGCTCTCCTCGAAGAGCCACAGGGGCAGGCCCGCGCGCTCGGCGGCCCATTCGCGCAGGCGTCCCGCCTGCACCGTGCGCTTCGGCCGCCGGCCCGACAGGAGCGCGATTGTCCAGAGCCGGTCGGGCTCGGGGGCGTCCTGGAAGTAGCGGGCGAGCGCGTCGACCTTGGCGTTGGTGCGCGTGGTCTGGTCGAGCTCGGCGAAGAGGCGGACGAAGCGCTTCATCGCAGCGAGGCCGGATTTCGGTCCGAAATCCGTCTCATGCCGTGTCCTCCGCGTCGTCGAGGCTCTCGCCCTCGTAGCGGGTCTCGACGATGGCGGCGTCGTAGCCCTGGCCCTCGAGCCACCGGCGGAAGATCGACGTGTAGCCGTGGGTGACGAAGACACGCTCCGCTCCGGTCCCCGCGATCGCGGCGTTCAGCCCCTCCCAGTCGGCGTGGTCGGACATGACGAAACCGCGATCCGCCGCCCGCCTGCGGCGCACGCCGCGGAGCGCCATCCAGCCGCTGGCGAACCCGGTCGAGGCCGGCCCGAAGCGCCGCGCCCAGGGCGTGCCCAGCGCCGAGGGCGTGGCCAGCACCAGGGCGCCGGGGTAGTCCTTGGGGTTCGTCTCGGGCGTCACGCGGATCGTGTCGGGCAGATTGATCCCCTGGGCGCGGAGCACCTCGTTGGTATTCTCCACCGCGCCGTGGGTCAGGATCGGCCCGATGGAGGCGTCGACGGCGGACAGGAGCCGCTGCGCCTTGCCCAGGGCATAGGCCCCCAGGATCGTGGCCTTTCCCTGGGCCGCGTTGGCGCGCCACCAATCGTCCACCTGCGCGGCGACCGTGCGCTGATCGTCCCAGCGAAAGACCGGAAGGCCAAAGGTGCATTCGGTGATGAAGGCGTGGCAGGGGACCGGCGCGAACGCCTCGGAAAGGCCGTCGTCCTCGACCTTGTAGTCGCCCGAAACCACCCAGACCTCGCCCGCGACCTCGATGCGGATCTGCGCCGATCCCGGCACGTGGCCGGCGGGATGGTAGGACACGTTCGCTCCCCCGATACGCCGTGTTTCCCCGTAGGCCACGGTCTCCACGTCTATATCGCCCAGGCGGTGGCGCATCACGGGCGCGGCTCCCTCGGTCACCAGGTAGCGCCCCATGCCGGGGCGGGCGTGGTCGGCATGGCCATGGGTGACCAGCGCCCTCTCGACCGGCTTCCAGGGGTCGATGAAGACGTCGGCGGCCGGACAGTAGATGCCGCGGTCGGTGAAGGTCAGGACGGGTTGGGACATTCCGAGAAGCCTAGCGCGCTTCGATCTGCCTTCGAGCGTGCGATACGTCGGCGCGGCAGCGGATCGGCTCGAGCAAGGAGACGCGTCGGAGGCCGGGGCCACTGGAGGCGCGACCGTGGATTTCCCGCGACCCGGTTCGGGGGTGTCGCAGCGAACATGCGAGCCGACGTTCCTGTCGCGAGCGGACGGCGGAGGGCAGGGCCCTCCGCCTTGCCCGCTCGACAGGCGCAGCGGCTTCCCCCGGCCCGGGTCAGCCCCGGCGGCGGCCGCGACGCTCGCGGCGCGGCTGGTCGGCGGCATCGCCGGTCCCGTCCTGCGCCGAAGAGAATCCGCCCAGGGTTTCCTCGATCTGCGCGAGCGTCGGGGTGTCGCCGCGGGGCCGTGTCTCAAGCGCCTCGCGCATGGCGACGAGGTGCTCGGGCGTGGTGCCGCAGCAGCCGCCGATGATCCGCGCGCCGCAGTCGCGGGCCAGGGCGGCGTAATCGGCCATGACCTGGGGCGTGCCGTCGTAATGGATATGGCCATCGACGTATTTGGGAATCCCGGCATTGCCCTTGGCGATGACGGGCAGGGGGGCGCCGGCCTCGACGAAGCCCAGCACGGTGCGCAGCAGGTCCGACGCGCCCACACCGCAGTTTGCACCGAAGGCGACGGGCTGGGCCTCCATCTTGCCGACGATCCTGGTCATGTCGGCCGATGTGGTGCCCATCATCGTGCGCCCGGCCGTGTCGAACGACATCGTCCCGCACCACGGCAGGCCCACGCGGCGGGCGGCCTCGGCCGCGGCGCGGTATTCCTCGGGGGCGCTGATCGTCTCGATCCACAGCACGTCGACCCCGCCTGCTTTAAGGCCCTCGGCCTGTTCCTCGAACATTTCCACGGCGCGGTCGTGGGTGAGCGCACCCAAGGGGGCCATGACCTCGCCCGTGGGGCCCATGGAGCCCGCGACGATCACTTTCCGCCCCGACCTGTCGGCCAGGTCGCGGCCGATCTCGGCGCCTGCGCGGTTCAGCTCCTCCACCCGGTCCTGCAACTGGTGGAGGGTGAGGCGGCCGGCATTGCCGCCGAACGTGTTGGTGAGGAAGATGTCCGACCCGGCCTCGATCGGCCCGCGATAGAGTTCACGGATGTCGTCTTGGCGCTCCACGTTCCACAATTCGGGATTGTCGCCGGAATTGAGCCCCATGTTGAACAGGTTGGTGCCCGTGGCGCCATCGGCCAGCAGCCAGTCGCGGGTGGAGAGAAGCTCGCTCAGCGCATCGGCCATGGGAAGTCCTTTCTGGAGGGTCGTGGCGCAGATAGTCCGGCGCGGCCGGGGGCGCAAACCGGCTCAGTCCGGGGGATCGTCTCGGGCGGCGCGGTCGCAGGCGGCAAGCTCGGAGCGCAGGGTGTCGACCGTCCGGCCCAGGTCCTCGGCCACGCGTTCGAGCATCGTCGCCTCGCCACGCGGGTCGAAGTCGAGCTTGGCGTAGGCGCGGGCGCGCTCGGTCGCCTCGGGCCCCGTCAGGCCGGCCTGGGCGGCAGCCCATTCGGCGAAGATCCGGTTCCGCCGGGCGCGCAGCCGTGTCTCCCGCTCGGCACGGCGGGCCCATTCGGACTCGATCGCGCGCTCGCGGTCCTCGAAGATCGACATGGGCGGCCTCCCTGCATTTCGTCGGGGCAGTACATGGGCCGTGAGCGGCGGCGGCTCAAGCCCGGCTTCTTGTGGGTGGGGGAGCTTTGGCATATAGGCGGCAGCGACACCGGAAGGGACCGCCCATGGCACGCCGAAAGAAGATCTACGAGGGCAAGGCCAAGATCCTCTACGAAGGCCCCGAGCCGGGAACGCTCGTCCAGTACTTCAAGGACGACGCCACCGCCTTCAATGCGGAGAAGCGCGCCACCGTCGAGGGCAAGGGCGTGCTCAACAACCGCCTGTCCGAGTTCTTCATGAAGGGGCTGGCGCAGGTCGGCATTCCCAACCACTTTCTCAAGCGGCTCAACATGCGCGAGCAGCTCATCCGGCAGGTGGAGATCATCCCGCTCGAGGTGATCGTGCGCAACTTCGCCGCCGGGTCCATGTCCACCCGCCTTGGCCTGGCCGAGGGGACGGCGCTGCCGCGACCGATCGTGGAATTCTGCCTCAAGGACGACAAGCTCGGCGATCCGCTGGTGAGCGAGGAGCACGTCACTGCCTTCGGCTGGGCCTCGCAGCAGGACCTGGACGACATGGTGTCGCTGGCCCTCCGGGTGAACGACTTCATGTCTGGCGTGATGCTGGCCGCCGGGATCAAGCTCGTCGACTTCAAGATCGAGATCGGCCGGGTCTGGGACAACGACTTCCAGCGCCTGATCGTGGCCGACGAGATCAGCCCCGATTCCTGCCGGCTGTGGGATGTCGAGACGGGCCAGAAGCTCGACAAGGACGTGTTCCGCCGCGACCTGGGCTCGCTGTCCGATGCCTATACCGAGGTCGCGCGGCGTCTGGGCGTCTTGCCGTCGAACGTGACCCACGCGGCCAAGCCGACGCTGATCAACTGAGCGGACGCCAGGCCGGCTGACGGCCATGCGTATTTTCGGAGAAGCTAAAGAAGGGACGACCATGAAGGCGCGGGTGATCGTGATGCTGAAGGACGGGGTGCTCGACCCCCAGGGCGACGCGATCCGGCACGCGCTGGGCGCGATGGGCTTCGACGGGGTCGAGGGTGTCCGCCAGGGCAAGGTGATCGAGCTGGACCTGGCGGATGGCACCGGTGAAGAGGAGGTGCGTGCAATGTGCGAGCGGCTCCTGGCGAATACGGTGATCGAGAGCTACCGGATCGAGGCGGGCTGATGCGGATTGCCATCGACATGGACGAGGTGCTGGCCGACACCCATTCCGCCAAGGCGGTGCTCTACGCGGAGCTGGGATATTCCTGGTCCGAGGAGGAGTTGCGCGGTCGCAAGATGGGCGAACTGGCGCCCGCCGAGATCGAGGCGCAGGTCGAGGGTGAACTGCAAAAGGGCCTGTTCTTTGCCGGCATCGACCCAATCGCCGGCGCGCGCGAGGCGGTCGAGGCGATGTCGGAGCGTCACGAGATATTCATCGCGACGGCGGCGATGGAGTATCCGGCGAGTTGTGCGCACAAGGTCGCGTGGATGCATCGCCACTTTCCGTCGGTCAAGACGCTCAACCTCGTCATGTGCGGCGACAAGAGCATCGTGGCCACCGACGTGCTGATCGACGACTCGCCGCGTCATTTCGGCGGCTTCGGCGGGACCGGCGTGTGCTTCACGGCGCTCCACAACATGGACGAGGACGTGCCGTACCGGCTGGATTCGTGGGTGGACGCGCCCACCCTGATGGATCGGATCGCCGCGGAGCGCGCGGCATGAAGGCGGCCATCCTCGTCTTCCCCGGGTCGAACTGCGACCGCGACCTCGCCCGTGCCTTCCGGGCGGCGGGGTTCGACACCCAGATGGTCTGGCACAAGGAAACGGAGCTTCCGGGCGGCATCGACGTGGTGGGTGTTCCGGGCGGGTTCTCCTACGGAGACTACCTGCGCTCGGGCGCGATCGCGGCGAATTCGCCGATCTGCCGCGCGCTTGCGGACTATGCGGTCCGAGGGGGCTACGTCCTGGGCATCTGCAACGGGTTCCAGATCCTGACCGAGACCGGGCTTCTGCCCGGCGCGCTGATGCGCAATCGCCGGATCAAGTACATTTGCCGTTCCGTTCCCCTGGTCGTCGGCGCGGCGGAAAGCGCCTTCACCGGCAGGTATTCGACGGGCGAGTGCATCGACATTCCGATCGCTCACCACGATGGCAATTACACCGCGGACGAGGAGACCCTGCGCCGTCTCCGGGGCGAGGGGCGCGTCGCCTTCACCTATGCCGACAACCCCAACGGATCGGTCCACGACATCGCTGGAATCCTGAGCGACAACCGTCGCGTGCTGGGGATGATGCCCCACCCCGAGCGGGCGAGCGACCGGGCTCTTGGAGGCTCCGATGGTCGGCGGCTTTTCGCTGGGCTCGCCGACGCGACGCTGCCGGCCTGAACTTGTTGCAACGGCGCCGGGCAGGTAGCTTTGTGCCATGAGCGAGGTATCGGACATCATCGCGCAGCGCGCGGCGCGGCGACGCTGGTTTTTACGCGTCGGGACAGTCGTGTTCTTCGCCATCGCGGTGACGACCGTCTGGGTGACGAACGCGCTCCTGACCGAGCGATTCACCGACAGTACCCGCAACCGCGCCGAGGTGCGCCTCGCGCTCTATTCCGGCAATCTGATGAGCGCGCTCCAGCGGGCAGGGGTGGTGCCGCTTCTGCTCTCGCGCGACCCGGCGCTGATCGGGGCGCTGACCTCGGGTGACTACAGCCAGACCAGCCAGCGGCTGATCTCGTATCTTGACGAGATCGGGGCGGCATCGCTGACGCTCCTCGATTCCGATGGACGGATCGTCGCCTCGTCCGACCGCAGCAAGCTGGGCACGAACATGGCCAGCGCCTCCGCCTTCGTGTCGGCGCAGCGCTCGCCGGACACCGTGTTCAGCCTCGCCCGGCGCGAGAGCGGCGCGTTCGCCTTCAGTTATTCGCGCCGGATCGACGTGGAGGGGGAACTGGCCGGCGTGGTGGTCGTGGGTGTCGACCTCAAGCAGTTCGAACAGAGCTGGGCAGGGTTCGCCGACGCGGTCATGGTCACCGACAGTTCCGGGCAGATCATCCTGGCCACCGAAAGCCGCTGGCGTGGTCTGACCGAGGAGGCCGCACTGGCGCGCCGCTCGGCCACGGGCGCGATCCAGCGCGCGATCCGCGCCACCGCCGACTGGACGGTCGTCCCCGTCGACGCCTATTTGGGCGGCGAGGCGGTGATGCGGCAGGCGACGCGCATCCCGTTCCAGGGCTGGCGGATGACCAGCTTCACCACCTATGCCAGCGTGCGCGAGCGGGTGAACGGAATCCTCGCGATCGAGATCATGGGGTTTGCCTTGATCCTCGCGGCGATGTTCTGGCTCGTGAGCCGCAAGGCCCTGTCGCGCCTGAGCTTCTTCCAGAGGGAATCGCTCGAGTTGCGACGCCTGAACGCCGCGCTCCAGCGCGAGGTGGCCGAACGCGAACGGGCTGAAAAGAACCTCGAAGTGGCCGAGCAGACCGTTCAGCAGACGTCGAAGCTTGCCGTTCTTGGGGAGATGTCCGCTGCCGTCAGTCACGAGCTGAACCAGCCCCTGGCGGCGATGAAGACCTACCTGGCCGGCGCGCGTCTCTTGGTTCAGCGCAAGCGACCCGACGAGGCGCTGGCCTCGTTCCATCGCATCGACGACCTGATCGGCCGGATGGGCACGATCACGCGCCAGTTGAAGAGTTACGCGCGCAAGGGCGGCGATGCGTTGGAGCCCCTGGACCTGCGCGAATGCCTGTCGTCGGCCCTTGCGCTGATGGAGCCCCAGCTCCGGCGCCGGGACGTGAAGATCGAGCGCACCGTACCCATCGATCCGGTACCGGTCCTTGCGGACAAGATCCGGGTCGAGCAGGTGATCGTGAACCTCCTGCGCAACGCCATCGACGCCACGCGCGAGGCGGACGACCCCAAGGTCGGGATCATCCTCACGGGGAGCGTCGGCACCGCCAGCCTGACGGTGCGCGACAACGGGGTCGGGATCAGCGATCTCGACCAGCTCTTCGAGCCATTCTACACCACCAAGGCCCCGGGCGACGGCACCGGCCTCGGCCTCGCGATCTCCTCGGGGATCGTGAGCGACCTGGGCGGGCGGCTCATGGCGCGCAACGGCCGGTCCGGCGGCGCGGTGTTCGAGATGCAGCTTCCCCTCAGGGAAGACGTGAAAGCAGCGGAGTAAATGATGGCCCACGCCATGAAGATCGCGATCGTCGACGACGAGAAGGACATGCGCCAGTCGATCAGCCAGTGGCTGGCCCTGTCGGGATACGACACCGACGTGTTCCCCAGTGCCGAGGAGGCGCTGAGGGGGATCGCCCCCGATTACCCCGGGATCGTCATATCGGACATCAAGATGCCCGGAATGGACGGGATGGCCTTTCTCAAGCGCCTGATGAGCGTCGATTCCGCCCTCCCGGTGATCATGATCACCGGCCACGGCGACGTGCCGATGGCGGTGGAGGCGATGCAGGTCGGCGCCTTCGACTTCCTCGAGAAGCCCTTCGATCCCGACAAGATGACCGACCTGGCCAAGCGCGCGGCCAATCACCGTCGGCTGACGCTCGACAACCGGGCGCTCCGGCGCGAGCTCGCGGGTGGCGCGGGCATCATGAAGAAGCTGATCGGCTCCTCCCCGGTCATGGAGCGACTGCGCGAGGACATCCTCGACCTGGGCCAGGCCGACGGCCACGTCCTGATCGACGGCGAGACGGGAACCGGCAAGACCTTGACCGCCCACGCGCTCCACGCCGTGGGCGCCCGGGCGCGGCAGAAATTCGTCCTGTTCTCCTGCGCGGGCCAGGACGAGGCGACGCTGACCGCGCGCCTCTTCGGCCCGTCGGAATCCGAGATCCCCCTCATCGAGCAGGCCCGCGGCGGCACGCTGGTCCTGGAGGACGTGGACGCGCTCCCCGTCAGCGTCCAGGCACGCCTGCTGGGCTGGATAAACGAGCAGGGGACCCCGGCCGAGACGCGGGTCGTCGCGATCTCCAATCTCAGCCAGCAGGGCAAGACCTGCGAGGACGTGTTGCGCCCCGACCTCTACTACCGGCTGGCGGCGATGAAGATCACGCTGCCGCCCCTGCGGACGCGGGGCGAGGACATCCTGACCCTGTTCACGCGGTTCGCCGAGCAGGCCGCGGAAGACTATGGCGGCGAGGCGCCGGAACTTTCGGCTCAGGAAGCCGCGCAGCTCCTCCAGGCGCCTTGGCCGGGCAATATCCGCCAGCTCATCAACGTGGCCGAGCGCGCGGCGATGCAGAACCGCCGCGGGACGGGAACGATCTCGTCCCTGCTGATGGCGGGAGAGGACGACGGCGAGCCGGGCATGACCACGGAAGGAAAGCCCTTGAAGGAATACGTGGAGGCCTTCGAGCGGATGCTGATCGACAACACGATGCGCCGGCATCGGGGCTCCATCGTTGCCGTCATGGACGAGCTCTGCCTGCCGCGCCGCACTCTGAACGAGAAGATGGCAAAATACGGTCTGACCAGGGCAGACTACCTGGCCGGGTAGGAAAAACGGATTGTCATTTCCCGTCGATCCGCCCTATGGTCCAAGACACGGGTGGGAGTCCGCTTTGGTTTCTTCAACCCCACGTTGATTTCGCTGACGGCGACCCGGTTGCGGGGCCGGCCAGACAGATCGCAGCCCGCGTCGCGCGTCCCACGCGTGCCGGGCCCCCGTTCATTGGCGCAGCCGACCGCTGCGCCGGAGTTGTACCAGCGATGCGCCGCACGCCTTCGACAGACCGTTCCCTCGCGACGACCCCCAGGGGTCGCGGTCGGGCGGGTCGGGTGGCCGCGCACGCCCTGATCGATCTCCCGGCCCCGTCAGATGTCCGCCGAAGGCGTGCAGCGGGCGGCCGGGTGCGGAATACGGATACATGGCAAAGAAAATGCTCATCGACGCCACCCATGCGGAGGAAACCCGCGTCGTGGTGGTGGACGGAAACAAGGTCGAGGAATTCGACTTCGAATCCGAGAACAAGCGCCAGCTCGCCGGCAATATCTACCTAGCCAAGGTCACGCGCGTCGAGCCGTCGCTGCAGGCGGCCTTCGTGGATTACGGCGGTAACCGGCACGGTTTCCTGGCCTTCTCGGAAGTTCACCCGGACTACTACCAGATCCCCGTCGCCGATCGGCAGGCGCTCCTCGACGAGGAGCAGGCGGCCGCCGACGCTGAAGCCGCGGCCGAGGCGCCCGCGGCCGAGAGCGCTCGCCCCGCGGACGCGACCCGCTCGCGCGAGACGGAAATGTCGGGCGACGAGGTCGCGGCGGCCCAGACCGCGGGCATCGCGGCTGGCATCCCCGGCATGGACGTGGTCGAGATGCCCTCGGGCAGCGTCGGCCCGCGCGCCGATCAGGATCCTCGCGAGGACAACGAGGAGCCGGCCCGCGATGCCACCGCCCACGACGAGACGATCGAGTCGGTGGCCGACGACGACGTCGCTGACGAGGTTCGTCCGGCCCGCAAGCCGCGGGCAAAGAAGTACAAGATCCAGGAAGTGATCAAGGTCCGCCAGATCCTCCTGGTCCAGGTCGTCAAGGAGGAGCGCGGCAACAAGGGCGCGGCGCTGACCACCTACCTGTCCCTCGCGGGGCGCTACTGCGTGCTGATGCCCAACACCGCTCGCGGGGGCGGGATCAGCCGCAAGATCACCAACGTCGCCGACCGCAAGAAGCTCAAGGAGATCGCCGCGTCGATCGACGTGCCCAGAGGCGCCGGACTGATCGTGCGCACCGCGGGTGCCAAGCGGACCAAGACCGAGATCAAGCGTGACTATGAGTACCTGCAGCGGATGTGGGAGCAGATCCGGGAGCTGACGCTGAAATCCGTGGCACCGGCGCCGATCTACGAGGAGGGCAACCTCATCAAGCGGTCGATCCGCGACCTCTACAACCGCGAGATCGACGAGGTCTGGGTCGAGGGGCCGGAGGGCTACCGCACGGCCAAGGACTTCATGAAGATGATCATGCCGTCCCACGCCAAGAACGTGAAGCACTACACCGACCAGATGCCGCTCTTCGCGCGCCATCAGGTGGAGAGCTATCTCGGCGGGATGTTCAATCCGACCGTCCAGCTTCCCTCGGGCGGCTATATCGTCATCGGCGTGACGGAAGCCCTCGTCGCCATCGACGTGAACTCGGGCAAGGCGACCCGCGAGGGCTCCATCGAGGAGACGGCCTACAAGACCAACAGCGAGGCCGCCGAGGAGGTCGCCCGCCAATTGCGCCTGCGCGACCTCGCCGGTCTGATCGTGATCGACTTCATCGACATGGAGGACCGCAAGCACAACGCCAATGTCGAGAAGCACTTCAAAGACAAGCTGAAGACCGACCGCGCCCGCATCCAGGTGGGCAAGATCAGCGGCTTCGGCCTTCTGGAGATGTCGCGCCAGCGCCTGCGGCCCGGGATGATCGAGGCCACCACCCAGCCGTGCCAGCACTGCCACGGCACCGGGCTCCTGCGCTCCGACGACAGCGTCGCGCTCGCGATCCTGCGCCAGCTCGAGGAGGAAGGGACGCGCAAGAAGACCAAGGAGGTCTGCGTCACCGTCCCCGTGGCTGTCTGCAACTACCTGATGAACCACAAGCGCGAGCATATCGTGCTGATCGAGGCGCGCTACGGGATGGCCGTGCGGCTGGAGGCCGACCCGGCCCTCGTCAGCCCCGACTTCAAGCTCGACAAGCTCAAGCACCAGACCATCCGCACGGTGGAGCCGTCCCCGGCGATCACCCACGCCGCGCTCGCCGTCGAGGAGGAGCCCGAGGACGACATCCAGGAGGAACCGGAAGAGGTCGACGCCTTCGAGGCTCCGCCGGCGCCCGAGGCACCCGAGCCGCAGGCCGATGCGGAGGAGGAGAAGCCCAAGAAGAAGCGTCGTCGCAGGCGCCGGCGCAAGGGCGGCAAGGACAACGGCGAGAACGGGTCCGAGGGGGACGAGTCGCGCGACGATGCCGCCCCCGCGAATACCGGGGCCCCGGCCGAGGACGAGATCGTGGCGGAAACTCCCGCCGAGGCCGCCGGGGAAGGGGCCTCCGACAAGGAGGAGAAAGGCCGGGACGACGCCGCAGGCGAGGGCGAGAAGCCCAAGCGGCGGCGCCGCAGCCGCTCGCGGTCGCGCAAGGCCGATGACGGTGCCGTGACCGGCGAGGTGGCCGAGGCGATCCGAGAGGATACGCCGATCGCGCCGCCGGCCCCATCCGAGCCCGAAGCCGAGTCCAAACCTGAGCCCGAGACCGAGGCAGAACCGAAGCCCGAGATGGCTGCGGCCTCCCGCCCGGAGCCCAAGCCGGAGCCGCAGGAGCCGGTCGAGCCTGCACCGCGGGAAGAAGCCCCCGCCGCCGAGGCCCCCGCGCGGGAGCCCGAGATGGCGGAAGCGGCCCGGTCCTCCGACGATGGACCGAAGCCGCGCAAGCGTGGCTGGTGGTCGCTCAAGAAGTGACGCCCGACCCGGCGCGGATCGTTCCCGCGCCGGGTCCCTGACGGGGGGGCCTCGTCCACCGAATCTCAACCTTCGCGCGCGATGTTCTCTCCGTTACCGGAACGGACGAGGTTCGAATGACCCCGAGGTCGCGCGCGATCTGCCTAATCCTCACGACCATGGCATGGGCCGGCCCCGGCGTGGCGCAGGGTTTTTCCCTCGTGGGAGAGGGGGGCTTTTTCCATGGGAGCCGCGCGCCGGAGCGGTTGATCCAGGCTTCCGCACCGGCGAACCCGCAGGTTGCCGGGCCGGCACCGAGCCTGTTTCGCGGCCGCGCCGAGGGCAGCTTCTTCGCGCCCCGGGCCGCCGCACCGGTGACTGGCACATCGACGCCCGCGCCCGTTCCGCTCGGCGGCTCGCAGGTCGCGCGGCTGCGGCATCTGATCGCCAGCGCCGAGGCCGGGCGGGACGGTTACGACGCGGTGCAGCATGGTGCCCGGGTCCCGACGCCCACGGTCCCGACCGCGATGACCCTGGCCGAGATCTATGCCTGGATCGCCGCGACACCCGGCCAGCCCCATGCGATCGGGCGCTACCAGATGATCCCCACGACGCTGAAGCGGCTCGTGCGGCACGCAGGGGTCGGCCTGGACGCACGGTTCACGCCCGCGCTGCAGGACCGCCTTGCCGACCAGTTGCTGGCGGAGGCGGGCTACGGCGCGTTCACCGGGGGCGAGATGGGACGGCGCGCCTTCATGAACAACCTCGCCAAGATCTGGGCGGGTCTGCCCAACTCCTCGGGGCGGTCCCATTACCACGGCTACGCGGGCAATCGCGCGACCATGAGCTGGGCGCATTTCGACGCCGAGATGGCGCGGATCTTTACCGGGTAGAGGCCGGACCTACAGCGTCCGGGTGAGACGCACGGCCGTGTCGGGGGAAAAGCGCATCCGGGTCAGGAAGCGCGGCGCCTCGCCGGGGATGCGGACATGGAGCGCGCGCACCCCGTGCTGCGACAGCATCTTGGTTAGGGTCGAGATCGCCTCGCCAGCCATGCCGCGGCGGCGCACGGAAGGGCGAATATAGACCTCGTCCATATGCGCCTCGGTCCCGCCGGCCGAGATGGAGTGCCCGAAGGACACGGACATGTAGCCCACCGGGCTCGAGGGCGGGCCCACGAGATAGAGCGCGCCGGGCGCCTCGCCCGACAGGAGCGCGGCGATGGCGGCGTCGCGCGCGCCGGGGTCGGGGGAAAGGCCCACCTCCTCGTGGCAGGCGACGACGAGGCGCAGGACGCGCTCCTCGTCCTCGGGGCGGGCGATCCTCAGCGTGACGCTCATCGGGGCGGATCCTTCGGGTGGGCGGGCAGGCGCCACCGGCCTAACTCCGCCGCGCCCGAGACGCCAGAGGGCGCGTGCGGCCCTGGGCGATTCCGCGCGGGGCGTCAGAACCGCGACAGGCGGTCCGTCAGCAGGTCGAACAGGCCGTCGGCATCCACGTCGCCCACGAAGAGCGCGTTTGGCCGCCGGTCGGTGACCCGCCACCAGTCGGCCACCGTCATGCCGCGCGTCAATTCCGAGAGGGTCTCGATCTCCACGTTGATCTCGCGGCCCGAGAACAGGTCCGGCGCCAGCAGCCAGGCGATCACGCACGGGTCGTGGAGCGGCGCGCCGTCGGAGCCGTACTTCTCCAGGTCGAACCGCTCAAAGAAGTCGGTCATCTGCGCCACGGCCACGCCCGCGGGACTCCCCAGGGCGCGGAACGCGTCGTTGCGCGCGCGGGTCACCAGCGCCTTGTGGGTCACGTCGAGCGGCAGGACCGTGAGGGGGATGCCGGAGCGGAACACGACCTGCGCCGCCTCGGGGTCGACATAGATGTTGAACTCCGCCGCGGGGGTGATGTTGCCCACCTCGAAATAGGCGCCTCCCATCAGGACGATGCGGCCGATCCGGGCGGCGATGTCCGGCGCCTTGAGAAGTGCCAGCGCCAGGTTCGTGAGTGGCCCCAACGCGCATATCGTGATCGACCCCTTCGGCTCCGCGCGCAGGGTGTCGATCAGCCACGATACCGCCGGGCGGCCGTCCAGGGCCATGGTCGGATCGGGCAGGTCGGGCCCGTCGAGGCCGGTGCGGCCGTGTACGTGCTCGGCCGTCACCAGGGGCCTGCGCAGGGGTTGGCGCGCACCGGCGAAGACGGGCACGTCCTCGCGCCCGGCCAGCTCGCACACGATCCGCGCGTTGCGCGCGGTCAGCTCCAGCGGCACGTTGCCGGCGACCGCGGTGATCCCCAGCACCTCGAACTCGGGCGAGGCCAGCGCCGTCAGGATCGCGACGGCGTCGTCCTGGCCCGGATCGGTGTCGATGACGATACGCGCGGGATCAGGCATCGGGCGGCCGGCGCGGGGGGTAGGGCTTGGCCTCCGGGTCGGCCAGGCGCGCCACGGGACCGGTGCGGGCGTAGGCCAGCAGGCACGGGTCGAGCCGGCCGGTGGAGATCCGCGTCTCGTCCCCGATGCGGTTGAGGATCAGCGAGCCGGGCGCGTAGACGGCCGAGTCGTTTTCCGACCAGGAACCGGCGACGGAGACGTAGCTCTCCTCGAGCTCGTCGTGGCCGTGGCGGGGATAGATCGTTTGCGGCGCGAACAGCACGAAGCCCAGGATCAGCCGGTCCACGACCACGGGGCCGCGCGGGCCCAGCACCTCGCAATAGGCGTATTTGCGCGACAGGGCCTTGGGCACCCTGTCGTAGCCGTGCTCCCACGTGACGAGCGGGGCGACCTGGCGCAGCGCGCGGGCCAGGCCCGGCAACGGCCCCTGTTCGCCGAGGTCGAGCGCCCGGGCGAGATGCGTGGTGACGGGGCGGGACTCCGCGGACCGCTCCGCAAGGGGCGGGCCTGCCGAGATCGCGGCGCCGAGCGCGTCGCGAACCCGACCGCGATGCATGCGCACCGCAGGGCTGCCACCCGAAGAGCCGTCACGGTAGATCGCCTCGAGTTCCCGCAGGAGGTAAAGCCAGTCCGGCGCCTCGGCCAGGCGCCGGGCGGGGGCCTCTGTCGCGTCGCTCATCGGATCGCGTCGAGGATGCGCGCCCAGGACCGGGCGCCGCGGTGAAAGCTGTTCACGTCGTATTTCTCGTTGGGGCTATGGATGCGGTCGTCGTCTCGGCCAAAGCCGATGAGCATGGAATCCATGCCCAGGATCTTCTGGAAATAGCCGGCGATGGGGATCGAGCCGCCCGCGCCGATATAGGCGGCTTCGTGGGGCCATTCCTCCGACAGGGCGCGGCGCGCCGCCTCGAAGGCGGGGTCGGACGTGTCCATCCGGCTGGCGGGCGCGGCGCCGTGGTCGTGGAACTCCACCCGGCAATCCTCGGGGACCATCTCGCGCACCATGGCGCGGAAGCTCTCGCGGATCACCAGCGGGTCCTGGTCGCCCACGAGCCGGAAGCTGATCTTGGCCGCGGCCTCGGCGGGAAGCACGGTCTTGAAGCCCCGCCCGGCATAGCCGCCGCGAATGCCGTTGATCTCGCAGGTGGGCCGCGACCAGAGCTGCTCCAGCGCCCCCCGGTCGCTCTCGCCCGCGGGCACCGACAGGCCCACGCCCGACAGGAAGGTGGAGGCGTCGAAGCCCAGGCCGCCCCACTGCGCCGCGAGCTCCGGCGTCAGGTCCGGCACCCCGTCGTAGAAGCCGGGGACCATGACCCGCCCGGTCTCGTCGTGCAGGCGTGCCACGATGCGCGCCAGCGCCCGGACGGGGTTCGCCGCCAGACCGCCGAAGGAGCCGGAATGGAGGTCCTTGTCCGCCCCGCGGATCACAACCTCCTCTCCCAGGAGGCCGCGCAACTGGGTGACGATGCCGGGGCGGTCGCGGTCGAACAGGCCCGTGTCACAGATTAGCGCCACGTCGGCGCGCAGTTCCTCGGCGTTCTCCTCGAGGAACGGGACGAGGGAGGGCGAGCCGGACTCCTCCTCCCCCTCGAACAGGAAGGTGACGTTGCCCGGCAGCTCGCCGTGGACGGCCTTCCAGGCGCGGATCGCCTCGATAAAGGTCATCAACTGACCCTTGTCGTCGGCCGCCCCGCGGCCCCGGATCACCCGGCCCTCGGGCGTATCCTCGACGGCCGGGTCGAACGGGTCGCGGTCCCACAACTCCAGCGGATCGACCGGCTGGACGTCGTAGTGGCCGTAGAACAGCACCGATTTGCCCGTGCCGCCGGTATGCCCCACCACCATCGGGTGGCCCGGCGTGTCGCGGACCTCCGCTGCCACGCCCAGGCCGCGCAGCTCGCCGGTCAGCCACTCGGCGGCGCGCCGGCACTCGGCGGCATAGTCGCTGTCGGTCGAGATCGACGGGATCGACAGGAACCCCCGCAGCCGCTCTAGCGCGTCTGGCAGGTCGGCGTCGATCCGGTCGAGGACGGCGGATAGGGTCATGGCAGCTCCGGGGCGCAACGGGTCACGAGCGGGCAAGGTATCAGCGCGGCGCGCCGCGTCCAGACGTGGGCGGCGTGCAGCAGGGTCGAAAGTCGGGAAGATCGCGGCGGATTGCCCCCGTGACAAGTGCGCCTCGTTGGTTAAAGTGGACACAGAGCAGATGAGAGAGCCAGCCGAGTGACCTACGACGCCAGCATCGACGCCGCCCTGCAAAGACTGCACGACGAGGGCCGCTACCGTACATTCATCGACATCGAGCGGGAGCGTGGCAATTTCCCCCATGCGATCTGGACCCGGGCGGACGGGACCCAGAGCCCGGTCACCGTCTGGTGCGGCAACGACTATCTAGGCATGGGACAGCACCCGGCGGTTGTCAGCGCGATGCAGGAGGCCGTCGACGCGGCCGGCGCGGGCTCGGGCGGCACGCGCAACATCTCCGGCACGACCGTCTATCACAAGCGGCTGGAGGCCGAGCTGGCGGACCTCCACGGCAAGGAGGCGGCGCTGCTGTTCACCTCCGCCTACATCGCCAACGACGCGACGCTCTCGACCCTGCCGAAGATATTTCCCGGCCTCATCATCTACTCGGACTCGCTCAACCACGCCTCCATGATCGAGGGCGTGCGCCGCAACGGCGGCGCCAAGCGCATCTTCCGGCACAACGACGTGGACCACCTGCGCGAGCTGCTGGAGGCGGACGACCCGGCCGTGCCCAAGCTCATCGCCTTCGAGTCGGTCTATTCGATGGACGGCGATTTCGGCGAGATCGAGCCGATCTGCGATCTGGCCGAAGAGTTCGGCTGCCTGACCTATATCGACGAGGTCCACGCGGTGGGCATGTACGGCCCCCGTGGCGGCGGCCTCACGGAGCGCGACCGGCTTGCGCACCGGATCGACATCATCAACGGCACGCTCGCCAAGGCCTACGGCGTCATGGGCGGCTACATCGCCGCCTCGGCCAAGATGTGCGATGCCGTGCGCTCCTACGCGCCGGGGTTCATCTTCACCACCTCGCTGCCGCCCAGCGTCGCGGCCGGCGCGGCGGCCAGCGTGGCGCACCTCAAGAGCGACCAGCTCCTGCGGGAGCGGCACCAGACTCAGGCGCGCATCCTCAAGATGCGGCTCAAGGGCCTCGGCCTGCCGCTCATCGACCACGGCAGCCACATCGTGCCCGTCCACGTGGGCAACCCCGTGCACTGCAAGATGATGTCGGACATGTTGCTCGAAGATCACGGGATCTACGTCCAGCCGATCAATTTCCCCACCGTGCCACGGGGCACCGAGCGGCTGCGCTTCACGCCGTCTCCGGTCCACGGGCCGAGGGAAATCGACGCGCTGGTGGGCGCGATGGACGAACTCTGGGCGCAATGCGCCCTCAACCGTGGTGAGCTGAGCGCCTGACGCCCTCGAAACCCTGTTCACGGTCGGTTGACATGTGATAGGCTATGCTCAAACAGCGGGTCCGCGCACCGTCTAAACCGGCGCGAAAGGACCCCGCGGGCAGTCGCATACAGGGGTTTGAGATGATCGGACGTTTCCGGACCGGGGAAACGGGTGCCGACGACGGGGCCACGGCCCGTATCGGCGACGTGATGCGCGGCGAACGCGAGCGTCTCGGCAAATCCCTTCTCGACATGCAGCGCGAGTTGAAGATCAAGGCGACCTACATTGCCGCGATCGAGAATGCCAATCCGGACCCGTTCGAAACGCCGGGTTTCGTCGCGGGCTATGTCCGATCCTATGCTCGCTACCTCCAGGTCGACCCGGACTGGGCCTGGCGGGCCTTTTGTGCCGAGAGCGGCTTCGGCAGTCCGGACCGCGCCGCGCGACGGCTGCAGGACGCCTCCCGCCGCAAGCCGGCCGCCACGCCCTTCGGCAGCCAGCCCATCGGCATCTCGCCCGCCCGCGACGGCCTCCTGGCGCGCATCCAGCCCGGCGCAATCGGCTCCCTGCTTGTCCTTGCCGGTCTGATCGGAGTGCTGGGATACGGTGGCTACGCGGTGCTGAGCGAGGTCCAGAAGGTGCGTCTCGTTCCCGTCGAGGAGGCGCCCGAGGTGGTGGCCGAGTTCGACCCGCTCGAGAGCGCGCGCCCGGTACCGCCCGAGGACGGGAACGCGGCCGTCGCCGTGACGGCGAGCGGCTTCGACCGGCTCTACCGCCCCGATCCGCTCGACGTGCCGGTGATCGTCGCGCGCGACGGGCCCATCGCGACGCTCGACCCGGGCGAGATCGGGGCGCTCGCGGGGCTGAAGGAGCCCGGTTTCACCTCGGCGATCGAGCTCATTCCCGGCCTCGGCGCTCTGCCGGGGGCCGAACGGCGCGTGCCCACGGCGACCGAGCGGGCAGTTCTGGCCGCGCTGGGGCAGGCGCCCGACGCACTGCCTGCGGCCGCACCGGAGGATCCGCGGCCGCAGGTCCTGGCCGATGTCGCGCCCGAGGTCGTCGTCTTCGCCGTGCGCCCGTCCTGGGTGCGCATCCAATCCGCCGAGGGGACGACCCTCTACGAGGCGATCATGCAGGAGGGCGACCGCTTCGTCCTGCCGCGCACCGAGGAGCCCGCGACGCTCAGGACGGGCGAGTCGGGCGCGATCTACTTCTCGGTGGACGGGACACCCTACGGTCCGGCGGGACGCCCCGGCGCTATCACGGGGAACCTGCCGCTGGCCGCCGCCTCCCTGAGGGAGACCTACGAGGTGGCCGACCCTCAATCCGATACCGCCCTGTCGCGGGTGGTGGTGGAGTTGCAGGCCGATCCGCCACGCCGCCCCGGCGAGATCGCCGAAGAGTGACCCCGGCGGTGCGGTTGGCAGACCCGCCCGCCTCGCTTAGGTAGGTCGCGAATGGTCCGAACCGCAGGTCCCCCGATGTCGCTGAATCACGTTCGTCCCTGGAAGAACATCTATCGCCGCCCGTCGCGGCAGATCATGGTCGGAAACGTCCCAGTGGGCGGCGACGCGCCCATCGCGGTGCAGACGATGACCAACACCGACGGCACCGACGTGCGCGCCACGCTCGACCAGGTGACCGCCTGCGCCGAAGCCGGGGCGGACATCGTCCGCGTTTCCTGTCCCGACCGGGACACGACAACGGCGCTCAAGGAGATCTGCCGCGAGAGCCCGGTGCCGATCGTGGCCGACATCCACTTCCACTACAAGCGCGCCATCGAGGCGGCCGAGGCGGGGGCCGCGTGCCTCCGGATCAATCCGGGCAATATCGGCGACGACAGCCGCGTGAAGGAGGTCATCCGCGCGGCGAAGGACCACGGCTGCTCCATACGGATCGGCGTCAATGCCGGCAGCCTTGAGCGCGACCTTCTGGAAAAGTACGGCGAGCCGTGCCCCGATGCCATGGTCGAAAGCGGCCTCGACCATATCAAGATCTTGCAGGACAACGACTTTCACGAGTTCAAGATCAGCGTAAAGGCGTCCGACGTGTTCTTGTCGGCGGCGGCCTACCAAGGGATCGCGGAGGCCACGGACGCGCCCATCCACCTTGGCATCACCGAGGCCGGCGGGTTGATGTCGGGGACGATCAAGTCCGCGATCGGGCTCGGGAACCTGCTGTGGATGGGGATCGGGGACACGCTGCGCGTCTCTCTCTCGGCCGATCCGGTCGAGGAGGTGAAGGTCGGCTACGAGATCCTGAAGGGCCTCGGCCTGCGCCACCGGGGCGTGAACATCATATCCTGCCCGTCCTGCGCGCGGCAGGGATTCGACGTGATCAAGACGGTCGAGGCGCTGGAGGACCGGCTGGCGCATATCAAAACGCCCATGTCCCTGTCGATCATCGGTTGCGTGGTGAACGGGCCGGGCGAGGCGCTGATGACCGATGTGGGTTTCACCGGCGGCGGCGCGGGGTCGGGCATGGTCTATCTGGCCGGCAAGCAGAGCCACAAGATGTCGAACGAGCAGATGGTCGATCACATCGTCGAACAGGTGGAGGAACGGGCCGCCCGGATCGAGGCCGAGAAGGCCGACGAGATCGAACCGGCGGAGTGATCCGCCGGCGACTGGGGCTAGGATCTTCCGGGAAAATCCCGGCCCCGATCAGGCCTCGTGCTCGGCCGACATCTCTTCCACGTCCTTGAACTTTATGGATTCTCCGCAGCCGCAAGCGTCGACCACGTTGGGGTTGCGGAACTTGAACCCCGATTCCAGAAGCGAGACCTCGTAGTCGATCTCGGTCCCGAAGAGGAACATCTGGGCCATGGGCGCGATCATCACCCGCGCCCCCTCCTGCTCGACCACCTCGTCATGGGCGTCGATGGTGTCGACGTAGTCCATGGTGTATTCCATGCCCGCGCAGCCGCCCTTCTTGACGCCGATGCGCAGGCCCTCGTGGCCCTCTCGGTCCATCAGCTTGACGATCTGTCGGATCGCGGCCGGGGTCATGGTGACGGCTTGCTTGCCGGGAATGCCGAACATGGTTGCGCCTTCTGTGAGTCCACCTTGTAAACTAAGGGCTTCGGGGGTGTCGCTCAAGGTGTCCAGGCGAGGAAGTTGGCAATCAGCCTCAGGCCGGTCTCCTGGCTCTTCTCGGGGTGGAACTGGGTGCCCAGACGCGTGCCATTGGCGACGATGGCCGTGATCTCGGTGCCGTAGTCGCAATGGGCCAGCCGCTCGGCGGGGTCCTTCATGGCCATGTGGAAGGAATGGACGAAGTAGGCGTGATCGCCCGTGGCGATCCCGTCGAGGAGGGGGTGGGGGCGATCCACCACCAGGTCGTTCCAGCCCATATGCGGCACCTTGAGCCGCGCATCGCCCGGCCGGATCGCGACGATGTCGCCGTCAATCCAGCCAAGTCCCTGACATTCCTCGTATTCGTATCCACGATCGGCCATGAGCTGCATGCCCACGCAGATGCCCAGGAAGGGCCGCCCGCGGGTTTCCACCGCCTCCAGCAGCGCCTCGTGGAGGGCGGCGCGGTCGCGCATGAGGGCGCGGGCGCAGGCGGGGAAGGCACCGTCGCCGGGCAGGACGATGCGGTCGGCACGGGCGACCCGCTCGGGGTCGGCCGTGACCTCGATCCGGCCCGTGCCCGTCTCGGAGGCCATGCGCTGGAACGCCTTGTGGGCGGAGTGCAGGTTGCCGCTGTCGGTGTCGATCAGGACCGTTAACATGGGCCGGAAATCCCTGTCGGAAGGCTGGCGGAATCCCGTCGGAATCCCGTCGGGTTAATTTTCGCGGGGCCACCGTGCGCCGGGGCGGCGCTCAGAGCGCCCCCTTGGTGGAGGGGATGGCATGGCCCTTGCGCGGATCGAGCTCGATCGCGACCCGCAGCGACCGGGCCACGGCCTTGAACGCGGCCTCGGCGATGTGGTGGCTGTTGACGCCCCGGACCAAGTCCACGTGCAGGGTGATCCCGGCATGGGTCGAGAGCGCCTGGAAGAACTCGCGCACCAGCTCTGTGTCGAAGCTGCCGATCCTCTGGGCCGGGAAGGGCAGGTGCCATCCCAGCCAGGGCCGGCCCGAGAGGTCGAGCGCGCAGGTGACCAGCGCGTCGTCCATGGGCAGGGCGCACTGGCCGTAGCGGGCGATGCCGCGCTTCTCTCCCACCGCCTGGGCGAGGGCGCGGCCCAGCGCGATGCCGGTATCCTCCACCGTGTGGTGATCGTCCACGTGCAGGTCGCCCGCGGCCTTGACCTTCATGTCGATCAGGGAGTGGCGGGCGAGCTGGTCGAGCATGTGGTCGAAGAAGCCCACGCCGGTGGCCATGTCGGCCGCGCCGGTGCCGTCGAGATCGACCATGACGGTGATGTCGGTCTCGGCCGTCTTGCGGGTGATGCTGGCATTGCGCACGGGGGATGCTCCTGTTGCGTCGCCGCCCCTCTAGCGTCTCCCGCCCGCGGGGGAAAGTCCGGGCCTCGCCGCGTAGGGGGGTCTGGTCATCCGCGCGGAAATGGTGTCGGCTCGTCAATCTGGAACGAACCGGCGGGGTGGGTGTCGGGGGCATGGCGGCCATGCATTGTGCACGGTCGCATACTGGATGGGCCCGGGCTAAACCCTAGGTCGGTACGAAGAGCCGGGAGGAGACGTCGCGCGGGTGCCGAGCCGCCCGCGGCGCCCCTTCGGCGCATTGCGAAGGAGGCCGCGATGAAGGACAATCAGGACGATATCGATCCGGTGGAATCCAAGGAATGGCAGGAGGCGATCGAGGACGTCATCGCGCGTGACGGCCCCGACCGGGCGCATTTCCTCCTCGACAAGGCGGTGAGCCAGGCGCGCGCCTCGGGCGCGGTGCTGCCCTTCTCCGCCACCACGCCCTACCAGAACACGATCCCGGCCGACGACCTGCTGGAGATCCCGGGCGACGCGGACATGGAAAAGCGCATCCGCTCCATCAACCGGTGGAACGCGATGGCGACGGTGGTGCGCGCCAACAAGTCCACCGACGGGATCGGCGGGCACATCGCCTCCTTCGCGTCCTCGGCGGCGATGTACGACATCGGGCTCAACCACTTCTGGCGCGCCCGCTCGGCCACCCACGGGGGCGACCTAGTGTTCTTCCAGGGGCATGTGATCCCGGGTATCTACGCGCGCTCCTTCATGGAGGGGCGGATGTCGGAGGAAGACCTGGCCAACTTCAGGCTGGAGACCTCCGGCAAGGGTCTGTCCTCCTACCCGCATCCGTGGCTCATGCCCGATTACTGGCAGTTCCCCACCGTCTCCATGGGGCTGGGGCCGCTCATGGCGGTCTATCAGGCGCGCTTCATGAAATACATGGAGAACCGCGGCCTGATCGAGAAGTCCGACCGCAAGGTCTGGGCGTTCCTGGGCGACGGCGAGATGGACGAGCCCGAATCCCTGGGCGCGATCAACATCGCGGCGCGCGAGGGCCTCGACAACCTGATCTTCGTCATCAACTGCAACCTCCAGCGGCTCGACGGGCCGGTGCGCGGCAACCACAAGATCGTGCAGGAGCTGGAGGGCAACTTCCGCGGCTCGGGCTGGGAGGTCATCAAGCTCTTGTGGGGCAAGGGCTGGGACGCGCTCCTGGAGCGCGACACCTCCGGCAAGCTGCGCCAGCTGATGGACGAGACGGTGGACGGCGACTACCAGACGTTCAAGGCCAAGGACGGCGCCTATATCCGCGAGCATTTCTTTGGCAAGTATCCCGAGACCGCCGCGCTGGTGGAGGACTGGAGCGACGACGAGATCTTCGCCCTGCGCCGCGGCGGCCACGACGCCCAGAAGGTCTATACCGCCTACAAGCGCGCCACCGAAGTGGAGGGGCGGCCCACCTGCCTGCTGATCAAGACGGTCAAGGGCTACGGCATGGGCAAGGCGGGCGAGGGCGCCAACACCGCCCACCAGTCCAAGAAGCTCGACGAGGACCAGCTCAAGGCGATGCGGGACCGCTTCAAGATCCCGGTCGAGGACGACGAGATCGCCAAGGCGCCCTTCGTCACCCTCAACAACGCCCAGAAGGCCTATCTCGCCGACCGGCGCAAGGAGCTGGGCGGCGCGTTCCCGAGCCGCTTCCGCGACGCGCCGAGCCTCGAGGTGCCGGAGCTGTCGTCGTTCAAGCGCGAGTTGCAATCGTCCGGCGAGCGCGAATTCTCCACCACCATGGCCTTCGTGCGCATCCTGACGGCGCTGCTGCGCGACAAGAAGATCGGCGAGCGGGTGGTGCCCATCGTCCCCGACGAGAGCCGCACCTTCGGCATGGAGGGGCTGTTCCGGTCGGTGGGGATCTACAACCCGCTGGGGCAGCAATACACGCCCCAGGACGCCGACCAGATGTCCTACTACAAGGAATCGAAGGACGGGCAGGTCCTGCAGGAGGGGATCAACGAGGCCGGCTCCATGGCCGACTGGATCGCGGCGGCCACGTCGTATTCCACCCACGGCGTGCCGATGATCCCGTTCTACATCTTCTACTCGATGTTCGGGTTCCAGCGGGTGGGCGACCTGTGCTGGGCGGCGGGCGACAGCCGGGCGCGCGGGTTCCTGCTGGGCGGCACCGCGGGGCGCACCACGCTGAACGGCGAGGGGCTCCAGCACGAGGACGGGCACAGCCAGGTGCTGGCCTCCACGGTTCCCAACTGCATCAGCTACGACCCGACCTTCTCCTACGAGGTGGCGGTGATCGTGCAGAACGGCCTGCAGCGGATGTTCGCGGACCAGGAGGACGTCTATTTCTACCTCACGCTCCTGAACGAGAACTACGCCCATCCCGAGATGCCCATGGGCGCCGAGGAGGGGATCGTGAAGGGGCTCTACCGCTTCTCGAAGACCGACAAGCCGGGCAAGAAGCACGTCAACCTGATGGGCTCGGGCGCGATCCTGATGCAGGCCATCCGCGCGGGCGAGATGCTGAAGGAGGATTTCGGCGTCACCTGCGACGTATGGTCGGCCACGTCGTTCAACGAACTTGCCCGTGAGGGGCAGGACTGCGCGCGGTGGAACCGGCTCAACCCGCTCGACGAGCAGAAGGTGCCCTTCGTCACCCGGACGCTGTCGGGGGCTAAGGGGCCGGTGATCGCGGCGACGGACTACATCAAGACCTATGCCGAGCAGATCCGCGCCTTCGTGGAGCAGCCCTTCACGTGCCTCGGCACCGACGGGTTCGGCCGGTCCGACAGCCGCGAGAACCTGCGCCGCTTCTTCGAGGTGGATGCCGAGCACATCGCGGCGGCGGCCATGCACGAGCTCTACAAGGCCGGGTCGGTGTCCAAGTCGGACATGCAGAAGGCGGTGAAGAAGTACGAGATCGACGGCGACAAGCCCAACCCGCGCCTGAACTGAGGCCTTGGGAAAGACAAAGAGGGACGAGACTATGGCGACCGAAGTCAAGGTACCGGATATCGGCGATTTCGACGACGTGCCGGTGGTGGCCGTGCTGGTGAGCGAGGGGGACACGATCGCCAAGGAGGATCCGCTCATCGAGCTGGAATCCGACAAGGCGACCATGGAGGTGCCCTCCTCCCACGCGGGCAAGGTCGTGGAGGTGAAGCTCAAGGAGGGCGACACCGCCGCGAAAGGAACGGTGATCCTGCTGGTGGAGGAGGCCGACGAGGGCGACTCCGGCGAGGAGGCCTCCGACGAGGGGGAGGCAGACGAAGGCGAGGCCGACCAGGAGAGCGCCGGCGGCGCCGAGGCCAAGGGCGGCGGCCGCGAGGGTTACGGCGACGGCGGGAGCCGCAGCCAGGGCACCCAGCCCGACCCCGCGAGCAGCACCAAGGTCGATACCGGCTCGGGCAAGGTCCATGCCTCGCCCAGCGTGCGCGCCTTCGCCCGGCGGGTGGAGGTGGACCTGGCGCGGCTCAACGGCTCGGGCCGCAAGGGCCGCATCCTGCGCGAGGACGTGGAGGCCGCCCTGAAGGGCCAGTCCCAGCCCGCGGGCGGGGGACAAGCCGCGCAGGGCGGCATGGGCATCCCGCCGGTCCCGGAGGTCGACTTCTCGAAGTTCGGCCCCGTGGAGGAGGTCGCGATGTCCCGGATCAAGAAGATCTCGGGCCCCGCGCTGCACCGCTCCTGGCTCAACATCCCGCATGTCACGCACCACGAGGACGCGGACATCACCGAGCTCGACAAGTATCGGAAGGAGCTCGACACGGCGGCCAAGGAGGAGGGCTATCGCGTCACGCTCCTGTCCTTCGTCATCAAGGCGAGCGTGGGGGCGCTGAAGAAGCACTGGGAGGTCAATTCCTCGATCGCGCCCTCGGGCGACAAGCTGATCAAGAAGGACTTCTACAATATCGGCTTCGCCGCCGACACGCCCAACGGGCTGATGGTGCCGGTGATCAAGGACGCCGACCGCAAGGGGATCGAAGCCATCTCCCGCGACCTGATGGAGCTGTCCTCCGCCGCGCGCGACGGCAAGCTGAAGGGCGACGACATGAAGGGCGCGACCTTCACGATCTCGTCCCTGGGCGGGATCGGGGGCACGTCGTTCACCCCCATCGTCAACGCGCCCGAGGTGGCGATCCTGGGCCTCACGCGGGCGGCGATGAAGCCCGTCTGGGACGGCGAGGCGTTCCAGCCGCGCAACATGCTGCCCATGTCCCTGAGCTATGACCACCGCGCCATCGACGGGGCGCTCGCCGCCCGCTTCTCGGCGCATCTGAGATACCTGCTCGGCGATGTGCGCCGGCTGATGTTGTAAGGGGTCTGACATGACGGATGTGAAGGTTCCCGATATCGGCGATTTCTCGGACGTTCCGGTGATCGCCGTGCTGGTCTCGGTCGGAGACACGATCGAGAAGGAGGATCCGCTCGTCGAGCTGGAATCCGACAAGGCGACCATGGAGGTGCCCTCGTCCCACGCGGGCAAGGTGACCGAGATCAAGGTCTCGGAGGGCGACACGGTCACGCAAGGCGACGTGATCCTGACCGTGGAGGCCGCCGAGGAGGAGGGCGGCGACGACGAAGACGAGGATGGCGGCGGGGCCGAGGCGCCCACCAAGTCGTCCGGCAAGTCGTCCGGCAAGGAGAAGAAGGAGGAGGCGCCCGCGCCGGAGGCGGCGACGGGAACGTCGTCCGGCTCGGGCGACCTCCACGGCGAGGTGGTGGTGCTGGGCTCCGGCCCGGGTGGCTACACCGCCGCGTTCCGGGCCGCGGATCTCGGCAAGAAGGTGGTGCTGATCGAGCGCTACTCGTCGCTGGGGGGCGTGTGCCTCAACGTGGGCTGCATCCCCTCCAAGGCGCTGCTGCACGCGTCGAAGGTCATCACCGAGACCGAGGAGATGGCCGAGCACGGGCTCGATTTCGGCAAGGCCAAGGTCGATGCCAAGAAGCTCGGCGGCTGGAAGGACAGCGTGGTCAAGAAGATGACCGGCGGGCTGGCCGGCATGGCCAAGCAGCGCAAGGTCACCACGGTCGAGGGGTCGGGCACCTTCACGGGCGCCAACTCCATCGAGGTGGAGACGGCCGACGGCAAGACGACCGTGACCTTCGACCAGTGCATCATCGCCGCAGGATCGCAGCCCGTGGAGCTGCCCTTCGTGCCCCATGACGACGAGCGCATCGTCGATTCGACCGGCGCGCTGCAGATCGACCCGATCCCCAAGAAGATGTGCGTCCTGGGCGGCGGCATCATCGGCTTCGAGATGGCCACGGTCTACGACGCGCTGGGATCGGACGTCACGGTGATCGAGATGCTGGACCAGATCCTGCCCGGTGCGGACAAGGACGTGGTCAAGCCGCTCCAGAAGCGGATGGAGGGTCGCATGACCATCCACACCAAGTCCAAGGTGACGGAGGTGAAGGCGCAGAAGGGCGGCCTCAAGGTCACGTGGGAGGACGCCAAGGGCGAAAGCTCGACGGAGACCTTCGACAAGATGCTCGTGGCCGTGGGACGCAGCCCCAACGGCGCCAAGATCGCCGCCGAGAAGGCCGGCGTGAAGGTCACCGAGCGCGGCTTCATCGAGGTCGACGACCAGCAGCGCACCAACGTGGACCACATCTTCGCCATCGGCGACGTGGTGGGCCAGCCCATGCTCGCCCACAAGGCGGTGCACGAGGGCAAGGTCGCCGCCGAGGTCTGCGCGGGCGAGAAGCGCGCCTTCGACGCGCGCGTGATCCCCTCGGTGGCCTATACCGACCCCGAGGTCGCCTGGTGCGGCGTGACCGAGGCGCAGGCCAAGGAGCGGGGCCTGAAGGTCGAGAAGGGGGTATTCCCCTGGGCCGCCTCGGGCCGGGCGCAGTCCAACGGGCGCGCGGAGGGGATGACGAAGCTGATCTTCGACCCCGAGGACGACCGGGTGATCGGCGGCGCCATCGTCGGCACCAACGCGGGCGACCTGATCTCGGAAGTGGCACTGGCCATCGAGATGGGGGCCGATTCCATCGACCTCGGCCACACGATCCACCCGCACCCGACCCTGTCGGAGACGGTGAACTTCGCCGCCGAGATGTTCGACGGCACGATTACCGACCTGATCCCGCCCAAGAAGAAGAAATAGCTTCCCCGGGGGGAGCGGCGCGGGCCGCTCCCCCCTTCCTCGCTTCGTGCCGGGTAGGCATGGCCGCCGGCCGGAAGGCCCGCGCCGCCGCGGCGGCGTTATTCCCGCTCGAACATATCGCTTGCACGCGCCTCCGGCCGGGGTGATTGTCGCGCCCATGCGCGGCACCTTCGTCCTTGCCCTGTTGCTGTCGCTCTGCGCGGGCCCGGCCCTCGCGGACCGGATCACCGTCTTCGCGGCGGCGAGCCTCAAGACGGCGATGGACCGCCTTGCGGCCCTCTACGAGGACGCGACGGGGGGGCGGGTGACCGTGGCGCTGGCCGGGTCCTCCGCGCTTGCCCGCCAGATCCAGCAGGGCGCGCCGGCGGACGTGTTCGTCTCCGCCAACGCGGACTGGATGGACAGGCTCGAGGCGGACGGCCTGCTCGTGCCCGGCTCGCGCCGCGACCTTCTGGGCAACCGCCTGGTGCTGGTGGCCCCGGACGGGGCCGCGCCGCTCGACCCGGCCGACCTGCCCGCCGCCCTGGGCGAGGGGCGCCTCGCCATGGCGCTGGTGGAGGCGGTGCCCGCGGGGATCTACGGCCGCGCGGCGCTGGAGAGCCTCGGGCTGTGGCAGGCGCTCGGACCCCGCGTCGCCCAGGCCGACAACGTGCGCGCGGCGCTGGCGCTGGTGGCGACGGGGGCGGCCCCCTACGGCGTGGTCTATGCCACCGACGCGGCAGCCGAGCCGAGGGTGGAGGTCGTCGCGACCTTCCCCGACGACAGCCACCCGCCCATCGTCTATCCCGCCGCGCTGGTGGGCGAGGGCGGGGCGGAGGCGGCCGCGTTCCTCGACTGGCTGGGGGAGGGCGAGGCCGGCGCGGTCTTCGCCGACCTGGGCTTCACCCCGCCGCCCGGGTGATGGAGGGGTTGCCGCCCGAGGCGCGCGACGCGCTCCTTCTGTCGCTGAAGGTGTCGCTCTGGGCCGTCGCCGCGAGCCTGCCGCCGGGCGTGCTGGTGGCCTTCGCGCTGGCGCGGTGGCGCTTCCCGGGGCGGGGGCTGCTCAACGGGCTGGTGCACCTGCCGCTGATCCTGCCCCCGGTGGTGACGGGCTACCTGCTGCTGGTGACGTTCGGGCCGCGGGGGCCCGTGGGGGCGCCGCTCGCCGAGCTCGGTATCGTCTTCGCCTTTCGCTGGACTGGGGCGGCGCTGGCCGCGGCGATCATGGCGTTCCCGCTCATGGTGCGCGCGATCCGGCTGTCGATCGAGGCGGTGGACCCCAGGCTGGAGCAGGCGGCCGGAACGCTCGGCGCCTCGCGGCCCTGGGTGTTCGCCACGGTGACGCTGCCGCTGATCCTGCCCGGCATCGTCACGGGCGCGATCCTGTCCTTCGCCAAGGCGATGGGGGAGTTCGGGGCGACGATCACCTTCGTCTCCAACATCCCCGGCGAGACCCAGACCCTGCCCACCGCGATCTACGCCTTCCTGCAGGTGCCGGGAGGCGAGGCGGCGGCGCTGGCGCTGGTGGGGGTGTCGGTGGCGGTGGCGATGACGGCCCTGGGCCTGTCGGAGGTGCTGGGGGGCTGGCTCACGCGCAGGGTGTCGGGCCGGTGAGCCTGGAGGTGCATCTGCGCCACCGGCTGGGCGCGTTCCGGCTGAAGGCGGATTTCTCGGCGCCGCGCGGCGTGACCGTCCTGTTCGGGCGGTCGGGATCGGGCAAGACCTCGGTGGTCGATGCGGTGGCGGGGCTTATCCGGCCCGATGCGGGGCGCATCGTCCTCGACGGCGAGGTGCTGTGCGACACCGCCCGGGGCGTCTGGACGCCGCCGCACCGGCGCCGGATCGGGGTGGTGTTCCAGGACGGGCGGCTGTTTCCGCACTTAAGCGTGCGCGGCAACCTCGACTACGGGCGGCGATTCTCGGGGTGGGGCCGGGACCGGTCCCACGAGGCCCGGATCGTCGAGATGCTGGGGATCGGGCCGCTCCTGGAGCGGCGGCCGGGCGCCCTGTCGGGGGGGGAGAAGGCGCGGGTGGGGATCGGGCGCGCGCTTCTGGCCCGGCCCCGGCTGATCCTGGCGGACGAGCCGCTCGCGGCGCTCGACGAGGCGCGCAAGGCCGAGATCCTGCCCTATTTCGAGCGGCTGCGCGACGATGTGGCGGTGCCGATCCTTTACGTCAGCCATGCCGCGGCGGAGGTGGCGCGCCTCGCGACGACGGTGGTGGCGCTCGACGGCGGCCGGGTGGTGGCGGAGGGGCCCGCCGCGCGGGTGCTCGCCGACCCCACGGTGGTGCCTGCGGGCATCCGCGCGGCGGGCGCGGTGCTGGAGGTGCGGGTGGCCGCGCACCACGACGACGGATTGTCGGAGCTCGACGCGGGCGGCGTCGCGCTCTTCGTGCCGCGGATCGAGCGGCGCGTGGGCGCCGCGATCCGGGTGCGGATCCCCGCGCAGGAGGTGATCCTGTCGCTGGAGCATCCGAGGGGCATGTCGGCGCTCAACGTCCTGCCGGGGCGGATCGAGGCGATCCGGGCGGGCGAGGGGCCGGGCGTTATGGTATCGCTCGCCACGCCCGGGGGCACGGTACTGGCGCGGATCACGCGCCGCTCGGCGGAGCGGATGGGCCTGGACGTGGGCACGCGCGCCCATGCGGTGGTGAAGTCCGTGGCCATCGCCCGGGAGGATGTGGGCGGGCGCTGAGACGCGGCCTCAGTTGGAGCCGGCCGTCTCCAGCCCGAAGGCGTCGTGGAGGGACTGCACGGCGAGTTCCATGTACTTGCGGTCGATCAGGACGGAGATCTTGATCTCGGACGTGGTGATGACCTTGATGTTGACGTTCTCGTCCTTGAGCGCCTCGAACATGCGCGCGGCCACGCCCGCGTGGGAGCGCATGCCGATCCCCACGACCGAGACCTTGGCGACCTCGGTGTCGGCCAGGAGCTCGGCGTAGCCGATGTCGCCCGAATCGCGCGAGCCCTCGAGCGCCTTGCGGGCCCGGCCCACCTCGTCGACGGGGCAGGAGAAGGTCATGTCGGTCTTGCCGCGCTCGGCGATGTTCTGGACGATCATGTCCACGTTGACGCCCGCCTCGGACAGGGGGCCGAAGATGGCGGCGGCGATGCCGGGCCTGTCCTCTACCCCCAGCAGGGTCATCTTGGCCTCTTCGCGGCTGTAGGCCACGCCGTTCACGACATTGCTTTCCACGATCTCGTCCTCCGCGCAGACCAGCGTCCCGGCCGTTTCGTCGTAATCCCCGAACGAGGACAGGACCCGCACCTTGACCCCGAATCGCATGGCCAGCTCGACCGAGCGGGTCTGGAGCACCTTGGCGCCGAGAGAGGCCAGTTCCAGCATCTCCTCGAAGGCGATGCGGTCGAGCTTGCGGGCCTTCGAGGTGATCCGGGGGTCGGTGGTGTAGACGCCGTCCACGTCGGTGTAGATGTCGCAGCGCACCGCGTCGAAGGCGGCCGCGAAGGCCACGGCGGTGGTGTCGGACCCGCCGCGGCCAAGCGTGGTGATACGCCCCTCGGGGCTGACGCCCTGGAAGCCCGCCACGACCGCGACCTTCATCCCTTGGGCGAATCGCTCGTCGAGATAGGCGGTCGGGATCTCCTCGATCCGGGCGGCGGAATGGGCGCCGTTCGTCAGGAGCGGCACCTGCCAGCCCTGCCAGGAGCGGGCCGGGATCTCCATCTCCTGCAAGGTGAGGGCCATGAGACCGGCGGTGACCGCCTCGCCCGAGGAGACGACGGCGTCGTATTCGCGCGCGTCGTAGAAGGGCGAGATCTCGTTCACCCAGCCCACCAGCTCGTTGGTCTTGCCGGCCATGGCCGAGACGATCACGATCACCTCGTGGCCGTTCGCCACCTCGCGCGCGACGCGCTTGGCCGCCCGGCGGATCCGGTCGGGGGTGGCGACGGAGGTGCCGCCGAACTTCATCACAAGGCGCGACATGGGTCGCCTCCGTCCCGTGTTCGGGCGCGTCTTATGGACAGGGCGGACGGGGCGCAAGGGGCGTTGATTTGCCGCGCATTCCTGCCATTGTGACGTCATGGAAGAGAAGCCCGAGAGCCGCGTGCTGCAGGTCTATCACGTCGTCGAGCAGATCGTCTCGGCCGTGGTCCTGGTGGGCATGGTCGCGGTGGTGGGGTTGGCGGTGTGGTCGTTCTTCCTCACCCTGTGGACCATGACGGTGGAGCAGCGCGGCACGCTCGATTACCCGCAGTTCCAGACCCTGTTCGACAGGGTGCTGGCGGCCGTGATCGCGCTGGAGCTGGCCCGCTCCATCGGCCAGCTCGTGGCCGGCGAGCACGGGCTGAAGCAGCTTCGCACGGTGATCGTGATCGGCATGCTGGCCGTGGTGCGCAAGCTGATCGTGCTCGAGGTGGACAACGCCACCGGCCCGTTCCTGCTGGGGATCGCGGCGGCGGTGGTGGGCCTTGCCGTCGCCCTCCTGGCCATCGCCTGGGTCGAGGGACGCGCGCCGCCCGAGGAGTGAGCCCCTTCAGCCCGAGCGGAAGCCGCCGAAGCGGCCCGACTGGAACACCAATGGCTCGCCCTCGCGGTGCTCGGCGTCGAGCACGCGGCCCAGAACGATGGCATGGTCGCCCGCGTCGTGGACGGCGTGGGTGGCGCAGTGGAACCGCGCCAGGCAATCGTCGAGCAGCGGCGTGCCGTCGGCGGCGGCGTGCCAGTCGAGCCGGTCGAACAGGTCGCCCTCGCGCACGAAGGCGCCCGATGTCTCGGTCTGGGCGGCGCCCATGATGTGGATCGCGAAGGCCTCGCATTCGGTGAAGGGGGCGAAGCGCGACGATCCCCTGGCGGGCAGCCACAGGACGAGCGGCGGATCGAGCGAGACGGAGGCGAAGCTGTTGGCGGTGATCCCCAACGGCCCCGTGGGCGAGAGGGTGGTCACGACCGTGACGCCGGTGGCGAAGCGGCCGAAGGCATCTCGCAGCTCGCGGTCGGAGAAGGGTTCCATCCGGGTCATGACACCTCTGGGCGGTGGCGTGGCGGGGCGCTGTCGGCCCCGGTGGGAATGGGGCAGCGCGTGCGGCCCCCGGTCTGTCGGGGCACAGGATGCCGCAGATGCGGGCCGGGCGCCACCGTTCCCGCGCGGGGAAAGGGGTGTCGAAGGGGTGTTTCGGCGCGCGCGGGCGCCCGTGCCCGGACCGTGATCGTTTCGTCCTTCACCTCGGGCCCATGATCCCCTAGATAGAAGCCGTTCCAGCCGGGAAGGGAGTGTCCCCATGCTCAACAATATCGGCCTGCCGGGCCTGCTGCTGATCGCGATCGTCGTGCTCGTCCTGTTCGGCCGGGGCAAGATCTCGTCGCTCATGGGCGAGGTGGGCAAGGGCATCACCGCGTTCAAGCGCGGCGTCGGCGAAGGATCGCGCGAGGACGAGGCGGACGAGGGCAAGGGCCGGCGCGCCGACCCCGAGATCGCGGCGCCCGCCGTCCACACCGAGGCCGCGGCGCCCGCGTCCAACACCGCCGAACGCGAGACGGTCGACAGCCGCAACGGCTGATCTCCCGAGCCCGAGGGGGCCCCTGATCCATGTTCGATATCGGGATGACCGAGCTGCTGGTCATCGGCATCGTCGCGCTGATCGTCGTCGGGCCGAAAGACCTGCCGGGGATGTTCCGCACGCTGGGCCGGTTCACCGGAAAGATGCGGGGCATGGCGCGCGAGTTCCAGCGCGCCATGGAGGACGCCGCCGACGAGAGCGGCGTGAAGGACATCGGCCGCGACCTGAAAGGGTATTCCAACCCCAAGAAATACGGGCTCGACAAGCTCAACGAGGCGGCCGACCAGTTCGAGAAGTGGGACCCGATGACGTCGCCGAAGTCGGGCAAGGCGGCCAAGCGCGGCCCCGAGACGGAGCAACTGGCGGCGGCGCGCCGGGCTGAGGGCGCCGCGACCCGCGCCGCCGCCGCCGAGCGCACTTCCCCGGCCAAGTCCACCGGCACGGCGGCCGAGACGCCGCTGTCCGCGGGCCGGGCCGAGGCGGGCGAGGACCGGGACCGCGCGGCCGGGGAGAGCGACACATGAGCGCCGCGGACCGCGACAGCATCGAGGACAGCGCCGCGCCGCTGATCGAGCACCTGGCGGAGCTGCGCTCGCGCCTGATCCGCTCGGTCCTGGCCTTCGTGGCGGGGATGCTCGTCTGCTTCACGGTGGCGACGCCGATCTTCACCTTCCTGACCGAGCCCTTGTGCCAGGTGCTGGCCCAGCGGGGCCAGGATTGCGACCTGATCTTCATCTCGCCGCAGGAGGGTTTCTTCGTGGCGATCAAGGTGTCGATGCTGGGGGGGCTGTTCCTGTCGTTCCCGGTCATCGCGCACCAGCTCTGGCGCTTCGTGGCGCCGGGCCTCTACCGGTCGGAGAAGGGGGCGATGCTGCCTTTCCTGATCTCCTCTCCGTTCATGTTCGTTCTGGGCGCGGCCTTCGCCTTCTACGTGGTGACGCCGCTGGCCTACGACTTCTTCCTCGGGTTCCAGCAATTCGGCGCCGAGGGCGAGGCGATCTCCCCCGAGGAGGGCGCGCCGCTGTCGGTGGTGTTCCAGGGCTCGGCGCAGGAATACCTCAACCTCACGATCAAGTTCATCGTCTCCTTCGGCCTGTGCTTCCAGCTTCCCGTTTTGCTGACGCTCCTGGGCAAGGCGGGGCTGGTGAGCGCACGGGGCCTGGCGGACATGCGCAAGTATGCGGTCGTGGGCATCCTCGTGCTGGCCGCGCTGGTCACGCCGCCCGACGTGATCACCCAGGTGATCCTGTTCGTGGTGGTCTATGGCCTCTACGAGGTGTCGATCCTGCTGGTGGCCCGGGTGGAGCGCAAGCGCACCGAGGAGCTGCGCGCCGAAGGCATACTGGGCGAGGACGAGGAGCTCTACGACGTGGACGAGCCCGAGCTCGACGACGAGGAGCCCGACGACGACAGCAAGCGGCCATGAGCGCGGAGCTGCACCGGATCGCCGCGGCGCTGGAGCGGATGGCGCCGCCCGCGCCCGAGGCGCCGGATTTCGACGCGGCCGACGCGTTCCAGTGGCAGGCGGAGAGGGGCGGGCTGCGCCCCGTCAGGGACGTGGCGCGGGTGGACCTGTCGCTGCTCCTGGGCATCGAGCGGGCGCGCGACACGCTTTTGGCCAACACGCGCCAGTTCGCCAGGGGGCACGGGGCCAACAACGCGCTCCTGTGGGGCGCGCGGGGGATGGGCAAGTCGTCGCTGGTCAAGGCCGTCCATGCCGAGGTGGCCGCCGAGGACCCGCTCAAGATCGTGGAACTGGCGCGCGAGGACCTTCCGTCCGTGGGCCGGCTGCTGGAGATGCTGCGCGACGCGCCCGGGCGGCGCTTCGTCCTTTTCTGCGACGACCTGTCCTTCGGCGGCGACGATCAGCACTACAAGTCGCTGAAGGCGGTGCTGGACGGGGGCGTGGCGGGGCGGCCGGCCAACGTGCTGTTCTATGCCACGTCGAACCGGCGCCATCTGATGCCGCGCGACATGATCGAGAACGAGCGCGCCACGGCCATCCAGCCCGGCGAGGCGGTGGAGGAGAAGGTGTCCCTGTCGGACCGCTTCGGTCTGTGGCTCGGGTTCCATCCCTGCGACCAGGACGCCTATCTCGCCATGGTCCGGGGCTACTGCGATGCCTGGGGGGTGGAGATCTCCGATTCGGATCTGCGGGCCCAGGCGATCGAGTGGCAGGCGACCCGCGGCGCAAGATCCGGTCGCGTCGCGTGGCAGTTCTTCACGGACCTTGCGGGCCGGAGGGGTGTCCCGGTCTGATCCGCACGGGGACGTGAGCGACGTCGGGAAAAGGGTTGCGGCCCGCCGCGCGCGCCGCTCCATTCGGACCCACGGTTGGCTCCGTCTTTGCCGGGGGCCCAAGCAAACGGGGAGATCACCCATGACATCCAAGCTTCACATCGCCGTCTCGGCGCTCGCCCTGGGCGTGGCCGCGGGCGCCCATGCCGCCGACGTTCCCGACGACGTGACGCTCGCGGAGAACCAGGCCTATACGTTCTGGCTGCTGGACGGCATCCCGTCGCTCGACCCGCAGATCAACACCACGGTCGAAGGGTCCGACGTGCTCCGCAACCTCTTCGAGGGCCTCTACAACGAGGACGGGCAGGGCGCGCTGGTGCCGGGCGTGGCGACCGAGCACACGGTATCGGACGACGAGCGGACCTATACCTTCATCCTGCGCGAGGACGCGGTGTGGTCGAACGGGGAACCGGTGACGGCCGCAGACTTCGTCTATGCCTGGCGCCGCCTGGTCGATCCGGCGACGGCGTCGGAATACGCGTGGTACATGGAACTGATGCAGGTCGAGAACGCGGCCGCCGTCGTCGCCGGCGAGATGGCGCCCGAGGAGCTGGGCGTGCGCGCGGTGGACGACCATACCCTCGAGGTGACGATCGAGAACCCGCTGCCCTATTTCCCGCAGATGCTCGTCCACGCCTCCACCTTTCCCGTGCCGCAGGCGGTGATCGAGGAACACGGCGACCGGTGGACCCGGCCCGAGAACATGGTGGGCAACGGCGCCTACACCCTGACCGACCGGGTGATCGGCGAGCGCGTGGTGATGGAGAAGTCCGACACCTACTGGGATGCCGAGAACACTGTCCTGACCGAGCTCACGGGCCTGATCATCAACGACACCAACCAGGCGCTGACGCGCTACCTCGCCGGCGAGCTGGACCGGGTCGACATTCCCCCGGGGCAGTATCCGCGCCTCGCGGAGGAGTACCCCGACCAGGCGATCTCGGTGCCCGAGAACTGCTCCTACACCTACATCATGAACGTGGGCGAGAGCGGCCCCGAGGCGCTCAAGGACCCGCGCGTGCGCAAGGCCCTGAGCTACGGCATCGACCGCGACATCATCGTGGACCGCATCCTGCAGGGCGGGCAGACGTCCGCCTATACCTGGACCCACACCTCCGTCGCCGGGTTCGGGGCGCCCGAGATCGACTATGCCGAGTGGAGCCAGCAGGAGCGCATGGAGCGCGCCGCCGAGCTGCTGGCGGAGGCGGGATACGGCCCCGACAACCCGCTGGAGCTGCGTCTGCAATACAACACCGACGAGGCCCACAAGCGCCTGGCCATCGCCGCGAGCCAGATGCTCAAGCCCCTTGGCGTGAACCTGATCCTCGACAACTACGAGTGGAAGGTGCACCTGAGCCGGATGCAGAACCAGGAGTTCGACATGGCCCGCTACGCCTGGTGCGGGGATTACAACGAGGCCTCGACCTTCCTGAACCTGTTCGCGTCCTATTCGGGCCACAACAACGGCGAGTTCTTCAACGACGCCTACGACGCGGCGATCGAGGAGAGCAAGACGGCCCAGGACCCGCTGCCCCTCTACCAGGAGGCGGAGACGATCCTGGCCGAGGAGATGCCGATCATCCCGGTCTACCACTATGCCCAGGTCTTCATGCTGGAGGAGGACATGCGCGGCTGGCCGATGGAGAACGTGCAGCAGACTTGGTACGGCAAGGACATGTACCGCGTCGCCGAGTGACGCCTGAGGCCGGGAAGGGGTCGTCGGCACGATGGCCTCTGCCCGCCGTTGCCGGGATTCCCAGATGCTGACCTATATCCTCAAGCGCCTCGCCGTCGCGATCCCGACGCTCCTGCTGCTGATCGTCGTATCCTTCGTGCTGATGCATTCCGCCCCCGGCGGGCCGTTCACCGCCGAGCGGGAGCTGCCGCCCGAGGTGCTGGCGAACCTCAACGCGAAATACGGGCTCGACGCGCCGCTCTGGCGCCAGGTCCTGAACTACGTCTGGGGGATCGTGGCGCATTTCGACTTCGGGCCGTCCTTCGTCTACAAGGACCGCAGCGTGAACGAGATCATCGCCCAGGGCTTTCCGATCACGCTGACCTATGGCTGCCTGTCGTTCCTCGTCGCCGTGACGGTGGGCGTCAGCCTCGGGATCGCGGCGGCGATCCGGCAGAACTCGTGGCTCGACTATGCCGCGGTGGGCGTGTCGATCGGGGCGCAGGTGCTGCCGAACTTCGTCATGGCGCCGATCCTGGTGCTGGTCTTCACCCTGTGGCTGGGCTGGCTGCCGGGGGGCGGCTGGCAGGGGCCGGAATACTGGATCCTGCCGGTGGTGGCACTCTCCACGTCGTTCATGGCCTCCATCGCGCGGATCACGCGCTCGTCTATGCTCGAGGTGCTGACCCAGAACCACGTTCGCACCGCGCGGGCCAAGGGGCTGCCCGAGCGGCGCGTGATCCTGGGCCATGCGCTGAAGCCCGCGCTGCTGCCGGTGATCTCCTACCTGGGGCCGGCCTTCGTGGGGATGATCACGGGCTCGGTCGTGGTGGACATCTACTTCTCCACCGGGGGCATCGGGAAGGCCTTCGTCGACAGCGCGCTCAACCGCGACTACGCGGTGATGATGGGCGTGACGATCCTGATGGGCGCGCTGACCATCCTCTTCAACCTCGTGGTCGACATCCTCTACGGATGGATCGACCCGAAGATCCGGTACTGACATGGTCGGACAGGCGGAAAAGATCGAGGCGGTCGCGGAGCGGCTGGGCGCACGGGCCGGGGGCGGACGCTCCCTCTGGGCTGACGCGCGGCGGCGCTTCTTGCGCAACCGGGCCGCCATGGCGGGCCTTGCGATCCTGGTTTTCGTAGCCCTCTTCGCACTTTGCGGCGGATTCTTCGCGCAATGGTCGAACGAGGAGCTGGACTACATGGTGATGGGCCAGGTGGCCGAGCTGGGCGGCCCGTCGCTGGAGACGGGCCATTACTTCGGCACCGACGACCTGGGCCGGGACCTGTTCGCGCGGACGGTGCAGGGAACCCAGATCAGCCTCGCCGTGGGGGTGATCGGGGCGCTCATCGCCTGCGTCTTCGGGACCGTCTACGGCGCGACGGCGGGATACGTCGGCGGGCGTACCGACGGGATCATGATGCGCCTCGTCGATATCTTCATGGCGGTGCCGTACATGTTCGTGCTGATCCTGTTGCTGGTGATGTACGGCCGCTCGATTACCATCCTGTTCATCGGCGTGGGCATGATCTCGTGGATGGAGATGGCGCGGATCGTGCGCGGCCAGACCCTGAGCCTGAAGGGGCGGGAGTTCATCGAGGCGGCGCAGGCCACGGGCGTGCCGGGTCCGGTGATCATCGCGCGCCACGTGGTGCCGAACCTACTGGGCGTGATCGCCGTCTATGCCACGTTGCTGGTGCCTCTGATGATCCTGACCGAGAGCTTCATCTCGTTCCTGGGGCTGGGCGTGCAGGAGCCGCTCACCTCGCTCGGCGCGCTGATCTCGGAAGGGGCGGGGACCATCGCCTACGGGACGATGTGGCAGCTCGGGTTCCCGCTCCTGTTCTTCGTGCTGACGCTGTTCGGCTTCTTCTTCGTGGGCGACGGCCTGCGCGACGCCCTGGACCCCAAGGACCGCTGATGGCGCTGCTCGAGATCGACGACCTGTCCGTGACCTTCGACAGCGAGGACGGGCCGGTCCATGCCGTGAACGGCCTGTCGCTGTCGGTGGACCGGGGCGAGACGCTGGGCCTCGTGGGAGAATCGGGATCGGGCAAGTCCCAGACCGCCTTCGCGCTCATGGGCCTGCTGGCGCGCAACGGGCGCGCGAAGGGGTCCGTGCGCTTCGACGGGCACGAGGTGCTGGGCCTGCCCCCGCGGGAGATGAACCGCCTGCGTGCCGACCGGATGGCCATCGTGTTCCAGGACCCGATGACCTCGCTCAACCCCTATATGCGGATCTCGCACCAGATGGTGGAGGTGCTGCGCCTGCATCGCGGCATGGGCCGTCGAGAGGCGGAGCGGGAGGCGGTGCGCATGCTCGACGCGGTGCGCATTCCCGGCGCGAAGGAGCGCATCCGGCTCTATCCCCATGAGTTCTCGGGGGGGATGCGCCAGCGGGTGATGATCGCGATGGCGCTCCTGTGCCAGCCCGACCTTCTGATCGCCGACGAGCCGACGACGGCGCTCGACGTGACGGTGCAGGCGCAGATCATGGACCTACTGTCGGAGCTGCAGCGGGAGCTCGGCATGGCCACGATCCTGATCACCCACGACCTGGGCGTGGTCGCGGGGTTCTGCGAGCGCGTGACCGTCCTCTATGGCGGGCGGGTGATGGAGGAGGGGCCGGTGGACCCGATCTTCGCCCGGCCGACCCACCCCTACACGCGCGGGCTGCTGGCCGCCGTGCCGCGGGTGGACGACGCGGGCGGGCGGATGCGCGCGATCCCCGGCAACCCGCCGGACATGGCCGACCCGCCCGAGGGCTGCCCGTTCGGCCCGCGCTGCGCGCTGGCGGGGCCGGACTGCCGGACCATGCCGCCGCTCGCGCCCTTCGAAGGGGCCCGCGCCCGCGCCTGCCACCGCCCCATAGAGGAGGTGCGCGCATGAGCCCGCTCCTGTCCGTGCGCGACCTGTCGGTCACGTTCCCGATCCGCCGGCCGGGGGACATGCCCTGGACCCGGCCGCGCGGCCTGCGCGCCGTGAACGGCGTCGATTTCGACCTGGAGCCGGGGCGGACCCTGGGCGTGGTGGGGGAATCGGGCTGCGGCAAGTCCACGCTGGCGCGCGCGCTCATCCGGATGGTGCCCGCGACGGGCCGCGCGACGTGGCGCGGCGAGACCGACCTGATGGCGCTGACGCCGTCGGCGATGAAGCGCTACCGCTCCGAGATCCAGATGGTGTTCCAGGACCCGCTGGCCTCGCTCGATCCGCGCATGACGCTGGGCCAGATCATCGCCGAGCCGCTGCGCACCCACCGCCCCGACCTGTCGGGAGCGGAGCGGCGCACCCGGGTGGCGGAGATGATGGAGCGGGTGGGCCTGCTGCCACAGATGATCAACCGCTATCCGCACGAGTTCTCGGGCGGGCAGTGCCAGCGCATCGGGATCGCGCGGGCGCTGGTGGTGGAGCCGAAGCTGCTGATCTGCGACGAGCCGGTCTCGGCGCTCGACGTGTCGATCCAGGCGCAGGTGGTGGAGCTTTTGCGCGAGCTGCAGCGCGACCTCGGGCTGGCGATGATCTTCATCGCCCACGACCTGAGCGTGGTGCGCCACATCTCGGACGAGGTGATGGTCCTGTATCTCGGCCGGGTGATGGAGGCGGCCCCGAAGGAGGACCTCTATGCCGCGCCCCGCCACCCCTATACCCAGGCGCTGATGTCGGCGGTGCCGATCCCGGACCCGGCGGCGGAGCGGACCAAGCGCATCATCCCGCTGAAGGGCGACCTGCCGAGCCCGATGGACCCGCCCTCGGGCTGCGTGTTCCGCACCCGCTGCGTGCGCGCGGCCGCCGATTGCTCGGAAAAGGTGCCGCGGCCGGGGGACGAGGCGCACCGGGTGGCGTGCCTGCACCCCGGCCCGGTGCGCGAGGAGGAACGGGCGGGCGCGGCGCCGGCCTGATCAGGCCGGAAGGCGCGCGGCCTCGCGGGCGAGATCGGCGATGGCATCCCAGTCGCCGGCCTCGACCCGGTCCTTCGGCGCGACCCAGGAGCCGCCGACGCAGAGCGTGTTGGACAGGCCGAGATAGTCGGGCGCGTTCTTCAGGCTGACGCCGCCCGTGGGGCAGAAGCGGATCCGCGGCAGGGGCGCGCCGATTGCCTTGAGCGCGGAGGCGCCGCCATTGGCCTCGGCCGGGAAGAACTTGGCCACCGTGTAGCCGCGATCGAGGAGGCGCATGGCCTCGCCGGCAGTGGCGATGCCGGGGAGCATGGGCAGGTCGGCCGCCTCGGCCGCGTCCAGGAGCCGATCCGTCACGCCGGGGGAGACGCCGAACCGGGCGCCCGCGTCGATGGCGCGGGACACGTCCTCGGGCGAGAGGAGCGTGCCGGCGCCGACGGTGCCGCCCTCCACTTGCGCCATCTCGGCGATGACCTCCAGCGCGGCGGGGGTGCGCAGGGTCACCTCCAGCGCGGGCAGGCCGCCGCAGACCAGCGCCTCGGCCAGGGGGCGGGCATGGGCTGGGTCGTGGACCACGAGGACGGGGATCACGGGGGCGAGGCGGCAGATCGCCTCGGATTTTTCACTGGCCTCTCGGGGCGTCATCGGCGGCTCCTGTTGCCGGCGCGGGGCCGGTGCGTATCTGGGGGAAGCAAGGAAGGGGAACGGGCGCGCGTCAGACCACGACGCCCGCCCCGTGGCTGGCCAGCCCGACATTCTCGCGGAAGACCTGGAAAAGTTCCCGCCCGATGCCGTGGCCGTTGTCGGCGAGGTCGGCTTGCGCTGGCTCGCGCGCGTCGAGATCGACGCCCACCGCCTCGATCGTGCCCGCCTGTGCGTCCACCCGGACCACGTCGCCGTCGCGCAGCTTCGCGATGGGGCCGCCGTCGGCGGCCTCGGGCGAAAGGTGGATTGCGGCCGGCACCTTGCCGGAGGCCCCCGACATGCGCCCGTCGGTGACGAGTGCTACCTTGAGCCCGCGATCCTGCAGCACCGCGAGGGTGGGCGTGAGGGAGTGCAGCTCGGGCATGCCGTTGGCGCGGGGGCCCTGGAAGCGGACCACGACGATCGTGTCCTCGGTGAACTCGCCGCGCTTGAAGGCGTCTTTCACCTCCTGCTGGTCGTGGAAGATGCGGACGGGCGCCTCGATCGCGTGGCGGGAGGGGTCGACGGCCGAGACCTTCATCGCCGCGCGGCCCAGGTTGCCCTGCAGGTCGGCGAGACCGCCCGTCTTCTGGAACGGGTCGGTCGCGGGGCGCAGGATGCGGTCGTTGCCGGTGGTGCGGTCGGCGGCCTGCCAGGTGACCTCGCCGTCCGCGAGCTTGGGCTCGGAGACGTAGTCGCGCAGGCCGTCGCCCATGACCGTGCGGGTGTCGTCGTGGAGAAGCCCCGCGTCGAGCAGCTCGCCGATCATGTAGGCGAGCCCGCCCGCGGCGTGGAAGTGGTTCACGTCCGCCAGGCCGTTGGGATAGACCTTGGCCATGAGCGGGGTGACCGACGAGATGTCGGCGAAGTCCTGCAGGTCGAGGTGGATGCCGGCGGCGCGCGCCATCGCGGGAAGGTGGATCAGCAGGTTGGTGGAGCCGCCCGTCGCCATGAGGCCGACCATGCCGTTCACGAAGGCCTTCTCGTCGAGGATCTGCGCGGCGGGACGGTAGTCGTTGCCCAGATTGGTGATCTGGGTCGCCCGGGTGGCGCCCGCGACCGTCAGCGCGTCGCGGAGCGGCGTGCCCGGATTGACGAAGGAAGCGCCGGGCAGGTGCAGGCCCATGACCTCCATCAGCATCTGGTTGGAGTTCGCGGTGCCGTAGAAGGTGCAGGTGCCGGGGCCGTGATAGCTCTCCATCTCGGCCTTCATCAACTCGTCCCGCCCGACCTCGCCAGCGGCGAACTTCTGGCGGACCTTGGACTTCTCGTCGTTGGGCAGCCCGGAGGTCATGGGCCCGGCGGGCAGGAAGATCGCGGGGATGTAGCCGAAGGTGGCCGCGCCGATGACGAGGCCGGGCACGATCTTGTCGCAGACCCCGAGATAGACGGCCGCGTCGAAGGTGTTGTGCGACAGGGCCACGCCTGTGGCGAGCGCGATCACGTCGCGGGAGAAGAGCGACAGCTCCATCCCCACCTGTCCTTGCGTGACGCCGTCGCACATGGCCGGCACGCCGCCCGCCACCTGGGCGGTGGCGCCCGCCTGCCGCGCGGCGTCGCGGATCAGGTCGGGGAATCGCTCGAACGGCTGGTGGGCGGAGAGCATGTCGTTGTAGGCGGTGACGATGCCGAGATTGGGCTGGCGCCCCGTGGCGAGCCTGTCCTGGTCCTCGCCCATGGCGGCGTAGGCATGGGCCTGGTTGCCGCAGGTCAGGTGCGCGCGGCGGGGCCCCTCGTCGGCGGCGCGGGCCATCCGGTCGAGATAGGTGGCGCGGGCGTCGCGGGAGCGCTCCTGGATGCGCTCGGTCACGGCGGCGATGGTGTCGTTGAGCGACATGGCTCCTCCCGGTGGGGCTGACGTGCGGCCATGGCTTAACATAGATGCGCTAGCGCTACCAGACAGGGGCGCCGCGGACGGGGTGCTTTCCCGGGCGGGCGAAAGGGCCTATGCGGCGGGGCATGTCAGGCAATGCGCGTCCCGTCGTCCGGCTCAGGCCGAAATCGAAGCCCCAGGCGATCCGTCACGGATTTCCCTGGGTGTACCTGAACGAGCTGGTGACCGACCGGCGCACCTCCGCCCTCGTCCCCGGCACGCTGGCGGTGCTGGAGGACCCCGAGCGGCGGGCGATGGGGCTGGTGGCGTTGAACGCCGGCTCCAAGATCGCGTGCCGGATGCTGGACCGCGACCCGGAGGCGGTGATCGACCGGGCCTGGTTCGAGGCGCGGATCGCCGCCGCGCTGGCCCATCGCGAGCAACTCTTCGATGCCCCGTTCTACCGCCTGGTCCATGCCGAGGCCGACGGGCTGCCGGGGGTCGTGATCGACCGGTTCGGCGACGCGGCGGTGATCCAGCCCAACGCCGCCTGGGCCGAGACGCTGCTGGAGCCGCTGGTGGAGGCGCTGGTGGCGGTCACCGGGGTGGACACGGTGCTGAAGGGCGCTGGCGGCCGGGCGCGCGCGCTCGAGGGGCTCGACGACGCCGACGCGGTGCTGCGCGGCGGGGTGGACGGCCCCGTCCCGGTCCCCATGAACGGGGCCACCTACATGGCCGACCTGGAGGGCGGGCAGAAGACGGGCCTGTTCTTCGACCAGCGCGACAATCACGCCGCGGTGGCGCGGCTGGCGCGCGGCGCGCGGGTGCTCGACGTCTTTTCCCACGTGGGGGGCTTCTCGCTCGCCGCGCTGGCGGCGGGGGCCGCGAGCGCGCTGGCCGTGGACGGGTCGGCCGCCGCCTTGGGCCTGGCGGAGCGGGGCGCGGAGGCGAGCGGCGTGGCGGCACGGTTCGAGACCCGGCGCGAGGACGCCTTCGCCGCGCTGGAGGCCCTGTCTGGCGAGGTCTTCGACGTGGTCGTGTGCGATCCGCCGGCCTTCGCCCCCTCGAAATCGGCGCGGGAGGCGGGATTGCGCGCCTACGAGCGGGTGGCGCGTCTGGCGGCGCCGCTGGTGGGGCAGGGAGGCTACCTCGTGCTCTGCTCGTGCAGCCACGCCGCGGACCTGGCCGCGTTCCGGGCCGCGTGTGCGCGCGGGATCGGCAAGGCCGGGCGGCGGAGCCAGATCGTCTATACCGGCTTTGCCGCGCCGGACCATCCGCTGCTGCCGCACCTGGCGGAGTCGGGCTATCTCAAGGTGCTGGTATTCCGCCTGTGAGGGTGTGCCTCGACGCCTGCGTCCTCTATCCGACGGTCCTGCGCGAGATCCTGACCGGAGTGGCGGCGCAGGGCGCGTTCCGGCCCCTGTGGTCGCCGCGCATCCTGGAGGAATGGGCCCGCGCGGCGGCGCGGCTGGGCCCCGAGGGGGAAGCCGTGGCGCGGGCCGAAGTCGTCGTCCTGCGCGACGCCTTCCCGGACGCGGAGGTCCGCCCGCGGGACGGCGACCTGGCGCGGCTGCACCTGCCCGACCCCGACGACGTCCATGTCCTGGCCGCCGCGGTGGCGGGGAGCGCCGACGTGATCTGCACCTTCAACGCCAAGGATTTCCCCCGCCGGACCCTGGCGATCGAGGGGATCGAACGGCTCGACCCCGACCAGCTTCTGGCCCGGCTCGGGACGGGACACGGCCCGGCGATCTCGCGGACCGTGCGGCGGGTCCACGTCACAGCGGAGCGTCTTTCGGGCGAGGTGCTGCCCCTGCGCCCCCTGCTCAAGCGCGCGCGCCTGCCGAAGCTGGCCAAGACGCTGGCCGCCGCGGGCTGACGCGCCGCGCGGGACGAAAGATCGCCTCCGACCCCTTGCAAGTCACGCCGGGGACGGGATAGACGCGTCGGCGGAGAGGTGGCCGAGTGGTCGAAGGCGCACGCCTGGAAAGTGTGTAGGCGGGAAACCGTCTCGAGGGTTCGAATCCCTTCCTCTCCGCCACCATCACCCTTTCGAACCCGTTCAGACCAACCGTGGGGCGGCGAATTTCCCCTGTTTTCAAAGGGGTTTACCGCATGGGTGCGAACCGCCGAGACGCGGGAACACAGCGATTTCCGTCTCTGAATGCCCTCTCGTCTCTGGTCGGGCGAACCGCGCCGATTCCGGTTCGGTCGGAAATTTCCTCGCCTTTCCAATGACCTGACTCGCAAGCCCGCCAAAACTGCGCGCCCTGTTTCCATCGCTATCGACCGAAACGGAGACCGAACATGCAGGAGACGTATCCAATAGGTACGGTGGCAGAACGGCGCGTAGCGGTGGCGGATCAATCGGCGAAGGGCTCGGCGAAGCCATTGATGACAAACGCACATCGCGCCTCTAGCCTGGCGGCATGGCGAGTGGCCCCTGGACCGATGAAGAAAACGATCTGATCGTCGCGGATTATTTCGCGATGCTGGCGGACGACATCGCCGGGCGCCGCTACAGCAAAGCCGAGCACCGCCGGGCGCTTCTGCCGCTTCTGAACGACCGGTCTGAGGGATCGGTCGAGTTCAAGCACCAGAACATCAGCGCGGTTCTCAAGGGCCTCGGCGAGGACTGGATCCCCGGCTACAAGCCCGCCTTCAATTTCCAGATGACGCTGGTCGACGCGGTGGCGCGGTGGCTGGAGCTGCATCCGGACTGGCTCGGCCGGTTGCCAGGAACGCTCCCTGCGACCGGCATGCGCGAGGCGGCGCAGATCTGGATCGGTCCTCCGCCCACGCTCTCCAACCAGCCTCCGCCGCAGGAGCTGGACCAGATGCTGCACATCGCCAGGAAGTTCGACGTGGCGGGCCGGGACGAGAGCAATCGCGCGCTTGGCCGTGCGGGTGAGGAGCGCGTTCTCGCGCATGAGCACGCCACGTTGAAGGCCGCGGGTCGGGATGATTTGGCGCGAAAGGTCCGCTGGGTCTCGGTGGAGGACGGCGATGGCGCGGGATATGACATCGCCAGCTATGCGCCCGACGGCCGGCCGCGCTTGATCGAGGTGAAGACGACGAACGGGTGGGAGCGCACGCCCTTCCACATCACGCGGAACGAGCTGGCCGTCGCTGATGAGCGGCGCGCGGAGTGGTGTCTGTTCCGGATGTGGAATTTCTCGCGCGAGCCGAGGGCGTTCGAACTCTACCCGCCGCTCGATGCGCATGTCTCGCTGACCCCGACGTCGTTTCAGGCCAGCTTCCACTGACCGTCAGTCGAACACCCGCGCCGGCTGCTCGTCCCACGGCAGCGACGCCACGAAGCAGAGGTCGTAGAGGCTGATGGCGCAGGGTTCGCGGCGCACGACAAGCCGCTCGAGGACGTCCGGCGCCAGCCATGCAAGGCGCAGGAGGCGGCTGACGTAGCGGTCGGAGAGGCCCTCCTCGGCGGCGAGATCGGCGATAGTGGTGACCTCCCCGCGCTCCATGCGCTTCCGCCAAGCCCATGCCCGGCCGATGGCGCGCAGCACGCGGGGATCCTGTCCCGGCGGCGGGTCAGGCGTCTCGATGTCCTTCGGCGGCAGGATGCGCGGCCGACCACCGCGTTTGCGGACCGCGAGCGGGATGTGGACGCGGATCGTCTCGTTCGCGGGCATCAGGCGGCATCCTCTTGCGCCGGCGTCATCAGGCTGGCCAGCGCGCCAAGACCGTCATGGCGGAGGTCGATGTCGAGCCCGTCCTCGCCTACCGTCACGCGCGCCACGAGCAGTTGGACGACGCGGGCCTGCTCGACGGGGATCAGGGCCTTCCAGAGATCGTCGAACTGCGTCAGCGCCGCCGTCACGGTGCCCTCGTCGATGTCGGGCCGCTCCTTCTTCAGCACGCGGGCGGTGCGCGCGATGATCTCCGGCGTGCGCAGCAGCCGCCGGATTTCTCCGATGACCGCTTCCTCGACCATGGCGGCGGGCAGCCGCTGGGGCCCGCGCAATTCGGCCGTCGGGCGCTTCTGGATCACGTCCATCGAGACGTAGTAGCAGTACCGCCGGTTGCCCTTCTTCGTGTGGTGCGGCGTCATCGCGGCGCCGGTCTCGGTGAAGATCAGCCCGCGCAGCAGCGCCGGCTCGGTGCTCCGGGTGCGTCCGGCCCGCTGGTTGCGGTTGCCAGACAGCACGGCATGGGCGGCCTCCCACAGCTCCGCATCCACGATGGGCTCGTGCATGCCGGGATATGTCTCGCCCTTATGGATGATCTCGCCGCGATAGATGCGGTTGTGCAGCAGCTTGTAGAGCGCCCCGCGGTCGATGGGCCGGCCGCGCTTGGACCGGATGCCGCGGGCGTTCAGCTCCCGGATCACGGCCGCGGTGGAATCGGACCGCGCGAAGAGCTCGAAAATGGTCCGGACGTGCGCAGCTTCGGCCTCGTTCACGATCAGCTTGCGGTCAACCACGTCGTAGCCGAGCGGCACGTAGCCGCCCATCCACATGCCCTTCTTCTTCGAGGCGGCCACCTTGTCGCGGATGCGCTCGCCGATCACCTCGCGCTCGAACTGGGCGAAGCTGAGCAGGATGTTCAGCGTCAGCCGCCCCATGGACGTGGTCGTGTTGAACGACTGCGTGACCGAGACGAAGGTCACCCCGTGGCGGTCGAAGATCTCGACGAGCTTCGAGAAATCCATCAGCGCGCGGCTGAGGCGGTCGATCTTGTAGACCACGACCACGTCGATCAGCCCGTCCTCGACATCAGCGATCAGCTGCTTCAGCGCGGGGCGGTCCAGCGTGCCGCCGGAGAAACCGCCGTCGTCATAGCGTTCGCGCAGACAGGCCCAGCCCTCCGCGCGCTGGCTGGCGATGAAGGCCTCGCAGGCCTCCCGCTGTGCGTCGAGGCTGTTGAACTCCATGTCGAGCCCTTCCTCGCTCGACTTGCGGGTGTAGACGGCGCAGCGCAGGCGGCGCGCCGGTTCGGTCTGGAACTTTCTGGTCATTGGGTGCCTCCGGTCTGGTCGAGCCCGAAGAACCGCCAGCCATTCCAGTGCGCCCCGGTAATAGCGCGGACCGCGGCCGAGAGCGACTTGAAGCGCCGGCCCTGCCATTCGAAGCCGTCCGCCAGAACGGTGACCACGTGCTCCTCGCCGGCCCACTCGCGGACCAGCTTCGTGCCGGGCGCCGGCTTGCGCGGGTCCGCCAGTATGCCGCCCAGCTTGCCGCTCATGACCTCGTCGGCCAGCGCATCGAGCGTGCGGCGCGTCTCGCGGCGCATCCCGCCATGGGCCAGTTCCTGGATGCGGTAGCCGAGCCGAAGCTCGAGGTTGCCGCGGCTGGCGTTCGGCGCGCGCTCCCCAAAGATGGCCCGCCACTTCTCCTGTAGCTCAGGCACCGTCATCGCCTTCAGCGCCGCCAGTTCGGCCAGGACGTCTATCCCCTCCGCCTGGCGTGCGGGCGCGGCCTTCGCGTCTGATTTCCTTGTGTTTTTCGTCATGTGTCGTCTCCAACTCGGTTGCAAACCTGTCTCCGACGACGGCGTCTGAGGACAAGAATGTCCAGCGAACTGTCTCCGTCGAGCGGAGAATTCTCGTTCGTTTCCGGTGGGTTGGTGCGCGCGATGGCGCCGGCGAGAATGGTGGCCAGTTCTGCCAGCCGCTCATCGGTGTTGAGCGTGTTGGCGGGCGGCGCGAAGGTGATGTCGTTGGGCATGGGGAGCGAACCTCCTGAGGCGGTTTGCTCCGTGTTCACCGCTCGTGGCGGGGTAATTCAAGATAAAACAAAGGGTTGTCGTAGTAGCGCGAAAGGGATGGTAGCCAAGTACGATGTACTGTGGCGGCAGCTGATTGTCTCAGCGCTTCAGCAGTGAGCAGTTGGTCCGGAAAGAATCGATTCTTCTTCCCAAATCCTCAAGTCGCTTTTCCAACGGTATGTCAGACTCTTCTAAAAACCCGGGATTATGCCTCGATGTCAATATCGCCTCACAGACTTCGGAGAAGCTTCTCCCAAAATAATCATACCCAACAATACCTGCGAGCTCTTTCTGCCTCTGAGTGAATGAAACATACCGCTTCTTTTCTCTGACGTTGAACATCGGGACCGGGATAAAATTCCGACCCCCATCATAAAGCACAAAGAGCTCCCGCTCGACGGGCAGTCCATTAAAATGAATTGACACGTAATAGGGCGATGCACGCTTGTCTGGCATGTGAAGTGCTTCCATCCACGGTTCGTAGAATCCCTCCGTTACCGGTTCAGTCAGATCAACTTCGATGGTGAATCCAGAGAAAAATCGGTGCCTGAATAGCTTGGTCGCTTCCCGCGCCGCAGGAACCTCATGCCATCCTTTCGTATTGCGAATAGCCAAACGCAAGATGAGATGAGGCGCAAAGAAGGTAACGAAGGTCAGCACAACCCCGGAGAAACCAAGTATCAAGCTGAAGAGACCAATTATAGAATTGGACATGTCCATGATATCTTCGGCTGGTGGTTTCTTGGGTTGTTCATTGGAGAGAGGTGCGGGTGAGAAGGCGATAATCGAGGATTATGGGCACTATTGTTGCTGTCGCATCTTTTGCCTTATCAAGAAGGTGGCCTTGGCTGGTCTTTGTAGGCTTCGAACATCGTCTACGGGTGGAGTGATGACAAGCATTTGTCAGTGCCGCGTCGCCCTACCAACCACCCCGTCCGTCTCCAGCCGCAGTGCCGCCCGCCACAGCTGCGTCTTCATGAATATGGCATCCTCAGACCGATAGCTCGGCGCCCCACGCTCCTGCTGCAGAAGGCCCGCCCAGCACAATGGGCGCAGCACTTGGATGTAGAGCTGGCCCAGAACCTCGTCATAGCGCGGGAGCGGTCCCGTCTCAGGCTCGCCGAAGAGCACGCGGCGGAGGTGTGCGCCGGTGGCGCCGTTCTCGGTCTCGACGTTGAGCACGTTCAGGAACACGTCCCAGTTGCCGAGGATCGACGCGTCGTCGAAGCGCGACATGCTGGCGTGGTTGATCCGGAACAGGAAGAACGGGACGACCGTGCCGAAGATCCGACCGGGATGGCCGACCATCGCCTGGCCTGCCTTGGTCAGGCGGAGCTCGCCCTTGTAATGCCGCCCGAGCTTCATCGCGATAATCATGTCGTGCAGCACCATGAGCGGGGCAAAGTCCGGCTCGTTTAGGACCTTGTTGACGGCGAAGAGGTTCGCCTCGGTGTGGCCCGGCCAGTCGAACTCGGCCGCGGCCCAGTGCACGAACACGCGCTTGAACGCCTTGGACGGGGTCAGGGGGATGCCGCCATGCTCGCCGATCCAGGCGAAGGTCTTTTCGACCCCGCGTACCAGCGGCGAATGCGCCAGCGCCGGATCGGTATCGTTGAGCTCCCGGAACGTGATCACCTCAGATCTCCCGCGCGAACCAACGGATGCGGCCGACGATGTGGATCTCGTCGGCCGTTCGCTCGTAGGGGCTGTAGAAGCCGTTGTCCGAGATGACGCGCACCGCGGGCGGGTCGCTGTTCGGGATGTGCTCGAGCCGCTTGGCCACAAGCCCCATGCCGTCGTCCAGCACGAAGATGCCGGGCGGGTTCGGTGCGCGGCGCGCCATGTCGACGAGCACAGTGTCGCCGTCGAGCAGCGTGGGTGCCATGCTATCGCCTTCGACATGCATGATCCGCAGCTGGGAGGGGCTGGCCTTGAGGCTGTGTCGGATCCACGACCGCCGGAAGTGGTAGGCGCGGCCGGCGGGGTCGTCCTGTTCCAGGACAACGGCGCCGCCGCCCATCGACGGGCGCGGGCTGGCGTGCGCGATCGAGACGAAGGCCTCATCCGGGTTCTCGATGAAAGGCGGCGTGCCTTCGACATCGCCGATCCCGTGGATCAGCCACTCGCGGTCGACTCTCAGCACACGGGCGACCTCGGCCAGCCGGTCGATGCCGGGGCGGGATGATCGTCCGCGCAGGATGTCGTAGACGAAGGAGCGGTTCACGCCGGCCATCTCGGCGACGTGGGCGGGGCTGAGGCCGAGCTGGTTGGCCCGGGCCCTGAGACGGTCGGCAAGCGTGTGGTGCTCGTTCATGTTTCCCCACCCATCTGTGGATGAAATAGGATAAAATCGGATTGATCGACGGCCGTCAAGCGAATAAGAACAAAAGGTAAACATCAGGCAGCGGAATCGGAGGGGCGCGTGCACATCGACAAGCTGTATTTCACGCTCCCCGAGGTGCTCGAGCGCTGGCGGATCTCCGAGACGGACCTCGTCTACCTGGCCGAGAACGACAAGCTCCGTCTGTCGGTGCGCGTCTTCGGCGAGCCGGTCGAGTTCGGCGACTACGAGGAGGGTCAGGACGGCGAGCGGTTCCGCGTGCCGTGGGAGCAGAAGCCCTTCAGTGGGCTGCTCGACCTGCACGCCTGCGATGTCTTCCAACTGTTCCGCTGCGGCGAACTCCATGTCAGCGAGTTTCGCACGCCACGCGCGGACTACGCGTCGCTCTATGGCGAGGCCAAGCCGGTCTTCGTGATGATCGGCGATCTGCTGCTAAGGCGCGAAGAACGCGATCGTTTCGAGCTCCAGTCAGAGTTCTCCTCCGGCGGCTCGGCGATGGAGGAGAGCACCTTCATCGCCTCAGCCGATTACCAGGAGGTGCGCTGCAACGGCTACCGCTTCCGGCTCGGCCCGATTCAGGCACAGGTGGTCCGCGCCCTGCACGAGGCCGCGCAGCGCGGCGAATCCTGGCAGAGCGGCAAGGCCATCCTGTCCTCGGGCGGCTCGAAGAGCCTGCGCATGGCCGACGTCTTCAAGTCGCAGAAGGACTGGCGGCAGCTGATCCGTTCCGACCGCCGCGGCGGCTACCGTCTCAACATCGACTGACTCGCCTGCCATCCCCCATGCGGGGTCTCGGGTTGCACGCGGTGTGGGATCGGCTGGGGGATGGAGGGGGATGACGATCCCCCACCAACCCGTCCAAGCCTGTCCTGCAAGGCCATTCCCATCCCCCTCTGCATCCCCCTGCGATCCTGACGACATCCCATAGCGGGATTTCGCAATCTCTCTCCGAAGCACACGCAAATGGAGAGAGCCGATGCAGCAGAAGCATTGCCTGAATCAGAAGGAACTCGCCCGTCGCTGGACGATCTCGCATCGCACGCTGGAGCGCTGGCGGTGGGCGGGTGAAGGCCCGGCCTACATGAAGATCGGTGGACGGGTCGTCTACCGGCTCGAGGACATCGTCGCCTTCGAGCGCGACCAGCTCCAGCACACCATGGACACCCAGCCGCGCGCCGGAGCGGCCTGATGGGACGCCTGTCGCCCATCACCGAGGCCGATGTCGTGCAGCTGCACGGCGCGAACGGGCCGGCGCTCGACGAGGTCGGGCTTGCGGCCTGGATCGCGCAGGCCGAGCCCGGCGAGGCTCTGGTGTATCACCGCGGCTTCCTCGCCGTCGATGCCACGTCGGTCATCTCGAAGCTGCCGGCGGATCGCCAACGCACGCTGCAACTGGTGGCGGCCGCTGCCCGGCGCGCGGCCGAGCAGAACCTCATCCACCTCGTGCAGTCCCGGCTCGGCCCCGACGCTTTCGCCTACATCGCCGTCGCCCGACCGAAGCCCGGCCCATCCGGCGCCGCGCTCTCGATGCGCCTGCTCGAGGCCGCCTGATCCCCATCCCCTATCCCGGAGACCCCAATGCCCTATCCCGAGAACACCCCAACGCCCGATGACCTGCCGGGCCTCAGCCCGCAGGAGATCGCCGGGCTGCCCGTCGAACTGCTGGCCATCCTCCAGCGCGAGATCGACGAGTGCCTGAAGCGCGACAAGGCCGCGAAGACCCGGCTCGATGCCGCGCTGACCGTCCGCTACGCCACCCGCGCCGCCGAGGAACGGCAAGCGCAGGCCAAGGATACCGGCACCGTCCGGTTCGACGACGGCGATTTCACCGTGGTCGCCGACCTGCCGAAACGCGTCGAGTGGGACCAGTCCCAGCTGGCCGCGATGGTCGAGCGGATCCGCGCGGCCGGGGACGACCCGACCGAATATGTCGACATCGGCTTCAAGGTGCCCGAGCGCAAATACGCGGCCTGGCCCGATGCGATCCGCCAGGGTTTCGAGCCGGCGCGGACCGTGACGACCGGCGCGTTGAAGGTCGAGATCCGGCCGCAGGGAGGCGATGCATGAGCCTCCCGATCATCACCGCCGACGAGCGGCTGGCGGAGGTGCGCGGCGTGAAGGCCGCCATCTTCGGACCTCCGGGCATCGGCAAGACCATGCTGCTGCGCACGCTCAATTCGACCACCTCGCTGTTCTTCGACCTCGAGGCCGGCGATCTCGCCATTGAGGGGCTGGCAATCGACACGATCCGCCCGCGCACCTGGCGGGAATGCCGCGACTTCGCGGTGTTCATCGGCGGGCCGAACCCGGCGCTGCGCAAGGACCAGCCCTACAGCGAGGACCACTACCAGGCGATCTGCAAGAAGTACGGCGATCCGAAGGTACTGGAGAAGTACGACACGGTCTTTATCGACTCGATCACCGTGGCGGGGCGGCTCTGCTTCCAGTGGTGCAAGGGCCAGCCGGAGGCGCATTCCGATAAGACCGGCAAGCCGGATATCCGCGGCGCCTACGGGCTGCATGGGCGCGAGATGATCGCCTGGCTCACGCACCTCCAGCACACGCGGGCGAAGAACGTGATCTTTGTCGGGATCCTCGACGAGAAGTTCGACGACTTCAATCGCAAGGTCTTCGCCCCGCAGATCGACGGCTCGAAGACCGGGCTTGAGCTGCCCGGCATCGTCGACGAGGTGCTGACGCTCACCTCGCTGCCCTACGACAACGGCGTGCCGCAGCGGGTGTTCGTCTGCCACACGCAGAACAGCTGGGGCTACCCGGCCAAGGACCGCTCCGGCCGTCTCGACCTGCTCGAGCCGCCGCATCTCGGCCAGCTCATCGAGAAGATCCGCCAGCCGCTGCCGATCGATGCGCGCCCGCTCGTGACCGAGGCGCCGCGCATGCCGGCGCCTGCCGCGACCCCTCAATCCGATCCCACCAACTGAAAGGACCCCACGCCATGACCGGTCTCTGGAACGACTTCAACGACGCGCAGTCGAACACGAACCTCATCCCCAAGGGCACGCTGGCCAAGGTGCGCCTGACCATCCGCCCCGGCGGCTTCGACGACCCCTCGCAGGGCTGGACCGGGGGATATGCCACCCGGGGCGCCACCGGTGCGGTGTATCTCAACGGCGAATTTACCGTGCTCGAGGGCCCCTATGCCCGGCGCAAGATCTTCACCTTGATCGGGTTGCACAGCCCCAAGGGGCCGGACTGGGCCAATATGGGCCGCAGCCTCGTCCGCGGCATGCTGAACTCGGCGCGCGGGATCTCGGACAAGGACACCTCGCCCGAGGCGCAGGCGGCACGGCGGATCAACGGCTTCGCCGATCTCGACGGGCTGGAGTTCGTCGCGCGCATCGACATCGGCTCCGACGCCATGGGCGAGGACAAGAACGCGATCCGTGCCGCGGTCACGCCAGACCATCGCGACTATGCGCAGGTCATGGGCACGGCCGGCCACGGCTACCAGCCGCCCGCGCAGCCCGCGCTGCAACAGGCGGCGGCACCGCAGCCGACTGCTCCGGCGGCGCCGGGCCGTCCGGCGTGGGCGCAGTGAGGGGCGTCCGATGCGGCTTCGTCCCCGCCAGAAAGTCTTCGTGGAGCGCAGCCTCGCTGCGCTCTCGAAGCACGGCAACACGCTCGGCGTCGCGCCCACGGGCGCGGGCAAGACCATCATGCTGTCCGCGGTCACCGGCAAGCTGGTGGAGGGGACGGAGGCCAAGGCCTGCGTTCTCGCCCATCGCGACGAGCTGACCGGGCAGAACCGCGCGAAGTTTGGCAGGGTCAATCCGGAAGTGACCACGTCCGTGGTGGATGCCGGCTCCAAGTCGTGGGCCGGCCAGGTCACCTTCGCCATGGCGCCGACGCTGTCGCGCTCGCCGAGCCTGAAGGCGATGCCGCGGCTCGATTTGCTGGTGATCGACGAGGCGCATCACGCGGTGGCCGACAGCTATCGTAGGATCATCGACCGCGTGCGCGACGCCAATCCCGAGGCCCGCATCTTCGGCGTCACGGCGACGCCCAACCGCGGTGACCGGAAGGGCCTGCGCCAGGTCTTCGACAATGTCGGCGACCAGGTCACGCTGGCCGAACTGATCGCCTCGGGTCACCTCGTGCCGCCCAGGACCTTCGTGATCGATGTGGGCGTGCAGGAGAAGCTGCGCGCTGTCCAAAAGACCGCGTCCGACTACGACATGGGCGCTGTCGCGGAAATCATGAACCGCGCGCCGATCACGGACGAGGTCATCCGGCACTGGCGCGAGAAGGCCGGCGACCGGCAGACCGTGGTCTTTTGCTCGACGGTCGCCCACGCGGAAAACGTCGCCGAAGCCTTCAATGGCCACGGGATCCCCGCCGGCGTCATCCACGGCGATCTCGGCTCCGAGACACGCCGCCGAATTCTCGCAGCCTATGCCGCTGGCGAGATCCAGATCATCGTCAACGTGGCGGTGCTGACCGAAGGCTGGGACCATCTGCCCACCTCCTGCGTGGTGCTGCTGCGGCCGAGCTCCTGCAAGTCCACCATGATCCAGATGGTCGGGCGCGGCCTGCGCACCGTCGATCCGGCCGAGCACCCCGGCATCGTCAAGACCGACTGCATCGTGCTGGATTTCGGGATCTCGAGCCTGACCCACGGCACGCTGGAGCAGGACGTCGATCTCGACGGCCGCGATCCCACACCGTGCGACGCGCCGACGAAGACCTGCCCGGAATGCGGGGCGACGGTCCCGCTCGCAGCCCGCCAATGCCCGATCTGTGGCCACGAATTCCAGAGCGACGGGGCGCCGCCGCTCGCAAGCGTGGTCATGTCCGAGATCGACCTCCTCAGGCGCTCGAGCTTCGCCTGGGAGGATCTGTTCGACGACGACTCCGCGCTCATGGCGAGCGGCTTCAATGCCTGGGGCGGCGTGTTCTTCCTCGAGGGCCGCTGGCACGCGGTGGGCGGCGCGAAGAACGAGCGGACGCGCCTTCTCGGGGTCGGCGAGCGCACCGTCTGCCTCGCGCAGGCCGACGACTGGTTGAACGAACACGAGACCGACGAGAGCGCCTTCAAATCCCGGCGCTGGCTGAGCCAGACACCGACCGAAAAGCAGCTGCAATACCTCTCGCCCCAGCAGCGCCAGGACTACGGGCTCACACGCTACCGCGCCTCGGCGCTGATCACCTTCCTGTTCAACCGGCGCGACATTCGCCGGCTCGTGATGTCGGCCGCACCCGAGCGGAGGGCAGCGTGAACCATGTCGCGGAAATCCCACCCCCGCCCGCAGCGGCTGCGGATCGACCGGGCCGTGATCGCCTCTGGCATCCGCGCCCGGTGCTCTGCGCCGTCTGCACCGCGCGCACCCGAGGCTTCGGCTGGTTCGATCCCCACCGGCCGCGGCCCCACCGAACCCGCCGCTGGTTCTGCTCCATGGGCTGTCAGGCGGCCTTCACCCGCAAAGCGAAAAGAGGACTGAGCATGGTCGATTTCACCGAAGAGGAAACTCAGGCGCTGCCCGCCGTCATGCGCGCGCTCGCCCCTGAGATGGAGCGGATCGGCTGGGAAAGGCCGCTGGGCCAGCTGACGCAGAACGACATGCATCGGCTGATCGTCACCGCCATCGAGGCCTTCCGCGCCGAGATGGCCGAGATCGCTGCGGAGTCGGAGATCCCGTTCTGATGCTGGACTTCAATCATCGCCCGGGCATCGCCGAACGGATCAACGCCGCCGTGGATGCCGCGCTGGAGGCCGAACGTGCGGCTACGGCGCCCCGGAGTTATCTCGGCGCATCCCGGCTCGGCCATGTTTGCGAACGCGCTCTGCAGTTCGAGTTCGCCCGCGCGCCGAAGGACGAGGGCCAGGACTTCTCCGGCCGGTCGCTGCGGATCTTCGCGATCGGGCATGAGCTCGAGGATCTCGCCATCCGCTGGCTGCAGGCGGCGGGGATCGATCTGGTGACCCAGAAACGGGGCGGCGACCAGTTCGGCTTCTCAGTCGCAGGCGGGCGCATCCGCGGCCATGTCGACGGGATCGTCGCAGAGGCCCCCGCGGCGCTGGGGCTGCGCACCCCGGCGCTCTGGGAATGCAAGACCATGAACGCCAAGAACTGGCGCGAGACGGTGGCGAAGGGCGTGACCGTCGCCAAGCCGGTCTATGCCGCCCAGATCGCGCTCTACCAGGCCTACATGGAAGCGATGGTGCCGGGCATCTCGGCCAACCCCGCGCTCTTCACCGCGATCAACAAGGACACGGCCGAGCTGCACCACGAGCTCGTTCCCTTCGACGCCGATCTCGCGCAGCGCATGTCCGACCGCGGCGTGCGGATATTGCGGGCGACCGACGCAGCCGAGCTGCTCCCGCGCATCGCCGCCAATCGCGACTTCTTCGAATGCCGGTTCTGCCCGTGGGCCGAGCGCTGCTGGAGCCAGCCGGCATGAGCGACGACAACATCATCCATTTCAATCCCTGGCGGGATTTCAACGACGCGGCACCTCTGGCCGATCCCTTCGCGGTTGAACTGGACGCGGGCCAGATCGCGCGCTTCGTCGATGTCGTCTTCGGCTATTCCGAGGGCCTGATCCCGGTCCGCGGCTTCGTGGACAAGGGTCAGGGAAAGGATGGCAGGCCGCACAACATCTGGATCGACGCGGACGCCATCGCGCCCGAGAAGCTCGCGACGTTCGCGGGCTGGGCCGCGCGCGAGGGGGCTGCGGTCTACGTCATCCCCGGCACCGTCGCGGAGACGGGCCAGGCGCGCGCCGCGGACGTTCTGCAAATGCAGAGCCTCATGGTCGATCTCGACTCGGGGGACATCCCGGCGAAGCTCGATCACCTCGTCCACCACCTTGGCCGACCGACCCTGATCGTCGAGAGCGGCGGGCGCACGACCGAGGGCGCGACCAAGCTCCATATCTGGTGGAAGCTGACCGAGCCCGCCGAGGGCCTTGATCTCGACCGGCTCTGCCAGCTGCGCGGCGAGATCGCGCTGAAGGTCGGCGGCGACACCCACTTCCGCTCGGCACACCAGCCGATCCGCGTGCCCGGCACCGTCTATCACAAGGGCGGGCTCACCCGGCTGGTGCAGATCCGCGAGGCGACAGAGCTCGAGGTCGATCTCGCCGAGATGGCCGAGCGCGTCGCCGACATGCCGCCCATGCTCGGCGTCGGCATGGCCACGGCCGAGCCCCGCGAGAAACCTGCAATCGACGACGTGCTGGTGACCCCGGTGCACGAGGGCGGCACGGACGAGTGGTCTCGCTTCGAGGGCGCCTCGGCCGCCATCGGCTATTTCCTGCGGCTGGTCCACGAGGGACGGCTGGCGATGGACGAGGGCTGGACGGCGATCTGCGGCTACAACGCCGCGATGCTGCGGCCCTCCTGGCCGCTCGACCGGCTGAAGCGCGAGACCAACCGATTGTGGGAGTTGCACATCAAGCGGCACGGCCTGCCGCTGGTCCGCCTCGACGGCGCGGCCCCAGCGCAGACCGAGCTACCGACCTTCACGCTGGGCGCTTTGCTAGACGACACGAGCCCGATGCCCGACGACATCATCGGACCGCGCGTGCTGACGCCGGGCGGGCTCCTGGTGCTGGGCGGCGCGCCCAAGGTGGGCAAGAGCGACCTGCTGATCGCATTGCTCGTGCACATGGCGGCGGGCGTGCCCTTCCTCGGCTTCACTCCGCCACGGCCGCTGCGGATCTTCTACCTGCAGGCCGAGATCCAGTACCACTACCTGCGCGAGCGCATGCAGCAGATCGGCCTTCCGCCCGAGCTGATCGCAGCCGCGCGCGACAACCTGATCGTCACGCCGAAGCTGCGCATGCTGCTCGACGCCGAGGGCAGCGCGCGCGTGGCAGAGGCAATCAGGGCCGCGTTCCCCGACGAACCGCTCGACATCCTCTGCATCGACCCGATCCGGAACCTCTTCGACGGCGGGCCCGATGGCGGCGGCGAGAACGACAACGCCGCGATGATGTTCTTCCTCAAGGACCGGGTCGAGGTGCTGCGCGACCACGTCAATCCCGACTGTGGCGTGATCCTCGTCCACCACACCAAGAAGCTCTCGAAGCACCAGGTGAAGGAGGACCCGTTCCTCGCGCTCTCCGGCGCCAGCGCGCTCCGGGGCTTCTACACGACGGGTTTGATCCTGCACCGGCCCGAGGAGGACTCGACCCAGAGGCGGTTGGAAATCGAGCTCCGGAACGGGCCGGCACTGCCGGCGAAGCTCGTCGACAAGCTGGATGGCGAATGGGTCGAGATCAATCCGATGAACGAGAGGCTGGTGCGTGCGGAGGTCGGCGCCAAATACGACGCCGAGCGTGATCGCAAGCGGGACGTCATCCTTTTCCTCCTGCTCGACGAGGCGGCCGAGGGGCGTCTCTACACCATCAACCAGTTTGCCGAGGCCTTCGAGAACAAGGCCGGTCTGGGCGGCAAGGACTCGATCCGCGACCGGATCGCCGTGCAGGCCACCAAGGGCGCCATCAAGTTCATCCGCGACGGCGCGCCCTACGGCCTCGGGCCGTCACGGTCGCGCTTCGGTTATCTTTGCGTCGAGGGGATGGTCATGCCCACGGGCGGCGAAGATGTCGATCCGGCGACCGGCGAGGTCACCCCCGCCAGCATCGCGGTCCTGCCCACCCACTACAAATCCCCGCAGACCGGGGCGCTCCTCGAGGTCGAGAACCCGCATGTCTGGGTCTATCCGGAGGGGGAACGGCCATGATCGCCCCAATGGATCGCTCCGCGCAGAATTTCGCAGGGGCCAGTTTGAACCAGATGCAGGGCTTTGCCGAAACTGCCTCGCCATCGTTTCGCGGACTCCCGCAAACGTCCGCTGCGGCCAGTTCCGGCCCGCTACCGAAACTGCCCCTGCAGGATTGCGCTGAAACCGCAACGGCTACGCTGCAACCAGTTTCGGACGGACATGCTGAAAGCGACCTATCCAAACTGGAAAAGTCATTTCCTGCCAGTGGGTTGATGAAGATTTTCAGTTTCGGGGGTGAAACCACCCCCTACGGGGGTGGGGGAGAACGCCGCAGGCGGGTTCTCCCACGCCCACCCCCAGGGGTTTCGCGCGCGTGGCTCGTCCTCGCCCAAACCACTCAATCCGACGACGGCGGCCCCGTACCGCCAAGCACCAGGCCGCCGTCGTCTTCCACCCGAGCAGCCAACCAGAAAAGGAGACCACCCATGGCTGACCTGACTCTCGCCACCAGCGCTCGCGAGGCAATCCCCGATCTGCCCGTCGCGCATCGCGCCGATCGCACCTTGCTCGCGCTCGATCTCGGCACCACCACGGGATGGGCTCTGCATGGGGCCGACGGCCTGATCACCTCCGGCACCGTGTCCTTCCGTCCTGGTCGCTTCGATGGCGGCGGCATGCGTTACCTGCGCTTCACGAACTGGCTGGCCGAGCTGGAACGGCTCTCCGGGTCCATCGCCGCGATCTGGTTCGAGGAGGTCCGCCGCCACGCCGGAACTGACGCCGCGCATGTCTACGGCGGGCTCATGGCCACACTCACCGCCTGGGCTGAGCTACGCGGCGTTCCCTACGAGGGCGTCCCTGTGGGCACGATCAAACGTTTCGCGACCGGCAAGGGCAACGCCAACAAGGACGCGATGATCGCGGCTGCCCGGGCCCGCGGCTTCAGCCCGGCCGATGACAACGAAGCCGACGCCATCGCGATCCTGTTCTGGGCGCTCGAGACCAAGGGAGGCATCCAATGAGATGGCACCCCAAGGGCTATGGCGGCCATCGCCGGGACACTGAACAGGTCAAGCGTGATGGCTGGAAGGAGCAAGGTGTGTTCGCAGTTTCGCTTGAAGACCAGAGACTTACTTGGCCTGAGCGGGAACTGGTACGGCAACTCGGTGAGCGTCTCTACGGCGCGCGCCCCTCGGAACAGGAGGTGCAGCAATGATGGACTGGACCCCGGCAATGGTCGAGGAACGGCTCGCCGTGGCGGCCCTCGTGCTGAAGCGGATGCCCGAGCCTCGGCGGCAGGGATACTTCAGCACATGGCCCGAGATCGTCCACAGCTTCGGCGACAAGGTCGGCATGGAGCCGAAGCCGATGCGCGTGTTGCCCTCGCCGCAGGACATCAGCCGGATGGAGGAGACCCTGACCTGGACGGCCTGCCTCGAGCCGCTCGACGGCAAGATCGTCTGGATGAAAGCGCATGGCGAGCGCTGGAAGGAAATTTGCTGGGCGGTCGGTCTGCGGCGCTCCGCGGCGCATCAGCACTGGCAATACGGGCTCTCGGTGATCGCGCTGACGCTGAACAGGCGGTCGTTCAATCGCAGCCTGTCGAAGCGCAAGGTGATCGCACTGGCCGCTGGCGCGTAAGCCCATGGGCGCAATAGGAAAGTGTCCGCCGGACAGTTTTCGCTGAGACAAAAACGGCTCTCCCGGGTTAGAAAACGGATATACTCGGGAGAGGCGCGCGCGGGACGGACCCGAGCGAAAACATCCTTTCGTTGGTGAACCCGTTACGAAAGGAAAGGCGCTTATCCTTTCCTTGTGGGCCGCTGTCCGACACCGACGCCCAAGTCCGCGGTTCCTTCCTGGCGACTATGTATGCTGGCGGGCTTGGCTCGGCATTTCGCCAGCGACAGGGCCGGATTTTTGGGAAGCCACCCGGAATCCGGAACCACCCGCCTCCTGTGCGAACACCAATGAACGCTGGCCTTCGGGCCGGATACCCCGGACGCCGCCGGACCCCGCCTGGAGTCCAGCGCGGCATCCGGAGTCCGGGCCCCGGCCGGTATCCACCTGAACGACGGACACCACCCGACCATGACGCTGAGCTTCGCCCCCGAGCGGATCGAGACCTGGCCGCTGGCCAAGCTCCAGCCCTATGCCCGCAATGCGAAGCAGCACGGGGCCGACCAGGTCGCGAAGATCGCCGCCAGCATGGCCGAGTTCGGCTGGACCGTGCCGTGCCTCGTCGGCGAGGACGGTGAGCTGATCGCGGGCCACGGCCGAGTGCTGGCTGCGACGCAGCTCGGGCTGACCGAGGCGCCGGTGATCGTGCTAGGGCACCTGACCGAGGCGCAGCGGCGGGCCTACCGCATCGCGGACAACAAGCTGACGGAGCTCGGCAGCTGGGACGAGGCGCTGCTCTCGGCCGAATTGCAGGACCTGCTGGCGGACGACTACGACCTGTCGCTGGTCGGGTTTTCGGACGGCGAGCTGGACAAGCTGCTGGCTTTCGATCCGGACGGGGGCGGTGAAGAAGAAGGTGGCGCCGGAGGCTCCGTGCCGCCGGTGACCATCCCGGAGCCGCCACGAAATCCGGCGTCGCGCACCGGCGATCTGTGGATCCTTGGCGATCACCGCCTGCTGTGCGGCGACAGCACGAACCATGCCGATGTGCGCCGCCTGATGAACGGAGAGCGGGCGATCCTGTTCGCGACCGACCCGCCATACCTCGTCGACTACGACGGCTCGAACCATCCGACCCGGAACAAGGACTGGTCCGCATCCTACGGCACAACCTGGGATGACAGCAGCCAGGGCGCCGAGCTCTACGACGGCTTCATCGCTGCAGCCGTGGCCGAGGCCATCGCCGAAGATGCCGCCTGGTACTGCTGGCATGCCTCGCGCCGTCAGGCGATGCTGGAGGCCTGCTGGGAGAAAGCCGGGGCCTTCGTTCATCAGCAGATCATCTGGGTGAAGGATCGCGGCGTCCTGACCCGGTCGCATTACCTCTGGAAGCACGAGCCTTGCTTCATGGGCTGGCGGCGCCCGAACCGGCCGCCGAAGGTCGCCGAGCAGACGCTGTCCTCGACATGGGAGATGCCGTCCTTCGCCAAGGACGAGCGCCCCGACCACCCGACGCCGAAACCGCTCGACGCCTTCGGGATCCCGATGCGCCAGCACGTGGCGCGCGGCGGCCTCTGCTACGAGCCGTTCGCGGGCTCCGGATCGCAGATCATGGCGGGCGAGGTCAACGGCCGGCGGGTATTCGCGATGGAGATCAGCCCCGCCTATGTCGATGTCGCCGTGGAGCGTTGGCAGGCCGAGACCGGCCGCGACGCGATCCTCGAAGGCTACGGACGGAACTTCGCCGACGTCAAGGCGAAGCGGCTGGACGAGACCCCGGCTTCGAAGGACAAGGATGCCGCCGCATGAAGCAGAGCCGGACCATGTCGATGGTCGAGGCTGCGGCAAACGTTGTGGTCGGATACGTTTTGGCCATCGCCACGCAGATCGTCGTGTTCCCGTGGTTCGGGATCGAGACGGGTCTCGCGGAGCATCTGACCATCGGCCTCGCCTTCGTCGGCGTGTCGTTGGCGCGGGGTTACCTGCTGCGTCGGCTGTTCGAGGCGATCCGGATCCGGAGCTTCGAATGAAGAACCGCCGCCCCATGCGGGACGGCGGTATCGGGACCATCGTGGTGTGCGGCTTCAGTTGTCTGTGATGCGGTAGGCTCTACCGCGCCCCTCGATTTTCTCGGAGGTGATGGTCAGGCCGAGCTTCTTTTTCAGCGCGCCGGACATGGCGCCCCTAGCCGTGTGAGCTTGCCAGTCGAGGGCCGCAACGATCTCGTCGATGGTCGCGCCGCCCTCGGCGCGGAGCATCTCGATCAGCTTCGCCTGTTTGGTGCCCGTGCGCGGTGTGCGCGCCTTGGGCGCGGGATCGGCCTCGGCGGGAGCGTCCTGCGGGTCCTCCGCATTCGGCGCCTCGTCGGCGCCCGTGGGCGAGCTCTCGCCGCCTTCCGGCTCGATCCCGATAGCGGCGAGTCCCGCGTCCGTGATGTGCAGGAGGATGGCGCGGCCTTCGTCGTCGTTGCGCCAGATGCGGTTGAGCGCCGCGTCCGCCTTGGTCTGGCTGTCGGTGATGGTCTCGGCGATCAGCCCGCGCTTCAGCAGCGCGCCGACAACCTTGGTGGCGGCGCCGCCGCGGAGCGAGCCGGGAAGCGGCAGGACGTTGCGGTCCTCGCGCTGCGCGGCGGCGCTGAGGATCACGAGCTGGGTTTCGGAAAGCTTGGTCATCTGGGGTCTCCGTGTTCGAGGCCCGCATCATGCGGCGCCTTCTACGACCCCGAGCCGCGCGTCGGCGCGGCAGGAGTTCCGGCGTTGCCGGAGATCAGCGGGCGTGTTCGCCCTCGCCGAAGGCGCTGTCGGTGATGCGCTTCAGGAGGCTGGCGTAGTGTTCGAGAGTGCCGACGTGTCCCCAGTTCACCTCGTCGGGGTGGGCGTTGAAATGGTCGCCGCTGAGCGCCTGCAGGCGGGCGAGCATCTCGTCGATCTCGGCCTTCTTGCCGATGAAGGCGTTCAGCGCGGCTTCCTTGTTCCGGCGCGCTTTCTCGGCGCGGAGTTCGTGGCGCGGGGTGGTGATCGGGTTCAGGCGGGTGGTCATCGTGGTGGCTCCTTGGGTCGAGTTGCATCGTCCTTGTGGGATCGACGTTCGCTCCACGCGCCCGGCTTATAAACGATATAAGCACCTGACTTTGAATGATAATCGGGGCTGGCGATGCAGGGCATGAGCGAGCGCCAGTACGCCGCCCATGTCGGGCTGTCGCGCGGCGCGATCCAGAAGGCGAAAGCCGCCGGCCGGCTCGTCCTGCACGAAGATGGCAGCATCAACGCCGCAGCCTCGGACCGGCTGCGCGCGGAAGCGACCGACCCGTCCAAGACCAGGAAGGCACCCGCGCCGAAGCTGAAGCCGGTGCCCGAGGCAGCCGTCTCGGCCGTCGGCGACACGCTGCGCGAACAGGGCATGGCCGCGCCGATCAGCGGCGGTGGCACGACCTTCCTGCAGGCGAAGACGGCGCACGAGGTGCTGAAGGCGCAGGAGCGGCGCATCCGGCTCGCCAAGCTGAAGGGCGAGCTCGTCGATCGCGACCGCGCCACGGCGTTGGTCTTCCGGCTCGCGCGCGAGGAACGCGACGCGTGGGTCAACTGGCCGGCGCGGGTGGCTGCGCTGATGGCGGCGGAGTTGACGGTCTCATGCAGCGAAGCGGTGGGCCACGAGGTGACCATCGAGACGGCGGCCATGCAGAAGGTTCTGGAGGCCCATGTCCGCGCCCATCTCGAGGAACTCGCCCAGCCCCGGATCGCCCTCTGACGAGATCGCACAGTTCGACGGTGCCGATGCGCTGCTCCGGGCCTGGGGCCGCGGGCTCACGCCCGATCCCTGGCTGACCGTCTCGGAATGGTCGGACACCCAGCGCTGGCTGAGCTCGCGCGCGAGCGCCGAGCCCGGCCGCTACCGGACCGAGCGCACGCCCTACATGCGCGCGATCATGGACGCGCTCTCGCCCGGCGATCCGACCCAGCGGGTCGTGTTCATGAAGGCCGCGCAGGTCGGCGCGACGGAGGCGGGCAACAACTGGATCGGCTTCGTGATCCACCACGCGCCGGGGCCGATGCTGGCGGTCCAGCCGACGGTGGAGCTGGCCAAGCGGAACTCGCGCCAGCGGATCGACCCGCTGATCGAGGAAAGCCCGGCGCTGAAGGAGCGCGTCCGCCCGGCGCGGGCGCGCGACAGCGGCAACACGCAGCTGTCGAAGGATTTCCCGGGCGGCGTGCTGGTGATGACCGGCGCGAACTCGGCCGTGGGACTGCGCTCGATGCCGGCGCGCTACGTCTTCCTCGACGAGGTCGACGCCTATCCGGCCTCGGCTGACGAGGAAGGAGACCCGGTGGGGCTCGCTGAGGCGCGTTCGCTGACCTTCGCGCACCGGCGGAAGGTCTTCCTCGTCTCGACGCCCACGATCCGCGGCGTCAGCGGGATCGAGCGGGAATACGAGGCCAGCGACCAGCGGCGCTTCTTCGTGCCGTGCCCGCATTGCGGCGCGATGCAGTGGCTGCGGTTCGAGCGGCTGCGCTGGGAGAAGGGCAAACCGGAGACGGCGGCGTATCACTGCGATGCCTGCGACGAGCCGATCGACGAGCACCACAAGCCGGCGATGCTGGCTGCGGGCGAATGGCGGGCGACCGCCGAGGCCCGCGATGCGCGGACGGTGGGGTTTCATCTCTCGGCGCTCTATTCGCCGCCGGGGTGGAAGAGCTGGGCCGACATCGCGCGGGACAAGGAGACGGCGGCGGGCTCCGACGAGGCCGAGCGGGTGTTCCGCAACACGGTGCTCGGCGAGACCTGGATCGAGACTGGCGACGCGCCCGACTGGCAGCGGATCGCCGAACGGCGAGAGGACTGGCCGGCCGGCACCGTTCCGGACAAGGGTCTGTTCCTGACCGCCGGCGCGGACGTGCAGAAGGACCGGATCGAGGTCGATGTGTGGGCCTGGGGCCGTGGCCTCGAAAGCTGGCTCATCGATCACGTGGTGATCGAGGGCGGGCCGGCGCGCCCGGAGAGCTGGGACGCGCTGACCGGTCTTCTCGGGCGCAGCTGGCGGCATGCAGATGGCGCGGAACTCGGCCTCGCGCGGCTCGCCATCGATACGGGCTACGAGACGGCCGCGGTTTATGGCTGGGCGCGCTCGGTCGGCTTTGCGCAGGTGGCGCCGGTCAAGGGGCTCGAGGGCTTCAACCGGGCGAGCCCTGTCTCGGGGCCGACCTTCGTGGACGCCACCGCAGGCGGCAAACGCCTGCGCCGCGGCGCGCGGCTTTGGACCGTGGCCACCTCGACCTTCAAGGCCGAGACTTACCGCTTCCTGCGGCTGGCGCGGCCGACGGCTGAGGAGTTGCAGGACGGCGCGGCGTTCCCGCCCGGCACGGTGCATCTGCCCGGCTGGGCCGACACCGAGTGGATCGGGCAGCTGACGGCCGAGCAGCTGGTGACGGTGCGCAACCGCCGCGGCTTCGCGAAACTGGAATGGCAGAAGCTGCGCGAGCGCAACGAGGCGCTGGACTGCCGGGTCTACGCCCGCGCCGCCGCCTGGATCGCCGGCGCCGATCGCTGGCCCGAGGCGACATGGGCCGATCTCGAAGCGCAGCTCGGCGCGCCGAGCGGGATGGACAGCCCCGCCGGCCTGATCGGGCGACCCGACGCGGGCCCGCAAGGCAAGCGCCGATCCGACTGGCTCGGGCGGCGGGAAGGATGGTTTTGACGATGGCCGACTGGACAGAGGCTGAACTGGCGGCGCTCCGGCGCGCCTATGCGAGCGGCACGACGCGGGTGAGCTATGACGGCAAGACCGTCGACTACGGCTCGGCCGAGGATCTGCTCGGGCGCATCCGCACCATCGAGCGCCAGATCGCCGGGACGACGGCCCGTCCCATCGCGGGCTTCGCCGGCTTCTTGCGCGGGGACCGCTGATGGTCTCCTGGCTCGACAGGGCGATCGCGAGCGTCGCCCCGCGCACGGCCACGCGGCGCGTGCTGGCGCGGCAGGCCTTCGAGGGGCTCGCCCGCTCCTACGAGGGTGCGGCCCGCGGCCGACGCACGGATGGCTGGCACGCGCCGGGATCCTCGGCCGACGACGAGATCGGCCGGGCCGGCGCGCTGCTGCGCGACCGGATGCGGGACCTGGTCCGGAACAACCCGCATGCGGCAAAGGCCGTGTCGGTTCTGGTGAACAACATCGTCGGCGCCGGGATCATGCCGCGTGCGGCGAGCGGCGACGCCGCGCTCGACCGCGAGGTGGACCGGCTCTTCGAGATCTGGGCGCGCGGCTGCGACGCCGACGGTCAGCTCGACTTCTATGGGCTGCAGACGCTCGCCTGCCGCGAGATGGTCGAGGCCGGCGAGGTGCTGGTCCGTCGCCGACCGCGGCGCCCCGGCGACGGCGTCATGCCGCCCGTCCAGCTGCAGCTGCTCGAGGCCGACTTCCTCGACGCGACCCGCAACGGGGCGCTCGGCGAGGGCCAGGCGGTGCAGGGCATCGAGTTCGACGCGCTCGGCCGGCGACGCGCCTATTGGCTCTTCGGCGCGCATCCCGGCGACGCGACGCTCAGCCGTACGGGCGGGCTGACCAGCCGTGCGGTCCCTGCGATCGAGATCGCCCATGTCTACGAGAAGCAGCGCACTCAGGCGCGCGGCGTCCCGTGGGGCGCGCCGGTCATCCGCGCCTTGCGCGATCTCGACGACTACGAGGTGGCCGAGATCGTCCGAAAGAAGACCGAGACCTGCGTCACCGCCATCGTCTTCGGCGACGAGGAAGCGCAGCAGGGCATCGCGCCCGCGGTCGTCGATGCCGACGGCAACCGGGTGGAGCAGTTCGAGCCAGGGCTGATCGCCTATGCCCGCGGCGGCAAGGACATTCGCTTCAACCAGCCCGCGGCCACCGGCGGCTACGGCGAGTACAAGCGCGCGAGCCTGCACACGATCTCGGCGGGTTTCAGAGTTCCCTACGAGCTGCTGACCGGGGATCTGTCCCAAGTGAACTACTCGTCGATCCGGGCGGGGCTCGTGGAGTTCCGCCGGATGATCGACGCGGTCCAGTGGCAGCTCTTCATCCCAATGTTCTGCGCGCCTGTCTGGCGGTGGTTCACGGAGGCCGCGTGGGCGGCGGGGCGCATCCCGACGCCCGACGTGCCCGTGGAATGGTCGCCGCCGAAGTTCGAGGCGGTCGATCCGCAGAAGGACGCGATGGCCGACCTGCTGGCCATCCGCTCGGGCACCATGACGCTGGCCGAGGCCATCGCCCGGCAGGGTCGCAACCCCGACGCGGTGCTGGCCGAGATCGCGGCCACGAACGCCAAGCTCGACGAACTGGGTCTCGTGCTCGACAGCGACCCGCGCCGGGTCACCAAGACCGGCAGCGCGCAATCCAATGCGCCGGCCGACCCCGCGACCGAGCCGGATGATACCGCCTCAAGCAGCGAAGCGGTAGGCGAAGAAACAGACCCGGACGCGGAAGCGGCCTGACGAGGATCCACACATGGAGCAGACGATCGAACTGCCGGCGTTCCGCCGGTCGGCGGAGCTTGCGCCGAACAGCATCGACCCGGAGACCCGCAGCGTCGAGGTGATCTGGTCGACCGGCGCCCGGGTGCGGCGCGCCGCGCTCTTCGGCGAGCCGCATGACGAGGAACTCAGCATGGCGCCCGAGCACGTGCGGCTCGAGCGGCTGAACGCGGGCGCGCCGTTCCTGAAGGTGCACGAGGCGCACGATCTCGACGCGGTGATCGGCTCGGTGGTGCCGGGCTCGGCGCGGATCGAGAACGGACAGGGCATCGCCCGCATCCGGCTCTCCGAGCGCGACGCCGTGGGCGACATCTGGCGCGACATCGAGGCCGGGCATATCCGCGCGGTCTCCATCGGCTACCAGGTCCACCGCTTCGAGATCTCCAAGCCCGACGGCCAGCGCGAGCTCTGGCGGGCAATCGACTGGACCCCGTTCGAGATCTCCGCGGTGCCGGTCGGCGCGGATCCCGCCGCCGGCTTCCGCGCCAAGGGCGAACATCACGATTGCGTCCTCCACCGCCGGGACGCCCCCACCAGCCAAGGAGCAGCCCCGATGACGGACAGGACCGAGACCAAGGCTGAGAAAGCCGAGCAGACGAGCAACACCACGGCAGAGCCCGAGGAGACCACGATGACCGACGACAAGACCGGCGCTGCCGAGACGCAGACGCGCGCCGCCGACCCCAAGCCCAAGGCGACGAAGCCCGCGCCCGATCCGGCGCAGGACCGGAGCCCCAGCATCGACACCGATACGCTGGTCAACGAAGCTCGCGCGCAAGAGCGCGAGCGCGTCTCCACGATCCACGGGCTCGCCGACAAGCTCCAGCTCGAGCGCGGCTTCGCCGACGACCTGATCAAGCGCGGCGTCTCCATCGACGAGGCGCGCCGGCTGATCCTCGACCAGGTCGCAGCCAAGGCGGACGAGACTCGGACCTTCCCCCATGTCTCGATCCCGCTCGGCGGGCGCGACGCCACGGTCACCCGGCGCGAGGCGATCTCGAACGCGCTGCTGCACCGCTACAGCCCGACGCTCTTCCCGCTGGAGGACGCCGCCCGGGATTACCGCGGCATGACGCTGATGGAACTCGCCCGCGAAAGCCTCGAGACGGCGGGCGCCAGCACCCGTGGTCTCTCCCGCGACGAGGTCGCGACGCGTGCGCTGCACTCGACCTCGGACTTCCCCGAGATCCTCGCCGCCGTCACCAACAAGACGCTGCGCCAGGCCTACGAGGCCTATCCGCGGACCTTCCCGCTCTTCTGCCGACAGGTGCTGGCCACCGACTTCAAGGCGATGCACCGGGTCCAGCTGGGCGAGGCGCCGCAGCTCCTGAAGGTCGGCGAGAGCGGCGAGTTCAAGCGCGGCACCCTCGGCGAGAGCAAGGAGAGCTACCGCATCGAGACCTACGGCCGCGTCGTCGCGATCACGCGGCAGGTGCTGATCAACGACGATCTCGACGCCTTCACCCGGATCCCGGCGATGTACGGCAACTCGATCGCGCAGCTGGAGTCCGACGTCGTCTGGGACATCGTGACGTCGAACCCGGCCATGGCGGACGGCACGGCGCTCTTCCACGCGACCCACAAGAACCTCGCCGGCACGGGCGCGGCGCTCGGGGTCGACAGCGTTGGTCTCGCGCGGGCGGCGATGCGCAAGCAGACCGGGCTCGACAAGAAGACGGTGCTGAACATCCGCCCCGCCTTCCTGATCGTGCCGGCCGCGCTGGAGCTGAAGGCCGAGCAGCTGGTGGCCCAGAACCTCGTGCCCGCCCAGAGCGGCAACGTCGTGCCGCAGTCGATCCGCACGCTCTCGCCCATCGCCGAGCCGCGGCTCGACGCGGCGAGCGAGACGGCCTGGTACCTGGCGGCCTCGCCGAACCAGATCGACACCATCGAATACGCCTATCTCGAGGGCCAGCAGGGCGCCTACATCGAGACGCGCAACGGCTTCGACGTCGACGGCGTCGAGATCAAGTGCCGCCTCGATTTCGGCGCCAAGGCCATCGACTGGCGCGGTCTCTACAAGAACCCCGGCGCATGAACCGGGCGATCCCCTGACACCTGATCCCTGACGCACGGGCGGTCCCGATGGGCCGCCCGTGGTCGTTTCCAAGAGGACCCCGCGATGAAGAACTACGTCCAACCCGGCACCACCCTGACCCTGACCGCACCCTACGCCGTGACCTCCGGTGACGGCCTGCTCGTCGGCTCGATCTTCGGCGTGGCCGCCGGCGATGCCGCCAACGGTGCCACCGTTGAGGCTGCGCTCACCGGCGTCTTCGACCTCACCAAGATCGGCTCGCAGGCCTGGACTGCCGGCGCCAAGGTCTACTGGGATGACACCAACAAGCGCTGCACCACGGTCGCAACCGACAACACGTTGATCGGCGTCGCCGTCGAGGCCGTCGCAGGCGGCGCGGGCGACACCATCGGCCGGGTGCGCCTGAACGGCAGCTTCTGATGACCGCTTTCGCCGCCGCCCTCGACGCGCTCTTCGCGGACGCGCATCTCGCGCGCGACGTCGTCTACACCGCCGAGGGCGGCGCGCCCGCACTGGTCCGCGCGATCCTGCGCAGGCCGGATGACGTCATCGGCTTCGGCGAGGCGCGCATCTGGTCGGAAACCACCCGGTTGGATCTGCGCGTCGCCGAGGTGGCGAGTCCGTGCCCGGGCGATCGCATCGAGATCGACGGCGAGGCCTTCCTCATCCAGGGCGAGCCCGCCCGTGATCGCGAACGGCTCGTCTGGACCGTGGACCTGAGGCCTGCGTGAAACTGAAGCTCGACATCACGCCCGACCTCGTCGCCGCCATGGCCGCGGAGGTGAAAGCCGGCGAGAAGGCTGTCACCGCAGCCATGCGCGAGGCCGGGACCGGCCTCAAGACCGCCTGGCGCGGGCAGATCGCGCAAGCGGGGCTCGGGCGACGGCTGGCGAACTCGATCCGGAGCCAGACCTATCCCAAGGCCGGCGAGAGCCTGAACGCGGCGGCGCTGGTCTGGTCGAAGGCACCGGTCATCGTCGACGCCCATGACACCGGCCCGCTCATCCGCTCGAAGGAAGGCTTCTGGCTCGTGATCCCGACCGAGGCTGCCGGGCGGGGCCTGCGCGGCGCCAAGCTTACCCCCGGCGAATGGGAGCGTCGCCGCGGCCTGCGTCTGCGCTTCGTCTACCGCCGCCGCGGGCCGAGCCTGCTGGTCGCCGATCGCGCCCGGATCAACAAACGCGGCCAGGCAGTGGCGTCGCGCTCGAAGACCGGCCGCAACCAGGTCACCGCGCCGATCTTCCTGCTCGTCCCGCAGGTCAAGCTGCCGAAGCGGCTCGACCTCGACCGGGATGCCGCGCGGGCCCACGACAGCGTGCCAGGGTTGATCGTCGCGAACTGGATGGAGGGGTGGATTTGATGTGAAGCGGCTTTTCAGCCCAGCGTCGCGCGCACGTTCGCCATCGGGATGAAGACGCGCTGCGGGTTCTCGGGGTCGCCGAGCGGCCGGAAGCCGAGCTCTTCGTAGAATTTCCAGCGACGGTCGAAGTGATCGTCCTTGAGCACGTCTAGGACGATGGCCGCAGCTCCCATCTGATCGGCGATCCCGAGGCAGCGCCGCATGGCGTCCACGACGAGGGCGGTTCCAAGCCCTTTGCCCTGCATGTCATCGCGCACGGCAACCGCGCGGATGTAGATGACAGGGATGTCGGGCACACCGGCGCGTTGCCATTTCCCGGGGCCAAGATCCGCTCGGACGGCCATTGCGCCCAGAGTGTAAAAGCCCAGCACGGCAGGATCGTCACCGGCTGTGGCAATCCACGCAGCGACCATTCCGGTCTTGATCTGGTCCGAGAGCGACGACTTCAGGAAGTTGTCGATAGGGCCAAAGCCACAAGAGAAGGCGCTGCGGTCATGCAGCGCCTTGTCGAATTTCGCGATCGTCAGAGCGGGCGCGTCCGCCGCGGTCTCAGCCGGCATCCTTCAGGAGGCCCTTCGACGCTTCCGCGGCACGAGCCAACCCGGGCACGACCTGACCGGGCGCCTCGACGGCTGCCTTGAATGCATCGAATGCCTGGGCGGGCAAGACAGAAAGGGACACACGTTGCTCGACCTCCTGCGCACGCAGAAGGGCCGCCTGACGAATGAAGTCGGCTTCTTGCAGGCCGGTTGCAGCAGCAGCGGCCTTGATGCGCTCTTCATCCGCGCGGTGCATGCGCAATTCCTTGCGCGCTTCCATCTTGCCCGGGGTCGGGCTCACAGTCTCGATGGCGAACATGGTCAGGCTCCTTCAGAGCAATTCATGTACGGTATAACGCCGTACATGTCAATGATCATCATCGGGATCGTCCTCACCACGGTGAGGCGGATGATCATGACACCCATCATGATCGGCATGCCGGTGCTCCTCCCGGACAGCTGTCGATCCGGACGATAACACCATGCCCACGCCCCGTGAAACCATCCTCACCGCGCTGCACGCCCGGCTTTCGGCGCTGCCCGCCACCGCGCTCCGCGGCGAGGTGCTGCCCGAGCGCGTGCCGGCCGATGGCCTGCTGATCCTGCGCGACGGCGAGCCAGGCGAGCCCGAGGTGACGCTGTCGCCGCTGGCCTACCACTATCAGCATCGGGCCGAGATCGAGGCGGTCGTGCAGGGCACGAACCGTGACGCCACCTTCGACACGCTGGCCGCCGGGATCGGCACGGCGCTCGCCGCCGACCGGACGCTGGGCGGGCTCTGCGACTGGGTCGAGGCCGAAGCCCCGCGCCCGATCGATCTGCCGGTCGAGGGCGCGGCGAGCCTGAAGGCCGCCGTGATCCCGGTGGTGCTGCACTATTCCACGGCCGACCCGCTGGCCTGATCCCGACAATTCGAGGAGAACACCATGGCACGATCCCAGGGGGCGCGGGCGCTGATGGCGCTTGCGTTCGAGACGACCTATGGAACGCCGCCCGCGAGCGGCTTCACCCGCATGCCCTTCGCCAGCACGTCGCTCGGGGCCGAGCAGCCGCTGCTGAACTCCGAGCTTCTCGGCTACGGCCGCGATCCGCTGGCGCCGATCAAGGATGCGGTCACGGCCGATGGCGATGTCGTCGTGCCGCTCGACGCCGAGGCCTTCGGCTTCTGGCTGAAGGCGGCGTTCGGGGCGCCGACAACCACCGGTGCGGAAGCGCCCTACACCCACGAGTTCCAGTCCGGGTCCTGGACGCTGCCCTCGATGTCGATCGAGACCGGCATGCCGGAGGTGCCGCGCTACGCGATGTATTCGGGCTGCGTGCTCGACCAGCTGACCTGGCAGATGCAGCGCTCGGGACTGCTGACCGCAACCGCCCGGCTGGTTGCGCAGGGCGAGAGTGTGGGCACGACCACCAGCGCCGGAACGCCCGCCGCGCTGGAGCTCAAGCGCTTCGGCCATTTCAACGGGGCGATTGCGCGCAACGGCACGGCTCTCGGCAACGTGGTCTCGGCCGAGATCACCTACGCCAACAATCTCGACCGGATTGAGACGATCCGCTCGGACGGGCGCATCGACGGCGCGGACCCGTCCATCGCCGCGCTGACCGGCCGGATCGAGGTGCGCTTCGCCGACCAGACGCTGGTGACGCAGGCGATCAACGGCGAGGCCTGCGAGATGGAATTCACCTACGTCCTGCCCTCCGGCGAGAGCTTCACCTTCACCGTGCACGCCGTCTACCTGCCGCGCCCCCGGATCGAGATCTCCGGGCCGCAGGGCGTCCAAGCGACCTTCGACTGGCAGGCCGCCCGCGACAGCGTCGTTGGCCGGATGTGCACCGCCACCCTCGTGAACGATGTGGAGACGTATTGATGCTGACGCTTGACCTGACCAACGCCCCACGCTGGCACGATCTCGCTTCCGGTGTGCGGGTGCAGCTACGCCCGCTGACCACCGCGCTGATGGTCGCGACACGCAGCGATCCGGCCGTCGAGGCAGTTCCGGAGGAGGCCGCCGACGAGGAGCGCGCGGTCGCCTTCGCCAAGGCGCTGGCGCGGCGGGCGGTGCTCGCCTGGAAGGGCATCGGCGACGCCGACGGCAACCCCATCGACCCGAGCGCCGAGGCCATCGATGCGCTGCTCGACGTCTGGCCGATCTTCGAGGCTTTTCAGCTGACCTATGTCTCGAAGGGGCTGCTGCTGGAACAGGAAAAAAACGCCTCCGCGCTCTCGCCGAATGGTCCTTCGGCGGGGGCGAGCGATACTGCGAAGCCTGTGCGCAAACCTGCCCGGACTGCCCGGCGCGGCTGAACCGCCCGGAAACGCCGGAGGGTTGGCAGGTCTGGGACCTCGTCGGCCGTCTCGGCAGCTAGCTGCGCGTGCTCCCCGGCGCGGTGATCGGCTGGGACATGTCGGCGGCGCTCGCGCTCGGTGACGCCCTCGGCGTGCCGCCGCTCGCCATGGCCGAACTGCTGCCCGTCATCGAAGCGGTGATGGTCACCAAGCTCAACGAACAGATGGATCATTCCCATGGCTGAGAAGAGGGTCAGTGTCCGCCTCGCGGCCGTGGGCGGACGGCAGGTGCGCGCCGAGCTGGAAGGCGTGGGCGAAGCCGGATCGCGCGGCTTTGGCCGTCTCAGCCGGGAGATGGAAGCGGCTAACGCCCGGCTCGCAGCCTTCTCGCGGCGGTTGCGTGTGGCCGCGGCTGCCGCAGTTGCCGCTGCGACCGCCGCTGGCGTGGCGATGATCCGGTCCGGCCTGCAGACGGTCGATGCGCAGGCCAAGCTCGCGCAGTCGCTCGGCACCACCGTGGCCTCGATCCAGACGCTGGAGCGCGCGGGCGAGCTTGCGGGCGTGTCCATGTCCGGCATCGAGCAGGCGACCAAGGATCTGACGCGTCGGCTCAGCCAGGCGGCCGCCGGCAGCGGTCCCGCGGTGCAGGCGCTCGAGCGGCTGGGGCTCTCGGCGTCCGACCTGTTGACCCTGCCGCTCGACGAACGCGTGGGCGCGATCAACGCCGCCATCGAGGACTTCGTGCCGGCGGCCGAGCGCGCGGCGGTCGCGGGGCAGCTGTTCGGCGAGGAAGGCTCCATCGCCATGTCGCGGATCGATACCGCGACGCTGCGCCAGGCAACGGAGGACGTGCTCGCCTTCGGGGTGGTCGTCTCCGAGCAGGACGCCGACCAGATCGAGCGGACGAACGACGCCATCTCCCGGCTCGGTCTTATCTGGCGCGGCCTGTCGAACCAGCTGGCGGTTGCAGCGGCGCCTGCGCTGGAAGCCGTCGCCGACGCCATGGCCGCGATCGCGAGCCGCACTGGTCCGCTCGGCATCGCGATCCGTGGTCTTTTCGACAACATCGGCCGCCTGACCACCTATACCGCTACCTTCGCGGCCTTTATCGCGGGACGCTGGGTGGCCGGGATGGCGGTTGCCGCGCTCTCGGTCCGGGGCTTGGCCACCGCGCTCATCGTCCTGCGCGGGGCGCTGATCCGCACCGGCATCGGGGCGCTGATCGTCGGCGCGGGCGAGCTCGTCTACCAGTTCACCCGCCTTGTGTCGGGAGCTGGCGGATTTGGCGAGGCAATGTCGCTCTTGAAGGACCTGGCCGTCGAGGTCTGGGATCGCATCAAGATGGGGGCTGCGGCGGCGGGCGCTGCGACCACGGCGATGTTCTTCGACCTGAAGGCCGACACCGCCTCCGGCATGCAGAGCGCCATCGAGAGCGTCGTGGCTTTTGGAAATACAGCCGCGAACACCTTCGAGGGGGCCTATGAGGCGATAAAGGCGATCTGGGGAATGCTGCCCGCCGCCATCGGTGATCTGGCGTTCCAGGCCGCCAACAGCTTGATCGATGGCGTCGAAGCCATGCTGAATGGCGTCGTTTCGCGCATCAATACATTCATCGGCGGGATCAATGCCGGCCTCGAAGCTCTCGGGTCGGAGCGGCGCATCTCGCTGGCGCCCGACCTCGACCTCGGCGAGATCGAGAACCGCTTCGAGGGCGCGGCGACCGCCGCGACGACGGCGGCACAGGCGGCCTTCGACCGGGCCTTCGAGGACAACCCGCTCACTGCGCCTGATCTCGGCCTGACCGAGGCGGCGAACCGCGCGCTCGAGTCTGCGAACCTTTACCGCGGCGCCGTGCGAGATCTGGCCGAGGGGGCCCGCGCGCCGCTGGAAAGCTGGCAGGCCCTGCGCGATGCCGTGCGCGGCACGGATGAGGACGGCGCCGATGCGCTGGCCGAGGCCACCGCTGCGGCGGAGCGGTTTGAGACCACGCTCGACGGCGCCGGACAGGCGGCAACCGATGCCGGCGCTGCCGCCGGCGCGGCGGCTGCCGCCGCTGAACCCAACGCCGAGACCGCGGTAACCGGGTGGCAGGCGGTCACGGCGGCGCTCTCCGACTATGCCAGCAAGGCGCGTGAGATCGGCGGCGATATCGGCCAGAGCCTCGTCGGCGCCTTCCAGTCGGCCGAGAATGCCGTGGGCCAGTTCGTGAAGACCGGCAAGCTGAACTTCCGCGATCTCGTCACCTCGCTGCTGGCCGATCTCGCCCAGCTGGCGGCGCGGCGGTTCATCCTCGGACCGATCGCAAACGCGCTCTCCGGCGTGTTCTCCGGGGCGGGCGGCATCTTCGCCAACGTCCTGCATGCGGGCGGGATGGTCGGATCGGCCGGACCCTCGAGGATGGTCCCGGCCATGGCCTTCGCCGCCGCGCCCCGCATGCATGGCGGCGGCATGGCGGGGCTGCGCCACGACGAAGTCCCCGCGATCCTGCAGCGCGGCGAGCGGGTGCTGTCGCGGCGGGAGGTACAGAGCTACGGCGCGGGCGGCGGCGTCAACGTCACCATCATGGCCCGCGACGCCGAGAGCTTTCGGCAATCGCGCACGCAGGTCGCCGCCGACATCGCTCGCGCCGTGTCGCTCGGGCGGAGGGGCATGTGATGGCGTTTCACGAGGTCCGGTTTTCCGACAACATCAGCCGCGGCGCGCGGGGCGGCCCGGAGCGGCGCACGCAGATCGTCGAGCTCGCCTCCGGCGACGAGGAACGCAACGCCAGCTGGGCGAACTCGCGCCGCCGCTACGATGTCGCCTACGGCATCCGCCGCGCGGACGATCTGGCGGCGGTGGTCGCCTTCTTCGAGGCGCGCAACGGCCGGCTGCATGGCTTCCGCTTCAAGGACTGGGGCGACCACAAGTCGTGCCTGCCGTCGGGCACGCCATAGCCCACCGATCAGTCGATCGGCACCGGCGACGGGACGACGACCGCCTTCCAGCTGGTCAAGCGCTACGCCTCCGGCGCGCAATCCTGGACGCGCGCCATCGCTAAGCCGGTGGCGGGCAGCGTGCGTATCGCGCTGGCGGGCGTCGAGCAGCCCTCCGGCTGGTCCGTCGACACCACGACCGGCATCGTCAGCTTTGGCGCCGCGCTTGGCTCTGGCGTCGCGATCACCGCGGGGTTCGAGTTCGACGTGCCGGTCCGCTTCGACACCGACGCGCTCGACGTGACGCTCGACCTCGAGCGCCTCGGCTCGATCACCTCCATCCCGCTTCTGGAGATCCGGCGATGAACGACACCGGCAGCTTCATTGCGGCCGTGCTACGCGAGCTCGCGGCATCGACCGCCGTGATCCTCGCCGCCTGGGGCGCGCTCGGCGGCGCGACGAACGCGCTGACCACGAAGATGCGGCTGCGCGACGCGCTCCGACACATCCTGCTTGGTGGGCTGATCGCGGCCGGGATGGGCAGCCTCTCCATGGCCGTGATCACCGCCTGGCTCAGCCTGCCGCCCGAGGCGATCCCGGCGGGCGGGGCGGCGGGGTCTGCCGCCTATCTCGTAGGGGTCTTCGGACCGGCCTTCATCGAGATGCTGCTGGCCCGCCTGCGCCGCGCCAGCGAAGGCGACGGCGATGAATGACCTTCTGCGCCTCGCGCGCTCTCTCCGCTGCGAGCCGACCGACCCCCGGCAGGCCTTCGCCCATCGCCTACGCATCGGCCTCGCCGTCGCAGCACTGATCTTGATCCTCTCGCTTCTGAGGTAATCCCATGCACATGACCGACCGGGGCCTTTTGGCCCTCGTCCGGCACGAAGGAATCGTGCCCGGACCCTATCTCGATGTGAAACAGGTCTGGACCTTCGGCATCGGCCACACGGCCGCGGCCGGGCCGCCCGATCCTCCGACCATGGCCCGAGGCATGCCCGGCGATCTCGATGCCGGGATCCGCGAGGCGTTCCGGGTCTTCCGGGCCGACCTCGCGCGCTATGAGGCCGCTGTGCTGCGCGCCGTGAAGGTTCCGCTTGCGCCGCACGAGTTCGATGCGCTGGTCAGCTTCCACTATAACACTGGCGGCATCGCCAAGGCCGCGCTGACCCGACATCTCAATGCCGGCAATCGCGTTGCAGCCGCCGACGCGTTTCTGAACTGGCGGCGACCGGCCTCCATCATCCCCCGCCGGGAAGCCGAGCGCGACCTGTTCCGCCATGGTCGCTATCCCGGCGGCACGATCCCGGTCTGGTCCGTGGACCGCACGGGCCGGGTGGACTTCTCGCGGCCGATCCGTCGCCTGACCGAGGATGATGCTCTGGCCTTGGCTCGCGGGCCGTCGCCGACGCCTCCGGTCCTCGCCCCTTCACCGACCGCGCCGACCGGCTGGCTCACCCGGCTGGCCGCCTTCTTCTCCACCCTGATCCGGAGGGCCTGACCCATGCGCTACGTTCGCCCCAACTCCATGACCTGGTGGGCGGGACTTCTCGCCATGCTCACCGGCATCGCTTCCCTCGCGCTGCCCGCGACCGGACCGTTCGCCGAACTGTCCCGCCTCGTCGCGCTGCTGGCCGGCTCGGGCGATGTCTCGCCGGCGGGCCTGATGTTCCTCGGTCTGGGCCTCATCGGCCTGCGCGACCGGATCGAGCGCGGGTTCCGCGGCGATGCTTGAGTTCCTCGTGGGTCTGGTCGTGGGCGGCTGCCTCGGCGTCTTCGTCGCCGCCCTCTGCGTCGCCGCCGCGCGCGGGGAGCGGGACGATGGCTGATCTCCTGATCTGGCTGGTCGCAGCTCTGGGCGCGGTCGGCGGCGTCGTCCTCGGACGGGTGTGGGGGCGCGCGGAAGGGGAGCGCGCAGGTAAACGGGAGGCGGAACGCGATGCGATCGAAGACAAGAACAGCGCGTCGAGCGCGGGCGCGACGCGGTTCGCGATGGCCGCGGCGCTGGCGATCCTGCTGACCGGCTGCGCCGCAACGATGGGCGCTGGTGACGCCGGCTGCACCTCCTATGCCGAGGCGCGGCTCGCCCGGCCGAATCCTAACACTGTCGCCGCCGTGCCGCCGGACTGGGCGAACTGGATCGCCGATCTCGACGACCGAATGACGGGAACCTGCCGATGAAAACCCTCGCTCCCGCCCTGCAGGCCCATCTCGACGAGGGCACGACGACGCTCGCCTGGTGCTGGCGCATCACGCGTGCCGACGGCGTCGCCTTCGGCTTCACGGATCACGACCGGACGCTCAGCTTCGACGGCACGGATTTCGAGCCAGAGAGCGGGCTGACGGCCTCCGAGGTGCGCTCGGGCTCGGACCTATCGGTCGATGCGCAGGACGCCGAGGGCGTGCTGACCTCGGACCGCATCTCCGAGACCGACATTCTCGATGGCCGCTGGGACAATGCAGAGGTCGAGGTCTGGCGCGTGAACTGGGCGGACACGGGCCAGCGCGTGCTGATGCGGCGCGGCGCCATCGGCCAGATCCGGCGCGGGCGGCTGGCCTTCGTCGCCGAGGTGCGTAGCCTCGCCCATGTCCTCGGTCAGACGGTTGGGCGGACCTTCCAGGCGACCTGCGACGCGGCACTCGGCGATGCGCGCTGCGGCGTCGACCTAAAAGGCCCCGCTTTCAAGGGCAGGGGCGCCGTGATCGATCCGCTGCGCGACAGGGCCTTCACCGCTTCCGGTCTCTCCGGCTTCGAGGCGGGCTGGTTCACCTTCGGCACCATCGAATGGACCAGCGGCTCCAACGCGGGGCGTCATGCCGAGGTGCTGGGCCATGACGTGACGGACGGCATCGCGGTGCTGACCCTGCTCGAGGCCCCGGTGCGCGCGATCGCCGACAGCGACGCCTTCAACATTCGTGCGGGCTGCGACAAGCGGATCGAGACCTGCGGGGCGAAGTTCGCCAATACGGCCAACTTCCGCGGCTTCCCGCACATCCCCGGCCAGGATACGATCCTGCGCTACGCGACCAAGGACGGCGGCCACGACGGAGGCGTGCTGTGACGCCGGCCGATCCAGATCGTGTGATCGCCGCGGCGCGGTCCTGGCTTGGCACGCCGTACCACGACCAGGCGAGCCTACGCGGCGTCGGCTGCGACTGCCTCGGCCTCGCCCGGGGCGTCTGGCGCGAGGTCGTCGGCCCCGAGCCGTTCCCGATCCCGCCCTACAGCCGCGACTGGGGCGAGACCGGCCCGCGCGAGGTTCTGGCCGAGGGCGCGCGTCGGATGATGATCGAGGTGCCGCCCGCCGAGGCGGGTCCGGGCGCCTTGGTGCTCTTCCGCATGAAGCCCCGCGCCATCGCCAAGCATGTCGGGATCCTGACCGGTCCCGCCTCCTTCCTCCACGCCTATGAGCGACTCGGCGTGATCGAGGAACCGCTCACCTCATCCTGGCGGCGGCGCATCGCCTTCGCTTTCCTGTTCCCGCAACGCTGAGATCCAACCATGGCAACGCTTGTCCTCGGCGCGGCAGGCGCCGCCATTGGCGGTTCGATCGGCGGCGCGATCCTCGGCGTGAGCGCGGCGACCATCGGCGGCTTCGTCGGCTCGACCATCGGGTCCGTCGTCGACAGTTGGATCGTGTCCTCGCTTGCGCCGACTCAGCGCATTGAAGGCCCGCGCCTCGACAGCCTCCGGATCACGTCCTCGACCGAGGGCGCCGTCATCCCGCGCGTTTACGGCCGCATGCGCATGGGCGGAAACGTGATCTGGGCTACCGACTTCCGCGAGGAGACCAAGACCACCACGCAGGGCGGCGGCAAGGGCGGCGGGGGCGGCGGCAAGGTCAAGACCACCGAGTATCTCTACTACGCATCCTTTGCGGTGGCGCTCTGCGAAGGCCCCATCACCGGCATCGGGCGCATCTGGGCCGACGGCAAGCCGATGGACCTCTCCGGCGTCACCTGGCGCTGGCATCCCGGCGACGAGGCGCAGGCGGCTGACCCGTTCATCGCGGCAAAGATGGGCGCCGCGAACACGCCGGCCTATCGCGGTACGGCCTATGTGGTCTTCGAGGAGCTGCCGCTCGGCAGCTACGGCAACCGCCTGCCGCAGCTCTCCTTCGAGGTCTTCCGGCCGCTCGCCGATCCCGACACCGCCGAGGGGCTGACGCAGGCTGTCACCATGATCCCGGCCTCGGGCGAGTTCACCTACGCGACGACCGGCATTCGGAAGGGCGGTGGCGGGGCGCAGACCCCGGAGAACCTGAACGCGCTTTCTGACACCGCCGACATGGTCGTGGCGCTGGACAGGCTGCAGGCTATGGCGCCGAACGTGGAGAGCGTGAGCCTCGTCGTTGCCTGGTTCGGCAACGACCTGCGCGTAGGCGACTGCACGATCCGGCCGGGCGTCGAGGTCTCGGAAAAGACCACGAGCCCGCAAACATGGAGCGTGAACGGCGTGAGCCGGGCTGCCGCCCATCTCGTCAGCCGTGATGACCAGGACCGACCCGTCTACGGCGGCACGCCAGCCGATTTCGCCGTGGTGCAGGCGATCCAGGAGATGAAGGCGCGCGGGCTGCGGGTGACATTCTATCCCTTCATCCTGATGGACGTGCCTCCCGGCAACACGCTGCCGAACCCCTATTCCGACAACGCCGCCGAGATCGGCCAGCCTGTATTCCCCTGGCGGGGGCGGATCACCTGTTCTCCGGCGGCGGGTTTCGCAGGGACCGTGGACAAGACTGCCACGGCCGCAAGCCAGGTCGCGGCCTTCTTCGGCGGCGCCAGCCCGTCCGACTTTGCCATCTCCAGCGAGACGATCTCCTGGACAGGGCCCTCCGGAGACTGGGGTCTTCGCCGAATGGTGCTGCACTACGCCCATCTCTGCGCGGCGGCGGGCGGCGTCGACGCCTTCCTCATCGGGACCGAGATGCGCGGGCTGACCACGATCCGCTCGGGCGCCAGCGCGTATCCTGCGGCGCAGGCGTTTCGCGATCTGGCGGGCGACGTGCGCAGCATCCTCGGAGCGGGAACGGCGATCAGCTTCGCCGCCGACTGGTCGGAGTATTTCGGCCACCAGCCGGGCGATGGCAGCGGTGACGTGTTCTTCCACCTCGATCCGCTCTGGGCGGACCCGGAGATCGATTTCGTCGGGATCGACAATTACATGCCGCTGTCGGACTGGCGCGACGGCTTCGAGCATGCCGAGGCGGCCGAGGGCTGGCCCGCAATCTACGACCGGGCGTATCTGCAGACCAGCATCGCGGGCGGCGAAGGTTTCGACTGGTTCTATGCCAGTGCCGCTGATCGCTCCGCGCAGGTTCGCAACCCAATCACGGATGGCGGCGCGGCCAAGCCGTGGGTCTTCCGCTACAAGGATCTGCGGGCCTGGTGGTCGAACGCGCATTACGACCGCCCGGGCGGAGTAGAGAGCGGCACGCCGACGGCATGGACGCCGCAGTCGAAGCCGATCTGGTTCACCGAGCTCGGCTGTCCCGCCATCGACCGGGGCACGAACCAGCCGAACGTCTTCTTCGATCCCAAGTCCTCGGAGAGCTTCACGCCGCATTTCTCGCGGGGCTGGCGGGACGACGCGATCCAGCGCGCTTATCTCGAGGCGACGTATCTCTGGTGGGGCGAGGCCGCGAACAACCCGCTGTCCCCGGTCTACGGCGGCCGCATGGTGCATGTGCCGGAATGCGCCGCCTGGACCTGGGACGCGCGGCCCTATCCGTTCTTCCCGGCGCTGACCGACGTCTGGACGGACGGCGCGAACTGGCGCCTCGGCCACTGGCTGACGGGGCGGCTGGGGGCGGTGTCGCTGGCGGCACTGGTGCGGCACCTCTGCCTGCGGGCGGGGTTGCCCGAAGATCGCATCGACGTCACCGGGCTTTGGGGCGCGGTGGAGGGTTACGCCATCACGGCGCTGGAAAGCCCGCGCGCATCGATCACCGCGCTGTCGCGCCATTTCGGCTTCGACGCCGTCGAAACCGAGGGCGTGATCCGCTTCGTCATGCGCGGCCGGGCGGCGGTGGCCAGTGTTGCACCAGACGCTCTCGTCGCCGCTCGAGACGGCGACGTCCTCGAACTGACCCGCGGCCAGGAGACCGAGCTACCCCAAGCCCTGAAATGGCAGGTCGCCCGAGCCGACGAGGACTACGAGGCCGCGCAGGTCGAGGCGCGGCGCATCACCGTCGACACGACGCGCATCGCCTCGGAGTCCTTTCCCATGGCGGTGCCACTCGAGGAGGCCGAGCGGCGTTGCCGTCGCGCGCTCATGGAGGCGTGGACTGGCCGTGAGAGCGCGATCTTCCGACTGCCGCCCTCGCGCCTCGCGCTCGATCCCGCCGATGTCGTGACGCTCGCCCATGACGGTCGCGCCGTCCCGCTGCGGCTCGTCTCCATCGTCGATGCCGACGCGCGCGGCATCGAGGCGGTGCGCCAGGATCGAGAGGCCTACGACCTGCCGCCCGGCGCGCCGCGGCCCTCGGCGCTCTCTCAGGCGGTCGTCGTCGGCGCGCCCGAGGCGGTGCTGCTCGATCTGCCGCAGCTGACCGAGGACCAGCCGGCGCACCGGCCCTTCGCTGCGGCGCATGCCGTCCCTTGGCCGGGCGAGATTGCTGTCTTCCGGAGCCCCTCGACAGACGGCTTCGAGCAGCTGACCACGTTCGGCACTCGCGCCCGGATCGGCGCGCTGCTCTCGGAATTCTACGCGGGGCCGACGTCGCGCTTCGACCTCGGCAATGCGCTGTTCCTCGACCTGCTCACCGGCACGCTGGAAAGCGTCACCGACCTGACGCTGTTCGGAGGGGCCAACGCGCTGGCGGTGGAAACCGCGTCGGGCGTCTGGGAGATCGTCCAGGCGGGCGCGGCCGAGCTCATCGCCCCGGGCCGGTATCGGCTGACCCGGCTCCTGTGTGGCCAGCGTGGCACCGAGGGCGCCATGGGCAATCCCGCGCCCGCGGGGGCTCGGGTCGTCGTGCTCGACGACAGCCTCGCATCGCTGCCGATCGCCGAGGCCGATCTCGGCATCCCGTTGAACTGGCGCATCGGCCCGGCGAGCCGTCCGGTCAGCGATGAGACCTATGTCGCGCAATCCTTCACGCCTCAGGGCGTGGGGCTGCGGCCGTTCTCGGTCGCCCATGTCGAACAGCCATGGCGCAAGCCGCGTGCGCCCGGCGATCTGACGATCCGCTGGACGCGCCGGTCCCGCGCGCTGGCGGCCGACAGCTGGGGCGGGCTCGAAGTGCCGCTGGCCGAGGAACTCGAAGCCTACGATGTCGAGATTCTCGACGGCGTCACCGTGAAGCGGGTGCTGAGCACCGCCACCACCAGCGCGGTCTACACGGCCGCCGACCAGACCGCCGACTGGGGCGCACTGCTCGCCCCCGGCGACATGCTCCACATCCGCATCTACCAACTCTCCGCCCTCGTCGGGCGGGGAGCGCCCAAATCCGTCACTCTGAGCTTCTGAGGCGGCACAATGAGTTCTGGCACGGTGCGCGAACTACGTCGTAGGCTCGGGACATGCGCCCTGAGGACGAAGACCGGATTGCCGCCCAGCTTGCCAGAGTGATGGCTGTGGCCTGCGTCCGCAACACGCAGCTCGAGACCCTGCATGCCGGCCTGACGCCCGTCTCGCAAACGGGCGATGGCAGCGACGTCGTCGTCGAGGACGCCACGGGCAGACGCATCCCCTGGTCCGAGCTCTCGCGGATCAATGACGACGAGATGCGCGCGCTGATGCGCGAGATCGTGGACCGGCTCTACACGTTTCATCTGCGGATCGACGATCCGGTATTCCGAGCCGAGATCGATCGCTGGGCCGCGATGACCGCGAAGTGGGACGCGCCGAAGCCCGACCCGGTTCTGTCGGCCATTCCGGCAGAGACGCCCGAGCGCGGGTAGCCCGCCACCGCTCAACGCCGCGCCATCGTTCGCCGCCTGCTATGCAGGCGGCATTCTTCGTTCTGGAGACCGCCCATGTCCGATGCCACGTCCCATCTCCTGCTGCCCTACATCCTGGCGGCGCAGGCCCAGAAGCACGTCACCCACAACGAGGCGCTGCGGATCCTCGACGGGCTTGTCCAGCTCTCGGTGCTCGACCGCGACCTGACCGTACCGCCTCCCAGCCCCGCCGATGGCGACCGCTACATCGTCGCCTCGGGCGCGACCGGCGACTGGGCGGGCTGGGACCTGAACGTCGCGCTCTGGACCGATGGCGCCTGGCTACGCCTGCCGGCGCGGACCGGCTGGCGGGCGTGGATCGAGGACGAGGAGTTGCTGGTGGTCTATGACGGCGCGGGCTGGATCGGCACGACGCCCGCAGCACTGCAGAACCTCGCGCTCCTTGGGCTGGGGACGACGGCGGATGCGTCGAACCCGTTCTCGGCCAAGCTGAACGACGCGCTCTGGACGGCGAAGACCGTGGCCGAGGGCGGCACCGGCGATCTGTTCTACACCATGAACAAGGAGGTGGCGGGCAGCGACCTCGGGCTGACCCTGCAGACCGGCTTCGTGACCAAGGCGCTGCTTGGGTTGTTCGGCTCGGACCGCTTTCGCCTCGCGGTCTCCGCCGACGGCAGCACCTTCTTCGACGGCATCAGCGTCGACAACGCCACCGGCATCGTCGATCAGCCGCGGCTGCCGCGCTTCAAGGCGTACACGAACTACGACAACTACGTCGGCGTCGGGACCTGGACGAAGATCGCCATCAACAACACCGACTACAACGATCAGGCCGCCTTCGACGCCGCCAATAACCAGTTCGTGACGCCCGCGGACGGCACTTACCTCTTCGGCGCTACGCTGCTCTACAAGGTGAACGCCAGCACGTCGGCGCGGATGAGCGGGCGGCTCGCTCTGAACGGCACGACCGAAATCCGCGGGTCGCGGGGCGAGATCAGCGGGGCGCACGTCTCCGAGGCGACGGCGCTCTGGCTGCAGACGATGACCGCGCTCACCGCCGGCGACACTGTCGAGCTACAAGGCAACTTCCGCGACGCGGACGGCTACTTCGCGGCCGACCAGACGTCCTTTTGGGGTGCGAAGATCGGCTGAGGGAGGCGCGCCATGGCCCCACAACGACCCGAGGATGGCTTCTTCCGCATGCCGGAGCACGAGTTCGAGGCGATCCCGACGCGCGCGGCCGAGGAAGGTGCTAAGCGCGCCATAAACGATGCCGGACTCGCGAGCTGCGAGGGCGAAGTTGACAACGGCCAAATGCGCTCAATGCTGGAGCTTCTGCGGCTCGTGCACCGCACAAAATGCGGTATGCGTGTGATACTCTTGCCCAACTGACGCCACGCTGAAGGTTTACGCACAAATCGATGTCAGATAACTTACCGAAGCACAACCCGCGCTGAGAAGGCACGAAAAAACAAAAAGGTAGCAACTTAGTATCCATGCTGTCAGCCTTCGCCAAGAAATTATCAAGCTTGTTCCAGTCTCCGACATCGTTTTCGAGGCGGGAACCGAGTCCGGCAGCCGTACCAAGTGCAGATCAGCGCGGCGATGAGTCGACGGCTGCGGAGCCGATGCCGCGTTTAGAACCTGGGCTCGACGAGAGGCGCCCTCAGGAGCCAAGCGCTGACTCAAGCCATGTCGAAGAGCCAAGCCGGACAAAGCTGGTTGAGGAGAACGACCCCCTCCTGCTGACAAGGCATGCGGAAGCCGTCGACGAGGTCGATCAGGCCACTGTGCAGAACCTGGAAAAGGCTTTGATGGAGGAGCGCCCTGGGAGCAGGGTCTCGGAGGGCAGCTCACACCTGATGGGATCGATGGCTCGGCAGGAGACGTTCGAACAACATAGTATCGAGGCGCGCGTAGAGCGCGCATCCGACCAAGACAGAGTACCAGGCCCACTACCGGAGGTCGCCTCCGCGCCCGAGATCAAGATCAAGGACCTTGTCGCAGAGAGCGAATGCTCTGTGCGTCTTCGCAACGCGATTGGCGGCGCGAAGGAACTTCCTATAGACACTGTGGCCGACTACATGCGTGATCCAGAGCAGGCACGCGTCTATTTCCAAAAACACGTTCAGAACCTCGGCAGAAAGTCTGTCTCCGAGCTGCATGAGCTTGTTGTGGAAGCTTTCGCCTCTGGAGGAATTGGTTTCACGAATAGTGTCCCTTCGGATAGCTCTGCTGAGGAGCTCGACGACAGCGCTGAAAGACAGCGGGCGCATGAGGCCGCGCAGCGCCTCTACCAGGGGTTACTTTTCCCCGATGAAATCCTGGACCGCTATCCTTCAGTTCGTCTGAAAAATCTACTTCTGAATACGTATTCGGAAGATCCCGTTCCGTTTTTGGAGTTCCTCAGCGCTTTTGGCGATATGCTCCACCATCTAGGAAAACAAAAGAACTGTGGGCGCAAGTCGCTACAGGAGTTGGCGCGTATCACTGACGACATTGTGGCGGAACGCGTCAAAGCCCTCGGGATCAGTGAAGAGTGTATCCCGATTGTCAGGCAAGTGCTTGAGCAGCGCCCTTTAAGAAAACAAGAGTTAGCCGCAGTCCTCGCTTTGGAGGCTGTCGACCTTTCCGCGCTGAGTAAGTCAGACCCTGCAGCAGTCTGGGGTGCTTCGATCAGCCAGATCATGCCACGTGTCTTGGCTGAACTCACTGCCCGTGAGCAGGAAGTAATAAAGCGACGTTACGCCCTAGACGGTGGCGAGCCTGAAACACTTGAGCGCATATCCGGTGACCACGGCGTTACACGAGAGCGCATCCGTCAGATCGAAGCAAAAGCTCTGCGCAAGATGCGCAACAAAAAAGTGACGAAGGCGCTTTCCGCAGCCTTAGAGTCGGAAGACACTATCGACCTCATATTTTCTAACCGCAAGATCATTACCGATGAGCAGATAGGTTCTGCTGCAAAAAGCCTTACACCCGGACAGCGCTTGGCGATTGACATATCTTATGGTGGAGTCAAGCAGTTTCTGGAGAGTGAGAGTGTCCAGACTGAAGCAGGATGGATACTTGAACGCTATATGCTTGAGTTGCCGGAAGAGCCAGAAATCCTTGCGGGCTCGGTTCGGCAGCGTTTAGTCGATGCCGTGTTGAGACAATCCTTGCCAATTCGCGTCTCCAGTGTAGCGGAGCATTTTCCCGATCTCACGCTTGACGGGACAAGAGCGGAGCTCGCAGATAGTTTTGATGCGACCATTGAAGATGATCTCATAGCCTCAGCGCCGCGGCTGCCCGCGTCGGCACGATATATTCTTATTCTGCGTAAAGCTGGACACGCACTTCACTGCAAGGGGATAAGGGCACTAAATCACGAGATTTTCGGCAAAGATGATAGTATTCAGCAAATTGGATCAGTGCTCGGTGGCCTTGAGGAAGTACTTATTGTTGCACGTGGAACTTACGATCTCTACGAAAACGTTAATCTGAGCGAAGAGGATATCGAAACCATCAGGAATACGGTTCATGACGCTTTGACAGTCCGCGGTGAATTTGTGAGCGTCAAGATCCTTTTCTCAGAGCACTTCCAGGGGGCAACGGAGCAATACGGTACCCAGTTTGACTACTATATGCTGCTGGGAATTCTGCAGGACGATGAAAGGTTCGATGTCAGGCGAGGCTTGATGGTCGGCCTGACCAACTTCTCGTCCGGCCAAGGTTTCTTGGGACTAAATGAGGAAATCATCGCGGTGCTCTCCGAAGCGGGTCGGGCGCTCTCGCTGGAAGAGATTGCTGAAGCGCTGGAGGGACGGCGCGACACCTTCTTGACTTCGATCGCAACCAGTCTCGATAACTCTCCACTCGCCGTGTCCGTTGGACGCGGACACTATGATCTGACCGGCCGAGTGTTCGGAGACGAACAGCGTCAGCAGCAGCTCCACACCAGCTGCTGTCTCGCGCTGTCTCCCGGACCAAGGTCTGCACTTGCGCTTGCCGAGCTGATCGCCCCGATCTTCGGGGAGTATCACACGCGCCCGCTCAAGGGTTTTTTGTCAGGGTACAAGGACTTCGAGATCAAAGGAGATGTCGTCCACCTGCGCGAAGAGCCGCCAGAAGTTTCTGTATATCTTGAAGCTCGAGACGTCGCGCTTGATGAGGGGATAGGGACAGACGGTGGTCTAGGAAGGCTGAGGGATTTCCTGGCGCTCCACGGGGCGTCGGACTTCACTGATCTGGACCCATACCTGAAACACCCCATTGCCGCAAACAACGATACAAGCAGTGAGGACGAAATCCTCGATAAGCTGCTAGGTGACTTCGGGGTCTGAGCGTGAGCCTGAAGGATATCTCTCTACCCTTCTATGTGACGACCAGCGAGCACGATCCCATCGCTGAATTTTTCGATCCTGTCCTTGAGCGGGCGTTCACCTACGACGTCGCAGTCGGTTATTTCAGTACCGCATGGCTACGGGATGCCGCGCATGGGATGGCAGAGTTTGCTTTGCGCGGCGGAAGGGCGCGCTGGATCATCTCGCCCGAACTCACGGAAGATGACTTCAGGGTGCTCGCCGACAATGGCGCCTGCCGGGAAGAGCGCATTCGGGAAGTTATCTCTCGCTCCTATCATGAACTATTTTCTGGCCTGACCCAGCGTACGCGTGAAGCCTTGGGATGGCTGATTATCGACGAAGTCCTTACCTTCAAGATCGGTATCCCACGCAACCGGCTTTCGGGCATTATGCACGCGAAGCAGGGGCAGTTCAGCGATGATGAAGGAAACCGCGTTGGGTTTTTGGGCTCATACAATCTGACGGGCGGCGCGCGCACCAATTGGGAGGCTTTTAGCGTCTTTTGCGATTGGTATTCTGAAGAAAGTGAGCAGCGCAACGATGCCATCGAAGCGTCCTTTGAGCGCATGTGGCAGGGCCAGGACCCGAACCTCGCAGTACACGACCCAAGAGAAGCCGATCTAAGCGCTTTCGTTGAGCAGGCGCGCCGATCCTCACGGCACTATGATCTCTTTCTCGACTCATCTCCAGAAAAGGAGGCCCACTCTCCACGTGTTCCGCCGCACTTCTTGAAAGACGGCCGGCTTCGCGACTATCAGGAAGAGGGCATCAGGAACTGGTTCAAGAATAACGGGAAAGGTATTCTTCACATGGCAACGGGTACCGGCAAGACGGTGACAGCACTCACGGCCGTAACCCGCCTGAATGATTATGTGATGAAAAAGCGAGGAGAGCTTCTAACCATCATCGCTGTGCCATACCAACATCTCGCCGAGCAGTGGGCCAAGGAGGCCAGAGAGTTCGGGTACGAGCCCGTCCTGTGTTATGGTGGAGTCATGCGCTGGATGAATGAGGCGCAGGGCCTTTTCAACGATCTCCGTGCCAAGGTGAAGCGGCACGGCATGTTCATTGTTGTGAATGCATCTCTGCGCGACAAGCCCTTTCAGGGGCTAATCGAGCAGGCGCCAGGTCATCTACTTTTTGTCGGTGACGAAATGCATAACCTGGGAGCGCGAAACGCTCTTGCTTCCTTGCCTTGGAATGCCAATTTTCGACTTGGACTTTCTGCGACGCCAGATCGCGCCGGGGACGAAGAGGGATCGGCCGAGCTCAAAAAGTACTTCGGTGAGACCGTACTGGAGTTTGGGCTCGATAGAGCTATCGAAGGTGGGTTCCTTTGCCGCTACTTCTACTATCCGGTTCTCGTTCATTTTGATGATGAGGAGCAGCTGGAATATGATGAGCTCTCCCTACAAATCAGCAAGCTCTTTGCGCAAGGAGAAAAGCCTGATGACAAAGACGGCAGCGAGGCTCTCAAGAAACTCCTGATCCGCCGTGCGCGGCTAATCGGCAAGGCGAAAAGCAAGCTCCCTGCGCTGCTCGGCCTGTTGAAGGAGCAGGGGGAAGCGCATCATACGCTCGTATATTGCGGCGATAGCAAGGAAGAAGAGAAGAGATATATCGATACAGCTCTTGAGCGGATTGGTTCAGGGCTGGGGCTTCGTGCGAATAAATTCACATCGGAAGAAAGCAACGACGAGCGAAGCCGTCTGTTGGAACAGTTCGCAGCCGGCGATCTCCAGGTTCTACTGGCCATTCGATGCCTGGACGAGGGTGTGGATGTCCCCATGACGGAGACAGCCTACATCCTTGCCTCTTCAACCAACCCAAAGGAATTCATACAGCGCCGCGGCCGCGTCTTGCGGAGATTTCCAGGTAAGGACCGCGCGTCAATCTATGATTTTATCATTACACCACGTCCCGAAATCCTTGAGGATAAGGGTGTCTCGAGCGTGGAGCGGTCCCTCATGCGTCGGGAGCTGTCAAGATTCAATGAGTTCGCGGAACTTGCGGAGAACCACGGAGAGGCCCTATCGAAGATACGTCTTGTCAAGGAGAAACTCAGGCTTCTTGACTATTAAGCGCGAAATGTCTCTCGAATACTGACACTTACGCAAAGAAAGGACTGCGGGCAGATGAGCAGTGATAATCTCTCCCCTCGCGATATATTGAAAGCAGCGTCGCCACGTGTGAGAACGACGGTTAATGAGATACTCGAAATCGAGCACGAGTATCAAAGTTACCGCAATCTAAGTTCAGCGGGTAGCGTTGAGAAGGAAATTGCGCAGCGTATCAAGCAATTAATCGAGCGGGAGGTTAAGAAATGAGAATCAAACGCCTTCTGCTTCGAAATTTTCGACAGTTTCATGGCGACTGTGTGCTGAAATTCGAGGTTGATGATCAAACACGCATCACAGTTATTCACGGGGAGAATGGTGCGGGCAAGACGTCCTTGCTGAACGCCTTTAAGTGGGTTCTATACGGCCATACTGATTTCGACACTGGCGAGCAGACGATACTAAATGAGCTCGCACTCTCGCAGACAAAGCCCGGTGAAATTGCAGAACTGTTTCTTGAGCTGGAATTTGAACACGAGGGAGCGGTCTACACAGTCAGTAGGAAGCAGGAGTACCGGCGAACAGGAGAGGGACTGGAGGCCGAGGCCATCGGAAAGTCCGTGCCAAGCTTGACTTGGGTGGACGCCAGCGGGAAATTCCAACGCTCGCAAAATCCTTCGAGTCAGATTAACCAACTCATCCCCGAGAAGATGCACTCGTATTTCTTCTTCAATGGTGAGCGGATCGAGAAGTTGGCGAACGTTTCGGCCGCCGGTGAGATCCGTGATGCCATACGAACCTTGATGGGTTTGGAGATTGTCGAGCGGGCGAGCGACCATCTAGGCCGGCTCGTGATCAAGGACCTCCGGAAAGAGGCGAGCGAAACGGCTTCTTCTGATTACCGGGGGCTGCTCTCGCGTCAGGAAAAAGCCGTTGATGAACGCAAGCGGCACGAGGAGGCCAGGGAGATAGCCGAGGTGAACCGCGTCGGCTACCAGAACGAAATTGACGCGATCAATGCGGCATATGAGGAGATCGCCGACGTCAAGGCCAAAGCGGAACAGCGCCGCTCACTGGAGAATGAGAACCAGAGCGTTAAGGACGATCTCGAGGAGCTTCGCCAGGCACGGATGGAGGTTATTGCGCAGAGCGGCGCCCTCGCGTTCCTGAAAGACAGTATCACCTCAGTATCGGAAAAGCTTGAGGATTGCCGCCGCCGCGGTGAGCTGCCCTACAAGATACGGCGTACCTTTGTCGATGACCTGCTGCACGAAGGGACCTGCATCTGTGGAAGTGAGCTCACAGAGGGCACAGCACAAAGAAAAGCCGTAGAAGCATACCGGGACCGGGCGACGGGTGAGGACCTCGAGGCCGCCTTTACGGAGACAGTGAGCAACCTGCGGGCGATGCCACGGGAGCGAGAACGTCTCTATAAACAGATTACGGGTTGGTCAGCGAAAGAGGCCGAGCTCAAACAGCGCCTGAAAGAAATTTCTCAGGCCCTCGATGAGATAAGCAGTACGCTCGGTTCTTCAGAGATCGAAGATGTGAAACGTTTGGAAGAACGTCGTACCGAGCTCGGCCGGCTTCAGGCCGATGAGCAGCTAAAGATCGCTAAAGCCGGTGATGCGATTAAGCAGTATGACGAGGAACTGGCCGGGATTCGGAAGGAAATCGAGAAGGTTAAATCCAAGTCCGAGAAGGAGGACGTAGCGCGCCGCAGGCTGGAATTTGCGGAGGACTGCAAGAGCCTTGTGGATGGCTTACATGAAGCGCTAGCCGAAGAAACCCGCAAGCGTCTTTCCGAACGAGTGAATGAAACCTTTCAGTCGATTCTGCGTAAGGATTTTTATGCGGAAATCGATCCGGATTACACGCTCAAGATTTTCAAGGACCTGCCTGGTATAGGGAAGCAGCCCGTATCCGAGAAATCCACCGGTGAAAACCAGGTCATCAGTCTCAGTTTCATTGCAAGCCTGGTGAGCCTTGCAAAAGAACGCAAGCAGGCTAAGGGATCATTTTTTAAGGGTGGGGTGTTTCCCATCATTATGGACTCGCCTTTCGGCGCTCTCGATCGCGAGTATCGCGAAAAGATCGCAGAGCATATTCCGCAGCTTGCTGACCAAGTCGTAATTTTCGCATCAAACTCACAGTGGAGCAAGGAAGTAGATGAGAAGTGCCGGCCCTATATCGGAAGAGAGTACAGCCTTGTTTACCATGCACCGAAATCAACGGGCCGTGAGGAAAATGTCAGCTATGTAAAGCGCACCGACGGTCCGGAGTTCACAAAGATTGAGGAGGGCTACCTTGGCCGCTAGAGTTAGACGACCCGCTGAGTTTGATGACATGCTCAATGAGCTGAGGGAGAAAGGTGTCTTTCCAACTTTCAAGGACGCAATGGTATTCGCTGCTGCCCTTGGATATAGGCGCGGAAACCGAAAAGAGTTTAAGAAGAGCTCTGAGCCGATCGATCTGGATGTTTTCCGGGGTGACTTTGATCGCACGATCATGAGCATCCTCGCAATTGAGGAAATGGATAACCCCAAGATGATTGCGCCGTCGAATGAGGCCGCTCGAGTTCTCTGTTTCGAAGAGTATGCGAACGGTGGGCTCGAAATTTTGAAGCGCGAGATTTGGGATGGAAAACAAGACTGGCGCGAAGGCCTGTTATCACTTGTTCAGCGAGAGGAGGAAGAGCACACGATGCTTGATGACATCACAGAATTGGCAAATTTTTAGCGACAAAAATGAATGCAATTAGAAGGGCGATCGGCATCGGCCGGAAGTAACGGAGATATTTCAATTACTTCTTCGAGTACGCTATTGATCGTCCTCGTAAAAATAGCCACGCTCAAAGGCTCCATGTGTTGCGCGTTTCTTCTCCATCAGTGCCAGGATCTGGCCTTTCGAGTATCCATATTCTTTAGCGATTGCGAGTGCAACTTCAATCAAATCCGCGAGCTCACTGGCTCGTTCGTGCTTGGTGCTTGCTGCTATAAATTCTGAGTGCTCTTCAATCAGTTTTTCTGCCAAGGCCTGCTTAAGATGTTGGCCCATCAGGTTTCGAATTCGAGGCCGGCGTCCTTCCTTTTCTATCATCTCGGGGACCAAATCGCGGACCAGCTTGCGCTTTCGGCGAAAGTCCGTTTGGTCCGCATTGCGTTTAGAGCGATTGCACACAAAGCAGAGCGCCTGAAGATTGTCGGGCGCGTTTACGTCGATGAGCTTGCCGTCCTTTATCACGCGGCCGTGCTTATCAGCCTTCGATCGAGGAACGATATGGTCAATATCTATAGGCCGTAGAGCTGCGGGTATTCCGCAAAGCTGACATTTTCCGTGAGCTTGTTTAAGGACTTGGTATCGAACGGAGGCCTGACCAAGGGAGCTGTGTTCGGTAGACTGTTTGCGCGCAATCCATTCTTCAATCTTGGCGTCGTAGAAGCTAATTGCCTCATGCAGTTCAGAGTGAGTTTCAGGCATGTTTAGAAGCCTAAAAACCGCGCCTCTTCTTTCATATGATATGATCCCATGCTTGGTCAGGGTCATCTTTGGCCAGCGCATTAGTATCTGCTTATAGTATTCAACGACAGAAATGTCATACTCCGCAAGCTTGCGGGCTAGCTCTTCTTTGGTCGCCGAACCGTATCCCTCCGGCGGGAGCCGTCTGGCCGAGAGTGAGATGCCAGTCGTAAATCATGCCCTATGGCATGCTCTAAGATCATTTCGGATTTCGAGGTCCTCTCTGCGGACGAGACCGGGCGGCGTCGGGACCGCTCCGACGCGGAGAAGATCTGCATCGTCGAGGAGAGCTTCCGCGGCCACCGCCAGGGCTCGGCGACGGCGCGCCGATACGGGCTCTCGCGTTCTCTGCTGACGCGGTGGCGGAAGGAATACCG
>CANMTR010000001.1 GCA_947500825.1 uncultured Paracoccaceae bacterium | reverse complement strand
TCAGCCTGCCTGCCGCGCAGACGGACTGATCAGCTCGGCCACGCCGACATCCGTCGGGCCTGCCATGAGCTACACCACCAGATGGGACACGATCCATGAAGGTTGGACGGTCGACACAAAGAAGACCCTCAGGAATGACAACGAGTTGGGCCTTCAACTAAGGAACAGGCATCCGAAGCGCCGGGTGAAGGCCCAGTTGCGGGAGGATCGCCAGGAGGCTGGCGGGCCAACGAGGTCTGAGCGATGGATTTCGTCCATGACCAGCTCGCAACGGGCAGGAAGCTCCGGATTCCCACCTTCGTCGACGCCCATTCACGGCTGTGCCCGGCTGCCGATCTGCGGTTCGCCTACCGGGGGGAGGATATCGTGCAGACGCTCGAGAATATCTGCGCCAAGGTCGGCTATCCGAAGACGATCAGGATCGACAATGGCAGCGAGTTCATATTCCGCGACTTTGACCTCCGGGCCTATGCGAATGACGTCACGCTGGACTTTTCGCGGGCCGGCAAGCCGACGGACAACGGCTTCATCGAGGCATTCGACAGCAAGCTCCGGTCCTGGTGCCTGACCACCCCCTAGTTCACGAACCTTGCCGACGCCCGCGAAGAGCTGGAAGACCGGCGCAGAGACTACGACGAAGACCGACCCCACAGCGCGATTGGATACAACATCCCGGTCGCCATGCATTATCTCGGTGACGCCACCAGCCCGTCATCGTAAGACAGCCAGAAAACTCCAACGGCGGTCCAGGGTCGGGGAGCAGAGTAATCGATGCTGTCGGGAGCTACTCCACTAGAGGTAGATGACACCTTCCGCTCACTTGGTCCGGCACGAGTAACATCATGGAGGGGCAGGTTATCTCGTCATTCGGCCGCGACTTTCCGCGCCTTTAGCATCTCGTCCAAATAACGCCCAGTATGGGATTCAGGCACTTTTGCAACATCTTCTGGTGTCCCAGTCGCGACAAGATTCCCGCCACCATCCCCACCTTCAGGACCGATGTCCACAAGCCAGTCTGCCGTCTTGATGACGTCGAGGTTGTGCTCGATCACCACCACCGTGTTCCCGGATTCGACCAGTTCGTGGAGGACTTCGAGTAGTTTCTTGACGTCCTCGAAGTGAAGACCCGTCGTGGGCTCGTCGAGGACGTAGAGAGTCCTCCCCGTCGAACGCCGCGCCAACTCCTTCGAAAGTTTCACACGCTGGGCCTCGCCGCCCGAGAGGGTTGTCGCCTGCTGGCCGACCTTGATGTAGCCGAGGCCAACCCGCATGAGGGCGTCCATCTTCTCGCGAATGGAGGGAACGGCCTGGAAGAAGGTCTGCGCTTCCTCGACGGTCATGTCGAGCACGTCGGCGATCGACTTGCCCTTCCACTGCACCTCAAGCGTTTCGCGGTTGTATCGCGCCCCATCACAGGTCTCGCAGGTGACGTAGACGTCGGGCAGGAAATGCATCTCGATCTTGATCACGCCGTCGCCTTGGCAGGCCTCGCACCGTCCGCCCTTGACGTTGAAGCTGAATCGACCCGGCTTGTAGCCCCGCGCCTTCGCCTCGGGCAGACCGGCAAACCAATCCCGGATCGGGGTAAAGGCACCGGTATACGTCGCGGGATTCGAGCGCGGCGTCCTTCCGATCGGCCGCTGGTCGATGTCGATCACCTTGTCGAGATGCTGCAACCCCTTGATCGTCTCACAAGGTGCAGGCGTGTGACGCGCCCCGTTGAGATGCATTGCCGCGGTCTTGAACAGGGTTTCGATCGTGAGTGTCGATTTGCCGCCGCCCGACACGCCGGTGACGCAGATGAAGCGCCCAAGCGGGAAATCGACGGTCAGGTCGTGGAGGTTGTTTCCCGCGGCATTCACGACCGTGACGGTCTTCTTCGTGCCCTTGCGCCGCGTGGTCGGCACCGCGATCTCGCGACGTCCAGCGAGATAGTCGCCTGTCACGCTCTCGGGTGTATCCATCACCTCACGCGGCGTGCCCGAGGCAATCACGTAACCGCCATGCACCCCGGCGCCCGGCCCGATATCGAGCACGTAATCGGCCTCGCGGATTGCCTCTTCGTCGTGTTCCACCACGATCACGGTGTTGCCTTGGTCGCGGAGGTTCTTGAGCGTGGTCAGGAGCCGATCATTGTCGCGCTGGTGCAAGCCGATCGAGGGTTCGTCGAGGACGTATAGCACGCCCGTCAGGCCCGATCCGATCTGGCTTGCGAGCCGGATGCGCTGGCTTTCCCCGCCCGAGAGCGTGCCGGCATTGCGGCTCAGGGTAAGGTATTCGAGCCCGACATTGTTGAGAAACCCCAACCGCTCTCGGATCTCCTTCAAGATCGCGCGGGCGATCTCGTTCTTCTGGTGCGACAGGCTCTCGGGGACGCTCTCGCACCAATCGTAGGCATCCTTGATGGACCGTTCGACGACCTCGCCGATGTGACGATCACCGATCTTGACGGCCAGCGCCTCGGGGCGCAGGCGGTGGCCGTCGCAGACCTTGCAGGGCCGGTTGTTCTGGTAGCGCTCGAACTCCTCGCGCACCCAACTAGAATCGGTTTCGCGGTAGCGACGTTCCATGTTCGGGATCACACCTTCGAAGGGGCGCGATATCTCGTAGACACGGCCACCCTCGTCGTAACGGAACTTGATCTCGTCTTCGCCGGACCCGAACAGAAAGACGCCCTTCACCTCGTCGGGCAAGTCGACCCACTTCGTCGACGACGAGAAACCGTAATGCTTGGCCATCGCCTGGATCGTCTGAGTGAAGTAGGGGCTCTTGCCCTTGCGCCACGGGGCGATGGCGCCATCGCCGATCTTGAGGTTCTGGTCCGGCACCACGAGGCGCGCATCGAAGAACAACTCCACCCCGAGCCCGTCGCATGCCGGACAGGCCCCAAAGGGAGCGTTGAAGGAAAACAGGCGCGGCTCGATCTCGGGAATGGTAAAGCCGGAGACGGGGCAGGCGAAATTTTCGGAAAACGTGATCCGCTCTCCATCTCCTTCGCGCGGGGCGGTCTCGAGGACCGCGATTCCGTCGGCAAGGTCGAGTGCGGTGCGGAACGAATCCGCGAGACGCGTCTCGAGCCCCTCGCGCACCACGATCCGATCGACCACCACGTCGATGTTGTGGCGATACTTTTTGTCGAGCGTGGGCGGGTTGTCGAGTTCATGGAACGCGCCGTCCACCTTGACCCGCTGGAAGCCCTGCTTCCTCAACTCCAGGAATTCCTTGCGGTACTCGCCTTTCCGGTCACGGATCATCGGCGCCAGGAGATAACCGCGCGTTCCTTCCTCCATCCGCATGACGGCATCGACCATGTCCTGCACCTGCTGGGCCTCGATGGGCTTGCCGGTGGCAGGCGAATAAGGTGTGCCCGCCCGCGCGAACAGGAGGCGCATGTAGTCGTAGATTTCCGTCACCGTCCCGACGGTGGAGCGAGGGTTCTTCGAGGTAGTCTTCTGCTCGATGGAGATGGCCGGGGATAGGCCGGAGATGCGGTCGACGTCCGGTTTTTCCATCATGTCGAGGAACTGCCGGGCATAGGCCGACAAGCTTTCGACGTACCGCCTCTGACCTTCCGCGTAGATCGTGTCGAAGGCGAGGGAGGACTTTCCCGAGCCGCTGAGCCCGGTAATCACCACGAGCTGATCGCGCGGGATATCCACGTCGATGCCTTTGAGATTATGCTCGCGCGCGCCGCGCACCTCGATCTTTTTCAGCTCGGCCATGGTCTTTCCGGGATATAGAGTGGCGGCCCAGCTCGGTGTGCCGACGGGTCGGACCACAGGTAGATGCCGGTGCGCGCTCGATCAAGGCGCCGCTCGGACGCACGTTGAAAGGCTTGCAACAGAAAAGAAGCCACGGCTGAAAGAGAGCACAAGTTGCAAAGGCCGATAAAAATAATTCGGTTTATATCTTAATGTTTTTTAACGATAATCTCGGTGCGCTGAAACATGCGCCACATTGTCTTACGACGATTCACGAGGAGAAGCCGAATGAAGTCCGCCTTTCTTGCCACTACCTTTCTTGGAATCTCAGCCATCAGCGCGACAGCCGCGACCCTGTCGGGAAGCACCGGGTACGCGTTGAGCAACAACGGCCTCGACCTTACCGTCATCGGCGACCTCGCCATGACTTCGGAGCGCATGTCGGTCAGGCTCGGTGATCGGATCGACGCTATTTCCTACCGCCCCGTGACGGGTGAACTCTACGGCTATCAGGCCGGGAGGGGCCAGAACGACGACGCAGTCTTCACCATCGACACATCTACCGGCGCACTGACGAACACCGGGGCCACCCCGGTCGACGGCGCCGGCGTTTCGAACCGCAAGATCGGATTCGACTTCAACAATCAGATCGACGCGGCGCGCGCGGTCTCCGTCAGCGACGAAAACATCGTCTTCTTTCCGTCGGACTTCCCCGCGGCGGAAAATGCCGGCACCCTGCGTCAGTTCACCGACCTGTTCTACGCCGAGGGGGACGCGAACGAGGGCATCGACCCGCAAATCTTCGCAAACGCCTACACCAATGCGGTGGACGGCATGACCGCCAGCGAGACTCTGCAGTACGCTCTCGACGCGCGGACGGACTCGCTTGTCACGCTGGCAAACAACGCTGGCACCCTATCCACAGTTGCGCCGCTCACGCTTGACGGCGAGCGCCTCCGGTTCAACAACAACGGCGGTTTCGAGATCCTGTCCGATTTCGAGGGCGACAATCTTGCCCTGGCGCTTCTGGGCGGCGGCGGCGGAGACTCGACGCTTTACACGATCGACCTGACAAGCGGCATCGCCACCATCGCAGGCGACCCCGGGAACGGTGCCTTCCGTAGCTTCGCCGCGCAGACCGGTGACGTCGCTCCTGTTCCGCTGCCGGCGGGCATACCGCTCATCCTGACCGGCCTCGGCGCCCTGGGCATCGCCCGCGCCACGCGCCGCAAAACCGCGTAAGAACTTGCCGCAGCGGCACCTCGCCGCTGCGGCCCTCCGGCCGTCAGGAGCGATCGTTCCGGCGGGAGCGGACTAGACTGAGCGCGACCATCACCCCGCCAACAAGGAGCAGGACCCACCCGATCCAAGTCAGAATGGTCGGGCCTCCGGAGTATACGCTTGCCTCTGCTCCATCGGCGAGGAACATCGGGCGCAGGACGATGATCGATAGGCCCGCCACGAACAAGGCTGCGGCCATCCAGATGCTTCTCATGAGACGTCTCTCCTGTTCATCACGGAACCGGGCAGTATTCGTCCGGTTCCTTCAGGCCGCATCACGCACATCCGCCACGGCGCGCCCGTATCCCCCGTCCGCAAGGAACGCAGATTCCTCGGGTGCGCTCTCCCGATCGAGGGCTTCATTGCGGTGGGGAAAGCGTCCGAACCGGCGGATAACCTCGCGGTGGGCGCGGGCATGAAGGAGATTGTCGGTGGCCTGGGGCATACGGGTATGGAACAGGCGCACGCATCGATCTTGATCGCACAGATTCTCCGAGTGCATGAGCGGCAAGTAGAAGAACTGCCGCACCGGTGGATCGACCCGCACGTCCCAGCCCTTGGAAATGGCTGTCTTTGCCGTCGCTAGCGCGGCGGCATCGAGTGCGAAGCTTCGCGCCCGGCCGCGCCACATGTTGCGCGGGAACTGGTCGGTGAGAATAATGTAGGCGAGCGTTCCGCTGGGATATGTCAGCCAAAGAGACAATCCGCCCTCTGCCGCCTGATCCCATGTATCGGCAAAACGGTCGCGCACCGCCTCGTCGACCGAAGCGTCCGACTTGTACCACCCTTCCGGCCCGACTTCGTCCAGCCAGAACGCCAGCACTTCCTCCGGTGTCGACATCTACCGTTCCTCCCGTGTACGTACGGGAAAGCGTCGCAGACGTCTCCCGTTCGGACAAGACGGTTTCATGCGCGCGGCCTCATTCCTCGCCATCTTCTTCGTCGCGATCCGCCGCCCATTCCTGACCGGCGGCGAGCCCCACGCGCGATACACTGGGCGTGACCACGACGTACGAGCCGACCTCATCGGGCGAAGCGCGGCGCGTCATACGCCAGAGAGCGTAAGCCGACAGGAGCGCCAGGAGCGTGGCCACGAAGATCCAGAAACCGCTTGGCCCCACCGCCGTCATCAGGACACCGATCAGGATCGGGCCGGCGATGGCCCCGAGGCCGTTGATGAAGATCAGCCCCCCGCTGGCCGCCGACATGTCCTCGTAGTCGAGGTAGTCGTTGGTGTAGGCGATCAGCAACGCGTACAGCGGATTGATCATGCCGCCCATCAGGAATCCCACGGCCATGACGGTCAGCGGATCCGGTGGCAGTACCGCCCCGGCCGCGCAGGCCAGAGCTCCCAGCACACAGCACCCCAAGATCAGCCGCCGCCTGTCGATCCTGTCGGACAGCCAACCCACGGGGTACTGGAAAAGAAGCCCGCCGAGGAAGATCGCGCCGACGAAGGAACCGATCTGGCCCACGCTCAGGCCCGCCTGAGCAGCATAGACCGACGCCATGCCGAATTGCGCCGCGTACATCCCACCGCTGAGAAGCATGCCCACGCATCCCAGGGGCGAGGAGCGAAAGAGCCGCGCCAAGCTCATGGGCTTCGTCGTGGCGAAGGGCGGCGTGGGCGAGATCGACAGCAAGATCGGTGCGAAGGACATCGACACCAGCACCGAAGGGATGATGAACAGGATGAAGCCCGACGGGTCCCCCGTCACCACCAGCGCTTGGGCCGAAACGATGCCCCCCATCTGCACGATCATGTAGATCGAGAGTGCCTGGCCGCGATTCGCCGAGGTCGTCGCATTGTTCAGCCAGCTCTCGGCAGTGACGTAGACGCCGGAAAAGCAGAACCCGATGAGCACGCGCAGGAGCATCCACGCCCAGGCTTCGGTGATCGACGGGAAAAGGATCAGGATAGCAGAGATGAACGAGGCAAGGGCCGCGAAGACCCTGACATGGCCCACCCGCCTGATCATCTCGGGAGCCAGGCGCGAGCCGCCGAGGAAGCCAACGAAGTAGGCCGACATGACAAGCGACATCTCGAAGGTGGAGAAGCCCTCGATGTCGCCTCGAACGCCCAGAAGCGTCCCCTGCATACCGTTGCCGACCATCAGCAGGCCCATCCCGAGGAATAGGGCCCACGCACTGCCGAGAACCGCGATCATGATCTGCTCCAACTGATAGAACGCCGACGCGGCAAAGCTTTGGAGCGCGGCGAATTACTTCGGCCAGCCCTTAGCAGGCCCCCGTCGCGCGCGGCAGTCGACTATTGTTGCGCGAGTTGCATGGCAGATATGCGCGCAAAGATCGAGCCTTGTCCGAATTCAGGCGGGCTGAATCTGGCGTGCAGATCGCTTAGGTTGGGGGTGAAAAGGAGAAGCCATGCCCCTGACCCTGCCCTTCGACAATACGTATGCCCGCCTGCCCGGCCGCTTCTTCTCACACCAGGCGCCGACGCCGGTCGCGGCACCCGAGCTGATCGCGCTCAACGAGGCCCTTGCCACCTCCCTTGGCCTCGACCCGTCGACGCTTGCCTCTGCCGACGGCGTCGCGACCCTGTCGGGGAGCATCGTGCCAGAGGGGGCAACGCCCATCGCGCAGGCCTATGCCGGTCATCAGTTCGGAGGCTGGGTTCCACAGCTTGGCGACGGGCGTGCCGTCCTTCTCGGGGAAGTCGTGGCGCCGGATGGACGACGGATGGACCTTCAGTTGAAGGGGGCCGGTCGTACGCCTTACAGTCGATCGGGCGATGGCCGCGCCTGGATCGGCCCGGTGATCCGGGAATACCTGGTCAGCGAGGCCATGCATGCCATGGGCGTTCCGACGACCCGTGCCCTTGCGGCCGTGGCGACGGGTGAGACGGTGCTGCGCGAGGCCGCGCTTCCCGGCGCCGTGCTGGCCCGAGTCGCCGCGAGCCATGTCCGGGTCGGGACGTTCCAGTACCTCTATGCCCGACAGGACATAGACGGGCTGCGCGCCCTGGCGGATCATGTCATTGCCCGTCATTATCCCGATGCAGATGACGCTTTCGGACTTTTGGAGGCGGTGATCGATGCGCAGGCCCGCCTGATCGCATCTTGGATGGGGCTGGGCTTCATCCACGGCGTGATGAACACCGACAACGTCTCCGTCGCCGGGGAAACCATAGATTACGGTCCTTGTGCGTTCATGGACGGGTATCATCCGGAGACGGTATTCTCGTCCATCGACCGGTTCGGCCGCTACGCCTATGCCCGTCAGCCCGAGATCGCCGTCTGGAACCTCGCCCAGTTCGCGACCGCGCTCCTGCCCCTGATGGGAGAGCGCGACGCGGCGATCGAACGTGCCACCGACCTGGTGAATGACTTCGGCGCGCGGTTCCAGCGCTGCTGGCTCGACGTGTTCCGTGGCAAGCTCGGCCTTTCCGAGGCCAAGGAGGAAGACGAGGCGCTGATCCAGGAGCTTCTTACCCTCATGGCGCAGGACCGGGCCGATTTTACAAAGGTCTTCCGCGGTCTGGCGGACGGCACGGCGGGTGACTGGATCACCGACCGGCCAAGCTTTGACGCCTGGGCGGTGAGATGGGCGGACAGGCTCGCGAAGGAACCGATCGACCCGGTTGCGCGGCGGTCGCTCATGGCCCGGAGAAATCCCGCCGTGATCCCGCGCAACCACCATGTTGAGGCGGCGATCGCTGCGGCTGTGGCGGGCGACACGAGCCTCTTTCGCGACCTGCACCGGGCGACGGCGGATCCGTTCACGGACCACCCTGTCTTCGGCACGCCGCCCGCCGCGGGAGAAGAGGTCACCGCGACCTTCTGCGGGACCTGATGCCGCCCGGGGAGGGCCCCGGGCGGCGCTGAGGTCATTCCGTGACGGTGACCGTCTCCATCACGTCGGGATCGCCCTCGACCTGGCCAGACTGGGGCGCACCGCGCTTTATCGCGTCGAGTACGTCCATCCCCTCGGTCACCTGGCCGACGACGGTGTATTCCCCGTCGAGGTGCGAGGCGGGCGCGAACATGATGAAGAACTGCGAATTGGCGCTGTCGGGGTCGCCCGAGCGGGCCATGCCCACAGTACCGCGTTCGAACGGACGGCCGGAGAACTCTGCCTCGAGGTCCGGCAAGTCCGACCCGCCGAAGCCCGCGCGGGACATGTCGCCGCCAACGACGCCGAATTGCACGTCGCCGGTTTGGGCCATGAAGTCCTCGATCACGCGGTGGAAGACGACGCCGTCGTAGGCACCGCGCTCCGCCAGGGTCGTGAGCCGCTCGACATGGTCGGGGGCGACGTCCTCGTAGAGATCGATATGGATGGTGCCCTCGGCCTCGCCCGCGACTTCTATGTCGAGGCCGGTGGCCAGTGCCGGTGCGGCCGTCAGGGTAATCAGGGCAGCGATCTTAAGCATCAGCGGCCACCTTCACGCTCAGCATCCGGTCGGGGTCCTGCGGCGGCTCGCCCCGGGTAATGGCGTCCACGTGCTCCATTCCCTCGATTACGCGGCCATAGACGGTATATTGCCCGTTCAGGAAGTGGTTGTTCGAGAAGTTGATGAAGAACTGCGAGTTGGCGGAGTCCGGGTTTTGGCTGCGTGCCGCCCCGATCGTACCCCGGTCATGCGGTACCTTCGAGAACTCCGCCTTGAGGTCGGGGTGGGACGAACTGCCCGTGCCCGCCCGGCGCAGGTCGCCGCCGGCACCAATATTGCCATTCTCCACGTCACCCGTCTGGGCCATGAAGCCCTCGATCACGCGGTGAAAAACGACATTGTCGTAGGCGCCCTCGCGCGCCAATGTCCTCATTCGCTCGGCGTGGCCCGGCGCCACGTCGGACAACAATTCGACGACGACGCGGCCGTCCTGAAGCTCTATGATGATCGTGTTCTCGGGATCGGTGATCTCGGCCATTCTCTGCCTCTTGGGGATGCGATGCCGCCGGACCCTAGGCGGCTGACGGCCGAAGGAAAAGCCCGCCTCGCTTGCGCGGGGATCGCGATCGCGCGATGAACGGAACGCAATGCAACAGGAGCCGATGATGGGCTGGAAATCGCTCGACGACGTGTATCTGGACGGAAAGCGGGTCTTGACGAGGGTCGACCTGAACGTCCCGGTGGAGGACGGTCGGGTCACCGACACGACCCGCATCGACCGCGTCGTACCCACGATCCGCGCCATCCTCGAAAAGGGGGGGACCCCGGTCCTGCTGGCCCATTTCGGACGGCCCAAGGGAACCCGGGTCGAGGAGATGTCCCTGCGCCAGGTCGTGCCCGCCCTCGAATCCGCGCTCGGTCGGGAAATTCGGTTCGGACCCGACTGCGTCGGGGACGAGGCGGCGGGGGCGATCGACGACGGCGAGGTGATCCTGCTCGAAAACACCCGCTTCCACCCGGGCGAGGAGCAAAACGACGACTGCCTCGCAGACCAGATGGCCGAGCTGGGCGACATCTACTGCAATGACGCGTTTTCGGCCGCGCACCGCGCCCATGCCTCGACCGAGGGGCTGGCGCGGCGCCTTCCGGCATGTGCGGGGCGCCTCATGGCGGAGGAGCTCAAAGCTCTCGAGACCGCGCTCGGAGATCCCGAGAGACCCCTCATGGCGGTGGTCGGCGGCGCTAAGGTCTCCACCAAACTGGCGCTTCTGTCGAACCTCGTGCGCAAGGTGAACCATCTCGTGATCGGCGGCGGCATGGCGAACACGTTCCTCGCGGCGAAGGGCGTCGACGTGGGCAGGAGCCTGGCCGAACACGACATGACCGAGACCGCGCGGGAGATCCTGTCCAGCGCCGACGAGGCGGGATGCGAAATCCTGTTGCCGGAAGACGTGGTGGTCGCGGCCGCGTTCGAGGCCGGCGCGGTGAACCGCGTGGTTCCCGCAGAGGAGTGCCCCTCCGACATGATGATCCTCGACACCGGACCGGAGAGCGTCGAACGCATCGCGAAGGCCATGCAATCGTGTCGCACCCTGATCTGGAACGGCCCCCTCGGCGCCTTCGAGATCAAGCCCTTCGACGCGGCGACGAACGCTGCTGCGCAGGAGGCCGCGCGGCTGACACGAGACGGCCAGCTCGTCTCGGTCGCCGGGGGCGGCGATACCGTCTCGGCGCTGAACAGAGCCGGCGCCGCAGACGACTTCACCTACGTCTCGTCGGCCGGGGGGGCGTTCCTGGAATGGATGGAGGGAAAGACCCTGCCGGGTGTCGCGGCGCTGGAATCGTGAGCATCACGCTTGTCACCGGAGCCTCCCGCGGCATCGGCGCCGCCATCGCCAGGATCGCGGCGGCGCGGAAACGCGACCTTGTCCTCGTCGCCCGCAGCGAGGGAGAGCTGGAAACGCTGGCCGCGGAATTGCGTGCCGATCATGGCGTCTCCGTCCGAATCCTCCCCGCCGACCTGTCGGTGGAGGGAGAGGCGGCGCGCGTATGGACGGAGGCAGGAAAGGTTACGTGTCTCGTCAACAATGCCGGGCTGGGATCGAACGGGCCGGTTACGTCACGGGAGACCGGCGCGCGGGAGGACACTTCGGTACGGGTGAATCTGCTCGCGGCCACGGTCCTCCTGAAAGCGGCCGTGACCGAGATGCCCGGGCGCGGCGGCGGAAAGGTCCTGAACGTGGCTTCCCTATCGGGTTTCTTTCCCGGGCCGGGCATGGCGGTCTATCATGCGACGAAAGCCTATCTCCTGTCCCTGTCCGAGGCCGCTTCGCAGGAGGCGAAGGGGACCGGGGTAAGCGTCACCGCGCTATGCCCCGGCCCAACCGAGAGCGGCTTCTTCGCAGCCGCCGGCATGGGCAGCATTCCCCTCCTGAAGATGTCGCGGCAGCCGACGGCGCATGACGTGGCGATGCGCGGATGGAAAGGTATGGAAGCAGGGAGGCGGGTCGTCGTGCCCGGGCTCGGCAACAAGCTTGTCGCCGCGGCCTCCCACGTAACGCCTCATGCCATCCTGCTGCCCCTGACCCATGCGCTGATGTCTCGGCGTTAGCGTCAACGCGATTGCCAGCGCCGTGGACGCCGCCTAACCAGTGCCCGATTGATCCGAACATGGAGCGAACGATGAAAGCGACGCGCAAGGTCCAGCAGATCCTGTCCAACTACGAGGGAGAGACGCCCGGCGTGAAGGGCAAGCTGTGCCAGATGCTGATGCATGGCCGCTTGAAGGGCACCGGCAAGATGATCATCCTGCCGGTCGATCAGGGGTTCGAGCATGGTCCCGCGCGTTCCTTCGCGCCGAACCCGGGGGGCTACGACCCGCATTACCACTACCAGCTCGCGATCGATGCCGGGCTGAACGCCTACGCCGCGCCCCTGGGCATGCTCGAGGCCGGGGCAGACACCTTCGCCGGCCAGGTCCCGACGATCCTCAAGGCCAATTCCGCCAACTCCCTGATGTCGTCTACGGCCAGCAAGGATCAGGCGGTGACCGCAAGCGTCGACGATGCGCTGCGTCTCGGATGCTCCGCGATCGGCTTCACGATCTATCCGGGCTCGGACTCGCAGCTCGACATGTACGAGGAGATCGTGGAAATGCGGCGCGAGGCCGCCTCCGTGGGCCTGCCCACCGTCATCTGGTCCTATCCCCGCGGCGAGGCCGTCTCGAAGGATGGCGAGACGGCCGTGGACGTGGCCGCCTACGCAGCCCAGATCGCGGCATTGATCGGCGCGCACGTGATCAAGATCAAGCTCTCCACCGATCACCTCGAGATCCCCGAGGCGCGCAAGATGTTCGAGGAACAGGGCATCGACATCTCGAGCCAATCCGCGCGCGTCAAGGAGTGCATGCGCTCGGCCTTCGACGGCCGCCGCATCGTGATCTTCTCCGGTGGCGCGAAGAAGGGCGAGGATCAGGTCTACGAAGACGCGCGCGCCATCCGTGATGGCGGAGGCAACGGCTCGATCATCGGGCGCAACTCGTTCCAGCGCGACCGGTCGGATGCCATGGCCATGTTCGACAAGCTCGTCGCGATCTACAAGGGCAACGAATAAGTCACGCTCGGCGGACGCTTGCCGCTCCGTGGCGGGTCGGGATTTGCGTTCCGGCCCACCTTCGTCATTGTGCGGGTCAAAATCCCAGCGGACGAACAGATCGCCATGTCACAACCGGGACCCCGCTTCGGCTACGGCTTTGCCCTCTACATCGTGACGACGTGCGTGTTGGGGTTGTACTTCGCCTTCGCGAGCATTCAGGGAGATTACGGTCTCCTGCGTCGTATCCAGATCGACGCCGAGGTCGCTGGTCTCGAGCACGACCTCGCAATGCTTCGAGCCGAAGTCGCGGACTACCGCAACAAGACCCACCGCCTCTCCGACGCCTATCTCGACCTCGACCTGCTCGACGAGCAGGCGCGCGATATCCTCGGATTCGTCCGCGCCGACGAAGTCGTCTTCCGCTGAGGCGGTTGGCCTGCCTACTTCCCCGCGAACAGGTGGTCCATCGTTACCGACGGTTGCGCACAGCCAGCCTCGCCGACGATCTTCGCCGGGACGCCGGCCACCGTCTTCATCGGCGGAACCTCCTCGAGCACGACTGATCCGGCTGCGATACGAGAGCAGTTGCCGATCCTGATCGCTCCGAGCACCTTTGCGCCGGCTCCGATCAGGACGCCGTCACCGATCTTGGGGTGCCTGTCGTCGTCCTCCTTGCCGGTGCCTCCCAGAGTCACCGAATGCAGCATCGAGACATTGTCGCCCACGCTCGCGGTCTCCCCGATCACTATGGAATGGGCATGGTCGATCATGATCCCCTTGCCCACACGGGCGGCCGGATGGATATCGACGCCGAACACCTCCGAGGTGCGCATCTGGATGAAATACGCAAGATCACGACGCCCCTGCCCCCAGAGCCAATGCGCCACGCGATAAGCTTGAACCGCCTGGTAGCCCTTGAAGAAGAGCAGGGGCTGCACGAAGCGATGACAGACGGGATCGCGCTCGTAGACGGCCACCAGATCCGCGCGCGCCGCCTCGCCAAGCCATGGATCTTCCGCATAGGCCGCATCCGCGATCTCGCGCAGGATCTGCTCCGGCATCTCCCCGGAGGCTAGCTTCAAAGACAGCCTGTAGCTCAGAGCCTTCTCGATCGAATCGTGGTGAAGCACCGAAACATGGTAAAGTCCGCCCATAAGCGGCTCGTCGTGGGTCGCCTGGTCGCTTTCCTCGCGGATGCGGGCCCAAACCGGGTCGACGCTGGCGACTTTGCTCAAGCTGACGCTCATGGGAAGGCCCTCCGCCTGCAGATTGCGTTGGTGCGATCATATAGGGCGCAGGGTCGCGTGACAAAAGCGGGTCTCACCGGCCCGGGATTTCGATGGTCCGAGCCAGCCCGGGTCCGTAGGTGACGGAAACCTGCGCAACCTCCGCGCGGACCGCGCCAAGTCCGTCCGACACACGCTCGGAATCGGTGTATGTCCAGTAAGGGTGCTCGACCATTGCCTCTCGAAGGAGCGTCCCTTCACGCAGGAGACGGACGCGGTAGATTTCTCTCTCCTCCCCGAGTGGAATGTCCAATCCTTGCCAGGCATCTCCCCCAACCCTGCTGCGGCGGATCCAACTCAATCGCGTCCCCTCCGGGACCGCCCTCATGCGAAGGTGGACCGGCGCGTAAGGGCGTGCCGCGACATTCTCGAACGCCCTGACCTCGTGCGTATAGGACGGCGCCGTGTAGGAATCGCGCGCGGGACCATGACGGAGATGCTGGGCAACCCCGCGCAATGCCGGCGGCACACCCAGCCGCCGCAACGCGCGGTTCAGGACAACGATGCGGCTACCGGCCGGCCACGCCCGGTGCGCCGCGCCGTCGGTCCCGAGTTGCCCCCGCAGGCGCATGGACAGCTCCCATGTCCGGACACCAACGAGCCGCGCGTCGCGAAACTGGAATATTTCCCAGCAGTCGTCGTTCCCCGACCCGATGGCGACCGCGTTCGCCCCCGCAAAAACGGCGTTGTCGGAGACGGAGGAGAACGCGCCAGCGATCAATCGCACCCGGAGCGCGGCCCCCCTGTCCCAGATGCCGATCTCGGCGGGGACCAGGTCCGTCTGCGTTGTTCCGATTGCCGCCGCCATCGGCAGAACTGTATTCAAGCGGTACCCGTCGTCCTGCGAAGACGCGTAGACGGCCGCCCCCGATCCCGGCCAGGGCCGCGCCGACGCCGCGACGTATGGGCCTTCCTCCTGTCCATCGTCCGCCGGACGCGGAAGGTCGAGAAACAGGGTCAATGGCGGGCCCGCCGGGGTCAGATCCTCGAACCCGCGGTCGAAGCTGTCCTCCTCGGGGTCCACGAGCACGTCGGTCTGTCCGTATATCCCCGGCTCGATCCGGACAGCCTCGATCTGCTGGAACTCGGCCTGCTCGGCACGGTCGACGCGGTAGATCCCACCGTGGATCTCGACGACATCACCGGCTCCGATGGAGGCGCGGGAGGGCGGCAGGCCGAATCTGATCCGGTCCTGGGCGACCCGGCTCTCGGCCAGCCAACGCTCCGCGATAGCCCGTCCCTCCTCCTCGATCAGGACGAGGGGCAACTCCGTCCGCGCGATCACGTCGCTCCGGTCTCCGGGCAGGACGGCTTCGCTCGTCGTCGCCTCGAAGTTTTCGGTCAGGCCGAGATATCCGAGTGAAACACGGTCCCGCCGCTCTGCTTCGGGCGAGCGGCTCGTCTGAAGGTCGCCGTCCTGTTCGGGGTTCTGCACGATTTCGTCCGGCAGGACCGTCGCATCCACCTGGCCCTTGCGCATGCGGAACCTGAGCGTTCCGCCGCGCTCGATCACATCGAACCCGTAGGAAAGGATCAACGGCTGGAGGGCCGCCCGCGCGTCCGAAACTTCCGTGACCGCATAGCCGCGGACAACGCCTTCCAGCCCATCGACGTCGATCTCGGTGACGCCGGAGCGATGGCATATCTCCTCGACGACCGATGCCAGCGCACGGGCGCCTGACCGCCCGTTGAGCCAGTGGCCACGGAAGTGGTTCGGGCCGTCGCTCCAGACAGAGGAGAGGCCCGGAAACTGGGGGTAAGGGCGCGCGTCCCACGTCCAGACATACACGTGGTCGAGATCCAGCATTCGACCGCCGTAGAGGGGCGAGACCGGGTTGTTCACGTCCTCGGCCCAGAACTCCGCATGTGCCCGAAGGTACTGGATCTGGACGTGATCGTCCCGCCGCCCCGTCGAATAATGGGGCTGGGCCGATTCCGAGGACTTCGGGTCGAGGAACTTGTTGGGCTGGTTCGGTCCCTTGTCGATCGCCGCGCAGCCCAGTTCCGTGAACCGGATCGGCTTCGACCGCGGAACCCAGTCGGTCGGCGCATCGATGGGCATACCGTTCCGCCGCTCGACATGCGGCTTGGCCCACCACGACCGGATGTCCTTGTAGCGAAAGATCCAAGGGGTGCCGTGGCCGTCCGTGATGTCGGTGCGGTCCTGTGCGTCGCGTGCCGCCTGGTCGCGGTAGAACCAGTCATACCCTTCTCCGCCCAGGATGTTCGCCTTGAGGTATCCAAGGTTGTGCACAGAGCCCCAGGCCGCGTCGGCCTCGTCTTCGCGCTCGCGCCAATCGGACAGGGGCATGTAGTTGTCGATGCCTACGAAATCGATGTCCCGGTGAGCCCAGAGACGATCGAGGTGGAAGTACACATCCCCCGATCCGTCCGGCGGTTGGTACCCGAAATATTCGGACCAGTCAGCCGCGTAGCTGATCTTCACGTCCCGCCCCAGGATCGTGCGAACGTCGGCGGCCAGATCGCGCAACGCCTCCACGACGGGAAACCCGCTTTCGCCACGGATCCAGGTCAGGCCGCGTAATTCGGACCCGATGCAGAAGCTCTCGATGCCGCCGGCCGCGGCGCAAAGATGGGCATAATGCAGGATGAAGCGTCGATAGGACCATTCGTCGGGTCCCTCGTATTCGACGATCACCTGCTCCGAGGGCAGGCGACGCCCTCCCGGTCCCTCGCGGCTCCACCGAACCTTGAAATCCCCCGGGCCGGCCGTCCCGACGAAGGCCGCCACTTCCTCGTCCGCAGCCGCCGTTCCGTCCGGCGAACCGGACCGTCCAGGCGCGCGCGAGGTGGTGATACGGCCGCGCCACGGCAGGGGTGGTTGCGTACCGGGGCCGTACGGGTCCGGCAGGTCGTTCTCCGCAAGCTGGTCCATCAGGATGAAGGGATAGAACATCACGTCCTGCCCCTTCGCCGCCAGGGCGCGGATCGCCTCGACCACGCTCTGGTCGGCGGGAGTACCGCCATAGACCGGCTCGCCCGCAACACGTGGTACCTCGCGGGCCCCGCCTCGGTCGACACCACCGGAACGCCAGGGCATCTCCATGCCGTCCGCCCGCGCGTCCTCGATCTTCGGCTCTACGCTGCATTCGCCACATCTCAGGTCACCGCCGAACCAGGAGACGACGAGCGAGGTGGCCGTGCAGCCGCGCAGGTCCCCCCGCAGGATATCGAGAGATGCGCGCATGTCCGTGGTCGCGACGCGGGAATGAACGTTCGCGTATCGCGACACGCCGGGCTCGTCCTCGTAGCGAACGGCCGTGGTCGCGAGGGTGTATTCCCCCGTCCCCGGGATCAGGGCGACGCCCGGAACCTGGCGCGTCAGATCACGGGCGCTTCCCCCCCAGTCGTTCCGGACGACCTCGAAGCTGAACTGGGGAACGCGATTGCCAAAGGGGGTCAGGTCGAGGTTCTCGATCACGACATAGGCTATGCCGCGGAACGCGGGAACGCGCCCTGCGCCCTCGGCCGCCTCGATCAGTGGATCGGGCAACTGGCCGTCGGTACCGCGATAGACCCGCAGGTCCATTCGGTGACGATCGATCTCCTGACCGTCGGCCCAGATGCGACCGACCCGGCCGATCGGGCCTTCGCAAAGGCCCAGCGCGAGAGAGATCGAGTAGGTGTATTCACGCGAGGTCACGCTGGCCGAAGGTGCCGGCGCACCTTTTCCGCCCGCACCGCTGCCGACATCCTGCTCGTTCACTTCCACATGTTCCTGGAAGGGCGACGACCAGATCACATGCGACGGCAGACGCATCTGGCCGTAGAGTTGCGGGATGGGCGTTCCCTCCCCGGCCGATGTCAGCCGCAGGCGATCCATGCGGCCGTGCTCCACGACCTGGCTTCCTCCGCCCATGACATTCCCGAGGACGGAGTTGTCGACTATCCGGCCGGCGGTCGCGCCAACCGCGCGTCCGAGCACCGCACTGCTCAGGCCCAGAACGCCGCCGCCTGCGGAGGCTCCGAAGGCCCCACCGGCCGCGGCCAGAACGATCGTCGCCATCACGTCACCTCGTCGGGAAAGTCGAAGGTCGCCACCATCCGGCGGCGCCAGGGAAGGCTGAGGGTGGTCTCGCAGACCGCGCGTCCACTATAGGCGTGCACGAAACGCGGAACTGTCCCGGCCCGCGTGAGAATACCCAAGTGCTTTGCCACACTGTCGTCGCGCATCCTGAAGAGGAGCACCTGTCCCTCGCGCAGCGACGACGTGGGCCGTTCCGCAAGAAAGGTCCTCGCCGCGTCGAGCAGCGTCTCGCGGCCCTCGGTCTCGGCCCAGTCGCGCGTGTAAGGTGGCGGCAGGATCGGTTCCGCGCCGAGGACCTCCCTCCAGACCCCCCTGACGAGGCCAAGGCAGTCGCACCCTGCCCCGCGGACGCTCGCCTGGTGGACATACGGGGTTCCGATCCACCTCCTTGCGGCTTCGACGACATCGGTCACGAGCGATCCTCGCTCCGCGGATAGGCGGTCAGCCAGTCTTCGGCGGGCAGGAACGGGAAGCCTCGAAAGTTCACCATGTTGTCGAACTTGGCGATGCAGGTTTTCGCGCGCTTGTCGCATCCCGCCTCGAGGCGGACACGCGTACCCGCTCCGACATCGGCGGGCAGAGCCTCCCAAAGCTCCACGCCACGCCCTTCCGCCCGGACGCGGTCGGCCCTGACGATGCGCGTCAGCCCCTCGGCGGCGCCGTCGAGCACGGTCAGGGTGCCGTTGTCGAACCAGCCTTCCGCTGCGTCCAGCGCAGGCGCCTCTAGGGTTGTCCCGACCGGGTCGGCCGTCAGGACAAGCTCCGCCTTGTAAGCGGGGTCGGACAGATCGACGCCGCATTCCCCGTCCCCAAGCACGGCCCGGCAGGGGCGTTGGTAAAGCCGCCCCTGCGGCTGGTTCAGCATTTCCGTCAAGCCACGCAACTCGGCGCGGAACGCGCCGCCGGAGCGCTCGATCTCGCCGATCCGGCCGCGAAACTGCAACGCGCGCTGGGCTGGGTCCGACCAGTTCACGCGCCAGATTTCGACCCTCGCACCGTCGAAGCGGCCCGCGAGAATATCGGCCTCGCTCAGCCCCTTGTCGGAGAGCGCTCCCATCGCTTCGCTGTTGTCGACCGACATGCCGGTCGTTTGTTCGAGCGCGCGGGCCGAAAGCGCATCGGTCGGGACGAACGTCGTGTCGTCGAACGCAAGGCTCACGTCGTGATCGGTGAACGCGAAGATGCGGCCGTCGGCCCTGGTCAGCCGCCAGCAGCGGCAAACGCTCGTCGCCCCGTCCGCAAGGTGGTCGGCAATCGCCGGCAACATATCGGTCACAGTCGCACCTCGATCACCGGGACGTTCGGAACCTGGCCCGCATTGAAGGTGTCCAGCGCCACGTCGATGCGATCCATGTCAAAACGGACCGGAACGTCGAACTCGAAACCGGCCGTGACGAGGTCGCCCTCGCGGGGCGCCGCGTCGAAGACCACTTCGCCGGTAGTGGATTCGATATCGATCCCGCCACCCGGTTCGATCTCCCTACCGCCGACACCGACCCGAACAGTTCCCGTCACCGGCTTGGTGACCGGCCGGCGATAGCCCGTGGCGCCGTGCCCGTAGGTCTTCACGAGTTGGAACCGACGGATCTCGCCGTCCCCCACGCCGATAATCTGGTCCAGGAAACCGGTTGCATGACCGGCCGGCCCGGACCGGAAGTCCGTCCAATCCTTCCACCTGAAGGCGTGGAGCTGCCCGCGCCTCTCCTCGAAGAAGGCGATCAACGTCTCCAGATCGGCCATGGATCGCAATCCGACGCCGGCGTCGTAGCGACGCCGAGAGTGCTGCCACGGCGTATTCCGCTCCTCGAAGCCGTTCGACAGCGTGACGATCTCGGTACGCCGCTCGGGCCCGCCGGTGGCGCCGAAGCTCAGTTTCGTGGGGAAGCGGGTTTCGTGAAAGGCCATGGCGATCCCTCCTCAGCGATTGCGCGATCCGCGCGACAGGGCCCGGCCCATCCGCGCGGCGATCTGGGTCTCCGACCGGCGGAAGCTCTCGGCATCCGGGGTGGAGACGTTCATGACGACCTGAACCGGCGCCGAGCCGCCGCCCGTCTTCACGCCCAGGCGGCCGTCGGGCCCGCGCGACAGCGGCATGATGGCCTCGGGCCCTGCCTCGCCCATCAGCCCGGTCCCGCCCCTCATGGGGAACGTGGTGGCCCGATCGACGATTCCGCCGCTCGCGAACGGCTTCACGCGCGCGCTGGACAACGGTCGTCCTCCCGAGAACGCACCGCCTTTCGCGAAGGGCAAGAAGCTCTTCACCGCTCCGGCGATCCCACCGGACAACGAGGCGCTTGCCTGGCTCATCACCGGGTTGACGGCGGCGCGATACGCGGCCCCCAGCGTGGATTTCGCCGTGCCCCTGAGCGTATCCGAGACGCTCTTGCCTTCGAACAGGACGCCTTCGAGGCCCGACTTCAGGTTTTTCGACAGGCTCTTGGAGAGGGTCGAGACCTGGTTCTTGGTATCGCTTACGCTCGACTGCATCGCGCGCATTTCCGAGGTGAACTCGCTCAGGACCGCCTTGGCCCCCCCCACGCCCTGCTCGAAGGCAGCGACGTCGTCCTCGAATGCATCCATGTCGGACATCTCGTTACCTACTCGTTCGCGTCATCGGGAAAGGCGGCCAGGAGCGCGTCGAACCCCGCCCGGTCGAGCGATCCCGCCGCACCCTCGCGGCCCAGCATCACCATCAGTTCGGCAGGGGTCAGCGCCCAGAATTCCGCCGGCCGCAAGCCAAGGTCCCGCAGGCCCGCCCGCAGCAGCTTGGGCCAGGCGACATCGCTCATCCCGGCAGCTCGAAGGCCCGCGACAGGAGTGCCCCGGCAGCCCGCGTCGCTTCCATCGGGCCGCCCCCGATCTCGGCCGCGGCCAGATCGGCGCTGGTGCCTTGCCAGCCTCCCGCTCTGAGGGCCGCGGCCAGGAGTGCCAGAACGTCCCTCGCCGAGAACCGGCCGGCCTCGAACCGCTCCACCAGTCCGATGAGCGACTGCTCTTCCAGTTCCGCCTCCACTTCGACGAGGGCTCCAAGAGACAGTTTCGCGTCGTATTCGGTGCCGTCCACGTCGACGGGCACCTCTCCGGTCCATGGGTTGGTCATGTCAGCGCCTCGAAGGTCAGGGGTCCGGCCGAGGCGAGGCTCAACTCGTAGGTCGCCTCGCCGTCATGGGTGCCGGCATATTCGATCGTGGTGATCTGGAACGGCCCTTCGACGATCCCGAAATCGGGGATCGCCACACGGAAATCGGGCGTTTCGGCGTCGAAGAAGATCTGCCGCGCCCGTTCGTCGGTGGCTGCGTCCTTGAATACGCCCGACCCCGACACCGCGGCGCTGCGGACCCCTGCCCCGCCCAGCAATTCTCGCCATCCGTCGCTGTCGAGATTCGTGGCGTCCACCGTCTCGGCGTTGAAGGACAGGCGTGAGGCGCGCAGCCCCGCGATCGTCTCGAACCGACCCGCGCCGTCGAGGTCCACCTTGATCAAGAGGTCCTTGCCGTATTGAGCGGACATCGCTTTCTCCCTTCCTCAATTGTCATCGAAGACCCGCGCGCGAAAGCGCAGGTCGATGCGTCTCGTGTTGTTCCGGCCCGTCCGCCGCGCCCGCGCCTGACGGAACCACAGGCCGTCGCACCGACCGCGAACCAGGATCAGAGGCGCCGACAGGAGTGCGTCGGAAGCGGCTCCGGCGGCGACCTTGGCATCTGCGAAGCCCGCCTCGTCGGTGATCACGGCGACCTCGAAATCGTGCAGCGCGCCCCGTTCCCCGTAGTCGGACCGGTCGGTCGCACGTTCCTCGCCGATCGCGACGTAGATGGGCGGCACGATACCCGGCGGGACCCCGTCGAAGACTGCTCCCCCCACGATGCCGGACAATGCCGCGTCGTCGGAGAGCCGCTCGTAGACGGCCTGCTGCAAGGCCGCCGAGACGGAATAGGTCATGTGGCACGCTCCTCCTCGGCGATACATCTGAGCCAGCGCCCGGCCGGATCGGTTTCCTGCACGGCAATGACCGAGAACCGGCGCCGGCCTTCCCGAAACCTGTTTCCCTCGACCGGCCGGGACGGAGCCCCGAAAGGCGCGGCGCGGACGGTAATCGTCCAGAGCGCGCGGCTCAGGCTTGCCTCTTCGCCCGCGGTCTCGGTCGCGGACCTGGGGCGCATGTCGGCCCAGAGCGTCCCGCGCCCGGTCCATGTCTCGTCGAGGCCCCCGAACCCGTCGGGTTCCAGGACGCGCTGCTCCAGGAGCAGGGGCCGGCTCAAATTCATCTTCGCCATCAGACCGCCCTCGTCAGGCGCAGCTGGCGGTAGGGCGTGATCAGGGACCGCACCCCGTCGGGCAGGCGACGGTCGCCTTGGCGATCTTCGTAGTGTGCGGCGGCCAGCGTGATGGCGGCCAGCGCCAGGTCGCCCGGTACCGCGCTCCAGTTCTCTCCGTACCCAGCGAGGAACGTGATCTCGGCCTCTGCACCCACGGGGATCGCCGGCAGCAGGAACCCGGTCGACAGAATCGCGCCGCGGGCCTCGTCCCGCCGCAGGCGGTAGCGATTGCGGTCGATCACGTCGCGGATGCCGTCCTGGCGACGGATCACAATCTCGGATACGCCGGTCACGGGAGAGCGTGGCAGAAGCTGCTGGTCCGGCCCGCTCCAATCCTGCATGATCAGGCCGAAACGACGATGGATCAGCGCCCGCCCGGTCAGCCTCTCGATCTCGGAGATGGCCCCGCGAAGCGCCCGTTCCAGCAGGTCGTCCTGTAGCGTGTCGTCCGCAAAGCCGGTGCCAAGGCGCAGATGCCCCCGCAGGTCCGGCAGCGGCAGGCTGCCCGTCTCGATGGGTGTGTGTTCGACCAGATACATGCGCTCTTCCTCTGCCGCCCTGCGGTCCGCTTCGTTCGGCCCGTCTGCTCCGTGTGAAGCCGGGGCGCCGGTCGAAACCGGCGGCCCGGCCGCTGTGGTCACGCGGCGGCGAAACGCAGCAGCTTGATCGCGGCGAAGTCGCTTACGTCGCCGCCGACCCGCTTCGTGGCGTAGAACAGCACGTGCGGCTTGGCGCTGAAGGGATCGCGCAGAAGGCGCAGGTCCGGACGCTCGGCGATGGTGTAGCCGGCCCCGAAATCGCCGAAGGCGATGGCGTCGGCCCCGGGCGCAATGTCGGGCATGTCCTCCGCCACCAGCACCGGGTAACCCAGCAGTCGCGCCGGCTCGCCCGCCGCCAGTCCGTCGGACCACAGGAAGCGTCCGTCGGCATCCTTCATGCGCCGGATCATGCCGGTCGTGCGGGAGTTCATTACGAAGCTCGCGTTGCCCCGATACTGGGCCCCCAGCGAATAGACGAGGTCCACGATCGCGTCCGCGGTGCCGATCTCGCCGTCGACGCCGGTGGTGACGTAGCCGAGCGCCCCCCAGCTCCAGTCGGCCTCCGGGACCGCATCGTGATCGAGGAAACCGCGGGGCTTCTGGCTGCCGTCGCCCTTGATGAACGCCGCCGCCTCGGCGCGGGCGAAGCTCTCGGCGATGCGCTGGGCAAGCCACCCCTCGATGTCGAAAGCGGCGTCGTCCAGAAGCCTCTGCGATGCCTTCGGCAGGGCCGAAAGTTCGTGCAGGGGGATCGTGATACGGTCGATCTGCGACGTAACGGTCTCGGTCACCGCGCCGTTCTCGCTGGCCCAGCCGGCGCCCATCTCGCTGGTGTCGATCAGGACGTCATAAGACGTCGCCTCGACGTTGACCACGTTGGCCACGCGCCGAAGCGACGCGGTAGAGCGCAGGACCGATTGCACGCTGTCCGAGGTCTTGGGATCGACGAGATAGCCCCCGTCTCCAGCGACGGTCGACGACAGGGCCTTTCCCTCCAACGCGAGGCCGCGCAGGCCGTCGTCGTCCCCCGAGCGCACGTAGTCGCCGAACGCCTTGAGGTGAGGAACCTCGACCTCGGCCGTGGTCGCCAGGGCGGGACGCGGCGCACCGCGCGATTTACGATCCAGCATAGTCACTCGCTCTTCCTGTTTCTGCAGCTTCTCGGCCATGTCCTGCTTGAAGGAGCCAAGCTCCCTCATGAAATCGCCCATGGCAGATCTCATCTCGTCGGCGGCCGTGGGCATGGCATCCCCGTCCGCCCGAGCCTTGGTCTCGGTCGTCATCGCTTTTTCCTCGATCCTGTGTTCGGTTGCCCGGCCTTAACCTTCGGCCAGTTCGCGGCTCGCGGTCCGCAATGCCGCCGCGAATTCGCGCCACGGCGCCTCGACCGCCTCGTCCCCCTTTGCGCCCACCCGCGCATCGGGAAGCATCGGGAACGTCACGAGGGACACCTCCCAGAGCTCGACATCCTGCAACAGGCGCCCCCCCTTCGCGGACCGGCCCGCCTTGCGGGTGCGGTACCCGATCGACAACCCGTCGATCGCCCCCCCCGAGACCAGCGCCGCGGCCTCGGCGCCACGCTGGGTTTCCAGGATCAACCGACCCCGGACATAAAGCCCCCGGTCATCCTCGCGCACCTCGTCCCAGACACCGATGGGCGTGCCCGGCTCGTGCTGCCACAGCATTGCCACGCGGCCGCCCCGGGTCTTCAGATCGCCGAGCCAGCGCCCGTAGGCCCCTGCCTCGACCGTGTCGCCGCCCTGGTCCGTCGCGCCGAAGAGCGAAGCGTAGCCCTCGATCACGTGGCCGGCGGTCAACGTCACCTCGCCGTCACCGGCGCAGTACTTGGTTTCGAGTTCCATGATCTCCCCTCTCACTCGTCACGGGCCGGGAGGCCCAGAAGCGTCCGCTTCTCGGCATCCGTCAGGAAATCGGCACCTGCGATCCGCGCCCACTGGGCATCGCGCTCGGCAGCGAGTGCGGGCACCTGATCAAGGTCGATCCGCATCGTCAGACGCTCGCCCGCGAACGCCTCCAACCATTGGGCCAAGGCCGCGGCGACGCGATTGGCCAGGGGCAGGACCGTCAGGCGAAAGAAGGCGCGGTTCGCCTCGGCGTAGTTCGCGTAGGTCGCGTCCCCTGGTATCCCCAGCAGCATCGGCGGTACTCCGAAGGCCAGCGCGATCTCCCGGGCCGAAGCCTCCTTGGTCTTCTGGAACTCCATGTCCGAGGGCGAGAAGCCCATGGGCTTCCAGTCCAACCCTCCTTCGAGGAGCATCGGCCGCCCGGCGTTGCGCGCCCCCTGGTGATGGGTCTCCAGTTCGACCACGAGCCGGTCGTATTGCTCGGGGCTGAGCATTCCCTCCCCGCCCTCGAACACGATCGCACCCGATGGACGCGCCGCATTGTCCAGAAGAGCCTTCGACCACCGCGAGGCGGAGTTGTGCACGTCCATCGCCGAGGCGGCCGCGTGGATCGGCGACAGCCCGTAATGGTCGTCCTGCGGATGGAAGCTTCTGACATGGCAGATGGGCGAGACCCCGTCCGCCACGTCGAAGCGATGCTTTCGTGCCCCGACGCTGTAGACATAGGCGACGGGCCACCCGTCCTCGCCCGGTACGACCGAGATCCGCTCCGAGCGAAGCACATGCAACTCGATCGGCAGACCACCACCGCCCACCGCCTCGACGTAGCCGTCCCCCGTCAGCAATATCTGCCCGTAGAGCGCCTCCAGAAGCTCCGCCCGACCTTGCCCGTCATTGGGTCGCGACATCAATTCGAGAGCCGGGTGCTCCGCCATCCGGCCGCCCTCCGTCTCGAGGACGAGCGGCAGGGCGGCCGCCGCCTCTGCGACCATCTTCACCGAGCGGAAGACGACGGGATTGCCGAGGAACCCGTTGCGTGTGAGCGACGCGGTATCCCGGCCGCTCCACGCCACCCGCCCCGACCCGCCATAGGCGATCGCGGGGGCGGACAAGCCACCGACGGCGCTCGCCTTGCTTTCCTCGACCCTCTCTCGCCTCAGGAACTGAAACATTCGCCGCTCCTCTTTCGCCTCACAGGCTTCGCACGCCCGGTCTGCGGGGCACGTTCATCAATTCGCTCACCGCCCAGACCAGGGCATCGACACGGTCGGGCGATCCCTCGCCCTGGAACCCCTGGACCGTCATCAGCGCCATCTGCTCTTCCAGCGCGTCCAATCGACCCAGATGTGATACCCGCCCCTGCTCGTAGAGCGCGGCCACCGGTTCCGCTCTGGAGACCTTGCCCCGAGTGGCGTGAACGCCTCGGTAAGGCACCGTACGGTCGAACTGACGGAGCACCGCCTCGACCAGGTCCCCACCCTGGTTGACCTCGGCCACGATCCGATCCGCGCCGTGCCGCTCGTAGGCGGCAATAGCCGCCTGGGCCCAGCCCGTCGGCGATGCACCGGCCACGCTCGCGTCCTCAAGGATGGCAAAACGTGTCCGATCGGCATTGGCGCCGGCGACGACGATCCCGCAGGTATCCGCACGCGGACCGGACGTGACGGGCGGGTCCACCGCCACGACGATCCTGGAGAGGTCCTCCACCGCGTCCGTGCGGCACTCGATCAGCTGCGACGCGCTCCACAGCGCCCCGTCTATCTCGTCGAGCAACAGACCTTCGATCTCTTGTGCCCCGAGGCGCGTTCCGGCGTAACGCGCACTCATCTCCTCCAGGAACGACGGCGCGAGGTTCGCCCTGTTCGCGTCGGTCGGCGCGGTTGTCACGACGGTCGACGGCGCGGCCAGAACCCGTTTCAGGACCGGTACGTTCCGCGGCGTCGTCGTCACGCAGGCCCGGGGAGCGTCCCCCAGCCGCAGGCAGAACTGCAGCATGTCCCAGGCCGCGTCGCCCCGACGCCACTTTGCCAACTCGTCCACCCAGGCGGCGTCGAATTGCGGTCCCCGCAACGCCTCTGGATCCTGCGCGGAGAAGACCTGCGCCTGGGCTCCGTTCGGCCAGACAAGCCGCCGCCGGGAAGCTTCCCAGGCAGGTCTCCTGTCCGGCGGGGAACATTCCACGATACCGGACTCGCCCAGAACCATGACATCACGCACCTGGTCGTAGGTCTCGCCGACGAGCGCCAGCCGCGCCGCCGTCCCACGTGCTTCCCGCGACGGCCCCTCGACCATGCGGCGGACCCATTCGGCGCCCGCGCGCGTCTTGCCGGCGCCACGCCCGCCCATGACCACCCAGGTCCGCCAGTCCCCCTCGGGCGGGCGCTGGTGATCCAGCGCCCAGAAGGGGAAGAGATAGGGAAGTGCCCGCAGGGCCGGCTCAGTCAGGGTCTGGAGGAAGGCCTCCGTCGCCCAGGGCGGTGCGGATGCGAGCCAGTCGGCGTCGGACCTCGTCTTCCGCGTCGCGGATATCGAGTGCGTCGTTCCGTGCTGGGCCGGCATGGGACGCCCTGATCTCATCGAGCTTCCTCCTCTCGTCGAAAACCACCTGGACAGCCTTGTTCACGCCCGACATCGCGCGGCGGATCTCGGCGTCCGGCGCCACGATCTCCCCAGCCTCGAGCCGCCGCTGGATCTCAACCAGCGCCCGCATCAGGCCACGGAAATTCTGCTCGGCCGCGTCGAGCATCTCTCGCGCGTCGGTATCGTCACTTTCGGGACCGGGACTCATTCGCCTGCCATTTCCGTTCGCCTCGCCAGAACTGCGCAGCCCGCGGATCTGCGTCCGGCTTCCGGGCTCGCGCAAAGATTGGCAGACGCGCGTTACGCGCCGCCTTGGCCAGCGAACGTTGGAAACAGAGTTGGCGGCGACCGTTCACGCCACCTCGCAATGGCAAGCGATCGCTCATCCCGAAGGCATGGGGACGTCCGTCGCCGCGGCAGTGCATCGCATCCTCATGCCGGCGCGCTCGGCATCTCCGGGACCGGGCTTATGCCCCCTACAGAAGGGATGTATCAGGTGAACGCTGGGGAGCCCGCTCGACTAGGGGCGCGCTCCTGATCGCCGGGGCGCGGAAGGAAAGGCCGTCCTCCCAGGGCGAACAGGACACGGGCTTTGCCGTCGGCCCAAGCCGCGAGAACGAGCCGCCTCGCCGGACATCACTGCCCGGCGCGGTTCGCCTCGATTTCCCGCCAGCGAGCGACGTTCGCGTTGTGCTCATCAAGGGTCGTGGCGAAGGCATGCCCACCGGTGCCATCCGCGACGAAGTAGAGAAACTCCGTCGAGGCCGGGTTCATCGCGGCCGCGATCGCGTCCCGTCCGGGATTGGCGATCGGGGTCGGCGGCAACCCATCGATGACGTAAGTATTGTAGGGGGTCGCAGCGTCGAGTTCGCTGCGGCGCAGGCCCCGTCCCAGAACGCCCTCGCCTCTCGTGATGCCGTAGATCACGGTCGGGTCGGTCTGCAGCCGCATTCCCGCTTCCAACCGGTTGACGAAGACGCTTGCGACCGTGGCGCGCTCCTCGGCGACGCCGGTCTCCTTCTCGACGATCGAGGCCATGACGAGCGCCTCCTCGAGCGTGTCGTAGGGCAGGCCTTCGGCCCTCTCCTCCCACGCGGCGTTGAGCCTTTCGTCCTGCCGCGCCTCCATGCGCGCAAGCAGGTCGGCACGGACGTCACCGGGCGACACCTCGTAGCTATCCGGGGCCAGGCGGCCCTCGGCCGGGACCGCGTCGACCTCTCCGTCGAGGAAATCCGCGGCCCGCAACGCGTCGACGATCTGCCAGCTGGTAACCCCCTCGGCCACTGCCACGCGGTAACGTGTATCATCCCTGTCCCGCATCGTGGCATAGAGATCAGGCGCGGCATCTTCCGCGGGGTCGAACTCGGCCCCCGTGGAAAAGCGCCCCGTTGCGGGATCGAGTTCGCGTACCTCGATCTCGTGGGCGTTCACCCCGACACGATAGATGATTTCGGTGCCGCACGTACTCTGGCCACCCCGGGTGACGATATCGACGATCTCTTCCATGGAGGCGTTCTCGGGAATGAGGAAGCTCCCCGCCTTCAGCTCGCTGGCCCGGTCGGTGTAGTCGGCGGCGATCCGGAACAGTTGCGCGGAAGACACCGCGTCCTGCGACCTCAGGTCCTCGGATACGCCCCGCATGTTCGATCCCGGCTCGACCCTGAGGCACATGGCCTGATCCAGCGGACCGCTCGATCGGTACGTATTCATTCCCCAGCCGATCACCCCGGCAAGAACCACGAGGCCCACGATCAGCAAGGTCAGCCCGTTCGAGGCGATGTGGCGCCACATCACGCGTCGATCTTGCGCAGGAGCAGGGCCGCGTTCGTCCCCCCGAAGCCGAACGAGTTCGACAAGACGACGTCGATCTTGCGGCCCACCTTTTCGAGCGGGGCGAGGTCGATGAGTGCATCCTCCGGCGGGGTCTCGAGGTTCAGCGTCGGCGGCGCCACCTGGTCGCGGATCGCCAGGACGGAGAAGATGGCCTCGATTGCCCCGGCCGCGCCCAGCAGGTGGCCGGTGGCCGACTTGGTGGACGACATGGTGGCCCGTTCGGCCGCCTCCCCCAAGAGGCGCTGTACGGCGCCCATCTCGATCGTGTCCGCCATGGTCGAGGTTCCGTGCGCATTGACGTAGTCGATCTCGCTGGCCGAGATCCCTGCCCGCTTGACCGCCGCGCGCATGGCCCGTTCGGCCCCCTCGTGGTCGGGCGGCGGGGCGGTGATGTGGTGCGCGTCGCCCGACAGGCCGTAGCCGATGACCTCGGCGTAGATCGTCGCGCCCCGGGCCTTGGCCCGCTCGTACTCCTCCAGCACCAGGACGCCCGCCCCCTCGCCCATGACGAAGCCGTCACGGCCGGAATCCCAAGGTCGGCTTGCCTTCTCCGGGGCGTCCCCGAACTTGGTCGACAGCGCCTTGCACGCGTTGAAGCCGGCAATGCCCACCTCGCAGATCGCGCTCTCCGAGCCGCCGGCGACCATCACGTCCGCGTCGCCGAGCTGGATCAGGCGCGACGCATCCCCGATCGCGTGCGCACCCGTGGAGCAGGCGGTGACCACCGCGTGGTTCGGCCCCTTGAACCCGTACTTGATCGAGACCTGGCCACTGATCAGGTTGATCAGCGAGCCGGGGATGAAGAACGGCGAGACGCGGCGCGGACCGCGCTCCTTGATCAGGATGGCCGTCTCGGCGATGGATTGCAGCCCGCCGATGCCGGAGCCGATCATCACGCCGATCCGCTCCGGATCATCGCCCGTCTCAGCCGTCAGCCCCGAATGCGCGATGGCCTGGTCGGCGGCAGCCATGCCGAGCTGGATGAACCGGTCGACCTTGCGCTGTTCCTTGGGCTCGAGCCAGTCGTCGGGGTTGAACGTCCCGTCGGAGCCGTCCCCGTCGGGAACTTCGCAGGCATAGGTCGTGGCCAACTTCGAGGCGTCGAAGCTCCGGATCGGGCCCGCGCCGGAGCGTCCCTGCAGGAGCCGCGACCACGTCTCCTCGACCCCGCAGGCCAACGGAGTGACCATGCCCATCCCGGAAATGACTACGCGCCGCATGCTGCCTCGTCTCGCTGTCCACCGTGCCCGGGCCTGATACACGGCGCGTCCGGCGGTTGGAAGACCCGGAACGCCGACCTTCGGCTGGCCGGGCGGGGGCCGAATGCAAAACGGGCGCGACCCTGCAGGATCGCGCCCGTCTCGTTCCTCACGGAAGGTCCGACGGCGTCAGGTCGCTTCCTTGATGTAGTCGACGGCATCGCCGAACGTCTGGATCTTCTCGGCGGCGTCGTCGGGGATCTCGATGCCGAACTCTTCCTCGAAGGCCATGACCAGCTCGACCGTATCGAGGCTGTCCGCGCCGAGGTCGTCGATGAACGAGGCGTTCCGGGTCACCTTCTCCTCTTCGACGCCGAGGTGCTCGACGACCTTCTTCCTGACGCGCTCTTCGATATCGCCGTCGCTCATGTCTCTTCCTTCTCTTTCGGGATATCCCGTCCACTGTCCGCCCCGGCGGGGCACGTCTTGTCCCTGTCCACCCGGTCGGGATGGCTCCAAAATGGTGGGCCGCCTATAGCATACCGTCAAACCGTGGCAAACGGTTTCGCCCTGCGCGCTCAGATCATGGCCATGCCGCCGTTGACGTGCAGTGTCGCCCCCGTGACGTAGCCCGCCTCCGGGCTCGACAGGTACAGGACCGCCGCCGCGATTTCGTCGGCCCGCCCCATGCGTCCCATGGGCACCTGCCCCATGATGCCGGACTTCTGCTCGTCGGTCAGCTTGTCGGTCATCGCGGTCTCGATGAAGCCCGGTGACACGGTGTTCACCGTCACGCCGCGGGTCGCGACCTCGTGGGCCAGTGACTTGCCGAAGCCCACGACCCCGGCTTTCGCGGCGGCATAATTCGCCTGTCCCGGATTGCCGGTCGATCCCACGATGGAGGAGATGTTCACGATCCGCCCCCAGCGGGACTTCATCATGCCCCTCAGGCTCGCCTGGCTCAACTTCATCACGGCGGTCAGGTTGACATCGAGCACGGTCTGCCAGTCCTCGTCCGACATCCGCATCGTCAGCTGGTCGCGGGTGACGCCGGCATTGTTGACGAGGATGTCCAGCGATCCCGCAACCTCGGTCACGCGCTTAGGGAGCGCCTTCACGGCCTCGAGGTCGGACAGGTTGCACGGCAGGACGTGGGCGCGCTCGCCAAGTTCTCCGGCCAGGTCTTCCAGCGGCGCCTCCCGCGTTCCCGAAAGCGCAACCTGTGCGCCGGCGGCATGGAGGGCGCGCGCCACGGCGCCGCCGATACCGCCAGATGCGCCGGTCACGAGCGCTGTCTTCCCGGTCAGATCGAACATGCTCATTCTCCCGTTTCCATGGCCGCGCGCACCTCGTCCGGGGTGCCGACCGTCCGTGTCGAGATGCTGCGGTCGATGCGGCGGACCATGCCCGACAGGGCCTTTCCCGCGCCGACCTCCCAGATTTCGTCGATCCCGTCCGCGGCCATGCGCGCCACGCTCTCGCGCCAGCGCACGGCTCCGGTCACCTGATCGACGAGCAGCCTGCGGATCTCCTCGGGGTCCTGCACGGGCGCGGCGGTCACGTTCGCGACCACGGGCACGCAAGGCACGGCGATCCGTACCTCGTTCAGCGCCCCCGCCATGCGCTCGGCCGCGTGCTGCATCAGGTCGCAGTGGAACGGGGCCGAGACGGGCAGCATCACCGCGCGCTTCGCCCCGGCCTCCTTGGCCAAATCCACGGCGCGCTCCACCGCCTGTCGATGCCCCGAGATCACGACCTGTGAGGGATCGTTGTCGTTGGCCGCGCGGCATACATCGCCCTGCGCCGCCCTTTCTGCCACGTCCGTCGCCGCGGCGAAGTCGAGGCCGAGGAGCGCTGCCATCGCCCCCTCGCCCACCGGCACCGCCTCCTGCATCGCCTTCCCGCGCAGGCGCAGAAGCCGCGCGGCGTCGCTCACCGTCAGCGCGCCGGCAGCCGCGAGAGCGGAATACTCGCCGAGCGAATGGCCCGCGACCATGGCCGCGCGCGACAGGTCGAACCCCTCCGCCTCGAGCGCCCGGACCGCCGCAAGCGACGTGGCCATCAAGGCCGGCTGGGCGTTCGCGGTCAGGGTCAGCGTATCGGCATCTCCCGACCATATCGTCGCGGATAGGGATTCGCCCAGCGCCTCGTCGACCTCGTCGAAGACCGCGCGCGCGTCCGGGTAGGCCTCCGCCAGGTCCCGCCCCATCCCGACGCTCTGGGCGCCCTGTCCTGGAAAGACCAATGCCAGCGCCATGCGCCCCCTCCATTCTCGGTTCCGCGACCCGCTTAGCTTCCCCCTCCTCCGGGCGCAACGCGGGGGGCGCCCTTTCACGCTCTCAGGCGAACCGCCTCCGATGCCTCTCCCGCCCGCGATACGCGACCACCCGGCAGGGGCGCCTTAACCCCCGTCGTCCCGGGAGCGGAAAGCGGAAGGCCCCTGAGAACCCGTACGGCGAGGAAGGCGAAGGCCTGTGCCTCCATCATGTCGCCGTCTAGGCCCACGGTTTCCACCGGCGCGACGGGAATGCCGGCCGCCTCGGTCAGCATGCCCATCATGGTCGCGTTATGCCGCCCCCCGCCCGTCACGAGCAGCCCGGCCGGCCGCGTCGGGCAAAGGCCGAGTCCCGCGGCCACCGTCTCGGCAACAGCACGGGTCAGCGTCGCGGCGGCGTCTTCCAGGGACAGGTCCGAGACCGCCTGCGCCAGCCATCCGAACGCGTCGCGGTCGAGCGACTTCGGGGCGTGGCGGGCGAAATACGGATCGCCGAGCAGGCGATCCACGACCTTTCGGTCGGGCGTTCCGGCAGCGGCAATCTCCCCGCCCGAATCCCTGTCCTCCCCCGTTCGCGCGTTCACCAGATCGTCGAGCGGGGCGTTGGCCGGGCCGGTGTCGAAGGCGAGGCACGCCCCCGGGGCGGCGGGGTCCGCGATGGTGGGGTCGAGCCACGTGAGGTTGCCCACACCGCCCAGGTTCAGGACCGCCACGGGCGCGTCCCGCCCCACGTACCGCATCGCCGCGTGGTGGTAGAACGGTGCGAGCGGCGCGCCCTGCCCACCCGCCGCCACATCGGCGGAACGGAAATCCCAGGCCACGGGACAACCGAGCGCCTGCGCCACGCGCTGCCCGTCCCCGACCTGGCAGGTCCGCCCCGCGGCTGGATCGTGGGCCGTCGTCTGACCGTGGAACCCGACGATGTCCGCCCCGGGCAACCCGCCCAGAAGCTCCGCATGCGCGGCCTCGACCACCCGTGCCGCGTCGTCCAGCCCGTCCCACCGGCCCAGCGCGGCGCGCAGGACCGCGCGCTCCGCCTCGGCGTAGGGGCGGTAGGCCGTCCGTCCCAGTTCGAATATCCGCACGCCGTCCGTGAGAACCGTCGCGGCGTCCACCCCGTCGAGCGACGTCCCGGACATGGTCCCCAAGGCCCGGATAGGGACCGTTTCCCTAGCGTCCTGCAACATGGCTTTCCTCTCGCCGATAGCGCCGTTATAGCGGTTCAGACCCCGAGCATGGACGCAACAGCCTATGAGCTACCAGCCGAAATCGGATTTCCTCCAGGTGATGACGGAACGCGGTTTCGTCGCAGGCTGTACCGATCTGGAGGGACTGGACGACGCCCTGACCTCCGGCACGGTCCCCGCCTATATCGGCTACGACGCCACGGCCAAGTCCCTGCATGTCGGCCACCTGCTCAACGTCATGATGCTGCGCTGGCTGCAAAAGACCGGCCACAAGCCCATCACCCTGATGGGCGGCGGGACCACCAAGGTGGGCGATCCGTCGTTCCGCTCCGACGAACGTCCCCTCCTCGGCCCCGAGCAGATCGCCGACAATATCGCCGGAATGCAGGGCGTCTTCGCCAAGTACCTCGACTACGGCGACGGCGCGACGGACGCATTGATGCTCGACAACGCCGAATGGCTCGACGGGCTGAACTACCTGGGCTTCCTGCGCGACATCGGGCGCCATTTCAGCGTCAACCGGATGCTGTCCTTCGAGAGCGTCCGCTCGCGGATCGACCGGGAGCAGTCGCTGTCGTTCCTCGAGTTCAACTACATGATCCTCCAGGCCTACGACTTCCTGGAGCTCAACCGCCGCTACGACTGCCTGCTGCAGATGGGCGGGTCCGACCAGTGGGGCAACATCGTCAACGGCATCGACCTAAGCCGCCGCGTCGCCGAGACGGAGATTTTCGGCCTCACGACGCCGCTCCTGACCACGTCGGACGGGCGCAAGATGGGCAAGTCCGCCGGCGGTGCGATCTGGCTCAATGCCGACATGCTGAGCCCCTACGAGTTCTGGCAGTTCTGGCGCAACACCACCGACGCCGACGTGGGCCGCTTCGCCAAGCTCTTCACCGAGCTGCCGGTCGCCGAGTGCGAGCGGATGGGCGCCCTTGAGGGGGCCGAGATCAACGAGGCCAAGGTGATCCTCGCCGACGAGGTCACCGCTCTCTGCCACGGTCGCGCCGCAGCCGAGGCCGCCCGTGCCACCGCGCACGAGGTGTTCGAGAAGGGCGGCGTGGGAGACGATCTCCCGACCCTCGCGGTCACCGGGGCCGAGGCGGCGGACGGGATCTCCGTGGTCCAGCTCATCGTCCGCTCGGGGCTCGCGAAATCGGGCAAGGAGGCCAAGCGGCTCATCGCCGAGGGCGGGGCGCGCATGGACGACGCGGCCGTGACCGACCCCGGCCTCATGGTGCGCACCGACGCGCTGCCGATGAAACTCTCGGCGGGCCGCAAGCGCCACGCCCTGGTGACGCTGGAGGAATGATGCCGACCGTCCTAGACCGCATCAAGACCTACAAGCTCGACGAGGTGGAGGAACGCAAGTCCCGCCGCTCGCAATCCGAGCTCGACGGCGCCGCCCGGAGTGCGCCGAAGCCGCGAGACTTCGCCGGTTGCCTCCAGGCCGCCGCCCGCGAAGGTTACGGACTTATCGCCGAGATCAAGAAGGCCAGCCCGTCCAAGGGACTCATCCGCGAGGATTTCGACCCCGCCGCCCTCGCCCGCGCCTACGAGAAGGGCGGCGCCTCCTGCCTGTCGATCCTGACCGACGCGCCCTCCTTCCAGGGCCACGAGGACGACCTCGTCGCCGCGCGCGCGGCCTGCGACCTGCCGGTCCTGCGCAAGGACTTCGTCTACGATCCCTGGCAGGTCACGGAATCCCGCGCCATCGGCGCCGACTGCATACTTTTGATCATGGCCAGCCTCGAGGACGAGCAGGCCAGCGAGCTCGAGGACGCGGCTTTCCACTGGAACATGGACGTGCTGATCGAGGTCCACGACGAGGCCGAGCTGGACCGCGCGATGGCCCTCCGCTCGTCGCTGATCGGCATCAACAACCGCGATCTGCACACGTTCGAGACGTCGCTCGACGTGACCCGCCGCCTCGCGCGGATCGTCTCCGCCGACCGGACGATCGTGGCCGAGAGCGGTCTGTCGACCCCGGCGGACCTAGCCGACCTGGCCCGATACGGCGCTCGCAAGTTCCTGATCGGCGAGAGCCTGATGCGGCGGGCGAACGTGGCGGAGGCCACGCGCCGGCTGTTGGCCGATCCGCTCACCGCGCGGGGCTGAGCGATGGCCCTCACCCATTTCGACGACGCGGGCAACGCCCACATGGTGGACGTCTCGGGCAAGGAGGTCACCGCCCGGGAGGCGCGCGCCACCGGGCATGTGCGCATGTCCGCCGAGACGCTGGAGATGATCTCGCAGAACCGCGCGAAGAAGGGCGACGTCCCCGGCGTGGCCCGCCTCGCCGGGATCATGGGGGCCAAGCGGACGTCCGACCTGATCCCGCTCTGCCATCCCCTGCCCATCACCCGCGTCGCGGTCGACGTGGAGGCTGACGCCGCCCTGCCGGGCCTGCGCGTGACAGCCACCGTCAAGACCTCGGGTCAGACCGGGGTGGAGATGGAGGCGCTGACGGCCGTCTCGACCGCGTGCCTGACGGTCTACGACATGGTGAAGGCCGCGCAGAAGGACATGGAGATCGGCGGCATCCGCTTGCTCTACAAGGACGGCGGCAAATCGGGGCGCTACGAGGCCGGCTCGTGATTTCCGTCCCGGAGGCGCTCGGCCGCGTCTTCGATCTCGTCTCCCCTCTCGGCACCGAATGCGTCGATCTGCGGGCCGCCGCGGGGCGCGTCCTGTCCGGCCCGATCGCCGCGACGCGCGACCAGCCGCCCTTCGCCTCCTCGGCGATGGACGGCTACGCGATCGGCATCTCCGATCCCCGGCCCGGCCAACGGTTCCGGGTCATCGGGGAAAGCGCCGCCGGACACGGCTTCGCCGAAGAGATCGCCGGCGACGCGGCCGTGCGGATCTTCACCGGGGCGCCTGTGCCGCCGGGGGGCGCGCGCGTCCTGATACAGGAAGACGTGGAGCGTGACGGCGATACGATCACGCTCGGCGACGGGGCCGACCCGCAAGCCTATATAAGGCCCGCGGAGCTCGACTTCTCCGCCGGCGACACTTTCGCTCCCGGTCGGCCCCTGCGTCCCTCCGACATCGCGCTGATCGCGGCGATGGGGCATGGACGCATTCCCGTCCACCGTCGCCCCGAGATCGCCCTGATCGCCACGGGCGACGAGCTCGTCATGCCCGGCGAAACACCGGCGGACGACCAGATCGTCGCCTCCAACCACCTCGGGCTGGCCACAATGATCGAGCAGGCGGGCGGCATCGCGCGGCTTCTGCCGATCGCGCGCGATACCATTCCGGCCCTGTCCGCCGCGTTCGAGGCAGCGCGAGGCGCCGACCTCGTCGTGACCATCGGCGGCGCCTCGGTCGGCGACCACGACCTCGTGGCGCGCCATTCCGGGCTGGACCGCGCCTTCTACAAGGTCGCGATGCGCCCGGGCAAGCCACTGATGGCCGGCCGCCTGGACGGCACGCCGCTGATCGGCCTTCCCGGGAACCCCGTCTCCGCCATGGTCTGCGGCGCGGTCTTCATCCTTCCGGCCCTTCGCGTCCTTTCCGGTCTCGCCGCCGAACCCGCCGCGCGGCGCCAGGTCCCGCTCGCCGCGGATATCGGCCCGAACGGACCCCGCGAGCACTACATGCGCGCGCGGCTTCATCCGGATGGCGCCCGGATCTTCGACAGCCAGGACAGCTCCCGCCTGCGGATCCTGGCCGACGCCGACATCCTCGTCGTCCGCCCCGCCCACGATCCTGCCCGTGGCGTCGGGGATATCGTCGAATGTATCGACCTGGCCTGACCGCACCCCGGGCGACCCGCGCGGCATCCTGTTTGACACGTAGCGTGAACACTGGCAGAACATAAGCGCAACATGGATGATCGAGGCCCGCCGATGCTCACCCGCAAGCAGCTGGAACTGCTGTCATTCATCAATGGACGGATGCAACGGGACGGTGTGCCGCCCTCCTTCGACGAGATGAAGGAGGCGCTGGACCTCAGATCCAAGTCGGGCATCCATCGCCTGATCACCGCTCTGGAGGAACGCGGCTTCATTCGCCGTCTCGCCCACCGGGCCCGCGCAATCGAGATCGTGAAGCTGCCCGAATCCATCGAGCAGATGCCCGCGACCAAGACTGATAGAGATTTCTCGCCCCACGCCGTGGAGAGCGACGCGCCGATGCCCGCCGCCGCGCAGGTCCATGCGGTGGAACTGCCGGTCCGCGGCCGCATCGCCGCCGGCGTCCCGATCGAGGCCATCTCGGACGTTTCCCACAACGTGGCAATCCCGGGCCAGATGCTCTCCGGCCAGGGTGACTATTACGCGCTCGAGGTCCGTGGCGATTCGATGACAGAAGCGGGCATCAACGACGGCGACGTGGTCGTGATCCGGGAAACCTCGGCGGCCGAGAACGGCGACATCGTCGTGGCCGTGGTCGAGGGATACGAGGCGACCCTGAAGCGGTTCCGCCGCACCGGCCAGTCCATCGCGCTCGAGGCGGCCAACCCGGCCTACGAGACGCGCACCTTCCGCGCCGACCAGATCGAGGTCCAGGGCAAGCTCACCGGTCTGATCCGTACATACTGAGCGCCGCCGGAGGCCATTTCCTCAGAATTTGTCCAACTGCGCGACGAGGCGATCGACCGGCACCAATGGCACACCCATATCCGCCGGGCCCCGGCTCCAGGGCCGTGACCCGGCATGCTCCGCCGCCGTCGAGATAAGCACCCCATCTTCCGTCGCCCTTACCGAGACCGAACCGGTTTCGCGCAAGGCGGTCTCGTCCAGCATCACGCAATCTTCGGTCGCCTCGACATCGGCGGTCGTGACCACGATGCGACCGGGTCGGCAGGCCGCCGCGGCGCGCTCCGCCCCGCCCCTGCCAAACACGTGCCATATCTCCACGTCGCCCACGCGGGCCCACAAGGTATCGCCATCGCGCTCCAGGCCCGGACGCGCCGCTGCGGCCTCCTGATCGACGGAGTCGCCGTCGTTCTCCAGCCAGACGCGCGCCGCGAATCCGGCGCCCCTGGGTTTCGACAGCACGCGGCCCTCCGGGCCCATCACCCCGATCAGGCCGCCTGACGCGTCGATCAGGACATCCGGCCGGGAGGACGCGGTCCACAGGGCGAAGGCGCAGACCACCGGTGCCGCCCCCGCCATGGCCCAACGCCCCCGCCAGAGGATCGCCCAGAGCGATCCCACCGCGATCAGGGGCAGCACTGCCTCGCCGGGGCTCGGAACCGGGATCGTCGCTCCCTCCAGCCCCGCGACCCAGTTCGCCACGCCCAGGATCCAGCGGATTGCAGGCGCCATGATCTCGAGGCCGATCCAGGCCAGGCCCAGGGGCGCCAGAACGGCTGCCAACACGGCCGCGGGCATCAGCACCGATCCCATGAGCGGAACCGACAGGACGTTCGCTAGGAGCCCGTATTGGGACACCTGGTTGAAATGGGCGGCGGCGAAGGGCGCCGTCGCCGCGCCCGCGATCGCGGACGACAGGACCAGCGATGACGCGAAACGCACCGGCCCGGGCCGTCCCGGGCCCAGCCGGTTGCGCAGGAGGCGGTACACGACGACGAGCGCCGTCGTCGCGGCGAACGACATCTGGAACCCCGGCCCCGACAGGGCCTCCGGCCGGAAGGTCAGCACGATCAGCGCGGCGATTGCCACGGCACGCAGGGTCAGGGCCCGGCGCCCCAGAATCACCGCCACCAGGACCACAGTGGCCATGATGAAGGCGCGTTGCGTGGCCACGTTTCCCCCCGACAGGGCGAGGTAGAACGCCCCCGCCCCGATCGCGATCACTGCGGCGAGGGATTTCGCGGGCCAGTTCAGCGCCGGGCCCGGCACGGCCGCGAGCAAAATGCGCGCGGCGCCGAAGACCACCCCCGTCAGAATCCCCATGTGAAGACCCGAGATCGCCAGGAGATGCGCGAGGTTGGCGTCGCGAAGGTCCTGCAGCGTCTCCTGCGACAGGCCGGATCGGTCACCGGTGGTCAGAGCCACCGCGATCGCGCCCTCCTCGCCGGGCAGATGTGTCCGGACGTAGCGGGCGATACGGTCGCGCAGCCGGTCGATGCGAAGCGCCCTGCCCGAAGGCTCCATCAACAGGGCGGGCGTGCGAGCGTATCCCACCGCGCCCAGCCGCTCGAACCACGCCATGCGCTGAAAGTCGAAGCCCCCTGGCTCCACCGGCCCCTGGGGCGGCGACAGGAAGGCGGTCACCGCGATGCGCTGGCCCGGCCGGGGGTCAAGCCACGACTGCTCGCCGTGAAGCGACAGGCGCACCCTGGCGGGGATGTCGTCGGGATCCATGCGCTCCAGCACGACACGGTCGAGGGTCAGGCGCGGCTTCTCGCTCGCGGAGCGGTCGATCTCGACGATCCGGCCCTCTACCGCCCCGTAATACCGAAAATCGAGGACCGGTGCGGCGACCTGCCAGTTGCGCACGCCCCCCACGGCGAAACCCAAGGCGACGAGCACGATCCCGATCGCCGGCGGCCACCGCCAGAGCCCCGCGACCAGCGCCACCGCGCCGCAGGCAAGGGCAATCGCCAGGACGACCCAGGCCATTCCCGAAGGTTCGGCAGGCAACGCGAGGTAAAGGCCGATCCCCACCCCGAGACAGACCGGCGACCAGAGGAAAAGACCGCCACGCTGCGCGTCCAGCCTCAGTCTGGCCAGGCGGTCCGTCACCCTTGTTCTCCCATCGTCGATTGAATAGACCCGCCCGCGAAGATCTCTCCGAGAATGGTTACCCCATGGTTAACGCCACTCCCGTCGTGACGCGGTTCGCGCCGTCTCCCACCGGGTTTCTCCATATCGGCGGGGCCCGGACGGCGCTGTTCAACTGGCTCTTCGCCCGCAACCGTGGCGGCAGGTTCCTCCTGCGGATCGAGGACACGGACCGCGCCCGCTCCACGCCCGAAGCGACGGCGGCGATCTTGTCGGGGCTGGAATGGCTGGGCCTCGACTGGGATGGCGACGCGGTCAGCCAGGCCGCGGGCGCGGAGCGCCACGCCGAGGTCGCGCGCCACATGCTCGCGGCCGGGACGGCCTACAAGTGCTTCGCCTCCCAGGAGGAGATCGAGGCCTTCCGCGAGGCCGCCCGGGCCGAGGGCCGCTCGACCCTGTTCCGCTCGCCCTGGCGCGACGCGGACCCGGCGACCCACCCGGACGCCCCCCATGTCATCCGGGTCAAGGCGCCGCTCGAGGGGGAGGCGGTGATCGAGGACGCAGTCCAGGGCCAGGTGCGGTTCCGGAACGACCAGATCGACGACATGATCGTCCTGCGCTCGGACGGCACGCCCACCTACATGCTGGCCGTTGTCGTCGACGATCACGACATGGGGGTGACCCACGTGATCCGCGGCGACGACCACCTCAACAATGCCGCGCGGCAGAATCTCGTCTACGAGGCGATGGGCTGGGACACGCCCGTCATGGCCCATATTCCCCTGATCCACGGCGAGGATGGGAAAAAGCTGTCCAAGCGCCACGGGGCGCTCGGCGTCGAGGACTACGTGGCCATGGGCTACCCCGCGCCGGCGATGCGCAACTACCTCGCCCGCCTCGGCTGGAGCCATGGCGACGACGAGGTGTTCACCACCGAGGAGGCCATCGGCTGGTTCGGGATCGACGGGATCGGGCGCTCACCGGCCCGGCTCGACTTCAAGAAGCTCGACCACGTCTCCTCGCGTCATATCGCCTCCATGTCGGACGACGCGCTCCTGGATGCCGTCGCCGCCTGGCGTGCCGCCGCCGGGCTCGCGCCCCTCGGGGAGGGGGAGCGAGACGCCCTCTCCCGCGCCCTGCCGCTGGCCAAGGACCGCGCGAAGAAGCTGCCGGACCTGATCGAGAAGGCGCATTTCGCCCTCGCCGAGCGGCCCATAGATGTCGAACCGAAAGCCGCAAAGGCCCTCGGCCCCGAGGGCCGCGAGATCCTCTCGGATTTGACGCCGCACCTGCACAATGCTACTTGGACCCGCGATGAATTGGAGGCTGTGGCCGCCCGGATCGCCGAAGAACGCGGCCTCGGGCTCGGAAAGATCGCCGCTCCCCTGCGGGCCGCGCTCGCCGGACGCGCTGCAACACCCAGTGTCTTCGACATGATGACCGTCCTCGGTCGCGGCGAGTCCCTCGCCCGCATACGGAAGGCGGCAGAGAGTTCGGGGGCAGAGGTTTGAGATCGGGTCGGCGATCCGCCGATCGTGCAGTACAGGAAGGGATTTCGAAACATGGCCGATGACAGCAAGACGGCGAAACTGAGTTTCGACGGCAAGGACTTCGACCTGCCGATGCACTCCCCCACCGCCGGTCCCGACGTGATCGACATGCGCAAGCTCTACTCGGAGGCGGGCGTGTTCACCTACGATCCGGGCTTCACCTCGACGGCGGCCTGCGACTCGACGATCACGTTCATCGACGGCGACAAGGGCGAACTGCTGCACCGCGGCTATCCGATCGATCAACTGGCGCAGAAATCGCACTTCCTCGAGGTGTGCTACCTCCTGCTCTACGGCGAGCTGCCCACCGCCGACCAGATCGAGGATTTCGAGCAGCGCGTCACCAACCACACCATGCTCCATGAGCAGATGGTGTACTTCTTCCGTGGCTTCCGCCGCGACGCGCACCCGATGGCGGTGATGGTGGGTGTGGTGGGCGCCATGTCGGCCTTCTACCACGACAGCACCGACATCTCGGACCCGTGGCAGCGCGAGGTCGCCTCGATCCGCCTCATCGCCAAGATGCCGACGATCGCGGCCTGGGCCTACAAGTATTCCATCGGCCAGCCCTTCGTATATCCCCGGAACGACCTCGACTACGCGTCGAACTTCCTGCGGATGTGCTTCTCCGTCCCGGCCGAGGATTACGTGGTCAACCCGATCCTGTCCCGCGCCATGGACCGGATCTTCACCCTGCACGCCGACCACGAGCAGAACGCCTCCACCTCCACGGTGCGTCTGGCCTCGTCCTCGGGTGCCAACCCGTTCGCCTGTATCGCCGCCGGCATCGCCTGCCTGTGGGGTCCCGCCCACGGTGGTGCCAACCAGGCCTGCCTCGAGATGCTGCGCGAGATCGGAACACCGGACCAGATCCCCGAATACATCGAGCGCGCGAAGGACAAGAACGACCCGTTCCGCCTCATGGGCTTCGGGCACCGTGTCTACAAGAACCACGACCCGCGCGCGCAGGTCATGAAGCAGTCCGCCGACGAGGTGCTCGATCTCCTCGGGATCGAGAACAACCCGACGCTTCAGACCGCCAAGGAACTGGAGCGGATCGCTCTCGAGGACGACTACTTCATCGAGAAGAAGCTGTTCCCGAACGTCGATTTCTATTCCGGCATCATCCTCGATGCGATGGGCTTCCCGCAATCGATGTTCACGCCGATCTTCGCACTTGCGCGGACGGTTGGCTGGATCAGCCAGTGGAAAGAGCAGATCTCGGACCCGCAGCACCGGATCGGTCGCCCGCGGCAGTTGTATCTCGGCGAGACCTACCGGAACTACGTCGACGTCGAAAACCGCTAGGGGGAGCGCCGCCTCGGCGCTTTCCCGTCCGGTCCCGCGCGTCTATGGTGACGGCGGCGACCGGATTGCGCAGGAGGGGACGATGGCGGAGTGGATACGCGGGGGCCGGCCAAGGCCCCCTTCCCTGCTCTCGGCGACCTGTCTTGCAACTTCCGCGGGTGCCGAGGGGCCGGCCAACCGGGCCGCCTCCGCGTTCGCGGCACGGCCCGCGCCTTCCGTCTTCTCGGAGGCGGCCGACGCTGCGTGGGGCGGGCGACCGTCCCTGGGCGCCGTTCGGATCGCGCATCCCGAAACAGGGTCGCCCCGCCGCGTCGTGATCCGCGACACCCGCACCCGGCGTCGCGTGGAAAGTGCGCTCCACCGGCGCGACGGCGACCTGCCCGGCCCGCCCTTCCAGGACAGTTCCGGCGCCGCAGCCGCGTTCGGCATGCGCGCAGGCACCGCTCGAGGTCACGTCGTCAACCGGTCGCGAGACCGTGACCCGCGGCACCGGACCTGTGGCCTATTCCGGTGACTGAGCCCGTTTTCTTCGCTCCATACGAGGGACCCCGCCCCATGCTGACGATCCGCCTCGCCGCCGCCGCTTGCCTAACGCTCCTCCTCGCCCTGCCAGCCAATGCGTTCGAGACGCAGGCACGCGCGGCCTATGTCTACGACGTGACGACGGACACCGTCCTCCTCGACAAGAACGCCGACATGCCGATCCCGCCGGCCTCCATGTCCAAGCTGATGACGATCAACATGCTATTCGAGGCGCTGCGCGATGACCGCGTCGACATGGACACGCGGTTCGGCGTCAGCACCCGCGCCAGGGAGATGGGCGGCTCGACCATGTTCCTCAACGAACGGGACCGTCCCACGGTCGAGGAGCTGATCCAGGGCATCATCGTGATGTCGGGCAACGATGCCTGCGTCGTCGTGGCCGAGGGGCTGGCGGGCTCGGAAGCCTCCTTCGCCCGCCTGATGACCGAGCGCGCCCGCGACCTCGGCATGTCCCAGACGACGCTGGCCAATGCCAGCGGCTGGCCGCACCCGGATCACCGGATGTCGGCACGCGATCTCGGCATCCTCGCCACCCGGCTCGTGACCGAGTTCCCGGACCTTTACGGTTACTTCTCCCAGAAGGAGTTCGCCTTCGACAACCGGGCACCGCAGAACCGTTTCAACCGCAACCCCCTCCTGGGGCTGGGGATCGGCGCCGACGGCCTCAAGACGGGCCACACGCAAGAGGCCGGATACGGGCTCGTCGGGTCGGCCACCCAGGGCGACCGGCGGATCGTCTTTGTCATCAGCGGGCTCGACAGCGAGCGCGCCCGAGCCGATGAGGCGGAGCGCCTCGTCTCGTGGGCCTTCAGACAGTTCGTCCAGAAGACCCTCCTGGAGGAAGGCGAGCGCGTCGTCACCGCCGACGTGTGGCTGGGTGACCGGCCCCAGGTCGATCTGGTCGCCGCCAACGGCGCCAGCCTCCTCGTGCCGGCCATGGAGCAGGACGGCATCTCGGCCGAAGCGCGCTACGTCGCCCCCCTCCGCGCGCCCATCGCCAAAGGAGAGGAGGTCGGAACGCTCGTCGTGTCGATGGCCGGTATGCCGGATGCCGAGGTGCCCCTCGTCGCCGCCGACGCGGTGGCCGAGGGCGGTTTCGTCCCCCGCATGAAGCTCGCCGCCTCCACGCTTCTCGGGATGGCCGTCGACCGCGCCCGCGGCGGGGGCGAGAGCGGCGAGACGGCGGTCGAGTGACGCCCGGCCTGTTTCTCAGCTTCGAGGGGATCGACGGGTCCGGCAAGTCCACGCAGGCCCGTCGTCTCGCCGGCCACCTGCTCGACAGGGGCCGCGAGGTCGTTCTCACGCGCGAACCCGGCGGCTCCCCCGGCGCCGAGGAGATCCGCCGCCTGGTGCTGGAGGGCGACCCGGATCGCTGGTCGGCGGAAACGGAGCTTCTCCTGTTCACCGCCGCGCGGCGCGATCATGTCGAGCGCGTGATCCGGCCCGCGCTGGAGCGCGGCGCGGTCGTCGTCTCCGACCGGTTCGCGGATTCGACGCGGGTCTATCAGGGGATCACGCGCGGCGATCTCGGCGGGCTCGTGGACCGGCTCCACGACGCGGTGATCGGGATCGAGCCGGATCGCACGTTCCTCATCGACATGCCCCCCGAGCGGGGGCTCGACCGCGCCCTCGCCCGCGAAGGGGCCGAAACACGGTTCGAGAACTTCGGCCTCGACATGGCGCGCCGGATGCGCACGGGATTTCTGGACCTCGCCCGGAGGCTGCCTGGCCGGATCGCCGTGATCGACGGCGACCGCTCCGAGGACGCGGTCGCCGCCGCCGTCCTCAAGGCCCTGCCATGAGCGAGGGGGACGACAGCTACGAGCCGGACAGGGTCGAGGGCACGCCCCATCCGAGGCGGACGCGGGTGCTCTTCGGCCAGGAAGACGCCGAGGCGCGCATCCTCGAGGCCCACGCCTCCGACCGGCTGCACCACGCCTGGCTGATCGCCGGCCCCAGGGGCGTGGGGAAGGCGACCCTCGCCTGGCGGATCGCCCGGTTCCTGCTCGCGGACGACGGTTCCGGCCCCGCCGGCAGTCTCGACGTCGCTCCGGACCACCCCGTGGCCGTGCGCGTCGAGGCCCTCTCCGATCCCGGCCTGTTCCTGGTGCGGCCCACCCGCAACCCCGACACGGGAACGGAGCGGCGCGACATCACCGTGGACGTGGCCCGGTCCCTTCGCGACTTCCTGCATCTCTCGGCGTCGGACGGCCGGCGGCGCGCGATCATCATCGACGCCTGCGATCAGATGACCGTCCAGGCTGCCAACGCGCTCCTGAAACTACTGGAGGAGCCGCCGCCGCGGACGACGTTCCTGCTCGTGGCCCATGCGCCCGCGCGGCTCCTGCCCACGATCCGATCGCGGTGCCGCAGGCTCGATTGCAGGCCGCTCTCGGGCGAGGACCTGACGCGCGCCATCTCCGCCGCGGGGCTCGACGCGAGGGTCGAACCCGCCGCGCTGGCCCAGCTCGCCGGTGGGTCGGTGGGCGAGGCCGCGCGCCTGTTGCAGCAGGACGGGCCCGGGATCTACGCCGATCTCGCCGCTCTGGCCGACGGCGTTCCGGACATGGATCGCGGCCGGCTCCAGGGCCTGTCCTCGGGGTTGGCAGGGACGGCCGGGCGGGCGAAACTCGATACCACGGCGCGGCTCATCGACCTTCTCCTCTCGCGATTGGCCCGCCAGGGGGCGGGCCTGCCACCCGAGGCGGAAGCCACGCCCGGCGAAGCGCGCGTGCTGGCGCGCCTCGCGCCCGACCCGGCCTCCGGACGGATCTGGGCGGAGCTGCACCAGACGCTCTCGTCGCGCATCGCCCACGGCCGGGCGGTCAACCTTGACCCTTCTGCACTGGTCCTAGATACGGGCCTCAGGATCAACCAGACGGGCCGCGAGATCCTTCGCGGCTAGGACATGCCAGCGATCACCGACAGCCACTGCCATCTGGACTTTCCGGATTTCGACGGGATGCGCGACGAGATCGTGGACCGGGCGATCCGGGCAGGCGTGCATCGCATGGTCACGATCTGCACCAAGCTCGAGAACGCCGACCGCGTCCGCGCCATCGCCGAGGCGCACCCGGCCGTCTGGTGGGCCGCCGGGACCCATCCGATGAGCGCGGCCGACGTGCCGATGGTCGAGGTGGGCGATCTGACCGCCCTGGCTGAGCACCCGAAATTCGTCGCCATCGGCGAGACCGGGCTGGACTACCACTACACCGCCGAGACGAAGGAGGTGCAGCAGCGCAGCCTGCGCATCCACATCGAGGCCGCTCGGCAGACGCAGCTTCCCCTCGTGATCCATTCCCGCGACGCCGACGAGGACATGGCCCGCATCCTCGAGGAGGAACATGCGAAAGGGGCCTATCCTTGCGTCATGCACTGCTTCTCCTCCGGGGCCGAGCTGGCCCGCCGGGCGCTCGACCTGGGCTTCTACCTGTCGATGTCGGGCATCACCGCCTTCAAGAAGTCCACCGCCCTGCGCGAGATCTTCGCCGACGCGCCCCGCGACCGTATCCTGGTGGAGACGGATAGCCCCTACCTCGCGCCGCCGCCCCATCGCGGCAAGCGCAACGAGCCGGCCTATAGCGTCCATACCGCGCAAGCCGGAGCCGACGCGCTGGGCCTGACCTACGAGGATTTCGCCTCCCTGACGGAGGCCAATTTCGAGCGCCTCTTTACCAAGGTCACCCGATGAGCGGATACCGCTTCACGATCTTGGGCTGTGGCTCGTCCGGCGGGGTGCCGCGGATCGGCGGCCACTGGGGCCAGTGCGACCCCGACAATCCGCGCAACCGTCGCCGCCGCTGCTCGCTCCTGGTCGAGCGCGACGGGCCCGGGGGCACCACGCGGGTGCTGATCGACACCTCCCCCGACCTGCGCGAGCAACTCCTCGACGCCGGAGCGGGCACGCTCGACGGGGTGGTCTACACCCATTCCCACGCCGACCATTGCCACGGGCTCGACGACCTGCGGATGGTCGTCATCAACATGCGCCAGCGGGTGCGGGTCTGGGCCGACGACGCCACCGCGGACGACATCGTCTCGCGCTTCCGCTACGTGTTCGAGACGCCCGAGGGATCCTCCTACCCCCCGATCCTCGAGATGAACCGCCTGCGCGGCCCGGTGGAGATCGACGGCCCCGGCGGACGCATCCGGCTCGACCCGTTCCGCGTCCACCACGGCGACATCGACGCACTGGGCTACCGGATCGGGGGCCTGGCCTACCTGCCCGATGCCGGCCGCATGACCGACGAGGCCTGGGCGGCGGTCGAGGGGCTCGACATCTGGGTGGTCGACGCCCTGCGCCGGGACCCCCACCCGAGCCACTCCCACCTCGACCAGACGCTCGAGTGGATCGCCCGCGCCCGGCCCGCCCGCGCCGTCCTGACCAACATGCACAACGACCTCGACTACGAGACCGTCCGGGCCGAGACGCCCGACCACGTCGAGCCGGCCCATGACATGATGGTTCTGACGCTGGACGCCGAATGAGCGCTCTCCTCGACGTCGTCCTGCCCGTCTTCCTCGTGATCGGGGCGGGATACCTGGCCACTTGGCGGGGCCTGTTCTCCGAAGGCGGCGTCCAGGGGCTCATGTCCTTCACCCAGACCTTCGCGATCCCGTGCCTGCTGTTTCAGGCCATCGCCACGATGGATCTGGGCGACGAATTCGCCTGGCCACTCCTGTTGAGCTTCTATGCCGGGGCGCTCTCGGGTTTCCTGCTGGGGATGCTCGCCGCGCGCGCCTTCGGACGGCCCTGGGAGGACGCGGTCGCGATCGGCTTCTGTGGCCTGTTCTCGAACTCGGTGCTTCTGGGCCTGCCCATCGCCGAACGGGCCTTCGGCATGGAGGCGTTACGGTTCAACTACGCGATCATCGCCGTCCACGCCCCGTTCTGCTACCTCGTGGGCGTCACCGCGATGGAGCTGGTCCGCGCCCGCGGCGAGAGCATCGCGGGACTGCCGCGCAAGGTCGTGCGGGCGATGTTCCACAACTCGCTCGTCATCGGCATCGCGCTGGGCTTCGCCGTCAACCTCACCGGCCTCTCCCTGCCCCAGGTCGCGAGCGACGCGCTCGACATGATGATCCGCGCGGCCCTTCCGGCGGCGCTGTTCGGCCTCGGGGGCATCCTGTGCCAATACCGGATCGAGGGCGACATGCGGATCATCGGCCTGATCTGCGCGACCTCCCTTGTCGTCCACCCCGCCGTGGCCTGGGGCGTGGGCCAGGGCTTGGGCCTGTCGACCGACCAGATCCGCGCAAGCGTCCTGACGGGCGCGATGGCCCCGGGGGTGAACACCTACATCTTCGCCAACATCTACGGGGTGGCCAAGCGATCGGCCGCCTCGGGCGTGCTGATCGGGACCGGCGTGTCGATCCTGAGCGTCTCGGCCTGGCTCCAGATCCTGCCCTGAGGGCCCTCAGCCCGGGGACATGCCGCGCATCCGCTCCGAGCGCCGGCGCAGGATCTCCACGGTGGTCAGCAGCAGGATCGAGATCGCCACGAGGATCGTCGCCACCGCCAGGATCGTCGGGCTGATCTGCTCGCGCAGGCCGATGAACATCTGCCATGGCAGGGTCTTCTGCCCCGCGCTGCCCACGAACAGGACGATCACCACCTCGTCGAACGAGGTGATGAACGCGAACAGACCGCCCGAGACCACGCCCGGCAGGATCAGCGGCATCTGCACGCGGAAGAACGTCCGCACCGGCCCCGCGCCCAGGTTGGCCGAGGCGCGCGTGAGCGAGCGGTCAAAGCCCACCAGCGTCGCCGTCACGGTGATGATGACAAACGGGATGCCCAGCGCGGCATGGGCCAGCACCACGCCGATATAAGTGCCCTGCAGCCCCACCCGGCTGTAGAAGAAGTACATCCCCGCCGCCGAGATGATCAGGGGAACGATCATGGGCGAGATCAGGATTGCCATGATCGCGCGGCGAAACGGCACGTGGGGCTGCGACAGGCCCACCGCCGCCAGGGTGCCCAGCGCCACCGACATCAGCGTCGCGGCGGGGGCGATCTTGACCGAGTTCCACAGCGCCTGCTGCCAGGAATCGTTGGTGAAAAAGTCCCGGTAGTGACGAAGGGAATAGGCCTCGGACTCCAGCGCGAGCATGCCGGGCGTGAAGGTGAAGAAGTTCTCGGCGTTGAACGACAGCGGGATGATAATCAGGATGGGCGCGATCAGGAAGAAGAAGATCAGCCCGCAGATCACCCGGAATCCGTAGAACCAGATCCGCTCGCCGGTCGAGGCGTAGGGGGGAAGGTCCATCGTCGTCTCCTCAGCCCAGGCTCACGTTGTCGATGCCGACGATGCGGTCGTAGAGGTAGTAGAGCACCAGCACGAAGGCGAGCAGGATCGACCCCAGCGCGGCCGCGAGCCCCCAGTTGAGCGAGCTCGAGATGTGGTAGGCGATACGGTTCGAGACGAACGTGCCCGTGGTCCCGCCCACCAGCTCGGGCGTGATGTAATAGCCGATCGCCAGGATGAAGACGAGGATGCAGCCCGCTCCGATCCCCGGCACGGACTGGGGGAAATAGACCCGGCGGAACGCCGTCCACGGCGTCGCCCCGAGCGACCGTGCGGCGCGCACGTATTGGGGCGGGATCGTCTTCATCACCGAATACAAGGGCAGGATCATGAACGGCAGCAGGATATGCGTCATGGCGATGATCGTGCCGGTCTGGTTGTTGATCAGCTCCAGCCGGTTGCCGTCTGCCACGAGCCCGAGCCATACCAGCGTGTCGTTGATCACCCCCTGCTGCTGGAGCAGAACCTTCCAGGCGCTCGTGCGAACCAGAAGGGACGTCCAGAACGGCAGCAGGACCAGGATCATCAGCAGGTTGGAGGTCCGGACCGGCAGGTTCGACAGCAGGTAGGCGATCGGGTAGCCCAGCGCGATGCAGGCGAACATGATGGTCATCGACATGACCATGGTGCGCTTGAAGAGCAGGCCGTAGATCTGCTGGTCCTCGGGCTGCGGCTCGATCCCCTGCGGAGTGAGCTGCATGTCGATGGACGACAGGAAATATCCGGCGGTGTAGGGGCTGGAGAAGGCCGAGATCGTACCCCAGACCCGGGGATCGCCCCACTCCTCGTCGATTTCCTCAAGAAAGAACGCCTTGACGGGCTGCGTCTCGAAGCTGCCCACGGCGTCCCGGGCCGCGTCCAGAAGGGCGCCCTCGCGCCCCTCGTAGTTCCGCCCCCGCGCGGCGGAGAGATCCTCGTAGAGCGCCTGGTAGACGATGTTCCAGGGCTCTTCCTCGGTGGGGGAGTCGGCGTTCTCGGTCTGGATGACCTGGGCGAACTGGGCATAGATCCGGGCGGTACGCGGCAGCTCCTCCTGGGCCATGTCCGAGACGCGGAACCGCGGCTCCCTCTCCGTAAAGGCCAGCGCGCGAAGCTCCTCGACCGTCTCTGCCGCAGCCCGCTCGGCCTCGGCCGCGTCCCGGCGCTCGTGCCAGGCGGCCTGGCGCTCGTCCCAGCCGGGATCGGCCATGAGCGCGACCCAGGTGGCGGGCTCTTCCCAGGCCGCGTCGAGATCGATGAACTGGTCGGCGTAGACCTCGCCGATATCGTCCACGTCGCGGCCCGAGCGGCGAAAGAGGGACGACATCCCCGTGGTCTCGTAGTTCAGTCGCGAGCCCAGGCGGGTGTGGTTCTTGAGCTCGGAGGCCACCATCAGATCGGCGGCCAGGGCGCGGTAGACCTCCTCGTCGGGGGCGCCCTGCCCGTCCCAGGTCTCGTCCAGGGCGACGACGGTGCGGGGCAGCGTCTGGCCGACGATCTCGTTCTCCACCGAGCGGAACAGCATGTCCGCGATGGGGGCGATGAAGGTCACGACCACGAACAGGAGGAGCGGCGCGATCAGGCCCAGGGCGCGCAGCTTCTGGGCGCGGAGCGCGCGGTTGAGGGACCGCTTGAGAGGGGTGCCGTCGGCGGCCAGGACGGGGCCGCGGGCGCGATCGGCGTCGCGCAGGACGGTGTCCGGCGTGGGCCCGGCGAGGTGCGCCGGACCGGGTGCGGCATCGCTCATCTCGGAGCCCCCTCTCGCGCGGGCACGGTCAGTCCGTGCCCTCGACCAGGATCATCGTGCTCTCGGCGCAGGCGCGGCGGATGCGGGCGGCCTCCTGGTAGTCGGGGTCGTCGTAGGCGGCCTTCGCGGCGTCGAAGCTGTCGAACTCGATGACCACGTGGCGGCCCATCTCGGCGCCCTCGGGCGTCTCGGAGCGGCCGCCGCGGACGATGAAGCGGCCGCCGTGGCGCTCCATGATGGGCGTGTCGAGGCGCACGTATTCGGGGTATCCGTCGGGGTCCGTCACCCGCACGTGTCCGATGATGTAGCCTTTCGGCATGACGATCCGTCCTTGTCGGTTTTGCGTCGGAGTCCCGTCGGACTCCCGGAGCAGCGGGGGCGGGCCGCGGCCCGCCCCCCGTGCGTTGCGTTCACTGGGCGAGCCAGGCCTGGAACTTGGCGTCCAGGTCGTCGCGGTAGTCGGCCCACCACTCGAAGTTCTGGACATAGGCGTTCTGCGCGTTCTCGGGGTTGGTGGGCATGTGCGGTGCCATGTCGATCCCGAGCTCGGCGTGCTGACCCACCAGCGGCGCGGAGCTGTCGCGCGCCGGCCCGTAGGAGATGTACTTGGCCTGATCCGCGAGGCGCTGGGTGTCGGTGGCGAACCACAGGAAGTCCTTCACCCGGTTGAGCGTCGCCTCGTCCAGCCCCTCGGGGATGACCCAGCCGTCCAGGTCGTAGGCCTGGGCGTCCCACATCATCTCGACCGGCTGGTCCTGCTCGGCGATCAGGCTGAACAGGCGGCCGTTGTAGGTCGAGCCCATGACCACCTCGCCGTCGGCGAGGAGCTGGGGCGTGTCGGCGCCGGCCGTCCACCAGACCGTCTCGTCCTTGATCGTGTCGAGCTTGGCCAGGGCGCGATCCTGCCCCTCGTCGGTCTCGAGGGTCTCGTAGATCTCGTCCTGGGGGACGCCGTCGCACATCAGCGCCCATTCCATGTTGTTGTGGGGCCGCTTCTCCAGGCTGCGGCGGCCCGGGAACGCCTCGAGGTCGAAGACGTCGCAGATCTCGGACGGGCTCTCGCCGCCCCAATCCTCCACGTCGGTGCGGTAGCCGAAGGTGTAGGAATAGGCGATCTGCGGGATGAAGCAGTCACTGACGAGCATGTCCTCGCCGAAATCCTCTTCGGCCTCGGTGCCGTCGGGGGCGGGCGCGGCGATCTCGTTGATGTCGACCTCCATGGCGAGGCCCTCGTCGCACAGGCGCATGGCGTCGGCGGCGGTGACATCGACCAGGTCCCAAGTGATGTTGTCGGCCTCGGACTGGGCGCGCATCCCCGCGACGGCCTCGGCGGAGCTTTCGTCCCAGGTGACCTCCAGCTCGGGGTTGGCCTCCACGTAGGGCTCCACATAGGCCTTGAGCTGGCTTTCCTGGTAGGCGCCGCCCCAGGAGACGATGGTGAGCGCGTCGACCATGGGCTGGCCGGCGACCGGGCTCTCGGGCGCCTGGTCCTCCTGCGCGCCGGCGCCGGCGGCAACCAGCGCCAGGGCGGCGGTGCCCGTCATCCAAAATCCGTTCAGTCTCATCGCGGTGCCAACTCCTTGTTGCAGCCCGTTATCGCTGCCGCCTCCGTCCGCGGGCATCGGACGGGACGGGGCCGCGCCCCCCTTCACGGGTCGAGCGCGCGGCAATCCCGGGGCAGCCAGCCGATGGTCACCATCTCGCCGGGCGAGAGGCGGCGCTGGCCGGCGCGGTTGCGGGTCTTGACGATGAAGTCGTCGCGCCCCGCCACCTTGAGGCGGGTGCGGAACACGTCGCCCATGTAGATGAACTCCAGCACCTCGGCGCGCAGGGTATGGGCGCCCTCGCCCAGGTCAGGGTCGATCTCCACCCGCTCGGGGCGGATCGAGACCAGGGTACGGTCGCCGCGTTCGGCCACGTTGACCGGCAGCGCGTCGATCTCCTCGCCGGTCCCGTCGAGCCTGACGACGCAATGCTCGTCCGCGAGATCGATCACCGTGCCGCCGAGGGTGTTGTTCTCGCCGATGAACCGGGCGACGAAACTGTTGGCGGGCCGCTCGTAGAGGGCGTCGGGCGTGGCGAGCTGCTGGATGCGGCCGTCGTCGAACACCGCGACCCTGTCGGACATGGTCAGCGCCTCGGTCTGGTCGTGGGTGACGTAGACGACGGTGATGCCGAGGTCGTGGGCGAGGCGCGAGATCTCGAATTGCAGGGTTTCGCGGAGCTGCTTGTCGAGCGCGCCCAGGGGCTCGTCCATCAGCACGAGCTCGGGCTCGAACACCAGCGCGCGGGCGAGCGCCACGCGCTGCTGCTGGCCGCCCGAAAGCTGGGCGGGGCGGCGGCCGCCGAACCCGCCCATCTGCACCATGTCGAGGGCCCGGGCGATCTTCTGCTCCCGCGCGGACTTGCCGATCTTGCGGACCTCCAGCGGGAAGGAGAGGTTCTCGGCCACGGTCATGTGGGGAAACAGGGCATAGTTCTGGAACACCATGCCGATGCCGCGCCGGTGGGGCGGGATGTCGTTGATCTCGCGTCCGTCGAGGCGGATCTCGCCGTGGGTCGCGGCCTCGAAGCCCGCGAGCATCATCAGGCAGGTCGTCTTGCCCGAGCCCGACGGCCCGAGCATGGTCAGGAACTCGCCCTTGCCGATGGACAGGTTGAGGTCCTTCACGACGAGGCTCTCGCCGTCGTAGCTTTTCTGCACGCGGTCGAACTCGACGAACGCGTGACCGGCCTGGGTGTCGAGCACCGGTATCTCCCTGTTGGTCGCCGCGATTGGCCGCAGTCGTTGGGAGGAAAAGAGCAAACGCCAAGGCTCATTGCAAGCGGCGCGGTTGGGGACGGGGCGCGAGCGCCGCGCGCGGGACACGGAGCGCCCGGAAAACGGTCACCGATGCGGGGGACGGGGCGAAAGGTGCGTCGCCACCGCGACGGAGGTCGGACGCCGCATGGTCGGGACATGTCTGGGAGGGTGGATGACCCGGCCGGGGAGTGGTGCGGTCGAGAGGACTTGAACCTCCACGGGTGTTACCCCACAGCGACCTCAACGCTGCGCGTCTACCATTCCGCCACGACCGCAAGCGCTCTCCGGCCGGGTGGCGGGGGTGTAGCGAAGGATCGGCGCGATGAAAAGCGGTTTTTCGAAAAAAGGTTACCCCCTGCCCGGCGGGCCTTTGCAGTTCGGGGTGCATACCCGAACCGAACATCTCGGGGACGCGGCGACACGTCCGACAGCAGCTCTGGGGACGACCGGTATTCTCGCTCGCATGCATGTTCCCCTTCCCCCGGCCATGGTCGCGGAACGGGGCCCCGCCCATCCGTCGACAACCTATGTGCGGGCGAAGCCGAAAAGACGTCTGACGCCTTCGACGAACAGTCCGAAGGGCCGAGCCAGCAGGATCATGAAACCGAGGGCCGATCCTATCGCTGCGCCGGCTTCCACGGGGCTCTCGCCCGCGAGCACCAGCGTGGCCCCGTAGACCGGGGCCTGGAACGACAGGAACGCGGCGATGTCCACGAGGGCCGCGCTCCACCGATTGCGAGGCGCGACGCGCTCCAGGAGCCAGTCCCGCCAGCGGGTATAGGGCCGCGCCGTCATGATCATGATCGGCGCCATGAGAAGACGCGTCACGAGCACGTCGGACGGGTCCATCCCGGCAACGACCAGTTCGGAGAACGTGGCGACGGCGGTAAAGAAGATGATGGTGGAAAGGGTATCGATCACGAACAGACGCATGGTCGGCGACGTATATCCGGCCTTTGACCGGACCAGCCTTTCACGCGTCAAGCAACGTCGATCAATGCGGGTTCGAAGCCGTCGCGGCGCCCCAAGGCCGCTCATCCTGAACCGCGAACGGCAAAGGGCTGGCCGGCCCGGCGGGTTTCGGGGGGGGGCGGTCCGGCATGGCGGGCCAGGCGGGGAGGAGGAGACGCCCGGCCCGTCATGCGCGTCCGGCGCGCCGCGCCGGCCCCGTGTCCATGCCCGAACGGGAGCGCGGCCGGAACAGCGCGGAGGGTCGCGACAGGTCGCGGCGCGCGCATGTGCCGGATCTTTGCGCAACCGGACCGCGATTGCCCGCGAAACGGGCGCGGGCGGCTCCGGGCGAACGGAGCCGCCGGGGGCGTCAGTCGAAGACGCCGTGGCGATGCATGCCCCTGGCGTAGAGCCATAGCAGGACGGTGAACAGGACCGCCGCCCAGAGCCCGACGAGCGCGATCCAGCCGCCGATGGCGGGCACGGAGGGATCGGCGAACAGCGTCAGCCACACTGCCACCACGATGGTGGCGAACATGGAGATCGACAGGACCAGCGCGGTGATTCCGGTCCGGAGCGCCATCATGATCACGCCCAGGAGCCCCACCCAGGCCGAGATCGCCCAGGCCCCGTCGATCCAGTCGGGCATGCCGGAGACGAAGGCCTGCTGGCGCTCGCCCATGAGGTTGAACCACGGCTGGAAGTCGTACTGGATCGCCGTGTAGTCGAGCACGCCGAACAGGTGCCAGACGAAGCCGATGGTGACGATCGGCCAGAAGTGCCAGGGCGTAGGGTTCATGGGGAGATCTCCGAAAGGGCGTATCGGGGTCAAGATGCCCCGCAGGCCCGCGGAGGTCCAGCCACGCACAGGGATGCCGCCGCCGCGTGGGACGGAGGCAACGGGCGTCAGTCGTTCATCTTCCTGAGCGCGGCCTGCACTTCGGCGAGCTGCTTGCGGATATCGTCGAGCTCGTGCTGTTCGCCTTCGGAGCGGGCGGGGGCCTGGGCGTCCTGCGCGTCCTCGGGCGCGGAACCGCCGGACCAGCCGCCGGTCATCGCCTTGATGAAGGCGCGCTGCTGGGCCTGCATCTTGTCGTAGCCGGGCATCGCCGCCATGGGATTAATCGCCGCGCCCATCATCTTGGACTGGCTATCGCGCAGCATGTCGAAGCTCATCTTGAGGAACTGGGGCACGATGGACCCGGCCTGGGTGGTGTAGGAGCGCACCAGGTCTGTCAGGACCTCGATCGGCAGGACGCTCTCGCCGCGGGATTCGTGCTCGGCCACGATCTGGAGGAGGTACTGGCGGGTCAGGTCGTCGCCGGACTTCAGGTCGACGATCTTCACGTCGCGGCCCGTGCGGATGAAGCCCGCGATATCCTCGAGCGTGACGTAGTCGCTCGTCTCGGTGTTGTAGAGCCGACGGCTCGCGTAGCGCTTGATCAGAAGCGGCTTCTGCTCGTCTGCCATGGGCCCCCCTCGGCACAGGATGGTAAGATCCGAGCCTAGGGCCACGGCGGAAAAAAGAAAGGGCGGGCCAATGGCCCGCCCGGTCCTGCCCGCGCGCCCGCCCCGGGGGCGGCGCGGCGGGAAATGGCGCCTCAGTTGGAGGCGGCCTTCTTGGCGGCGGAGGTGGCCTCGCCCGACGCCTTCTTGGCGGCGGCGGTGAAGTCCTCGGACATGTCCTTGCCCGCGGCCAGCATCAGCTCGACGGTCTCCATCTGGACCCTCTTGGCGACTTCGGCGAAGGCGGCCATGGTCTCGGAGGTCATCTCGGCCTGGGCGGAGGCGAACTCGCTCATGGCCTTGCCGTAGTCGGACGGCTCGTCGCGCACGGCGGAGGCCTCGGTCATCCGCGACAGGGTGTCCCTGGTCCACTGGGAGGAGATCTCGGTCGACTTCTCGGCCGCCTCGATCGCCACCTTGGACATGCGCTCGCCGAAGGAGGCATAGGATTTGAACGCGTCCTGATAGGAGGACATGTCGGTCGGGAACGCCGCCATCATCTCCTGCATCATCTTGGTGTAGTCGGTGCCGGACTTGCTGGCCATGGTGTCACTCCTGAAGGTTGCGGCTCGGGCCGGGGCGAGGCGTCCCGGTTGCGTTGGTACCCTCAAAGTAAACGCCGCAGCGCAGCGTAGCAAGGATTTTCGCTGCGCTGCGGCAAAAAAGATGACCTAGGGGAACCCGGGGGCAGGCCCGTGCTGCGCGCGCCCCCGGCGCCCCGCCCCCGCTGCGCGGAGGAGAGATGCCGCGGGTGCGAAGGCCGGATCAGGCGGACTCCTCGACCACGTAGGTGCCCGGCGCGTCGGCGAGGATCTCGGCCCCTTCCCCGTCGCCGGGCTCGCGCGCGTTGACAAGGCGGCCGGACTGCTTGCGCAGCCATTCCTCCCACCGCATCCACCAGGTGCCGGAATGGAAGTCGGCCGCGCTCTGCCAGTCCTCCGGCGTGCCGGACCAGTCGCCGTTGACGTAGTGGCCGTACTTCCCCTTGGAGGGCGGATTGACGATGCCGGCGATATGGCCCGATTCGCTCAGGATGAAGGTCTTGTCCTTGGCCCCCATCTTCTGGATGCCCCGGAACGAGGAGCGCCATGCGGCAATGTGATCGGTCTCGCAGGCGATGGCCATGAGCGGCACGCCCACGTCCTCGAGCGTCACCTTCTCGCCGCAGACCTCGAACCCGCCGGTCGCGAGGCGGTTCTCCTGGCACAGGCCGCGCAGGTACTCGACGACCATGTCGCGCGGCAGGTTGGTGCCGTCGCCGTTCCAGTAGAGCAGGTCGAAGGCGGGCGGCGTCTCGCCCATCATGTAGTTGCGCACGGCCGGGCGATACACGAGGTCGTTGGCGCGCATGAAGCTGAACGTCCGGCTCATGTAGAAGCTGTCGAGATAGCCGTGGCGGCGCGCCTCTTCCTCGATCCCGCTGACGAAATCCTCGTCTAGGAACACGCCCACCTCGCCCTTGTCGGAGAAGTCGGTGAGCGTGGTGAAGAAGGTCGCGGACTTCACGGAGGTGTCGCCGCGCTTCTTCATCAGTCCGAGGGCGAGCGACAGCGTGGTGCCGCCGATGCAGTAGCCCACCGCGTTGACCTTCTTCTGGTTGGTGATCGACTTCACCCGCTCGATCGCCTCCAGGAAGCCCTCCTCGACGTATTCGTCCATGCCGACATCGGCGTAGGAGGCATCGGGGTTCTTCCAGCTCGCCACGAAGAGGGTGTAGCCCTGATCGACGATCCAGTTGATCAGGCTGTTCTTCTCGCGCAGGTCGAGGATGTAGAACTTGTTGATCCAGGGCGGGAAGATCACCAGCGGCGTGGTGCGGACCTTCTCGGTGGTGGGCGCGTACTGGATCAGCTCCATCATGCGGTTGCGGTAGACGACCTTGCCCGGGCTGGTGGCGATGTTGCCGCCGACCTCGAACGCCTCCGGGTCGGCGAGGGAGACCACGAGTTCGCCGTCGTTGCGCTCCAGGTCGCGCACGAGGTTCTCCATCCCCTGCACCAGGCTCTGGCCTTCCGTCTCGACCGCGCGGGCGAGCGCCTCGGGGTTGGTGCCCAGGAAGTTCGACGGGCTCATCATGTCGACGATCTGCTGGCTGAAATAGGTCAGCCGCCGCTTGTCGGCCGGATCGAGCCCCTCGATGTCGGCGACCGCCTTCTGGACCAGCTCGGCGTTCAGGAGATACTGCTCCTTGAGGTAGTGGAACATCGGATGCGCGTTCCACGTGTCGCCCGAGAAGCGCGGGTCGGAGCTGTCGTCGTCGGGCGGCGAGAGGTCGCCGCGCATGAGCTTTTGCTGCGTCTCGGCGTAGTGGGTCATGGTCTTGCCCCAGTATTCCATCTGGGTCTGCATGATCTTGGCGGGATTCTGCATCATCTCGCGCATCACCGCGGTGCCCGCCTTGACGTAGAACTCCTGTCCCGGCCCCTGGAGCGAGGACGGGACCATGCGCTTCTGGCCCAGCGCCGCGGCGAGCCGCGTGGACAATTCCTCCAGCCGCGCGAGATTTTCCCTCATTCGCTCAGAATAATCCGCAACTTTCGTCGCATTAGCGTCATCTTTTGTTGCCATGGACCCCTCCCGACCCCTATTGCTGCACAGCAGCGCCTGAAATGCTGCGTCAGCACCCGGACGTCACCACCTACAGCTTCGTTCGAGTCTAGCGGTATGGGCGGCGAAGAAAACCCGACAGGGTCGAAGGAAGGGCCGGTATGCACAACACTTTCGCCTACGACATGATGGAGACCGTCCGGGTCACGAACCAGTGGCTCGGCGCCTCGGCGCAGGCTTTCGGCTCCTACCCCGTCCACGGGCTGGTCGCGAATCCGGTCTTCCAGATGATCTCGGCCTGGGGCGACATCACCGAGCGCACCTTCGACCGCATGGTGGCGCGGCCCGACTGGGGCATCGACACGGTGGTCGGGGACGACGGGCGCGACCACGTGGTCCAGACCGAGACCGTGGTGGAGCGGCCCTTCGGCAACCTGACCCGGTTCCGCGTCGCGGGCCGCCCCGACCGCGAGCGCCGCGTGCTGCTGGTGGCGCCGATGTCGGGCCACTACGCCACGCTCGTGCGCTCCACCGTCCAGTCGCTGTTGCCCGATTGCGAGCTCTGGGTAACGGACTGGCACAACGCGCGCGAGATCCCCGTCTCCGAAGGCAAGTTCGACGTCGAGGATTACGCCAAGTACCTCATCGAGTTCCTGCGCGAGCTGGGCCCCGACACCAACGTCGTCGCGGTCTGCCAGCCGGTGCCCCTGACCCTGGTCGCCGCCGCGTGGTTGGCGCGCCACGAGCCCAAGAGCCAGCCCGCCTCGATGACGCTGATCGGCGGGCCGGTCGATCCCGACGCCGCCGCCACCGACGTGACCGACTTCGGCGCGCGCGTCACCATGGGCCAGCTCGAGCGGATGGTGATCCAGCGCGTGGGCTTCAAGTATGCCGGCGCGGGGCGCCTGGTCTATCCCGGGCTGCTGCAGCTGGCCTCGTTCATCTCAATGAACCTCGAGACCCATCGCACCGCCTTTTCGGACCAGATCATGCGCACCGCCAAGGGCGAGGCCTCGGATCACGACAAGCACAACAAGTTCTACGACGAGTACCTGGCGGTCATGGACATGACGGCGGAGTTCTACCTCTCCACCGTGGACCGGATCTTCAAGCAGCGCGAGATCGCGACGAACTCCTTCACCATCGACGGCGAGCCGGTGGATATCACCGTCATCGACTCGATCGCCACCATGGTGGTCGAGGGCGAGAACGACGACATCTCGGCGCCCGGGCAGTGCCTCGCGGCGATGGACCTGCTGCCCAACCTGCCTGACGAGAAGAAGGCCGTTCACCTGGAGGACGGCGCCGGCCATTACGGCATCTTCGCGGGCCGGTCGTGGCGCGAGAACATCCGCCCGCTGGTGCTGGACTTCATCGACCGCAACGCCGGCCGCCCGGGCAACCGGCGCGCCGCGAACGTGAAGTCCGCCCCCCGCGAGACGGCGCGCGGCGGTACCGGCACGGGCGACGCCACCCCGGTCTGAACGTGGCTCCAGGGGGGGGTATCCCGCCCCCCCCTGACGGGTGGAGCGAGCCGTGCCACGGCCCCGCCATCCCGCACGGGACCCGCCCCCCAAGGTACACGAAAAAAGGCCCCGCCGGATCGCTCCGGCGGGGCCTTTCCGTGCGCGGGATCCGCGGATCAGCGCTTGGAGAACTGGAAGCTGCGGCGGGCCTTGGCGCGGCCGTACTTCTTGCGCTCCACCACGCGGCTGTCGCGGGTCAGGAACCCGGCCGCCTTCAGCGCGCCGCGCAGGGAGGGATCGTAGAGCTGCAGCGCCTGGGAGACGCCGTGCTTCACGGCACCCGCCTGCCCGGACAGGCCGCCGCCCTTGACCGTCGCCATCACGTCGAACTGACCCTCGACATTGGCGACCGAGAACGGCTGCTTGAGGATCATCTGCAGCACGGGCCGGGCGAAGTAGGCGTTCACGTCCTTGCCGTTGACGACGACCTTGCCCGATCCCGGCTTGATCCAGACGCGCGCGGTGGCGTCCTTGCGCCGCCCCGTGGCGTAGGAGCGCCCGAGTTCGTCGCGCACGGGCTCCCGCGGGGCCGCGAGCTCGGTCTCGGCGCCGGAGACGGCCTGGTTCAGCTCTTCGAGACTCGTCACTTGCTCAGCCATCAATAGGCCTCCCGGGTGTTCTTCCTGTTCCTGGACGCGACGTCCAGAACGGTCGGCTGCTGCGCCTCGTGGGGGTGGTCGGCGCCGGCATAGACGCGCAGGTTGGTCAGCACCTGGCGACCCAGCGGCCCGCTCGGGAGCATCCGCTTGACGGCCTGCATCACCACGCGCTCGGGGTGGGGCCCCTCGAGGATGTTGCCGGTGGTGCGCGACTTGATGCCGCCCGGATAGCCGGTGTGCCAGTAGACCGGGCGCTCGCGCTTGCGGCCCGTCAGCTGCACCTTGTCGGCGTTGATGACGATGACGTTGTCGCCCATGTCCATGGACGGCGTGAAGGTCGGCTTGTGCTTTCCGCGCAGCCGCGTGGCGACGATCGACGCGAGGCGGCCCAGAACGACGCCTTCGGCGTCGATCACGATCCAGCCCTTGTCGATGTCCGCCGGTGTAGCGGTGAAGGTCTTCATGTACGATCCTGTCTGTCTCGCGGGCGTCTTCGCCCGGTCGGAATGGATTGGGGCGTTCTACCTGCTGCATGCGCCCGGTCAAGAACGACCTTCGGAAATTATCCACGCAGGATCAGCGTCTTGTAATTATGGTATCTGGATACCGCAAACGGAAGGCATTCCGTTTTGCCGCGGAGGGCGAAAAACGTCGGCGCGATGGAATTAAGTCTTGCGTGGCGGTGGCCGGCTCATTAGGTGCCCCTTACGACGGGGACGATCCCAACTTCAGGCGACGTTATACGATACGACCTGGGGGGGCGCTAAGGACCCACCACATCAATCTACTGGCTGAAAGGGGGGGTCCCATGAGTGGCGCCAACCTCTTCCAACTGGGGATCGGTCTGGAGACAGGCGCCCAAGCGGAAGATACCACCGCACGCGATATTCTCGACGAGGATCGCGACGATCACTTCATCAGGGAAGATGGCCGCGTTTTCGCGGGCAGGCATCTCATCATCGAGGTCGTGGACGGCCACGGCCTGGACGACGAGGGCCGCATCCAGCAGGCGTTCCGCGACTGCGTGGAAACCTGCGGCGCGACCCTGCTGCATATCCACACGCACAAGTTCTCGCCCCAGGGCGTGTCCGGCGTGGCGGTCCTGGCCGAGAGCCACATCTCCGTCCACACATGGCCGGAGATCGGCTACGGCGCGTTCGACGTGTTCATGTGCGGCGACTCCAAGCCGTGGCTGGCCGTGGACGTGCTGAAGCGAGCCTTCGGGACCGCGGACGTGCGCGTCAAGGAACTGCTGCGCGGCGACGGCGTAGTCTCGGAAGCCGAAGCGGCCTGATCGCCGGCCGATCTCGCCGGTCCGCCCCGCCCCCGGCGCGGCGGACCGGCGCGAGACAGGGGGGCGGCATGGCGATGATCCTCACCTTCGGCTTCGACGAGGCGAGCTTCTCGCGGCTCGAGCCTTTGCGCGAGCGCCATTTCCCGACCGAGCGGAACTTCATCCCCGTCCACGTGACGCTGTTCCAGCAATTGCCGGACGCCGAGGAGGCGCGCATCCTGGGCGACCTCGCGGCCGTGGCGAGAGAGACGCCCGCCCTGCCCTTCGACGCCACGGGCATCCTCGATTTCGGCGGCGGCGCGGCGGTGGACATCGCCTGCCCCGCGGCGCGGGACGTCCAGGCTCGACTGCGCCGGGGCTGGTCCGACATCCTGACGACGAGCGACGACCGGGGACGGAGGCTCCACGTGACCGTCCAGAACAAGGTCGACAGGGACACGGCGAAAGCGACGCAAGCGGAGCTGCGCGGCGGGTTCTCGCCCTGGAGGGGCGTGTTCGACCGCCTGCTCCTGTGGCACTATCGTGGCGGCCCCTGGGAACGGGCCGGAACCTTCCCCCTGACCGGAGAGACGACATGACCGACATGTCCGGCTGGAGCGTCGAGCGCCTGCACGAAAACCTGAGCCAGGCGCTGAGGATCGACCGCGTGCTCTATGACAGCCAGAGCGACCACCAGCGGATCGTCGTGTTCGAGAACGCCACATTCGGCCGGGTGCTGACGCTCGACGGCGTGGTGCAGGTGACCGAACGGGACAACTTCATCTATCACGAGACGCTGACCCATGTGCCGATGATCGCCCACGGCGCGGCGCGGGAGGTGCTGATCATCGGCGGCGGCGACGGCGGCATGGCGCGCGAGGCCCTGCGCCACGACGTGGACCGCGTCACCATGGTGGAGATCGACGAAGGGGTCGTGGAGTTCTCGAAGGAATACCTGCCGATGGTGTCGGAGGGCGCGTTCGACGACCCCCGCCTGGAGCTGGTGATCGCCGACGGGGCCGAGTTCGTGAAGGAGCGCGAGGGCGAGTTCGATGTGATGATCGTCGATTCGACAGACCCGGTTGGGCCCGGGGAGGTGCTGTTCACCGACCATTTCTATGGCCATGCGAAGCGCGCGCTGCGGGAGGGGGGCATCCTGGCGACCCAGAACGGCGTGCCGTTCATGCAAGGCGACGAGCTGGCGGGGACGATGCGCGCCTTCGCGTCGCTGTTTCGGGACGCGGCCGCCTTCGTCGCGCCGGTGCCGACCTACCAGGGCGGGTTCATGGCCTTTGGCTGGGGCACGGACGGCGACGCGCGGGCCACGGACCGCGAGACGGTGGCGCGCCGGGTCGCGGCGGCGGGGATCAAGGGGCGCTACTACAACGCCGACATCCACCACGCGGCCTTCGCCCTGCCGGGCTACGTCGCGCGGCTCATGCCGGATCGGTGATCTCGACGATGACCACCTCGCGCTCGGAGGCGCCGGCCGCGTGGGCCAGGGCCTGCCGGTACGCCACCGAGTTTAGCAGGCCTCGGCCAGCTCCACGCTGGGAAAGCGGATCACCACGTGGCGGGGGCGGTCGGCGCCCTCCAGCGTGACGTGGCGTGCACCGCGGGCGAGGAAGATGCCGCCATGGGCCTCGATCACCTCCGTCGCCTCACGGGCATAGGCGGCGTAGGCCGTGTCGTCGGTCACGCTCGCGCTGGCGATCCACAGGGCCGGCATCTCATTCCTCCGTCAGGACGCGTTCGGCGGCGGCGATGGCGGCCTCGGCGTTGGCGGCGTCCTTCGCCCCGCCCTGCGCCATGTCCGCGCGGCCGCCGCCACCCTTGCCGCCCAACTGTTCCACGGCGGCCCGGACGAGATCAACGGCGGAGACGCGGCCCGTCAGGTCGTCGGTGACGCCCGCGGCCACCGCCGCCTTGTCGCCCGCGTCGGCGATCAGCAGGACCGCGCCGCTGCCGAGCCGCCCCTTCTGCGCGTCGATAATGCCGGGCAGGTCCTTGCCGGTCACCCCCGACAAGACCTGCGCCAGGAAGGGCACGCCGCCCACGTCGCGCGCCTCGGCCTCGCCGGAGGGGCCGCCCATGGCAAGGTCGCGGCGAAGCTGGGCGACCTCGGCCTCCAGCCGGCGGCGATCGTCGGAAAGCTGGCGCACCCGGTCGGCCAAGTCCGCGGGCGCGGCCTTGATCACCGCCGCCGCCTCGGCGGCGCGGTCGGCCTCGCCCGCGAGGTGGTCGAGGGCAGCCTGGCCCGTCAGCGCCTCGATCCGGCGCACGCCCGAGGACGAGGCCGCGTCGGAAGTCAGCACGCAGAGCCCGATCTCGCCCGTGCGGGCGACATGGGTGCCGCCGCAGAGCTCGAGCGACCAGGTGGAGCCGTCGGGGCCCTTGCCGCTGGGAGCCATGCCCATGGACACGACGCGGACCTCGTCGCCGTACTTCTCGCCGAAAAGGGCCTGGGCGCCCAGCTCGCGCGCGGTGTCGGGGGCCATGATGCGCGTCTCCACCGCGCTGTCCTGGCGGATGAAGGCGTTGATCCGGTCCTGGACGGCGCGCATCTCGTCGCGCGACAGGGCCTTCTGGTGGCTGAAGTCGAATCGCAGGCGGTCGGGGGCGTTGAGCGAGCCGCGCTGGGAGACGTGGTCGCCCAGCACCTCGCGCAGGGCCTCGTTGAGGAGGTGCGTGGCGGAGTGGTTGGCGCGGATCGCCTGGCGCCGCTCGGGATCGACGGCGAGGCGGGCGGACGTCCCCTCCCTCACCGTGCCGCTCTCGACGGTGGCGAAATGGACGAAGACGCCGGCGACCTTGCGGCAATCGGTGACGCGCAGGGTGGCGTCGCCGGCGTGGATCGTGCCGGTGTCGCCCACCTGGCCACCGGCCTCGGCGTAGAAGGGCGTCTGGTTCAGGGCGATCTGGACCTCGCGGGCCTGCCCGGCCTCGGCCACGCGCCCGGTGCCCTCGACGATGGCGAGGATCTCGGCCTCGGCCGTCAGATCGGCGTAGCCCAAGAACTCGGTCAGGCCGTGGCGGTCGGCCACGTCGAACCAGACGGTCGCGTCGGCCTGCTCGCCGGAGCCGACCCAGCTCGCGCGGGCCTTGGCCTTCTGCGCCTCCATGGCGCTGTCGAAGCCCTCGGTGTTCACGCCCCGCCCCTTCTCCCGCAAGGCGTCCTGCGTGAGGTCGAGGGGGAAGCCGTAGGTGTCGTAGAGCTTGAACGCCGTCTCGCCGGGCAGGTCGGTGCCGTCGGGGAGGGCTGCCAGCTCGTCGTCGAGCATCCGCAGGCCCCGCGCCAGCGTCTGGCGGAAGCGCGTCTCCTCGGTCAGGAGCGTCTCCTCGATCAGGCGCTGGGCGTGGCCGAGCTCGGGGTAGGCCTGCCCCATCTGGCGCACCAGTTCGGGCACCAGGCGGTGCATCACCGGGTCCTCGGCGCCCAGCAGGTGGGCGTGGCGCATGGCCCGGCGCATGATGCGGCGCAGGACGTAGCCGCGCCCCTCGTTCGAGGGCAGCACACCGTCGGCGATCAGGAAGGAGGTGGACCGCAGGTGGTCGGCGATGACCCGGTGGTGGACGTTCCCGTCGCCGTCGGGATCGGTGCCGGTGGCCTGGGCGCTGGCCTCGATCAGGGCGCGGAAAAGGTCGGTGTCGTAGTTGTCGTGCTTGCCCTGCAGGAGCGCGGCGATGCGCTCGAGCCCCATGCCGGTGTCGATGGACTGGGCGTCGAGATCGCGGCGGGTGCCGTCGGCGAACTGCTCGTACTGCATGAAGACGAGGTTCCAGATCTCGATGAACCGGTCGCCGTCCTCCTCCGCGCTGCCCGGCGGGCCACCCCAGACATGGGGCCCGTGATCGTAGAAGATCTCGGTGCAGGGACCGCAGGGGCCGGTGGGGCCGGCGGACCAGAAGTTGTCGTCGGTGGCGATGCGGATGATGCGCTCGTCGGGAAGGCCGGCCGTCTCCTTCCAGATGCGGACCGCCTCCTCGTCGGTATGGTAGACGGTGACCAGCAGGCGGTCGGGGTCGATCCCGAACTCCTCGGTCAGGAGACCCCAGGCGAGCGGGATCGCCTGCGACTTGAAGTAGTCGCCGAAGGAGAAGTTGCCCAGCATCTCGAAGAAGGTGTGGTGGCGGGCGGTATAGCCGACATTGTCGAGGTCGTTGTGCTTGCCGCCGGCCCGGACGCATTTCTGCGCCGTGACGGCGCGCACGTAGTCGCGCGTCTCGACCCCGGTGAAGAGGTTCTTGAACTGCACCATGCCCGCGGCGGTGAACATCAGCGTGGGGTCGTTGCGCGGCACCAGCGGCGACGACGCTACCGCCTCGTGCCCGTGGCGGGCGAAGTAGTCGAGGAAGGTGGAGCGGATGTCGTTCAGCGAAGGCATTGGCGCGGGTTCCCGTGTCGATGGCGGCCTTGCGCCGATCTATCCGCGCGCGGCGTCCGCAACAAGGGAGAGTGGGGACACGGACGAAAAGACCCGCCGCGCGGGGGGGCGCGACGGGTCGTCACAGGATAGTGGGCGGCCCCCGGAGGGGCCGGGATCACTCGTCGTCGCGGTTGAGCGCGGCGCCGAGGATGTCGCCCAGCGAGGCGCCCGAGTCGGAGGAGCCGTATTGCTGCACGGCCTCCTTCTCTTCGGCGATCTCGCGGGCCTTGATCGACAGGCCGAGGCGGCGCGACTTCTGGTCGACATTGGTGACGCGCACGTCCACCTTGTCGCCCACCCCGAAACGCTCGGGGCGCTGCTCGGAGCGCTCGCGGCTGAGGTCGGAGCGGCGGATGAACGACTTCATCCCCTCGTATTCCACCTCGATGCCGCCATCCTCGATCGCGGTGACCTCCACGGTGATGATCGAGCCGCGCTTCACGCCGCCGACCACGTCGGAGAAGCTGTCGTCGAGCGCCTTCATCGAGAGCGAGATGCGCTCCTTCTCGATGTCGGTCTCGGTCACGACGGCCTGGACGGTGTCGCCCTTGTGGAAGCGCTGGATCGCGTCCTCGCCCCGCTCGTCCCACGAAATGTCGGAGAGGTGGACCATGCCGTCGATGTCGTGCTCAAGACCGACGAACAGACCGAACTCGGTGATGTTCTTGATCTCGCCCTCGACATGGGTGCCCTCGGGGTGGGTCTCGGCGAAGACTTCCCAGGGGTTGCGCATGGTCTGCTTGAGGCCGAGCGATACGCGGCGCTTCTGGCTGTCGATCTCCAGCACCATGACCTCGACCTCCTGGGAGGTGGAGACGATCTTGCCGGGATGGACGTTCTTCTTCGTCCAGGACATCTCGGAGACGTGGACGAGCCCCTCGACGCCCGGCTCCAGCTCCACGAAGGCGCCGTAGTCGGTGATGTTGGTGACGCGGCCGGCATGGACCGAACCCAGCGAGAACTTGGCCTCGACCGTGTCCCAGGGATCGTCCTGAAGCTGCTTCATGCCCAGGGAGATGCGGTGCGTCTCCTTGTTGATCTTGATCACCTGGACCTTGATGGTCTCGCCGATGTTCACGATCTCGGACGGGTGGTTCACCCGGCGCCAGGCCATGTCGGTGACGTGCAGCAGGCCGTCGACACCGCCGAGATCGACGAAGGCGCCGTATTCGGTGATGTTCTTGACCACGCCGTCGACCGCGGCCCCCTCTTCGAGGTTCGCGATGACCTCGGCACGCTGCTCGGCGCGGCTCTCCTCGAGGATCGCGCGGCGCGAGACGACGATGTTGCCCCGGCGGCGGTCCATCTTGAGGATCTGGAAGGGCTGCTTGAGGCCCATAAGCGGGCCCGCGTCGCGCACGGGGCGAACATCGACCTGGGAGCCAGGCAGGAACGCCACGGCGCCGCCGAGATCGACGGTGAAGCCGCCCTTGACGCGGCCGAAGATCGCGCCCTCGACGCGGTTCTCGTCGGCATAGGCCTTCTCGAGACGGTCCCACGCGGCCTCGCGGCGCGCCATCTCGTGGGAGATCACGGCCTCGCCGCGGGCGTTCTCGACCTGGCGGAGATAGACCTCGACCTCGTCGCCCGCGTTGATCTCGGGCGCCTCGCCCGGCTGGGCGAATTCCTTGAGGTCGACGCGGCCTTCCATCTTGTAGCCGACGTCGATGATGGCCTGTCCGGCCTCGACGGCGAGGACGCGGCCCCGCACGACGGAGCCTTCCTCGGGGGTGTCGATCTCGAAGCTTTCGTTGAGGAGGGCTTCGAATTCCTCCATGGACGTGTTCTGAGCCATGTGGCTTGCGGTTTCCTTCGGTGTGATATTCCGGCCGCGGGGTTGTCTCCCCGGGTCTCTCGGTGGATTGGCCAGTCGAGCGGTCCGATATGCGAAAAGGGCCGGTCCCGACCGGCCCGGCCCGCAACGGGCTCGTCCGCCCCTTCGACGGCTCGCGGAATACGCCCCGGACGCGGCGTTGGCAACCCCTGCGGCACGGCGCGGCCCTTGCGAAGCCCCGCCGCGGTGGTCAGGTTCGCCGGAGTTCACCCCCGAGGGACGTGCCAGATGGCCAAGATCCAGAGTGCCTGCATCGGCGTATGCAAGTTCAAGCGCCCCGGCGCCGCCGGGCAGCATTGCATCGGCTGCTCGATGACCAAGACGCAGAAGAAGATCGCCAAGAAGCAGAAGAAGCCGAAAGCGGCGGAGGCGTTCCTCGCGCTCGTGCTCGCACAGCAGGCCGCGATGGGCCGCTACGCCCACTGGCGCCCCGCCTATCTCAAGCGGTGCCTGAAGAAGGGCGCCGGCGTCCCGCCCGTGGTGCGCGACGCCGGCTGAGGCTCAGCGCAAGTGGGCGCGCAGCATCCAGGCGAACTTGTCGTGGATGCGGCCGCGCTCGATGGCAAGGTCCTCGGTACGCACGTCGCCGTGGCGGGCGGAGACCTCCGAAAGGCCGGCGAGCGTGGCGCCGATCGTCTCCTGCGCTTCGGCGAGGTGGCGGATCATCTCCTTGTCCTCGGCCGATTCGTCGCCCTCCTGCACCTTGGAGCGCTCCAGGTGGGCGGCAAGCCGGCCCTGGGCCGTCTCGCCGATCGCGCGGACCCGCTCGGCGAGATCGTCCTGGCCGGTGAAGTGGTCCTCGTAGATCGCCTGGAACAGGTCGTGGAGCGGCCCGAAGGCCATCCCGGTGACGTTCCAGTGGTAGTTCTGCGCCACCATGGTGGCGACGACCGTCTCGGCCAGCGCCTGGTTCAGCGCGCCGGCGATTTCGGCGCTGGCGTCCGGGGAAAGGTCGGATGCGGTTTCTGCCATGATCCTGTCCTGTGTTCGGGGGGAACCGGCTGGCTCGAACTGGCTGGCCGTGGGGCGCAAGCTAGCGGATCAGGCCGGATCGTAAACCCGCTCCGCCAGTCCGGTGACCAGAAGCAGGAGATAGGGCACCGCCTCGGGCCGTGCGCGGCTGCGCGCAAGGAACCGCGCGCTCGCCCGGTCGCCCTCGCCCAGCGCGCGGGACAGGGCGACGAGCCACTCCTCGTCGAAGGAACGCGACGCGGTCCCGGGACGGTGGAGGACCGGGCGCCGGACCAGCATCTGCGACAGGCAGCGCGCCAGCGCGACGGCGTAGTCTTCGGCCCCCGCCCCCGGCTCCAGGAGCGCGCAGGCGGTCAGCGAGCCGCGGGGGGCCGCCCGGCATTCCAGGGCGGCCAGTCTCAGGACCGCGACCAGTCCAGGCTGGCGGAAAGCGGCCGGTGCCTGCGGAGCCTCGACGGGGCGACGGACTGTCTGGGTCATGGCAAGCACCTCGGCCAGGTTCCCGACTCACTTAGTCGGAAATCTTGCCGAAGGGAAGGTGCCGCACCCCTGCCCCTCACCCTTTTCCAAATACCCCCGCCGGAGGCGGACCTCACTGGGCCGCGTCGAGCGCGACGACGGTCTTCGGCAGGCGGATCTCGAAGCGGGTGCCCGCGTCCCCGGTCCCGACCAGGGACAGCGACCCGCCATGTCCGCGCACCAGCTCGCTGGCGATGGTCAGCCCCAGCCCGGTGCCCCGCTTCGAGGCGGACTGGAACGGCTGGAACAGGTGCTCGCGCGCCTTGCGCGGCAGGCCTGGGCCGGTATCGGCGATACGGATGCGCCAGTCGGCCTCCGTCTCCTCCGCCCCGACCGTGATTGTGCCGTCCGTCCCGGTCGCCATCATGGCCTGGCGGGCGTTGCGCACGAGGTTGCTCAGGACGCGATAGAGCTGCTCGGGATCGGCGCGCACGACGAGGGTGGCGGGCATGTCGGCGGTGAAGGAGATGTCGGTGCCGCCCGCGGCCAGCCGCTCCCCCTCGAGAACGTCCTCGACCAGGTCCGACAGGGCGATCCGCGCGAGCTGCGGCGGCGGCTCCTCGGCGCGGCCGAAGGCCAGAGTCGATTCGCAGATCGAGATCGCACGGCTGATGGAGCCCAGGAGCTTGGGCGCCATGCGCGCCACGGTGGGGTCCGTGGAGCCCTCGATCCGGTCGGCGAAGAGCTGCGCTGTGGTCAGCACGTTGCGCAGGTCGTGGCTGATCTTGGCCACCGCGCCGCCGAGCTGGGCCAGCCGCTCCTTCTGCCGCAGGGCGCCGGTGAGCTGGGTCTGGAGCGAGCGCAGCGCCATCTCGGCGTCGTGCAGCTCCACCACCCGGGCGGAGGGCTCGATGATCCGGCGCGCGTCCTCGGGCGCGGCGGCGTAGCTCTGCATCGCGTCGACGACGCCCCGGATCGGCTTCACCATCAGCCGCCGCACGGCCAGGATCAGGAGCAGCGCGGTGACGGCGGAGATCACCGCCGACAGCGCCAGGATGCGCAGCCCGTACTCGATCATCGCCGCGCGCAGCGGCCCGGCATCCATCGTGACCTCGATCAACTCGCCGCCCTCGCGCACCGGCTCGCCGATGATGCGGATGATCCTGTCGTCCCCGCGCAGCATCGTGCGGAGGGCATCCTGCATCAGCCCGAAGGCGGAGACGTCCCGAAGGTCGTAGGTGGCCGAGATCTGCTCGGGGATGGGAGACGACAGGGCCAGGCTGCGCACCTGGTCACGCACCAGGACGACGTTATAGACCTCGGCGTTCTGCAGAAGTTCGGCCTCCAGCGCCTGGTCGATCATGTCATCGGCCAAAAGTGCGAGGGACGCGATCTGCGCCCGCTCAAGCCGCGACAGGAGGTAGTCCTCCCGGAACCGCGCGACAGAGGGGACGAAGATCAGCACCTCGGCCAGCATCACGAAGACGATGGTCAGGATCAGGAAGCGCCCTGTGAGCGTGTTGGGCATGTCCGCGCGCGGCCCCGTGATCAGGGAATGAGTGTCTGGACCAGTCTTACCACCCTCTTCACCATATCGCTCTCGAACAACCTAGGAGAGAAATAGGCTCCGGCGGCTCTCTTGTTTATCTCGGACAGGGTCGGATAGGGCACGATCGTGTCCGAGATCGCCTTCATCTTGAGCCCGTTGGCGATGGCCATGGACCACGTGGAAATCAGCTCGCCCGCCTCGGCGCCCACGATGGACGCGCCCACCGGCTTGCCGCCCACCACCGAGACCTTCACCAGCCCCGTGGTCTGCCCCGTCGCCCGGGCGCGGTCGTTCTCCTCGTAGGGGAAGCGGACGACCTCGACCTTGCCGCCGTGGCGCTCGCGCGCCTGGGCCTCGGTCAGGCCCACATGGGCCAGCTCCGGGTCGGTGTAGGTGCACCACGGCACATGGTCCTGCCGCGCCTTGGCGGGAAGCCCGAACAGGATGCGCTGCACCACCACGCCGGCATGGTAGCCCGCCACATGGGTGAACTGCATCCGCCCCGCCGCATCGCCCACGGCATAGACGCGGCGGTTGGTGGTCGAGCGCAGGTCGTCGCCCACGGTCACGGCACGGTCGTGGGCCACGTTCGCGCGGTCGAGGTCGAGCCGATCAAGGTTCACCTGCCGGCCCACGGCGATCAGGAGGTGGGAGCCCTCGTGGCGGCCGCCCTCGGTCTCCACCACGATCCGTCCGCCCTCGCGGAAGACGCGGGCGGCCTGCTGCCCCTCCACGAGGGTAACGCCCTCGGCGCGGAGCTGCGACAGGACGATGGCCGACAGCTCCGGGTCGTCGTTGGCGAGCGCCTTCGCGCCCTCGATCACCGTCACCTCGCATCCGAGCCGCCGGTGGGCCTGGGCCATCTCGATCCCGATATTGCCGCCGCCGACGATCAGCAGGTGATCGGGGCGTTCGCGCAGGCCGAAGATCGTCTCGTTGGTGTGGTACTCGACGCCGTCCAACCCCTCGATCGGCGGGACGAAGGGGCGCGAGCCGGTGGCGATCACGACCCGGCGCGCGGTGATCCGCGCGTCGCCCGCGATCACGGTGCGCGCGTCTTCGAACCGGGCCCAGTCGCGGATCACGCGCACGCCCAGACCCTCGAACCGCTCCTGGCTGTCGGCCGGCGCGATGGCGGCGATGGCCCGGGCGACGTGGTCCTTGGCGGCGGCGTAATCGACCTGCGGCTCGACCGGGGCGACGCCCAGGTCGCCCGGATGGGACATCCCGTAGGCCGCCCGCGCGCTGGCGATCAGCGCCTTGGAGGGCACGCAGCCGTAGTTCAGGCAGTCGCCGCCCATCTCGTGACCTTCGACCAGGACCACGTTCGCCCCCATCTGCGCGGCACCCGCCGCGACCGACAGGCCCCCCGATCCGGCGCCGATGACGCAGACGTCGCAGTCGATCCGCTCCATCTCAGACTCCTTTCCTGCCGCGCACGGCCTTGAGGATCATCGGCAGCGCCGCGAGCAGGCACAGGCCGAGGATGGGCAGCAGGATCTCGGGCGAGAAGATGATGCCCAGATCCGGCCGCTCGCCCCTTGCGAAGACTTCCCCCAGCCCCGCGCCCACAGACGTGAACACGAGCGCACCGGGAATGATGCCGAGGAACGTCGTCACAGCATAGCGCCAAAGCGGCACAGCCATGAAGGCCGGCACCAGGTTGGCCACGAAGAACGGCACCGCCGGGACCAGGCGGATCAGGAACAGCATCGACCACTGGTTGTCGTCGAGCCCGTCCTTGATGCGTTTCACCATGCCCTCGCCCGCGTTCATCTTCTGCGAGAGGCGCTGTCCCAGGCCCCATTTCGCGGCCAGGAAGATCGCGATCGCCCCGATCGTCGCCCCGGTGACGTTGTAGACCACACCGGGAAAGGTGGCGAACAGGAACCCGCCGGTCAGCGTGGCGATGGCCGCCCCCGGCAGGGAGAAGGCAACGATCGCCGCGTAGGCCGCGACGAACACGAGGACGGCCGCCAAGTAATGGGCATCGCGGAACGCCAGCAGGCGCTCGCGGTTCTGGGCCAGGGTGTCGAAGCTGAGCCAGTCGCGCAAGGTGAAGGCCCCCACCAGCGCCACGGCGGCGATCAGCACGATCGGCAGGCGCCGAAGCCATGGCGACGACGTGGTGTCCGTGTGATTCGACATGGGGGCTCCCTTTGCGCCGGAAAGACCGGCGGAAGATGGCCGGTTCCGGTCCCGGGGGCGAGCCGCCTCACGCGCGATTGACCGCGCCGTGCGACCTGAAACATTCGCGCCGGGGCTGTTGACAGGACGGCGGTCGCGGCATATCCGAGCGGCCTTGACCCGACATGACCGCGGCGGGGGGAAGGATCGCCTTCCGGACGCCGTGACCGACGGAGAGACCGATGACGAAGCGCACGTTCCAACCCTCGAACCTCGTCCGCAAGCGCCGCCACGGCTTCCGTGCGCGCATGGCGACGAAGGCTGGGCGCAAGATCCTGAATGCCCGCCGCCAACGCGGGCGCAAGACGCTCAGCGCCTGAGATCCCCTCCGTGACGGAGGCCGGTCCCGCCGCGTCCCCGGACGCGTGCGGGACCGTTGCGTTGGACCGCATGGTCCGGCGCGCGGATTACCTACGCACCGCCAAGGGGCGCGTCGCGCGGATGCCCGGGTTCGTCCTCCAGGCCCGGCCGAGGGACGAGGCCGCTCCAGGTTCGGCGCGGGTCGGAATCACCTGTTCGAAGAAGGTCGGCAACGCCGTAGCGCGCAACCGCGCGAAACGTCGCCTGCGCGAGATCGCCCGGCTGGACCTGCCGCGTGCCGGCCGGCCGGGATGGGATTACGTCCTCATCGGGCGGCGCGACCACACCGGGAGGCGCGACTTCGCCGCGATGCGTGCGGAGCTTGGCGCCGCGCTGGAACGCGTTCACCGATGAGCCCGGCCGCCCGGGCCCTGTCCCTGCCCGTCCGGGCCTACCGGCTGCTGCTGTCGCCCTGGGTGGGGTACAACTGCCGCTATTATCCAACCTGCTCGGCCTATGCGCTGGAGGCGCTGCGGCTCCGTGGGGCGGGGCGCGGGGGCTGGCTCGCGGCGCGGCGGATCGCGCGGTGCCACCCCTGGGGCGGCTCGGGGGTCGACGAGGTGCCACCCGCGCCGGGGGTCAGGCCGCCGGAATGACGATCGGCGTGTCGAACGCCCGGCTGTCGAGGTCGGCGAAGATCGGGCCCCGCCGGTCGCGGTAGGCCGGGCCGCCGAAGAGCCGCACCGCCCCGTAGATGATCCACCGCCGCAGGGCACCGACCCGCGCCGCCTCCATCGCCCGCAGCATCACCAGGTCGGCGAAGGCCCGATCCCGCGCCAGGGGCTCCCGGCCCGGGATCAGCCGCCACGCGACGTAGAGGTAGTCGTGCACGATCGCGGCCTCCAGCCACGGCCCGACCCGGCCCACCACCCAGCGCAGGGGGGCGGGCACGGAGGTGAGATCGGTGATCAGCCCGCGCGGCACGGTGAGGACGCGCACGTCCCCGTCGATCCGCAGGGAGAGGTCGTAGTCGCGCTGGACCACGTAGTCGCCGTCCTCCGCCATCCGGTCGAGCAGGAGGGCGGGCGGCCGGATCAGGCTGAGGGGGCTGAAATAGGACACGTCCGTCACGTCGGGCGCGTCGCGGTCTGGATAGGGGTCGAGCGGGGTCATCTGCGTCTCCTCGGTTCGGGTGATCCCTGGGGGGCTCGCGGGTCGTGGCGCACCTCACGCTCCGCTTTCCTCCGGCGGGAACATGGCATAGATCCCGCCCCATGCTGGACGAGAACGACGACATTCCCGCGCTCCTGCGCGATGCGCCTACGACGACGGAGTTCAGAAAGCTGCGCAAGCGCCTCGTGCAGGCCACGCGGGAGGCGCTCGACCGCTACGGCATGGTGCGCGAGGGGGATCGCTGGCTCGTCTGCCTGTCTGGCGGCAAGGACAGCTACACGATGCTGGCGGTCCTGGCCGAGCTGCGCTGGCGTGGCGTGCTGCCGGTGGAGATCCTGGCATGCAACCTCGACCAGGGGCAGCCCGGCTTTCCCGCCACGGTCCTGCCCGAGTTCCTGACGCGGATGGGCGTGGAGCATCGGATCGAGTACCGCGACACCTATTCGATCGTGACCGACAAGGTGCCGCAGGGGCGGACCTACTGCGCCCTGTGCTCGCGGCTCAGGCGGGGCAACCTCTATCGCGTCGCGCGGGAGGAGGGATGTGCGGCCGTGGTGCTGGGTCATCACCGGGACGACATTCTGGAGACGTTCTTTCTGAACCTCTTCCACGGCGGCCGCCTGGCGGCGATGCCGCCAAAGCTGGTCAACGAGGATGGCGACCTGACGGTGCTGCGCCCCCTCGCCCATGTGGCCGAGGCCGATTGCGACCGCTTCGCGCGCGCCATGGCCTACCCGATCATCCCGTGCGACCTGTGCGGGTCCCAGGACGGCCTTCAGCGCCAGCAGGTCAAGCGCATCCTGGACGATTGGGAGCGGAGCAGCCCCGGCCGGCGGCAGGTGATGTTCCGCGCCCTGATGAACGCCCGGCCCTCGCAGCTACTCGACACCGGCCTGTTCGATTTCGCAGGCCTCGCCGCGGCAACGGACCGAGACTAGGAGAGACGCCCATGCGCGCCGTTCTGCAAAGGGTCACGGGGGCCGAGGTGAGGATCGACGGCGCGGTCGCGGGCCGGACCGGGCCTGGCCTGCTGATCCTCGTCTGCGCCATGCGCGGCGACGACGCGGCCTCCGCCGACGCGCTGGCCGCCCGGGTCGCGAAGATCAGGATCTTCGCGGACGAGACGGGGCGGATGAACCGCTCCCTCCTCGACACGGGCGGATCGGCGTTGGTGGTGAGCCAGTTCACCCTGGCCGCCGACACCTCCCGCGGCAACCGGCCCGGCTTTTCGGCCGCGGCGCCGCCCGAGGAGGGGCGCCACCTCTACGAGCGGTTCGTGCGCTCGCTGGAGGATCTCGGGGTGGTGGCCCAGACCGGTCGTTTCGGCGCGGACATGCAGGTATCGCTGGTCAACGACGGGCCGGTGACGATCTGGATCGAGGTCTGAAGCGCTTGCACCCACGCCTGCGAGGGGGTATGGCTCTGCCTCGAGCGCGGGCATGGTGAAATGGTATCACACGAGCCTTCCAAGCTCTTGGTGCGGGTTCGATTCCCGCTGCCCGCTCCATTTTCCTTTCTACCAGCCATGTCCATTATCGACTTACCCCCTATAGTTTAAGGATTTTCCGCAACAGGCGCCGGCTAGGTGCGTTCTGCGCCGTGCCCTCTGCTACATAAAGTGCTACAACTTTTGCCACTAGGCGCGCGTTTGCACGGTTTTCAAAAATCTGAACACTAGTCACCCATGGCGTCACCGAAACCACATCTTCGGCAAGGCATTTGGTATCTTCGCCGGGCCGTCCCGCGCCGGTATCAGGCGATAGAGCCGCGCCGCGAGATATGGGTGTCGCTCGAGACGGACAGCCGGGAGGAGGCGGACGCGAAGATCCGCGGCGTCTGGGATCAGACCGTGGCCGGGTGGGAGGCGCGCCTTGCCGGGGACAGCGCCGACGCCGAACGGCGATTTGGGGCCGCCCGCGAGCTGGCGAAGATCCGGGGCTTCCGTTTCCTCCCATCGCACCGCGTGGCAGCCCTGCCCCTCGGCGATCTGCTCGACCGGGTCGAGGCGGTCCCGCGCAAGCCGTCCGGGCGTCTCGACCACGTCGAGGCCGGCGCGGTGCTCGGCGGCGCCGACCGGCCCGAGATCACCGTGTCTCGCGCCCTCGACCTCTATTACGACCTGACGGCCGACCTGGCGCATGGAAAGAACGAGAACCAGCGGCGGATCTGGCGGAACGGCCGGAACCGGCCGATCGCCAACTTCATCAAGGCCGTGGGCGACCTCCCCCTGGGCGAAATCACCCCCGACGACGCGCTCGACTTACGAGAATGGTGGTGGCAGCGCATCGAAGAGGACGGCCTAACCGTCAACGCCGCGAACAAGGACATAAGCGCCCTGGCGGCGATCCTGAAGGTGGTGAACGAGAAGAAGCGCCTCGGCTTGTCCTTGCCTCTCTCCGGCCTGTCGTTCCGCGGCGACGAGAAGGGGCGGCGTCCGGCGTTCTCGGCCGAGTGGCTCCGCGACAAGCTGCTCGCCCCCGGCGCGCTTAAGGGGCTCAACCTCGAGGCGCGGTGTCTGCTGCTCGGCATGGTGAACACGGGATACCGGCCGTCGGAGGCCGCGGGCCTCCTGCCCGCGCATGTGCGCCTCGACGTGGACGTGCCCCATATCTCGATCGAGGCGGAGGGCAGGCAGCTCAAGACGTCGACCAGCCGGCGCGTGATCCCGCTCGTGGGCGTCAGCCTGGAAGCGTTCCGCGAGTGCCCCGAGGGGTTCCCGCGGTACCGCAGCGGGGCCGGCGCCTCGAACCTCATCAACAAGTTCCTGCGCGCGAACGGGCTGGCGGAGACGCCCGCGCACACGATCTATTCGCTACGCCACAGCTTCGAGGACCGGCTACTGGACGCGGACGTGGACGAACGGATCAGGCGCGACCTCATGGGTCACAGCCTGAACCGTCAGCGGTATGGGGAGGGTGCAAGCCTAACAAAGTTATTCGAAACAGTCTTGAAAGTTGGATTTTAGCGGTACGGTTGGGATAATAAACAACGCGAAGTTCTTACCAAAGATTTCGTGGCTTCAATCATACATTGATACAAAAGAGTATTGCAGGGGTGGATTTATGAGCGTCGCATTTCGAAGAGGTAGAATTGTGGGAAGCTGGGGTGGCACACCAGTCGATATCATATGCTCTATTCACGGCGCTCAAAAAGCAAATATACCGGTTATTGGTGAAGGACAACTTGAAGTCGAACATACTATAATTGACTGCCCCATTTGCGGGCGTCCGTCTATTGCTATTGACGGAATCTATGAATTCGAGAAAAAAGTTGAAAGTACGCTTAGCCAGCCCAAACTCCGGCGTCAACAGGTACGTAGGTTTATCCGCGCGGTTAAAACGACAACGGAGCGCACTGCACTCACGCTCAAAGCTGAGATAATCGATTCGCGCTTAGGAAAATTGGTTCGAGAAGCTTTTTTAAAGAAAGATTATGAACCTTATCTAATTACAATTGCAAAAGTAGCTTATCGCCTAGCAGCCTTTGCTGGCACACTCTACTTTGTTTATGATCAGGGCACTTGGCTTATCGATACAGGACATAATCCCGCTGAAATAGAGAGCCCTTTACCAGCGATTGAAAACAGGCTCCACCCCGAACAACCAGGTCAACAGGACAGCAATCGCGCCCAGCAACGCCCCGACCAAAGGGGGGGCGATGAAGAAGCCCAAGGTAGTACTGGTGAACCAGCGGATCGTGCGGGAGAAGATGGAGATAACCCGTGGAGTGATGTGGTTGATACCTAGCACGCGCGCCCCCGTAGATACGGAAGCAGTTTAGTGGGCTAAGTGAAGTGTTGCCTAAACAGCTTTAGTAAGAGCTATCGTCGGAGGTGTCAGCAAAGCTTTCAAGCCCCAACAGGTGTTCTGAACTTCTCCAGTACACCCGTCGGGCTTCCTTCACTTGGCGCTCGACTATTTCGGCGGTGGGGATCGCCACCCTGCCCCGGCCGCCGCACTTCGGGCACCACGGGCTCGGCACCGCTGCGGGGTCGCAGTCCGGGCAGGCCCGGCCGTTGCCATGGAGGGCAGGATCAGGCACCGCGCGCCCCAACGCGTCGGCACCGTGCAGCTGGAATACATTCTTCGCCAGATCGAGTCCGACCGTGATAATCTCCGACATGACCGCTCCCTCCCGTGGATCATCGCTGACCCACCTTGGCACAACAGATGCCGTCCGGGGGCGGTCACACCATCAAGGCCGATCGGATAGGTCTTTCATCGTTCGTGACTCGTCTCTTCTGAACAAGTAACAGTAATGGGCGGCAGCTTTTGTGCCGCCGCCCTTTCACCTCATGCCCCGCGGCGGCGCGCCCAACCGAGAGCCGCAAGGCCTATCCCGATCAGCGGCGCGGTCGCGGGCAGCGGAACGGGGGCGACGTCGGGGGTGTCGAGTGCAGTCACGGTCCACGATCCCGTCCCTTCGAAGAAGTTCGACGACCCATCTCCCCATCGAACCGTCTCGAAGCCGACTTCGTAATCGGGGAAGTCCTGCCCGATGCCAGCGCCAGCGCCTATCACTTCGCCCTGAGCGTTGGTCGAGAAACTTGCGTCGCCGAAAAGGGTGAACCGGGAAAGCGCCTGCGTATAATCAATGCCCCCAGTCACTAGGCTTCCACCCTCTTGCTCATAAATTGAGCCATTCGCGAAGCCAACGGAATAGCGGACATTCTCAATGGAGTTGAGGTCCACCACAAAACTGGCGGTGACCGGGTCTCCAACGCCGTCATAGGACGAAAAATCTTGTTCGAAATCGAAGCCGTAGGTCACGTAGTCCGCTTCGGTTCCAATGAACTCTGTCGGCCCACTCTCAAAGCTAAACTCATAAAGAGCCGCATCCGCGACAACGGGCGCGGCGAGAGCGACGACCCCCGCAAGAATGGCAATACGCATCAATGAATCTCCCTTAAGATATACTGTGCAGCGGACGGCGCATCCAGAAACGCCGGCTCGACAAGATTTAAGCTTGGCGGCGGCGCGCCCAACCGAGAGCAGCAAGGCCAATCGCGATTAGCGGCGCAGTCGCGGGGAGCGGAACGGGGGCAACCTCGGGGCTACCAAGCCGGGTCAGCGTGAACTCGCCAGGGCCTTCGTAGAGACCGCCGTAGAAGTCAGAGTAAACGGTTAATTCGCCTTGCTCTAAAAAATAGACAAAGTCGTACTGATCGTAGAGCGCTGCGGAGGCGCTAACGAGATCACCATCCGCAGAGATTTCGACGTCCAGTTCGGCGTAAGCCCACGTGACGCCGTCTTGGAAGAATGGGCTAAAGTCTTCCCCGAAATATGATGCTTGCACGCTTCCAACGGGGCCGTACCGACTGTCAGGATCGACATCGTACCAAGAGGTCCAGCCTACCGACGTGGTTGAAGCGGCGTTGTCCGGGGCTTTGATCAGGAAGGATGGCGATTGGTCGAAAACGGCATCTTCTTCGGCAGAACCGAACGCGATATCCACACCACTTAGGCTTCCTTCCAAGGGGGCCACAAAACTTGCTGACCCCACGTAGTCCAACCTGTAGGTGGCCGCATCCGCGACAACGGGTGCGGCGAGAGCGAAAGCTCCTGCTAGAATTGCAATACGCATAAATGAATCTCCCTCAAGATATGAACGCAGGTTAACGAGGTGCTGCCGCCTCCGTCAGCGGGTCCATAGGGAGAACGTGTAGGGGCGGAAACAAGAACACTGGCGCGAATCCCAGTGTGCAGTTAGAGCGGCTCCATGCCTGGCGTGATGTACCTGATTTGCGCGTGTGGACATGAGGGCGTCGTCGCGCCCGATATGTCCGGTCAGCGCCTGAAGACGCTCCGTCGCGCGCGATGCACCGCTTGCGGCCGCAAGGGCGCGGTGGATCTCAAGCTCGTGTGGCAGACGGATTACGCGCCGAACATCGCGTTCGAGGCGCCGGGCTCTGAGAGCAATTAGGCCGGCCACCTGCGCAGAGCCACCACCAGACCGACGGGCCCGGAGGCCACCCATGCCAGCGCCCATCTGCCGCCTTCGTGGCGGGCGATCGCCCAGGCGGTGACGCCGGCGCCGAGCCAGACCAAGGCGTAGAAGATGGGATCGCCGGTATACATCGGTCACGCATAGATCCCGGCCGCGGCACGATTGGGGAGGAGGCTGGGCACCTTCGCGGCGGCATTATTCCGCACCCCCTTTGCGCTTTACGCCCAACAGCCCCGCCAGCGCGCCCAGCAGCAGCACACCGCCCGCAGGCAGGGGCACAGGCGCCGGAGCCTCGGGGGTCGTCCTAGCGGGCGCGTCAGGCTCCGTCGCGCCGATCAAGAACCCCCAGTTGAGGCCCTCGAGGTCGGCCTCGCAGCCCCACGCACCGTTGATCTTGATCATCTGGCCGATACCGCAGGGGGCCGGCCCATTGGTGTTCCCATCATGGGCGGGCTGACTGATCTGATCGAACATCGAGCCGCGGTCGCGTCCGGGGTCGGGCTCTGTCGACCAACCGCCAGCGCCGGCAGCGCCGGCACACGTCGCCAGGACGATCGAAGCCAGCCCGAGACGCAGGGGGCGGAAGCCCCGCCCGCGGCCCTTGCGAACCGCGGAATGTGGCGCCTTTGACCTAGCCCAATCTGCTACATCATCTGCTACAGGATTTGCCCCAATTTCCGGGGAGACCGACATATAATTCCCTTTATTTTAAGGCTTTACTCCTTCCTCTTGCGCGGTGTGGAGCACGCTGCCCGCTCCATCCCAGTCCGACCGGGACCGAATGCCGGGTTGCATCCCGGTCGCCGTCGGGGAACAACCTCCCCCAGGTTCTGCCAGCCCGGAGGGTGCCCCTTGCGCCAGCCCAGCAAGTCTGACGATCGCGCGCGCTCCAGGCGCGTCGGGGCGCTGGCCGCGCTCTGGCCGTTTCTCGCGCGATACCGGGGCATGCTGGCCGCGGCCCTCGCCGCGCTGGTCCTGACGGCGGCGACCGCCCTGATCCTGCCCATCGCCGTGCGTCGCGTGGTCGATGCCTTCGAGACCTCGGCCGAGCAGCTCCTCGACAGCTATTTCCTGGCCGCCCTCGCGATCGCCGCGCTCATGGCGGTGGGCACGGGGCTGCGCTACTACTTGGTGACCAGGCTGGGCGAGCGGGTCGTGGCCGACATCCGCAAGGCGGTGTTCGACCGGGTGATCGGCATGTCCCCGGCTTTCTACGAGCGGGTCATGACCGGCGAGGTCCTGAGCCGGATCACCACCGACACGACGCTGATCCTGTCGGTGATCGGCTCCTCCGTGTCGGTCGCGCTGCGCAACGTGCTGATCCTCGTGGGCGGCCTGGCGCTGCTGATGCTGACATCGGGCAAGCTGACGCTCCTCGTGCTGCTGATCGTGCCGGCCGTGATCGTGCCCCTCGTGGTGCTCGGCCGGCGGCTGCGCGGTCTGAGCCGCGAGAACCAGGACTGGATCGCGGCCTCGTCGGGCAACGCCTCGGAGGCGCTTGGCGCGGTGCAGACCGTGCAGGCCTTCACCCACGAAAGTCGCTCCCAGGGCCGCTTCGCCGAGGTGACCGAGAGCGCCTATCGCTCCGCGCGGACGCGGATCGGGGTGCGCGCGGCGATGACGGTGCTGGTGATCCTGCTTGTCTTCGTGGGCATCGTTGGCGTGCTGTGGGTGGGAGCGCGCGACGTGCGCGCCGAGACGATGACGGTCGGCGAGCTGGTGCAGTTCGTCATCTACGCGGTGATGGTGGCCGGCGCGGTGGCGGCCCTGTCGGAGATCTGGGGCGAGCTGCAGCGCGCCGCCGGCGCGACCGAGCGGCTGGTGGAGCTTCTGAATGCGACCGACACGGTGAGCGATCCCGCCGATCCGGTGGACCTGCCCACCGCGCGGGGCGAGATCGTGTTCGACCGGGTGAGCTTCGCCTATCCGGCGCGGCCGGACGACGCCGCGCTGGGCGACGTGTCCTTCACCGTGCGGCCCGGCGAGACGGTGGCGCTCGTGGGTCCGTCCGGCGCGGGCAAGACCACGATCATCCAGCTCCTGCTGCGCTTCTACGACCCGCAGTCGGGGGCGATCCGCCTCGACGGGCACGATCTGGACCGGCTGACCCGGTCGCAGTTCCGCCGGCACGTCGCGCTGGTGCCCCAGGACCCGGTGATCTTCGCCGCCTCGGCGCGCGAGAACATCCGCTTCGGTCGGCCGGACGCCACCGACGCGGACGTGGAGCGCGCGGCCAACGCGGCGGCCGCCCACGACTTCCTGACCGCCCTGCCGCAAGGGTACGACACCTATGTGGGCGAGCGCGGGGTGATGCTGTCTGGCGGGCAGAAGCAGCGCATCGCCATTGCCCGCGCGATCCTGCGCGACGCACCGCTCCTGCTGCTCGACGAGGCGACCTCGGCGCTCGACGCGGAATCGGAGGTGCTGGTGCAGCGCGCGGTGGACCGGCTGGCGCGCGGCCGCACCACCCTCGTGGTTGCGCACCGCCTGGCCACGGTGAAGAAGGCCGACCGCATCCTCGTCTTCGACCGGGGCCGGATCGTCGCGCAGGGAACCCACGACGAGCTGGTCTCCGAAGGGGGGCTCTATGCCCGCCTGGCGCGGCTGCAATTTACCGCCGGGCTGGCGGCGGAGTAGGACGGGCCGAGACGCCGTGGCGTCAGGCTTGGGAAAACGACAGGCCTCGGCCAGAATGATGGCGCGAGGCAGGATGCGCTGGGGAGGATACATGGGATACGCCACGTCGGAGGACCGCCGCCGGATCGAATCGGAGGCGAACTGGGCCGACCGGGACGTGCCCGCGACCGTGTGGCGCCAGATCGCCCGGACCGCCGAGCGCGTGCCCGACCGCCCGGCGGTGACCTTCCAGCTGTTCTCGGGCGCGGACGATCCGGCAGAGACGTTCACCTGGCGCGAGCTCCGGGCCCGTGTCGCACAGGCGGCGAACCTGTTCAGGTCGCTGGGCGTGGGGCCGGAAGACCGGGTGGCCTACCTCCTGCCCAATTGCAACGAGGCGGTCGTGACGTATCTGGGCGGCATGGTCGCGGGCGTCGTGAGCCCGGTGAACCCGCTGCTCGAGGCTGACCAGATCGCCTCCATCCTGCGCGAGACGGATGCCACGGTCCTTGTGACCTTGCGCGCCTTCCCCAAGAGCGACGTGGCCCAGAAAGCCGCCGACGCCGTGGCCAAGGCGCCCAATGTCCGCCACGTGGTCGAGGTCGACCTCGCCCGCTACCTCACCGGCGTGAAGAGCTGGCTCGTGCCCCTGATCCGGCCGCGGACCAAGGTCGCCCACGAGGCGAAGGTCCATGCCTTCGGTGCCGCGCTCGACGCCCAGCCGCGCGAGCTGACCTTCGACGACCCGGAGGTGGACCGGATCTGCACCAACTTCCACACCGGCGGCACCACGGGGATGCCGAAGGTGGCGCAGCACATGGCCTCGGGCATCGTCTACAACGGGTGGCTGGGCAACGAGCTCCTGTTCACCGAGGAGGACGCGCTCATCTGTCCGCTGCCGGTGTTCCACGTCTTCGCGGCCGTGGTGGTGATCGGGGCGTCGATCACCTCGGGGGCGCATGTCGTGTTTCCCACGCCGCAGGGCTATCGGGGCGAAGGGGTGTTCGACAACTTCTGGAAGCTCTGCGAGCGGTGGCGGATCACCTTCATGATCACCGTGCCGACGGCCGTCTCGGCGCTGATGCAACGCAAGGTCGACGCCGACATCTCGCGGCTGAAGATCGCCTTCTGCGGCTCGTCGCCGCTGCCCGTGGAACTTTACCGGCGGTTCCAGGACGCCGCCGGCGTCACGATCTGCGAGGGCTACGGGCTGACCGAGGCAACCTGCCTCGTCTCCATCAACCCGCCGGACGGGGAGAAGAAGATCGGCTCCGTCGGCCTGCCCTTCCCCTACACGGACGTGAAGATCCTGCGCGACGGCGAGGAGGGCCCATCGGAATGCGGCACCGACGAGGTGGGGGAGATCTGCGTCTCCTCCCCCGGGGTGCTCGTAGGCAGGACCTATTCGGACGCGGAGAAGAACCGCGACCTGTTCCACGGCGACCACCTGCGCACCGGCGACATGGGACGGATCGACGCGGACGGGTATGTCTGGATCACCGGCCGGGCCAAGGACCTGATCATCCGCGGCGGCCACAACATCGACCCCGCGATGATCGAGGAGGCCCTGTCCGGGCACGAGGCGGTCGCCGTGGTCGGAGCGATCGGCCAGCCGGACGCCCACGCGGGCGAGCTGCCTTGCGCCTACGTGGAATTGTGCGCGGGCTGCCACGCCACGGAGGACGAGCTGATGGAGTACGCCCGCGCCAAGGTGCCCGAGCGCGCGGCGTGGCCCAAGCGGATCGAGGTCCTCGACGAGGTGCCCAAGACCGGCGTCGGCAAGGTCTTCAAGCCAGACCTGCGCCGCCGCGCCATCGCCCGCGTCTACGACGGCGCGCTGAAGGAGGCGGGCCTTTCGGCGCGCGTGTCAGAGGTGGTCGAGGACAAGCAGCGCGGCCTCGTCGCCCGGATCGCCCGCAACGGCGAAACCGACGAGGCGGAGGTGGCGCGCGTCCTCGGCAGCTTCACCCCGCCCTGGGACTGGGCCGGACGTTAGGGACCCCGCACCCGGACGGGGCGTTCCCTGCCGAACAGGAGGAACGCCCATGTCTAAATCACGCGAGGATGTCTGGGAGGAATGGCGCGACCGCGTCAACATGTCCCCCGAGGAGCTGGAAGACTGGCTGAAGACGGAGGAGTCGAAGTCCGTCGGCGACAGCGACGACGAGGAGAGCACCGGCCATTACTCGGGCCGTCGCATCATCGAGATCCAGCGCACGACCAAGGACGAGCTGTCCGACGACCAGTGGGAATGGATGCGCAAGGTCGTGGGATACGTGAACCGCCATTGCGCACAGGTGCCCGACGGTGACCTTGAGGATGCGACCTGGCGCTATTCGCTGATGAACTGGGGCCACGATCCACTGAAGGAGAATGGCTGCGCCACTTGATCCGCCCGGCGGATGGCAGGGGCTGAGGGACTCGAACCCACGACCTGCGGTTTTGGAGACCGCTGCTCTACCAACTGAGCTAAACCCCTAAGGTCGACCTTTCGCCTAATCGACCCCAGGAGGAGGGTCAAGCCCTCGCCGCCTCGGAACAAGCCCAGCCGATCCGCGTTGCCGCACCGATTCAATGAAAGAAGCCGGAGGACGACCCCCATGGCCATGAACGATCTCAAGGACGTCTACCTGGACCAGATCCAGGACATCTACAGCGCCTGCAAGCAGTCGATCGACGCGACCACGAAGCTTGGCCAGACGGCCAAGGACGACGAACTCGGCAAGGCGCTCGCCGCCGGTAGCAAGGGCATCGCCGAAGGCATGGAGAAGCTCGAGCGCATCTGCAGCGATCACGGGATCGATCCCAACGGGGAGTTCTGCAAGGGCATGGAGGGCCTCGTGAAAGAGGCCCACGCGCATGCGCTCGACGAGCAGTTCGGCTCCGACGACGCGCGGGACGCGATGATCATCACCCAGTACCAGCGCATGGCCCATTACGCGATCGCGGGCTACGGCTGCTGCGTGGCGTTCGCCAACCGCCTCGGGCTAGACGGTGATGCCGCGATGCTCAAGGAGTGCCTCGACGAGACCCGCCAGGGCGACGAGCACATGTCGAAGATCGCGCAGCAGGGCGTGAACGCCGCCGCAGCCTGACGCCTGGAAGGTCTTCGGGCCTTCGCGATCCGGGGCCCCGACCGTCAAGGTCGGGGCCCCATCCGTTTCCGCCCGGCCCTTCACGAGGCGGGGAAACGGCTTGACCTCCCCCGACGCCGCCTGTTCAACACGCGCGGACGCGCGACAGGGCTTTGGGAGCGGCGACATCATGGACGACCAGAACAGGAACCTGATCCTTGCGACGGTTCTAAGCTTTGTCGTCATCCTCGGCTGGATGGTGCTGTTCCCGCCCGAGGACCAGGCCCCGACGGGGCCGGCGGCCGAGCAAGCCGAACAGGAGGAGGCTCTCCGGAGCGCCGAAATCGCGTCGGGGACCGACGAGGGCCCCGGCCCTGCGGCCAGCCCGGCGGACGCCCCCCGCGTCCAGATCGACACCCCCGCCCTTTCGGGCGCGATCCTCCTGGAAGGCGGGCGCATCGACGAGCTGGCACTCAAGCGCTACCACACCGAGGTCGACCCTTCCTCCCCCATCGTGAACCTGCTCAATCCCGTCGGCAGCGACACCCCCTACTACGCGCTGTTCGGGTGGGCGCCCGGCGGATCGCTCGATTATGCCGACGTTCCGGGCTCCGATACGCCCTGGGAGGTGATCGAGGGCGACACGCTCACGGTCGAGACCCCCGTCACCCTCGGCTGGCAGAACGAGCGCGGCCTGTCCTTCCGGCGCACGATCTCGGTCGACGAGGACTACATGTTCACCATCGACCAGACGGTGGAGAACACGGGCGAGGAAGCCGCCCGCCTGGCCCCCTACGGCACCGTCGCGCGCCAGGGGGAGTTGGACCTCGCCGGCTTCTTCATCCTGCACGAAGGCGTGGTCAGGATGTCGGACGGCGAATTGCAGGAGATCGACTACAACGACATTCCCGAACTGGACGACATCCAGCGCGAGGGCGGTCCCGCGGACGTGGTCGACGTGGCCCAGGACGGATGGGTCGGCTTCACCGACAAGTACTGGATGACGACCCTGATCCCCGACCCCGACGGCGCCTTCACGTCGGTGGCGAAATACGTCCCGTCCGCCGACATCTACCAGACCGAGGCGCGCCTGCCGACGGTCGAGGTCGCACCGGGCGAGACCGAGTCGACATCCATGCGCCTCTTCGCGGGGGCCAAGGAATGGGAGACGATCCTCGCCTACCAGGAGCAGGGGATCGAAGGCTTCGTCGACTCGATCGACTGGGGCTGGTTCTTCTTCCTCACGAAGCCGATCTTCGTGCTGCTGCACTGGCTGAACGCCCTGATCGGCAACATGGGCTGGTCGATCATCTTCCTGACGCTCCTCATCAAGGCCGCGTTGCTGCCACTTGCCTACAAGTCCTACGTCTCGATGGCGAAGATGAAGGAGCTTCAGCCGGAGATGGAGAAGCTGAAGGAGACCGCGGGCGACGACCGCCAGAAGCTCCAGCAGGGCATGATGGAGCTCTACAAGAGCAACAAGGTGAACCCCGCCTCCGGCTGTCTGCCCATCCTGCTGCAGATCCCGATCTTCTTCTCGCTCTACAAGGTGATCTTCGTCACGATCGAGTTGCGGCACGCGCCCTGGTTCGGCTGGATCCGCGACCTCTCGGCGCCGGACCCGTCCTCGATCCTGAACCTTTTCGGCCTGTTGCCGTGGGGCGTGCCCGAGCCGACGTCGCTGCTCGCGATCGTGTCCCTGGGCATCCTGCCGATCCTGCTGGGCATTTCCATGTGGCTCCAGCAGAAGCTCAACCCCGCTCCGACCGATCCGACACAGGCCATGATCTTCGCCTGGATGCCGTGGGTGTTCATGTTCATGCTGGGCCGGTTCGCCAGCGGGCTGGTCCTATACTGGATCGCGAACAACACGATCACCTTCACCCAGCAATACGCGATCATGCGCAGTCAGGGCTACAGGCCCGACGTGCTGGGCAACATCCTGAGGTCGTTCAGGCGCAAGCAGGACGCGAAGTGAGCCGCGACGGATCCTCCGCCATGGGCCTGACCTTTCCTGAGGTCGAGCCCGCCGAGGAGGCGCTGGAGACGGGGCGGCGCCTCTTTCGCCGCGAGACGCGGTTCCTCAAGGGCGTGGTGGACATGCAAGGCCTGCCGCCGGCCGATCGCGTGGAGATCTGCTTCGCCGGCCGGTCGAACGTGGGCAAGTCGACCCTCATAAATGCGCTCACGGGGCGCAAGGGCTTGGCGCGGTCGTCGAACACGCCCGGCCGCACGCAGGAAGTCAATTACTTCGTCCTGGAGGATCTCTACCTCGTGGACCTGCCCGGCTACGGCTTCGCCAACGCGCCGGTGGAGGTCGTCCGCACGTGGCAGAGGCTGATGAAGGCCTATCTCGGAGGTCGCGCGACCTTGCGCCGCGCCTTCCTCCTGATCGATCACCGTCATGGCCCCAAGCCGGTGGACGAGGAGATCATGACGCTCCTCGACGAGGCGGCGGTCCCGTTCCAAGCGGTGCTGACAAAGGCCGACAAGACAAAGGAAAAAGATCGCGCGGACATCCTGGCGGCGACACGTGCCACGCTCGCCAAGCATCCCGCGGCCTTTCCCGAGATCGTCGTCACCTCGTCGGAGAAGGGATCGGGGATCGACGCGCTGCGCGCCGTGATCGCCGAGCTGGCCTGAGAGACTCGGCCCCGGACTTGCCTTTCATGACGCCGGGTTACCTTTCCTGACGTGGACAAGGCCCGAGCGCGGGGGGCGAGGCATGAGACTGTTCGGCTATTCTTTCAAGGGGCTCGTCCCCGGGATCGTGGCAACGATCCTGGCAGGCGGCGCGGTCGGAGGGGCAGCATTCCTCTTCGTCCTTTTCGGCGGGCTGAACCTGTCCGCATCCTACTCCGATCCCAAGCCTGTATATTGGGTCCTTCACCACACGTTCAAGAACTCGGTCTGGTGGCGCGCGACAGAAGATGTGCCCGAGGATCTCGACGATCCGGGGCGGATCGCGCTCGGTGCCCAACATTATGCCAATGCCTGTGCGAAGTGCCACGGCGGCCCGGGGTTGGGGCAGAACCCGCAGGCGCTGGCCATGCGGCCCCGCCCCCAGCACCTACCCGCGGTGGTCGACCAGTTCAGCGATGGTGAACTGCACTATATCCTCGATTCGGGCGTCCGGATGTCGGCAATGCCGGCCTGGCCGACGGTCGGTCGCGAAGACGAGATCTGGAACGTCGTCGCCTTCATACGTCAACTTCCCGAGATGACGGCCGACGAGTATGTCGGTTTTCTCGAACATCAGGACCTGCCGGGCGATCCCCAGATCCCGTATGGCGAGCGTGGCGTGGTCTTCGACAACGGGCTCGACGACGGACCGCAACACGAGCGGTGGCCCGAGGACGAGTACGGCTATTTTTCACCCTCGACCGAGTGGCGCGACTTCGCCGTGGAGGGCGAGGTCGTCCAGCGCTGCGCGGCATGCCACGGGGCCGATGGCTCGGGCGAGATCACGGGTGGTCGTGCGCCTAACCTGACGCTGCTCGACGCGGACTACATCGAGGATCAACTCCGGGATTTCGCTTCCGGCGAGCGTCGGTCGGGCATCATGCAGGTCGTCGCGACGAACCTGTCGTCCGGGCAGCGCGAAGGGTTGGCGAACTACTACGACTCCCTGCCGGACATCGCGGCTCCCGCCGTCGCCGACGCGGATGTCGCGATGGGCGAGCAGATCGCCACGGAGGGCAAGCTGGTCGAAGGTGTGCCCGCCTGCGTTACCTGCCACAACGGCGCGAATGTGGAGGACGACCGCGTCGCCGGCCTTCAAATTCCGAATCTCGCCGGCCAGAGCGCATCCTATATCGAGGCGCAGTTGCGACTCTTTGCCAATGGCGAGCGCGAGGGCGGCGCGACCTGGAAGCCAATGGGCTACATCGCCTCCAACCTGACCGAGGAGGAAATGGGCTCGCTCGCCGCGTGGTTCTCCTCGCAGGAGCCCAATGCCCGGCTCGACCGCCGGGACCTTCTGGCCGAGGCCGACCTCGATGCAGGCGCCGACGTCGTCGAACGGATCTGCAAGGAGTGCCACACCGAACAGGGGATCGGCAGCCAGTCGGGCGACACGCCCAACCTCAGCCTCCAGGACTCCCACTACCTTCACCAGCAACTCTGGAAATTCCGCCAGGACATCCGGCCCAACTCGCAGATGGGCCAGACCGCAAAGCAGATCAGTCCCGAGGAGATCGCGAACGTCGCCGCCTATTTCGGCAACCAGATGCCCATCGCCGTCGCCCGCGATGTGGACGCCCAGCTCGTCTCCGCCGGGCAGTCGATCGCCCGGAACGGCATCCCGGAATCGGACGTGCCCGCCTGCCTGACCTGTCACGGGGCCGAGCCGACGGAGACGCTCAATATCCTGCCGCGCCTGTTGGGACAGAACCGCGTCTATATCGAGGAGCGGCTGGACCAGTTCGCGGGGCAGTCGGGGGTCGATACCTATGGCCTGAGCCCGATGCACCGGATTGCCACGCGCATGACGGAAGAGCAGCGCGCCGAGGTCGCGGCTTGGTTCTCCGCGCAGGATCCTCTGGCGAAGAACTGATCCCTTGGCTAAGGAAGTTGCGCGCGGCCCCCGGGCCGCGCGTTCTTGCGTTCCCATCCGGCCCGGAAATCCATGACCGACCAGACCACCCCCTCCGAGGACTGGGCGGCAACCGCCCACACGCTCAGCCAGGCCCTGCCCTACTTCCAGCGCTACGCCGGGGCTACCGTCGTCATCAAGCTCGGCGGTCACGCCATGGGCTCGGACGAGGCGATGCGAAGCTTCGCCCGAGACGTGGTGCTGATGAGCCATGTCGGCGTGAACCCTGTCATCGTCCACGGCGGTGGCCCGATGATCGACTCCATGCTGCGTGCGCAGGGGGTCGAGAGCAGGTTCGTGAACGGCAAGCGCGTGACGGATGCCGCCACGATCGAGGTGGTGGAGATGGTCCTCTCCGGCCTCGTGGGCAAGCGCATCGTGCAGGCGATCCAGGCCGAGGGCGGACAGGCCGTCGGTATCTCCGGCAAGGACGCACGCCTGATGGTCTGCGAGCAGACGAACCCCGAGCTGGGCTTCGTCGGCACCCCCGTGGAGTGCAATCCCGGCTTCATCGAAAGGATGAAGGACGGCAAGACCATCCCCGTAATCGCACCGATCGGTACGGGACGACAAGGCGAGACTTTCAACGTTAACGGGGACACGGCCGCGGGGGCGATCGCCGCATCCCTGCGCGCCGACCGGCTGCTGCTGCTGACCGACGTCGCCGGGGTGAAGGGCGCCGATGGCGACGTCATATCGGAGATCACGCCGGACGCGATCCGGGACCTGACCGAGGCCGGCGTGATCGCGGGCGGCATGATTCCCAAGACGGAGACGGCCCTTTCGGCCATCGAGGGCGGCGTGCGGGCCGTGGTGATCCTGGACGGGCGCGCCGCCCATGCATGCCTGCTCGAACTGTATACCCAGGCGGGTGCGGGCACCCTGATCCGGGGGAAACGGTGAGCCTGCGCCTGATCCTGACGCGGCACGCCAAGTCCGACTGGGGCGACGCCGAAACCCCCGATCACGACCGTCCGCTCAACGCGCGCGGACGCCGTTCGGCGGGAGCGATCGGGGGATGGCTGTCGCGCAAGGGATACGTCCCGGGGGCCGCGCTGCTGTCGACCGCGACTCGGGTGCGGGAAACGTGGGACGAGATCTCCACCGCCCTCGATCACGAGGTGGCGGTTACCTGGAAGCGGCAGCTCTACCTCTCTTCCCCCGAGGAGATCCTGGACATCCTGATCGACCGGACGGAGAGCTGCGTGATCCTGCTGGCGCACAATCCCGGGCTTGGGTCCCTTGCGCAATGGCTCGCCGAGGAGCCGCCGCAGCGCGGTGAGTTCGACCGCTTTCCGACCTGCGCGACGCTGGTCATGGATTTCGATGCCCCCGACTGGGGTGCCATCGGGCCGCTAACGGGCCGGGTGGTCGATTTCGTGGTGCCGCGCGACCTCACCGACTGAAACGCTCGCCCCTCAATGGCCGAGGATCTGGCTGAGGAACAGCTTTGTGCGGTCGTTCTGGGGCGCGCCGAAGAAAGCGTCGGGCGCGTTCTGCTCCACGATCTGGCCATGGTCCATGAAGATGACGCGGTTCGCCACCGACCGGGCGAAGCCCATCTCGTGGGTGACGCAGACCATCGTCATTCCCTCCTCCGCGAGCTCGATCATGGTGTCGAGCACTTCCTTGATCATCTCCGGATCGAGAGCGGACGTGGGCTCGTCGAAGAGCATGATCCGCGGCTGCATGCACAGGCTGCGGGCGATGGCGACACGCTGTTGCTGCCCGCCGGAGAGCTGGCCGGGATACTTGCGCGCCTGATCGGGGATACGCACCTTCTCGAGGAAGTGCATAGCCGTCTCCTCGGCCTCGCGCTTGGGAACCTTGCGTACCCAGATCGGCGCCAGCGTGCAGTTCTCCAGAATGGTCAGGTGCGGGAACAGGTTGAAGTGCTGGAACACCATGCCGACCTCGGATCGGATGTGATCGATGTTCTTGAGGTCCGAGGACAGTCGCGTCCCGTCGACGGTGATCGTGCCCTCTTGGTGCTCCTCCAGCGCATTGATGCAGCGTATGAGGGTCGACTTGCCCGAGCCGGAGGGGCCGCAGATGACGATGCGCTCGCCCTTGTGGACGGTCAGGTCGATGTCGCGAAGAACGTGGAAGTTGCCGAACCACTTGTTCATCGCAGCGATCCGGATCGCGACTTCGTCCGAGACCTGCATCTGGCTGCGGTCGATCGTCTTGCTCTCGCTCTCTGGAATGGGCACGGGGCGGACTCTCCTCAGCGGGTGTCGGTGGCGAGCCGTCGCTCGAGCCATTGGGAATATTGCGAGATGCCGTAGCAGGTGACGAAGAACAGCAATGCGGCGAAGCCATAGAGCTCCCAGTAGACGCCGTTCCATTCGGTGGAGGCCAGAATCGGACCACGGATCATGCCGACCACGTCGAACATCGAGATGATCGAGACGAGCGTCGTGTCCTTGAACAGGCCCACCGCCACGTTGACGATCCCCGGGATCGAGATCTTCAGCGCCTGCGGCAGGATGACAAGGCGCACCGCCTGCCAGTAGTCCAGCCCCAGTGCGTCGGCGGCCTCGTACTGCCCGCGCGGAAGGGCCGCGAGCCCCCCCCTGATGACCTCCGCGATGTAGGCGGAGGCGAACATCGTGATCATGATCACCACCCGCAGGATCAGGTCGAATGTCGTGCCCGGCGGCAGGAAATACGCCAGCACCACGTTTGCCACGAACAGGAGCGTGATCAGCGGCACGCCACGGATGAACTCGATGAAGGCGATGCAGGCGATCTTGATGATCGGCAGGCGCGATTGACGCCCCAGCGCCAGCAGGATGCCGAAGGGCAGCGACAGCGACACGCAGACCGTCCCCAGGATCATGTTGAGCGCGAAGCCCCCGATGTTGCGGGAGGCCACCGGCGGCAAGGCGAGGAACCCCGGGGCGGCCGCGGCCAGTTCGCCACCGATCCACCAGATCGCGAGCAGGGCCGCGAGGCCCGCGATCCCCCCCAGGAGAGCGCCTCGCGAGGCCACCGTGCGAAACGCGGCGGCGCCGCCGGCCAGGCCCGCGAGGCCCGACACCGCGGCGAGCGGCGTGCCGCCCCAGATCAACCAGTACGCCACGAACGGATAGATCAGGGTCGCGATCAGCAGGCGGCGGGGCAGGTCCGGGAACAGGACCGGGGCAAGGCAGACCCCGAGCAGGACGAAGGCCACGCCGAGACGCCAGTATTCCCCGGACGGGTAGGAGAACCCGAACAGGAGCTGGGCCCATCTTTCCGTCAGCACTGCGAAGCAGCCGCCGGCCGCGCCCTCCAGCACCTCGCGGCAGGCGCGGATCGAATCGACGTGCCAGACCCCGCCCCAGAGCCAGGGCAGGATCGCCGCACCGAGTTGCCAGATGACCCAGAGGGTCGCGAGCGTCAGGATCGTGTAGGGAACGGAGGAGAAGAGGTTCTGGCGCAGCCATCCGACCACCCCCGTTTCCCGCGCGGGCGCGGGACGTTCGGGAAGGAAGCCATCGCGGACATAGGCGACGCTCTCGGCGTGGGTGTCGGCCATCTCAGCGCTCCTTCAGCGCCACGGACGCGTTGTAGAAGTTCATCACGCCCGAGATCGCGAGGCTGATCACGAGATAGAACAGCATCAACAGAAGCACGCACTCTATGGCGCGACCAGTCTGGTTGAGGGTGATGCCCCCCAGGGTCGCGGTCAGGTCGGCGTAGCCCACCGCGATCGCGAGCGAGCTGTTCTTCGTAAGGTTGAGATACTGCGAGATCACGGGGGGCACGATGACCCTGAGCGCCTGGGGCAGGATCACCAGGTTCATGATCCGGCGCGGTCGGAGGCCGAGCGCGGCCGCTGCCTCGGTCTGCCCCTGCGAGACAGACAGGATGCCTGCGCGCACGTTCTCGGCGATGAACGCGCCAGTATAGACGGAAAGCGCGAGCCAGAGCGCGACCAGCGGCTTGCCGATCAGAAGCCCGCCCTGAATGTTGAACCTGTTGGACATCGTATCGGGCATCGACAGGGTCAGCGCGTCGGACAGGATCAGATTTGCCAGCAGGCCCGGTGCGATCAGGATCACCCAGAGAGGCCAGGATGGCAGGAGCCGACCCGTCGCGTGCAGGGTCCGGGGGACGGCGCGCCGCCACAGGATTGCCCCGACGAGCCCCGCGAGCGCCGCCGCGATCACGATCCCAGCACCCGGTCCGAGCGACAGCGCCGGTATGTAGAGGCCGCGATTGGTGAAGGCAAAGCCACCGAAGAGCAGGCCGCGCGCCGCTTCCTCCCCCAGGAATTCCCTTGGATTGGCTCCGCTCACGGTCACCACCGCGCCGATGATAAGGATCCAGATCAGGACGGGAACGTTGCGGAACGCCTCGACATAGGCCGACATCAATCGGGCCACGAGCCAGTTCTTCGACAGGCGCAGGATACCCGCGACCACGCCGATGATCGTGGCCGCGATACAGCCCAGCACGGCGACCAGGAGCGTGTTGAGAACGCCGACGAAGGCGGCGCGCAGATGTGTGTCGCGACTGGTATAGGAGATCAGCGCCTGGTTGATGTCATAACCGGCAGGCTCGTCGAGAAATCCGTAGCCGAAATTCAGCCCCGCCGCCGCGAGATTGCCGACGAGGTTGGCGCCGAGCCACGCCATCAGGGCGATGATGGCGAGGAGCGCGAGGAACTGGAACGTCAGGCCGCGGTAGCGGGTGTCGTTCAGCAGGGTAGAGGGACGAAGCCCCCCCTGGTGCTCGGAGCTGAGGCTCATGCGATGGATCCCGTCGGTATGGCATTACCGGCTGGCCCCGATCCGGGGCGGGTGTGTCTGGTGGATCATCGAATGGAAAAGGGAGCGCCCGAGGCGCTCCCTTCCCGTGTCAGCGGAACGGCGGGGCGTAGAGCAGGCCACCCTCGGTCCACTGTGCATTAAGCCCGCGCGCGAGGCCGATCGGGGTGTCTTCACCGATGTTACGGGCAAAGATTTCGCCGTAATTGCCTCCGGCGCTGATCGCGTTGACGGCCCAATCGTTCGACAATCCGATCATCTCGCCCAGATTGCCCTCGGTTCCGAGAAGACGGTTGATCTCGGGGCTGTCGGTCGGGGAGGAGGCCATGTCCTGCACATTGGCAGACGTCACGCCGTATTCCTCGGCCGCGATCAGGGCGTTGAGCGTCCATCGCACGATGTCGCCCCACTCGTTGTCTCCATGGCGCACCAGCGGGCCGAGCGGTTCCTTGGAGATGATCTCGGGCAGGATGACGTGCTCGGTGGGGTTCTCGAACGTGGCGCGGCTCGCGGCGAGGCCCGACGCATCGGTCGTGTACGCGTCGCAGGCGCCGGCATTGTACTGTTGCAGGGCCTCGGCGTTGGTCTCGATCGGGACCGGCTCGTATTCGATGTTGTTCTTGCGGAAGAAGTCCGCGAGGTTCAGCTCGGTAGTGGTGCCCGTCTGGACGCATATCGTGGCGCCGTCGAGCTCCTTGGCCGATGTCACGCCGAGAGCCTTGGGCACGATGAAGCCCTGCCCGTCATAATAATTGATGCCCGTGAACTCGAACTTGAGGTCGTTGTCTCGGCTGAAGGTCCAGGTCGTGTTGCGCGACAGTACGTCGATCTCGCCGGAAGCCAGGGCGGTGAACCGCGTCTTGCCCGTGGTCGGGATGAACTCCACCGCTTCGGGATCGCCCAGGACGGCGGCCGCGACCGCCCGGCACAACGCCACGTCGAAGCCCTGCCAGGAGCCGTTCGCGTCGGGCGCGGCGAACCCGACGAGGCCGGTGTTGACGCCACAATTGAGCGCCCCCCGCTCGTTGACGTCCTCGAGCGTCTGCGCCGATGCGGCACCCGTTCCGAGGACGGCGGCGGCAAGAGCGCCGATGAATGCGGTGGTCTTCATAGTTACCTCTTCCTGAATTCTCGCGGTCCTGATGGACCTGCATCTTGGCCGGGCGAGGCCGGCATTGGCAAAAACCGGCCGACGACCGGGACCCGCGAAGTGTGTCCGCAATTCCCGATAGGCGTCAAGCCGCCGGTCGCGCGACATGACGGCGGCCCGCCGCGCCTGCGGCGTTCATAGAGTTAGCGACCAGAATCTGTGCGCATCGAGAAAGTCCTGCCTGCGACGTGCGGCGACCTCGTCCGCCTCGGCATCGCGTCCCCACGCGTCGGCCTGCCATTCCTCGTCGATCCGTGACAGATCCCACGTCTCCGGCGCCGAGATCCGTCCCGCGACGGTGGCATGGGCCAGGACCAGCGAGCCGCTCAACGCGACCAGATCGTGGAACGCGGCGAGCCGGAACGGGCTCATTCGCCGCATCGGGTCTGCGAGCCGCTCGACCGCGCGCCGGTCCTGGGCGATGGGCATCACCCCTTGGGTGGCCGACAATCGCGCCCCGAAGCGCTCATCCGCCCAGTCGAGCAGCGGGTCCCAGAGATCGGCCTGACGCGCGGCGAGTTCCACCGGGGTGTCCGCACGATAGCACACGAGGTCCGTGCCGCCGTACTCGGCCAGCATCTCGACCACCGCCCCGTGCTGCGGCGCCACCTTGTCGTTGGCCGAGTTCGCCATCCGCGTCAGGGGCATCTTCCGCGGGTCGATCACCACTCCCTGGGCGTCCCATTCCTCGGCCACGGCCCGCGCAAGGGCCTCAGTCGGGAGCATGAGCGGCGCCTTGGCGGGTGTACGCACGGCCTGCCCGTCGAGCGCGATGCGCCAGCCGCTCTCCGTTGCCTCGGCACGCGCCTCGCTCCAGAACCGTTTCGCCGCTGCGTCGGACATCCGCTTCTCGACCCCTTACCGCTGCGACCCTATCGGCCGCCCCGCGCCTGATAGCCGCCACGGCCCCAGAGCGCAAAGGGCCCGGCGCTCACGTATCGGGAGAGAACGGATCCTCGGGCGCATCGGCGACGGCCCATTCCAGTGTCGCCCATGTCCGCGTCATGTGCTCGGGCAAAGGGGCGACGAGGATCACGGGGTTGCGCGTCACCGGGTGCTCGAAGGCCAGGGAGCGGGCATGAAGGTGCAGTTTTCGGCTGATCTCGCCGCCGAGTTGCGCACCCCAGCCGTCGCCCTGATTTTCCTGCCCCGATCCGCCATACTTGCCGTCGCCGACGATCGGGTGGCCGAGCTCGGCCATGTGGGCCCGCAATTGGTGCGTCCGGCCCGTCACCGGCTCCAGGGCGCACCAGGACAGGCGCTGCCCGAGGGCGGACAGGACGGCGAAATCGGTCTCCGCCCGTTTCGCTCCGGGCGTGCCGTGCACCGCGTCGGGATGCAGGCACACCATCTTCTCTCCCTCGCCGGACCGGCCGTGGCCCGGGGCCTTCACGAGCCCGAACCGGATGGTGCCCATGCGCGGCGACGGCACACCCGCCACGGCCGCCCAGTAGATCTTGCGCGTGGCCTTGTGGCGCAGGGCCTCCGCCAAGCCCTTCGCCGCGAGTCGCGTCCGGGCCAGCAGCAGAACGCCCGACGTGTCCTTGTCGAGACGGTGGACGAGCTTCGGACGGTCCTCCATCCCGAAACGCAGGGCCTCGGCCAGCCCGTCGACGTGGCGGGACTGGCCGCTGCCGCCCTGGGTGGGCAGGCCCGGCGGCTTGTTCAAGGCGATGACGTGGTCGTCACGGTAAATCACCGCCCCGCGGATCATCTCGGCATCCGCCTTGCTCACGCCGCTCGCCTGGGCCGGGGCGGGAGCCGGCACGTCCGGCAGGGGAGGCACGCGCACCTCCTGCCCTTCCTCCAGCCGGGTGGCGCCCTTGACGCGGCCTCCGTCGACCCGGATCTCGCCCTTGCGGCACATCTTCTCGATCCGCCCCTGGGGAACGTGGGGGTAGTGATGCCGGAACCATCTGTCGAGACGCTGGTCGCCCTCGCCGGTTTCGACCTTGCGGGTGTGCACGCCGGTCATGCCAGCCCCCGCGACAGGACGAGGCCAAGATAGAGCGCGCCCATCCCGGCACCGACCGACAGCCCCATGTAGAGGATCGCCGTATCGCTCCGCCCCTCCTGCATGAGGCGGATCGCCTCAAGCGAGAAGGACGAGAAGGTCGTGAAGCCGCCCAGCAGACCCGTGGCGACGAAGGGGTTGAGCCAAGCGAGCCCCCGGGCGCCCGCGACCCCCACGAAAAGCCCCATCAGGAGGCACCCGACCACGTTCGCCGTCAGCACGCCCAGCGGCATGCCCGGCCCTGCGAGGCGCGAGACGCCGATCCCCGTGAGATAGCGCAGGGAAGCACCGATGGCGCCGCCCGCGCCGACCTGGAGAAGTGTTGCGATCATCATGCTCTCCTTGCGCCCGAGACGCGCGGCGTCAATCCCTCTGACGCTTCGCCCGGAGGTCCGCGAACCAGTCGAGGCGCTTCTTGAGCTCCCGCTCGAACCCGCGCTCCTTGGGCCGGTAGTAGCTTTGGCGGTCCATCCCGTCGGGAAAGTAGGTCTGCCCCGAGAAGCCGTCCTCGGCGTCGTGGTCGTACTCGTATCCCGCGCCGTAGCCTTCGTCCTTCATCAAGCGGGTGGGTGCGTTGCGGATGATCTTGGGCGGCGGCTCGGAGCCCGTGGACTTCGCCGCGGCCATGGCGGCCTTGAACGCCGCGTAGCCCGCGTTCGATTTCGGCGCGAGCGCGAGATAGGCAACCGCCTGGCCAAGGCCGAGTTCGCCCTCGGGCGATCCCAGACGCTCGTACGTCTCCCAGGCATCGAGGCAGACGCGATGCGCCTGCGGGTCGGCCAACCCGATATCCTCCACCGCCATCCGCGTGATCCGCCGGGCGAGGTAACGGGGGTCCTCGCCGCCCGTGAGCATCCGTGCGAGCCAGTAGAGCGCCGCATCGGGGTCCGACCCGCGCACGGATTTGTGGAGCGCCGAGATCAGGTTGTAGTGGGCGTCGCCCGACTTGTCGTACTGCGCCGCGCGGCGCTGCAGCCGGGCCGTCAGCGCGGCGGTGTCCACCGTTTCCCCGGCCCGCCAGGCGGCGATCTGCTCCACGAGGTTCAAAAGTGCGCGCCCGTCCCCGTCGGCCATGGTGCGCAGGGCCGACCTGGCGTCGCCGGTCAGCGGCAGGTCGTGGCCGATCTCGGCCTCGGCCCGCGACAGGAGACGCTCCATGTCGTCCTCGCTCAACCGGTCGAGGACCAGGACCTGCGCCCGCGACAGGAGGGCGGCGTTCAGCTCGAAGGAGGGGTTTTCGGTCGTGGCCCCCACCAGCAGGATCGTTCCGTCCTCCATGTGGGGCAGGAAGCTGTCCTGCTGCGCGCGATTGAAGCGGTGGATCTCGTCCACGAACAGGAGTGTGCCCTGCCCGTTCGCGCGCCGGTGCCGCGCCGCATCGAACACCTTTCGCAACTCGGCGACGCCGGTGAAGATCGCGCTGACCTGAACGAAGGTGAGGTCCGTCTCGTGGGCCAGGAGCCGCGCGATCGTGGTCTTGCCCACGCCGGGCGGCCCCCAGAAGACGATGGAGGACAGTGCGCCGGAGCCGAGCATCGCCCCGAGCGGTCCGTCGGGGCCGATCACGCGATCCTGTCCGATCACCTCCGCGAGGCGGGTCGGGCGCAGGCGGTCGGCAAGGGGACGGGCCCCGGGCTCGTCATCCGCGGGCGCGCTCTCCGGGGCGGGGTCGAATAGGTCGGGCATGGCGCTCTTCTAGGGTGGCAGGGATGCGCCGTCAAAAGCGGCTTGCGCGGCGTCAGAAAGGTGCGCGCGGCCTGTGCCCTCTCGTCGCCGCAGCCCGACACGGTTGAAAGTGCGGGACGGGGCGATGCGGACGTCGCCTGCGCAGGTCTTCCCCGAGACCGCAGGCAAGGCCGCGGCTTGAGCAGAGGATATCTGGGCAGGCTTGGGCGAGGCGATGGGGATGAACCGGAGCTCACGGCACGCAGCGCATCGACCGAAACCTCACGGTCGGTACCGGCCCGGCAAGGAACCGCCCCGCGCAGGCGTTCCGGACGTTGGTCGAGATACCGGCGCATATTCCGTTAGAGGATGTATTCGAGCGGACCGTGTCCGAGCGTTTCAAGGCCGCCCAAAGAAAAGCCGGCGCCCCTCGGTGATGGAGGTCGCGCCGGCTGGAATAGCGTTAGATCTCCCGAAACGGGATCAGTCGGTCTCTTCGGCCGCCAGCCTTTCGCGATCGGCGGCGCCCTTGGCGTCGCGATCCCGATCCACGAACTCGATGATTGCCATGGGGGCCATGTCGCCGTAGCGGAAGCCGGCCTTCAGCACCCGCACGTAGCCGCCCTGGCGTTCGGCGTAGCGGGGGCCGATCACGTCGAACAGCTTGGCGACGTGGGCGTCCTGCTTGAGCTGCGATGCCGCCTGGCGACGGGCATGGAGGTCGCCGCGCTTGCCGAGAGTGACCAGCTTCTCGACCACGCGGCGCAGGTCCTTCGCCTTGGGCAGGGTCGTCTTGATCTGCTCGTGCTCGATGAGGGAGCCGGCCATGTTCGCCCACAGCGCCTTGCGGTGCTCGTGGGTGCGGTTCAGCTTGCGGTATCCGGTCTTGTGACGCATCTCGTATCTCCTAGCGTGATTTTGCTTTGTCCGGCCGGCGATGCGCGTCGCCGACTCTCCTTGGGGGCGGGCACGTCAACGCGCCCTGCCCCGGTCTTGGGTCGATCAGAAATTGTCCTCGTAGCGCTTGGCGAGGTCCTCGATGTTCTCCGGCGGCCATTCCTCGACATCCATGCCGAGATGCAGCCCCATGCCGGAAAGCACTTCCTTGATCTCGTTCAGCGACTTGCGGCCGAAGTTCGGAGTGCGGAGCATCTCGGCTTCGGTCTTCTGGATCAGGTCGCCGATATAGACGATGTTGTCGTTCTTGAGGCAGTTGGCCGATCGAACGGACAACTCCAGCTCGTCCACCTTCTTCAGCAGGAGCGGGTTGAACTCCAGCCCGTCATCCTCGTCCGGACGGCCGCCATGATCGGGCTCGTCGAAGTTGACGAAGATCTGGAGCTGATCCTGCAGGATCCGGGCGGCATAAGCTACCGCGTCCTCGGCGCTGACAGAGCCATCGGTCTCGAGTTTCAGGGTCAGCTTGTCGTAGTCGAGTACCTGCCCTTCACGGGTCGGCTGGACGTCGTAGCTGACCTTCCGCACGGGGCTGTAGATGGCGTCGATCGGGATCAGGCCGATCGGTGCGTCCTCGGGACGGTTCTTGTCGGCCGAGACGTAGCCCTTGCCGGTGTTCACCGTCATCTCCATGAACAGGTCGGCCCCGTCGTCGAGGTGGCAGATCACGTGGTCCTTGTTGAGGACCTCGATGCCCTGGCTGACCGTGATGTCGCCGGCGGTGACGACCATCGGACCCTTGGCCTGGATGGAAACGCGCTTGGGTCCTTCGACCTCCATCTTGAGCGCCACGCCCTTGAGGTTCAGGACCACGTCGGTCACGTCCTCGCGGACGCCGGCGATGGAGCTGAACTCGTGCAGGACGTTGTCGATCTGGACGGACGTGATCGCCGCGCCCTGGAGCGAGGACATCAGCACCCGGCGCAGGGCGTTCCCGAGGGTCAGGCCGAAGCCGCGCTCGAGAGGCTCGGCTACGGCCGTGGCCTGGCGCTGCGGGTTGTTGCCCGGCTTGATCTCCAGCTGCTGCGGCTTGATGAGTTCCTGCCAGTTCTTCTGAAGCATGTGTGTCTCCTCAATTCCCGTCGCGGACCCATGCAAAGCCCGTGACACCCCGAGGTTGTGACGACAACGGGCGGGGCGCACGGCAATGCACGTGCGCCCCGCCCTGAAACCAGGACAGGATCAGACCCGGCGACGCTTTGGCGGACGGCAGCCGTTATGTGCCATGGGCGTCACGTCGCGGATCGACGTGATGTTGAAGCCGGCGGCTGCCAAGGCCCGAAGCGCGGATTCGCGGCCCGAACCGGGACCTTGGACCTCCACCTCGAGCGTGCGGACGCCGTGTTCCTGGGCCTTCTTGCCCGCATCCTCGGCGGCCATCTGGGCGGCGTAGGGCGTCGACTTGCGCGAGCCCTTGAACCCCATCGTGCCGGCCGAAGACCAGGAGATGGCATTGCCCTGTACGTCCGAGATCAGGATCTTGGTGTTGTTGAACGAGGAATTCACGTGAGCAACGCCGGCGGCGATGTTCTTGGAAACCTTCTTCTTCGCGGTAGCGCGACGATCGCGTGCCATATCGCTTGACCTCCCTTATCTCTTCTTGCCGGCGATCGGCTTCGCGGGACCCTTGCGGGTGCGCGCGTTCGTATGCGTGCGCTGGCCGCGCACGGGGAGGTTGCGGCGATGGCGCAGGCCGCGATAGGCGCCCAGATCCATCAGGCGCTTGATGTTCATCTGCGTCTCGCGGCGCAGGTCGCCCTCGACGGTGAAGTTCTCGTCGATGTGCTCGCGAAGCTTCAGCACCTCGGAATCCGACAACTCGTTGACGCGACGCGCCGTATCGATGCCGGTGGCCTCGCAGATCTGCTCGGCCGCGGAGCGCCCGATGCCGGTGACGTAGGTGAGTGCGATAGGCACCCGTTTTGCTGTGGGGATGTTGATCCCGGCGATTCGTGCCAAGTCGTTCGTCCTCTCGTTGCGAGCCCGTAGTCCCAGGCCCTTTTTTCACAACGCGGGCCCCGAAGCGTACCGCCCCCAGGCCCTTGTCATATGAAATGCCGAGGCGCCAAGGCGCCTGCCGGCCGATGCGATCCATTAAGGATGTCGCGCCCTAGTCGGAAATCCTCACGGCGTCAAGGGCAGACGGACGCGATCCTTCCCGCCGGCCGGTCCGCTCGTCGCGTTCGTCTCGTTCGTCGAGCCTGTCCACATAGGCCACGAGGCCTACGCCGCAGGCCCCGATGCCGATACCGATCGCATATCCTGCGATCACCGCGCCCATCAGAAGTTCCATGTCCTGCCCGCGCCTTTCGGGATTTGCGTCCCGTCTAGCAAGGGTGGCCCCACGGGCGGAAGCAGGAAATACTTAAAAGGCTCGCGATCAGGCGGTCCTCAGTCGAGGACCTTATCGATCTCCTCGGCGACCTCGTCGATCTCGCCAAGTCCATCGATACGCTTGAGCTGGCCGTTGGCGTAGTAATAGCCGATGAGCGGCGAGGTCTTCTTGTAATATTCGAGGAGACGCTGCTTGAGGCTCTCCTCGTTGTCGTCCTCACGGCGCTTGAACTCCGTGGAACCGCACGTCTCGCACTTCCCGTCGGACGGGATCGGACGCATTTCGTCGTTGTAGACGGCGCCGCATTCGGCGCAGGTCGCCCGCAGGGTAATGCGCTTGACCAGGACGTCGTCGTCGACCTGCATCTCGACCACCGCGGCGAGGCGCTCGCCATGCTTTTCGAGAAGACGAGCCAAGGCGTCCGCCTGGGCCAGCGTTCGGGGAAAGCCGTCGAAGATGAACCCGTTGGTGCGGTCCTTCTCCATATGCTCCTCGATGAGGCCGATGACGATATCGTCGGTGACCAGCTCGCCGCGATCCATTACCTCGGCGACGCGGTGGCCCATCTCGGTGTCTGACGTACGGGCCTCGCGGAGCATGTCCCCGGTCGAGAGCTGCGTCATTCCCCGTTCGTCGACGAGGCGGCGTGCCTGGGTTCCCTTGCCCGCTCCCGGCGGTCCCAGAAGGATAATGTTGGTGGTCATCGGCGTGCCCCTCCCCGGGCTTTCCCCTGTCCCTTGCGTCCACGCTTCTTGCCGCGCAGTTGGGACTTTTCAATCAGCCCTTCGTATTGATGGGCCAGCATGTGGCTCTGGACCTGCTGGATCGTGTCCATGGTGACCGACACGACGATCAGCACGCTCGTCCCCCCGAAGTAGAACGGCACGGCCGCACGCGCCCGGATGATCTCCGGCAGCAGGCACACCAGCGTGAGATAGGCCGAGCCCAGCACCAGCACCCGCGTGACCACGTAATCCAGATACTCCTCGGTCCGCTTGCCCGGACGGATACCCGGTATGAAACCGGATTGGTTCTTGAGGTTCTCGGCGACGTCCTCGGACTTGAAGGCCACGTTGGCGGTGTAGAAGTAGGTAAAGAAGACGATCATGCCGCCGAAGAACAGCAGGTAGAGCGGCTGCCCCGGCCCGAAATAGGCCAGGATCGTCGACATCACCGGCCCGGTCTGGTTGCCCGAGAAAGTCGCAAGTGTCGTGGGTAGCAGCAGCAGCGACGACGCGAAGATCGCCGGGATCACACCTGCGGGGTTCACCTTGATCGGCAGATGACTGGAGCCGCCGTCGTAGACCTTCATCCCCACCTGGCGGCGTGGATACTGGATGTGGATCTTGCGCAGGCTTCGCTCCATGAAGACCACGAAGGCGATCACCGCGACGACCATCACCAGGATCCCCACGATCAGCGCCGGGCTGATCGCACCAGATCGGCCGCTCGCGAAGAACTGCGCCAACGCCGCAGGGACTTCCGCGATAATACCGACGAAGATGATGAGCGAGATCCCGTTGCCGATCCCCCGCTGGGTGATCTGCTCGCCCACCCACATCAGGAACATGGTGCCGCCCACCAGCGTGATCACGCAGGCGAAGCGGAAGAACCAGCCCGGATCGTGGACGAGGCCGCCGGCCTCGAGGCTGACGGCGAGACCGTATGCCTGGAACGTCGCCAGGAACACCGTGCCATAGCGGGTGTACTGGTTGATCTTCTTGCGGCCCTGCTCGCCTTCCTTCTTCAACTGCTCGAGCTGGGGGACCATCGCGGTCATGAGCTGCACGATGATCGAGGCCGAGATGTAGGGCATGATCCCCAGCGCGAAGATCCCCATCCGTCCGATGGCGCCGCCGGTGAACATGTTGAGGATACCGCCGAGTCCCGCGGAGGCCTGGTCGATGAAATCCCTCAGGGCCGAGCCGTCGATGCCGGGCACGGGGATGTATGTGCCCAGCCGGTAGACGCAGAGAAGCGCCAGGGCATAGAGGATGCGGGCGCGGAGCTCGGTCGCCTTGCCGAAGGCGGACCAGCTCATGTTGGCGGCCATCTGTTCGGCTGCTGATGCCATTGGGGCCTCTCGAAACTAGGAACGCCGCGCGATCCGGTCTCCCGGGCCGCGCGGCGTTTCTGGAAAACCTGTAGGGGTCATTACAGGCGGGCCGTCCCGCCCACAACCAGCTTACGCTTCGGCGGCCGCGTCCTCGGGGCGGGTGCCGCCCGTCACGGTAACCGATCCGCCGGCCTTCTCGACCGCCTCGACGGCGCCCTTGGACGCCCCCGATACGGTGATCTGGAGCTTGGACGTCACCTCGCCCTTCGACAGCAGGCGAACCCCGTCCCTCTTGCGGCGCACCAAGCCCGAATCTAGAAGCTCCCTCTCGGTGATCTCCTCGCCGAGCTTCCCGGCGTCGATGAAATTCTGGATCAGGCCCAGGTTCACGATGGCAAAGGTCTTGCGGTTGGGCTTGTTGAAGCCGCGCTTGGGCAAACGCTGGTAGAGCGGCATCTGGCCGCCCTCGTAGCCCTTGATCGCCACGCCGGAGCGGGACTTCTGACCCTTGATACCGCGGCCGGCAGTCTTGCCCTTGCCCGAGCCCGGGCCGCGGGCGACCCGCTTGGCGCGCTTGGTGGCGCCCTCGTTGTCGCGAAGTTCGTTCAGCTTCATGGTCTGCTTCTCCTTGCTTGCCGGACAACCTCCCCGGGAAGCGATGGGAGGGACGCGGCGCGTGATTTCACGGGGCTGGCAATCGAAATGCCACTCCCCCTCTAGATGGGTCGGCACGCGGCGGCCACCCGCCGCGTACCGGATGCGCGCGTGTCAGCCGCGTTCTTCGATGATCCGCACGAGATGCGGGATCTTCGCGACCATGCCGCGGGCGGAGGGCGTGTCCACCAGCTCGCGGGTGCGGTGCATCTTGTTGAGGCCCAGCCCGACGAGGGTCTGGCGCTGGTCCTTGGGGCGGCGGATCGGCGAGCCGATCTGCTGGACGACGATGGTCTTGGCCATGCTCACGCCTCCTCGGCGATCTGGACTTGCGGATCACCGTGCGACGGCGCCTCGTCCCGCTTGGGAAGGATGTCGGCGACCTTCTTGCCGCGACGCTGCGCGACGGAGCGCGGCGAGGACTGATTGCGCAGGCCGTCCAGCGTGGCACGGATCATGTTGTAGGGGTTCTGCGAGCCGTGCGACTTGGCGACGACGTCCTGAACGCCCAACATCTCGAACACGGCGCGCATCGGGCCACCTGCGATGATGCCGGTACCGTTGGGCGCAGAGCGCATCAAGACGCGACCGGCGCCATGATGGCCGTGCAGGTCGTGGTGCAGCGTCCGGCCATCGCGCAGGGGCACGCGGATCATGTTGCGCTTCGCGCTCTCCGTGGCCTTTCGGATCGCCTCGGGGACCTCCTTGGCCTTGCCCTTGCCGAAGCCGACGCGGCCCCGCTGGTCGCCCACGATGACGAGCGCGGCAAAGCCGAAGCGCTTGCCGCCCTTCACCGTCTTGGACACCCGGTTGATCGCGACGAGGCGATCGGCGAATTCGGGGTTTTCGTCGCGGTCGCGGCGGCCGCCCCGGCGGTCTTCTCTGGCCATTTACGGCTCCTGTCCTGCGGGCGCACGGCCCGTTCGGTCCGATCCTGGTGGGCGCAAAGGCCCCCGGATCATCGAGGCGGCGGAATATCCGCCGCCTGCGCTGTCACAGCTTCAGCCCACCTTCGCGGGCGGCGTCTGCCAAAGCCTGAATCGTCCCGTGGTAGAGGAAACCTCCACGGTCGAAATAGGCTTCATCCACGCCCTTGGCCTTCGCCCGCTCGGCGATCGTCGCACCAACCTTGGCGGCGGCCTCGACGTTGTTCTTGCCGGCGAGGCCCAAGTCCTTCTCGAGCGACGAGGCGTAGGCCAAGGTGCGGCCCTCCGCATCGTCGATGAGCTGGGCGTGGATGTTCTTGTTCGAGCGATGGACGGACAGCCGGAGCTTCCCGTCGTTCACCTTGCGAAGCTTGTTCCGGACGCGCAGACGGCGCTTCTGGAACAGCTCGAGCTTGCTCTTCGCCATTGTCTTGCGTCCCTTACTTCTTCTTGCCTTCCTTGCGGAAGATGAACTCGCCCTTGTAGCGGATTCCCTTGCCCTTGTAGGGTTCGGGTCGCCGCCAGTCGCGAATGTTCGAGGCCACCTGGCCGACATGCTGCTCGTTGATTCCCTCGACCACGATATCGGTGGGCTTGGGAACGGTGATCGTCACGCCTTCCGGCACGTCGAAGTTCACGTCGTGGCTGAGACCGAGGTTCAGCTTCAGGACGTTGCCCTGCATCTGCGCCCGGTAGCCCACGCCCGAGATCTCCAGCTCCTTCTTGAAGCCAATCGTCACACCCTGAACGAGGTTCGCGATGTTGGTGCGCGCCATGCCCCACTGCTGGCGGGCGCGCTTCGAGGGGCCGCGCGGCGTCACGCTGACGGCGCCGTCCTCGACCGAGATCGTCACATCATCCGTCGCGGTGAAGGACCTTTGTCCTTTCGGCCCCTTCACCTCGATGGTCTGGCCCGACAGGCTCGCCTCGACACCCGAGGGCAGCTCGACGGGTCGCTTTCCGATACGAGACATACTTCCCTCCTCTAGAATACGGTGCAGAGCACTTCGCCGCCGACATTGGCGGAGCGAGCGGCCTGGTCGGACATCACGCCGTGCGAGGTCGATACGATCGACACGCCGAGGCCCTGACGCACGGACGGCAGGTCCGACACGCTGGTATAGACCCGACGTCCGGGAGTGGACACGCGCTTGAGTTCCTTGATGACCGGCTGGCCCTCGTAGTACTTCAACGCGATGTCGATCTGCGGGTGACCGCTGTCGTCGGTGACTTCCTCGTAACCGCGGATGTAGCCCTCCTGGACGAGGACATCGAGCACCCACGAACGCAGTTTCGAGGCCGGAGTGCGCACGTTGGACTTGTGACGCATGCCGGCGTTGCGGATCCGGGTCAGCATATCGCCGAGAGGATCGTTCATCATATCAAGACCCTCCTTACCAGCTTGACTTGACCAGGCCGGGGATCTGGCCTTGGGTGCCCAGATCCCGGAGCGCGATCCGGTTCATCTTCACCTTGCGGTAGTAACCGCGCGGACGGCCCGTGAGCTGGCACCGGTTGTGCAGCCGCGTGGCAGAAGAGTTGCGCGGCAACTTGGCGAGCTTGAGCTGCGCCTTGAACCGCTCTTCCATCGGCTTCGATTCGTCCCGCGCAAGTTCCTTGAGTTCGGCCCGCTTGGCGGCGTACTGCTCCACCATCCGCTGCCGCTTCTTCTCGCGCTCGATCATTGCTTTCTTAGCCATGATTGAAATCCTTTCAGCTGCTGAACGGCATGTTGAAATGCTTCAACAGCGCCTTGGCTTCCGCGTCGGTCGCGGCGGTGGTGGTGATGATCACGTCCATCCCCCAGACCTCGTCGACCTGGTCGTAGTTGATCTCGGGGAAGACGATGTGCTCCTTGATGCCGGTGGCGAAGTTGCCACGGCCGTCGAAGCTCGGCTTGATCCCGCGAAAGTCGCGCACGCGCGGCAGGGCGATCGTCACCAGCCTGTCGAGAAAGTCGTACATCCGGTTGCCGCGCAGCGTGACCTTGGCCCCGAGCGGCATATCCTCGCGGACGCGGAAGCCGGCGATCGATTTCTTCGCCTTGGTCACCACGGCCCTCTGGCCCGAGATCTTCGTCAGGTCGTCGGCGGCCGACTTGGCCTTCTTAGAATCCCTGACCGCCTCGGAACCGGCACCGATGTTCAGCACGATCTTGTCGAGCCTCGGGATCTCCATCTCGTTCTTGTAGGAGAATTCCTCCTTCAGGAGGCCCTTGATCCGGTCCTGGTAGTCACTGCGCAGGCGCGGGACGTAATTGGTCTCATCGAGCATCAGATCGCGTCTCCCGTGGTCTTGGCGAAGCGCACCTTCTTGCCGTCTTCCTCGCGGAAGCCGACGCGGCTGGCCTTGCCGTTCTTATCCAGGAAGGCGAGATTCGACAGGTCGATCGGCATCGCCTTGGGCTGGCGCCCGCCCTGGTTGGTCTGGGTCTGGCGCTGGTGGCGGATCGACACGTTGATCCCGTCAACCACGGCCTTGCCCGCCTTGGGCAGAACCTGCGTGATCTCGCCCTCCTTACCCTTGTCCTTGCCGGCGAGGACGACGACCTTGTCGCCTTTCTTCAGCTTGGCGGCCATCACAGCACCTCCGGGGCGAGCGAGATGATCTTCATGTAGTTCTTGGCGCGCAACTCGCGCACGACCGGACCGAAGATCCGCGTGCCGAGGGGCTCGCCGGCGTTGTTGAGGATCACGGCGGCGTTGCGGTCGAAACGGATCGCGGTGCCGTCCTCGCGCCGAACCTCCTTGGCCGTGCGCACGACGACGGCCTTGCGCACGTCGCCCTTCTTGACGCGGCCGCGCGGAATGGCCTCCTTCACGGAGACGACGATCACGTCGCCCACGGAGGCGTATTTCCGCTTCGACCCGCCCAGGACCTTGATGCACTGAACCTTCCGAGCACCGGAATTGTCAGCGACATCCAGATTGGTCTGCATCTGGATCATGGGGTTACTCCCGACCTTTGGGGGGTGTTCTCGTTATCGCCCCCAGGGTTTCGATCAAACCGGTCCGTCAGTCCGCCGCGTTATCCGCGTCGGCGGTCTCGCGGACCACGACTTCCCAGCGTTTCGTCTTCGACTTCGGCGCACATTCCTGGATGCGCACCACGTCGCCCACGTTGAACCCGTTGTTCTCGTCGTGGGCGCGGTACTTCTTGGACTTCCGCACGGTCTTCTTCAGGACCGGATGCGTGAAGCGGCGCTCGACCGATACGGTGACGGTCTGAGCATTCTCGCTCGAGGTCACGACGCCTTTCAGGATACGCTTGGGCATTCTCTCAGGCCTCCGTGCTCTCGGTGGTCGCCGCCGCAGCGGCCTTCTCGTTCAGAATCGTCTTCACACGGGCCACGTCGCGGCGCACCAGGCGCATGCGGGCCGTGTTCTCGAGCTGGTTTGTCGCCTGCTGAAAGCGCAGGTTGAACTGCTCTTTCTTCAGGCTGGCAAGCTGGTCACGCAGCTCGTCGGGTGTCTTGTCACGCAGATCGCTGGCGTCGAGCGCCATGTCTCTCTCCTTCGTCAACATCACCGGAGGGCCCCGTGTCGTGGGAGAGCGGGGTCACCCTGATTCCCGGTGGAGGTGGATGAACGCGCCGTATACGGACGCTTCAGCTTGCTGGCAACCCCCGACAGGGTCTTCTGTCCGCCTCAGACCCACTTGTAGTTAAAGCTCACGCTCACCCGGTCCTCCTCGGACGTGTTGAGCGGCACCTCGTGGCGCAGCCAGCTCTCCCACAGCAGCACCTCCCCCACCGCGGGCCGGACGTAGGAAAATTGCCGCAGCATCTCGCCAGCATCTCGGCGGCGCGGTGGCGCGGCCATCATCAACCCGGCCCTCGGGTCCTCGAACCGGATTGCCGAGGCTCCCTCGGGCATCGCCACGTAGGTCGTGCCGGAGATCACCGAATGGGGGTGGATATGGCCCGAATGGCTGCCCCCCTCGGGAAGGATGTTGATCCAGATATCCTCCAGTTCCAGCCGCCCCTCGCCGAGGTCGAAGGCGAGATCTTCGGCGAAGGCTGCAACATGGGCATCCAGAACCTTGGTCAACTCTGCGAAGATCGGAAACCGCCAGCCCAGGTCGCCCAGCGACGCGTAGCTCGTGTAGCCCGGAAAATCGTTCTCGTCGCACCAGCGTTGTCCGGCCTCGTCGTCCTCGGCGATCGAGAGGCAAGATGCTTCCAGTTCCAACGTGTCGACCGCCCCGTACTCCGAAAGCCCTGCCCGGTAGAGCCGCGTGACGAACAGTGAAGATACCTCGCCCATGGCAAGTCCCCCTTTCAGAAAGCAAGAAGGCGGCGCCGGAGCGCCGCCTTCCGATGTCGTCACCCGCCAGGACTTACCAGTCCTCGCGCTCCACGACCCGCGTCTTGATCGGCAGTTTCATGGCCGCGAGGCGGAGCGCCTCCTTGGCCACGCCGTCGGACACGCCGTCGAGCTCGAACATGACCCGTCCGGGGGCAACCTTGGCGACCCAGCGGTCGACCGAGCCCTTGCCCTTGCCCATCCGGACCTCGATCGGCTTCGCCGTCACGGGGATATCCGGGAATATGCGGATCCACACCCGGCCCTGACGCTTCATGTGGCGCGTCATGGCACGGCGTGCAGCCTCGATCTGGCGGGCGGTGATGCGCTCCGGCTGGGCTGCCTTGAGACCCCAGGTCCCGAAGTTGAGCTCGGTGCCCCCCTTCGAGTCGCCGCTGATGCGGCCCTTGTGGAACTTGCGGAATTTAGTGCGCTTCGGTTGAAGCATGGCTCATACTCCCCTTAGCGGCGGCCGGCGCCGCGAGGCGTCGGACCGTCCTGCAGTTCCTGGGCGCGGCGATCGCGGGCGGAGGGATCGTGCTCAAGGATCTCGCCCTTGAAGATCCACACCTTGATCCCGATCACACCATAGGCCGTCTTCGCCTCGATATTGGCGAAGTCGATGTCGGCGCGCAGCGTGTGCAGCGGCACCCGGCCCTCGCGATACCACTCGGTCCGGGCGATCTCCGCGCCGCCGAGGCGACCCGCCAGATTGACCCGGATGCCGAGCGCGCCCATGCGCATGGCGTTCTGGACCGACCGCTTCATGGCGCGGCGGAACGAAACCCGGCGTTCGAGCTGCTGGGCGATGGACTCGCCGACGAGCGCGGCGTCGAGCTCCGGCTTGCGGACCTCCACGACGTTCAGGTGCAGCTCGCTGTCGGTCATGTTCGACAGCTTGCGGCGCAGCGTCTCGATGTCCGAGCCCTTCTTGCCGATGATGACGCCCGGACGCGCGGTGTGGATCGTCACGCGGCACTTGCGGTGCGGACGCTCGATGATCACGCGGCTGACGCCGGCGGCCTTGCACTCGGTCTTGATGAACTCGCGGATCGCGATGTCCTCGAGCAGCAGATCGCCGTACTCGTTGGTGTCGGCATACCAGCGGCTGTCCCAGGTCCGGTTGACCTGAAGCCGCATGCCGATCGGGTTGACCTTGTTACCCATCAGGCTTGCTCCTCGACTTGGCGGACCTTGATCGTGATCTCCGAGAACGGCTTGATGATCCGGCCGAACCGGCCACGGGCACGCGGACGGCCGCGCTTCATCACCAGGTTCTTGCCCACATAGGCCTCGGCGACGATCAGTTCGTCGACGTCGAGATTGTGGTTGTTCTCGGCGTTCGCGATCGCGGACTGGAGGCACTTGCGAACGTCATGCGAGATGCGCTTCTTCGAGAAGGCGAGATCGGCCATGGCCTTCTCCACCTTCTTGCCGCGAATGAGACCGGCCACGAGGTTCAGCTTCTGAGGGCTCGTCCGGAGCATCCGGATCTTCGCCATCGCCTCGTTTTCGGCCACGCGGCGGGGGTTCTTCTCCTGCGCCATGGCTTACTTCCTCTTGGCTTTCTTGTCCGCGGAATGACCGTAATAGGTCCGCGACGGCGCATATTCGCCGAATTTCTGTCCGATCATGTCCTCGCTGACATTGACCGGAACGTGCTTCTTGCCGTTGTAGACCCCGAAGGTGAGGCCCACGAACTGCGGCAAGATCGTGGAGCGGCGCGACCAGATCTTGATGACCTCGTTGCGGCCCGACTCCCGGGACTTCTCGGCCTTCTTGAGGACGTAAGCGTCGACAAAAGGCCCTTTCCAGACGGAACGTGCCATGGCTTACCGGCCTTTCTTGCGGGCGTGACGCGAGCGAAGGATGAGCTTCTGCGACGCCTTGTTGGTGTTACGGGTGCGCATGCCCTTCGTGTCCTTGCCCCAGGGCGTGACGGGCGTGCGTCCGCCCGACGTGCGGCCTTCGCCACCACCGAGCGGGTGGTCGATCGGGTTCATGGCGACCCCGCGCACGGAAGGACGCTTGCCCTGGTGACGCGACCGGCCGGCCTTGCCGAAGTTCTGGTTGGAGTTGTCGGGGTTCGACACCGCACCAACGGTCGCCATGCATTCCTGACGGACCATGCGCAATTCGCCCGACGAGAGCCGGATCTGAGCGTAGCCGCCGTCGCGGCCGATGAACTGCGCGTAGGTGCCGGCGGCGCGCGCGATCTGCCCGCCCTTGCCCGGCTTCAACTCGATGTTGTGGACGATCGTGCCGATGGGCATGCCCTGGAACGGCATCGCGTTGCCCGGCTTCACGTCCACCTTCGGCCCGGAGACGATCTTGTCGCCCACGGTCAGGCGCTGCGGCGCCAGGATGTAACGCTGCTCGCCGTCCTGATACTGGATCAGCGCGATGAAGGCGGTGCGGTTGGGATCGTATTCGATCCGCACCACGACGGCCTCGACCTCGTGCTTCGAGCGCTTGAAATCGACGATGCGATAGAGCCGCTTGGCTCCGCCACCACGGCGGCGCTGGGTGATACGTCCGGTATTGTTGCGACCGCCCTTGCCCGTCAGACCCTCTGTGAGGGACTTGACCGGACGGCCTTTCCACAGTTCCGAACGGTCGATCAGCACCAGCCCGCGCTGGCCCGGCGTCGTCGGCTTGTACGACTTGAGTGCCATGCTTCCTGTCTTCCGTTGCTTGTGGCGACGGCCCGAAGCCGCCGCAAGTGAAGGGCCCCGAAGGTCCCGTATTATCTCAAAACACACGGCCCCGGAGGGGTCCGGGGCCGTGTAGATGGGGCCTGCTATTACAGGCCCGTGGTCACGTCAATCGTGTTCCCCTCCTCGAGGGTCACGTAGGCCTTCTTGACCGTGTTGCGGTAGCCGGTGACACCCCGGAACCGCTTCTGCTTACCCTTGGTGATCGTCGTGTTCACGGCTTTCACCTTCACGTCGAAGAGGCTCTCGACGGCCTCCTTGATCGCGGGCTTGGACGCGTCGCGGGCCACTTCGAAGACGACGGCGCCCTGCTCGGAGGCCATCGTCGCCTTCTCGGTGATCACCGGCTTGCGGATCACGTCGTAATGTTCGGTCTTCGCGCTCATTTCAGTCGAGCCTCCAGAGCTTCGATCCCCGCCTTCGTGATCACCAGGGTGTCACGCTTGAGGATGTCGTAGACGTTCGCGCCCATGGACGGCAGCACGTCGAGTCCCTCGATGTTCCGCGCCGCGCGGGCGAAGTTGTCGTCGAGATCGGCCCCGTCTATGACCAGCGCCCGCTTCCAGCCCAGCTCCTTGACCTTGGCTGACAAGGTCTTGGTCTTGGCCTCGGCCAATTGCGCGGCCTCCAGGACGATCAGGTTGCCCTCGCGCGCCTTGGCGGAAAGGGCGTGCTTCAGCCCCAGCCGGCGGAACTTCTTGGGCAGGTCGTGCCCATGGCTGCGCGGGGTAGGCCCCTTGTAGACACCGCCCTTGCGGAAGATCGGCGCGTTGCGGTCGCCGTGGCGAGCGCCCCCGGTCCCCTTCTGGCGATAGATCTTCTTGGTCGAGTAGCTCGTGTCGCTCCGACCCTTGACCGCGTGCGTGCCCTGCTGCGCCTTGTTGCGCTGCCAGCGGACGACGCGGTGCAGGATGTCGGCACGCGGTTCAAGTCCGAAGATCGTCTCGTCGAGCTCGACCGATCCGTTCTTGTCGCCGTCGAGTGTCAGGATGTCGGTCTTCATTCTTCACCTTCCTTCTTCCCGGCGTCGGAGTTGTCGGTGTCCGACGACTCGTCGGCGATCTCGGCCTCGGCCTCCTTCAGGGCGGCCTCCTGCTCGGCGGCCTGGCGCTCCTGCTCGGCGCGCTCGGCTTCCAGGCGCTCCGCTTCGGCGGCCTCGGCGGCCTCCTGCGCGGCGCGTTCGGCCTCTTCTGCCGCGGATTTCAGCGCGGCCGGATAGATCGTTCCGTCGACCACGGGCTTCTTCACCGCGTCCTTGATGGTGACCCAGCCGCCCTTGGACCCCGGAACCGCGCCCTTGACCATGATCAGACCACGGTCGGCATCGGTCTTGACGACCTGGAGGTTCTGGGTGGTCACGCGGGCGGCGCCCATGTGGCCGGCCATCCTCTTGCCCTTGAACACCTTGCCGGGGTCCTGGCACTGGCCGGTGGAGCCGTGCGAGCGGTGGCTGATCGACACGCCGTGCGTGGCCTCGAGGCCACGGAAGTTGTGCCGCTTCATGCCGCCGGCAAAGCCCTTGCCGATGGAAGTGCCGCATACGTCGACGAACTGCCCGGCGAAGTAGTGGTTCGCCGTGATTTCCTCGCCGACGTCGATCAGGTTCTCGGGGGCGACCCGGAACTCGGCGATCTTGCGCTTGGGCTCCACTTTCGCCACGGCGAAATGACCGCGCAGGGCGCGCGTCACGTTCTTGGGCTTCGATGTTCCCGCGCCGAGCTGGACGGCCGAGTAGCCGTCGCGGTCGAACGTGCGTTGCGCCACGACTTGAAGCTTGTCGAGTTGAAGGACGGTCACCGGCACCTGCCGGCCGTCGTCCTGGAAGATCCGCGTCATGCCGACCTTCTTCGCGATTACGCCAGAGCGCAGCATGTCAGCCTCCCATCACCTTGATGTCGACGGCCACGCCGGCCGCCAGATCGAGCTTCATCAGCGCGTCGACGGTCTGCGGCGTCGGATCGACGATATCGAGCATCCGCTTGTGGGTGCGGATCTCGAGTTGATCGCGGGACTTCTTGTCCACGTGAGGGCCGCGCAGGACGGTGAACCTCTCAATCTTGTTCGGCATCGGGATCGGCCCGCGAACGGACGCCCCGGTGCGCTTTGCGGTCGACACGATCTCCTGGGTGGAGGTGTCGAGCACCCGGTAGTCGAACGCCTTCAGGCGAATGCGGATATTCTGGCTGGAGGCCATTTGTCTCTTTCCCTCGCGGGTTTCAGTCGAGAGGTGGAACGGGGATCATCCCCCGTCCCACATCGGACCGGTAAGTCTGGTTTTCCGGGGACCGTGACCTCGCGGGGCCGGTCTCCCGGGTTTCCGGCGGGCTATGCCCGCCGGCGGGATGGATCACTCGAGGATCTTGGACACGACGCCGGCGCCGACGGTGCGGCCGCCCTCGCGGATGGCGAAGCGCAGCTTCTCCTCCATGGCGATCGGCGCGATCAGCTCGACCCCGAACGACACGTTGTCGCCCGGCATCACCATCTCCGTGCCCTCGGCCAGCTGCACCGTGCCGGTCACGTCCGTCGTGCGGAAGTAGAACTGCGGCCGGTAATTGGCGAAGAAGGGCGTGTGGCGCCCGCCCTCTTCCTTCGTCAGGATATACGCCTCGGCCTCGAACTTCGTGTGCGGCGTGATCGACTTGGGCTTGCACAGCACCTGGCCGCGCTGGACGCCCTCGCGGTCGATCCCGCGCAGCAGCGCGCCGATGTTGTCGCCCGCCTCGCCGCGGTCCAGCAGCTTGCGGAACATCTCCACGCCCGTGCAGGTCGTCGTCTTGGTGTCGCGCAGGCCCACGATCTCGATCGAATCGCCCACGTTCAGCACGCCCCGCTCAACGCGGCCCGTCACGACCGTGCCGCGGCCCGAGATCGAGAACACGTCCTCGACCGGCATCAGGAACGGCTGGTCGATCGCACGCTCGGGCGTCGGCAGGTACTCGTCCACCGCCGCCATCAGCTCGCGGATCGAGTTCTCGCCGATCTCGGGGTTGTTCCCCTCCATCGCCGCCAGCGCCGAGCCCTTCACGATCGGGATGTCGTCGCCCGGGTAGTCGTAGGACGACAGAAGCTCGCGGATCTCCATCTCGACGAGCTCCAAGAGCTCCTCGTCGTCGACCTGGTCGACCTTGTTCATGTAGACCACGATCGCCGGGATGCCGACCTGGCGGCCCAGAAGGATGTGCTCGCGCGTCTGCGGCATCGGGCCGTCGGCCGCGTTGACCACCAGGATCGCGCCGTCCATCTGCGCCGCGCCCGTGATCATGTTCTTCACGTAGTCGGCGTGGCCGGGGCAGTCCACGTGCGCGTAGTGCCGCGCCTCCGTCTCGTACTCCACGTGCGCCGTCGAGATCGTGATCCCGCGCGCCTTCTCTTCCGGAGCCCCGTCGATCTGGTCGTAGGCCCGGAAATCCCCGAAGTACTTCGTGATCGCCGCCGTCAGCGTCGTCTTGCCGTGGTCCACGTGACCGATCGTCCCGATGTTCACGTGCGGCTTGTTACGTTCGAATTTCGCCTTCGCCATGATGGCCTCCTGTCGTTCCTGTGGCGGACCGGATCGCTCCGGTCCGCGGTATCCGTGCGGTTACGCGTATTTCGACTGGATCTCTTCCGAGATGTTCTGCGGCACCGGCTCGTAATGGTCGAACTGCATAGTGAACTGCGCGCGGCCCGAGGACATCGAGCGCAGGTTGTTGATATAGCCAAACATGTTCGCCAGCGGCACGAAGCTCTCGATGACGATCGCGTTGCCGCGGGGCTCCTGGCCCTGCACCTGTCCGCGCCGCGAGGTCAGGTCGCCGATGACGTTGCCGGTATATTCTTCCGGCGTGACGACCTCGACCTTCATGATCGGCTCCAGCAGCAGCGCGCCGGCCTTCCTGAGACCCTCGCGCATACCCATCCGGCTCGCGATCTCGAAGGCCAGGACCGACGAGTCCACGTCGTGGAACTTACCGTCGACCAACGCGACCTTGAAGTCGATCACGGGGAACCCGGCGATCGGGCCCGAGTCCATCACCGACTTGATGCCCTTCTCGACACCGGGAATGAATTCCCTGGGCACCGAGCCGCCGACGATGCGGCTCTCGAAGGAGTAACCTTCACCGGGCTCGGTCGGAGAGATCTCCAGTTGCACCTCGGCGAACTGGCCGGACCCGCCCGACTGTTTCTTGTGGGTGTAGGTGTGGGTGATCTGCTGCTTGATCGTCTCGCGGTAGGCAACCTGCGGCGCGCCGATATTGGCCTCGACCTTGAACTCCCGCTTGAGGCGGTCGACCAGGATATCGAGGTGCAACTCGCCCATGCCCTTCATGATCGTCTGACCGGATTCGATATCCGTCTCGACCTTGAAGGACGGATCCTCCGCGGCAAGGCGCTGCAGGCCGGCGGACATCTTCTCCTGGTCGGCCTTGGTCTTGGGCTCGACGGCAATCTCGATCACCGGATCGGGGAAGGTCATCGTCTCCAGGACAACCTGCTTCTGGCTGTCGCAGAGCGTGTCGCCCGTGGTCGTCTCCTTGAGGCCCGCCAGCGCGATGATGTCGCCCGACCCGGCCCAGTCGATCTCCTCGCGGGAGTTCGAGTGCATCATCATCATGCGCCCAATGCGCTCGCGACGGCCCTTGGTCGAGTTGACCACCGAACCGCCCTTCTCGAGGAGGCCCGAATAGATCCGGCAGAACGTGAGCGAGCCCACGAAGGGGTCGTTCATGATTTTGAACGCGAGGCCCGCGAAGGGCTGCTCGTCGCCAGGACGGCGCTCGATGTTGCGCGTCTCGGTCTCGTCGTCCGGCGAGAAGCCCATGTAGGGCGGCACGTCGAGCGGACCGGGCAGGTAGTCGATCACCGCGTTCAGGAGCGGCTGGACGCCCTTGTTCTTGAACGCCGAGCCGGCCAGTACCGGCACGAAGGTCAGCGACAGCGTGCCCTTGCGGATCAGCTCGCGCAGCTTCGGCAGGTCGGGCTCGTCACCCTCCAGATACGCCTCCATCGCGTCGTCGTCCATCTCGACGGCGGCCTCGATGAGATTGGAGCGCCATTCCTCGGCCTGATCGCGCATGTCCTCGCGCACGTCCTGCACGACCCAGGACGCGCCCAGATCCTCGCCCCGCCAGACCCACTCCTTCATGGTCACCAAGTCGATGACGCCCTCGAGCTTGTCCTCGGCCCCGATGGGGAGCTGGATCGGCACGGCGTTGGCGCCGGTGCGGTCCTTGATCATGTCGACGCAGTTGAAGAAGTCCGCGCCGATCTTGTCCATCTTGTTGACGAACACAATCCGCGGGACCTTGTACCGGTCGGCCTGGCGCCAGACGGTCTCCGTCTGGGGCTCGACGCCCGCGTTGGCGTCGAGCACGCAGATCGCACCGTCGAGCACCGCCAGCGACCGCTCGACCTCGATGGTGAAGTCCACGTGGCCCGGCGTGTCGATGATGTTGAAGCGGAACTTCGCCTCCTGCGGCGTGTCGCCGTACAGGCCGGTCGGGTTCTCGCCGTCCTCGGTGCGGAACCAGAAGGTCGTGGTCGCGGCCGACGTGATGGTGATCCCCCGCTCCTGCTCCTGCTCCATCCAGTCCATGGTGGCGGCACCGTCGTGCACTTCGCCGATCTTGTGCGACTTGCCGGTGTAGAACAGGATGCGCTCGGTGCAGGTGGTCTTGCCTGCATCGATATGGGCCATGATGCCGAAGTTGCGGTAGCGGTCGAGCGAGTATTCGCGGGCCATTTGGACAGATCCTCAGGCTAGAGTTCGGTTACCAGCGGTAGTGGCTGAACGCCTTGTTGGCATCGGCCATCTTGTGGGTGTCTTCGCGCTTCTTCACGGCGGTGCCGCGGCCCTGGACGGCGTCGACCAGCTCTGCGGCCAGGCGCTCTTCCATGGTGTTCTCGTTGCGCTTGCGGCACGCGTCGATCAGCCAGCGGATCGCCAGCGCCTCGCGCCGCTCGGGACGCACCTCGACGGGTACTTGGTAGGTCGCGCCGCCGACACGGCGCGAGCGGACCTCGACCGACGGCTTGATGTTGTCGAGGCTCTCGTGGAACACCTCGATCGGCGACTTCTTCAGCTTGCCTTCGACGCGGTCGAACGCGTTGTAGACGATGGCCTCGGCGACGGACTTCTTACCGTCGACCATCAGGTTGTTCATGAACTTGGTGACCACCCGATCGTGGAACTTCGCATCGGGCAGGATCTCGCGCTTCTCGGCAGCGTGACGACGGGACATGGATGTATCCTCTTACTTCGGACGCTTGGCGCCGTATTTCGACCGGCGCTGCCGGCGGTTCTTGACGCCCTGCGTGTCGAGCACGCCGCGCACGATGTGATAGCGGACGCCCGGAAGGTCCTTCACCCGGCCACCCCGGATCAGGACCACGGAGTGCTCCTGCAGGTTGTGGCTCTCGCCGGGGATGTAGCTGATGACCTCGTAACCGTTGGTCAGGCGCACCTTGGCGACCTTCCGCATGGCCGAGTTCGGCTTCTTCGGCGTGGTCGTGTAGACGCGCGTGCAGACACCGCGCTTCTGCGGGCAGGATTCGAGGTGCAGCGACTTCGAGCGCTTGACTTTGGGCTGCCGCGGCTTGCGGATCAGCTGCTGGATCGTTGGCATTCCGGTTTCATTCCCCGTGTTGCAACACTTTCGGTCTCGTCCGCGATGCGCGCGCATCCCGGGTCTTCGTTCCCGCGTCGCACGCGTCCGCACAACGCAAACGCCGCATGAAGGCCAGGGGCCCACGCGGCGGGTATCCAGAGGATCGGGGCCCTGGAGCCCGGATCGTGACCACTTCCATCAATTTGATACCGGCCCGGAGAGACTCGTCCCGGTCGCGCGGTTGGGGCCGTATAGATGTGGTGAACACCCCTGTCAACAGCTCCACGCCGGGGCCGCGACCCGGTTTTCTCCTTGTTTCCCGGCCCCGGCCCCGTTACACGCGTCGGCGGAGATGTGGCCGAGTGGTCGAAGGCGCTCCCCTGCTAAGGGAGTAGGCGGGAAACCGTCTCGAGGGTTCGAATCCCTTCGTCTCCGCCACCCACCAGATCGCAAGTCAGCGACCGACCCCGCTCGGACCGTCGATGCACAGGCCGCGCTTGATGCCGCCTGGACCTTCGGCAGCGCTCCGCCGACGGGCCATTATCCGGCTGTCGGCATGCCGTTCGCGAACGTCGTGCCACTGCCCCGCTAGACGCGCACATCCATGGAATCGGGTCTGCATCACGCATCTCAGCACGACGATGTCGGGACGCCCCGCCGCGACCTGTCAGCCGCGGAAACCCCGCGCGACGACGAACTTCTCGGAACTGTCCTGCCGGCTTGCCGGGGGCTTCACGTTGGCCACGCTCGCGAAGCGGCGCTTCAACTCCGCCTGCAATCCGGCCTCGGCCCCGCCCTGCAGCACCTTGGCGACGAACGTCCCTCCCGGGTCGAGCACGTCGAAGGCCAGCTCCGCGGCGGCCTCGCAAAGGGTCACGATCCGCAGGTGGTCGGTCTGCTTGTGCCCCGAGGAGGAGGCCGCCATGTCCGACATCACCACGTCGGCCGCGCCGCCCAGCCACTCCTTGATCGCCACGTCCGCGCCGTCGGACAGGAAATCGAGCTGGTGGATCTCGGCGCCGGGGATCGGGTCCACCTCCTGCAGGTCGATGGCCAGCACGCGGCCCGTGGATTTCGCCCCGGCCTCGCCGAGCGCATTCACGCGCGGAACGGCTACCTGTGCCCAGCCACCCGGCGCACATCCAAGGTCGACCACGCGCGCCCCGGGGACGAGGAACCCGTAGCGGTCGTCCAGCTCCATGATCTTGTAAGCGGCCCGACCGCGATATCCCTCGTCGCGCGCCCGCTTGACATAAGGGTCGTTGAGCTGGCGCTGCAGCCACCGCGTCGAGGACGGCTTGCGCCCCCGCGCGGTCTTCACCTTCACCGTCAGATCGCGCTGCCCGCGCCCGCTGCTGCCCTTGGCCATGAGGTCTCTCCTACCGCTCGCCTCCCACCGGTCCGGAGGCCCGCGCGGCACCCGTCGTTCTCGGGGTCGCGTGGCGGAGCCGGTGGGATTCGAACCCACGGAACCCGTGAAGGCTCAACGGATTTCAAATCCGCCGCATTCGACCACTCTGCCACGGCTCCATCCCGTCCGCTACGCCGCCCGGTGGCGTTTTGCAAGCGGGCGCACTGGACCTCGGCGCACGGGCCATGCCACATCCCGGTGACTGACGAGGGAGTATTGCGTGAACAGGTTCCTCTCCATCGGCGAATGCATGGTCGAAATGGCCCCAGCCGAGGGCGGCGGCTACGCCATGGGTTTCGCCGGCGATACGTTCAACACGGCCTGGTACGTCCGCAGGTGCCTTCCGCCCGGCGTCGAGGTCGCCTACCTCTCCGCCGTGGGGGACGACGCGATTTCGCACCGAATGACCGCGTTCATCCGCGAGGCGGGGATCGTGCCCGAACTCGCCGTGCGACCTGACCGCACCGTGGGGCTCTACCTCATCTCGCTCGATGCCGGAGAGCGTAGCTTCTCCTACTGGCGTGACACCTCAGCGGCCCGCGATCTGGCCCGAGATCTCGACGCCCTGGCAAGGCTGGTAGGGGGCGACATGGCGTTCTTTTCGGGCATCACGCTGGCGATCCTGCCGGACGAGGGCCGCCGCGCCCTGCTCGGACAGTTGGCACAGGCCCGCGCCCGGGGCGTGCGGATCGCCTTCGATACCAACCTGCGGCCCAAGCTCTGGTCGGGGCCGGATGAGATGCGCGACTGGGTCGGGCAGGCCGCTGGAGTGGCGGATATCGCCCTGCCCTCCTTCGACGACGAGGCGGCACATTTCGACGACGCCGATCCGGCGGCCACCGCCCGGCGCTATGCCACCGCCGGGGCGGAATGCGTCGTGGTCAAGAACGGCGCTGGCCCGGTGACGATCCATCACGACGGCGTCGTGACCGAGGTCACGCCCGAGCCCGTGACCCATGTGGTCGATACGACGGCAGCGGGCGACAGCTTCGACGCGGGCTTCCTGTCGGCCCTCGTGGGGGGCGCGTCGCCTGGCAAGGCCGCGCAAGCCGGCTGCCAACTCTCCGCGGCCGTGATCGGAGCGCGCGGCGCGCTCGTCGACGTGACCCCCTGAACGGGCATGTCGGGGAACTTCCCCCGGCCCCGCGAGGGGCCGGGGGCCGGATCACTCCTCGATCGGCAGCGCCACGAAGCGCGGCTCGCCCTCGCGGCGGATCAGCAGCAGGATCGACTTGCGACCCGCGTCGCGCGCCGAGGCGATGCGGTCTTCCAGCTCGGAGACGCCCTCGACCCGCTCCTGGCCCGCCTCGGCGATCAGGTCACCCGCCCGGATGCCCTTCTCGAACGCCTCGCTGTCGCCGGCCACGTCGGTCACCACCAGGCCCTCCTGGTCCTCCGGCAGGCCCAACTGCTCGCGCATCTCGCCGGTCAGCGGCCGCACGTCGATCCCCAGGATCTCGCTGCCGCTCTCCTCGGGCGCGTCGCCCTCCACGGCGGCGGGCACCGCTTCGGCCTCCTCGCGCCGCCCCAGCGTGACCGACAGCTCCTGCGTCTCGCCGTCGCGCCACACGGTCACGGGCACGGTGGCGTCGATCTGCGCGTCGCCCACCCGGCGCACCAGGCCGCGCGTGTCCTCGACCTCCTGTCCATTGAAGCTCACGATCACGTCGCCCGATTCCATTCCCGCCTCGGCCGCCGGCCCCTCTGGGACGTCCGTGACCAGCGCGCCGCCGGCCTGGTCCAGCCCGATGCTCTCGGCGATGTCCTCGGTCACGTCCTGGATGCGGACGCCCAGCCAGCCGCGCCGCGTCTCCCCGAACTCCTGCAACTGGTCCACGACATTCTGCACCACGTTCGCGGACATGGCGAAGCCGATGCCGATGGAGCCGCCGTTGGGTGACAGGATCGCGGTGTTCACGCCGACGACCTCGCCCTCCATGTTGAACAGCGGGCCGCCCGAGTTGCCGCGGTTGATGGCCGCGTCGGTCTGGATGTAATCGTCGTAAGTCCCCGACAGGGCGCGGTTGCGCGCCGACACGATACCCGCGGACACCGAGAAGCCCTGCCCCAGCGGGTTGCCCATCGCCATCACCCAGTCGCCCACCGACGCGTCGTCGGAATTGCCGAAGGGCACCGGCTGCAGCGGGGCATCGCTCTCGACCTTCAGGAGCGCGATGTCCGTCTGCGCATCGGTGCCCACCACATCGGCCGGCAGGCTCTCACCATTGAAGAACTCGACCTCGATCTCGTCGGCGCCGTCGATCACGTGGTTGTTGGTGACGATGTACCCGTCCTCGGAGATGACGAAGCCCGACCCGAGCGCCTGGCTGCGCCGCGGCGGCTGTTCACCCTCCCCCCGGTCCATGAAGTCGCGGAAGAAATCCTCGAACGGGCTGCCCTCGGGCACCTGCGGCATCGGGCCGGACTGGGCTGCCACCGTCGACGAGGTGGTGATGTTGACCACCGAATCGCTGATCTGCTCGGCCAGCGGGGCAAAGGTTTCGGGCGTCGCCTGGGCCTCGATCGCCGGGGTCGCGACCAGCGCGGTGCCGAGCATCAGCGCGGCCGCCACGCGGCGGGCCTGCCGGGCGGGCGTGGGGAATGGTTGGGTCACTCAAGGTCTCCTTGTGCGATGGGTCTCGCCGGGCGGGCCGGGTGCGGACGGGATCTCCGCCGCCTGCCGTCACGACATAAAAGATAGGAGTCGCCGGCGGCAACGCAACGACCGGTCGCGGCGGCTCAACAGGGCGTGACGATACGAAACCTGCATCTCACGCGCCGATCCGCCGGGCCAGCACCGTCAGCCCGACCCCCGCCACCAACGCGAGAAGGCCCGCCAGTCGGCGGGCCTCCGGCGGCATCGCGCGCAGGGCATCGAGCAGGCCTTCAAGCCGACCGGGAAGGAGGGCCAGGACAAGCCCTTCCGCGATCAGCACCAGGCCCAGCGCCCAGAGCATCGTCGCCATCAGTTAGTCTCGGTCGCGCTGCCCTCGCCTGCGTCGGAGGTCTCCTCATCGACCGTGGCCGCGGCCGCCTGCGGCTCCGCCGGCCGGTTGGTCGCGCCCTCGGGGCTGTCGGTCTTGAGGTATTCAAAGAACTCGCTGTCGGGAGACAGGATCATGGTCGAGTTCTCCCCCTGGAGCGAGGTCTCGTAGGCGGCCAGCGAGCGGTAGAAGGCGAAGAAGTCCTGATCCGCCCCGAACGCTTCGGCGAAGATGCCGTTGCGCGTCGCGTCGGCCTCGCCTCGGGTGATGTTGGCCTCGCGCTCGGCTTCGGACACGAGCTCGACCACGGTACGGTCGGCCTGGGCGCGGACGCGCTGCGCCGCCTCCTCGCCCCGGGCGCGCTCGTCCGTGGCCTCGCGCTCGCGCTCGGCCCGCATCCGCTCGAACGTGGCAGCCAAGTTCTGGTCGGGCAGCGCCGTCTGCTTGAGCCGCACGTCGATCACCTCGAGGCCGAGGTTGGCGGCTCTCAGGCGGGCCTGGTCGCGGATCCGCGTCATCAGCTCCGAGCGGTCCTCGGACAGAATCGTGTTCGACGTCACGCCGTCCGAACCAAGCACCGCGCGGGTCTGCGCGATCAGGATCGCCGTCAGGCGCCCCTCGGCGGAGCGGATGCCGCCCACGCCGACGGCGCGGCGGAACTGCTCCACGTTCTGGATGCGGTAGCGCGCGAAGGCATCCACGATCAGGCGGCGGTCGTCAGACGGCGTCACCTCGATCGGGTCCGTGTCGAGCGACAGGATGCGGTCGTCGTACCGCACCACGTCCTGGATGAACGGGATCTTGAAGGCGAGCCCAGGCTCCTCCTTGACGCGCTGGATCTGGCCGAACTGCAGCACCAGCGCCTTTTCCCTCTCGTCGACCACGAAGATCGACGAGAACAGCACGACGAGGGCGAGAACGGCAACGCCCAGCAGGACATAAATCTTGCGCATCAGTTCGACCCTCCGGTGGTGGTGGTCTGCGTCTGGCCGGACTGGGACTGGGCCGCCCCGCCGCGATTGTTGCGCAGCTCGTTGATCGGCAGGTAGGGGACCACGCCCTGTCCGCCGGCGCCGCCCTGCTCGTCCAGGATCACCTTGTCCACACGACCGAGGACCTGCTCCATCGTCTCGAGATACAGGCGCTTGCGCGTCACCTCGGGGGCCTTCTGGTATTCCGTCAGCACGGCGGAGAACCGCGACGCCTCACCCTGGGCCTCGTTGACCACGCGGGCACGGTAAGCTTCCGCATCTTCTAGGATCTCGGCCGCCTGGCCGCGTGCCCCGGCAAGGACCCGGTTGGCATAGCCGTCGGCCTGCCGCTCTAGCCGGTCGCGCTCCTGCTCGGCGGCCTGCACGTCGCGGAACGCGTCGATCACCTCGGAGGGCGGGTCCGCCTGGTCGAGGTTCAGGCGCACGATGTTCACCCCGGCGTTGTAGCTGTCGAGCGTGGTCTGGATCAGTTCCTGCGTATCGGCGGCGATCACGTCACGGTCCCGGTTCAGGATTGGCGACAGCTCGGACCGCGCGACGACCTCGCGCATGGCCGATTCGCTCACCGAGCGGATCGTCTCTTCCGGCTCGGCGAGATTGAACAGGAATTGGGCGGGGTCGCGGATGTTCCAGACGACCTCGAACTCGATGTCGACGATGTTGGCGTCGGTGGTCAGCATCAGGCCGTTGTCCACCGAGGTCTCACGCCCGGTCCCCAGGGCTTCGGTCTGTTCCCGCGTCACCGCCAGAACCTCATGGGTCACCACGGGCCACGGGGCGAAGTTCAGGCCCGGCTCCCCGGTGGAGCTGTATTCGCCCAGGAACAACTCGACGGACTGCTCCTCCGGCCGCACGGTATAGACGCTCGCCATGAGCCACAGGCCCACCAGCACGAGGCCGCCCAGGACGAAGATCCCCCGGTTCAGTTCCGGCCCGCCGGAGCCGCCCGAGGGCCCGCCGTTCCGTGCCCCCTTGCCCCCCATGAGGACGCGCAGGCGGTCCTGCCCCTTGCGCATCAGGTCGTCGATATCCGGCGAGGATCTGCCTCCCGGTCCCGGGCGTTGGCCGGTGGGACGGTTGTCGCCCTCGTCTCCACCGCCCCTGTTGCCGCCGCCCCAAGGGCCGCCGTTGTTGCTCGCCATGCCTGGTGAGTCCCCTCTCGTGTCGTCCCTGTATGCTGGCCTAGATGTGGCCGGCGCGAAACCCGTTCAACCCGACCGCACCGGCTGCGACATGGTGACGAGCTCTTCGGTGATGGTCGGATGCACCGCGCAGGTCGCGTCGAATTGCTGCTTGGTCAGCCGGTTCTTGACCGCGATCCCGATCAGCTGGATCAACTCGCCCGCGTCCTCCGCGACGATATGCGCGCCCATCACCACCTGGCTCTCGCGGTTGACCACGAGCTTCAGGAGCGTCCGTCCGGGCCGCCCGATGAAGGCCGTCCGCATGGGCCGGAACGAGGTGCAGTAGACGTCGATCTCGCAGGTGTCGCGCGCCTCCTCCTCGGTCATGCCCACGGTCCCGAGCTCCGGCTGGGTGAACACCGCCGACGGGATCAGGTCGTGGTCCACGGGGCAATCCTCGCCCCCGAACACCGTGCGGGTGAAAGCCATTCCCTCGCGGATGGCCACCGGCGTCAGTGCCACCCGGTCGGTCACGTCCCCGATCGCGTAGATCGAGGGGACGGAGCTTTGCGAGTACGCGTCCACGACGACCTCGCCGCTGCGGCCCAACTCCACTCCGGCGTCCTCCAGCCCCAGCTGGGCGGTGTTGGGCCGGCGCCCGGTCGCGAACAGGACCTGGTCGAAGACCGCCTCGCGCCCGTTGGTGGACTTCACCCGCATCGGGCAGCCCGCCTCGGCGCGGGTCTCGCTCTTGGGGTTGCCGGCCAGATCGGCCTGGGGCGCGGGCCCGTCCGACACCGGCGCGCCCCCCGCCGCGTCCGAGTTGGCACCCTCCAGGCGCACGTCCTCGTCGGCGGTCGCCGGGGCAAGCTCCACGATGGAGGTGCCGGTATGGATATCGATCCCCCGCTCTTTCATCATCTCCGCCACCAGGCCGCGGCATTCCTCGTCGAACCCGTTCAGGATCTGGCCGCCGCGCAGGTACATGGTCACGTTCACGCCCAGGCCGGCCATGATGCAGGCGAACTCGCAGCCGATATAGCCCCCGCCCACGATCAGCAGCGACTCCGGCAACCGCTCGAGCAGGAACATGTCGTTCGACACCAGACCCAGGTCGGCATGTTCCATCGGCGGGCGCACGGGCGAGCCGCCGGCCGCGATCAGGATGTGCTTGGCGCTCTTGGTCGTGCCGTCCGCCAACTCGATGTCGTGGGGCCCGGTCAGGCGCGCGCGGGTGTCGAAGATCTCCACGTCCGAACGTTCCAGCATCGAGCGGTAGACGCCTTCGAGCCGGTCCAGCTCGGCGCGCAGCTTGCCGCGGAACGTCGTCCAGTCGAACGGGCCCACCTCGGCCTGCCAGCCGTAGTCGCGCGCCTCCGCGATCCGGTCGGGAAACCCGCTGGCGAAGACCATCAGCTTCTTGGGGACGCAGCCGCGGATCACGCAGGTTCCGCCAAGCCGGCTCTCTTCGGCCAGCGCCACGCGTGCGCCGGTTGCGACCGCGGTACGCGCGGCACGCACGCCGCCCGAGCCGCCACCGATCACGAACAGGTCGTAGTCGAAATCGCTCATGGGTCCCCTCCCGGCCGTCGCCCTCCCCTATCTCACGGGGTGGGCCGGATGGCCAGATGCGGCGGGGCGGCCGCAGACGGGACGCGGGCGCCGAAGCGCCCGCGACTGCTCATTTCTTCGTGTCGTCGTGGTGATGGTGGTGGTGATGCTCTTCGGTCTTGTCGGGCGTGACCGCATCCTGGACCTTGCCGGCGGTCTCCTGGGTCTTGCCCTCGACCTGATCGCCCTTGCCATCGGCCTTCATCTTCTCGTTTCCGAGCATGTCTCCGAGAGCTTCCTTGGCCTTGCCCATAAGGTCCTTGGACTTGCCCTTCGTCTCATTCTCGTTGGTCATCTCTTGGCCTCCTACGCCGGATGTGGGGCACAAACGCACGGATCTCGCGGCCGTTCCGTCACCAGTCGCGATCGGGCCCGCGGCCCGCTCACACCAGGCGCGAGGCCTTCTTCGCCGCCCGGACGAAATCGGCGAAGAGCGGATGCGGCGCGAAGGGCTTAGACTTCAGCTCCGGGTGGAACTGCACGCCGATGAACCACGGATGCCCCTCCACCTCGACGATCTCGGGCAGGCGCCCGTCGGGCGACATGCCCGAGAAGCACAGCCCCTGGGCCTCCAGCGCCTCGCGGTAGCGGATATCCACCTCGTAGCGGTGGCGGTGACGCTCCTCGATACGGTGCGTGCCATAGACCTCGGCCGCCTTCGACCCTTCCTTCAGATGCGCGGTATAAGCGCCTAGCCGCATGGTCCCGCCCTTGTCGTCCAGAACGTCACGCGCGATGGTCTGGTTGTCCTTGATCCATTCCTTGAGGTGGAAGATCACCGGCTCGAACCTGAGCTCTCCCGACTCGTGGTCGAACTCCTGGCTGCCCGCGCGCTCCATGCCGGCCAGGTTGCGCGCCGCCTCGACGACTGCCATCTGCATCCCGAGGCAGATCCCCAGATACGGCACCTTGCGCTCGCGGGCGAATTGCGCCGCCTTGATCTTTCCTTCCGTCCCCCGCTCGCCGAAGCCGCCCGGCACCAGGATCGCGTCGTAGGGCTCCAGGTACGGCGCGGGGTCCTCGCTGTCGAACAGCTCCGCGTCGACCCATTCCACGTGCACCTTCACCCGGTTCGCCATGCCGCCATGGGTCAGCGCCTCGGCGATGGACTTGTAGGCGTCTTCGAGCTGGGTGTATTTCCCCACGATCGCCACGCGGACCTCCCCCTCGGGGTTGAAGATCCGGTCGGCCACGTCGTCCCACCGCGTCAGGTTGGGCTTCGGCGCGGGGTGGATGCCGAACGCGTCCAGCACCGCCTGGTCGAGCCCCTCCCGGTGATAGGCGAGCGGCGCCTCGTAGATGGAGCCCAGGTCGTAGGCGGCGATCACGCTGTCGGGGCGCACGTTGCAGAACAGCGCCAGCTTCTCGCGCTCCTTCTCGGGGATCGGCCGTTCCGAGCGGCAGACCAGCACGTCGGGCGCGATGCCGATGGAGCGCAGCTCCTTGACCGAGTGCTGGGTGGGCTTGGTCTTCAGCTCGCCCGACGCCGCGATCCACGGCAGCAGGGTCAGGTGCATGAAGATGCACTGGCCCCGCGGTCGCTCCTGGCCGAACTGGCGGATCGCCTCGAAGAACGGCAGCCCCTCGATGTCGCCCACCGTGCCGCCGATCTCGCACAGCATGAAGTCGACCTCGTCGGCGCCGACGGTCAGGAAGTCCTTGATCTCGTTGGTGACGTGGGGGATCACCTGGATCGTCTTGCCCAGGTAGTCGCCCCGGCGCTCCTTCTCCAGCACGCTGGAGTAGATCCGCCCCGACGACACCGAATCGGTGGAGCGGGCGGCGACGCCGGTGAACCGCTCGTAATGGCCCAGGTCCAGGTCGGTCTCGGCCCCGTCGTCGGTGACGAAGACCTCGCCGTGCTCGAACGGGCTCATCGTGCCGGGATCGACGTTGAGATAGGGGTCGAGCTTGCGGAGACGCACGGAGAAGCCGCGTGCCTGCAGGAGCGAGCCCAGCGCGGCAGAGGCCAGCCCCTTGCCCAGCGAGGACACCACGCCACCGGTGATGAAGACGTAACGCGCCATTGGATCGGGGTCCCCCGTGGACAGGAATGCGGCAGATGCGTCGCGGGCGACAGCGCCCGCCACGGGGCGTCCGATTACCCCCTGCGCGCGGGGCCCGCAACCGGGCCTGCGGGCGCAGGCGTCACTCGGCGCGGGGCGGCAGTGTCGGCTGGTCGCCCGACCCCTCGGTCGGCGCGGCCGCGCCGCCGTCCGCAGCCGGCGGCGGCAGCAGGTCGCCGCCCAGCTCGGGCGTCGAGGGGGACTGGTCGCCCTCCTCGATCGGGGCGCCCTCACTGCCCAGCCGGTCGAGCACGGAGGTGTCGGAAGTGTTCTGCGCCGCGATCACCGTCAGCCAGATCGACGTGGCGATGAAGCAGGCGGCCAGCCCCCAGGTCGCCTTGCCCAGCGCCGTCGCCGCGCCCCGCGCCGACATGGCGCCGCCGCCGCCACCCATTCCAAGGCCGCCGCCCTCGGATCGCTGCAGCAGAACCACGCCGATCAGGCACAGCGCGAGGATCAGGTGGACGGTGAGGACGATGGTTTGCATGGGGTGCGGGATCCGTCTGTCGTGACCGGGCACCGTCTAGTGCCATCGCGGCCCGCGCGCAACCCGGGCTGCAGGAGGCCGGGGCTCCGCCCCGGACCCCGGGGTACTTGACGAAAGGGTGAGAGGGTCAGACCAGCTCGCCGGCGAGGGAGTTCGCGGCGCTGGCGGTGATGCGCACCCGCGCCAGCTCGCCCCGGGACACGGGGGCGTCCACGAAGACCGAGTGGAGGTGGTCGGACTTGCCCACCATCTGCCCCGGCTCGCGGCCCGGCTTCTCGAACAGGACGCCGACCTCGCGGCCCACCATCCGGTCCTGCACCGCGCGCTGCTGGTCCCTGAGGAGGGCTTGCAGCCGCTGCAAGCGCTCGTCCTTGGCAGCCTCGTCGACCTGCGCGCGCTCGGCGGCCGGGGTGCCGGGCCGGGTGGAGTACTTGAACGAGTAGCACTGGCCGTATTCCACCGCCTTCACCAGGTCCATGGTGGCGGCGAAGTCGGCCTCGGTCTCGCCGGGGAATCCGACGATGAAATCGCCCGAGATCAGGATGTCGGGCCGGGCCGCGCGGATGCGCTCGATGAGCGCGAGGTAGCTATCGGCGGTGTGCTTGCGGTTCATGGCCTTCAGCACCCGGTCGGAGCCGGACTGCACCGGCAGGTGCAGGTAGGGCATCAGCTTGTCCACCTCGCCGTGGGCGGCGATCAGGTCGTCGTCCATGTCGTTGGGGTGAGACGTGGTGAAGCGGATCCGCTCCAGCCCGTCGATCTCCGCCAATTCCCGGATCAGGCGCGCGAGGCTCCATTCCCCGTCCGGTCCCTCGCCGTGATAGGCGTTCACGTTCTGGCCCAGGAGGGTGATCTCGCGCACGCCGCGCGCCACCAGGTCGCGCGCCTCGGCCAGCACCCGCGCGGCGGGGCGCGAGGATTCCGCCCCGCGGGTATAGGGCACAACGCAGAAGGCGCAGAACTTGTCGCATCCCTCCTGCACGGTCAGGAACGCGGTCGGACCACGGAGGGCCTTCGGCCGCGCGCCCAGCCGGTCGAACTTGTCCTCGGGGGGGAAATCGGTGTCGAGGGCGCGCGCCCCGCCCCGGGCCTGCCGCTCCATCTCGGGGAGGCGGTGATAGCTCTGCGGGCCCACCACCAGATCCACGAGGGGCTGGCGGCGCAGGATCTCCTCGCCCTCGGCCTGGGCGACGCAGCCGGCGACGCCGATCTTGAGGTCGGGGTTGGCCTCCTTGAGCCCGCGGAACCGGCCCAGCTCCGAATAGACCTTCTCCGCCGCCTTCTCGCGGATGTGGCAGGTGTTGAGCAGGATCATGTCCGCGTCGTCGGGCGTATCGGTGGGGACGTAGCCCTGCCCGCCCAGCGCCTCGGCCATGCGCTCGCTGTCGTAGACGTTCATCTGGCACCCGTAGGTCCGGATGAAGAGCTTGCGCTGACGGTCCATCACGCCCGGTCCTTCCAATGGGGATGCGCGCTCGCCCATATACCCTCCGGTTCACGAGACCAAGACCCGCACGCGAACGCCGGCCGGGGAACCGGCCGGCGTCGTCGCGGCCCAAGGGCCGCCGGGGGGCGCGTCAGGCGCCGGTCTTGCGGCGCGCCACAGCGCCCAGGCCGCCGAGGCCCGCGAGCAGCAGCCACGCGGCGGCCGGCAGCGGCACCGGGGCCATGTCCTCGATCTCCTCGAGGTCGATCTTGAGCGAGCCGCCGTTGACCGGGGTGCCCGCGCTGTCGGCCGTGGACTGCAGACGCAGCGCCAGCCCGTCGAAGTCGGAGGCCAGTGTGTCGGCGAGGCTGAAGGAGGCGGAGGCCACGTAGTTGTTCTGGCCGCCACCGTTCGACCCGATGCGGACGATGTAGTCGAACTCGCTCGCCGAGCCGGACCCGTTGAAGTTGCAGCCGTTGCCGCAGCCGGAGACCGTTTCGCTGCCGTTTCCGAACAGGGAGATGGCTGGGGTGATCGAATCACCGTTCTTCTTGGTGGCGGAGAGCAGCATCAGGTCCGCGGACGAGAGCATGTCCGACCCGGCATAATTGAAGCCGAAGCCAAGGAAGTCGCCCTCGCCCACCAGGGTGGACAGGTCGAACCGGGTGGCGCTGCCCTCCTGGCTGACGACGACTTGGTAGGAGGGGTCGGTATAGGTGGTGGACTGGTACGTCGCCGCGGAGGCCGCGGTCGCGGCCAGCGTGGCGGCCACCCCGAGGAGCAATGCTTTCATCTTTCAAATTCCCGAAACGAAGAGGAACCCAGCGGTCGGATGTCATCCCCGGCATCCGCTCCGCGAGGGGCGCCCTCTTCAGACACCCCTCGATCACGTCCGCTACGAGGGAGTTAACTTTTCGTCAACTTGTCTTTTTACGCAGGACGAAAAAATCGCTCGGACACTTTGCAACCCGTAAACAAGCACGCGATTTCGACGATATCGTTTCCAGAATGCGCCCTATTCCTCGTCGCGGCGCAAGCGGATGATGACATCGACGCCGCTGATCCGCGCGCCCGGAGGGGCCTTCGGCAGGCGCGCGATCTCCAGGTCCTCGGGGGCGGCATCGGCCAAGTGACCGTCCTCCTCCCACAGGAAGTGGGGGTGGTCTTCCACGCGGGTGTCGAAGTAGCTCTTGGCACCCTCGATATGGACTTCCTGCATGAGGCCCGCCCGGCAGAAGGCGCGCAGCGTGTTGTAGACCGTGGCCAGCGACGTGGTCTCCCCGGCCGCGCGGCTTGCGTCGTGCAGGCTCTCGGCGGTGACGTGGCGCACCTCGCCGTCGCCCACCAGGAGCGCGGCCAGCGACAGGCGCTGGCGCGTCGGGCGCAGCGTCGCGCGCGAGAGCCATTCGCTCCCCCGGGCGAGGCGGTCGTCATCGATATAGGGGTCCAGATCGGCCATCACGCACGATATAATACCACCGGGCCCGGGATTTCAACGCGGGCTGCGGCCCTTGCACCGCTTTCCCGCACGGTGATAAAGGCGACCATCGACGTGACCGACGCCGCCAGGAGGGCCCCCATGTCCGACTACCCGACGTCCTTCGACCGCGAGGACCTCATCGCCTGCGCGAAGGGCGAGCTGTTCGGCGAGGGCAACGCCCAGTTGCCGCTGCCCCCGATGCTGATGATGGACCGCATCACCGACATCTCGGCCGATGGCGGCCCCAACGGCAAGGGACACGTGGTCGCGGAGTTCGACATCTCCCCCGACCTGTGGTTCTTCGAGTGCCACTTCCCCGGCAATCCGATCATGCCCGGCTGCCTCGGCCTCGACGGGCTGTGGCAGCTCACGGGCTTCAACCTCGGCTGGCGCGGCTGGCAGGGGCGCGGCTACGCCCTGGGCGTGGGCGAGGTGAAGCTCACGGGCATGGTCCGCCCCGATCGCAAGCGCCTCACCTACAACGTTGAGTTCACCAAGGCGGTGCAGACGCGCCGCCTGACCATGGGCGTGGCGGACGGAACCGTTCACGCCGACGGGGACCTGATCTACCAGGTCAAGGACATGAAGGTCGCCCTCTCCGAGGGCTGACCCGGACAAGCTGACCCGAACAGGAGGAGCACGATGCGCCGCGTCGTCGTCACCGGACTGGGCATCGTCTCGCCCATCGGCAATTCCGCCCAGGAAGTCGCCCAGTCGCTCAAGGCGGGCCGCTCGGGGATCGAGGCGAGCCCCGAGATGGCCGAGCACGGCTTTCGCAGCCGCGTCGCCGGCACGCTCAAGATCGACCCCGCCGACCACGTGGACAAGCGCACCCTGCGCTTCATGGGGCCGGGCGCGGCATACGCCCACATCGCCATGAGCCAGGCCATCGCCGACGCGGGACTGCCCGAGAAGGTGGTGTCGAACCCCGCCACCGGCCTCATCGCCGGCTCCGGCGGGCCCTCCACCTCGGCCCTGCACGAGGCCCACCGGATCGTGGAGGAGAAGGGCAGCCCGAAGCGGATCGGCCCCTTCGCCGTGCCCAAGGCGATGTCCTCGACCGTCAGCGCCAACCTCTCGACGGCGTTCAAGATCAAGGGGATGAACTTCTCCATCACCTCCGCCTGCTCGACCTCGCTCCACTGCATCGGCATGGCCGCCCAGCAGATCCGCCTGGGCGAGCAGGACGTGATGTTCGCCGGCGGCGGCGAGGAACTCGACTGGACCCTGTCGTGCCTGTTCGACGCCATGGGCGCCATGTCCTCGCGCTACAACGACACGCCCGAGCGCGCGAGCCGGGCCTTCGACGCCGATCGCGACGGGTTCGTGATCGCCGGCGGCGGCGGCATGGTGGTGCTGGAGGATCTCGAGCATGCCCGCGCCCGCGGCGCGAAGATCTATGCCGAGGTAACGGGCTTCGGAGCGACCTCGGACGGCCACGACATGGTGGCGCCCTCCGGCGAGGGCGGCGAGCGGGCCATGCGGCTGGCCTTGCGCGAGATGGAGGCCGGGCGCGTGGGCTACATCAACGCCCACGGCACCTCCACGCCCGTGGGCGACGCGGGCGAGGTCGAGGCGGTGCGCCGCATCTTCGGCGACGGATCGACCCCGCCCATCAGCTCCACCAAGTCGATGACCGGCCACAGCCAGGGCGCCACCGGCGCGCAGGAGGCCGTCTATTGCCTGCTGATGCTGGAGCACGACTTCATCGCGCCCTCCATCAACGTCGAGACCCTGGACGAACGCATCCGCGAGGGCGAGATCGCCACCTCGCTGGTGGAGAACGCGGGCCTCGACACCGTGATGACCAATTCCTTCGGCTTCGGCGGGACGAACGGGTCGATGCTGCTGACGAAGTGGAAGGAGTGAGGGGTATGGCGGGACAGCTCGAGGGCAAGCGCGGCCTGATCATGGGGGTGGCCAACGACCACTCCATCGCGTGGGGCATCGCCCGCGCCATGCGCGAGGCGGGCGCGGAGCTGGCCTTCACCTACCAGAACGAGGCGCTCCTGAAGCGCGTCCGGCCCCTGGCCGAGAGCGCGGGCAGCGATATCGTCATCCCCGCCGACGTGGCCGACGACGCCTCCATGGACGCGGCCTTCGCCACGCTCAAGGACCACTGGGACAGCCTCGACTTCGTCGTCCACGCCATTGCCTACTCGGACAAGAACGAGCTCAAGGGCCGGTTCGTGAACACGACGCGGGCCAATTTCGGCCACACCCTGTCGATCTCGTGCTACTCGCTGATCGACGTGACCCGTCGCGCGTCCGAGATGATGACCGAGGGCGGCACCATACTGACGCTGACCTACCAGGGCTCGAACAAGGTGACGCCCTACTACAACGTCATGGGCGTGGCCAAGGCGGCGCTGGAATCGGCCGTGCGCTACCTCGCCAACGATCTCGGCCCCGACGGCATCCGGGTCAACGCGCTCTCCCCGGGGCCGATGAAAACCCTCGCGGGCGCCGCCATCAGCGGCGCTCGGAGCACCTTCAGGTTCGCCGAGCAGAACGCGCCCATGCGCGCCAACGCCACCCTCGAGGCGGTGGGCGCCACGGCCGTCCACCTGGCCTCGGACGGCGGCGCCTTCACCACGGGCGAGGTGCTCCATATCGACGGCGGCTTCCACGTCCTCGGCATGCCCCGTATCGAGAACATCCACACCTAACGAAAAAAGGGGCCGCACTCCTCCCGGAATGCGGCCCCTTCTCGACGGCTGCGGTCGCGATCAGACGATCTCGACCAGCTCCACGTCGAAGGTCAGCTTCTGGCCGGCCAGCGGGTGGTTGGCGTCCAGCGTGACTTCGCTGTCGTTCGCTTCCGCGATCACCACGGGCAGGGTCTGGCCCTCGGGCGTCTGCATCTGCAGCTGCGTGCCCGGATCGGTGGGGATGTGCTCGGGGATCTGGTCGCGCGGCACCGCCTGGATGCGCGACGGGTCCCGGTCGCCGTAGCCCTCGGCGGGCCCCACGGTGACCTGCTTGCTCTCGCCCACTTCCATGCCGGTCACGGCGCTGTCGAGCCCGGGGATGATCTGCCCGCTGCCCAGCGTGAACTCCAGCGGATCACGGCCCTCCGAGCTGTCGAACTTCGTCCCGTCGGGCAGGCTGCCCGAGTAATGCATGCGGACGGTGTCGCCTTCCTTGGCCTGGCTCATGGCGTTCCCCTCGTCTTCTTCGGTTTCGATTCCCCGAGGCCGCCTGTTTCCGGCGGGTGCTCGGCTCTGCTCACATCCAAGTGGGGACCGTGCCCGGACGTGTAAACCGGGGCGGGGCGATTTCGCCGCCCCGACCCTCCTTGCGGCCCCCCACCCCCCGTGCGAGCCTCCCGCCGACCCCAGCCGCAGGAGCCCCGCGACGTGCCCGATTTCACCACCTCCGACGGCCTGCGCCTCCACTACGAGGACCGGGGCACGGGACGCCCGCTCCTGTGCCTGTCGGGCCTCACCCGCAATTCCAGCGATTTCGACTACCTCGCCCCCCATCTCGACGACACGCGCCTGATCGCGCTCGACTACCGCGGCCGCGGCGCGTCGGACTGGGCCGATCCCGCGACCTACACCGTGCCCGTGGAGGCGCGCGACACGCTAGAGCTTCTCGACCACCTGGGCCTCGCCTCGGTGTCGGTCTTGGGCACCTCGCGCGGCGGGCTCATCGCGATGTTCCTCGCCGCCACCGCCAAGGAGCGGCTGACGGGGATCTGCCTCAACGACATCGGCCCCGAGATCGACCCCGCGGGCCTCGCCGTGATCGCCGACTACGTGGGCCGCGACCCCGCCCACGCCACGCACGCGGAGGCGACGGCCGCCCGCGCCGCGCTCATGGCCGGGTTCGAGGGCGTCCCCGAGAGCCGCTGGCGCGAGGAGGTGGAGAAGCACTACGTCGCGGGCGAGACCGGCCTCGCCATCAACTACGACCCCGGCCTGCGCGAGGCCGTCGCCTCGGGCGGGGCCGAGCCCGCGCCGGACCTCTGGCCTTGGTTCGACGCCGCCGACGGCCTGCCGCTGGCCTGCATCCGGGGTGTGGGCAGCGACCTGCTGTCCTCCGCCACCCTGGCCGAGATGCGCCGCCGCCGCCCCGACATGGTGGTGGCCGAGGTGCCGGGCCGCGGCCACGTCCCGTTCCTCGACGAAGCGGAGGCGCTCGCCGCCATCTCGGACTGGCGCGCGCTCCTTTGACCCCGGATCTCATCGCCGCCGCCGCCAGGCGCCTCGCGGGCCACGCGCGCCGCACGCCGCTCCTGACGTCGCCCTTCCTCGACGACATCGCCGGCCGGCGCGTGTTCGTGAAGGCCGAGCCCCTTCAGCTCACGGGGAGCTTCAAGTTCCGCGGCGCCTATTCCGCGATCAGCGCCCTGGCCCCCGGCGACCGCGCCCGCGGCGTCATCGCCTATTCCTCGGGCAACCATGCCCAGGGCGTGGCCCTCGCCGCCACCATGCACGGCACGCCCGCGGTGATCGTCATGCCCCGCGATGCCCCCGCGCTCAAGATCGCCAATACCCGCGACATGGGCGCCGAGGTGGTCCTCTACGACCGCGCCGGCGGCGAGAGCCGGGAGGAGATCGGCGCGGATCTGGCCCATGCGCGCGGCCTGACCCTGGTGAAGCCCTACGACGCGCCCGAGGTCATCGCCGGCCAGGGCAGCGTCGGGCTGGAACTGGCCGAGCAGGTCCCCGCCGACGCGCCCGGCGACGTGCTCGTCTGCTGCGGCGGCGGCGGGCTCACCTCGGGTGTGGCGCTGGCCCTGTCCGACACCCGCCCCGACCTGCGCGTCCGTCCGGTGGAGCCCGTGGGCTTCGACGACGTGGCACGGTCCCTGGCGGCGGGGCAAATCGTGGCGAACGACCGCGCCTCGGGGTCGATCTGCGACGCCATCGTCACTCCCAGCCCGGGCGAGCTGACCTTCCCGATCCTCGCCCGCCTCTGCGGGCCCGGCCTGTCGGTCACCGACGAGGAGGCCCTGCGCGCCATGGCCCAGGCCTTCCTGCGCCTCAAGCTCGTCTGCGAGCCCGGCGGCGCGGTGGCCCTCGCCGCCGCCCTGTTCCACGCGGACGAGGTCGCGGGCGAGGCGGTGACGGTGGTGGCCTCCGGCGGCAACGTCGACCCGCTCGTGTTCGCGGACGCCCTGGGGCGGACATAGGCGGCGCGGCGCGGCGTTCCGTCCGACCCCGGTCCGAAACCGCGCGGCGCGCGTTGACCCCGGCCGCGCCCCCCCCCATACCGGCGCGGACCGTCGGGAGACCTCATGACCGCGCGCCTTCCCCTGCTCTTCATCCTCGTCACGCTGATGATCGATTCCATGGGGATCGGCCTGGTGATCCCGGTCATGCCGCAGCTCATCCGGGAGGTGGAGGCCGGCACCATCGCCCAGGCCGCCCTGTGGGGCGGGGTCTTCACCACCGCCTACGCGATCATGCAGTTCCTGTGCGGGCCGCTTCTGGGCACCCTGTCGGATCGCTACGGCCGCCGCCCCATTCTCCTGGCGACGCTCACGGTCATGGCGCTCGACTACGTCGTGATCGCGCTGGCCGACAATATCTGGGTCCTGCTGGTGGGCCGCGTCATCGGCGGGGTCGCCGCCTCCACCCGATCGGTGGCCACCGCCTTCATCGCCGACATCTCCTCCTCCGATCAGAAGGCGCAGCGATTCGGGCTGGTGGGCGCCGCATTCGGCCTCGGTTTCGTCCTGGGGCCGCTGGCGGGGGGCGTGCTGGCCGAATTCGGGACCCGCGCGCCGTTCTGGGCCGCGGCCGGGCTCGCTGCGGCGAACCTCGCCCTGGGCATCTTCATCCTGCCCGAGACGGTCACCGACAGGATCCGCCGCCCCTTCGCCTGGAGCCGGGCCAACCCGCTGGGCGCGCTCCTCGACCTGGGCCGGCAAGACCGCGTGGGCCGCCTCACCCTCCTGTTCTTCCTCTACCAGACCGCGTTCTTCGTCTATCCCGCCATCTGGGCCTACTTCGCCGAGGAGCGGTTCGGCTGGGGCCCGCGCATGATCGGCATCTCGCTGGGGCTCTTCGGCATCTCCCTCGCGGTCGTCCAGGGCGGGCTCATCCGCTACGTGATCCGCTACCTGGGCGACCGGGGCACGGTGATCTACGGGCTGGTCTTCAGCGCCTGCGCCTTCCTTGCCCTCGCACTGGTGGAATCGGGCACCGTGGCGCTCTTCCTCGCGCCGCTCGCGGCCCTTGGCGCGGTGGTCACGCCCGCGATCCAGGCGATGATGTCGCGCGCCATCCCCGACAACGCCCAGGGCGGGCTTCAGGGCCTCCTGACAAGCGCGGGCGCGCTCGCCATGGTCGTCTCCCCCGCCCTGATGAGCCAGGTCTTCTGGTTCTCCACCGCCGAGTCCACGGAGTTCTACCTACCCGGCGCGCCGTTCCTCGTCTCCATGGGTCTCATGGGCGTCTGCGCGGTCGTGTTCCTGGGCCGCAAGCGCATGCCGCGTCCGGAGGAGGCCGCGCCCGAGGAGGCCGAGACGAGCGCGCGAACCGGCGGCGCGGTAGAGCGCCGGTAACCCTCCGGAACTCCGCCGGGACTCCGACGCGTTTCCGACAACCCGGTCAGAGCCCCAGGCAGTGCCGCATGATCGCCTTCTGGGCATGGAGCCGGTTCTCCGCCTCGTCCCAGATCACCGAGTGCGGCCCGTCCATCACCTCCGAGGTGACCTCGTCTTCCCGGTGCGCCGGCAGGCAATGCATGAACAGGGCGTCCGGCCTGGCCCGCGCCATCAGCTCCGCGTTCACCTGATACCCCCGCAACTGGTTGTGCCGCCGCTCCTTGGCGCTCTGGGGATCGTGCATCGACACCCAGGTATCGGTCACGACGAGGTCGGCGTCCGCCACCGCCTTCGCCGGATCGCGCTCGACGGTGATCAGCCCGCGCAGGGCAGGCTCGGGGTCCAGTGGCTCGGGCCCCGTAAAGACCATTTCGAAATCAAACTGTTGCGCCGCGTGGGCGAAGGAGGCGAAGACGTTGTTGCCGTCCCCCGACCAGACCACCTTGCGCCCCTTGATGGGGCCGCGATGCTCCTCGTAGGTCATCACGTCGGCCATGATCTGGCACGGATGGGTGCGGTTCGTCAGCCCGTTTATGACCGGCACCTCGGCGTGATCGGCCATCTCGAGAAGGGTCGCCTCCTCGAAGGTGCGGATCATGATGAGGTCCACGTAACGCGACAGGACGCGGGCCGTGTCGGCGATGGTCTCGCCATGGCCGAGCTGCATGTCGGCCCCCGACAACACCATGGTCTGCCCGCCCATCTGACGTACGCCCACGTCGAACGACACCCGTGTCCGCGTCGACGGTTTCTCGAAGATGAGCGCCACCATCGCCCCCTCGAGCGGCCGCTCGTCATCCGCCGCCCCTTTCGGCCGCCCGTCTCGATTGTCCTTCATTTTCCGCGCCGTATCGATAATCCGCCGCAGGTCGGCCGGGTCCGTTTTGTGGATATCCAGGAAATGGGTCATGGGGCGTTCCGGTTGCGATGGCGGACCGGGGGCATCACGCCCCCAGACCCCCGTGGGGTATTTCGAGAAAGGGTGAGAAGACCCTCACGCCGCCCGCGTGAGAGCGGCAGCGGCCGCATCGAGGCGGGAAAGCGCCTCGGCGACCTCTTCCTCGCCGATGACGAGGGGCGGGAGCAGACGGATCACGTTGTCTGCCGCCGGTACTGTCAGCAGGTGCTGGGCATAGCATTGCGCCACCACCTCGGTATTGGGCACCCGTGCCTTGAGACCCAGCATCAGGCCCTGGCCGCGCACCTCTCCGAAGATTTTCGGATGGGACGCAGCGAGCCCTTCGAGCCCCTGCCGAAACCGGCCGGAGATGGCGTTCACCCCGTCGAGGAAGCCGTCGGCGGTGATCACCTCCATCACCCGTGCACCCACGGCACAGGCCAGCGGGTTGCCGCCATAGGTCGATCCGTGGGTTCCCGCGGTCATGGCGCCGGCGGCATGTTCCGTGGCCAGGAGAGCGCCGAGGGGAAAACCGCCGCCGATCCCCTTGGCGACCATCATGATGTCGGGGGTGATACCGGCCCATTCGTGGGCGAAAAGGCGCCCTGTCCGGCCGATGCCGGACTGCACCTCGTCGAGGATCAGCAAGGCCCCGTGGCGGTCGGCCAGATCGCGCAAGCCCCTGAGGCAGGCATCGGGAAGCGTGCGGATGCCGCCCTCCCCCTGGATCGGCTCCACTAGGATCGCGGCCACATCGTCGCCCATGGTCGCCTCGAGCGCGTCGTGGTCGGCCCAGCGGACTTGAGTGAAGCCCGGCAGGAGCGGGCCGAACCCGTCCGTCATCTTCTCGGATCCGACGGCCGAGATCGCGGCCATGGAACGGCCGTGGAAGGCCCCCTCGACGGTCACGATACGATGCCTGTCTTGCCCCGCGGCGGAGAAGTGCTTGCGTGCCATCTTGACCGACAGTTCCAGCGCCTCGGTGCCGGAATTGGTGAAGAAGCACGTGTCCGCGAAGGTGTGATCCACGAGGAGGCCTGCTAGGCGCCGCTGGTGCGGAATATCGTAGAGGTTGGAGACGTGCCACAGCTTGCCCGCCTGCTCGGCCAGGGCCTCGACGAGGGCCGGATGCGCATGGCCGAGCGCGTTGACGGCGATCCCCGCGCCCATGTCGAGGTATCGCGTTCCGTCCTCCGTCCAGAGCCATGCACCTTCTCCCCGTTCGAAGGCGAGGGGTGCGCGATTGTAGGTGGGCAGGATCGCGGGGATCATGGCGGTGGTCCTTCGGGGGAGGGGCGCGGCCCGGAGGGTGGCGAAGGCCACCGGGCCGTCGACGATACGCGAAAATCGGGCGCTGGCGCCCGGCGGTGGGCGTCAGCGGCGTCGGCGCGTATGTCGTCGCATCGTCATGGCATCGATCCTTAGACGGCGCGCGACATACGGGCAAGAGCTGTCAGGCCTTGAGACGGTACCCCCGCTGGAACCAGCGCAGGGCGAGCCCCGACAGCACGAGCGTAGTGACCAGGCAGACGACGAAGCCCAGGAGCGGGGAGGCGTCCGACACGCCCAAGATGCCATAGCGGGCCCCGTCGATGAGGTAGAAGAAGGGATTGAGGTGCGACGCGGCCGTGAGCGCCGAGGGCAGCGCCTCGATCGAGTAGAAGGTCCCCGACAGGAACGACAGGGGCGTGATGACGAAATTGGTGATCGCCGACATCTGGTCGAACTTGGAGGCGTAGATCCCCGCCAGGATGCCGAGTGCGCCCATCATCGCCGCCCCGAGCACGATGAAGAGGAGCGCCACGAGCGGATGCGCGAGGCCGGTGCCGATCAGGAGGATCATCACCGCCCCGATGACCACGGCCACCAGGCCGCCCCGCGCGACACCGCCTGCGAGATAGCCCAAGAGCATCTCGGCCGGGCTGAGCGGCGGCATCAGGGTGTCGACGATGTTGCCCTGAACCTTCGCCGCCAGTAGCGAAGACGAGGTGTTGGCGAAGCTGTTCTGGATCACCGTCATCATCATCAGGCCGGGGGCGATGAACTCGACGTAGCGCACACCCATCACGTCGCCGCGCGTGGGTCCGATGGCGATGGCGAAGACGGCGAGGAACAGGCCCGCGTTGATCAGGGGACCCATGACCGTCTGCGCCCAGATCGACATGAAGCGGCGGCATTCGCGCTCTGCCAGGGTATAGAGCCCCATCCAGTTCCAGCGTCCGAAGCGGCGCACGCCCATCTCGTGCGAAGTGGTCTCGGTCATCCGGCGTCCCAACCTTGTGTCACGGCAACGGGTGACTAGAATAGGATGGTCATTCAATATACCAAGCGGCTCCGGCCGCAGACGCCCATCCCGAAAGCGAGGAATCCGATGTCCTGGACCGACGAACGCGTCGAGAAGCTGACGAAGATGTGGAACGAGGGGCAATCGGCCAGCGCCATCGCGAAAGAGCTGGGCGGCGTGACCCGCAATGCCGTGATCGGCAAGGTCCATCGGCTGGGGCTGTCGAACCGCGTGGGCGGAACGCCCGTCGATGCCGAACCCGTGCCGGACGCCCCGGCCGAGCCAGCCCCCGCGGCCGAGCCCCCGCATTCCAGGGAGCCCGCCCCGGAGCCCGCGAGTCGGAGCGAGGCCGCGGCCGAGGCGGAACCGGCCGAAGACGAGACGGACGAGGAGGAGGTCCCCCCCTCCCCCGCGCGGCAGATCGTGCCGGCCGGCCAGCCGCTGCCGCCGCAGCCCTCAGCCAACGAGATCAGCGCCGAGGCGCTGGAAACCGTGCGCGAGGTGGAGAAGAAGTCGAAGAAGCTGTCGCTGATGGAGTTGACCGAGCGCACCTGCAAGTGGCCCATCGGCGACCCGGCCAGCGAGCATTTCTGGTTCTGCGGGCTGCCCGTGCAGTCCGGCAAGCCCTATTGCGAGGCCCATGTGGGCGTGGCGTTCCAGCCGATGTCGTCGCGCCGCGATCGCAAGCGCTGAAGCTCGACGCGGCTGTCGGGTGGGTAGTGCCATGGGCAGCCGCACCCGCATCGCGAGCCCCTCCGCGGTCCAGTCGTGGTGGTTAGCGCCGTAAGGCTGGCGCTGCACGATCATGCCGCGAGGCGTGTGGTCCGCTCGAACGCCTTCTCCGTATGCCGGGCGAGCGGGGTCGGTTCGGGCGCCGGGGCATATGGGAGAGACAGTATCGCTGGCAGCGGTGGCGGTGGTCGGATCAAGGCACCGGAACGGCGCCATGGTTGGTGGCGGGTGTCCATCTACGCCCTCCCCCCGGTCCAGGGGGCAGGAAAGAATGGCCAACGGCGCGAATAGGAACGCCAATCCCCCCTTGCCCGTACGACCACGAAGAACGTTCGACGGCAAGCCGCGGGGCCCGGAACGGGCGTTCCCGCCGCCACCCTTCGACCGCGAATGCGAGTTTCGGGCGACGGGGAGGGGCGGCACTTGCACCCGGGGCGAAATTCGCCACATCGAAGGACGACAGACAAGGAGACGACCGATGACCGTGACGATGCGCCTTGCCCTCCCCCTCGTCGCAGGGCTTTTCGCGACCACCGCTGCCGGTGCCCAGGAGGCCGCGTTCGGGCCGCTCGTCTCGGCCGACGATCTGAAGCCCGCCCTGGGCGAGGTCGAAGTCGTCGATATCCGGGCCGAGGGCGATGACGGCTACGGCGGCGGCCACATCGAGGGGGCGGTGAACGCGCCGTATTCCCTGTTCCGCGGCCCTGGAGAAAACCCCGGCGCGGTCCCTTCCGAGACGGAACTGAGTGAGACTCTTGGGGCGCTGGGCCTGGAGACCGAGGACCGGGTCGTCGTCGCCTACCAGGGTGAGGATGCGACCGACTTCGGCGCCGCGGCTCGGGTCTACTGGACGCTGAAATCGAGCGGCTTCGACGACATCTCGATCCTGAACGGCGGCATCAACGCCTGGGAAGAGGCCGGCAACACCCTGTCGACGGAGACCGTCGAGCCCGCGCCGAGCGAGATCGAGGTCACGTGGAACGACCGCTGGACAGCCACCGCGGACGAGGTGCAATCGGTCCTCGGCGGCGAGGAGGAAGCCCTCCTGCTGGACGCGCGTTCCGAAAGCTTCTGGAACGGCGAGCAGGCACACCCCTCAGCCGCCAAGCCGGGCACGATCCCGCAATCTCAATATTTCGAGCATTCCGGGTGGTTCTCCGACGGGCCGGCCATCGTCGACGCCACCGCCGCGCGGCGGCTTGCCGAGGAGCAGGATTTCACCGGTGCCTCGGAAATCATCTCCTTTTGCAACACCGGCCACTGGGCGGCGACGAACTGGTTCGCCCTGTCCGAGCTGGCCGGGGTGGAGAACGTGACCCTCTATCCGGAAAGCGTCGTCGGCTGGTCGAACGCGGGCTTCGCGATGGCGAACGTGCCCGGGCCGATCCGGACGTTCTGGCATCAGGTGAAGTCGATCTTCTGATCGGCAGGAGGAGAGAATGGCCAATCCGGCGATCGCGGTGCCGTCCGCGGAACGTTCATCTTCCACCCTCACCCGCGTTGCCCTGATCGGGGCGGCGCTGGCCTTCGCGCTGGCGGTGGGCCTTCTGGTGGGCGTCCGCTATGGCCTGCTGATCCTGATCGGGCTGGGTTTCGGCATCACCCTCGAGGGGTTCCGCTTCGGCTTCGCCGGCCCGTGGCGGCGCATGATCGTCGAGCGCGATCCGGGCGGCCTTCTGGGCCATCTTCTGGCCATCGCGCTGGTGGCGGTTGTGGCCTTTCCGCTCCTGGCGGCATCGGGGGCCGAGCTGATCGGGGCGCACGCGCCGGTGGGCTTCGCCATGGTGGGCGGCGCCTTCGTCTTCGGGTTGTCCATGCAGCTCGTCATGGGCTGCGGGTCGGGCTCTTTGGTCAATGCCGGGTCCGGCAACCCCGTGGGCGTGGTGGCGCTGCCATTCTTCGCCATCGGCTCGTTCCTGGGGGCATACAACCTCGTCTGGTGGACCTCGCTCGGCGCGCTGCCGGTGGTGGCGCTGGAGGGAACGGGGGGCCTCGCCGTCACGCTCGCCGCACTCGGCGCGGTCGCCGCGCTCGTCCTGTGGCTGGCCCCGTCGGGCGTGCGGCGCATCCCGCGCCGCTACGTCTGGGCGGCGGCGACCCTCGCCGTGTTCGCCATCCTGAATATCGTCGTGGCCGGACAGCCCTGGGGCGTCGTCTACGGTTTGGGACTGTGGGCAGCCAAGGGCGCGTCGGCCGTCGGCATACCGACCGACCCATCGGCGTTCTGGGGCCTGCCCGCCAATCAGGAACGGATCGCGCAGAGCCTGCTGACGGATGTGACCTCGCTGACGAATCTCGGCCTCATCGGCGGCGCGCTCCTCGTCACCGTCTGGCGCGGGGACCTCGGCAAGGCCTTGCCGCGCCTGCCCGCGAAGGCTTGGGCGACCACGATCGTCGCAGGGTTCCTGCTCGGATACTCTTCGCGCATCGCCTTCGGCTGTAATGTGGGTGCGTTCTTCTCGGGCATTTCCACCGGGTCGCTTCACGGCTGGGCATGGTTCGCCGCCGGCTTCGCCGGGTCGGCCGTGGGCGTCAGGTTGCGCCCGAAACTGGGGATGGGGGGCTGACCATGACCCGTCGACTGACCGCCGCGATCGTCGCCGCCTTCGTCGTGGGCCTCCTGTCGTTCGACCTCGCGGCATCGACACCGCCCGACATCTATGCGCAGCCGCCCGCCATCGCGCTCGGTTCGAACGCGGCCGCCTCGGGTGCCCATTGCGCGTCGCTTCCGACCGACTAGGCCGCCGCGGCGGGGTGCTTGCGCAAAAGGAGGAGCGTCATCATCCCCATGGGCGGTGCCGCGCTCTGCTCCACCACCTCGAGACGGGGCACGCCCGTCACCGTGGCAAGGGGAAAGTCCGAATGCCAGCCCAGGAGGTCGGCGAAGGGTGCGACCGCCTTCTCGATCCGCGCCAGCGTGCCGCTCTGGCGGGCGAAATGGTTGGTCACCGCCAAGTATCCGCCCGGGCGCAGGACGCGCACCATCTCGGCCATGACGCGCTCGGGTTCGGGCACGACCGAGATCATGTGCATCGCGGCCACGGCGTCGAAGCTGTCGTCGGAGAAGTCGAGGGCGCGGGCATCCATCTCTCGCAGGGCCGCCACGTGAGAGAGGCCCTGCCGCGCGACCCGCGCGCGGGCCTTGGCAAGCATGTCGGCGGAAAAGTCCACGCCCGTAACCCGCACCCGCTCGTCGTAGAACGGAAGCGCCAGGCCGGTGCCCACGCCCACCTCGAGGATCGTGGTGGCGTTCAGTCCGTTCAGCCGACGGACGGTCGCCCGGCGCGCCCGCGCGGTCGCCGCCCCGAAGGTACGGTCGTAGATCGGAGCCCAGCGGGCGTAGGAACGGGTGACGGCGTCACTATCCACGAAGGTTACTCCTCTTTGCGGGACCGCCATGCGAGGCGGGCCGATCCGGCCAGGCTGAGTGCGTAGGCAGCCGCCAGCACGATCAGCGTAACCCACGTGTAGATCAGGAGCGCGGTCGTAACCAGCACCGCACCCAGCATCACCTGCGGCACCCGCGCTCGCGAGACGCGGATGTTCTTCATCGAGCGCGTGGGCATGCGGCTGATCATCAGGAAACCGATCGCCGCCGTCCAGCCGGCCAGAGCCTCGGGCGGCAGGATGGGCGGCGTCTTCAGCTGGAGCGACACGACGAGGGGTATCAGCACGAGGATCGCGCCCGCCGGAGACGGCACGCCGAGAAAGTGATCGGATTGCCGACCGTCACCGACCTTGGCATCGACGTTGAACCGCGCCAGCCGCAGCAGGCAGCACAGGGCGAAGCCGATGCAGACGAGCCATCCCAGCCCCCCGATCTCCCCCAACGACCACGCGTAGAGGATCAGGCCGGGCGCGACGCCGAAATTGAGGAAGTCCGCCAGGGAGTCGAGTTCCGCCCCCAGGTGCGACTTGGCCCGCAGAAGGCGCGCGAGATGCCCGTCGAGCCCGTCGAGGACCACGGCCACCAGGATCAGCCGCACCGCCCAGCCGTATTCCCCCTGAAAGCCGAAGCGGATGGCGGTCATCCCCGCGCAGACGGCCGACAGCGTCACGAGGTTGGGCAGGAGCGACACCAGCGGGAGGCTCGGCCGGTCGTCGGGAAGGCGATCGGGAAGCCGGTCCATTCAGGTCTCCGACCGGGGCGCGGCGAGATCGGCGAAGACGGTCTCGCCGGCGATCGCCGTCTGCCCCACCGCCACCTTCGGCGTGACCCCCGGCGGCAAGTAGAGGTCGAGCCGGGAGCCGAAGCGGATCAGCCCGAACCGCTCCCCCGTCGCGAGCCGGTCGCCCTGCGACGCAAAGCACAGGATCCGCCGCGCGACGAGGCCGGCGATCTGGACAACGACCAGCCGATCGCCCCCTTCCGTCTCCAGGGCGAGGGCGTTGCGCTCGTTGTCGGTGCTGGCCTTGTCGAGCGAGGCGTTAACGAAGGTACCGGCGCGGTAGTCGACGGCGGTGATCCGGCCCGCTACCGGCATCCGGTTCACGTGGCAGTCGAAGACCGACATGAACACACTCACCCGCGTCAAGGGGGTCTCCGGCAGGCCCAGTTCGGCCGGAGGCGCGACGGGAGCGATCTGCGACACGATCCCGTCGGCGGGGCTGACGACGAGGCCGGACCCCGCGGGCGTCACCCGTTCGGGATCGCGGAAGAAGTAGTAGCACCAGACGGTCAGCCCCAGGCCGATCCAGCCCAACGGCTCGGCCACGAGGAACAGGACCAGCGTCGCCGCCGCGAAGATCGCCACGAAACGGCGCCCGTCGGGATGCATCGGCTTCACAACGACGTCGCGCATGCGCATCGGCACGGGATCTCCTCTGAGGGTCTCGAGGGTCCTAGACCGGGGGGGCGTCGATGTTCAAGCCGCAGCCGGGCCTGTCAGCCGGTATCCCCGGCCAGGTCACGGAAGGCGCTGACCGACTCCGCGGCCGAGGACGCCAGGAGGCTCGTGTCGGAAGACACCGTGACGAGGTCGTATCCCCATTCCACGGCACGCCAGGCATAGGCCGGCGATCCGCAATGGATTCCCGCGTGGATCCCCGCCCGACCGCAGGCCGCGGCGATGTCCCGGATCTGGCCGATCATCTCGGGCTCCTCCCGGTCGAAGCCGGGCGGCAGCCGGCCGCCTTGCGTGCCCAGCGTGAGGTCGGCGGGACCCACGTAGATCCCGTCGAGACCCGGCGTCGCGACGATGGCGTCGAGGTTCCTCATCCCCTCAGCCGTCTCGATCATGGCGAAGGCCAGGACCTCGTCGTCCATCTCCTGGCCATAGCCGCCCATTGCGACGCTGGCGCGCATCGGACCGAAGCTGCGTTGCCCCCGGGGGGGATAGCGCATGTAGCTGACGAACTCCGCGGCCTCGTCGGCCGTGTTCACCATCGGGCAGATCACCCCCATCGCGCCGGCATCGAGGGCCTTCATCACGTGGCCCGGATCGCGCCACGGCACCCGGACGATCGGAACGACGCCCGATCCGCGCAAAGCCTGGAGCATCGACAGCGCCGCGGCGTAGTCGAACGCCCCGTGCTGGATGTCGATCGTCAGACTGTCGAAACCCTGCGCGGCCATGATCTCGGCCCCGAACGGCGACCCGATGCCCAGCCAGCCGTTCGCGACCGGCTGCCCGGCCGCCCAGATGTCCTTCAACGCGTTGCGCATGGCGCTCCCTCCCGGTTTGCAATCATCGTCCGTCGCCGTCGCCCCCTTCGCCGGCCGCGTCCATCTGGGGCCCCTGGGGCGGGGCCACGACGCGCCGCGTCGGATGCCTCTCGCCCTGCCCCTGTCCGCGCCCCTCGCCCGGCGCGCGCAGCCAGACATCCTGCTGGGCCAGCGGGATCTCCACCCCGGCCTCGGCGAAGCGGCGCACGATCTCGTGGTTCATGTCGGTCTGGACGTTCAGCACGAAGTTGATGTCGCGGAGGAACGCCCGGATCTCGAAGTTCATTCCGCTGGGGCCGAACCCGGCGAAATACACGAAGGGCTCCGGGTTGAGCGACACCATCGGGTGATCGCGCGCGATCCCGTCCAGAAGGCGCTCCACCTCCCGCGTGTCGGACCCGTATGCCGCGGTGACCGGCACGATCACGCGGCCCACGTTGTTGCCCCGCGTCCAGTTCGTCACCGTGCCCGAGATCAGGTCGGCGTTGGGCACGATCACGTCGGTCTTGTCGAAGGTCTCGATCCTGGTGGACCGGACCGAGATGTCGCGGACATAGCCCATCTCGCCGTTGACCTGGATCCAGTCGCCCTGGCTAATGGGGCGCTCGATCAGCAGGATGATGCCCGAGACGAAGTTCGACACCACGTTCTGCAGACCGAAGCCGATCCCGACCGACAGGGCACCGGCGACGATGGCAAGGCTCGACAGGTCTATCCCCGCCGAGGTCACCGCCGCGATCATCGCGGTGAAGACGCCGACATACCCCAGCCCCGAGGCGATCGCGTTGCGTCCGCCCACGTCAAGTCGCGTCTTGGGCAGGACGGAGCTTCTCAGCGTGGCCTGGATGAACCGCGTCAGCGCGTAGCCCACGAAGAAGACGGCGAGGAAGGTCAGGAAATCGACCGGCGAGACCCGCGTGTCGCCCACAGAATACCCCGCCTGGAACCGCGACCACAGCTCGGTCAGGTCGGCAACGCGGGCGCCCCAGATCAGGGCGTAGAGCGGGAGCGCGGCCAAGGTCAGCGCAAAGCCGATGAGCACCGGGGCGAGCGCGTCGGAGGAGCCCTCGGCGGTATCCGTCATCAGGGCGTAGAGGTCGTAGACAAGCCGCTGCAGGATCAGGACCAGCCCGCTGAGGGCGAGCGTCTCGACCGCGGGGATCAGCAGGAAATGGGTCGCGTTGGCGTAGCCCGCCGTGGCCAAGGCCACCCCGGCCAACGCCGCCAGCATCAGGAGGCGGCCGAGAAAGCGGGTGAAAGAGCCGGTGAGCGTACGCTCGTCGTTCTCGCTGTCCTCCCCAGAGCGGCGGGCATGCACGAGGAGCCGCCCGACCCGGTAGAGCAGGAAGGCGAGGAGAAGACGAGGGACGTAGAGGAGGACCGCGATCGCGATGTCGGTACGGTCCGTCAGATCCGCCAAGGCGCGGATCGCGAAAAGGAGCGCCGTCGCCGCCGCCAGCGCCCGTCCGTAGCGCCGCAACCGTTCGCTGAGATGATCGTCGAGGAACAGGGGCCCGGGGCGGTCGAACGGAAACAGCATCATCGACAGCCACAGGCCCACCACGAGCGGCGCGACCACGTCGAACAGCGATTGCGTCGCCTCGATCGCGACCGGCCCCGCGAAACCGCTGACCTGCGCCGAGAGCGCGACAAGCGTCACCCCCAAAAGCGGCAGGACGACCTGGCCCAGCGACAGGACAAACCCCAGAACGCCCCGCCCCTTGCGGGTATGGCCCAGCACCCAAGCCTGGAACATGCTGGTCCACCACCCCGACCGAAACACCATCAGCAGGCCGATGATGAAGAGCGGCACCGCCAAGGGCAGCGTCTGGAGGGCCTGCGGCCTCAGGGAGGGGTTGCGCCATATGCGCTGCGCCTCCTCCCACAGGACGAAGCCGGTATCGGCCACGGCCGAGACGGCCCCCGACCAGTAGACGGGGTTGAGGGGCGTGGGATCGCGTACCAGAAGCTGCTGAGCGTAGCGATCGCGGATGCGCCTGTCGATTGCCGCGACCAGGCTATCGGCCTCGGTATAGGCTTCCTCGGCCGCGCGCACCGGTGCGCGCAATTCCTCGAGCTGCTCGTTGAGACGGGCGCGGCGGTCCGACACCTGCTCCGCCTCGGGCGGCTCGCCCTCGGCGGGCGGGGCGCCCAGCGCGTCGAGCTGGGTCTGCAGCGTCTCGATCCGCGCCGCGTTGGTGTCCTGCGCATCGAGAAACTCGGTGCGGCGGTCGGCCAGCTCGGTGCGAAACTCCTCGAGCTCGCCGACATTCACGTCGCCGCCAAGCGCTGACTGCACCTCGCCGGACAGCTCCCGCCACGCCTGGTAATCGGGGTCGACGGTCTCCTGTGCCGGGGCCGCCAGCGCCAGGCAGACCCAGAGCGTGACCGCCGCGATGGCCCGGATCATGCGTCCTCGAAAACCGTCGGAAGCGCGCGGCCCCGTCCCTCGACCAGCCATTCGGGAACCGGCAGGCCCTTCTCGCGCAGGAAGTCGGGGTTGTAGATCTTGGATTGGTAGCGGTTCCCGAAGTCGCACAGGATCGTCACGATCGTGTGGCCGGGGCCGAGCTCGCGCGCAAGGCGTATCGCTCCGGCCACGTTCGTCCCCGTGGACCCGCCCATGCAGAGCCCCTCATCCTGCAGGAGGTCGAACACGATCGGCAGCGCCTCGGCGTCGGGGATGCGGTAGCAAAAGTCGGGCGTGAACCCGTCGAGATTGCCGGTCACCCGGCCCTGGCCGATCCCTTCGGTGATCGAGCTCCCCGCATTCTCCTCGCCCGTGTAGATCTTGTACATGCCCGACCCCTCGGGGTCGGCAAGCCCGATCTTGACGCCGCGGTGCTGCAAAGCGTCGGCCACGCCCGCGATGGTCCCGCCGGACCCCACCGAGCAGATGAAGCCGTCGACCCTGCCGCCCGTCTGCTCCCAGATCTCGGGACCGGTCATCTCGTGATGGGCGCGGCGGTTGGCGGTATTGTCGAATTGGTTCGCCCAGATCGCCCCATGCTCCTCGGACTTGACCAACTCCTCGGCCAGACGGCCCGAATAGCGCACGTAGTTGTTTGGGTTCTTGTAGGGCACCGCCGGCACCTCGATCAGCTCGGCGCCCGCCAGGCGGATCATGTCCTTCTTTTCCTGGCTCTGCGTCTCGGGGATCACGATGACAGAGCGGAACCCCATGGATGCGCCCACGAGGCTGAGGCCGATCCCGGTATTGCCGGCCGTGCCTTCGACGATGGTGCCGCCGGGCTCCAGAAGGCCCCGCTCCACCGCGTCCTTGATGATGTAGAGCGCGGCACGGTCCTTGACCGACTGGCCGGGATTCATGAACTCCGCCTTGCCCAGGATATCGCATCCCGTCGCCTCGGACGGCCCCTTGAGGCGGATGAGGGGCGTGTTCCCGACGGCCGCGGCCAGATCGCTGTGGATGGTCATCTCGGCTCCTTCTCGGGCTCGCTCGGTGCGCCATGACTAGGCCGCGAGGCTGGCGAACTCAAGCGAAGGCGCCCCGGTTCCGCGCCGCGTCCAGCCACAGGATCGAGAGCAGGAGCGGGGCGGTATCCGCCTCGCCGCTCCGAACCAGCTCGAGCGCCCGCTCGAAGGGGATCGCATGGGTGCGGATATCCTCGTTCTCGGCATCGAGCCCTCCGATCCCCTCCGAGCGATCCGGCAGGTCGGCCAGCCCCACGAAGCTCTCGATGTATTCGCTGACCCCGCCGGGGCTGGGATAGTAGCTGCCGATCCTGTGCAAGGCCCCGATTTCCAGCCCCGCTTCCTCCAGGGCCTCGCGGCGAGCGGTGGTTTCGGCGTCCTCTCCGGGATCGACGCGGCCGGCGACGGGCTCCAGCACCCAGGGTCGAGGATCCCCCCGCAGCCATGGGCCGTAGCGGAACTGCTCCACCACCATCACCCGGTCGCGGACGGGGTCGTAGGGAAGGACCGTTACCGCATCGGTCATATGCAGGCCCGCTCGCTCCACCACGCCGCTCGTGCCCCCGTCGTAGAGGGGATGGCGCAGGCGGGTCACGCCCACGGCGAAGTAATGACAATAGGGCTGACGGTGTTCGAGCACCTCCACCTCCCCCCGCTGCCGGCCCGTGCGCAGCTCGGCGGGGACGGGACGTGCCGCGGCACGCAAGGCAGCGTCGGCCCGGGCGCGGACCATCGGCAGGCGGAACCGCAACTCCTCCGGCGAGACCCGGCGGAACGAGGCCATGACGGCCTCGGCCACTTGCCGGGCGAGCGGGCCCGCCCCGTCTTGCCACTCTGACACGGACCACTCGGCGCCCCCCGCGACGCCGTCTCCGCGATAAAGCGTGGACGGGACCGGCCCGTCGCTTGCCCGCGGCTTCACCCGTTCCGCCACCAGCCCGTGCCCGGCGGTGTAGAAGGCGAGGCGGGCTGCCGCCTCGGCATCGAGATCGAGCACGAGCCCTTGTGCCGAGCCTCCATCGCAGGGCGCGAGCACGGGTCCAGCTCCCGTGGTATCGCGTGCGACCCGGTGATCGACCAGCACCGCCGAGGACACCGCAACATCGCAGCCCAGAACGATCCGGCGCAGATCCGCGTCCAGAAGGGTGCCGAAGACGAAGGTCTTTCTCATGTTTCTCACTGCTCCGCCGCCGGGTTCGCCTTGGGCCCCATCTGGCGCCCGGAGCCGCGAAGTCGAAGTTAAGGCGCGCCGCGCAGGCCGGCGCCTCACAGGATCGGCTCGGCTCCAAACGCCACCCCGTGCGCGCCGCGGCCATCCTTGGCGCGGGCGACGTTCTGCGGCGCGACAGTCAGCCCGGCACCGGTCTCACGTGGCACCCACGAGCCGCGACAAAGCCTCTCGACCCGCGCCCCGCGCGTCAGACCCGTCAGGCAGGTCTGGTGACCGTGATCTGGGTCACGTCGCAATTGCCGCTCTGGAAGGTCGCGGCGCAGGCCGTGAGGTAGAAACTCCACATGCGGCGGAACCGCTCGTCGAAGCCCATCCGCGCGATCTCGTCCCAGCGCACCTCGAAGCTGTCGTGCCAGCGCCGCAACGTCTGGCTGTAGCTTTCGCCGAACTCTATCGAGCGGACGAGCCCGAGACCGGCGCGCCGGATTTCCGTGCGCAGCGCGCTGGGAGAGGGCAGCATCCCGCCGGGGAAGATATATTTCTGGATGAAGTCGGGGGCGCGTTTGTAGACCTCCCAACGGGCATCCTGAACGGTGATGATCTGCAGCGTGGCGTTCCGCCCCGGCCGGAGCCGCTGCCGCAGCGTCTCGAAATAGATCGGCCAGTAGCGCTCTCCCACCGCCTCGAACATCTCGATGGAGGCGATGCCGTCGAAGGTGCCGCCGGTATCGCGGTAATCCTGCATCCGGATCTCCACCCGGTCGGACAATCCCGCCTCGGCGATACGCCGGGTCGCGTAATCGTACTGCGCCTGGCTGATGGTCAGACCCGTGACGCGCAGCCCGCGCTCCCGCGCGGCATATTCGGCAAACCCGCCCCAGCCGCAGCCGATCTCGAGGACGTGATCGCCGGGACCGGCGCCCATCTGGTCTACCATCGAGGCGTATTTGGCCATCTGCGCGGCTTCCAGGCTTTCCTGGCCGGTGTCGAACTTGGCCGAGGAGTAGGTCATCGTGTCGTCGAGCCAGAGCTCGTAGAACGCGTTGCCCAGATCGTAATGCGCGGCGATGTTGCGGCGCGCGTTACGCTTGGAATTGCGATTGAGCCAGAAGCGGAACCGCTCGAACGCGCGCACCAGCCCCATGGCGGGAAAGCCGTCGTACATGTCGTCGCCGGCCACGTGGACGAGATCCATGAAGGCCTGCAGGTCCGGCGTCGTCCAGCCGCCCTCAACGTATGCCTCGCAAAAGCCCATGTCGCCGTCCCGCACCAGGCGAGCGAAGAGATCGCGGTCGTGTACGCGAAGCTCGGCCACCGGGCCGGGCGCGCGCCCTTCGGCCCGGAAGCGGCGGCCGTCGGGCAGGACCAGATCGAGGCGCCCGGCCTCCATTCCCTGCGCCATGGAAAAGACGCGGGAAAAGTAGCGCGGCAGGTGCCCCTGCCCCTCGGTCGTCGTCAGCGCGGTCATCGTCACTCCCCGTTTCGGCGAAGCTAGCCGCGGGCCGGGGCCGTGTCCAAGCGGAAACGTCCCCCGCGGCCTGCGTCACGGCGCGTCAGGCCCCGGGGGCCTCTAGTAAATGGTGGCGAATTTCGCTGGACGGACAGAGCGCAGGACACGAACCGGCACACCGGTCCCGATCCGGTCGAAGAGGTCGATCGCATCCTGGTCCAGCATCCGGATGCAGCCCGAGGACACCGCCTTGCCCAGATAGGCCGGCTCGCAACCGCCGTGGATGCGGTAGAGCGTATCCTCCCCGTTCTGAAAAAGGTAGATCGCACGCGCGCCGAGCGGGTTGCCCGGGCCCGGGTCCATGCCGCCGTTCGACACCGTGTAGGGCGCGAGCTCAGGCTGGCGCTCGGCCATCTCGTCGGGCACCTTCCAGGGCGGCCATTCGCGCTTCCACTGGGCCACCGCGTCCCCGGACCAGCCGAAGCCGGCACGGCCGACGCTGATCCCGTATCGCAGGGCACGCCCGCCCTCCTCCACCAGATGCAGGTAGGCGTCGTCGGGATCGATCACCACGCCCCCCGGGCGCATGTCGGGATAGGGGTTCGCGACCTCCTGCCGCCACAACTCGGGCGGTACGACACCGTCCGGCACGGCCGGAATGTAATAAGGCTCGTCGCTGATCGCCCCGTAGCGCGCCGGCATCGGTGGCGGCGGCGGTGGCAATTCGACGGGCTCGGCGCGGGTGACCTGCTCGAGATGGGGCGGCGTCCCGCAACCCGCGAGCGCCGCGGCGCCGGTGGCGAGAAGCACGCGTCTGGAGATCGTCATGCCGCCGCTCCGATCGGGAACGTTGGTGCGGTGCGGCGCACCTGGCCGCTAGGGCGGAAGACGATATCAACCTCAAGTAAAGTCAGGATCGTGATCATACGACCCTGAAGCCAGATCGGCCGGGCGAAGTCGATCACCGCCCCCTCACGTTTGCGCGCGTGGGGCGGCAGGGCCACACTGCTAGAAATCGCGGTTCCCATAGGCTTCGAGCGCCCTTTCGCGCCCTTCCTTGGGGCCGACGATGGGCTTGTCCGGGTAGGTGTCTCCCCGCGCCATCGGCCAATGCCGCGGGATGGCATCGTAGAAGGAAAGCGCCTCGGCCGGTGGATCATCGCTCAACTCTGCAATGAACCGGGTCGTATAGGCACGGTCCTTGTCGAACTTGTCGAGCTGGGTGACGGGATTGAAGACACGGAAGTACGGCGTCGCATCGGGCCCCGGCCCGCTGGCCCATTGCCACCCCAAGGAGTTCGAGGCCGGGTCCCAGTCCACCAGCGTGTCCTCGAACCAGCGCAGGCCGATCTTCCAGTGGCACATGAGATTCTTGGTGAGGTAGTTCGCCACCACCATGCGGGCGCGGTTGTGCATCCGCCCCGTCACCCACAGTTCGCGCATCGCCGCGTCGACGAAGCGAATGCCGGTGCGTCCCTGCTTCCAGGCCTTGACCTCGGCCACCCGCTCGTCCTCGTTCCACGGGAAACTGTCCCACTTCTCCCGCCAATTGTCCGTCATCAGGCGTGGGGTGTGATAAACGAGGTGATAGGCGAATTCGCGCCAGACCAGCTCCTGCAACCAGTCGGCCGCGCCGTCCTTGCCCTCGTCGAGCGCGCGCTGGCCCGCGTGCCAGCAAGTGCGGATCGAGATCTCGCCGTAGGTGAGGTTCTCGGACAGGTCCGACGTGCCATCAAGCCCGGGATAGTCGCGCCGACGGGAATAGGTCGCGATGCGGTCGCGCACGAAGGTCGCGAGCCGGGTGCGCGCCGCCTCCTCGCCCACGGTGACATGCTCGGCGACGACGGCGGCACCGCGTTCCATCCCCGCGCCCATGTCCCAGTCTTCGATGGCCTCGCTCGTGGGCCAGGCGTCCGGAGCGGGCAACGCGGACGGCGCCCGCAACGGCTCGCCCACGTCGCGGTCCTTCACTGCGCGCCAGTAGGGGGTGTAGACCTTGTAGTATTCGCCCGCCTTGGTCTCTACCGTCCAGGGTTCGAACAGGATGTGGCCCGGAAGGCTTCCCGCCTCTACCCCGCGATCCGTCAGGGAGGACTTCACGGCCCTGTCCCGCGCGATCGACGGCGGATCGTAGGCTCGCGTCCACCACACCGTTCCCACGCCCGTTTCCTCCACCAGCTTCGCGAGCACGTTCTCGGCTCGGCCGCGGCGCAAGGTCAGGCGAGATCCGACCTCCCCTAGCCGCGCCGCGAAGCTCTCCACCCCGAGACCCAACCGCCATTTGGGCGCAGCCCCGTATCCCTCCACGACCTCGTCGTGGACGAAGACGGGGATGACCGGCCGACCTGTTCGGGCGGCGGCGTCGAGGGCGGGGTGATCCGTCAGCCGCAGGTCGCGGCGGAACCACAGAATGATGGGGGAAGTGTCGTCGGCCATGGCCCGGCAGATAGGACAGGGCCCGGAAACGGAAAGCGCCGGCCCGGGACAACCCGGACCGGCGCGATGTCGCAGGGAACGGTCCGCGCCTCAGCGCGGCTCGGTCCGCAACCCCTTGTACGTTGCGTAGCACAGGAACAGCAGGACGACCGTGAAGATGATCCCGGTGGCATTCACCATCGCCTGCAGCGCGGTCAAGCCACCGCCGAGGAGCAGGACGATCGCCACGATGCCCTCGGTAGTCGCCCAGAACACGCGCTGCGACGTGGGCGCCTCCGTCTTGCCGCCCGCGGTGATCGTATCGATCACCAAGGACCCCGAATCCGACGATGTGATGAAGAACACCAGAACCAGGATGATCCCCAGCGTCGAGGTGATCGCCGTCAGGGGCATGTCGCCGAACATGGCGAACATCGCGATGGCATCGTTATAGCTTCCGATCACGTTCTGATAGACGCCGGACTCGTCGGTCATGGTCACGACCTGATTGATCGCGGTCCCGCCGAACACGCCCATCCAGACGACGGCCAGGAGCGTGGGGATGAGCATGACGCAGGTGATGAACTCCCGCACGGTGCGGCCCCGGCTGACGCGGGCGATGAACATCCCGACGAAGGGCGACCAGCTGATCCACCACGCCCAGTAGAACGAGGTCCAGCTTTGGCGGAAGCTGTCGTCATCCCGCCCGATCGGATTGGAAAGCGGTATCACGTCACGCGCATAGGTCACCAGGCCGATGCCTATATCCTTGAGGATGGTAAGCGTCGGTCCAGCAATGAACACGAACAGCAGAAGAAGAGCCGCGAAACCCATGTTGATGTTGGAGAGCAGCTTCACGCCACCGTCGATGCCCCTGATCACGGAGATCAGCGCAATTCCCGTGACGCAGGCGATCACGATGATCTGCGTGTTGATCGTGTTCGGGACCCCGAAGACGTAGTTCATGCCGGCTGTCGCCTGCTGCGCACCCAAGCCCAGCGACGTCGTCAGACCGAAAAGCGTGGCAAAGACCGCAATGATGTCGATGATGTGACCCGGCCAACCCCAGACCCGGTCCCCCAGAATCGTGTAGAAGGCCGAGCGCAGCGACAGGGGAAGTTGCTTGTTGTAGGTGAACAGCGCCAGCGACAGCGCCACCACCGTGTAGGCTGCCCAGGGATGAAGTCCGAAGTGGAAGATCGTGGCGGCCAGGCCATGCGCCCGGGCATTGGCGACCTGATCCTGGTTCAGCGTTCCATCTTCGCCGAACGGCCCTTCAAGGCCAAGCGGCTGCGAGACCTGCATGTGGTAGACCGGCTCGAGAACGCCGAAGAACATCAAGCCGATGCCCATGCCGGCGGCGAACAGCATCGCGAACCAGGACAGATACGTGTAGTCCGGCGTCGCTTCCTTGCCGCCCAGCCTCACTTTCCCCATCGGCGTCAAAGCGATGAAGATGCAGAACAGGACAAACACGTTCGCGGCTGACAAGAAGAGCCAGTCGAAGGTTGTCGTCACGAAGGTGAACAACCAATTGAAGACCGCCCCCGCCTGATCCTGGAAGATCAGGGTCACCAAGACGAAGGCGACCGTCATCAACGACGAGATCAGGAAGACGGGATTGTGGATATCGAAGCTCAGAGGGCCGAGCTTGCCCTGAACGTTATCTTCCCCGACGGTATAGGGGGTGTCGATCGTGTTGACCGCCCCGTCGGGACTGGGAATATCCATCCCTTCGGATGAATCGCTCATCTAGCTCTCCTCGTGTTGGATAGGATCCGAAAAATGGATCTTTGGCCGGCCCCCTGATTGGGAACCGGCGCGAAACGTCACGAAACTTCGTTTAACCTTTCACATACCGGATGCGATGTCGACCAGTACGCGGCCCTTCACCTTACCCTCTAGGATCCGGGCTCCCAGATTGGGGAGATCCTTCAATGTGGCGGGCTCCACCATGGCTTCGAGCTTGTCCATCGGCAGGTCGGTCGCGACGCGCTGCCATGCCCGGACGCGGTTATCGTAGGGCTGCATGACGCTGTCGATGCCCAGTAGGTTCACGCCACGCAGCAGGAACGGGATATTCTTCGCCGGCAAGTCCGAGCCTCCGGCAAGCCCCACCGCTGCTACCGAACCGCCATAGGCGATCTGGCCGAGCACCCGCGCCAACATGGCCCCGCCTACCGCGTCGACGCAGCCTGCCCACCGCTCGGCTTCCAGCGGCCGCTTCACGGTCTCGGCCAGCTCCTCGCGCGGCACGATCTGGCTTGCCCCGAGATCGGTGAGGTAGGCCTCGTTTTCGGGCCGACCGGTTACGGCGGCGACCTCGTATCCCAGGTGCGACAGGATCGCCACAGCGACGGAGCCCACGCCTCCCGACGCTCCGGTGACCAGGACCGGCTTTCCTCCACCGGGCCGCAGGCCTTGGTCCTCCAGCGCCTGAACCGCCAGCATGGCCGTGAACCCGGCGGTCCCCACGGCCATCGCCTGGCGCGTGGTGAGCGTCTCCGGCAAAGGCACAAGCCAGTCTGCCTTGACGCGCGCCTTCTGGGCAAAGCCGCCCCAATGCGCCTCGCCGACGCGCCAGCCGGTGAGGACGACCTTGTCGCCGGGCGCGTAGCGGTCGTCGTCCGAACGCTCCACCGTTCCGGCGAAGTCGATACCCGGCACGTGGGGGTAGTCGCGCACCAGCCCGCCGCCCGGGCCGATGCACAGCCCGTCCTTGTAGTTCAACGTCGAATACTCGACCGCGACGGTCACCTCGCCGTCGGGCAGACGGTCCTCTTCCAGTTCCTGCACGCCGGCATGGGTCTTTCCGTCCTCGTCCTTCTCGACGACCAGGGCCTCGAACATCCGCCTGTCTCCTCCTGTTAGCTTTCGGAGAGCCTACGGTGCGCATACGCCACGCTTCAACCGGGAACGCGCACCTTCCCGGCCCCGTTGCCATCGCGACAATCGACAGGAGACCGAGATGAATCTCGAAGGCAAGACGTACATCGTGACCGGCGCCTCCTCCGGCATCGGCGAGGGGATCGCCCGCGACCTCGGCGTGCGCGGCGCCAATGTCGTGCTGGCCGCGCGCCGGACGGAGAAACTCGAGGCTATCGCGTCCGAGATCGGCAACGAGCGTTGCCTCGTCGTGGCCACCGACGTCACGGACCCCGATCAGGTCGCGGCCATGGTGGACGGCGCCCGAGAGAAATTCGGCGCGATCCACGGCCTCGTCGCCAATGCCGGCACCGCCGCCATGGGCCGCATGGAGGAACTCGACCCGGCCGATTTCCGCAAGCTGCTCGATGTCAACGTCGAGGGGACCTATACCACGATCCGCGCCGCCTGGGACGCCCTGAAGGAGACCGGCGGATCGGTCGTGGCGACGTCCTCCGTGTCGGGCATCGGCGGTGACTGGGGAGCGTTCGCCTACAATGCGTCCAAGGGCGCGATCAGTCTGATGGTCCAGGGTCTCGCGCTCGACGCCCATGCCTCTGGGGTGCGCGTGAACGCGATTGCCCCGTCCCTCACCCTGTCGGAACTGACCGAGGGAATGATGGACAACGACGACCTGATCGGCGCCTTCAAGACGCGGATACCGCTCGGCCGTGCTGCCGACCCCTCGGACATCGCGGGACCGGTGGCATTCCTGCTTTCGGACGAGGCACGCTTCGTCAACGGCGTGATCCTCCCGGTGGACGGCGGCCTCAACGCTTCGAACGGGCAGCCGCCCCTCGGCTGAGGCGATCCGGGGTCGCGGGACCCCGGGTCGATCACGAGACTTGGGCAGGAAACGTGGAGACATCCAAATGATCGATATCATCAACATCGTCATCGCCCTTCTGTCCATCGGCTTCGGCGCGATAGGCTGGGCCGCACCCCACTACACGATGCGCCAGGTTGGCCTGCAGTCCGACGGGCGCACCACTATGGGCGCAAGCGAGATGCGCGCCGCATCGGGCGCCCTCTTCGTCGGGCTGGGCGCGGGTGCATTGCTGATCGACACCCCGACCGCCTATGCAATGATCGGATGCGCATGGGGTGGAGCGGCAATCGGGCGACTGACATCGCTCCTCGTGGACGGAACGTCCCGGACCAAGTGGATCTTCTTCGGGGTCGAGATCGCGGTGGGCATCGTCGCGATCACCATAAACCACATCTGACGGCTTGAAACCGGCCGAACACGGGCGCATATTCAAGTCGTCCCCGTAAGGGGACTATGGACATAAACGCGCACGTAATAAGCGGATCGGACCCGGGGGCGGTACCCGGCGGCTCCACCAAAACATCCGGTCGTTGGCGGATCATGGGGCCGAAATAGGATCGACGGACGTCTAAAGGTGTAGCTTTGTCTCGGTGAGGTACCACCGACATCGGTCCGTTAAAGCATAATTGCCAACGACAATCGTGCTCCGGTTGCAGTTGCCGCGTAAGCGGTAACCAAGACCGAAATCTGAAGCCCTTGCCTCTAGCAAGGTAAGGCGGGGTTCGCAGGCACCTGGCAACAGAAGCCTGCACTTCTTCACTCTCCATTAAGTTGAGCTGCGCTAGTGTCCTGTCTTCGGAGCTGGATGCGAAAATGTCTAAACACGATCTCCTGCAAGAGTTCTATGATACCGTCTGGAGCGGTGGAGACTCCCACGCGATCCGCAAGTTCTTCGCCCCCGGGGCCGAGGCTTCAGGCCTTGTCGGGGAAATGAGCCTCGATGCCGAGGACATGATCGCCTTTGTCGATTCCCTCTCCATGCACGTCGTGAACATCGAGTTCGAGTTGCTTCACGTCCTCGAGGATGGCGACTGGGTATCGAGCATGGCCCGTGCCACCGGCACGAGCCGGCGCTCGGGCAAGCCCTTGCAGATGACAGGACAGACGCTCGTACGGCTGGAGGGCGGACTGATCGCAGAGGCCCACAACCACTTCGACATGATGGGTCTTTTCGTGCAACTCGGCCTTCTTCCCGACGACGTGGGAGAGCGCCTTCTGGCTGGCCTTCGCGCCACATGACCCGCACGCGCACCCGTCCGTAACGGAAGTCTCGGGCTAACGGTAGAGGAGCGAGCGCCCGTCTCGGAAGAGGTGCACTTTCTCCGGTTCGGCGCCGAGCTTCACGTCCCGACCGCGAAGATCCTGATGGACGCCCTGGAGTTTCGCGATCACGGCCGCGTTGCCCTTCTCCATGTCCTCCATCGAGGCTTCGCCGGTCTCGAAGTAGAGGAGGGTCACCTCGCCCAGCGCCTCCGTGATGTCGACCCGCCCCTCGAAGAGATAGTCGTTTCCTCTGGCCGCGACGAAGTCCTCGGGCCGAACACCGACATTCACCGTCGTTCCCCGATCTGCGTCCGTGGTGGGGTAATGCGAGACGGCCGTCCCCCCGCGCGCCATTTCGACCACCGTACGGTCGCCGGTCTCGACCACCTTGCCCTCGAGCAGGTTCATGGCCGGGGACCCGATGAACTGGGCGACGAACTCGTTCTGCGGCTTCTGGTAGAGTTCCAGGGGCGTGCCCACCTGGCTGATCCCGCCCCCGGCCAGGACGACGATCCGGGTCGCGAGGGTCATCGCCTCGACCTGGTCGTGCGTGACATAGATCATGGTCGAGTCGGGCATCTGGTCCTTGAGCTGGGCGATCTCGATCCGCGTGGCCACACGCAGGGCGGCATCGAGGTTCGAGAGCGGCTCGTCGAACAGATAGACCTTGGGGTCGCGCACGATCGCCCGGCCGATGGCCACCCGCTGCCGCTGGCCACCCGACAGGGCCTTGGGCAGGCGATCGAGATAGGGCTCGAGCTGCAGGATGCGCGCCGCGTTGCGGACCGCGGAGTCTATTTCGTCCTTGGACTTCTTCGCGATCTTCAGGGCGAAGGCCATGTTGTCGTAGACCGTCATATGCGGGTAGAGCGCGTAGGACTGGAACACCATGGCGATGCCGCGCTGGGAGGGGGGCACGTCGTTGACCACCCGCCCGTCGATCTCAAGGGTGCCGCCGGTGATCCGCTCAAGCCCGGCCACCATCCGCAGGAGCGTGGACTTGCCGCACCCAGACGGCCCCACGAAGACGACCAGTTCTCCGGTCTTGATCTCCAGGTCGATGTTCTCGAGCACCTTGACGCTGCCATATGCCTTGGCGACGTCCTTCATCTTCAGTTCTGCCATCTCGCCCTCCCCCTATTCTCCGCTTGCGACGGCGAAGGCTCCCTGGTGGGGCGGAAGTCTCACTTCCGGCCCGTCGAACGCGGCCTCGAACGGTACAGCCTCGCACGGCGCCCACGCGCCCTCCGGCAGTTTCACGACCTGCTCCGAGGCACTCAGGTTGAACACGACGAAGACCCGCTCACCCTCGTGCTCGCGCACCATCGCATAGACGTCGTCGTCGGCGCGCAGGATATCCAACGCTCCCTTGGACAAGGCCGGGAAACGGCGGCGGAACGCGATGAACTCCCGGTAGAAGGACAGCGTCGAGTTCGGGTCCCGTTCCTGCACGGAAACGGCGCGCTCGACGTGCTCGACGGCAATCGGCAACCACGGCCGTGCATCGGTGAAACCGCCATTGTGGTCCTGGCTCCAGGGCATTGGCGTCCGCGCCCCGTCCCGGCCCTTGAACCGCGGCCAGAACCGCTTGCCGTAGGGGTCCTGCAGATCGTCGTAAGGGACATAGGCCTCGGTCAGGCCCAACTCCTCCCCCTGGTAGAGACAGACGGTCCCCTTCAGCGTCATCAGGATCGCGGCGTAAAGCTTTTTCTGCGCTTCGGACAGGTTCCACCTGGTCGAGTAGCGCACCGTGTCGTGGTTGGAGAACGCCCAGCACGCCCATCCTTGGGTGACGATCCGGTCGAACCGTTCGAGGATGTGGCGGATACGGCTGCCCGACGGGAAGGCATTGGCCAGGAAATCGAAGTCGTATGCCATGTGCAACCGCCCGTCGGATGTATAGGCGGCCTGGGTTTCCATCCCCCGCTGGCTCTCGCCGATCTCGCCGACGCTGGTGATCGCCGGATACTCGTCCATCACGGCGCGCAGGCGCTGGAGGAACACCAAATTCTCCGGCCGGGTCTTGTCGTACAGATGATCCTGGAAATTGTAGGGATTGACCGAGGGCGCGGTGTTGTCGTTGCGAAATTCCGGGGCCAGCGCCGGGTTGTCGCGCAGTTCCTTGTCGTGGAAGTAGAAGTTCACGACGTCCAGCCGGAAACCGTCGACCCCCTTGTCGAGCCAGAAGCGCGCGACGTTCAGGAGCTCCTCCTGCACCTCCGGGTTGTGGAAGTTCAGGTCCGGCTGCTCGATCAGGAAGTTGTGCAGATAGTACTGCATCCGCTCCGATTCCCACTCCCAGGCCGAGCCACCGAAGATCGACAACCAGTTGTTGGGCGGAGAGCCGTCGGGCTTGGGGTCTGCCCATACGTACCAGTCCGCCTTCGGGTTTTCGTGCGAGGAGCGGCTTTCCTTGAACCAGCGATGGTCGGAGGAGGTATGGCTCATCACGAGGTCGATCAGCACCCGGATGCCCAGTTCGTGGGCTCGGTGGATCAGGGCATCGAAATCCCCCATGGACCCGAACAACGGGTCCACGTCGCGAAAGCCGGAGATGTCGTATCCGAAGTCGCGCATCGGCGAGCGGAAGAAAGGCGACACCCAGATCGCATCGACCCCGAGCCGGGCGAGGTAGTCCATCCGGTGGATGATGCCCGACAGATCCCCCACGCCGTCGTTGCTCGAATCCTGGAACGACCGTGGGTAGATCTGGTAGATCACCGCGCCGCGCCACCAGTCCGGGTCTGCAGTGCCGGCCTCCGCGGGCCGGTCCGTCGTCAAATCGCTCGTCATCATCTTTATTTCACCGATCCTGCCAGAAGGCCGCGCACGAAGAACCGCTGCAGCGCGAAGAACACCCCGATCGGAACGGCGATGGATACGAAGGCCGCGGTGGCCAGGATTCCCCAATCGCCCCCGCGCGACCCCAGCAGGTCGTCGGCGATCTTCACCGTCATTACCTTCGACGCGTCGTCCGATGGCAGGAATACCTTGGCCACCAGAAGATCGTTCCACGTCCAGAGGAACTGGAAGATCGAGAATGCCGCCAGAGCCGGCAGGCTCAAGGGAAGGACGATCCTGACGAAGAGCTCGAAGTCGTTCGCCCCGTCCACCTTGGCGCACTCGATGATGTCCCGGGGCAAGCCGGCCATGTAATTTCGGATCAGATACACCGCAAGCGGCATCCCGAAAGCCGTGTGCGCAAACCATATCCCGAGGAAACCCTGCCCGATGCCGATTCTGTTGTGCAGGTCGAGCATCGGCACCAGCGCAAGCTGGAGCGGCACGACGAGCAGCCCCACGACGAGCGCGATCAGAAGGCCCCGACCGGGAAAATCCATCCATGCCAGGGCATAGGCCGCGAAGGCCGCGATCAGGATAGGTATCACGGTCGCCGGCACGGTCACCGTGAGCGTGTTGATGAAGGCGCGATCCATGTTGTCGGCCGATAGGACCTGCCCGTAATTCGCCAGCGTGAACTCCGGTGGCGACTGGGCCGCGAAGTAGATCCTCTGCCCCCGGTCCCCGGGGTCCTCGGGCGTGGTCCATCTGTACGAGCCGTCCGCCTCAACGCGCAGCGTCTCGCCGTCGTCCAGCTCCGCCACCGTGCCGGCGTCGAACTCGGTGGGGTCCACGCCACGGGTGCCGAAAGCGACCACGTCGCCGCCGCCGCCTGGAAAGTAGCTCGCCGCCTCCGCATCGTCGTAGATGTTGCCCGTCACGACGAAGATGTCGCCGTCACGCTCGGCTTCGGCGGCGGTGCGGCCCCGGGCCGTCAGCTCGACGGGAAACGGTGCCAGCCACCAGCCGGACTCCGATATCTGGTCGCGCTCGCGGAACGAGGAGACGAGCAACCCGATCGTCGGGATCAACCATACGGCAACAAGCAGGACGACCGAGATGTGGGTCAGCCAGGTAAGCGAGGATTTTCCTCCGACGACATTGTCCATCACCGCATCTCCCTCCGGGCTTCCCGGATGTTCCACAGCATGACCGGCAGCACCGTGATCATGATGACGACCGCGATGGCGGAGGCAAATCCCTTCGAGGTGACGAAGTAGTCCATCATGTAGCTGGGCAGGATCTCGGTATCGAAGTTCCCGCCCGTCATCGTGTAGACGATATCGAAGACCTTCAGCACGAGCACTGTGATCGTCGTCCAGACCACCACGATCGTCGGCATGATCTGGGGCACCTTCACCCGGAAAAAGAGCTGGAACGGGTTCGCCCCGTCGAGGATCGCGGCCTCGATCGTTTCCTCGGGGATACCCCTGAGCGCGGCAGACAGGATCACCATGGCGAAACCCGTCTGAATCCAGACCAGGATCACCATCAGGAAGAAGTTGTTCCAGAACGGGATCTGCAGAACGTCCACCGGATCGGTCCAGCCCAGGCCGGCGCGGATCGCGTTGATCAGGCCGATATCGGCATCGTTCGCATAGACGAACTTCCAGATCAGGGACGCGCCGACGAAGCTGATGGCCATGGGCATGAAGATCATCGCCTTGGCGAAGTTACCCCAAGACAGCTTGTCGGTCAGTTGCGCGGCGACGAGCCCCATGAATGTCGAGGCGGCGGGAACGAAGATCACCCACAGCAGGTTGTTGAGGAACGCGGTGGTGAAATCGCCCCCGTCGAAGAGCTGCGCGTAGTACGCGAGACCGATGAAATCCTGCCCGTCGCGTCCGTAGAGCGAGCGCCACGCCGAACCGACCACGGGATAGACGAGATAAAGGCTCAGGACGAAGATCGCCGGAAACATGAACAGCCACGGCCGGACGGCATTGGCGCGATTGATGTTGCGTCCGATATTCGCGCCGCGCGCTGGAAAGATCACCCGGTCGAGGATCATGTTCGAGGCGTAGAAATACCCCACGCATCCCCCGACGCCGACAAGGATCGTCATGATCCCCTGCAGAACGACTGGCATCGCCTCTCCCCCTCAGGTCCCGATGTCGATCAAGCTGTCGGCTCGCACCATGGCCCCGTCCCGGTCGCTCCTGGCCCCCGCCCGGAGCGTGCGCCCAAACGCGCTCCGGGCGTCATCGCTCACTGGAGCGAGTTCCAGCGGTCCTGGATCGCGGAGGCCGTGGTCTGGGCATCCTGCGCACCGGTGGTGAACTCCACCATCTCGGACCAGAAGGCGCCCGCCCCGATCTCGCCCGGCATCAGGTCGGAGGCGTCGAACCGGAACGTGGTCGCCTCGAGCAGGATGTCGTTCAACTCGCGCTGGCTGTCCGACGGAAAGATCTCGGGATTGATCTCCCGGTGCGGAGACAGGAGGCCGCCCTGCGCCGCCCAGATCTCGTGCGCAAGCGGTGTCTTCAGGAACTCGATGAAGCCACGCGCGGTCTCGCTGTCGCTGGTGATCGCGAACATCGTGCCACCTCCCAGGACGGGCTGGCCCAGATCGCCCTCCGAGGGCGCGGGGAAGTAGAAGAAGCCCACGTCCTCGCCCACGACGGTTCCGTCCGGAAAGAAGGTGGGGATGAAGGTCGCCGCCTTGTGCATGAAGCACTCGGGCGGGAACTGGAACAGTCCGCTCGGCGCGTCGCGGAAATCGGTGGTCGCCGCCGCCTCCCGGCCACCGTTGACGTATCCGTCCTGCAGGAACCAGCCGAACTCCTCGATCGCGGCGATGACCTGCTCGTCGTCGAAGGGAATGTCGTTGGACACCCACTGGTCGTAGACGGAGGGCTCGGCGGTACGCAGCATCATGTCCTCGACCCAGTCGGTCGCGGGCCAGCCTGTCGCCGCGCCCGAGCCCAGGCCGATGCACCAGGGCGTGACCCCGTCTTCGGCCATCTGCTCGGTCAGCGCCTTGAGGTCGTCGTAGGTCTCCGGGATCTCGTACCCCGCCTCCTCGAACTGCTCGGGCACGTACCACACGAGGCTCTTGACGTCGATCTTGTAGGGGAACGCATAGAGGCTTTCGTTGCCGTCGGGGCCCGCGAAGGTCGCGAGATTGACCCAGCTTTCGCCCGCAGCGTAGGTGTCGCGGATCCAGTCCGCCGTTTCCTCGTCGAGCGGCGTGATTTCGCCCCGCCTCACGAGGTCCGCGAGCAGGCCGGGCTGGGGGAACACCGCAATATCGGGGGCGGAGTTCGCATCGGTGGAGATGACGATGTCCTGCTCGAAGCTGTCGGACCCCGAATAGTTCACCGATGCACCGGTTGCCTCCTCGAAATACGCGATGACTGAATCGACCAGTTCGGCGTCACGCCCCGTCCAGGGGCCGGTGATGTCGATACTCTCCCCGGAGAAGTCATGCGCGCCCCGGAACTCCTCCAGCGATCCCCAGGTGAACGGACCTTCCCCGATCTCGAATTGCAGGTCCTGCGCGGAAGCGGCCCCTGCCCCCAGCGCCAGTGCCGTGGTACCGGCCAGAAGCGTTCGTATCGATGCCATGCGTCTCTCTCCCTCTGGTCTCACCGTCCGTGTTAGCGGAAGCAGTACCGGTTGTCCCGGCTCTGGAAAGAAGCGTCCACATTGTGGAGGGCGAAGTCAAATGCGTCGACCGCCCTTGTGTCACCCCCAGGCTCCGAAACTGGGCCGAGCTCTTTTGACGCAGACCGGCCGGAGTTTATGTACAGCCTGAAGTCCAGACGGAGCCCCCATGCTGACCCATAGACGCGCCGATTTCCCCGACGGCTTTCTCTTCGGCGCCGCCACGTCCTCCTACCAGATCGAGGGCCACGCCTCGGGCGGCGCGGGGCGGACCCATTGGGACGACTTTGCGGACACCCCGGGCAACGTGGCGGGCGCCCAGCGAGGCGATATCGCCTGCGACCACCTGAACCGGATGGACGAGGACCTGGACCTCCTTCGGGACGGCAATTTCGACGTCTATCGCTTCTCCACCTCCTGGGCACGGGTCTTGCCGGAAGGCCGGGGGGAGGTGAACGCGGCCGGCCTCGATTTCTACGACCGGCTGGTGGACGGTCTGCTGGAACGCGGCCTCAAGCCCGCAGCGACCCTCTACCACTGGGAACTGCCGTCGCCCCTGGCCGACTTGGGCGGCTGGCGCAATCGCGACATCGCCGACTGGTTCGCCGACTTCACGCGCGTCCTCATGGAGCGGATCGGGGACCGCGTCTGGTCCGTGGCCCCGATCAACGAGCCCTGGTGCGTCGCCTGGATGGGCCACTTCCTGGGCCATCACGCGCCCGGCCTTCGCGATATCCGTGCCACCGCCCGGGCCATGCACCATGTCCTTCTGGCCCATGGCCGTGCCGTCGAGGTCCTGCGCGACCTCGACGTGTCGAACGTGGGCGCGGTCTGCAACTTCGAGTACGCGGCCCCCGCCGATGACAGCGCGGAGGCCCAGCACGCCGCCCGCAGATACGACGCCTACTACAACCGCTTCTTCCTCGGCGGCCTGATGAACCGCCGCTACCCCGACGAGGCGCTGGAGGGCCTCGGCCAGCACCTGCCCGACGGATGGCAGGACGACATGGAGCTGATCGGCCAGCCGCTCGATTGGCTGGGGCTGAACTACTACACTCGCAAACTGATCGCTCCGGCGGACGGTCCCTGGCCGTCCCTGCAGGAGGTGGAGGGGCCCCTGCCCAAGACGCAGGTCGGATGGGAGGTTTATCCCGAGGGTCTCCACGCCTTCCTGCGCCGGGTCCACGAGGGATACACGCGCGGCCTCCCGCTCTATGTTACCGAGAACGGCATGGCACTTGCCGACCGCGTATCGGGCGGGGCCGTGCACGATCCCCGGCGGGCCGACTTCCTCGACGCGCACCTCGCCCAGGTTCGGCGCGCGATCGACGACGGCGTACCGGTGAAGGGGTACTTCACGTGGTCGCTCTTGGACAATTACGAATGGAACATGGGCTACGGCCCCCGCTTCGGCCTCGTCCACGTGGACTACGCCACACGCGCCCGCACGCCCAAGGACAGCTACCACACCCTGGCGGAGGCGCTCGCGCAATGACGACGCTTGCTCTCGTCTCGGATGTCGGTGGCACCAACACCCGGGTCGGCCTTGCGCGCGACGGGATCGTGCAAACCGACACGATCTCGCGCTACCGCAATGCGGACCACGACGGGCTCGGCCCGATCTACACCGGCTATCTCGCAAGCCGCGGCAACCCGGAATGCGCGAGCGCCTGCATTGCCATGGCCGGCCCGGTGCTCGACGGCACGGGGCGGCTGACGAACCGCGGCTGGACATTCGACCGCCACCAGCTCGGCGGCGCGACGGGCGCGCAACATACCGCGATCCTGAACGACCTGCAGGCCCAGGGACATGCCGTGCCCGCCCTGCCGCGGGAAAGCCTGCACAAGATCGTCTCCGGCCCCGACGGGGACGATCACAGCGCCAAGTTGGTCGTGGGCGTGGGAACGGGCTTCAACGCGGTCCCCGTCTTCAGCACGGATACAGGCCGCTACGTCCCGCCCTGCGAGGCCGGGCACACCACCTTTCCCGTCCTGTCGGACGACGACCTCTCCCTTGCCCGCTTCGTGGAGAAGCACCATGGCTTTCCCGGGGTCGAGGACGTCCTGTCGGGCCGCGGGCTCGAGCGGGTCCACGCCTGGGCCGGTGGCGGTGCCGAGCCCCTAAGCTCAAACGACATCGTGGCCGCGATCGACGAGGGCAAGGACCCGGTGGCAGCGCGCACCGCCGACGCGTTCTGCCGCGCGCTCGGCCGGGTGGCGGGCGATCTGGCGCTGGTGCACCTGCCCTTCGGCGGCGTCTACCTGGTCGGGGGCATGGCCAACGCCATGCGCCCACATCTCGTCCGCCACGGCTTCACGGAGGCGTTCCGAGCCAAGGGAAGGTTCTCGGACTTCATGGAAAGGTTCGCCGTCTGGGCCGTGGAAGACGATTACGCGGCCCTGATCGGCTGCGCGCGCCATGCCGACGGGCTGATCCGGTCCTGATCCGTGCCAGACCGCATTTCGCCGCGGAATTGGACGCCTACTGCGCAGCCTGCGCGGGGCTGTCCACGTCGGACTTCGTCTGCGTCCGTCCACCCGGTTCGGGCGGCTTGAAACTGTCTGCACTGGCGCGGTTCCAGCGGCGACGAAGCACCTCGTCGTCGAATCCCGCGTCCCGGATCAGGAACCCCGTGGGCAGGTAGGTCCAGACGTCGGACGCCTCGATCATGTCGCCGTCCGCCTCGCGTTTCATGAAATGATAGGGCAGGAAATCTCGCGGATCGTTGAGGCCCGCCGCCCCGGTCAACTCGGCCAGGGCGCGCATCGTGTTGCGATGGAATTTCGCCACCCGGACGGACTTCTCCGGAACGTGGAGCGCGCGTTGGCGCAACGGGTCCTGGGTCGTCACGCCCGTGGGGCAGCGGTTCGTATGGCAGGCCTGGGCCTGGATGCAGCCGACCGAGAACATGAACCCCCGCGCGGTATTGCACCAGTCCGCCCCCAGCGCGAAGGCGCGCGCGATGTCGAAGGCGTGGATCAGCTTGCCGCTCGCCCCGATCCGGACTCGATCTCGCAGATCCGCGCCCCTGAGCGTGTTGTGGACGAATGTCAGCCCCTCGGTCAGCGGCATCCCGACATGGTTGGCGAACTCCATCGGTGCCGCACCCGTGCCGCCCTCCTTGCCGTCCACAACGATGAAATCGGGGACGATGTCCGTGGCCAGCATTGCCTTGACGATGCACATGAATTCGCGCCGGTGCCCGATGCAGAGCTTGAAACCCACCGGCTTGCCGCCAGACAGCTCCCGCAACCGGCCGAGGAACTCGCACAACTCCCGCGGGGTGGAGAACGCGGAATGCCCCGCCGGCGAGACGCAGTCCTGCCCCATGGGCACGCCCCGCGCCTCGGCGATCTCCTTGGTGATTTTGGCGGCGGGCAGCATGCCCCCATGGCCCGGCTTGGCGCCTTGACTGAGCTTCAGCTCGATCATCTTGACCTGGCTGTCGGCGGCCTGCTCGGCGAACAGGTCGGGGTCGAAGCCGCCCGTCTCGTTGTTGCGGCAGCCGAAATAGCCCGACCCGATCTCCCAGATCAGGTCGCCGCCATTGCGGTGATAGCGGGAGATCCCGCCCTCCCCGGTGTCATGGGCGAAGCCGCCCGTCGCGGCGCCCTTGTTCATTGCCTCGATGGCCGCGCCAGACAGCGACCCGAACGACATCGCCGAGATGTTGAGGAGCGACGCGTCGTAGGGTTGGCGGCATTCCCGGCCGCCGATCCGAACGCGAAAATCGTGCCGGTCGAGATGCGTCGGCGCGATGGAATGGGTCATCCAGGCGTAGCCGCCGTCGTAGATCGCCTTCTTCGTGCCGAACGGCCGGGCGCCCTCCTCGTCCTTGGATCGCTGGTAGACGATGGAGCGATCCTCGCGGCTGAAGGGCTCCTCGTCCTGGTCGGATTCGAGCAGATACTGGCGGATCTCGGGGCGGATCTTCTCGAAGAAGAAACGGATATGGCCGATGACAGGATAATTGCGCAGGATCGAATGTGGCCGCTGCACGAGGTCGACGAACCCCATGACGGACACGCCCGCAGCCACGAAGGCCCAGAGCCACCACCAGCCGCCCGCGTTCGTTGCGAAATAGAGCAGGAGCGCGGTCAGCGCCAAAACGACCGCCAGGCCCCAGAACCGATGGATCGACCCGATCCGCTGCATGATCTCAGCTCCTCTCGAAGACCAACCCCATGGAATCTCGCATCGTGATCGGCCCCGAGACGTAATCCTGCCCGATGCCGGGCGTCCTCAGCACGCATCGCCATCCCGCGCCCTCGAGCCCCGGTATGGGCAGCCGCAAGGGATCGAACTCGTCCGAGGCCCCCCCCTCCATGTGGGTGATGGTGAACACCTCGCGTCCGGGCCCCTTGCGGTAGCTGGTGAAGATCGTCCGCCCGTCCACGGGTTGAAGGTAGTCGAACCAGTCTTCGGGCCCGAGGTTGTCGCGCAGCCACGCGTTATCGCGGCGGAAGTCGCGCAGGTCCAGCATGAACCTGGTCTGGAGCGGGTTCAACGCGGAGGTGGAGTTGGAGACGTTGCAGTACTCGTGCATGTCGTCCATCCAGGCCCGCGCGATGGTCTTGAGATCCTGCACGGTGAAGTGGCCCGGCCCGGCGAGCGGCGGCTCCACCCCGTTCAGCAGGCGCACGATGTGGTCGAGGTCGTAATCGGTTACCTCCACCAGCGCCGGCAGGAACTCGAAGAACCGGCTCAGGTCTTCGCGCGTCTCGAACCCCAACTCCTTGAGGCGGGTGAAGTTTCCCGGCACCGAGTAGCGGTAGGCGTCGACCTGCCATTTCAAGCTGATCGCCTCCTCGGCCACGACCTTGACGCCGTACTTGTCGTCCTGATTGCGGATGAAGCCCCAGTTGGCCCGTGCCGTGGCGTTGAGGAAGTCCATGGGCACGCCCGGGAAGGCCGCGTAGGTCAGCATCGAAACCGCCGGATTGTCGTACGCCTTCTCCAGAATCTCCATCCGCGTGTCGCCCAGCCGCGTATTGATGTTGAGCTTGGGGTTTACCTGGGTGCCCCGGCGCAATGTGTCGTGGTTGGCGGTCCCCGAGATCCAGTTCGCGCCGCAGCTCAGCATCTCCTTGATGCGCCACCATTTCGACAGCCAGTAGCCGTAGATGAAGGGTGTGTTGTGGGCGAATGTCAGCGGCCCCCACTGGAACACGTCCGCATCCGCGTGCTGCTCGATCACCGCGCGGTAGGTCGAGGACAGCTCCCAATCCTCCTGGGGCCAGGGACGGCCGTCCTCGAACACGAACCAGGGCCTGTATTCCACGCCCGCAACGTTCTGGACGATGCCGGACATGAGGTTGAGATACTCGTCGTCGTGGCGCAGCGTCTGCGCCTGCGGGTCCCACCACTTGAAGTCCTGCGCACCGTCGACGCGCACGCCGTCGGCACCGAAATCCACCTTGCGCCGCTGCATTTCCAAGAGGATCGCCCGCACCGCCGGATTGCGATAATCGAGGTTCTGGCCGTACATGTTCGGCCCGGCGAAGTAGTGGCTGTTGAGCGTATCCAGCCCCTGGTTGTCCGAGTGGCCGAACACCACGTCGAAGATCAGCATCTTGGGCCGCTCGGGGAAGTTGTGCAGCGCGGCGGCGAAGTCGGCCAGCTCGTCGGGGCGTCCCGTCTCCAGCAGCACCGGGTTTACCGTCGCCATGCCCGAGATCACCACGTCGTAGCCCCAGTTGGTGGTATCGGGGCGGATGAGCTCGATCTCGACGCGGTCGACGTCCATGGCGGTCTCGGCCCAGAACTCCGGCCCCGTTTCATAGGTCGTCGTCGGTTCCACCGGCAGCAGTTGCACCGCGTCATAGCCCAGGAATATCTCGTCCATCGGGTCGATGGGCAGGTCGTTGCGAAGCCGCTCGGCCAACCGTTCGAACTGCCGCGTCAGGCTCGCGAGCGTACCCCCGGCCGTCGCGGTGGGCACGTGGATCTGCAGGATGTTCGAAGGTGGGTCGACCTTGCGCGGCCCCTCGCCCCGGATGGAGGCCCAGTACTCCTTGTCGCGCCGCCCCGCCTGCATCCGGTGCAGGTCGTAGAGCTCGGCCGGCGCGAACGCACCGAAGGGCAGCGACGCAGCGAGCGGGTCGAGAATGCGATGCCAGGCGTCATGCTGATCACGCCAGACGAGCGCATAGAAGTCGCCCCCCTCCTCGCGGCTGCCGGTCCGCATGCCGGTGGCCGCCGCGAAAGTATGCGCCTCGTAGCGCGCCACGGGCAGGTAGATGCGCTCGAAATTCACGTTCTGATGCGACCGGGTCAGGTCGAGCGGGCCGACGGGCGAGAGCACCTCGAGGAACACGTCGCCGTCCGGTATCCGGTGGTCGAGCAGTTCCGGCGTCCAGAATCCGAACGTGGCGCGATCCCCTTCGACCTGCCCGCCCAGGGTGCGCGCGATCTGCTGATGGGCGAGGAACAGCGTCTCGGACGTGGTCAGCGCCCTGCGGCAAGATTGCGCGAGGCTCTCCGCCGTGTCCATGTCGGCGGCGACGCGGTCCTTGAGGCTCATGGGAATCCTTTCGCGAAGTCTGCTCGATCTCGGGGACGGCGCGCTCTCAGGCGCGCACGTCGGGTTCGGTGCGACCCGTGTGGGCCTCAATGCGCGCAATCTCGTGGGCGGCGGCGATGACCTCGCCCAATGCCTCCTGGGTGTCTACCCCGAACCGGTCCTGCTCCTCGGTCCGGTCCTCGAGATAGACCCTGAGCGTGGCGCCGGTGGTGCCGGTGCCCGACAGGCGCAGGACGATCCGCCCACCCCCCTCGAGATAGATCCGCAGGCCCTGCTGCGCGGCCGTCGATCCGTCCACCGGGTCGGTGTAGGAGAATTCGTCGGCCGCCTCCACGACCCGCCCCGCGAAGGACTGGCCCGCAAGCCCGTCCAGCCGCGTGCGCAACTCGTCGATCAGCGCTTCCGCCTTCTCGCTCTCCACCCCCTCGAAGTCGTGGCGGCTGTAGATGTCGCGCCCATACTCGCGCCAGTGGTCGTGGACCAGCTCCACCACCCCCTTGCCCGTCGCGGCGAGCACGTTGAGCCACAGCAGAACGGCCCAGAGCCCGTCCTTCTCGCGCACGTGGTCCGACCCCGTCCCCGCGCTCTCCTCGCCGCACAGGCGCACCCGCCCCTCGTCCAGCAGGTTGCCGAAGAACTTCCACCCCGTCGGCGTCTCGAAGCATTCGAGCCCCTTCTTGCGCGCCACGTGGTCTACCGCGCGCGACGTCGGCATGGAGCGCGCCACCCCCCTGATCCCGTCGGCGTAGGCCGGGGCCAGCTCGGCGTTCGCGGCAAGCACCGCGAGGCTGTCGGAGGGGGCCACGTACATGCCCGGGCCCATGATCATGTTGCGGTCGCCATCGCCGTCCGAGGCGGCGCCGAAGTCGGGGGCGTCCTCGGCATGCATGGCGCGCACGAGCTCCTCGGCCCAGATCGGGTTCGGATCGGGGTGGCCGCCGCCGAAGTCGGGCTTGGGCTCGGCGTTGCGCACGCTGCCCGGGGCCGCGCCGAGGCGGTTCTCCAGAATCTCGCGCGCGTAGGGGCCCGTCACGGCGTGCATCGCGTCGAAGGTCAGGCGGAACCCGCCCGAGATCATTTCCCGGATCGCGGCGAAGTCGAACAGCCGCTCCATCAGGTCGGCGTAATCGGCCACGGGGTCGATCACCTCGACCTCCATGTCGCCCAGGCGCTGGGTTCCGAGGCGGTCCAGGTCCACGTCCTGCGCTTCGAGGATGCGGTAACGGCGGATCTCCTTCGTGGCCTCGAAGATCCGTCCCGTCACCTCCTCCGGCGCGGGACCGCCGTTGGGCGTGTTGAACTTTACGCCGAAGTCCTCGTCGGGTCCGCCGGGGTTGTGGCTTGCGGACAGGATGATCCCGCCATGGGTCTGGCGCTTGCGGATCATGTTCGACGCGGCCGGCGTGGACATCAGCGCGCCCTGTCCGACGATGATCCGGCGCGCGCCGGATGCGGCGGCCATGCGCAGGATCACTTGGGCGGCCCGGTCCCCGAAATACCGTCCGTCCCCGCCCAGGACGAGCGTCTTGCCCTCGACGCCGCCGATGCCGCGCCAGATGCACTCGACGAAATTCTCAAGGTAGCGCGGCTGCATGAAGGTCTTCGTCTTCTTGCGCAGCCCGCTGGTGCCGGGCTTCTGCCCCTCGAAGGGCGTCGTCTCCACGTCCACGATGTCCATTTTCGGTCCTATCTGTCGAATTGGGCCATGATGATGGCCGTGCGGGCCACCGCGTCAAGCTGGCCGGGGTCCTGCACGACCCCGCCGGGGCGACGCCGCCAATTGGGGTGGTCATGGACAGTCCCGGGCAGGTTGGGCTGTTCCTTCCGGCCTGTCAGGTCCTCGATCTGGCAGGCAACGAGGCGCGCCGAGGATCGCGCCAGGAACCGGTGCAGGTCGTCCATCTCCGCCCCGCCGATCGTGTCGCGGAAGGCCAGGACGATCTCGCGCCGCTCTGCCAACGCGTCGCGGTAGGCCGCATCGTCCATGTGGCCGAGGTCACGCCGCCAGGCCAGGTCGCGGCCCGCCTTCCAGCCTTCCCAGGTGGGCAAATCGTGAGTGCCAAAGGACGCCAGCACCCCTCGGGCATAGTCCTCGGCGGGGCGGAAGGTGATCTCCTCGGCGTCCCATATGCGCTCGAACTGCGCCACGCGGCAGCCCAGGATGCCGCTTTCCTCCAGCGCCTCGCGCAGGCCGCCCGGGATGTTGCCCAGGTCCTCGCCCACCACGGTGGCGCCGGCCCGGGCCGCCTCGATCCGCACTACCGCCAGCATCGCCTCGCGCGGCATCGCGACATAGGCGCCTGGCGTGCCGTCGTCTGGCACCCAGAACGCGCGATCGAAGCCAAGGATGTGGTCGATCCGCAAGAGCCGCGCATGTCCCAGCGCGCTGCGCAGGATCCGCGCCAGCGGGCGGAACCCCTCTGCCGCCAGCGTGTCGGGGCGCAGGGGGGCAAGCCCCCAGCTCTGCCCCGCGGCCGAAAACGCGTCGGGCGGCGCGCCGAGCGACACGCCCCGGGCGAAGAGGTCCGGCCGCCCCCAGGTCTCGGCCCCTGCAGGGTGGGTCCCCACCGCCAGGTCCAGGTAGAGGCCGAAGCGCATCCCCGACTCGAGCGCCGCAGCCTGCGCCGCTTCCAGTTGCGAGTCGGCACGCCATTGCAGCCAGGCATGGAACGCGAGCGCATCGGCGTTCTTGTCGGCAAAGTCCCTCGCCGCGGCACCTTCCGGGTCGTGGTACTCCTCCGGCCAGTCGGGCCAGTAGGCGCCCAACTCGTGCGACAGGGCCTGGTGGAGGGCGAACCGCTCCAGGTCCGCGTCCTGCCCGGCGCGCCATGCGGCGAAGCCCGCGTCCGGACCCGTGGCAAACGCCTCGCGCAGCGCGGCCATCCGCGCCGGCACCGCGATATCGTAGTCGAGCAGGTCCCCCGAAGGCGCGCTGACTTCATCATCGGGGGTCACGTGCATCACCGCCAGCCGCCCCCGGTGGGCGGGAGAATACGGCGAGGCCGCGCCCGGGTCTGCCGGAAAACCTGCATGGACCGGATTGACGCCGACGAAGTCCGCCCCGGCCCGGCCGAGGCTCGCCGCCACGCGGGCGAGGTCGTCGTAGGTTCCCAGATGCCCCTCGGGCGACAGGCCGTAGAGCGGCAAGGTCACGCCCCAGGCGCGCGGCGGCTCCGGCAGGCGGGCGGGCGCCGACAGGAGCCATGCCCCACCCTCGCCGGTCGCGACGTGATGGATGCCCGGGGGCAGCCGACCCAGATGGGCGCCTCGCCCGTCACGGGTGGTGCCGTCCTCCAGCTCCAGATGCCAGTCCGCGTCTGCGAGCACGTCGAGGTACTGGTCGGTCTCCGCCTCGACCACCTGCCAGGGCGGCAGAGAGCTCTCGCTGCGTATGTCCGCCAGGCGATCCTCGGCGTCCCGGTCGCCCGGCCCGACGCCCATCGCCGACAGGATCGCGTCGCGCGTCTCGTTCGTGAGCACATGCTCGGTGCCGGTGGCGTCGGTATAGCGGGGTAGCACCCCCATCTCCCGTGCCAGATCGTCCCTCGGATCACTCATGAAGTCCCCCATGATACAAAGACGCTGACGGAATCCGCGGGTATCTCGGCCCGGCGTCTCACATGCTCCGTCGGCCGGTCGGGATCGGCGGTGTCGACCACCCAGTCCCATCCCGATCCGTCGTCGGTGCCAGGCAGGACGAAGGGACGCCTGGCGCCCTGGTTGAAGATCGCGAAGATGGCGGATTCGGTTTCGGCGTAGGCGGGCGTGCCGCTCGCCATCCTGAGCTCCATGGCCAGCGCGTCCATGTCGGGCGCCGTCCAGTCCGCTTGGCGCATGGGGGCGCCGTCGCGGCGCCACCAGAACAGGTCCTCCTTGCGGTCGACCGCCCGCTCGCGGGCATGGAGGAACAGTTTCTGGCGCAGGATCGGGTGGTCGCGGCGGAAGCGGATCATCCGCCGCACGAAGGCATGGAACTCCCGGTCGGGCTCCGACCAGTCGACCCATCCGGTCTCGTTGTCCTGGGCATAGGCGTTGTTGTTGCCACCCTGGGAATTGCCGATCTCGTCCCCCGCAAGGATCATCGGCGTGCCCTGGCTTAGCATCAGCGTGGCCATCATGTTGCGCCGCCGGCGCGCGCGCGCCGCGACGATCGCCGGTTTCGACGACGGGCCCTCTACCCCGAGATTGTCCGAGTAATTCTCCCCGTGTCCGTCACGGTTGCCCTCGCCATTGGCCTCGTTGTGCCGGTCGGTGAAGCTGACCACGTCCGTCAGGGTGAAGCCGTCATGGGCGGTGAGGAAGTTGACGCTCGACGTCGCCGGCCGCCCGGAATGGTCGAATTGCAGCGCCGAGCCCGTCAGCCGGTCCGCGAGGCCCGGTACCGAACCCGCGTCGCCGCGCCAGAACATCCGCACCCGGTCGCGGTACTTGTCGTTCCATTCGAGGAAGGGCGGCGGATATGCCCCGAGCTGGTAGCCGCCCGGCCCGATATCCCAGGGCTCGGCGATCAGCTTGGCGTCCGACAATACCGGGTCTTGCCGGATCGCGTCGAAGAACGACGCGCCGCGGTCGAACGACCCCGTCCCGTCCCGCCCGAGCGTCGAGCACAGGTCGAACCGGAACCCGTCGACGTGCATGACCTCGACCCAGTAGCGCAAGGAATCCATGATCATCCGCAGCACCATGGGGTGATCGACGTTGAGCGTGTTGCCGCAGCCCGTGTCGTCGACGTAGTGGCGCGGATTGTCCTCCAGCCTGTAGTACGAGGCGTTGTCGAGGCCGCGGAACGACAGGGTCGGACCTAGCTCCCCCCCCTCGCAGGTGTGGTTGTAGACCACGTCCATCAGCACCTCGATCCCCGCCGAGTGGAACCGCGCGACCATCTGCTGGAACTCGGCGATCCGCCCTCGCGCGAGGTAGCGCGGTTCGGGTGCGAAGAAGCCCAGCGTCTGGTAGCCCCAGTAATTCGTCAGGCCCTTCCGGTGCAGGAACTGGTCGGTCAGGAACGCCTGCGCCGGCAGGAGCTCCACAGCCGTGACCCCCAGATCGGTGAGATAGTCGAGCATCCGATCCGACGCCATCGCCAGGAACGTGCCGGGGTCGTCGATGCCGGGTCGCGACCGGGTCAGCCCCTTCACGTGCGCCTCGTAGATGACGGACTGCTCCACCGGCGTCATCGGCGGCAGGTCCCGACCCCAGGAAAAGGCCGGGTCGACCACGACCGAGCGCGGCATGTGGGGCGCGCTGTCGCGGATGTCGCGTGACAGGTCCGCCTCCGGATCGCCCACGCGATACCCCATGAGCGCGTCGTTCCAGACGGGGTGCCCCGTCAGCCGCTTGGCATAGGGGTCCATCAGCAGCTTGGCGGGGTTGAAGCGGTGCCCCTCCGCCGGGGCGTAGGGCCCGTGGGCGCGGTATCCGTACCGCGTGCCCGGCGTCAGCCCCGAGATATAGCCGTGCCAGACATCCCCGTCGCGCTCGGGCAGCGGCAGGCGTATCTCGTGCCCGCCATCGGGGTACAGGCAAAGCTCCATCCGGGTGGCATGCTGGGAAAAGACGGCGAAGTTCACCCCGTCCCCGTCGAAGGTCGCACCGAGGGGCGCGGCGCGGCCCGCGGCGATGGCATAGGTCGTTGTCATGGATCGGGCGAGAGGTCCCTGTAGAGCTCGACGTATCGTCCGGCCGAGACGTCCCACCCCACGGGATGGCGCATCGCGTTGCGCACCATCCGCGTCCACGTCTCGACCTCCCCATAAAGCGTCACCAGCCGATCGAGCGCAAGAGAGAGTGCGCCCGCATCGTCGGGGTCGTGGACGATCCCCGTGGCCGCTCCCGATTTCAGGCCCGCATCGTTGGCATCGACCACCGTGTCGGCGAGCCCGCCCACCCGGGCCACCACCGGGATCGCGCCGTAGCGCAGACCATAGAGCTGGGTCAGCCCGCAGGGCTCGAACCGGGAGGGCACCAGAACCGCCTCTCCGCCGGCCATCATCCGGTGGCTCAGGGTCTCGTCGTATCCGATGGTGACGGCGAGCCCCTCGTGCGCGGCCGAGGCGGCGCGCCAGGCGCCCTCCATCTCCCGGTCACCGGAGCCAAGGAGCACCAGTTGTCCGCCACGGTCCAGGAAGTCCGGCAGGGCTTGCAGCAGCAGATCCAGCCCCTTCTGCTGGGTGAGCCTCGAGATCACCACGGCCAGCGGCCCGGCACTGGCAGGCAGGCCCATCTCTTCGCGGAGCGCCGCGGTGGCGGCGGACTTCGTGCGCCAGCCCCTGAACCGCCGGATCGCATGGTCCCGGACCGGGTCCCAGATATCCGTGTCGATCCCGTTGAGGATGCCCGTCAGGTCCGCCCGACGCTTCGAGATAAGCCCGTCGAACCCCATTCCGAAGGCCGGCGTCGTCAACTCGTAGGCGTAGCGCGGCGAGACCGTGGTGATCCGGTCGGCCCAGACGAGGCCCGTCTTGAGGGACGACACCCGCCCCCAGTACTCGACCCCCTCGCTGTGGAAATCCGCCTGGTCAAGGCCGAGCCACTTGATCCGCCACGGATCGGCGAAACCCGGGAAGGCGATGTTGTGGATCGTCAGGACGAACGGAACGTCGGTGCCGTCGCGCGACAGGTAGTAGGGCAGGAATCCCGCCTGCCAGTCGTGCCCGTGCACCACCTGCGGGGTCCAGCCCGCCCTGCCCGCCGCGATCTCGGCGCCCGCTCGGCACAGCGCGGCGAAGCGCTCGGGGTTGTCCTCCCAGTCCCGCCCCTCCGGGTCGAGGTAGATCGTGCCGCCCCGGTCGTAGAGATGCGGCGCCTCCAGCACGAACAGCGACAGCCCCTGGGCGTCTGCCGCCAGGATCCGCGCCGTCCCGCCGTGCAGGGCCCCCAGCGACAGCACCTCCCGCGTCTCCGGCAACGCCTCGAGCACGGAAGGGTAGCCCGGCAGCAGGACGCGCATGTCGACGCCATGAGGCGCCAGCGCCCCCGGAAGGGCGCCGGCCACGTCGGCCAATCCGCCGGTCTTGACCAAGGGCGCGCATTCGGACGCGACCGATAGGACGCGCATCACTGCGCGGCGGTCCAGGCGTCGACCATCGGCCCGGTGATGAGCGTCACGCCCCCCTTCGACACCTCGAAGAAGCGCGCATCCTCCTCCGGGTCCTCTCCGACGGTGAGTCCTTCGGGGATCTGGACGCCCCGATCGACCACGCATTTCCGCAGCCGCGCGTGACGACCCACGGTCACATGGGGCAGGATCACCGCCTGCTCCAGCTGGGCGTAGGAGTTGGTGTGCACCATCGTGAACAGAAGGGATTCGCGGATCTCGGTCCCCGAGACGATGCAGCCTCCCGCCACCATGGACGAGATCGCGTGGCCGCGCCGCTTTTCCTCGTCGTGGATGAACTTCGCGGGCGGGGCCGCCTCGGCATAGGTCCAGATCGGCCAGTTGCGGTCCCACAAGTCCAGCTCGGGGTCGAAGTTGGTCAGCGCGATGTTGGCCTGCCAGTAGGCATCCACCGTTCCCACATCGCGCCAATATGCCGGCACATCCGTCCTGTGGCGCACGCAACTGTCGGCGAAGCGATGCGCTTGCGCCTTGCCGTTTGCGACGATGTGGGGGACGATATCGCTGCCGAAATCGTGCTTCGACCCTTCCAGCTCCTGGTCGTCGAGCAGCAACTCGCGCAGATAGGACCATTTGAAGACATAGATCCCCATAGAGGCCAGCGCGTTGTCGGGATCGCCGGGCATTCCGGGTGGGTCGGCGGGCTTTTCGAGGAATGAGGTGATCCTGAGCGTGTCGTCGACCGCCATGACGCCGAAGGCGCTGGCCTCGTCGCGCGGAACGGTCAGGCAACCGACGGTCACGTCCGCGCCCGTGTCCACGTGCTCGGCAAGCATCACCTCGTAATCCATCTTGTAGATGTGATCGCCCGCCAGGATCAGGATGTACTCGATCCCGTAGCTGTCGATGATGTCGATGTTCTGGGTCACCGCATCCGCCGTTCCCACGTACCACTTGTCCTCGCTCACCCGCTGGGAGGCGGGCAGGATGTCGAGGTACTCGTTGCGCTCGGCGCGAAAGAAGGACCAGCCGCGCTGACAGTGCCGGATCAGTGAATGCGCCTTGTACTGCGTTGCGATCGCCATCTTGCGAATGCCGGAATTGAGGGCGTTCGACAGGGCGAAGTCGACGATCCGCGTCTTGCCGCCGAAATAGACCGCCGGCTTGGCGCGGTTGTCGGTCAACTGCCGCAAGCGGCTTCCACGCCCCCCCGCCAGGACAAAAGCCATGGTCTGCGACGACAGGCGCCTCGGTATCTTCTCCATCACTCCCCCTTCGGGCGCCTTCAGCCCTCTTTGACGAACATCACCGTCGACAGGGGCGGCAAGACCACCCGTGCCCGTGCCGCTTGGCCGTTCAGCTTCTCCGGCTCCGCCTCGACGGCGCCCATGTTGCCGCGCCCGCCACCGCCGTAGATCTCGGCATCGGTGTTGAGCGCCTCGCGCCAGCGGCCTGCCTGCGGCATGCCCAGGGTGTAGACGCGCTCGACGGGGGTGAAGTTGCACGCGACGACCGCTTCCGGGTCGTCGCCCCCCGACCGGCGGATCCACGCATAGACGGACGCCTTGGAATCGTCGGCCTCGATCCACTGGAAGCCGGCGGGATCGCAATCCAGCGCATGGAGCGCGGGCTCGCCCCGGTAGAGGGTGTTGAGGTCACGCACCAGACGCTGCATGCCCTTGTGCCGCGGCTTGTCGAGCAGGCCCCACCCCAGCTGGCCGTTGTGATCCCACTCGCTGGGCTGGGCGAACTCGCAGCCCATGAACAAGAGCTTCTTGCCGGGGTGCCCCCACATGAAACCGTAATAGGCCCGAAGATTGGCGAACTTGTCGTCCTCGCCACCCGGCATCTTGCCCAGCATCGAGCCTTTGCCGTGCACCACCTCGTCGTGGCTGATCGGCAGGATGAAGTTCTCCGAATAGGCGTAGTGCAGCCCGAAGGTCATCAGGTGATGGTCGTGGCTGCGGTAATACGGGTCCTTGGCCATGTATCGCAGGGTGTCGTTCATCCACCCCATGTTCCATTTGAAGCCGAAGCCCAGGCCGCCGTCGTCGACGGGCCGCGACACCTGCGGGAACGACGTCGATTCCTCGGCCACCGTCATGATACCCGGTGCCTCGCCGTAGGTCGTCAGGTTCACCTTCTTGAGGAAGTCGATCGCCTCGTAGTTCTCGCGGCCGCCGTCCTTGTTGGGCACCCACTCGCCTTCCTTGCGCGAATAGTCGCGGTAGAGCATCGAGGCCACCGCATCCACGCGCAGCCCGTCCACGTGGTACTCGTCCAGCCAGTAGAGCGCGTTCGAGGTCAGGAAATTCGATACCTCGACCCGGCCGTAATTGTAGATCAGCGTGTTCCAGTCCTGGTGGAAGCCCTCGCGCGGATCGGCATGCTCGTAGAGGTGAGATCCGTCGAACTTGCCCAGCCCGTGCGGATCGGCCGGGAAATGCCCCGGCACCCAGTCCAGGATCACGCCCAGGCCCTTGCGATGCGCGGCATCCACCAGGTCGCGGAACTCGTGCGGCGGCCCGAACCGGATCGTCGGTGCGAAGAGGCCCACCGGCTGGTAACCCCACGAGCCGTCGAACGGGAACTCGCTGATCGGCAGCAATTCCAGATGGGTAAAGCCCATGTCATGGGCATACCCCACGAGCTCCTCTGCCGCCTCCTTGTAGGAGAGCGGGCGGTTGCCCTCCTCCGCCACGCGCTTCCACGAGCCGAGATGCACCTCGTAGACGGAGATCGGCGCGGTGCGCGACTGGCGCCCGGCGCGTTCCTCCATCCAGGCGTCGTCCTTCCATCCGTACCCGTCGATGTGGCGCACGATGCTCGCGTTCTGCGGCGCATGCTGGGAGCCGAAGCCGACCGGGTCCGCCTTCAGGGGCTGCAACTCGCCGCCCGCGCCCAGGATCTCGTACTTGTAGGCCTCGCCCTCGCCGATGTTGGGAACGAAAATTTCCCACACGCCCGTGCCGCCGCGCGGGCGCATCGGGTGGCGCCGGCCGTCCCAGTGGTTGAAGCCGCCGACGACGCTCACGCGCTCGGCGCTGGGCGCCCAGACCGCGAAATGGGTGCCGTCCTGGCCCTCGTGTTCCATGATGTGGGCGCCCAGGACGTCCCAGATCCGCTGGTGCGTGCCCTCGCCCAGAAGGTACTCGTCCATCTCCCCGATCACCGGGCCGAAGCGGTAGGCATCCTCGTACTCCCAGACGTCCTCGCGCGACTGGCCCCTGATCCAGTAATGGCCCTCGCCGGGCACCTCCCCCGCGAAGACGCCGATGCCCTCGGTTACCCGGGCGAGCGGGTGCGCGGTGCCGTCCTCCGTCACCGCCGACAGCGTCTCTGCGCCGGGGTCGAGCGCGCGCACCACCCGCGCGCCGTCGACAACGTGCGGGCCGAGCACGGTGAACGGATCTCCGTGGCGCCCCTGATGCAGCGCCTCAGTGGTCCTGCGGTCGAGGGGCGGGGCGGGGTTCGCGATGTTTCCGGTCATACCGGGAAGGCTAAGGCAGCAGGACCCGTCGGCAACACTGACCACGAGAAATAAGACCGCCATCCGCGACTTGTCGCCCGGCCAGGGCGCGCGGATGTCAGCCCGCGGTCAGGCTCCGCGCCCCCCATATGTCGGCCATGTAGCCCCGGATCGTCCGGTCGGAGCTGAACCAGCCCGACCGGGCCGTGTTCAGAATCGCCCGGCGCGTCCAGTCGTCCCGGTCGCGATAGGCCTCCTCAACCGCTCGGCTGGCCCGCCAGTACTCGGCGAAGTCCGACGCCACGACGAAATAGTCGTGTCCCGACACGTTGTCGGCGATCCCCTCGAACCCGGGTCCGAACGCGCCGGACCGGATCGCGTCGAGCGCGCGCGCAAGCCTCGGCGCGGCCTCGACCGCCTTGGCGGCATGGCCCTCGACCTCGCGGCGGGCGACGACCTCCTCGGTGGTCATCCCGAAAAGGAAGAAGTTCTCCGCCCCCACCAAGTCGCGGATCTCCACGTTGGCGCCGTCGAGGGTGCCCAGGGTCAGCGCGCCGTTCAGGGCGAACTTCATGTTGCCCGTCCCCGAGGCCTCCTTGCCGGCGGTGGATATCTGCTGGCTGAGTTCGGCGGCCGGGATCAGCCGCTCGGCCAGCGAGACGTTGTAGTTGGCCGGATAGGCGATCCTGAGCGCGTGGTTCGTGCGCGTGTCGGCGTTCACCACCTCGGCCACGGCGTTGATCAGGTGGATGATCTCCTTGGCGAAGACGTATCCGGGCGCGGCCTTGCCGCCGAAGATCCTGACCCGCGGCACCCAGTCCCCCTGGGGGTCGTCGCCGATCTCCTGCCACAAGGCGATCGCCTCGAGGATGTTGAGGTGCTGGCGCTTGTATTCGTGGATACGCTTGATCTGGACGTCGAACATCGCGTCCGGGTCCACGCGCGTACCCCGCCCGTCCAGATAGGCGGCAAGGTCCACCTTGTTGCGCCGCTTCGCCTCGGCGAAGTCGTCGCGGAACCCCGCGTCGTCGGCCATCGGCTCCAACTGCGACAGCTGCTCCAGGTCGTCGACCCAGCCCTCGCCGATGGCCTCGGTTATCAGGCCCGAAAGGCGCGGGTTGGCCCCCAGGAGCCAGCGCCGCGGCGTCACGCCATTGGTCTGGTTCACGATCCGCCCCGGATGCAGCCGGTTCAGCTCCGAGAACACCGTCTGCCGCATCAGGTCCGTGTGGAGGCCGGACACGCCGTTGACCTTGTGGGCCATGGCGAAGGCCAGCGGCCCCATCTGCACGTCGCCGTCGCCGATCATCACCGCCGCGCGGTCGGGATGCGCCTCGGCATGGGCGGCGTCGATCCGCTCGATGATCTGCAGGTGACGCGGCAGCAGGCTGCCCATCAGATCCACCGACCACCGCTCCAGCGCCTCGGGCAGGAGCGTGTGGTTGGTGTAGCCCAGGCAATCGCGCGCGACATCGACCGCCGTGTCGAACTCCATGCCCTTCTCGTCCACCAGCAGGCGCACCAGCTCGGGGCCGGCGATGGCGGGGTGGGTGTCGTTGAGCTGGATCGCCACCTTTTCGGGCAGGCGAGACAGGTCGTCGTATTCGCTCTCGAACCGTCGCAGGATGTCGCGCAGCGACGCGGCGGTGAAGAAGAACTCCTGCTTCAGCCGCAGGCGCTTGCCCTCCTCGGTCGTGTCGTCGGGATAAAGGACGCGGCTGATCGTGCGCGCCAGGTTCTCGGGTTCCGCCGCGCCGTAGTAGTCGCCCGCGTTGAACCGGCCGAGGTCGAACACCTGCTCGGGCTTGGCCGACCACAGGCGCAGCGTGTTGGCCCAGCGCCCCTGCCAGCCCACCATCGGCGTATCGTAGCCCTCGGCGATCACCGTCTCGCCGGGCTGCCAGATGGTGCGGTTGCCCAGGCTCTTGACCTCGCCGCCGAACCCGATCCGGTAGCGCGCCTCGCGGCGCTCGAACTCCCAGGCGTGGGTCTGGCTCAGCCAGTCCTCCGGCGCCTCGACCTGGCGTCCGTCCTCGAAGCTCTGGCGGAACAGCCCGTGCTCGTAGCGGATGCCGTATCCCATCGCCGGGCAGCCCAGCGTCGCCATGGATTCCATGAAGCACGCCGCGAGCCGGCCCAAGCCGCCGTTGCCCAGCGCCGCGTCGGGCTCGTCGGCTATGATCGCGCTGGCGTCCAGGTGCCGCGCGTCGAAGAACACCGTCAGCTCGTCCATCAGCCCGAGATTGACGGCCGCATCCTCCAGCAGGCGCCCGATCAGGAACTCCATCGACAGGTAATAGACGCGCTTGCCCTGCCGCGCATGGGTCTCCCGGCTCGACGCGAACCACGGCTCCACGATCCGGTCGCGGATCGCCAGGCTCAACGCCACGCGCCAATCGGTGGTCGCGGCGTCGCCGGCCTCCTTGCCGAGGCTGAACTTCAAGTGCTGCAGGATCGCGTCGCCCAGCCTCTCGGCGGGCAGCGGAACGCGGATGTCCTTCATGTCTCTCTCCTCCGGGCGCGCCCGGTCAGCGATATCGCAGGATGTTTGCCGACGCGTTTAAGACTTCGGCGCCGATCTGCAAGCGTCGATGTCCTTTGACGTGCCCGGCAGGCTTCAGGCGTCGAGGCCCAGCCGCTCGCGGATGAAGGCCAGCGCCACCTGCAGCCCGTCGGGCGCGATCCCGTGGCCGGTCCCCTTCATCACGTGGGCATAGACGTCGAGCCCCTGGGCCTGGAGCGCCTGGGCCGCGTCGGGAAGCGAGGCTGGGGGCACCACGTCGTCCTGATCGCCGTGGACGAGCAGCGCGGGCGGACGCACCCGGATCTCGTCCTCCAGTGTCTCGGGCCACATGAGCCGGCCCGAGAACCCGACGATCCCGGCCACCTCGTCCTGGCGCCGCAGGACGACGTGCAGCGCCATCATCGTGCCCTGGCTGAAGCCGAACACGACCAGCCGGTCGGCCGTCAGGCCCTCTTCCTCTAGCACCCCGTCGAGATAGGCATCCAGGTCGTCGGCCGCGCGGCGGAAGCCCTCTTCCGCCTCCGCGGGGTCGGACCCGTCGAGCCACGGCAGCGGAAACCACTGGTAGCCGGCCGGGTTGACGACCGACTTCTCCGGCGCGTCGGGGGCCAGGAACACGGTATCGGGCAGGTGCTCGGACAGTGGATCGGCCAGCCCCAGCAGGTCGGCGCCGTCCGCACCGTAGCCGTGCAGGAAGACGACCGCGGATTTCGCGGTTCCCGATACCGGGGCCTTGCGCCCGCTTTCCAGTGCCCGTGCCATGCGCGTTCCTTCCCGGTCCTCGACGATCGAGCCCGGTCTAGTGGCGCGGGGCGCGCCGGACAAGGCCCGCGCCCCCGGCGTCAATCGACGCCCTCGCGCGAGGTCTCCACCGCGTACCAGGCCCAGAGGCCGCGGGCCGCGACACCGCGCCAGGGCCGCCACGGCTCGGCCAGCGCCCGCAGGCCCGCCTCGCCCGGACGTTCCGCCAGCCCGAAGAGCCGCCGCGCCGATTCCCGCAATGCCAGGTCGCCGGCGGGGAACACGTCCGCCCGGCCCAGCGAGAACAGGGCATAGATCTCCGCCGTCCAGCGTCCGATCCCGGGAACCTCCACGAGGCGTGCGACCACGTCGTCCGAGGGCAGGCGCGTCAGCGCGTCGAAGTCGATCCGCGCCTCTGCCAGCGCCCTCAGGTAGCGCGCCTTGGGACGCGACAGGCCGCAGGCGCGCAACGTGGCCTCCTCCGCGTGCCGGACGGCGGCCGGGTCCTCGAACCCCGCCGCCGCGACCCGGTCGCCGATCGCCCGCGCCGAGGCGACGCTGACCTGCTGCGACACGATCGCGCGGGCCAGCGCCGGAAAGCCCCCGCCCCTCAGCCGGTCCGGCCAGGGGCCGGTCTCGGCCAGCGCGGCGGCGAAGCGCGGCTCGCGGTCGGCCAGCCAGGCCGCGCCCTCGGCCACGTCGCCGGGCCCGGTGAGCACACGCTCATCCACGGGTGGGGTCCATCACCAGGCGCCGCACCCAGCCCAGCGCCGCCGCGACGCTGTCGAGGCGCACCGCCTCCGGCTGCAGAGGGCGCCGGATCATCGCCACACGGATACCCAGCTTGCGCGCCGCGTCGAGCTTCGAGCGGCTCGACGAGCCGCCCGCGTTGCGCACGACCAGCCAGTCGATCCCCAGCCCCGAGAACAGCGCCACCTCGTCGGCGACGGTGAAGGGCGGCGATCCCACGATCCAGTGCCCGTCCTCGAAGGGGGGCGGCGCATCGGGCGCGCGGTCGATCTGGCGGACCAGGACCGTCCGGCCCGGCATCGCGCCGTAGGCGTCGATCCGCTGGCGCCCCGTGGCCAGGAACACCCGCGCCCCCTCCGGCACCGCGGCAGCCACCGCGGCCTCGTCCTCGGCGAACATCCAGTCGTCCCCGGGGCCCGGGCACCAGGACGGGCGCAGGATCTGCGCATAGGGAAGGCCGTGAGCGGCGCAGATCCGCGCGCTGCGGTGGGAGATCCCGGCCGAGAACGGGTGCGTCGCGTCCAGCACCGCGGCGATCCCCTCCCGGTCGAGGTATCGCTCGAACCCCGCGTCACCGCCGAAACTGCCGATCCGCGTCGGCACGCCCAACGCCGAGGGCGCCCGCGTCGCGACCGCGACCGACGCGATCACGGTCAGGCCGCGCACCTGGCCCAGTGCGGCGGCCACCTGCCGCGCCTCTTGGGTTCCCGCCAGCATCAGCACACGCATTGTCGGATTCCGCTCCGCGGGGATCGCAGCATGGCCTTCGCCCGGTTCCGGCGCCCCGGCGCCGGGCGCGGGGCCATCAAGATGCAAGATGACATGCGCGGCCGGGGGGTCAACCGGGCTTTCCCCGGACCACGCATCGCGCTACCGCTCGGCGCATGGACCAGCCTCTTGCCGCCCGCCGCAACGTCGCCGTGCTGATCGCCGCGCAGGCGATCCTTGGCGCGCAACTGCCGATGCTGTTCGTCGTGGGCGGGCTCGCCGGACAGATGCTGAGCCCCGTGCCCTGCCTCGCGACGCTGCCGATCTCGGCCATCGTGCTGGGCTCGATGCTGGCGGCCACACCGATGTCGGCGCTGATGCAGCGCCACGGGCGCCGCGCGGGGTTCTGGACGGGCACCGTCGCCGGGGCGGCGGGCGCGCTCGTCTCGGCAGCCGGGCTCTATCTCGGCAGCTTCCCCGTCTTCGCCCTCGGGGCGCTGGGATCGGGCGTGTTCATGTCGTCGCTGGGTTTCTACCGCTTCGCCGCCGCCGACACGGCGTCGGAGGCGTTCCGCCCCAAGGCGATCTCCTACGTCCTCGCGGGCGGCCTCGCGGCGGCGGTGATCGGCCCGCAACTCGTCAAGCTCACATCGGGCACCGCGATCCCCTTCCTGGGCGTCTATCTCGCCGTGGCGGCGCTGAACCTCGCCGGATCGGCCCTGTTCCTGGCCCTGCGCATCCCACCGCCGCCCGCGCCGGACGGGTCCGCGCCCCGGGGCCGGACGCGGGCGCAGCTTCTGGCCACACCGCGCATCGCGGTGGCCATCGTCTGCGCCATGGTCGCCTACGCGCTGATGAACCTGGTCATGACCTCCACGCCCCTCGCCGTGGTCGGCTGCGGCTTCTCGCAGGGGCGCGCGGCCGACGTGGTCACCGGCCATGTCCTGGCCATGTACGCCCCCTCGTTCTTTACCGGGCACCTGATCGCGCGGTTCGGGGCCACTCGGATCGTCTCGGCCGGCCTCGTCTGCCTGGCCGCCGCCGGGGGCGTCGCGCTCGCGGGCGTGGACCTGGCGAACTTCTTCGCCGCGCTGGTCCTGCTGGGCCTCGGCTGGAATTTCGGCTTCATCGGAGCGACCTCCATGCTCGCCGCCGCCCACACGGCCGAGGAGCGGGGCCGGGTGCAGGGCCTCAACGACCTGATGGTCTTCGGCTTCGTGACGCTGGCGTCCCTTGCCTCGGGCGGGCTGATGAACTGCGCGGGCGGGTCGGCGCAGGCAGGCTGGGCGGCCGTCAACCTTGCCATGGTGCCGTTCCTCGCGCTGGCGGGCGGCGCGCTGATCTGGCTCGCCCTGCGTCCCCGCGCCGACCCGGCCTAGAGCAGCGCCATCCGGATCAATCGCGCGCGCCGGGCGAAGGGCGCGCGCACCAGCCCCCCCTCGCGCACCAGCGCGGGACGTCGCCGCGCGGCCTTCAGCACCGGTGCGGCCTCCCACGCGGCGAGCGCCGCGGGCCGCGCGGGGCGGCTCACGGGCCGCAGATGGTCGAGACCTTCCTCGGCAAGCGCGCGGATGCCGGCATCGCTGTCGTCGGGCAAGGGTGCGAGCCCGCGTGCCGTCAACTCCGGCACCGCCACCAGCCATCCGGCCAGCCCGCCTGCGTATCCCGTGCCGCGCACGGCGTCCTCGTCCTTGGCCCCCAGGGCGCGGGCCGCCGCCCACATCAGCCCCCCCGCCAGATCCCACAGATGCCCCCGCAGCGGCGCCACACCCGCGAAGGGCTCGCGCGCGATCTCCCAGCGCCGCGCGGCCACGGCGAGGTCGAGGAGCCGCGCACCCTCGGCGTCGATCACCTCCGAAAGCGGCTCGATTACCTCGTGACGCCGAGGGTCCTTGCCGTCCGCGATCTCGTCCAGCGCGTCGCGCCAGAATTGCAGGCGGATCTCGGCGATCATCGGCTCCGCCGTCACCCAGGGCGCCCGCGCCGCCTCGACGTTCAGGGCATAGACCGGGAACAGGACGCCCCTCGCGGCCGGTGGCGCGGCCATCGCGGCGAGGAAACGGTCGGGATCTCCCGATCGGACGATCTCGGCGCAGTCGTTGACGGACATCTGGCGGGCCTCCGGGCTGGCTCGGGCGGCGATCTAGGTCACGCGTGGCCGGCGTCGCGGATCAGCTTCCACGTCACCGCGTCGAGGAGCGCATCGAAGGAGGCGTCGACGATATTGGCCGAGACGCCCACCGTGGACCAGCGCCGCCCCTGCCCGTCCTCGCTGTCGATGACGACGCGGGTCACGGCCTCGGTCCCGCCCTGGGTGATCCTTACCTTGAAGTCCACCAGCCGCATGTCGTCGATCGCCGCCTGGTAGGGGCCCAGATCCTTGGCCAGCGCCTTCGACAGGGCATTGACCGGCCCCCGGTCGGAGCCGGCCTCGTCCAGGCTCTCGCTGACCGACAGGCGCTTTTCCTCCCCGATCTTCACCACCACCACGGCCTCCGACAGCGACACCATCCGGTCGTGCTTGTTCTTCCGCCGCTCCACGGTGACGCGGTAGCGCTTCACCTCGAAGAAGCTCGGCATCCGCCCCAGCCCCTCGCGCGCGACCAGCTCGAAGCTCGCCTGCGCGGTGTCGTAGGAATAGCCGCGATCCTCCCGCGCCTTGATCTCGTCGAGGATGCGCGCCAGCCGCGGATCGCCCTTGGCGACCTCCACACCCATGTCGAGAAGTCGCGCCCGCAGGTTCGACTGCCCCGCCTGGTTCGACATCGGCACGATCCGGGCATTGCCCACGCTGGCGGGCTCCACATGCTCGTAGAGGCCGGGCGCCTTGGCGATGGCAGAGGCGTGAAGCCCCGCCTTGTGCGCGAACGCTGATGCCCCGACATAGGGCGCGCCGCTCCGGGGCACCCGATTGAGGATCTCGTCAAGCCGCCGCGAGATCCGCGTTAGGTCCGACAGAGCTTCCGGGGTCACGCCCGTCTCGAAACGGTCGGCATAGGCGGGCTTTGCCGAGAGCGTGGGGATCAGGCTCACGAGGTCCGCGTTGCCGCAGCGTTCGCCCAGCCCGTTCAGCGTCCCCTGCACCTGCCGCGCGCCCGCGTCCACCGCGGCCAGGGAGCAGGCGACGGCCATGCCAGTGTCGTCGTGGGCGTGTATGCCCAGCCGTGCCCCCGGAATCCCGGCCGCGATCACCTCGGACACGATCTCGCCCACCCGCACGGGCAGGGTTCCGCCATTGGTGTCGCACAGCACGATCCACCGGGCGCCACCCGCCATCGCCACGTGCAGGCACTCCAGCGCATGATCGGGGTCACGCGCGTAACCGTCGAAGAAATGCTCGGCGTCGAAGATCGCCTCCCGTCGCTCGGCCACGCAATGGGCGACCGAGGCACGGATATTTTCCAGGTTCTCCTGCCGGGATATGCCCAGCGCGGCCTCGACGTGCCATGGGTCGGTCTTGCCCACCAGGCATACGGCCGGCGTTCTCGCGTTCAGGACATTCGCCAGGACATCGTCGTTCGCCGCCGATCGACCTGCGCGCTTGGTCATGCCGAAGGCCGCGACGGTCGCGCGGGTCTTCAGCCCCGCTTCGAAGAAGGCGCTGTCGGTTGGATTCGCCCCGGGCCAGCCCCCTTCGATGTAATCCACGCCAAGCTCGTCCAGCATGGTCGCGATCGCCAACTTCTCGGAGACGGAGAACTGCACGCCCTGGGTCTGCTGCCCGTCCCTCAGCGTCGTGTCGTAGAGGTAGAGGCGCTCCCTCGTGGCGGCCATCCGCTGTCCCCCTTCTCCGATTGGCCCGATGCTACCCGCCCGAGAACCACGACAGCGCCGAGACGTCGAGCACCATCATCAGGATCAGCCCGGCAAGAAGCCCGGCCGTGGCGCGGTTCTCGTTGCCGTTACGGTGGGTGTCGGGAATGATCTCGTGGCTGATGATGTACAGCATCGCCCCCGCAGCGAAGGTCAGGCCCCAGGGCAGGAGCGCCTGCGACGCCTGGACGGCCCAGATGCCCAGCGCCCCGCCCAGGGGCTCGACCAGGCCCGTGGCCAGCGCGATCAGGGTCGACCGGCCCCGGCTGTACCCGACCGCCAGGAGCGACACCGCCACCGCGAGTCCCTCGGGGGCGTTCTGAAGCCCGATCCCGATGGCCAGCGACAGGCCGTTCTGCACGTTGCCCCCGCCGAAGCCCACGCCGACGGCGAGCCCCTCGGGGAAGTTGTGGATCGTGATCGCCATGACGAACAGCCACATGCGCGCCAGCTCGGCGCCGGTGGCGCCCTCGCGCCGGCCCTCGAAATGCTCGTGCGGCAGGACGTGGTTCATCATCGCGACGAAGATCGCGCCCAGCGCGACGCCCCCTGCCGCGACGAGCGCGGCACCCGTGTCGCCGTAATCGGGCCGCGCCGCGTCGATCCCCGGCAGGATCAGCGAGAAGTAGGAGGCCGACAGCATCACCCCCGCGGCGAAGCCGAGGAACATGTCCGCCGACCGCCGCGAGACCGCGCGTCCGAACAGGACCGGCAGCGCACCGACCCCGGTCATGAGTCCGGCGGCGAGGCTCGCCAGAAAACCGAGTGTCACGACATCCATGCCGGTCCCTTAGGCGTAGCCGATACCCGTAGCAAGGGCGCCCGGGGAACGCATCGCACGAGGTACCCGTTTCCCCGCCTGACGCCCCTCCCGGAGATATCGATGATCAGAGCCCTCGCCGTCCTCGTCCTGGCGCTCCCGGCCCCGTCCTCCGCGCAGGAGGCCCGTGCGGGCGGGATCGCCACGCTGGCCTGCCGTGAGGTCATCGGCGAAGGCAGCGCGCCCTACCTCGCCCAGGTCGGCGACTGGACACTGGGCTACCTCGCGGGGCGGCTCGACGCGGGCCAGGTCCCCTCCGAGGACACGGCACTCTCCACCGATGCCGGCATCGACGCCGTGACCGACATCGCCGTACGGTGCCGGCAGGACCCGGGGGTGGCCGTAATCGACGCGGTGCGCGATTACGCGCGGGGCATCTTCGACGAAGAGCCGCAGGGGGGTCCGGTCTCCCCCTTGGCCATGGGCGACACCGACGAGGATATCGTCGGCGCAGCACCTCGGCCGGAACCCCGGCCGGAGCGCACCGAGTGATCAGGCGATGGCGCGCACGGAGGCGGGCTCGGCCCCGCGGCGCCAGGCCCGTGCGGCCTCGCCGAACGCCCCGAACAGCTTGCGCGATACCGGGTCGAAGCCTGCGCGGTACTCGGGGTGCCATTGCACCGACAGGGTGAAGCCCGGCGCCTCGGCGACGTAGGAAGCTTCCGGCGTTCCGTCCGGCGCGCGTCCGTCCACCACGAAGCGCGGTGCCGCGACCTCCACCCCCTGTCCGTGGAGGGTGTTCGTCATGACGGTGCGCTCGCCCATCAGCCGATGGAACGGCCCGCCATCGGTGAAGGTCACCTCGTGGCGCAGGGCGAACTTCTCCTCGATCGTGCCGTCCGGGGGCATGCGATGGTTCGACCGGCCCGGCAGGTCCCGGATCTCCGGGTGGAGCGTCCCGCCCATCGCCACGTTCACCTCCTGATATCCGCGGCAGATCGCCAGGAGGGGCTGGCCCCGTTCCACCAGCGCCCGGATCAGCGGCAGCGCGATCTTGTCGCGCCCGCGGTCGAACGTGCCATGCGCCTTGGTGGCGTCGTGGCCGTATTCCTCCGGATGCACGTTGGGCCGCCCGCCGGGAAACAGGAAGCCGTCGAACTGCTCCAGGAGGTCCGCGACACTCACCAACTCGGGGTCGGCCGGAACGATGACCGGCAGCGCGTCCGAGACCTGCGCCACCCCTTCCGAGATCATGCGACCACCGCCGTGGATCTCGTAGGCCCCGTCGATCAGGTGGTGATTTGCGATGATGCCGATGAGCGGGCGGGACATGGATTCCTCCTGGCGCGGAACCTCCCCAACATAGGCACCATCGGGTGTCGCCGACAACCGCACCGGCCCTGCGCGGACGCACAGGACCGGCCGTCGTCCCGCACCGGGCTCAGGCCGCGCCGGTCAATCCGGCCGCTTCCAGGCCCTTCAAGCCCGCAGCCGCATCGTTGTCTGAGGTGTCTCCGGTCACGCCCAGGGCGCCGATCACCGTGTCCCCGTCCTTGACCAGGATACCGCCCGGTACGGGCACTACGGCACCGCCGAAGGCGCCGTTCACCGCCGTCATGAAGTAATGCTGGCTCTCGGCGCGGTCCATCTGCGCCGATCCGGGCATGCCGAGCATCACCGCGCCGTATGCCTTGCCGTGGGCGATCGTGAATCGACCCGGCGCGGAGCCGTCCTGCCGCTCGAACGCCAGGACGTGGCCACCCGCGTCCAGGACGATGGCCGACAGCGGCTTCAAACCGGCCTCGGCGCCTGCGTCGAACGTGGCGCGGATCGCGGTACGGGCCTGATCGAGGGTGATCTGGGTCATGAACTCTCCTGTATTTTCGTCGCCGGACCAATCCGCCACGGCGATCTCCGTTCCCTGGCCGGGCGCGCGAGGCGAAGGCCGGGGCGTTCCCGGCCCGACATTGCCCCACGCGCCGCGACTTGCGTCGCCGTCACAGGGCCTTGCGCTCCTGCCGGCGCCGATGCAGCACCGGCTCGGTGTAGCCCGACGGCTGCTCCCGGCCCTCGAACACCAGGTCGCAGGCCGCCTTGAAGGCAGGCCCGTCGTAGTCCGGCGCCATGGGCCTGTAGGCGGGATCGCCCTCGTTCTGGCGGTCCACCACCTTGGCCATCTTCTTCATCGTCTCCATCACCCGGTCACGGTCCACCACGCCATGGTGAAGCCAGTTCGCCAGCGCCTGGGAGGAGATGCGGCAGGTCGCCCGATCCTCCATCTTGCCCACGTCGTGAATGTCGGGAACGGTGGAACATCCCACGCCCTGATCGACCCAGCGCACGACGTAGCCCAGGATACCTTGCGCGTTGTTCTCGATCTCGGCCGTGATCTCCTCGTCGGAGTAGTTCTTGCCCGATGACAGGGGCAGCGTCAGCAGGTCGTCGAGCGACGCGCGGCGCCCCTTCTGCGCGATTTTCTCCTGAACCTCGGCCACGTCGACCCGGTGGTAGTGGATCGCGTGCAGCGTGGCGGCGGTGGGCGACGGGACCCAGGCGCAGTTCGCGCCGGCTTTCGGATGGCCGACCTTCTGCTCCAGCATCGCCTCCATTAGAGCGGGTTCCGCCCACATGCCCTTGCCGATCTGCGCCTTGCCCCGGAAGCCGCAGGCGAGTCCGACATCGACGTTGCCATCCTCGTAGGCCTTGATCCAGTCGGAGTTCTTCATCTCGCCCTTGCGCACCATCGGACCCGCCTCCATCGAGGTGTGGATCTCGTCGCCGGTGCGGTCGAGGAAGCCGGTGTTGATGAAGGCCACGCGGCCCTTGGCGGCGCGGATGCATTCCTTGAGGTTCGCCGAGGTGCGACGCTCCTCGTCCATGATCCCGATCTTCACGCTGTTGGCCGGCAGGTCCAGGATCTCCTCGATCCGGGCGAACAGGCGGTCGGTGAAGGCGACCTCCTCGGGGCCGTGCATCTTCGGCTTGACGACGTAGATCGAGCCGGTCTGCGAATTGCCACCCTCCCGTGACAGGTCGTGAAGCGCGATCAGGCTGGTGAACATGCCATCCATCAGCCCCTCGAACACCTCGTTGCCGTCCCGGTCGAGGATCGCGGGTGTCGTCATCAGATGGCCGACATTGCGGATCAGCATGAGCGCCCGGCCCTTCAGGCGCAGATCGCTCCCGTCCGGCGCGGTATAGGTGCGATCCTCGGCCAGCTTCCGGGTGAAGGTGTCCCCGCCCTTGCTGACCTCCTCCGCCAGGTCACCGCGCATCAGGCCGAGCCAGTTGGTATAGGCCAGGACCTTGTCCTCGGCATCGACCGCGGCCACCGAATCCTCGCAGTCCACGATGGCCGAGACGGCGCTTTCCAGCTCGATGTCGGCCAGCCCGGCCTTGTCCTGCTTGCCGATCCGGTGCTCGCTGTCGATCACCAGCACGACGTGCAGCCCGTTGCGCTCCAGCACCAGCCGGGTCGGCGCGTCCTTCGGCCCGGAATATCCGACGAAGGCTTCCGGCCGGTCCAGCGGCAGCAGGTGCTCCACCCTGGGCGTGTTGCCCGTCGGCGCGTCCTCGGCGGTCTTGCGGGTCTCGTCGGAGTCGCGCCAGTCCTGATCGTTCAGGATCATCGCCTCCAGTCCCCGCTCGCCCACGCTGTACCCCACCGCCATCTCGTGGGAGCCCGAGGCCAGCGGGAACAGCTCGTCCAGCAACCCCTTGGCCCAGGCGATCACCCGATCACCCCGCGCAGGATCGTACTCGCGCCCTTCCGGCGCGTCGCCCATGGCATCGGTGCCGTAGAGAGCGTCGTAGAGCGACCCCCAGCGCGCATTGGCTGCGTTGAGCGCATAGCGCGCGTTCATGATCGGCACGACCAGCTGCGGGCCGGCGACGGTGGCGATCTCCGGATCGGTCGGGGGCGTCTCGATGGTGAAATCGTCCCCTTCCTCCACGAGATAGCCGATCTCGCGCAGGAAGTCGGTATAGGCGGCGCGGTCCTCCACCGGGCCGGGATGGTCGCGATGCCAGGCGTCCAGCTTCTCCTGCATCTCTTCCCGGCGCGCGAGCAGGTCGCGGTTCTCCGGGCCCATCCGGTGGACGATGTCGGAGAACCCCCTCCAGACCGCGTCGGCCGACAGGTCGAGCCCGTCCAGCGCCATCTCGTCGACGAACGCCGCAAGGCCCTCGTCCACCTGCAACCCGTGTCGATCCACCCTTTGGGTCATCCGCGTTCCTTCCCGTTTTCTTCGTTCGATACGCGCCCCCGTTGCGACCGGCAGCGCGCCGAGCAGTATTTGACGTCGTCCCAGACGTCCTTCCACTTCCGGCGCCATGTGAAAGGACGTCCGCAGACGGCGCAAGTCTTGGTCGGCAGGGGGCCGCCCCCGCCGCGCCGGCTCACTCCTGCGGCTGCGTGGCCGCGGAGCCGTCGATGGGCTGGTTGTCGCCCGGCTCGTTGCCGCTCGCGGTCATCCACAGCACTAGGCCCACGAGCAGGACCAGCGCCAGCGCGACCGACCACACCATCCCCCAGAGGGGGAACTTGTGCTTCTTTTCCTGCGACTTCACATTCGTATTCGGAGCAGACATCCTGTTCCCCTCGATTGCCTCGATCCGTTCCCGGACCCTCAGGCGTCAAACGTAGATGGCGCGCCCCGGTTCGCCACGATTTCAGGAGCCCCCCATGAAGGACGCCGCGCCGCGCGCCATCCGACTTGCCCAATACGCGCCCCCCGCGTTCCTCGTCGAGCATGCGTCCCTGACGTTCCGGCTCGATCCGGGGGCGGCGCGCGTGGTCTCCCGGCTCAGGATGCGGCGAAACCCCGCAGGCCCGGGCGGACGGCTGCGGCTCGACGGCGAGGGACTGACGCTCCTCTGGGCGCGCATCGACGGAGAGGAGGTCACGCCCGAAATCCTGCCGGACGGGCTCGAGGTCGACGCGCCTGACGCCTTCACCTGGGAGGCGGAGGTGGAGATCGCGCCCGAGGCCAACACCGCGCTCGAGGGCCTCTACATGTCGAACGGCATGTACTGCACCCAGTGCGAGGCCGAGGGCTTTCGCAAGATCACCTACTACCCCGACAGGCCCGACGTGATGGCCCCCTTCGAGGTCCGCATCGAGAGCGACATGCCGGTGCTGCTGTCGAACGGCGACCCGGTGGAGCGCGGCGAGGGATACGCGCTCTGGCGCGACCCCTGGCCCAAGCCCGCCTACCTCTTCGCCTTGGTCGCGGGCGACTTGCGCGCCCATTCCGACCGGTTCACGACGATGGAGGGGCGCGAGGTCGAGCTCAACATCTGGGTCCGGCCCGGCGACGAGGACCGCTGCGCCTATGCCATGGACGCGCTGAAGCGCTCCATGCGCTGGGACGAGGAGGCCTATGGCCGCGCCTACGATCTCGACGTGTTCAACATCGTCGCGGTGGACGACTTCAACATGGGCGCGATGGAGAACAAGGGCCTCAACATCTTCAACGCCCGCTACGTCCTCGCCTCCCCCGAGACGGCGACCGACGCCGACTATGCCCGGATCGAGGCGATTATCGCCCACGAATACTTCCACAACTGGACAGGCAACCGCATCACCTGCCGCGACTGGTTCCAGCTGTGCCTGAAGGAGGGGCTGACCGTCTTCCGCGACCAGACCTTCTCGGGCGACACCCGCGGTCACGGCGTCAAGCGCATCGAGGACGTGCAGGCCCTGCGCGCGCGTCAGTTCCGCGAGGATGCCGGGCCGCTGGCCCATCCCGTGCGGCCCGAGAGCTATGTCGAGATCAACAACTTCTACACCGCCACCGTCTACGAGAAGGGAGCGGAGATCATCGGCATGCTGCGCCGCCTCGTGGGCGCCGCGACGTACCGCCAGGCGCTCGACCTCTACTTCGACCGCCACGACGGGCAGGCCTGCACCATCGAGGACTGGCTCAAGGTGTTCGAGGACGCGACGGGGCGCGACCTGTCGCAGTTCGCGCTGTGGTATCGCCAGGCCGGCACGCCGCGCCTCGGCGTGACCAGCCGGGTCGAGGACGGCACCCTGCACCTCGCCTTCACCCAAGGCGTCCCCGCCACCCCCGGCCAACCCGAGAAACACCCCCAGGTCCTTCCCGTGGCCGTGGGCGCCATCGGACGCGACGGGCGCGAGGTGCTGCCCACCCAGGTGGTCGAGGTCACCGAGGCGCGGCAGGAGGTCGCCTTCGACATCGGCACGGACGATGCCGTCCCTTCCGTCCTGCGCGGGTTCTCGGCCCCGGTCATCCTGTCGCAGTCGCTCCGCCCCGCCGACCGCGCGCTGCTCCTCGCCCACGACACCGACCCGTTCGTGAAGTGGGAATCGGGTCGCGTGCTGGCCAAGGACGCGCTTCTGCGCATGGTCGCCGATCGCGCCGCGCCCGACCCGGCCTATCTCGACGCGCTGGGCCCGGTGATCCGCGACGCGGAGCTCGATCCGGCGTTCCGCGCCATGGCGCTCGGCCTGCCCTCCGACGACGACATGGCCCAGACGCTGGCGGATGCGGGCACCACGCCCGATCCCCGCGCCATCGCCGCCGCCCGCGCCGACCTGCAACAGGCCCTCGCCGCGCATCTGGAGGCGGATCTCGACCGGCTCCACGGCGACATGGCGGTTCCCGGCCCCTACTCCCCCGACGCGGCGAGCGCGGGCCGGCGGGCGCTGCGCAACGCGGCCCTGATGCTCCTGTCTCGCCTGGACCAAGGCGCGCGTGCCCGCGACCGGTTCGACACGGCGGACAACATGACCGACGAGGTCGCTGCCCTGTCCGCCCTCCAGCGCATCGGCGCGGGCGAGGACCGGACGGCCGCGTTCCACGACCGCTGGCAGGACGACCGGCTGGTGATGGACAAGTGGTTCACGCTCCAGGTCGTCAACGCGCCGGGTGACACCGGCGCCGCCGTGGCCGACCGCCTGACGCGGCATCCGGCCTTCGATTGGCGCACGCCCAACCGGTTCCGCTCCGTTATCGGTGCCCTGGGCGCGAATCACGCGGGCTTCCATGCCGCCGACGGGACGGGCTACGCGCTCGTGGCCGACTGGCTGATCCGCCTCGACCCGATCAACCCGCAGACGACGGCGCGGATGACCACGATGTTCGAGACCTGGTCGCGTTACGACGCCGACCGCCGCGACATGATGCGCGAGGCCTTGGAGCGAATCGCGGCCAAAGACGGGCTGTCGCGGGACAGTTCCGAGATGGTGGGCCGCATCCTCGGCCAACCCGGCTGAAGTCGGAACCTGCCCGCCGCGGGCTCCGTTCATGCGGCAACGGACAAGAATTCGAACGGAGGCCCCATGGCCAAGATCGACAACACGAAAATCATCATCCTTGCCTCGGACGGCTTCGAGCAGGTGGAACTGACGACGCCGCAACAGAAGCTGCGCGACGCCGGCGCCGAGATCCACGTCGCCAGCCCCGACGGCAACGGCATCACCGGCTGGTACTTCGACCGCTGGGGCGACGAGACGAAAGTCGACATGAAGATCGAGGACGTGGACGTCACCGCCTACGACGCGATGGTCCTGCCCGGCGGGCAGATCAACCCCGACGTCATGCGCGGAAACCCCGATGTGGTCCGGAAGATCAAGGACTTCGCCGCCACCGGTAAGCCCGTCGCCGCTATCTGCCACGCGCCGTGGCTGCTGATCGAGGCCGACCTCGTGCGCGGCAAGCGGCTGACCTCCTTCCACACGATTCGCACCGACCTGAAGAACGCGGGCGCCGAGGCCGTGGACGAGCAGGTCGCCAAGGACGGCAACTTGATCACCAGCCGCAACCCAGACGATCTCGACGCCTTCGTCGATGCGATCGTCGACGCGATTTCCGGGCAGGACGCCGGTCGCGGCGCTGCGTGACGATGGTCACCGGCACCGGCGATCCGCCACCGAACGGACCGCCGGTGTCGGCCTTTTCTTGCCTTTCCGTTAAGGTCGCGCCAAATCTCCTGAAAGGGACGCGACGGGCGGAGCCGGCATGGGCATGAAAGATCGCATAGACGAACAGATCGTCGAACGGGCCGCGTGGCTGGAAAGGCCCAATATCGCCGTGCGTGCCGTCCGGTCGGCTCTGAACCGCCTTCTCAGCTACGATCGCACCACCGCCCTCGCCACCGAGATGGAGGAATGGTCGGGTCACGCGCTGATGAGCAGGATGGGCCAGATGCTCGCTCGCGATGTGCAGACATCCGGCCTGTCGCGGGTCCCCCGCCGGGGCGGGGCGCTGATCGTGTGCAACCATCCCACGGGGATCGCCGACGGGATCGTGCTCTATCATCTCCTGTCCCCCCTGCGCCCCGATCTCTTCTTCTACGCCAATTCCGACATCCTGAAGGTCGTCCCCCAGCTGGAGCGGATGATCGCCCCCGTCGAATGGCGCGAGGACAAGCGCAGCCGGTCCAAGACGCGCGAGACCATGGTTTTCACCCGCGCCGCCATGGCCGAAGGGCGGCTGGGGATCATCTTCCCCTCGGGCCGCCTGGCCAAGAGGCGTGGCCTTCGCCTGCACGAGCGGGACTGGATGACCTCGGCCGCGATGATCGCCAAGAAGTTCGACGTGCCGGTCATTCCCGTGAACATCCGCTCGCGAAACTCGGCTTTGTTCTACCTGTTCGACCTGTTGCACCCGTCGCTGCGCGACATCACGCTGTTCCACGAAACGCTGAACAAGGCCAACCAGCCGTTCCGCGTCACCGTCGGGGAGCCGATCTCCCCAAAGGCCCTGCAGGGCAGCGCCGAGGAGGGGATCGAGATCATGCGCCGTGCCACCCTCGCCCTGGGCGGCCGGCACGCGCCGGAGGTTTCCCTTCTCGACGCGACCCGTCGCCCGGGCTGGTCGGCCCGATCTTCTTCCTGAGGATCAGTCGGGCGCGCCGCGGCGGGCCATCTCGCGGGGCCTCGGTCTTGGCCGCCGGACCTCGTCGAGGCGGCAATACTCCTGCCCTTGCAGCCATTCGCGCATGTCCTGGCGCTTCGTCTCCGACCTGAGGGGTGCCCAGTCGGCCGCGACGCCCTCGCGCCCGTCGCCCATGATCGCGCTGTCGCGGGGTACGGTCTCGGCCATGATGCGGATGGCACAGGACAGGTTCGACGCCCCGTCCATCAACGCGTTGCCGCTCTGGGCCCGGCAGCCGTATGCCTTCGCCGTGGGGGGGCCGATCTGCAAAAGGCCGAACCACTTGCCGCCGCCGCCCACCGCGTCCTCGGACCAGGTGCTCTCGAACTTGGCCAGCGCCGACAGGAAGCCGACCCAGAACGCCTGCCGGTCGGTTTCCGCCGCGGTGGCGTAGCCCGGGCACCAGCGACCGACGTCCTGCGGCGTCTCGTCCACCAGATCGGCCCCGTGGCCCTCGAGCGCGTCGATGGCCGCGCGCGACCACTCGTCGCTCTCCTCCCGGTGGTCCCATTGTGCGGCTGGCACGTCCTGCGCCTGCAGGGCGGGTGCGGAAAGGGCGACGACGGCGGACAGGATGAGGACACGCATCCGCAAAGGTTAACCCCGCCCCGACCCCTGCACAAGTTTCTAGCGCGGTATCGCGCAGTAGGGCTGGGCCCGGGTCCAGGCGGACATCTCCGAGCGCTTGGCGGAGGAGTGGAACGGCCCCCAGTCGAGCATGCCGCGCCGTACTGTTCCCCGCTTGGAAACCTGCGCCGCCGCGATCCGCACGCCGCAGCTCAGGTTCGCGACCGGCTGCTTCAGCGCCGCCCCGGTCTGTGCCTCGCAGCCATAGGCCCGCGCGGTGGAGGGCAGGATCTGCACCAACCCGTACCACAGGCCGCCGCCGCCCACCGCTTCGGGCCGCCACGTGCTCTCATGCTTGGCCAGCGCCGAGAACAGCCCCGCCCAGAAGGCCGCGCGATTCTCCTCCGTCTGCCGGGCGTATCCGGGGCACCACTCGGCCACGTCCCGCGGCACCATCGCCGGCAGGATGTGGCCATGCCCCTCGAGCGCCGCGAGCGTGCCCTCGGTCCAGGCGTCCGAATCGGCGCGGAAATCCCAGCGCATGACCGGCACCTCAGGCTCTTCCGGCTCCTCGGGCGCTTGCGCGGCGCAGGAGGCGAGCCCGCACAGGGCGATGATCGACAGGATACGGCGCATCTCTCTCATCCGATCTGGCACCGGTCCAGGGCGCGGCCGGCGCTTCGGCTGATAGCCCGGAGCAGGCCCGGGCCCAACACCGCCGACATCCATGGGCGACGTTGCGCTCATCGTGGGCCGGGGGTAACACCCGGCCCGAACCCGCGCCGACCCATTCCCCGGAGGTTTCGATGCTCGACCTGACCTACGACGCCCCCGCTCCCCGCGTGATCCAGGGCGCCCGCGACGACTGGGAGCTGGTGATCGGGCTGGAGGTCCATGCCCAGGTCGCCAGCCGCGCCAAGCTGTTCTCCGGCGCCTCGACAGAGTTCGGCGCCGAGCCCAACTCCAACGTCGCCTTCGTGGATGCGGGCATGCCCGGGATGCTGCCGGTGGTGAACGAGGGCTGCATCGCGCTGGCGGTCAAGACGGGGCTGGGCCTCAAGGCCGCGATCAACCTGTCGAGCGCCTTCGACCGCAAGAACTACTTCTATCCCGACCTGCCCCAGGGCTACCAGATCAGCCAGCTCTACCACCCCCTCGTGGGCGAGGGCGAGGTGATCGTGGACATGGCGCCGGGCATCGCGCGCCGGGTGCGGATCGAGCGCATCCACGTGGAGCAGGACGCCGGCAAGTCGATCCACGACATGGACCCGACGAAGTCCTTCGTGGACCTCAACCGCACCGGCGTCGCCCTGATGGAGATCGTCTCGCGCCCCGACGTCCGCGGCCCCGAGGAGGCCGCCGCCTACATCCTCAAGCTGCGCCAGATCCTGCGCTACCTGGGCACCTGCAACGGCGACATGCAGAACGGCAACCTGCGCGCCGACGTCAACGTCTCCGTCTGCCGCCCGGGCGATTACGAGCGCTACCAGGAGACGGGCGACTTCGCCCATCTGGGCACGCGGTGCGAGATCAAGAACATGAACTCCACGCGGTTCATCCAGCAGGCCATCGAGGTCGAGGCCCGCCGCCAGATCGCCCTGGTCGAGGACGGCCGAGCGGTCGTGCAGGAGACCCGCCTCTTCGATCCCGGCAAGGGCGAGACGCGCCCCATGCGGTCCAAGGAGGAGGCGCACGACTACCGCTACTTCCCCGACCCCGACCTCCTGCCGCTGGAGATCGAGCAGGCCTGGGTGGACGAGATCGCCGCCTCCCTGCCCGAGCTTCCCGACGAGAAGAAGGCCCGCTTCGTCACCGAGTTCGGCCTGTCCGAATACGATGCCGGCGTGCTCACCGCCGAGGTCGAGGACGCCGCCTACTTCGAGGCGGTCGTGACCTCGGGGGCGGACGGCAAGCTCGCCGCGAACTGGGTCATCAACGAACTCTTCGGTCGCCTGAAGAAGGACGACCGCGCCATCGGCGATAGTCCGGTCTCGGCAGAGCAGCTGGGCAAGATCACCGCGCTCATCAAGTCCGACGCCATCTCGGGCAAGATCGCCAAGGACCTGTTCGAGATCGTCTATACCGAGGGCGGCGATCCGGAGCGGATCGTCGAGGAGCGCGGCATGCGGCAGGTTACGGATACCGGCGCCATCGAGACGGCGGTGGACGAGGTGATCGCCGCCAATCCCGCCCAGGTCGAGAAGGCGCAGTCGAATCCCAAGCTCGCCGGCTGGTTCGTGGGCCAGGTGATGAAGGCCACCGGCGGCAAGGCGAACCCCGCCGCCGTGAACCAGATGGTCCAGCAGAAGCTCGGGCTCTGAGCCTCAATACCCCGTGGTCGGCTCGGCGATCGCGTCGGCCTCGGGGTCTTCCGGCATCTGGCTCGTGTCGTCCATGTCGGACATGCAGCCGGCCCCGAACAGGAGCGACGCGAGGGCGAGATAGGCAAGACGGGTCATATCGGCCTCCAAGCTATTGACCTGGGAAACCCTAACACGGACTTCCGTGACGTCACCCCCCTCCCGCCGACCGGCCCCGAAACGCGAAACGGGCGCGCGGTTTCCCGCGCGCCCGTTCCTCGTGACGATGTATCCGGCTCAGGAATCGTCGGGGCCGTCTTCGATCCCGTCGGTGGGCGAGGAGACAGTGTCGCCCATGGTCGCCGATTCATCCGGGTTCGAGACGCCGTTCGTGAGGCTCGAGTTGTTCGACATCCCCGCGTCGTTCGACATGCAGGCGGACAGCCCGGTCGCGGCGGCCAGCAAAGCGGCAAGGGTGGTCATACGGGTCATTCTCGATCTCCTTTTTGGATGAATGGAAGGCCTGTCGGCGTCATTCGGTGCCGACTTCGTTGGCGAACCCGTCCGTGGGTTCGTTCAAATCGTCCGCGAGGGTGGCCTGCGGGCTGGGGTCCTCGATGCGATCTCCAGAGACACAGGCGGACAATACCGCGACCAGGGCAAAACACAGCGTCGCGGGTCGGGTCATCGTCTCACTCCGTTCGGACATTGCGGCGACAACATGACACCGGGCGGCCGGTTCCAGCCCGCATGCGCATTTTTGCACGCTGTCGCTTGCCCGCCGGGGCGACGATGGCGTATTCCGCCCCTCGACCCCGCCGATCCCGGAAGGCTCAGGATGTCCAGTTACGAATACCGCGTCGTTCCCGCCCCCCGGCAGCCGGCCAAGGGCAAGGGCCTGCGCGGCGGTCCCGAAGAACGCTACGGCCAAGGCCTCGAGCAGACCCTCAACGCCGAGAGCCGGCGCGGGTGGGAGTTTCACCGCGTCGAGACGGTGACGGCCGAGATCAAGCGCGGCTGGCTGTCGCGCCCCCGCCCCGAGGCGGTGTCGGTGATGGTGTTCCGCCGCCCCGTCGAGCCCGCCTATCCCGACGCCCCGGCCGAGCTCTGGAACGAGCCCGAGGTGCCCGCCCGCCCCGCGGCCCAGCGCCGCGCGGCGGAGCCGCAACTGCGCGCGCCGGGGCGGGAGTGACCTCACCCGTCCGCGTCGATCGCCAGGGCGTGGATGCGCCCGACCAGCTCCGTGCCCAGCGCGGAATGGATCGCCCGGTGACGGGCGACGCGGCCCATGGGGCCCAGCTCCATCGCGCGAATGCGCACCGCGAAATGGCTTTCACCTTCCGGTGGGGCGCCCGCGTGCCCGGCATGGAGGGCCGACTGGTCCTCGACTTCCAACTCGCGCGGGGCGAAACGCTGATCCAGCCGTGATTTGATCTCGTCGACGACGCGCATTAGACACGAACTCCCTCTTCACCTATCGGGCACGATCCCTAAACTCTCGCGGCAGACTCGGAAAGGAGCCTACCCCATGTCGAAAAGCGATCCCTTCGGTTTCGATATGCGCGTGTCCTCGGCCAAGAGGAAGAACCCCCGCGGCAAGCGCGGCATGTCGGGGGCGTTCGAGACCTCGACGCGGGTCTGCGAGCATCCGGGCTGCGAGGAGAAGGGCCTTTACCGCGCTCCCCGCTCGCCCGACCACCTCGAGGAATACCTGTGGTTCTGCAAGGACCACGTCCGCGAGTACAACCTGAAATGGAACTTCTTCAACGGCACCACCGAGGAGGAGTTCGAGGATCAGATCTCGCAGGACAAGGTCTGGGGCCGGGACACCAAGCCATGGCGTACCGACGAGCAGCGGGCCTGGGCGCGACTGGGGGTCAACGATCCCCACGAGGTTCTGGGATCGAACGCGACGCGCAATCCGGGCCGCTCCGAATCGGGGGGCACGACGCGCCGCCTGCCGCCCACCGAACGCCGTGCGATCGAGATCCTGGAGGCGAAGGACCACTGGACCAAGACCGAGATCCGCAAGGCCTACAAGGCGCTCATCAAGGTCCTGCATCCCGACATGAACGGCGGGGACCGGGGCCACGAGGAGCAGCTTGCCGAGGTGGTCTGGGCCTGGGACCAGCTCAAGGACAGCCGCCACTTCACCGGCTGACCGGGGGCTCTGGCCGACTGGGGGCTCTCGGCACGAAGGGCGAGGCCGCCGAAAGGCGCCCCGCCCGCGCCGCGCCATCGCCCTCTCCGCGCCCTGCCCCCGCCGTTCCTCTGCCACCCAGGTGCCGGACGGGCGCCGGGCAGGTGCCGGGCGCCCGTCGCGACAGGGCCCGTGTCAGCCGACGACGGCCTCTCCGCTGCCCGCGGGACGGAACACCATCGCCACGCCGTTCATGCAGTAGCGCTTGCCCGTGGGCTGCGGCCCGTCGTCGAAGACGTGACCCATGTGGCTGCCGCAGCGGTCGCAGTGGACCTCGGTGCGCGTGCCCCAGAAACCGGGATCGGGCTTGGTGCCCACGGCGGCGTCCATGGGCGCCCAGAAGGACGGCCAGCCGGTGCCCGACTCGAACTTGGTGTCGGAGGCATAGAGCGGCTGGTCGCAGCCCCGGCAGTGGTAGGCCCCCTCGGCCTTGATGTCGTTGAGCGGCGAGGTGAAGGCGCGCTCGGTCCCCTCCTCGCGCATGACGTAGAATGCCTTCTCGCCCAGCATCTCGCGCCACTCGGCCGCGCTGTGCGTCACCTCGAAATCACCTTCGGCGGCCCGCGCGGCCGAGCCCGCGACGATGGCCGAGGCCGTGCTCGTCAGGAAAAAGCGGCGGTTCATGATCCCTCCCTGGGTCCGAATACGTCGCGCGGATGTTAACGTATTCGTCCCGCCGTCGGAGGGGGCTGGCAAAAAAGTGAACGCTCAGGCGTCCTCAACCTCTCCCACGGCCAGGACCGACCCGGTGGGCCCGCCGGTGGGCGATCCGCCCGGCGGCTCCTCGGAGATCTCCAGCAGGCCGCCGGGGATCGCGGAGCCGATATCCTCGGGCAGTTGCACGTCCACCACCGTCGGGTCCTGGGGCAGCAGGCCCAGGGACAGGGGCGCGTCGGCCCCCTTGGGCAGCAGCCAGAGCTGCAGCACCCGGCCCTCGGGCGCGGTCACGCCGCCGCGGTCGAGGGCCAGCACGTTGTCGCGCGGGTCGAACCGGGCCGTGACCACCGCGTCGGAGGTGTCGCTGGTCAGCCGCGCCTCGTAGAAGGGCCCCGAATAGGGCGGCTCCACCACCGGGAGCGCCACCGACAGGATCACCAGCGCCGAGGCCGCCGCCGCGAGGCCGCCGGCCAGCCATCCAAGGCCGCCGGCCGCGAGCCGCCCGCCAAGGCGGCGGCGCCGGCCCCGCGTCTCGGCCGCGGCGAATCGCTTCACGGCACGCCGCACCCGGCCGGGAGGCGTCGCCGGCTCGACCTCGTCGGCGAGGGCCGCGAAATCCTCGTGCCACTCGGCCACCAGGCGGCGGAACCGGCCGTCGGTCTCGGCGCGACGCGCCGCGGCCTCCCGCTCCCGGGGGGGGAGCAGTTCCAGGGCGTATTCGGCCGCCGTCGCGACGGCGTCGTCGTCCCTGCCGGTTCCGTCGGTGACCTCGCTCATCCCTCCAGGCACTCTCTCAGCTTCAGCAGGCTGCGGCGCAACCACGTCCGCATCGTATTCAACGGCACGCCGAAGCGCCGCGCCAGATCGCGGTAACTCTGGCCGTCCAGATAGGCGCCCCGCACGGCCTCGGCCCGGCTCTCGGGCAGCAAGCCAAGACAGCGGCGGATCTCGCGCGCCTGCGATTCGGCGATGGCCTGCGCCTCGGGCCCCGGCGCGGGGTCGCTCAGCTCGGCGAGCTCCGTCTCCCCCGCGGACCCGGACCGGCGGCTGCGCAGCCGGTCGATGGCGGTATTGCGCGCCACCGTGATCAGCCAGGTCATCGGGCTCAGCCCGTTCGCCCGGTAGCGGTCGGCGTTGCGCCAGACCTTGATGTAGACGTCCTGCAACGCGTCTTCCGCCTCGGCCCGGTCGTGCAACACACGCAGGCATACGCCGAACAGTTTCGCCGAAGTCGCGTCGTAGAGCGACAGGAACGCCGCCCGGTCGCGCCCGGCCACCTGCTCGATCAGCCGCTCCACATCGCTTCGCGTGCGCGACACCCGCTGCATCTCCCGTCCCGTTCGCGCCCTTTTAAACAGAAGCGCGCGACGGGGGCCAGTTCCCGGGCGGGGTTCCCTCGCGGGCACCGGCCATATTCCCGCGGGGGTTTCCCTTGCGGGCACAGGCCATATGTTGCACGACGCACCCCGACATTTACGGGCCTTGGAAGGACGACGCCTATGGCCGACGGCAGAAGCGACATCGACGTCACCCCGAGCGAGCGGATCTCGGTCCGCGAGGTCTTCGGCATCGACACAGACATGGTCGTGCACGGCTTCGCCGAAGCCAGCGACCGCGTGCCCGAGGTCGATCCGACCTACCGCTTCGACGCCGACACGACGCTCGCGATCCTCGCCGGGTTCGAGCACAACCGCCGCGTGATGATCCAGGGGTATCACGGCACCGGCAAGTCCACCCATATCGAGCAGGTGGCCGCCCGGCTGAACTGGCCCTGCGTGCGGGTGAACCTCGACAGCCACATCAGCCGCATCGACCTGATCGGCAAGGACGCGATCAAGCTCAAGGGCGGCGTGCAGGTCACCGAGTTCCAGGAGGGCATCCTGCCCTGGGCGCTCAGGAACAACACCGCGATCGTGTTCGACGAATACGACGCCGGCCGCGCCGACGTGATGTTCGTGATCCAGCGCGTGCTGGAGGTGGACGGCAAGCTGACGCTGCTCGACCAGAACGAGGTGATCCACCCGCACCCGTTCTTCCGCATCTTCGCCACCTCGAACACGGTGGGCCTGGGCGATACCACGGGCCTCTATCATGGCACCCAGCAGATCAACCAGGGCCAGATGGACCGCTGGAGCTTGGTCGCCACGCTGAACTATCTCGGCCACGACGAGGAGACCGAGATCGTGCTGTCGAAGATGCCCGATTACAACGACGCCCAGGGGCGGCGCACGATCAGCCAGATGGTCACCGTCGCCGATCTTACCCGCACGGCGTTCATGAACGGCGAGCTGTCCACCGTGATGAGCCCGCGCACCGTGATCGCCTGGGCGCAGAACGCCGCGATCTTCGGGCATGTCGGCTATGCCTTCCGGCTGTCGTTCCTCAACAAGTGCGACGAGCTGGAGCGCGAGACGGTGGCCGAGTTCTACCAGCGCTGCTTCGACGAGGAGCTGCCCGAAAGCTCGGCGAGCGTCAGCCTGGGTTGATTTCCCCCCGTCTCCCCGGCCCCTCGCGGCCCGGGGGAGACGGGGATCGCGCCCGCCATCCGGGCGGCCGGGATTGCGCCCGCCCTCCGGGCGACTAGATTGGCGTTCATGGCCCAGACCCCAGACAACCCCGCAGACCCGTTCAAGAAGGCCCTGGCGGAAGCCACCCGGACGCTCGCCAACGATGCCGATATCGGGGTGAGCTATTCGGCCGACCCGCCGGGCATGTCGAGCGACGGGCTGCGCCTGCCCCAGGTGAGCCGCCGCATGACCCGCGACGAGGTCATGCTCGCGCGCGGCACCGCCGACGGCTATGCCCTGCGCCGCCGCTTCCACGACCTGGGCACCAACACCCGCTACGCGCCCCCCGGCGAGCAGGCGCGCGAGATCTTCGAGGCGATGGAGCACGCCCGCTGCGAGGCGATGGGCGCGCGGGCCATGCCCGGCACCGCCGCCAATATCGACACGCGGATCGAGGCCGAGGCCGCGCGCAAGGGCTATGCCTCCGTCATCGCCAAGGAGGAGGTGCCCCTGTCCGTGGCCGCGGGCTACCTGATCCGGCAGATGGCCACGGGGCGCGACCTGCCCAGCGGCGCGGGCAACGCCGCCGACCTGTGGCGCGCCCATTTCGAGGACCAGGCCGGCGCCACGCTCGAGGAGCTGCAGGAGGCCCTGTCCGACCAGGGCCGCTTCGCCCGGATGGCCCGCCAGGTGATCGACGACCTGGGCTTCGGCGACCAGCTCGGCGACGATCCCGACGGCGGCGCCGAGGACGAGGACGGCGACGAGGAGGACGAGGCCCAGCCCGAGGAGGAGGACCAGCCCGACAGCGCCGGCGGCGACGAGGAGGACGACGAGGGCAACGACCAGGACGCCGCCCCCGAGGACAGCCAGGAGCAGACCCAGGACGCCGCCGAATCCCAGGTCTCGGCGGAGGACATGGCCGAGGGCGCCGAGGGCGAGGAGGCCGACGCGCCCGAGGGCGAGGCCGCCCAGGAGCCGCCCGCGCCCCCCCAGGCCAGCGAGGCCGACGCCGATTACCGCGTCTTCGCGCAGGAGTTCGACGAGATCGTGCGCGCCGAGGAGCTGGCCGAGGGCCCCGAGCTGGAGCGGCTGCGCGCCTATCTCGACAAGCAGCTCGAGCCGCTGAAGGGCGCGGTGTCGCGGCTTGCCAACAAGCTGCAGCGCCGCCTCCAGGCCAAGCAGAGCCGGTCTTGGGAGTTCGACCGCGAGGAGGGCATCCTCGACGCGGGCCGGCTGGCGCGCGTGGTGGCCTCGCCCACCACGCCCCTGAGCTACAAGGTGGAGAAGGACACCGAGTTTCGCGACACGGTGGTCACGATCCTGCTGGACAATTCCGGCTCCATGCGGGGGCGGCCCATCTCCATCGCCGCGATCTGCGCCGACGTGCTGTCGCAGACGCTGGAACGCTGCGACGTGAAGACCGAGATCCTGGGCTTCACCACCCGCGCCTGGAAGGGCGGCCAGGCGCGCGAGCGCTGGCTGGCGGAGGGGCGGCCGCAGGTGCCCGGGCGGCTCAACGACCTGCGCCACATCGTCTACAAGGCCGCGGACGCGCCCTATCGCCGCGCGCGGGCCAACCTGGGGCTGATGATGAAGGAGGGGCTGCTGAAGGAGAACATCGACGGGGAGGCGCTGGAATGGGCCCACCGGCGCATCGCCGGGCGGCCCGAGCAGCGCAAGATCCTGATGGTGATCTCCGACGGGGCGCCGGTGGACGACTCGACCCTGTCGGTGAACCCCGCCAACACCCTCGAGCGGCACCTGCGCAACGTCATCGCCATGGTCGAGCGGCGCCGGCAGGTGGAGCTGTGCGCCATCGGGATCGGCCACGACGTGACCCGCTACTACGACCGGGCGGTGACGATCACCGACGCCGAGCAGCTCGCCGGCGCGATCACCGACCAGCTCGCCGCCCTGTTCGACGTGGACAAGCGCAAGCGCGACCGCTGGCTGGGCCGCGGCCGCCGCCGCCGCGTCGCCTGAGCGGCGGCCCCGCCTGCCGGCGCGGCGCCGGCGTATTCGAGAGACGCAAAGACAGGGGGCGCCATCCGCGCCCCGCCGGGAGAGCGATGTTCCAGAGCTTCGAGACCGAGGGCGAGCGCGACGCGGGCCCCGAACGGCTTGCCGCCTTGCGCGCCGAGATGGAGGGGGCCGGAATCGACGCGATGCTCGTGCCCCGGGCCGACGCCCACCAGGGCGAGTACGTGGCCCCCCGCGACGCGCGGCTGCAATGGCTTACCGGCTTCACCGGATCGGCCGGGTTCGCGGCGGTGACGGCCCAAGAGGCCGCGATCTTCGTGGACGGGCGCTACCGGGTGCAGGTGAAGTCGCAGGTGGCCGAGTGCTTCGCCCCCGTCGACTGGCCCGGCACGAAGCTCGGCGACTGGCTGCGCGGCAGGCTGCCCGAGGGGGCGCGCGTGGGCTTCGATCCCTGGCTGCACACCCGCGCCGAGATCGACGCCCTGTCGGAGCGGCTGGGCCCGGCCGTCGCCGTCGTCCCCGTGGAGCGCAACCCGGTGGACGCGATCCGCGCGCCCCTGCCCGATCCGCCGCGGGGGGCGGTGCGCGACTTTCCCGCCGCCATCGCCGGGCGCAACCGCGACGAGAAGATCGCCCTGATCCGCGAGACGCTGGAAGCGGACGGCCACGCCATGGCCGTGCTGTCGCTGGCCGATTCCGTCGCGTGGCTCCTGAACCTGCGCGGCGCCGACATTCCCCGCAACCCCGTCGTCCATGCCTTCGCCACGGTCGAGGCGGCGAGTGGCGAGGTGCACCTCTTCGCCGACGCGGAGAAGTTCGCGGATGTCGATCCGGGCGTGCCGATCCTGCCGCCCGAGGCGATCGTGCAGGCCCTGTCGCAATCGTCGGGGCCCGTCCGCGTGGACCGCGACACCGCGCCCTGGATCTTCGGCCACCTCCTCGAGGAGGCGGGCACGAGGATCGCCTGGGCGAGCGACCCGTGCATCGCGCCCAAGGCGCGCAAGACGGCGGCCGAGCTCGACGCCACGCGCGACGCGCATCTGCGCGACGGCGCGGCGATGTGCGGCTTCCTCCACTGGCTGTCGGAGGTGGAGGCGCGCGTCGCGGGCGGCGAGCGCGTCAGCGAGATCGACGCGGTCACCGAGCTGGAAGCGCGCCGCGCCGCGGGGGGCGACCTGATCGACATCGCCTTCGACACCATCGCGGGCAGCGGCCCCCACGCCGCCCTGCCCCATTACCGCGTCAGCCACGAGACCGACCGCGCACTGGCGCCCGGCGAGCTGTTCCTGGTGGATTCGGGCGGGCAGTACCCCGACGGGACCACCGACATCACCCGCACGGTGGCCATCGGCGCGCCGGGCGAGGCCGAGGTCGCGGCCTTCACCCGGGTGCTGAAGGGGATGATCGCCGTTTCCCGCGCGCTCTGGCCCGAGGGGCTCGCGGGGCGCGACCTGGACGCGCTGGCGCGCGCGCCCCTGTGGCGGGCCGGGCAGGACTACGACCACGGCACGGGGCACGGCGTGGGCGTGGCGCTGTCGGTCCACGAGGGGCCGCAGCGCCTGAGCCGCCGCTCGGAGGTGCCGCTGGAGGCGGGCATGATCCTGTCGAACGAGCCGGGATACTACCGCGAGGGGGCCTTCGGCATCCGCATCGAGAACCTCCTCGCGGTGGAGGCCGCCCCCGACCTGCCCGAGGCCGACGCGGAGCGCAGGATGCTCTCGTTCGAGACGCTCACGTGGGCGCCCATCGACCGCCGCCTGATCGACGCGGACGCCCTGTCGCCCGGCGAGCGGGGCTGGATCGATGCCTACCACGCGGGGGTGGTCGCGCGGATGACGGGCCGCGTCCCGGCGGAGGTGGCCGCGTGGCTGGGAGAGGTCTGCGCGCCCCTCTGAGGGGGGCGTTTGCCAGGCGGGGACAAGCTGGATAAGGTCCGCGCGAACACCGGGAGGGACAAAGATCGCATGAGCGGCAACATCATCATCGAAGCGGCGACGGGCACCTGGGTCGTCCGCGCCGGCGGCGCGGTTCTGGGCGAGACCCAGAACGCCCTGATCCTGCACGAGGACGGTTACGAGGATGTGGTCTATTTCCCGCGGGACGACATCGCGATGGCCTTCCTCGACCCCTCGGACACGACCACGACCTGCCCCCACAAGGGCGAGGCGAGCTACTTCTCGATCCAGACCAAGTCGATGACGCTGGCCGACGCGGCCTGGTCCTACGAGACGCCCCGCGACGACGTCGCCCGGATCGCGGAGCACATTGCCTTCGGCGACGAGAAGGTCACCGTCGAGCACGTCTGATCGCGGTCAGGGGCGAGCGGGGCCGATCGCGGTCAGGAATGCTCCTCGGCCGCGGTCGCGGCCAGGGCCCTGTTGTAGCGCTGCAGCGCGTCCACGTGGTGCAGCGTGCCCATGATCTGGGGCGGCTGCCCCGCGTCGCCCATCCGCACCACCGGCAGCCACATGCGCGCCGTGTCGCGGAACATGGGCATCGCCATCTCCAGCGTCGCGTTCGGGTCGATGTAGATCCCCGCCTCCAGCGCCTCCCAGACGTCGTCGGGGGGCACGGCGCGGTCGTGGTCGGGCTTGCGCATGACGTTGGCCACCCGGAACATGCCCAGCAGATAGGCCTGCGGCCCCTTGGAGAGCTGCACGCCGCGGCGCTCGAGCTGCGTGAGAAAAAAGCTGCGGTCCACCAGGCGCGAGGCCAGGGCAGTGGAGGTGGAGACCGCCACCATCACGGCGAGCCCGGTCTGCCAGTCGCCCGTCAGCTCGAACACGATGAGCGTGGTCGAGACCGGCGCGCCCAGCACGGCGGCGGCCACCGCGCCCATCCCGGCCAGGGCATAGAGCGTCTCGGTCCCCGAGACCTCGGGAAAGACGGCGGTGGCGATGTAGCCGAAGCTCAGGCCCACGAGGGAGCCCATCATCAGCGAGGGCGAGAAGATGCCCCCGCCCATGCGACCGCCCATGGTGATCGCCACCGCCGCGCATTTCACCACCGCCAGCACCATGGCGCCCTGCAGGGTCAGCTCGCCCGTCAGCGCGGCGGAGGTCGTCTCGTAGCCCACGCCGATCATCTGCGGGAAGGCCAGCGCCACGACCCCGAGAAGCGCGCCGGCCACCGCGGGCTTCAGCCAGGGCACGATCCCGAGGCGCTTGCGAACCGCCTCGGCCCGGTCGTCGGTCCAGAAGATCGCGCGCATCAGGATCACGGCCACCAGCCCGCAGACGAGGCCGAGGAGCAGGAAGGCGGGCAGCTCGATGTAGAAGCCGAGGGCCGATTCGGTGCCGAGGTCGAACTCGGTCACGCCGCCGAACTGCCAGCGGTTGATGACCGTGCCCACCGCCGAGGCGATGACGATGGGGGCGAAGGCGTGGACGGCGAAGTGGCGCAGCACCACCTCGAGCGCGAAGAGCGCGCCGGCGATGGGCGCGTTGAACGACGCCGACACCGCCGCGGCCACGGCGCAGCCCAAAAGGTCGCGCGCGGTGATCCCCTTGGCCTCGATGCGGTTGTTGACCCAGCTCGCGATCACCGCGGCCAGGTGCACCACCGGCCCCTCGCGGCCCGAGGAGCCGCCCGAGCCCAGGGTGATGAGCGAGGCCAGACCCGAGGCGAGGCCGGCGCGGATCTCCACCCGGCCGTCGCGCAGGGCCGCGCCTTCGATCACCTCCGCGACCGAGCGCACCCGCCCGTCCGACGTCATCCGGTGGAGGATCAGCCCCACCACCAGCCCGCCCAGCGTGGGCCACAGGATGAACAGGTACCACGGCAGGTCGCGGGCGGTGCTGGACAGGTGGGTGACGTCGTCGACCCGGTAGAGCGCGGCCTGAAGCACGTCGATGCCGAGGCGGAAGAAGAGCGCGGTGAAGCCCGAGGCGACCCCGATCAGGAGCGCGATGAACCAGAACTGGATCTGCCCCGGCCCCCGCGTGCGCAGGACGTCCCAGCCCGAGCGGCCGCGCGCGAGGGCGGCATCGAGGAAATCCCAGTCCCTTGTCTCCTTGGGGGCGGCGACCGCCTCGTCCTCCGCCCCGCCGGTCACAGGATGTCGAAGTAGGTCAGGATCGCCAGCACGCCCCCCGAGATGGCCACCAGACCGACGGTGAACACCCAGAAGGCCGGCCCCCAGGCCGCACCGGGCATGCCCGCGAGATTGATCCCCATGAGCCCCGTCAGGAAGCCCAGCGGCAGGAACACCGCCGATATCACGCTCAGGACGTAGAGGTTGCGGTTGAGCCGCTCGGCCCGCGCGCCCTCGATCTCGTCGCGGATGGTGGCGAGCTGCTCGCGCAGGGCCTCCAGCGTCTCGCTCACGCGGGTGATCTGGTCGAGCTGCTCGGCCAGCTTGAGCCCGTCGGCCTCGGTCAGCCAGCCGGCGCCGCCGCGCGCCATCTCGCGCACGGCCTCGCGCTGGGGCGCGATGAACCGGCGCAGCTCGGTCAGCTCCAGCCGCTGGTCGGCCACCTCGCCGCGCATGGCGCCGTCCGGGTCCTCGATGGTGCGCGCCTCCAGCTCGTCGGCCCGCAGCTCGAGGTCGGCGACCTGACCCTCGATCAGGTCGGTGAGGTGCTCCACCAGATCGGCCACGAAGGCGCCGGAGCGGTCCGGGCCGTGGCCCTCGCGCACCGTGCGCGACAGCGTCTCGACCGAGCGCAGGGGCCGGCGCGACAGCGACACCACCCGCGCCGGGTCGACGTAGAGCCGGATCGAGACCATGTCCTCGGGGTCGGCGCCCTCGTTGAAGTTGATGCCCCGCAGGATCAGCAGCATCCCCGCGCCCACGTGCAGCGCCCGCGGCCGGGTCTGGGGCTCGGTCAGGGCATCGCGGATCGAAGGGTCGAGATAGGCCAGGTGCCGGTCGATCCAGGCATCCGCCTCGGGGTGGTCGGCCTGCAGGTGCAGCCAGGCCAGGTCCTCGGCCTCCAGCGCGGCGGCGATCTCGGCGTCGCCGGTCAGCTCCCGGCCACGGCCGGGCCCCGACAGCGCGTAGGCGAAGGCGATATGGGCGGGCGCCGGGCTCATCCGTCCGCCGGGCCCGACAGCAGCAGGCACCAGGGCACGTCGTTCATGTCGGGGGTCCAGCGCTGGGCCAGCTCGCGCTCGGCGAGCTCGTCGGCCAGGTCGATCCAGCCTTCCTCGGTTCCGCGCGCCACGGTCGCCACGACCCTGCCGTAGAACGGATCGTAGCTCACCTCGCTCAGGCGGATCTCGGTCTCGGGGGCGTAGAGGAGGCGCACGGCATCGGCTGCGCGCTTGCCCGCCTCCCGCTCCTCCTCGCAGCCCGGTCGGTACGTCTCGGGGGCGTCGATGCCGCGCACCCGGACGGCGTATTCGGCCACGAGGCCGGGCCAGATCGCCACCCGCATGTCGAGCGTGTCGCCATCGACCACCTTCACCAGCTCGGCGGCGTAGGGGCCGGGGAAGACGGTGGTGCGGCTCGTCACGTCGAAATCCGCGCCGGCGGGCGCGGCGGCGACGAGGGCGACAAGGCTCAGGGCACGGTGCATGGTCTGCCGGAACAGGGGATCGACCCGGGCTCTAGCCGAGGGGTGCGGGCCGTGGCAAGGGCTCACTCCGCCGGAACCGGCCCCGTATCCTCCTCAGTCGCGCCGCGGGTGGCGGGCTTGTCGCGTTGCAGCAGGTCGTAGAGGACGGGCGTGAGGAACAGCGTAAGGATCGACGCGCCCATGAACCCCCCGATGATGACGATGCCGATGGAGAAGCGGCTCTCGGCGCCCGCGCCCGAGGACAGGACCAGCGGCACCGCGCCCAACACCGTCGACAGGACCGTCATCAGGATCGGGCGCAGGCGCACGACGGAGGCCTCCACCACCGCCTCGCGCACGCTGTGGCCCTGCTCGCGCAGCTGGTTGGCGAACTCGACGATCAGGATGCCGTTCTTGGCCATCAGGCCGATCAGCATCACCATTCCCACCTGGGAGTAGATGTTGATCGCCTCGCCCAGGGCGAACAGGGTGCCCAGCGCCCCGGCGACGGCGAGCGGCACCGACAGCAGGATGATGACGGGCTGCACGAAGCTCTCGAACTGCGCGGCGAGGACCAGGAACACGACGAGGAGCGCCAGCGCGAAGGTCGCCGCCATGCCCCCCGACGTGTCCTGGAAGCTTTCGGCCTGGCCGGAATAGGAGATCCCCATCTCGCCGGGCATGTCGGCGGCCAGGCGCTCCACCGTGGCGATGGCCTGTCCCAGGTCCACCCCTTCGGCGGGGGAGGCGGATATCTCCACCGCGGGCTGCCGGTCGATCCGGTTGTAGGCGCGCACCGAGGCGCGGCGTTCCAGCTCCACCAGCCCGTCGAGGGGCACCAGCTCGCCGCTCGTGGTGCGGATGTTGAGGCCGCGCACGTCCTCGGCGGTCAGGCGGCGGTCGTCGGGGGCCTGCAGGATCACCGGGTACTGCCGGTCGCGGGAGATGAAGTCGGTCACGTCGGCGGAGGCGAAGAACACTCGCACGCTGTCGGAGATGGCGCGCGCGTCGATGCCGATCTCGCGCGCCAACTCGCGGTTCACGCGGATGTCGAAGCCGGGCGTGTTCTCCTCGTAGTCGCGGCGCACGCCGACGACCTCGTCCGAGGCGCGCAAGCGGTCGGCCAGCTCCTCGGAATACTGGGCCGCCGCCTCGAAGCTCGGGGCGGTCACGATCACCTCCAGCCCCGACCCGGCGCCCGCGTCCAGCCCCGAGGGGGCGAAGGCGCGCACGCTGGCCAGCGTGATCTTCTCGAAATCGGGGCGCAGGGCGCCGACCACGTCGCGCGGTCCCTCCTCGCGCTCGGACCAGGGCGCCATGACGGCGACGACGAAGGCCCGCCCGGTCTCGCCGTACTGCCCCACGATCGAGATCACGTCCTCGACCACGCCGCGCTCCTGCCATGGCGCGATCAGGTCCTCCACCTGGCCGACGGCCACGTCGGTCTTGCCCAGCGCAGACCCCGCCGGCGCCTGGACGCTGACGAAGAAGATGCCGCGGTCGGCCTCGGGCGTGAGCTGCGAGGGCAGGTTCTGGTAGAGCGTCCACGACATTCCCGTCATCAGCGCCGCGACGGCGAGCACGAGGACGGGCATGGCGATGGCCCGCCGCAGGACGCGGCGGTAGCCCTCGGACGTGGCGGTGGTGACCCGCTTGACCGCGCGGGCGAAGCGGCCCTCGCTCATCCCCTGCTTCAGCACCAGCGACGCGATCACCGGGCACAGGGACAGGGCCACGAAGGTCGAGAGCGCCACCGCGATGGCCAAGGTGATCCCGAACTCCCGGAACAGCTTGCCGATCTCGCCCTGCAGGAACGACAGCGGCACGAAGACCGAGATCAGCACGGCGGAGGTGGAGACCACCGCGAAGAAGACCTGGTTGGCGCCCACCCGCGCGGCCTCCTTGGGCGTGTCGCCCTCCTCCACCCGGCGCTCGATGTTCTCGAGCACCACGATGGCGTCGTCCACCACCAGCCCGATGGCCAGCACCAGCGCGAAGAGGGTCAGGATGTTGATCGAGAACCCCGCGATCGCGATCCCCGCGCAGGCCCCGAGGAGCGCGATGGGAATCGTCACCGCCGGCACCAGGGTCGCCCGGATCGAGGTCAGGAACACGTAGATCACCGCCACCACGATGGCGACGGCGATCGCGAGGGTGGTCAGGACCTGCTGGATGGAGTTGCGGATGAAGTCGGCGTCGTCGTTGGTGACGGCGATCCGGGTGCCCTCGGGCAGGTCCTGCGCGATGGCCTGCACCTCGTCGCGCACCGCCGAGGAGATCGACAGGGTGTTGGCCGAGGACTGGCGCAACACCCCGAGGCCGATGGCCGTGCCGCCGTTGGCCCGGAACAGCGAATCGTCGGTCTCGCTGCCCACCTCGACGCGCGCCACGTCGCCCAGCCGGACCTGGAAGTCGTCGGCCTCCGACACGATCAGCTCCTCGAACTCGGCCACGTCGCCCAGCCGCGTCTGGGTGCGCAGCAGGTAGGTGCGCGAGTCGCTCTCGATCTGGCCGGCGGGAAGCTCCAGGTTGTTGTTCTCCAGGGCCTCGCGGATCTCGTTCACCGTCACGCCCCGCGCGGCCATGGCGTCGGGGTCGAGCCAGACGCGCATGGCGTAGGGCCGGTCGCCGTAGATCTGCACGGCGGCCACGCCCGCGAGCGTCTCCAGCCGGTCGGTGACGAAGCGGTCGGCGTAGTCGGTCAGCTCGGCCGGCGCCATCGTCTCGGACGTCATCGTCATCCAGATGATCGGGTCGCCCTGGCTGTCGTTCTTCTCGATCTCGGGTTCCTCGGCCTCGTCGGGCAGGTCGCCGGTGACCGCCTGCACGGCCGCGCGCACGTCCGAGGCCGCCTGGTCCACGTCGCGTCCCTGGCGGAAGGTGATGACCGTGCGCGAGCCGCCCAGCTCGGCCTCGGTGTTCATCCGCTCGATCCCCGCGACGCTCGACAGCGCCCCCTCGATCACCGTCGAGATCTCGGAATCGACCACGCCCGGCCCCGCGCCCACGTAGCTCACGCTCACCGTCACCTCGGCGGTGGAGATGTTGGGAAGCTCGCGGACGGGCATCCGCAGGAGGCCCCCGACCCCGAGGATGACGATCAGGATCGACATCACCGTGGCGAGGACGGGGCGGCGCAGGCAGAGGTCGGGCAGGGTCACTCGAGCGCCTCCTGCGAGACGTCGTCGGAGACCGTCACCGGCGCCCCGTCGGAGAGCGTGTCCCACCCCGCGACAACGACGCGGGTGCCTTCCTCGAGCCCCTCGGCAACCTCGGTGAGCGACCCCACGGAGCCGCCCAAGCGCACCTCGCGGCGCCGGGCGGTGTCCTCGTCGACCGTGAAGACGTAGCTCGTCAGCCCCTCGCTGATCACCGCGTCGTCGGGCACGGCGAGACCCTCGTAGTCGCCGAAGACGATGCGGCTCTGGGCGAACATGCCCCCCACCAGCCGCCGGTCGGCATTGTCGATCTCGGCGCGGATGTCGAAGCTGCGCGAGTTCGGGCTCACGAGGGGGGCGCGCACGGTCACCGTCCCGGTGAAGGTCTCGCCCGGATAGGCCGGCGTCTCGACCTCCACGCCGAGGCCGGGCTCAAGGCGCTCGAAATAGCGCTCGGGCAGGGCCAGGTCGGCCTGGACCACGCTGAGGTCGGACAGCTCCGCGACGGTGGTGGCGGTGTCGACGTATTCGCCCGGATCGGTGTCGATCAGGCCCAGCGAGCCGTCGAAGGGCGCGGTGAGGCGACGGTCCTCCAGCGCGGCGCGGGCGCCCTCGGCCCCGGCCTCGGCCCGCGTGAGCCGGGCGCGCGCCGCCTCGAGCTGGTCCTGGGCGGCGTTGTTGGTTCGCGACAGTTCCTCGACCCGGTCGAAGTTCTGCTGCGCCTCGCGCAGGGTCGCCTCCGCCTCGGCGACCGTCGCCTCCTCGGCGCGGGAATCGAGGCGCAGGATCAGGTCCCCTTGCGCGACCTCGTCGCCCGAGGACACGGCCACCTCCACCACGCGGCCCTCCACGGCCGGGCGCAGCTCCACCTGCCGCGGGGGCATCAGCGAGCCGACGGCCGTGACCCTGTCCTCGATCAGCGCGCTTTCCACCGCGGCGGTGGAGACGCGGGTCGGATCGTCGCCGCCGCCGCTGCCGCGGCTGTCCTCCGACGCGCGGCTGCCGCCCGAGAACAGAAGCTCGGCGCCATAGAGGCCGCCCACGGCGAACAGCGCCACGACGACCAGGCCGCCGGCGATCTTGAGAAGTCTTTTCACGCCGTCTCCGCCCGCTTTGGTTGTCGCCAATGCTGGCACGTTCGCACACGTAATCAAGCGCGCGGCTTCACAATGCCGCAAGCGCATCACGCCCCGAGGAGCGAGCGTGCCGCCGCGCGGGCCTCCTCGGTCACGGTGTCGCCGGCGAGCATCCGCGCCACCTCGTCCACCCGCTCGCCGCGCCCCAGCGACGTGACGGTCGATGTCGTGACCTCGTCGGCCACGCGCTTTTCCACCCGCCAGTGGTGGCCGCCGCGCGCCGCGACCTGGGGCGAATGGGTCACCACGAGGATCTGCGCGCCCTCGGCCAGCGCGGCCAGCCGGCGGCCCACCGCGTCCGCCGTGGCGCCGCCCACGCCCCGGTCGATCTCGTCGAAGATCAAGGTCAGGCCCACCGCCTCGCCCGTGAGGCATACCTTGAGCGCCAGCAGGAAGCGCGACAGCTCGCCGCCCGAGGCGATCTTGCCCAGGGAGCCGGGCGGCGCGCCGGGATTCGTGGCCACGCGGAACTCCACCGCGTCGCGGCCCTCCGCCCCCGGATCGGCCGGCGTCACCTCGGTGGAGAAGACGGCGCGCTCCATCTTCAGGGGCGCCAGCTCCGCCGCCATCGCCGTGTCGAGCCGCCCCGCCGCCTCGGACCTGATCCGCGACAGGCGGTCGGCGGCGGCGGCGTAGGTCTCCTCCGCCGTGGCCAGCTCGGCGCGCATCTCGGCGATGTCGTTCTCGCCCGCGTCGAGCGCGGCGAGGCGCGCGCGCAACTCACCGGCCAGCGTTCCCAGCTCGTCGGCCAGCACGTCGTGCTTGCGCGCCAGCCCGCGGATGGCGAAGAGCCGCTCCTCCACCCGTTCGAGCTCGGAGGGGTCGTCGTCCAGCGCGTCGAGCGCGGCGGCCACGCCCTGCTCGGCCTCGGCCAGCTCGTTCATCGCCCGCGCCAGCGCCTCGATGGGCGCGTCGAGCGCGCCCTCCACCCCCGGCGCGGCCGCGTCGAGCCGCCGGCCCGCATCGGTCAGGACGCCTTCCGCCCCGTCGAGCCCCAGCGCCTGGTGGGCGCGCAGGATGTCCTCGCGCACGCGTTCGGCCGCCTGCATGCGCCGCCGCCGGGTGTCGAGCTCCGCGTCCTCGCCGGGCTGGGGGTCGAGCGCGTCCAGCTCGCCCACCGCGTGGCGCAGGAACTCCTCCTCGGCCCGCGCGGCCTCCAGGGCCTCGGCCGCCCGCGCCAGGCGCCGCTCGGCGCCCGCGCGCGCGGTCCAGGCGGCGCGCACCTCCGCCAGCGCCGCCCCGGCACCGGCGAACTCGTCGAGGAGCCGGCGATGGCCGCGCGGGTCGAGGAGGCCGCGGTCGTCGTGCTGGCCGTGCAATTCCACCAGGGTGTCGGAGACCCGCCGCAGGATCTCGCCCGAGGCGCGGCGGTCGTTGATCCAGGCGGTCTTGCGCCCGTCGGGGGTGTTCACCCGCCGCAGGAGCAGCTCGTCGCCCGCGGGGATGCCCGCCTCCTCGAGGATCGCGCGCGCCGGGTGGTCGGGGGCGAGGTCGAAAGCGGCCTCCACCTCGCCGCGCTCGGCACCCTGGCGCACCAGCTCGGCGCGCCCGCGCCAGCCCAGCACGAAGCCCAGCGAATCGAGCAGGATCGACTTGCCCGCCCCGGTCTCGCCCGTCAGCACGTTGAGACCGGCCCGGAGCTCCAGCTCCAGCCGGTCGATCAGCAGCATGTCACGGATGCTCAAGGTCCTGAGCATGGACGGCTCCACCCCCCTCAACGGGGCGGGTATCGCACGGACGGGGCGCGGGTGCCAGCGGGTGCGCGGCTCAGAGCCACTCGCCCCGGATCACCTGACGGTAGATCGCCGACAGCCAGCTATCGCCGGAGGCCTCGGGGCTGAGACCGCGGTCGGTGAGAAGCGCGTAGGCGCGCTCGTAGAACTCGCTCGAGCGGTAGTTGTAGCCCAGGATCGCGGCCGCCGTGCGGGCCTCGTTCTCCAGCCCCAGAGCGAGGTAGGATTCGGTCAGGCGCAGCAGGGCCTCGGGCGTGTGGGTCGTGGTCTGGAACTCCTCCACCACCACCCGGAAGCGCCGGATCGCGGCGGCGTAGTGGTCGCGCTTGAGGTAGTAGCGCCCGATCTCCATCTCCTTGCCCGCGAGGTGGTCGAAGGCGAGGTCGAACTGCAGCACCGCGGAGCGGGCGTATTCGCTGTCGGGATAGGTCTCGATCACCGTCCTGAGCGCCTGCAGCGCCTGGAAGGTCAGGCCCTGGTCGCGGCCCACGTCGTCGATCTGGTCGTAGTAGCTCAGGGCGAGGAGGTACTGGGCATAGGCCGCGTCCTCGCCCGCCGGGTAGAAGTCGAGATAGCGCTGGGCGGCGCCGCGCGCGCTCTCGTAATCCCCGTCGCGGTGATAGGCCATGGCCTGCATCACCAGCGCCCGGCGGCCCCATTCGCTGTAGGGATAGAGCCGCTCGACCTCGCCGAAATACTCAGCCGCCTGCTCGGGGTCGTCGCTTTCCAGCTCGAACTCCGCGCGCTGGTAGATCGTCTCGGCGTCCTGGTTTTCCAGCGGCACGTCGCGCGAGGCGAAGAAGCCGCCGCCCCCGCACCCCGTCAGCACAAGTCCTGCCACCGACAGGCCGATCAGGCGTCCCGCGATCCCCGTCATGTCCTTGCCTCGATCCCGACCGTCATTGCCGGGCGGTCTAGCATAGAAAGATGCGGGGCAAAACGCCCGAAAGGTCATGCCGCCGGACGCGGTGCATCCTCGAGCACGATGCCCGCGCCCGGCAGGCGCGACAGCACCGTCTCGTCGACCTCGACCTCGCGCGTGGCGCTCGCCCGGGCGAACAGGGCGCGCAGCAGCACGTTGGTGAGCGCATGGCCCGCGCGCACGCCGGTGTAGCGCCCCAGGATCGGCGCCCCCGCGAGCGACAGGTCGCCCAGGGCGTCGAGCATCTTGTGGCGCACGGCCTCGTCGGCGTGGCGCAGCCCGCCGGGGCTGAGGACCTCGGCGCCGTCGACGACGACCGCGTTCTCCAGCGTGCCGCCCAGCGCCAGGCCGCGGGCGCGCATCGCCTCCACGTCGGCCCGGCGGCAGAAGGTGCGGCTGTCGCTCAGCTCGCGCACGAAGGTGCCGTTGGCCAGGCTCAGGCGCTTCTCCTGCCGGCCGATCGCGGCGTCGGCGAAGTCGATGGAGAAGTCGATCTCCAGCGTCTCGGCCGGCTCGATCCGGGCATAGGCGGGGCCGTTGCGGACCTCCACCGGCTCCAGCACGCGGATGGCGCGCAGGGGTGCGGCCTGCCGTCTCGTCCCGGCGGTCAGGATCGGGGCCACGAACGGCGCAGAGGACCCGTCGAGGATCGGCACTTCCGGCCCGTCGATCTCCAAGAGCAGGTTGTGGATGCCGCAGCCCGCCACCGCGGCCATCACGTGCTCGATGGTCGACACCGACACGCCCGCCTCGTTGACGATCCGGGTGCACAGCTCGCCCTGCTCGACCCGGTCCCAGCGCGCGGGGATGCGGCCCGCCGCCCCCATGTCGGTGCGCCGGAAGACGAGGCCGTGATCGGCCGGGGCGGGCAGCAGACGCAGGCGCGCCGGCCGCCCGGAATGAAGACCGACGCCATCGAAGGCGACGGGATGCGCCAAAGTCGTCTGCATGGGTGTAACCTCTATCGCCTGCGCCGGTTGATCCGGCTGTTCGCAACTGCCCAGTGTCAGTTAGGCAGACGTGGTTCTGCGCGCAAATCAACGATTGCAACGGTTTTGAAACACGGTCCGGGATGTTGCGGCGCGGTACCGCCGAGCGTGCGCCGTCCCGCGCCAGGAGCTTGCCGGAAAAGGAAAAGGGCCGGCTTTCGCCGACCCTTTCACCGTCCCTCGGTCGTGATCGCTCAGTTGGCCTGGCGGCGCAGGAAGGCGGGGATCTCGATCTTGTCCTGATCGTTGCCCGCCTCGTCTTCGTCCTCGAGGCGCGCCTGCGCGGGCGCGGGGGCCGCCGTGCGGCGCGCGGGCTGCGGCGCCGCCGGGGCGGGCCGCTCGGCGCGCGGAGCCTCGGGCTGCGCCCGCTCGGCCTGGGGCTGGGCGCGGCCCTCGCCCGAGACGCGGTTGATCAGCGTGCCGATGCCGAAGCGCGGGCGCTCGGGCTGCTGCACGGGCTGCGGACGCGCGTTCGCCGCCGGGCGCGGGGCCGCGGGGCGGCCGCCCTCGGCGGGCTGCTTGCGCACCGCCTGCTCCAGCCGGGTCATGGTGGCGGCGTTGGGCTGCCCGGCCTCGGTGGCGGCCGGCGCGGCAGGCTCCGCCGTGCCGCCGGCGCGGCGCGCCTCCCAGTCGGCGAAGAAGTCCTCGCCGCCCTCGGCGACCTCGGGCTCGGCCTCCTTGCGGGCGGCCGCCTCGTAGGCGGGCTCGGGCAGGTCGAGCTCGGTGGGTGCGGCGGCCGTCGCCTCGGCCTCGGCACCGCGCCGGCGCGCCGGCGCCTCGCGCCCTTCGGAGGAGGCGTCGATGCCCGTGGCCACCACCGACACGCGCATCCGCCCGGCCATGGACTCGTCGAGCGTCGAGCCGACGATGATGTTGGCGTCGGGGTCGACCTTCTCGCGGATGACGTTGGCGGCCTCGTCCAGCTCGTAGAGGGTCAGGTCGCTGCCGCCGGTGACGTTGATCAGCACGCCCTTGGCGCCGTTGAGGCTGATCTCGTCGAGCAGCGGGTTGGCGATGGCCTTCTCGGCGGCCTGCATGGCGCGGTCCTCGCCCTCGGCCTCGCCGGTGCCCATCATCGCCTTGCCCATCTCGTCCATCACCGCGCGCACGTCGGCGAAGTCGAGGTTGATCAGGCCCGGGCGCACCATGAGGTCGGTCACGCCCTTCACGCCCTGGTAGAGCACGTCGTCGGCCATGCCGAAGGCGTCGGTGCAGGTGGTCTTCTCGTTGGCGAGCCGGAACAGGTTCTGGTTGGGGATGATGATCAGGGTATCGACCATCTTCTGGAGGGTCTCGATCCCCTCCTCGGCCTGGCGCATGCGCCGGGTGCCCTCGAACTGGAACGGCTTGGTGACGACGCCCACGGTCAGCACGCCGAGCTCGCGCGCGGCCTGGGCGATGATCGGGGTGGCGCCGGTGCCGGTGCCGCCGCCCATGCCGGCGGTGATGAAGCACATATGCGCGCCGGCCAGGTGGTCGACGATCTCCTCGATGCTCTCCTCGGCGGCGGCGGCGCCGATGGCCGAGCGGGCGCCGGCGCCCAGACCTTCGGTCACCTTAACGCCCATCTGCACCCGGTTCTGCGCGGCCGACTGCGCGAGCGCCTGGGCGTCGGTGTTGGCGACGACGAACTCGCAGCCGTCGAGCTGCTTCTCGATCATGTTGTTGACCGCGTTGCCGCCGGCACCGCCGACGCCGAACACGGTGATGCGTGGCTTCAGCTCGTCGTGGGAGGGCATGGTGAGGTTCAATGTCATGGTCTGGTCCGCCTGTGTTGTACCCCGCGATATGGCCCGCGGGTTTGCGCCACTTTTAATCAAATCCTACCGACCCGAACCCGCCTCGTCACCCCAAAATAACCTTGATTCCGCCACATCGGCGGCGTTTTTCCGCCTTTGCCCGAAGTCGCGGCGCCAAGTGCCCGGTCTGGGCGCGAATCGCCTCATGCGTGTGCGGGCCGTGGCGCCTACCAGTTGTCCTTGAACCACCGGAACGCGCGGCGCAGCGAGCGTGCCGGATAGGTCGCCGCGGGGATCTCGAAGTCCCACCATTCGTCCTGGGGATCGGCCGCGAACAGGCACAGCCCCACCGCGCCCGAGAACGCGGCGCCGGTGGCCTTCTCGGGCAGGCCCGCGACGCGGCGGGGCCGCCCCACCCGGATCTGCTGGCCGAAGAACTGCGGCGCCAGCGTGTCGAGGCCGGGGATCTGGCTGCCGCCTCCCGTGGCCACGATCGCCTGCGAGGGCAGCGTCTCGAACCCGGCCGCGTCCAGCCGCGTGCGCACCTCGTCGAGGATCTCCTCGATCCGGGGGCGCATGATCCCGATGAGCTCGGCGCGGCTGACGGTGCGCCTGTCGCGCTCCCAGTCGCCGCTGTCGCCGCCCAGGGGGATCATGTCGCCGTCGTCCATGGAGGTGGCGACGGCGCCGCCGTGCAGGGTCTTGAGCCGCTCGGCGGTGGCCAGCGGCACCTGCAGGCACTTGGCGATGTCGCCGGTGATCTGGTCGCCGCCCATGGGCACCGCGTCGGCGTAGATCAGGTGCTTGCGCCAGAACACCGAGATGCCGGTGGCCCCGCCTCCCATGTCGATGCAGGCCGCGCCCAGCTCGCGCTCGTCCTCGACGAGGCTCGCCAGGCCCGAGGCGTAGGCGGCCGAGGCAAGGCCGGCCAGCTCCAGGTCACAGCGGCGGATGCAGTGGATCAGGTTCTGCACCACGTGGGACTCGACCGTCAGCATGTGCATGTCGCAGGCCAGCCGCTCGCCCACCTGGCCGCGCGGGTCGTTCATGCCCGAGCGGTGGTCGAGCGCGAAGTTCACCGGCTGGGCGTGCAGCACCTCGCGCCCCTCGCCGAAATCGGGCACCTCGCAGGCCGCCAGCACGCGCGCCACGTCCTGCTCCTCGACGGCCTCGCCGCCGAGGTCGGTCTCGCCCGCCACGCCGTAGCTGCGCGCCTCGCCGCCCGAGATCGCTGCGATGACGTGGTCGACGCGCACCTGCGCGGCCTTCTGCGCGCCCTGCACCACCGTTCGGATCGCCCGCTCGGTCTCGTGCATCGCCTCGATCTCGCCGAAGCGCATCCCCCGCGAGCGCGTCACCGCCGCCCCCACGATGCGGAACGACGACCCCCCCGCCATGTGCCCCACACCGTCGCCGGGGGGCGTGGCGCCGTCCACGGCCAGGACCAGGCACGCGATCTTCGACGTGCCCACGTCCAGGATCGCCACGTGGCCGCGTTGCAGTGCCGTCTGGCGCATGGCGCGCATGGCGCGCTGGGACCGGTAGAGGTCGAACATCAATCGTCTCCCAGTTCAGTCAGCTTCACCTGGCGCAGGTCGCGCGCCGCGTCGGGGTGCAGGCGCACGGTGGGCCGGCGCGGCAGGCGCATGTCCACCAGCACCACGTCGCGGTCGAACAGCCCCTGCGCGGCGTTCACCGACAGCACCCGCTCCAGCGCGTCCACCGCGTCCTCGGCGGGCAGCTTGATCTTCTGGCCCTCCGACAGGACCACGTCCCAGCGCCGCTCGCCGATCCGCACGAGCCCGCGCAGCCGGTCGGCCAGCGGCCCCGCGGCGTCCACGAGGGCCAGCGCCTCGCCCGCCGCCCGGTCCGCGCCCCGCCCCGTGACCAGCGGAAGGTCGGCCCGCTCGGCCCGCGCCGCGACCGTACGCACCCGGTTGCCGGACCCGTCGAGCGCCGTCAGCCCGCCGCGCTCGCGCCACAGGAGCGCGGGCACCCGCTCGGCCACCTCCACGTCGAGCACGCCGCCCGGCCGCACCCGGAGCGCCGCCCGGTCCACCGCGTCCAGCTCCAGCACCCGGGCCCGCAGGCCTTCCAGGTCCAGCTCGAACGAGCTCACCGGCATCTCGAGGCCCAGCTTGGCCACGATGTCGGCGCGCATGTCCGCGCTCGCCCCCGCGACCTGGAGGTCGTGGACGAGGAACGCCTCGCGCGACCCGATCGCCTCGCGGGCCTCCGTCACCCAGGCCGCGAGCCCCGCGCGCCGGTCCGGGCTGGCGAAGGTCAGCCCCCCGATCACCGCCACGGCGAAGGCCGGCACGCCCAGGGTGAAGGCGCGCCGCACCGCGGGCGTCAGGGCCAGCCGCTGCATCCTGTAGGCCATGCGCGAGGGGGCCGGATCGCCCCTGCGGACGGGCTCGGGGCGACGGAACGGGGTCAGCGATCGCATGAGGCGTCCTCCAGGATCCAGCGGCACAGCGCCCCGAATCCCAGGCCCGCATGGGCGGCCTGCTCGGGCGTCAGCGAGGTGGGCGTCATGCCCGGTTGGGTATTGGTCTCCAGCAGCACCAGCCCGTCCGCGCCCCGCGCCTCGTCCCAGCGCAGGTCGGTGCGGCTGATGCCGCGGCAGCCCAGCGCCGCGTGGGCGGCCAGGGCATGGGCGCGACACGCGGCCTCCACCTCGGCGGGAAGGTCGGCGGGCACCACGTGGCGCGACCCCCCCACCCGGTACTTGGCGTCGTAGTCGTACCAGCCGTCGGTCAGGATGTCGGTCACCGCCAGCGCGCGGGCGGGCGCGCCGCGGCTCGCCCCCATCACCGTCACGGTCAGCTCGCGCCCCGGCGCGAAACGCTCCACCATCACCGTCGCGGGCATCTCGGGGCCGAGGCGCGGCGGCCCGTTCGCCGCCTCGCGCACCAGGTAGACGCCGACCGACGAGCCCTCGTTGTAGGGCTTCACCACGTAAGGGGGGTCCATCACGTGGCCCGCGCGCACGTCGTCGGCATCGGCCAGCCGCGAGGGAACCACCGGCAGGCCATGGGCGCGGTAGGCCGCCTTGGTGCGCTCCTTGTCCATCGCCATGGCCGAGGCCAGGACGCCCGAATGGGTATAGGGCAGGCGCATCCATTCCAGCAGGCCCTGGACGCAGCCGTCCTCGCCCCAGCGACCGTGCAGCGCGTTGAAGACGATGTCGGGCGCCGTCTGCGACAGGCGCGACGCGAGGTCCGGCCCCGCATCAAGTTCGATCGTCTCGAATCCTTCGCCCCTCAACGCGGCCGCGCATTCGCGCCCCGACGACAGCGACACCTCGCGCTCGGCCGAGGGTCCGCCCATCAGGACCGCCACCTTGGGGGATGCCCTGCTCGACATACCCGCCACTTTTCTTCCTGCGAGGCCCTTTTCCGGGCCCTCTGCCTGCCTCGCGCGGCGTTATCCGCCGTCGCGCGTTGGCGCATTCTTGCCGATGCGCCGTATTTCCCACTCTAGCCGAATTCCGCTGCTTTGGAAGACCCTTTCTCGCACCAGCTCGCCCAGCGCCTCCAGCTCGGCCGCGCTGGCCGCGTCCGCATTGAGCAGGAAGTTCGGGTGCTTGTCCGACATGGCGGCACCGCCCAGCCGGTGGCCGCGCAGGCCCGCGGCGTCGATCAGCGACCATGCCTTCAGCTCGTGGGACTCCCCCTCCCGGCCGGTGGAGGACGCCCCCGACGGGTTGCGGAAGGTCGATCCGGCGCTCAGCTCCTTCGTCGGCTGGCTGGCGTCGCGCCGCGCCACCTGCGCCTCCATCCGCGCCGCCAGCGCCTCCGGGTCGCCCGCCTCCGCGGCGAAGGTCGCCTCGACGATCACCGCCCCCTCGGGCAGCGCGCTGGCGCGGTATCCCAGGGCCAGGTCCGCCGCGGGGATCGTCGCGGCCCGCCCGTCGCGCAGGATGGCGCGCACCTCCACCAGGTGGTCGGCCACGTAGGCGCCGTAGCAGCCCGCGTTCATCCGCACCGCGCCGCCCACCGAGCCCGGGATCGTGCGCAGGAAGGTCAGGTCCAGGCCCGCCTCGGCCGCCTTGCGGGCCACGTGCGCGTCGAGCGCCGCCGCCCCCGCCACGACCCTGCCCCCCTCGACCGCGATCCCGCCGAAGCCGCGCCCGAGCCGGATCACCACCCCGTCGATGCCGCCGTCGCGCACGATCAGGTTCGACCCCACCCCCATGGGGAACACCGGCACGTCCCCGTCCAGGGCCGCCAGGAACGCCGCCAGGTCGGCCTCGTCGGCGGGCCGGAACAGCCACTCGGCCGGTCCGCCCACCCTGAGCCACGTCATCCCCGACAGGGCCTGCCCGGCCCTCAGCTTGCCCCTGACCTGCGGCAGATCCACTGCGCGTCCCTCCTTCACCCTTTTGTCAAATACCCCGGGGGTCCGGGGGCGGAGCCCCCGGCTCGGCTCCTGCTTCGCCTTACCTGAGCGATATCCGGGCGCTCCTCACCCCATCCTCTCCGACACGTAGGAGCCGGGAGTGGCGGGGAAGACGACCGTCTTGTGCTCGTTGATGAACACCCGGTGGTTGGCATGGGCGTGGATCGCGCGGGCCAGGACCTGCGCCTCCACGTCGCGGCCCAGCGAGACGTAGTCCTCGTTCGACTGGGCATGGGTCACCCGCACGATGTCCTGCTCGATGATCGGTCCCTCGTCGAGGTCCGAGGTGACGTAGTGGGACGTGGCCCCGATCAGCTTCACCCCCCGCTCGAAGGCCTGCCGGTAGGGGTTGGCGCCCTTGAACGAGGGCAGGAACGAGTGGTGGATGTTGATGATCCGCCCCGACATCTCCCGGCACATCTCCTCCGACAGCACCTGCATGTAGCGGGCCAGCACCACCAGCTCGGCGCCCGAATCGGCGATGATCTCCATCTGCCGCGCCTCGGCCTCAGCCTTGTTGGCCTTGGTCACCTTGACGTGGTGGAACGGGATGTCGTGGTTCACCACCAGCTTCTGGTAGTCGAGGTGGTTGGAGATCACGCCGGCGATCTCGATGGGCAGCGCCCCGATCCGCCAGCGATAGAGCAGGTCGTTCAGGCAATGCCCGAAGCGCGACACCATGATCATCACGCGCATCTTGCGCGCCTCGTCGTGGACGGCGAACTCCATGTCGAAGGGCGCGGCCACCGGGGCGAACCCGTCCTCCAGCTCCGCCACCGTCGTGCCCTCCTCCGAGCGCACCGACAGGCGCATGAAGAACCGGCCCGTCAGCATGTCGTCGAACTGCGCCGAATCGACGATGTTGCACCCCTTCTCGGCCAGGAAGGCCGAGATCGCGGCGACGATGCCGCGGGTCGAGGGGCAGGTGACGGTCAGCGCGATCGTGTCCATGGGCGGGGGTCCTTGATGTCTGTTCCGCGCCAGCGGTGGCAGGTCGGCCGGGCGCGCGCTGGGCGCCCAGCGACCTTGCGCCCGGGTTTTGCGACCGCGGCCCGGGACGGGCGGGCCGCGCGCGCCTCAGCCCAGCCGCGCGGGCAGGTCGTTGGCCCAGGCCGAGATCGTGCCCGCGCCCAGGCACACCACCATGTCGCCCGGCCCCGCCTGCTCGCGGACCAGCCGCTCGAGGTCGTCCTCGTTCAGGATCGCGCGGGCGTGGCGGTGCCCGTGGCGGATCAGCCCGGCCACGAGGTCGTCGCGCCCCGCGCCCTCGATCGGCTCCTCGCCCGCGGCATAGACGTCGGCGATGGCCACCACGTCGGCCTCGTTGAAGCAGCCGCAGAAATCGTCGAAGAGCGCGTGCAGCCGCGAGTAGCGGTGCGGCTGGTGCACCGCGATCACCCGGCCCTGCGTGGCGTGGCGCGCCGCCTTCAGCACGGCCGCGATCTCCACCGGGTGGTGGCCGTAATCGTCGATGATCGCGACGCCGCCCACCTCGCCCACGCGGGTGAAGCGGCGGTTCACGCCCCCGAAATTCGCCAGCGCCCGGCGGATCTCCTCAAGGCTCAGGCCCAGATGCCGCGCCACGGCCACGGCGGCCAGGGCGTTGGAGACGTTGTGGTCGCCCGGCATCGGCAGCACGCAGCCCTCGATCACCCGGTCCTCGCCCTGCAGCACCACGTCGAAGCAGGCGCGGCCCTGGTCGTATTTGAGGTTCACCGCCCGCACGTCGGCCTGGGCGTTGAAGCCGAAGGTCACGACCCGGCGGTCGGTGATCCGCCCCACCAGGCTCTGCACCTCGGCGTGGTCGGTGCAGCACACCGCCAGGCCGTAGAAGGGGATGTTGGAGACGAAGGCGTCGAAGCCCGCCTTCAGCCGCTCGAAATCGCCCCAGTGCTCCATGTGCTCGGGGTCGATGTTGGTGACGATGGCGATGGTGGCGGGCAGGCGGTTGAAGGTGCCGTCGCTCTCGTCGGCCTCCACAACCATCCACTCGCCCTGCCCCATCCGCGCGTTGGAGCCGTAGGCGTGGATCACGCCCCCGTTGATCACCGTCGGGTCCACCCCCCCCTCGTCGAGGAGCGCGGCCACCATGGTCGTCGTCGTGGTCTTGCCGTGGGTGCCGGCCACGGCCACGTTCGACTTCATCCGCATGAGCTCGGCCAGCATCTCGGCGCGGCGCACCACCGGCAAACCGCGCGCGCGGGCGGCGTCGAGCTCGGGGTTGCCCGGCTTGATCGCCGACGAGATCACCACGACCTCGGCCCCTTCGAGGTTGTCGGCCTGCTGGCCCGTGAAGACCCGCGCCCCCATGCCTTCCAGCCGCTCGGTGATCGGCGAGGCCTTCAGGTCCGATCCCTGCACCCGGTAGCCCTGGTCGAGCAGCACCTCGGCGATCCCCGACATCCCGATCCCGCCGATGCCGACGAAGTGGATCGGCCCGATATCGGTGGGCAGCTTGGTCGCGCGCGCGGCGTTCATGGCGAAAGTCCGGTCGATCTTCTCGTGTTTCACCGCGTGTCCTCTCCGTGGTCTCGAATGTCCAGTCCCGCGATCCTGTGGGCCAGGTCCGCCAGCGTCTCCGCCGCCTCGGGGCGGCCCAGGGCCAGCGAGCGCGCCGCCATGTGGGCCGCCGCCTCGGGTTGCGACAGGATCGCCTCGATATTGGCCGCGAGCGCGCGGGGCGACGCCTTCGCCTCCGGGATCGTCACCGCCGCCTCGGCCTCGGCCGGGCCGCGGGCATTGGCGCTCTGGTGGTCGTTCGCGGCGGCCGCGAAGGGCACCAGGATCGCGGGGCGCCCGATGGCGGCGATGTCGGCGAGGCTCGACGCCCCCGCCCGGCTGATCACGAGCTGCGCCGCCGCCATCCGCCGCGGCACGTCGGCGAAGAAGGGCGCGACCTCGGCCGCGATCCCCGCCCGGGCATAGAAGTCGCGCACCTTCGCCTCGTCCTCGCCCCGCGCCTGGTGGGCCACGCGCAGCCGCTCGCGCAGCTCCTCTGGCAGCGCCTCCAGCGCGGGCGGCACCACCTGCGACAGGATGCGCGCGCCCTGGCTGCCCCCGATCACCAGAACCTCCAGCGGCCCCTCCCCGTCGGGGGCGCGGTAGGGCGCGCCGGCCAGGGCGCGCACCGAGGCGCGCACCGGGTTGCCGATGTGGTAGGCCACCGCGTCCTCGGGCAGGATCGTGGGCCAGGTGCCGCAGGCCACCGCGTCCACGCGCCGCGCGAAGAGGCCGTTCACCCGGCCCAGCACGCCGTTCTGCTCGTGGACCATCCGCGGGCGGCGCATCAGGCCCGCCGCCGCCATCGCCGGGATCGAGGGGTATCCGCCGAAGCCCGCGACCAGCGCCGGCGGGTCGCGGCGCATGTCGCGCACCGCCTGCACGACGCCGCCCGTCACCCGCAGGGGCACGCCCGCCCGCGCCAGCAGGCCGCCCCGGGCGAAGGTGGCGCTGGCCACCTCCCGCACCGGCACCTCGGCGGGAAACCCGCCCGCGTAGCGCGCGCCGCGCGCATCCGTCGACAGGGCCACCCGCCAGCCCCGGGCCAGCAGCGTCTCGGCCAGGGCCTGGGCGGGGAACATGTGCCCCCCGGTCCCCCCGGCGGCGATCAGGCACAGGGGCGCGCTCATCGCCCGGCCCTCTTCGCTTCTCCGGATAGGCCGGCCGCCGGCCCGATACATGCGCGCGGATGGGTCATCCGAGCCTCCGGCGCATCAGGATCTCCCCGATCTGGCCCTGTGGCCGCTCCCGGGTGAAGGCCAAGAGCATCCCCATGGCGAGCCCGGTGGCGATCACCGACGAGCCGCCGTAACTCACGAAGGGCAGGGTCATCCCCTTGGCGGGCAGCAGGCGCACGGCCACGCCCATGTTGATCATCGCCTGCACCCCGAAGGCGCAGGCGAGCCCGGTGCCCGCCAGGCGGATGAAGGGGTCGCGCTCGCGCGTCAGACGGCCCAGCGCGCGCAGCACGATCGTGCCGTAGAGGGCGATGATCGCCAGCACCAGGACCAGCCCGTATTCCTCGGCCGCCACCGCGATGATGAAGTCGGTATGGGCGTCGGGCAGCGACCATTTCACCTGCCCCTCGCCCACGCCCACGCCGAAGAAGCCCCCCTCCTGGATCGCGTTGGCCGCGTATCCGAGCTGGGTGCGCGGATCGACCTCGGGGTTGAGGAACCCGTCGATGCGGCGGGCGAAATGCTCCGAGTTCGAATAGGCGAAGGTCCCGGCCGTCGCGACACCGCCCGCCAGCAGCGCCAGCAGCCCCACGGGCGCCCCGGCCACGAAATACATCACCCCCCAGGAGAACAGGACCAGCGCCGCCTGCCCGAAATCGGGCTGCAGCGCCAGGAAGGCGACGATGGTCAGGGTCAGCGCCAGGCTCATGGACTTGCCCGGCGGCCCGCCCGGGTCCTGGCTCGCGGCCAGCATCCACGCGGCCATCACCACGAATCCGGGCTTGAGGAACTCCGAGGGCTGGAACGAGGCGAAGCCCAGCGAGTACCACCGGACGGCGCCCTTGCCGAAATCGGTGCCCAGCACCGGCAGGCCCATCAGCGCCACGAAGGAGACGAGGAACCCGATCACCGCCAGCCGCCGCACCAGCCGCGGCGACATCATCGTCGTCACCGCCATCGCCACGAGCGCCGCCGCGCCGAACACGGATTGCCGGGTGACGTAGTAGAACGGCTCGAACCCGTTGCGCGCCGCCAGCGGAGGAGAAGCCGCCTGTCCCAGCAGCAGGCCGATCCCGAACAGGGTCAGCACGCAGGCCAGGGACAGCTTGTCGACCGTCCGCCACCATTTCGGAAGGATCGGCTCGCCCATCGCCACGGGGCCGCCGCCATGGACCATCTCGGTCATGGGATCACTGCCTCTGCCTCGAAACCGCCCGTTTGCCGGGTCTCATGCCCGACAGCCTAACCCTAACGGGCATGTGTTGACCAGAAGTTTCGCATCTTGCCCCCGGGCGCCACCCGCGTCAGGGACGGCCCATGAAGGTCGATACCCTGATCCTGGGCGCCGGCGCGGCCGGGCTGATGTGCGCCGCCCATGCCGGGCCCTCCACCCTGCTGGTCGATCACGCCAGGTCCCCGGGGGAGAAGATCCGCATCTCCGGCGGCGGGCGGTGCAACTTCACCAATACCGGCACGGAGCCCGACCGCTTCCTGTCGGCCAATCCCCACTTCGCCCGCTCCGCGCTGGCCCGCTACACCCAGTGGGACTTCCTCGGGCTGGTGCAGGAGCACGGCATCGCCTGGCACGAAAAGACCCTGGGACAGCTCTTCTGCGACGGCCGCGCCACCCAGGTCGTGGACATGCTGCGCGCCGAGGCCGCCCGCGCCGGCGCCGATCTGTGGCTGCGGACCGAGGTGGGCGAGGTCACCCATGACGGCACCGCCTTCCGCGCGACGCTCGACCGCGAGGGCGCCCGCGTCGCGGTCGAGGCCCGCAGCCTCGTGCTGGCAACGGGGGGGCTGTCGATCCCCAAGATGGGGGCGACCGGCCTCGCCTATCGCCTGGCACGGCAGTTCGGACACGACCTGGTGCGGACCCGCCCCGCCCTGGTGCCCCTCACGTTCACCGGCGCGGCCCTCGCGCCCCTGGCCGAGCTCAAGGGCGTCTCCGCCCCCGCCCGGGTCTCGGCGGGCGGCACCGCCTTCGACGAGGCGGTCCTGTTCACCCACCGCGGCCTGTCGGGCCCCGCGATCCTCCAGGCGTCCTCCTACTGGCGCGAGGGCGAGGCGATCGCGCTCGACCTCGATCCGGGCGGCACGGTCCTGCCCGCCCTGAAGGAGCTCCGCGCCCGCGAGGGGCGCCGGGCGCCCGCCCGCGCGCTGACCGCCCACCTGCCCCAGCGCCTCGCCGCCGCGCGCCTGCCCGAGGGCCTGCCGCCGCGCCTCGCGGACTGCTCGGACGCGGCCCTCGACAGCCTCGCCACGGCGATCCGCGACTGGCGCCTCACCCCGTCGGGGTCCGAGGGCTACCGCACGGCCGAGGTGACGGCGGGCGGCATCGACACCGCGGGCCTGTCCTCCAAGACGATGGAGAGCCGCCACCTCCCCGGCCTCTACGCCGTGGGCGAGGCGGTGGACGTCACCGGCTGGCTCGGGGGCTACAACTTCCAGTGGGCCTGGTCCTCGGGCTGGGCCGCGGGCCGGGCCATCCGCGCCCGCGCCTGACCCGCGAAGGGGGCGATCCGCTTCCGGACCGCCCCCTCGCCCTTTCTCCGGATACCCCCGCGCGCGGCAGGCGTCTCAGCCCTCCGACAGGCCCCGCCCCTTCAGGAGCGGCTCGACACCGGGCATCGCGCCGCGGAACGCGACGTAGCTCTCGGCCTCGTCGCGGGTGCCGCCCACGCTCAGGATCTCCCGCTCCAGCCGCGCCGCGATGGTGTCGTCGAACGGGTCGTCCGCCTCGCGGAACGCCTCGAACGCGTCGGCGTCCATCACCTCCGACCACATGTAGCTGTAGTACCCGGCCGAGTACCCGTCCCCGGCGAAGACATGGGCGAAGGCGGGCGTGGGGTGGCGCATGCCGATCGCCTTGGGCATCCCCAGCTCCTCGAGCACCTCCGCCTGCATCTCCATCGGGTCGGGCGGCGCCTCGCCGGCATGGAACTCCAGGTCCACGATGGCGGAGCCGAGATACTCCACCGTCTGGAACCCCATGTCGAAGGTCGAGGCCGCGATCACCCGGTCGCGCATCTCGTCGGGCATCGCCTCGCCGGTCTCCACGTGGGTGGCGAAGCGGGTCAGCACCTCGGGCACCTCCAGCCAGTGCTCGAAGAGCTGCGAGGGCAGCTCGACGAAGTCCCGCGCCACGCTCGTCCCGCTCATGGACGCGTATTTGACCTCCGACAAAAGCTGGTGCAGCGCGTGGCCGAACTCGTGGAACAGCGTCCGCGCGTCGTCGTAGGACAGGAGCGCCGGGCGCCCCGCGGGCGGCTTGGCGAAGTTGCACACGTTGACCACGACGGGCCGCACCTCGCCCTTCTGGTCGCGCATGGCCGAGCACCACGCCCCGGACCGCTTGCCCCCCCGCGCGAAGTAGTCGGCCAGGAACAGCCCCAGGTGCCGCCCGTCCCGCGTCACCTCCCAGGCGCGCACGTCCGGGTGATAGAGCGGCACCTCCACCGGCGTCAGCTCGATCCCGTAGAGGCGGTTCGCGCAGTCGAACGCCGCCTCGATCATCCGCTCGAGCTGCAGGTACGGCTTGAGCTGCGCGTCGTCGAGGTCGTGCTCCTCCGCCCGCCGCCGCTCCGAGTAGAAGCGCCAGTCCCAGGGCTCGAGGTCGCCGTTGACCCCGTCGTTGTGCATCATCGCCGCCAGGCGCAGGCCGTCCTCCTCGGCCGCCGCCCGCGCCGGGCGCCACACCTTCATCAGAAGCTCGCGCACCGCCTCGGGCGTCTTGGCCATCTGCGTCTCGAGCTTGAACTCCGCGAAGCTGTCGTATCCCAGAAGGCCCGCGCGTTCCTCGCGCAGCTCCAGGATCTCGGCGGCGATGGCGCGGTTGTCGGTCTCGCCGCCGTTCGCGCCCCGCGCGGCCCAGGCCCGGTGGGCGGCCTCGCGCAGGTCCCGGCGGGGGGAGAACTGCAGGAACGGCACGATCAGCGACCGCGACAGGGTGATCGTGGGCGCGCCGGTGCCGCGCTCCTCGCCCGCCGCACGCGCCCCGTCGACGACGAAGTCGGGCAAGCCCTCCAGGTCGCGCTCGTCCAGCACCATCTGCCAGTCGCGCTCGTCGGCCAGGAGGTTCTGGGTGAAGTCCACCCCGAGGCCCGACAGCCTCTCGCTCACCTGCCGCAGCCGGTCCTTGGCGATCCCCTCGAGCTGCGCGCCCGAGCGCACGAAGCTGCGCCGCGTCAGATACAGGAGCCGCGCGTCCTGCTCGTTCAGCTCCAGCTCCTCGCGCGCCTCCCACACGGCCTCTATCCGGGCGAACAGCGCCTCGTTGAGCGCCACGTCGGAGCCGTACGCCGACAGCATGGGCGAGAACTCGCGCGCCAGCGCCTGCCGCTCCGGCGTCGAATCCGCCCCCAGCAGGGTATAGAACGCCCCCAGCACCCGCGACAGGGTCTCGTCGGCCTCCTCCAGCGCGACGACGGTGTTGGCGAAGGTGGCGGGCTCCTCGGAGCCGGCGATCCGGTCCACCTCGGCGCGCGCCTCCTCCAGCGCGGCCTCCACCGCGGGGCGGAAATCCCCGTCCCCGATCCGGTCGAAGGGCGGCACCTCGAACGGCGTCTCCCAGTCCTGCAGCAGCGGGTTGCTCACGTCTGTCTCCTTGTCCATCTGCCATAGCCTAGCGGGTCGGAGGCGCGCGGCCACCCTCCTTCACCCTTTGCGGCAAATACCCCCGCCGGAGGCGCCCCTCAGCCCGCGCCGCCGACAGGTCCGCAGACGGGGCAGTCCGCGCGCCGGGAAAGCCCGATCTCCCGGTGCTCGCCCCAGAGCGCGTCGTGGATCGCCATGCGCCCCCGGTGGCCCTGCCCCGCGCCGGTGATCTCCTTGATCGCCTCGGCGGCCATCATCGCGCCCACGATCCCCGGCAGGGGCGAGAGCACCCCCGCCTCGGCGCAGGTGGGCGCCAGCCCCTCGGCGCGCCCCTCGGGAAAGACGCAGGCGTAGCACGGCGTTCCCGCCCACGGCGCGAAGGTCGTGAGCTGCCCCTCCCACGGGGACAGCGCCCCCGAGACCAGCGGCACCCGCGCCGCCGCGCAGGCCCGGTTCAGCACGTAGCGGGTGGCGAGGTCGTCGCAGCCGTCCAGGACGATGTCGTAATCGGCCACCAGCTCGGCGGCGATCTCCTCCGTCAGGCGGCGGTGATAGGGCCGCACCGAGACATGCGGGTTCACCGCCTCCATCCCCGCCTTGGCCGAGAACACCTTGGCCATCCCCACGCGCGCGTCGGCATGGATCACCTGGCGCTGCAGGTTGGTGGCCTCGACGGCGTCGTCGTCGATCACCCCCACCGTGCCCACGCCCGCGGCGGCGAGGTAGAGCATGGCGGGCGAGCCGAGGCCGCCCGCGCCCACCACCAGCACGCGCGCCTCCTTCAGCCGGCGCTGCCCGGTGCCGCCGATCTGGCGCAGCACCACGTGGCGGGCATAGCGGTCCAGCTCGCCGGGGGCGAAGGTCCCCTGGGCCACAGTGCCGGGGCGGTTCTCGGGCCGGTTCTCGGGGCGCACGCGCTGGCGCAGCCTGCCCAGGCCCTTGGCATAGGCCAGCACGACCGCGCCCAGCCCCCCCAAGACCAGCCATTCTCCGGCCGATCCGCCCAGCGCCTCGCGCAAGGCCGCGCCCCGGGGCAGCGCCACGTTCGCCGCCAGCACCAGGACATAGAGAAGGCCGAGCGCGATCACCCGCGCCTGCCGCGGCCAGCCCAGGCGCCCGCCGATGGTCCAGATCGCGACGGCGAGGGCGAGGGCCAGCACCATCAGCCGCGCCCCGTCGATCCGAAGCCGCCCGCGCCCCGGGCCGTCTCCCCGAGCGCCGCCGTCTCCACGAAGCGCGCCCGCGCCACCGGCGCGATCACGGCCTGGGCGATCCTGTCGCCATGGGCGATGGTCACGGTTTCGGCCCCGAGGTTGACCAGGATCACCCCCACCTCGCCGCGGTAGTCGGCATCCACCGTTCCGGGCGTGTTGAGCAGCGTCAGGCCGTGGCGCGCGGCCAGCCCCGAACGCGGGCGCACCTGCATCTCGATCCCGTCCGGCAGGGCCACGGCGATCCCCGTGGGCACCACCGCGCGCGCCATGGGCGCCAGGCGCAGCCCCGCCGCCCGGTCGGCGGGCGCGAGGTTGGCGCGCAGGTCCGCCCCGGCGGCGCCCGCGCTGGCGTAGTCGGGCAGCGGCACGGCCTCGTCCGCGCCATGCATCCGCATCACCTCGACGATCATGCCAGCCGCTCCGCGATCCGCGCGACCAGCCGCCGGGCGACGGCATCCTTGCCCGCGCGCTCCCAGGTCTCCTCCCCCTCGCCCGTCACCAGGGTGACGGCGTTCTCGGTCCCGCCCATGATCCCCGTCCCCTCGGACACGTCGTTGGCCAGGATCCAGTCGCATCCCTTGCGCGCCCGCTTGGCGCGCGCGTTCTCCACCACGTCGTGGGTCTCGGCGGCGAATCCCACCACCAGGGCGGGCCGGTCGGCGCGGCGCGCCACGCCCGCCAGGATGTCCGGGTTCTCCACCAGGTCCAGCGCCGGGCGCGCGCCGTCCGCCTTCTTCGTCTTGCGCGCGGACGGCTCGGCCACGCGCCAGTCGGCCACCGCCGCCGCGAAGACGGCCGCGTCCGCGGGAAGCGCCGCCTCCACCGCCGCCGCCATCTGCGCGGCCGTCTCCACGGCCACCACCTCGACGCCCGAGGGCGGAGCGACGCTGGCCGGTCCGGTGACGAAGGTCACCCGCGCGCCCGCCTCCCGCGCGGCGCGGGCGATGGCCGTGCCCTGCGCCCCCGAGGAGCGGTTGGCGATGTAGCGCACGGGGTCGATGGGTTCATGGGTCGGCCCGCTCGTGACCAGCACGTGTTTACCCTCCAGGACTCCGACGGAGAACCGACGCGAAACCGACGCCAGGATCTCGTCCGGCTCGGACATCCTTCCCGCACCGTACTCCCCGCAGGCCATGTCGCCGATGCCCGGCCCCACCACCTCGATCCCGTCGGATTCCAGGATGGCCAGGTTCCTCCGCGTGGCGGGATGCTCCCACATCCGCACGTTCATGGCGGGGGCGATCAACACCGGCGTGTCGGTCGCCAGCAGCAGGGTCGAGGCCAGGTCGTCCGCCCGGCCCTGGGCCATCTTCGCCATCAGGTCGGCGGTCGCGGGCGCCACCACCACCAGGTCCGCCACGCGCGAAAGCTGGATATGCCCCATCTCCGCCTCGTCGGTCAGGTCCCAGAGGTCTGAAAACATGCGCTTTCCCGCCAGCGACGACACCGACAGCGGCGTGACGAACTCCGCGCCCGCGCGGGTCAGGACGGGCGTTACCTCGGCGCCCGCGCGCCGCAGGCGCCGGATCAGGTCCAACGACTTGTAGGCGGCGATCCCGCCGCCGACGATCAACAGGATATGGGTGTTGGTCAGCATCGCCGCGCGACCCTAGGCCCGCGCACGGGGGGCGGCAAGGGCGTCACCTGAGCGCGGCACAGGGGTCCTCCACCAGCCGCTCGGGCGGCATCTCCGTCAGCACCCAGGCGTCGAACGGCGCCTCCTCCCTTGCCGCCGTCACCTGCCCCAGCGCGGTCACCTCCAGATCGGGCCGCGCCCGCTCCAAAAGGCGCGGAACACCCCTGTCGGTGCGAGCATGCCCGTTGCCGGTGATCACCGCCACGGGCCCGCCGGTCCGCTCCAGCCCCTCCAGCACCGCCGCGGACAGCGCCGCGTCGCGCAGGCGTTGCGCCTCAACCATGCCGGGCAGCATCTCGGCCGGCAGGAGGTCGCAATGGGCCTCCGCCTGCTCGGCCTCTCGCGCCTGCTGTTCCGCGGCGGGCAGCACCTCGTCCAGCCCGAAGAGGGCGGGATCGTCCATGGCCGCCGCCGCGCCGTCGGCGACCGCTTCGGACAGCGCCTCCCGCGGGACCTCGGCGCCGAGGATCAGCGCGTCCCCCGAGGCGATGAATATCGGATGATACATGGAAAAGTCGGGCCAGCCGCGCGTGTCCCAGTCGAGCGCGGCGCCCAGCTCCGCCTCCGGCGCGTTCCGCCGTTCCATGGCCGTCCCGGCCAGGTCGGGAGGCAGCATCTCGAACACGACGGCCGCGGGCGCCATGCGCGCGACCCAATCGGCCTGGTTGGCGTGGTGGGCGGGCACGTCGTGTTCTTCGCCCATCACCACGACGGGGGCGTCCAGCGGCACCGCGTCGGCCGCCACCTCCCGAGACGAAACCGGCCCCGCCCAGAGCAGGGCGAGGCCGGCAAGCGCAAGCACGGGGCGCTTCATGCGAGGAAGTTGCGGACCTCGGTGCATTGCGTCTCGAGCGCCTTTCGCATCTTGCCGAAGGCCGCGGCCTCGAGCTGCCGGACCCGCTCCTTGGAGAGGCCCAGCTCGGTGCCGAGGCTTTCCAGCGTGCGGGGCTGGTCGCGCAGCTTGCGCTCCCGCACGATGAAGCGCTCGCGCTCGTTGAGCTGCTGCATGGCGTCCACCAGCCACACGCGCAGGGTGTCGATGTCCTTGGCCTGGGTGACCGTCTCGTCGGCCTGGGCGGTATCGTCCTCCAGCGCGTCGATCCACTGGCGGCCCTCGTCCTCGGTCGACTGGGTCGCGTTGAGCGAGAAGTCGGACCCGGCGAGGCGCCCCTCCATCATCTCCACGTCATGAAGGGGCACGCCCACCTCGGTCGCTATGAGGTGGCGCATCTGGTGCTTGTCGAGATACTCGCCGCGCGAGGCCGCCTCCCTCTCCAGACGCGCCTGGACCCGGCGCATGTTGAAGAAGAGCGACTTCTGGCTGGAGGTGGACCCGGTGCGCACCATGGACCAGTTGCGCATCACGTAATCCTGGATCGAGGCCTTGATCCACCACACCGCGTACGTGGAGAAGCGCACGCCCCGGTCGGGGTCGAACTTGTCCGCGGCCTTCATCAGGCCGAGCCCCGCTTCCTGGATGAGATCGTTCATGGGTGCGCCGTAGCGCTTGAACTTGGCCGCCATCGAGATCGCGAGCCGCATGTAGGCCGTGATCAGACGGTGCAGTGCCGCCTCGTCGCGCTGGTCGCGCCAGGCATAGGCCAGTTCGAGTTCGGTCTCTGCGTCGAGAAGTTCCGCCTGCATGGCGCGGCGGGAAAGAGTCTGATCGGAAAAGCCGTCGAAAGCCATGTCTCTACCCCCAAGGGACGTCAGGTGGTCGCGCTTTTGGCGAAAAGTTATCCAATCGTTACCCTGCGCGTTCGGATCGTTTACGAACGGGGTGCCAGAAAGTTCCCGAAAAATGTTGCTCGCGGTCCGGCGCGCACTAGGACGCCCCCCCGCCGAAGCCGCGTTAACACGGCCGAAACCGTGCGCCCCTAGGGCTTTGGGCATCTTTCCCGAAAGGATATGCGCCCTGATCGCCCGTGCCCATACGCTCGCCTTCGAGGGGATCGAGACCCGCGCGGTGGAGGTGCAGTGCGCCGTCTCGCCGGGCCTGCCGAGCTTCTCGCTGGTGGGGCTGCCCGACAAGGCGGTGAGCGAGGCGCGCGAGCGGGTGCGCGCGTCCCTGGCCGCCCTGTCGATCGCGCTTCCCTCTAAGCGGATCACCGTCAACCTCGCCCCCGCCGACCTGCCCAAGGAGGGCGCGCATTTCGACCTGCCGATCGCGCTGGCGCTCCTGGCCGCGATCGGGGCCCTGCCCGTGGACGCGGTCGAGGGCGTCGTGGCCCTGGGGGAGATGTCGCTCGACGGGACACTGGTGCCGGTGGCCGGCGCCCTGCCGGCCGCGCTCCACGCCGCCGAACACGGGCGCGACCTCCTGTGCCCTGCCGCCTGCGGCGCCGAGGCCGCGTGGGTGGACGCCGCCCGCGTGCTGGCGCCGGCGGGCCTGGGCGAGGTGATCGCCCATTTCGCGGGCCACCGCCCCCTCGCCGCCGCCGAGCCGGGCGAGGTCACCGCCGCCGCCGCCGTCCGCGACCTGCGCGACGTGCGCGGGCAGGAACGGGCCAAGCGCGCGCTCGAGATCGCGGCCGCCGGGCGGCACCACCTGATCTACGTGGGCACGCCGGGCGCGGGCAAGTCCATGCTGGCGCGGTGCCTGCCCGGCCTGCTGCCGCCCCTGTCGCCCGCCGAGGCGCTGGAGACCTCGATGGTCCAGTCCCTCGCGGGTCTGATCGACGAGGGCGGCATCGCGCGCAGCCGCCCCTTCCAGGACCCGCACCACACCGCCTCGCCCGCCGCGATCGTCGGCGGGGGCAAGGGCGCCAAGCCCGGCCAGATCAGCCTCGCGCATAACGGCGTCCTTTTCCTCGACGAGCTGCCCGAGTTCGCGCGGCAGGTGCTGGAGACGCTCAGGCAGCCCATCGAGACGGGCGAGGTCGTGGTCTCGCGCGCCAACGCCCATGTGCGCTACCCATGCCGGTTCCTGCTGGTGGCGGCCGCGAACCCGTGCCGCTGCGGCTATCTGCCCGATCCGGGCCGGGCCTGCGCCCGGGCGCCCGACTGCGGGCAGGACTACCTGGGCCGGATCTCGGGGCCGCTGATGGACCGGTTCGACCTGCGCGTGGAGGTGCCGCCCGTGGGATACGCCGACCTGGAGCTGCCGCCCGCGGGCGAGAGTTCCGCCGATGTGGCCGCCCGCGTGGCCGCGGCCCGGGAGGTGCAGGCGGCGCGGTTCGAGGGGGTCGAGGGCGTGCGGGTGAACGCCGACGCGGACGGCGCCCTCCTCGACCGGATCGCCACGCCGGACGCGGCCGGGCGCGACCTGCTGCGCCGGGCGGCGGAGAAGTTCGGCCTGTCGGCCCGGGGCTACCACCGGGTGCTGCGGGTCGCGCGCACCATCGCCGACCTGTCGGGGGACGCGGAGGTCGGGGCGCCGCAGGTGGCCGAGGCGCTGTCGTTCCGCCTTGCCACGGGCGCCGGGGCGGAGGCGGGGCGGGAGGGGGCTCCGCCCCCGCCGCGCCGGGGGCGCGGCTCCCCCGGGGTACTTGAAAAAGGGTGAGGGCCTAGCGCGCGAGGGCGTCGAGCGCCGCGTCGAGGGGGGTGTCGCCGTCGGTGAGCTCGATCGCCTCCCGGGTGAGCCGGGGCCGGTCGAGGATGGCGACGATCGCCGCGGCCACGTGGCCGCGGGCGACGGGGCCGTAGGGCACGGCGCGGCCCGCGCGGACCCGGCCGTCGCCTTCGGCGTCCTGCAGGGTGCCGGGGCGGAGGAGGACCCAGTCGAGCCCGGAGGCGGCCACGTCCGCGTCGGCGCGCTTCTTGCAGGCCATGTAATGCTCGAACCCCTCGCCCAGGTCGCGGTCGCGCCCGGCCTCGGGGAAGGCGGAGACGAGGACGAGGCGGGAAACGCCCTCGGCCGCCATCGCCCCGGCCAGCGTGCCCGGGCCGTCGCCGTCGATCCGCGTGGCCTGTTCCGCGCCGGCGCCGCCCGCGCCGGCCGAGAAGACCACCGCGTCGGCGCCGCGCACGAGGGCCGCGAAGTCGGCTTGGCGCATCTGCATCAGGTCGCCCGCACGGGGGGTGGCGCCGGCGCGCTGCAGCTCGCGCGCCTGCTCGGGGCGGCGATGCAGGCCGTGCACCTCGTGCCCCGCCTCGACGAGCATCGGCAGGAGCCGCGCGCCCACGCCCCCGGTCGCCCCGATCACCACGATCCGCATGTCCGCTCTCCTCCTTCGGTCGGGCGGGGAGATAGGGCGGCCGCGCCGCATGGCGAAGGGCGCCCGCCACCGCTATCTGGGCGACCATGACCGACCTGCCGCCCCCCTTCGACGACTGGTTCGCCGCGCGCGGATGGTCGATCCACCCCCACCAGGCCGAGATGCTGGAACGGGCCGAGGCCCCCTCCCTCCTGCTGATCGCGCCCACGGGGGGCGGCAAGACCCTGGCGGGGTTCCTGCCCACCCTGGCCGAGCTGGCGGAGGGTGGCCATGCGGGGCTGCACACGCTCTATGTCTCGCCGCTGAAGGCCCTGGCGAGCGACATCCGGCGCAACCTGACCCGGCCGGTGGAGGAGATGGGCCTTCCCGTGCGGATCGAGGACCGGACCGGCGACACGTCCTACAGCGTCAAGCGCCGCCAGCGCGCGGACCCGCCCCACATCCTGCTGACCACGCCCGAGAGCCTGGCGCTGATGCTCTCCTACGAGGACGCGCCCAGGATCTTCGCCGGGCTGAGGCGCATCGTGGTGGACGAGATCCATGCGCTGGCGGAATCGAAGCGCGGCGACCAGCTCATGCTGGCCCTGTCGCGGCTCAATGCCCTGGTGCCGGGCCTGAGACGCGTTGGCCTGTCGGCGACGGTGGAGGACCCCGAGGGGATCGCGCGGTTCCTCGCGCGCAACCCCGATCCGTGCGAGATCGTCCACGCCGATCCGGGGCCGGAGCCGGATATCTCGATGCTCGAGGTGGCGGCACCGCCCCCCTGGGCGGGAGGCGGGGGGCGATACGCCATCCCCGCGGTTCTGGACCAGGTGCGCGCCCACCGCACCACGCTCATCTTCCACAACACCCGGGCGCAGGCGGAGATCTTCTTCCACGAGTTGTGGCTACAGAACGAGGACGCGCTGCCCATCGGCATCCACCACGGCTCGCTTTCCCGCGAGCAGCGCGCGAGGACCGAGGCCGCCATGGTCGGGGGCGAGTTGCGCGCGATCGTCTGCACCGGCAGCCTGGACCTCGGGATCGACTGGGGCGACGTGGACCTGGTGATCCAGGTGGGCGCGCCCAAGAACGTCAAGCGGCTGGTGCAGCGGATCGGGCGGGCCAACCACCGCTACAACGCGCCGTCGAAGGCGCTGCTGGTCCCCGCCAACCGCTTCGAGGTGGTGGAATGCGTGGCCGCCCTGCAGGCGGTCAGGGAGCGCGACCTCGACGGCGACCCGCGGGGCCCCGGGCCGCGCGACGTGCTGTGCCAGCATATCCTGATCCGCGCGGCCTCGGGCCCCTTCGACGCGGGTGACCTCTTTGCGGAGGTAACGAGCGCCGGGGCTTATGCGGGGCTGACCCGTGCCCAGTTCGACGCCTGCCTCGATTTCGTCGCCACCGGGGGCTACGCGCTCAGGGCCTACGACCGCTGGCAGCGGCTGGTGGAGGCGGACGGCCTGTGGCGCCTGCGTGATCCGCGCGGGGCGGCGCGCATCCGCCAGAACGTGGGCACGATCATGGACACCGACCTGCTGAAGGTCCGGCTGAGGAACCGCCGCGCCGGCGTGCCCCTGGGCGAGGTGGAGGAAGGCTTCGCCGCCACGCTCAGCCCCGGCGACACGTTCCTCATCGGGGGCCGGATCGTGCGCTACGAGGGGCTGAAGGAGATGGTGGTCGAGGTCTCGCCGAAGCCCGACAAGCCGCCCCGGATCGCCACCTTCATGGGCACCAAGTTCGCCACCTCCACCCAGCTCAGCCACCGCATCCTGTCGATGTTCCGCCAGGACGACTGGCCCGAGCTGCCCCCCGCCACGCGGCAGTGGCTGCACCTGCAGCGGGAGAGATCGCGCCTGCCCGAGGCCGACCGCATCCTGGTGGAGAGCTTCCCGTTCCTCGACCGGCACTGCACCTGCATCTACGGCTTCGCGGGGCGCAACGCGATGCAGACGCTGGGCCTTCTGGTCACCCAGCGGATGGAGGCGGCCGGCCTGGGGCCGCTGGGCTTCGTCTCCACCGACTACGCGACGCTGGTCTGGGGGCTGGAAGAGGTGCGCGACCCCGCGCCGCTGTTCGACGGCGACGACCTGCGCGACGCGTTCGAGACCTGGCTGGGGGGCAACGCGGTGATGAAGCGGACCTTCAAGCAGTCGGCGGTGATCGCGGGGCTGGTCGACAGGCAGACGCGCGGCCAGCGCAAGTCGGGCAAGCAGGCGACCTTCTCGTCGGATATCCTCTACGACACGCTGCGCCGCTACGACCCCGACCACCTGCTCCTCGACATCACCCGGGAGGAGGCGCTGAAGGGCCTGGTGGATTTCGGCCGCATCGAGGAGATGCTGGCGCGCACCGCCGGGCGGATCGACCACGTGCGCGCGCGCCGCCCCACGCCCCTGGCCGCGCCCCTGTTCCTCGAAGCGGGGCGCGTGCCGGTGGAGGGCGCGGCGAGCGAGAAGCTCCTCGCGGACGAGGCCGAGCGGCTGATGGAGGGCGCGGGCCTGCAGATCACCGCCGAGGACGAGCGGCGCTGGCGCGCGCCCGGCTGAGCGCTTGCGCGGCCCCCGGGCGGGCGGTATCGCTGGCGCCATGACCGCCTACGCCTTCGACCTGCGCGGCGCCGCGCTCTCGATGCTGCCCTCGGGCGGCGTCTGGTGGCCCGATGCGGGCACGCTGATCGTGTCGGACCTGCACCTGTGCAAGTCCGAGCGCGTCGCCCGCCGCTCCGGCCAGATGCTGCCCCCCTACGAGACGCGGGACACGCTGACCAGGCTCGACGCCGACATCGCCGCCACCCGGCCCGGCCGCGTGGTCTGCCTGGGCGATTCCTTCGACGACGACGCGGCGCGCGCGGGGTGCGATCCGGCCGAGGCGGAGTGGATCGCGCGGATGCAGGAGGGGCGCGACTGGGTCTGGATCGCGGGCAACCACGACCCCGCGCCGGAGGGTCTGGGCGGCCGCACGGCCCCCGAGATGGGATTGGGCCCCCTGGTCCTGCGCCATATCGCCGAGCCGGGGGCCGCGGGCGAGATGTCGGGCCATTACCACCCCAAGGCGCGGCTGTCGGTCCGGGGGCGGCGCCTGTCGCGGCCCTGCCTGCTCTTCGACGCGGCCCGCGCGATCCTGCCCGCCTACGGCACCTATACGGGCGGTCTGGACTGGACCTCACCGGTCCTGGCGGGGCTGATGGCCGAGGGTGCCTGCGCGATCCTGACCGGGCCGTGCCCCTGCGCCGTGCCCCTGCCGCGACGGGCCAGCGCATGACCGAGGCGATCCGCCAGAGCTTCGCGCGGCAGACGATGATGACGACCTTCGGCGCCGAGCTGACGGAGCTCGGCGAGGGCCATGCGGTGGTCGAGGCGCCGATCGGGGATTTCGCGCGCCAGCAGCACGGCTACGCCCATGCCGGCCTGACCTTCGCCCTGGGCGACACGGCGGCAGGCTATGCCGCGGCGACGCTGATGGCGGAGGATGCCGAGCCGCTGACCGCGGAGATGAAGATCAACCTCCTGCGCCCGGCATCGGGATTGCGGCTGATCGCCCGCGGACGCGTGGTCAAGCCGGGCCGGCGGATCGTCGTGGTCGGTGCGACCGTGTCGGCCCTGGATGCCTCCGGCGAGGAACGCGAGGTCGCGATCCTGCAGGGCACGATGATCCCGGCCTGAGCGGCGCTCAGGTCAGGATCAGCGCGGCGATGGCGAAGCCCACGAGCAGGGCACCATGAAAAACGGAGGCGGCATTCATCGTCGAATCTCCCGGAGTGTCGCTCGCGCAATGCGGACAGACTGCCTCCGGTTGCGTCAACGGAGTGTTACCGTCCGCGCCATGATCGTTGCCCCGGCACGTGCAGACGCAAGATATCTCCTTCGTGCAGGGTGCCGGGGCGCTCCACCCAGGCGGTCACGCCCCGCCGTCCCTCCGCCGCGGGCTTGAAGCGGCGCCCGGCCTCGCCCAGCTCCTCCTCGATCTTCATGGCGGGAAGCTGGCAGGGCTCGTTCTCCATGTCGACGACGAGTGTCGCCCCGTCCGGCCCCTGCAGGCGCGACGAGGGCGGGACATGCGTGAAGTCGCCGATCCCCTCGATCAGGATGGACGCGCCGAGCCAGGCGGGGTCGAGCCCGTCGAGGCCCATCTCGGCGGCGATCGCGTCCATCTCCTCCACCGAGACGATCGAAAGCTGGCGGACGTTCGCGATCTCGGTGCCCTTGGGGTGCTGAGCGGTGACGCGCCCGCAGGAGGGCCGCGTCGTGCCCGCGTGATGCTCGCCGACCATGCCCCCGAAGTCGAGCGGCATATCCGCCACCCCCTCCCCGTCCACGGGGCGGCGGTCTCTGTGCGGGACGCGGCCCAGCCAGACGATGCAGGCGGTATGGTCGGTGGGGATCAGCGCGGGCATGGAACGGGCCTCCGGTCGGTGGAGGTCAGCATACCCGCCGCGCCGCTGGAGGAAAGGCCGGAACGCGAACGGGCCCGGCATGTCCGCCGGGCCCGTCAGGCGTTCGAAGAAGGTGCCGCCGCGTCAGGTCGGCTGCGGCTCTGGCCCGCTTCCGGGCTTGGCCTTCGGCTTCGTCTTGGGGATCGAGGCGATGGAGGAGCTAGACCCGTGATCGGACGAGTCGTCGTCGTCGCCGCGGTTCAGCGTCTCGCCGTTCATCACCTTCATGATCTCCGGGCCGGTCAGGGTCTCGTATTCCAGAAGGCCCTGGGCCAGACGCTCCCACTCCTCGTTCTTCTCGGTCAGGACGCGCTTGGCGGTGTCGTATCCCTCGTCCACCAGCGCCTTGACCTTCTCGTCGATCAGCCGCTGGGTGGTAGCCGAGTGGTCCTTGCCGCCCGAGTAGCCGCCGAGATAGCTCTGCTGCTCGTTGGCGTAGTCGATATACCCGATCTCCTCGTCGAAGCCGAACTGGGTGACCATGGCGCGGGCGATCTTCGTCACCTGCTGGATGTCGGAGGCCGCGCCGGAGGTCACGTTGTCCTTGCCGAACTTCAACTCCTCGGCCACGCGCCCGCCCATCGCCATGGCGATCTTGGACGTGTACTTGGTATAGGTCACCGACAGCTGGTCGCGCTCGGGCAGCGACAGGACGAGGCCGAGGGCCCGACCGCGCGGGATGATCGTCGCCTTGTGGACGGGATCGTGCTGCGGGACGTGCAGGCCCACGACGGCGTGCCCGGCCTCGTGGTAGGCGGTCAGCTTCTTCTCGTCCTCGGTCATGACCATGGAGCGGCGCTCGGCCCCCATCATGACCTTGTCCTTGGCGTTCTCGAAATCGTCCATGGTGACGAAACGACGGCCTACGCGGGCGGCCATGAGCGCCGCCTCGTTGACGAGGTTCGCGAGATCCGCGCCCGAGAACCCGGGCGTGCCGCGGGCGATGATGCGCAGGTCCACATTGGGGCCGAGCGGCACCTTGCGGGCATGGACGCCCAGGATCTTCTCCCGCCCCTTGATGTCGGGGTTCGGAACCTGGACCTGCCGGTCGAAGCGGCCCGGACGCAGAAGCGCGGGGTCGAGGACGTCGGGGCGGTTCGTCGCCGCGACGATGATGATGCCCTCGTTGGCCTCAAAGCCGTCCATCTCCACCAGGAGCTGGTTCAGGGTCTGCTCGCGCTCGTCGTTGCCACCGCCGTAGCCGACGCCGCGAGACCGGCCGACCGCGTCGATCTCGTCGATGAACACGATGCAGGGGGCGTTCTTCTTGGCCTGCTCGAACATGTCGCGCACGCGGCTGGCACCGACGCCCACGAACATCTCGACGAAGTCGGAACCCGAGATCGTGAAGAAGGGAACGCCCGCCTCGCCGGCCACGGCGCGCGCCAGGAGCGTCTTGCCGGTGCCCGGAGGACCCACGAGGAGCGCCCCCTTGGGGATCTTGCCGCCCAGGCGCGAGAACTTCTGCGGGTTGCGCAGGAACTCGACGATCTCCTCGAGGTCGTCCTTGGCCTCGTCGATGCCCGCCACGTCGTCGAAGGTCACGCGGCCGTGCTTCTCGGTCAGGAGCTTCGCCTTGGACTTGCCGAAGCCCATGGCACCGCCCTTACCGCCGCCCTGCATCCGGTTCATGAAGTAGATCCAGACGCCGATCAGCAGCAGGAACGGCAGGAAGCTCATCAGGAGCGTGGTAAAGCCCGACTGTTCCTGCGGTTCGGCGTTGACGGTCACGTCGTTGGCGATCAGCCGGTCCGTCAACTCGCCGCCCTGGTCGGGGCGTACGGTGGAATATTCCTGGCCGTCCGCGCCGCGGAACATGACCTGCTCGCCATCCAGAGTGACACTGTTGACGTCGCCCGCTTCCACCTGGCTCACGAACTCGGAATAGCTCACCGAGCGCGAGTTCAGGCTCGATTGCCCGCCGGAAAACAGATTGAACAATGCCAGGACGAGCAGAAACAGCACGACCCAGAATGCGATGTTACGCGCGTTTCCCAAAATGGCCTCCTCGACGGTGGGAAGGGGATGCCTCGCACCCTGCCTCATGCCTAGATAACCATCGCCCGGTGCGATTCAATCACGAAGACAGAACGCCGCGAATTTGCCGCGTCCCCCGGCGGTCGCCTGCCAGCCCCGATCCAGCGCCGCGAGCGGCGCGGCCACCAGGACCGGCCCGCGCCAGACCGCCGGGCCGGCCATCAGCGAGGCACGCGGCAGGCCGGTGGCGCGCCAGTCGGGACAGTCCGCCACGGCCTCCCCCAGGGGGGCGATGCGCAGGTCGGGGGCGTGGGGCCCGGCCATGTGCCACCGCCCGTCCCACGGAGCGTCCGTGGCCGAGGACAGCCCAGCGACCGCCGCAGCCTCGCGCCCGATGCGCCACCAGTCCCCCTCCCGCGCGATGCGGCAGCCCGCCAGAGTGCGCACGCGCTCGGTCTCCAGCGCGGCGGCGAGGTCCTCCAGCGCCGCGTGGCGGGGTTGCGCGCGCGGTCCCGCGACCCAGCGCAGGGCCGCGCGGACGAGGCGGCGGTCGATCTCGGGCGGGACCGGCGGGTCGGGGCGGCGGTGGAGCAGCAGGTCGCCCCTGTCCTCGCGCACGACCCGCGCGGCCTCCCGCGCCATGAAGGTATCGAGCGCCTCCTGCGCCTGGGCGAGGCTCGCCGCCGTCGCGGCCAGGCTCTCGGCGCCGACACCCATGGGGGCGAGCGCGTGCAGGATCTCGCGCGCCCGCGCCCGGTCGTAGGCGGGATCGGCGTTGGTCGGGTCCTCCGCCCAGGCGATCCCGCGCGCCTCCAGGTAGGCGCGCAAGCCGGCCCGGCCCGTTTCCAGGAGCGGGCGGCGCCATTCCGTCCCGTCGCGGCGGAACCGCGCGGGCATCCGGGCCAGCCCGTCCACCCCCGGCGCCCGGCGCAGGCGGATGAGCACGCCCTCGGCCACGTCGTCGCGGGTGTGGCCCAGCGCCACGCGGGCCAGCCCCCGCCGCACCGCCCAGGCGCCGATCAGGGCATATCGCGCCGCCCTCGCGCGTGCGGACAGGTTTCCGGCCCCGTCCCACTTCCAGGTCAGGGTCTCGTGGGCCACGCCGCGGTCGCGGCAGAACGCGGCGACCGCCCGGGCCTCGTCCGCCGCCTCCGGCCGCAAGCCGTGATCGACCGTCACCGCCGCGACCGCACAGCCACGTGCGGCGCCGGCGCGGATCGCGAGGTCGAGAAGCGCCAGGGAATCGCCCCCGCCCGAAACGGCCACGCCCACGCCCCCGGGCGCGTCGAACAGGGACGCGACCCCGTCGGAGAGGCCGTCGCCCGAGGCGCTCACGAGCAGCCGAGGTCGCTCCGCACGTCGCGCGCCTCGCCGGCCGCGGCGCTGTCTGGAAAGCGCGTGGGCACCTCGCCCAGCGTCGCGCAGGCATCGGCCTGCTGGCCCAGCGTGCCCAGCTTGCGGCCCAGCTCCAGCAGGGCGCGGGGCGCATGCGGCCCCTCCGGCTGGCCCGAGAACGCGTCGAGATAGGCGCGCGCCGCACCGGCGTCGTCGCCGGTCTCGCCCAGCGCCTCGCCGCGCAGGTAATGGGCCTCTCCGGTGAGCGGGCCGCCGGTATAGGTCTCGGTGAAGTCCCGCAGGAGCGCTGCGGCGCGGCCGAAATCGCCCTCGTCGAACGCGGCCTGCGCCCGGTCGAAATCCTGCTGCTCGCCGACCGCCAGCTCGGCGCCCTCGGTCACGGGGGCGGGCTGCGCCGCCTGGGGCGTCTCGACGCCGCCCAGGGGGGGCGTCTCCTCGAGGGTGGCGATATCGCAGCCCTCCTCCAGCTCGCAGATGCGGAAGCGCAGGTCGCCGATGCGGTTGGTGCCGTCGCTGACCACCCGGTTGATCCGGTTCTCCAGCTCCTCGGTCAGCCCGGTGAGGCGGCGCAGCTCGGCCTCCATGGCGTCGATCCGCTCCAGCGCGCCGGTGCCCGCGAGGTTCGTGCGCGGCCCGCCGGTGGTGGACAGCTCCCGGTTCAGGCGCTGGACCTCGACGAACAGGACCTGAAGCTCCTGGCGCATGTCGGCCAGGGTCTCGTCGTCCTGGGCCCGGGCGACGCCGGGAAGGAGGAGCGCGGCGATGAGGGCGAGGCGCAGCATCGGCCTAGCCCGTCAGCCCGCCGGCGGCGATCACGGTCACGGCCCGGCGGTTCTGGTTGTAGCATTCCTCGGTCGAGCAGATCTCGATCGGGCGCTCCTTGCCGTAGGTCACGGTGCGCAGGCGGCTTCCCGCCACGCCCTGGGCCACCAGGAAGTCGCGCGCCGAGGCCGCGCGCCGCGCGCCCAGGGCGAGATTGTATTCCCGCGTGCCCTGCTCGTCGGCATGGCCCTCGATCACGGCGGTGTATTCGGGGTTGCGCGACAGCCATTGCGCCTGCTGCGCGAGGCGCCCGCGCGCCTCGTCCGACAGGGTGGACTGGTCCACCGCGAACAGGACCCGGTCGCCGACCGTCTCTTCGAAATAGGCCGCGGAGGACGGATCGAGCGCCCCCTGGCCCACGCTGCCGGGCTGGCCGAAGCCGTTCGCGCCGGGGCCCATGCCCGGGCCGCCCGCGCCGGGGCCGAACCGCCCCGGATCGGAACAGGCGGCCAGTCCCGCCACGCACAGGATCGACAGACCCACCTTGAAACCACGCATCACTGCCGCCTCTCTCGTCCTCTTTGCCCGCTCCTTAGCATCCCGCGCCGCCCATGGGAACGTCAGGGCAGGAGCGGCGACCACGCCGGGTCCGATGCAGCTTCGGGCGTGTCCACCAGGCTCAGGTTCCGGCCCGACACGTCCACCGAGTAGAGCGACGACGAGCCGCCCGCCCCGGAGCTCTCGCGGGTGAACATCAGCACCCGCCCGTTGGGCGCCCAAGTCGGTCCCTCGTCGAGGAACGACGCGGTCAGTAGCCGCTCCTCGGACCCGTCGGTGCGCATCACCCCGATATGGAACCGACCCTGGTTCTGCTTGGTGAAGGCGATCAGGTCGCCGCGCGGGCTCCACACGGGCGTGCCGTAGCGCCCCTGACCGAAGCTGATCCGCCGCGCCTCGCCCCCGTTCGCCGGCATGACGTAGAGCTGCGGCGTGCCCGAACGGTCGCTCTCGAACACGATGCGGTTGCCGTCGGGGCTGTAGGAGGGCGCCGTCTCGATCGAGGGGGCGTCGGTCAGCTGCTCGGGCGTGCTCGCGCCGGGGCGCAGGCGGTAGATGTCGGTGTTCCCGTTGGTCGCGGCCGAGAACACGATGGTCTCCCCGTCGGGCGCGTAGCGCGGCGAGAAGGTCATGGATTCCGCCGGCACCGGCAACGGGCGGGGCGTGACCGATCCAACGTCCATCTGGTAGATCTGGGGAAACCCGCTCTCGTAGCTGGTATAGAGGACCCGGTCGCCCGAGGGCGAGAAGCGCGGCGCCAGTACCAGCGAACGCCCGTCGGTCAGGTACTGCACGTTCGCGCCGTCGTAGTCCATCACCGCCAGCCGCTTCTGGCGCTGGTCCTTCGGCCCCTGCTCGGACACGAACACCACCCGGCTGTCGAAGTAGCCCGATTCGCCCGTGATCCGGGAATAGACGGCGTCGGCCACCTTGTGCGCCAGCCGCCGCCAGCTCTCGCGGCTGCCGCGCATCTGCAGCCCCTCGCCCAGCGGCGCCTCGGAGAACACGTCGAACAGGCGGAACTTGACCGTCACCGTGTCGCCCTCCGTGGTCACCGCCCCGGTGATCAGCGCCTGCGCGTTGATCGCCTTCCAGTTGGCGTAGGTCACGGTGGAGGTGAACTCCGTCACCTCGGAGACGAACGCCTCCGACGGGATGCGGCGGAACAGGCCCGTGCCCGTCAGATCGGCGGCCACCACCTGGCTGATATCGGCGGCAAGCTCGCCCGCGCCCCCGTCCTCGGCCACGAAGGTCGGCAGGGCGAAGGGCAGCGGCTCGACCACGCCTTCCGTGATCTCGATCCTCAGGGGGCCGTCCTGCGCCGTGGCGGGAACGGAGAAGCCTGTGGCGAGGGCCGCCAGCGCGGCCAGGGCAATCGTGCGGATGGTGATCATGTCTCCCCCGTCCTAGCGGACGCGCATGTCGCGCGGATTGAAGGTCACTTCGACCTGTTGCCATTGGGCGTACTTGTCTGCGGGCAGATCGTAACCCCCGCCCTCGACCTGGCAGCGCAGGATCGCGCGCCGGCCCCATTCGAAGGCGGTGCGCTGCGCCGAGGCCGACCCGCCCGACGCGGCGACCTGTTGCAGCGACCCCGAAACGACCCGGTTGTCGGGCGTCATGTTGAAGCGGATCGTCACCGTCACGTCCGCCGCCTCGGAGCCCACATCCACCGTCCAGCAGTCGCGCACCTGCAGGCGGAAGGCCTCCCGCTCGCCCTGCGTCAGGGGCGGGCCGGCGGGCGCGCCCGAGAGCTGGCCCCGGTCGAGGCGCTCCTCGAGCCCGGCGATGGTGTCCTCGACCGCGTCCTCGATCGCGTCCGACGAGGCGGTGGAGGTCTCGGCCTCGGTCCGGGGCGCGGGTTCGGGTTCTGGCTCTTGTGCAGGCTCCGGGTCCGGCTCGGCCCGCGCCGTCCGCTCGGGCCGGGAGCGCGGACGGTCGGCCACGCGCGGCGCGGCGGTGGTCGCGGGCTCTTCGGCCTCCGTGACGATTTCCGGCGCGGCGGCTTGCGGCGCGGCGGAGGGGGCCTCCTCCACGATCTGCGCCTCCTCGGTGGTCTCGTCGGGCGTCACCGCCTCGCGCGTCTCGGGCGCGACCTCGGCCGGGGCGGGGGGCGCCGGCGCGGGCTCCGGCGCCACGCGGGGCGCGGGCGCTGGCACGTCCCGCTCCGCCTGGGGCAGGTCCGGCGCGGCGGCCGGCGCCGCCTCGGGCTCGGGCACGGGCGCGGGCTCCGCCGCGGGCGCGGGGTCGACTACGCGCGGCTCCTCGGGCGGTGGCTGGTCCTCGGGCGCGTCCGGGTCCACGGCGGCCGAAGGCGCCTCGGCCGGGGCCAGGGGCGGCGGCGCGGCCTCGCCCGTCTCGGGGCGGGTCAGGGCCGCGAACTCCTCCTCGCTCATCACCGTGACCTCGGCGGACTCGACCGCGGGCTCCGGCGAGCGCGAGAACAGGCCGCCGAAGAGCAGCACGAGCGCCAGCCCCAGATGCGCCCCACCGGATATGATCAGCGGCGTGTCCATGCGCGCGCCCCGGGCTCCCCGCCTACTCGTCCGTGCCGTCGAGCCGCCGCCCGCCCGCATCCGTCACCAGGCCGATCTGGTTGAAGCCGCCGGCGTTCAGCGCGCCCATCACCTCGGCCACGCGCGAATAGGGCACGGCGCCGTCGGCGCGCAGGAACACCTTGCGCCCCTCCCGCTCGGCGGCGATGGCGCGCAACTGCGCGATCAGGTCGCCGCTCTCGGTCTCGGCGTCCATCAGGAGGACGCGCCCGTCGGCGGTGAGCGTGACGCTCAAGGGCTCCTCCCGCTCGGTGGGCAGCGCCTCGGCCGCGCTCTCGGGCAGCTCGATGGGCACCCCCACGGTCAGGAGCGGCGCGGAGACCATGAAGATGATCAGCAGGACCAGCATCACGTCCACGAAGGGCGTCACGTTGATCTCCGACATGGGCCGAACGCGGCTGCGCCGCCGCCGCCGCGACCCGCGCGCTTCCTTCGAGATGGCGCCCGCGCCCATGTCAGGTATCCAGCTGGCGCGACAGGAGGGTGGAGAACTCGTCTGAGAAGGACTCGTATCCCCCCACGATCCGTCCCTGGTCGGCCGACAGCTTGTTGTAGAACACCACCGCCGGGATCGCCGCCAGAAGGCCCAGCCCCGTCGCCAGGAGCGCCTCGGCGATGCCCGGCGCCACCACGGCGAGGTTGGTGCTCTGCTGCTCGGCGATGTCGATGAAGGCGGTCATGATGCCCCAGACGGTGCCGAACAGGCCCACGAAGGGGGCGGTGGACCCGATCGTGGCCAGGATCGGCAGGCCGCGTTCCATGTCGTCGGCCTCCCGCCCCACGGCCACGTCCATGGACCGGTCGATGCGTGCCTGGGCGCCGGGGATCAGGCGCCCGTCGTCGCGGTGGCTGCGCTGCCACTCGGTCATGCCGGCCACGAAGACCCGGGCGGCGCGCCCGTCCGGCTCCGGCCCGAGCTGGCGATAGAGGTCGTCGAGCGGCTCGCCGGACCAGAACGCCGCGTCGAACCGCGCCGCCTCGGCCCGCGCGGCGCGGAAGGCCATGTGCTTGCGGATGATGATCGCCCAGGACCAGACGGAGGCCGCGATCAGCAGCAGCATCACCAGCTTGACGACGAGGGAGGCGCGCGCGAACAGGGCCAGCATGGAGAAATCCATCTGTCCCGCCGCCGCGAGTGTTTCGGTTTCCATCGGACTGCTCTTCGCTCTGCCGGGCCTCTTTGCGGGCCTCTCTCCCGATACCTACCCCAGCCTGCGCGCAAAAGCCACTCCTCTCGCACAAAGCGGTGAAGCGAATTCGCGCAAAGGTAGAGCGATTCCCGCCCGATCAGGCCCCGCGCAGCTCCGGCGGCAGGCGGCGCGGTCGCCCGCGCACGGGATCGGCCGCCACGATCTCCACCCGGGCGCGGAACAGCTCCGTCGCGCCGAGATGCACCGACTGCGCCAGCGACAGCCGCGCGCCCGTGGCCGCGGCGATCTCCGTGCGCACCTCCAGCACGTCGTCGAGCCGCGCGGGGGCGACGAACTCCGCGTCGATCCGCCGGACGACGAAGACGCCGCCCGCCGCCCGCATGGCGTTCTGGTCGATCCCGAGGCGCCGCACCATGTCCGACCGGGCGCGCTCGATGAACTTCAGGTAGTTCGCGTGGTAGACGATCCCGCCCATGTCGGTGTCCTCGTAGTACACCGTGACGGGAAAGAGGTGCGGATCAGCCATCGGCGCGCCCCCGCTCCAGCGCGCCCGGCACGTCCTCGGTGATCCGCTCGGCGATCGCGCCGATGTCGAAGGCGCCCTCGCCCGCGAGGCTTTCCAGCTCGTCCCGGGTCACCGGACCGGCCACCGGCGCCCCCGCCCGGCACGCGGCGGCAAACACGTGCCCGCGCCACGTCCACATGGTGGGGCCATCCGTCCCAATGGCGGCGAGCGCGCGGTAGCCGTCGAGCTTCGTCCTGTCGCTCCAGCCCTCCCCCTCCGGGGCCTCGTCCGCCAGCGTGGCGAGCTGCGGCGCGCGGAACTTTGGCCGCTTGACGCGCTGGGTGCGCGCGATCTCCTCCATGCTGCGCCCGCTCGCGACGGAGGTGCCGAACGTCCCGGTCAGCGCGTCGGGATCGTCGCCCGCCTCCCCGTCCCGCTCCTTGATCAGGAGCCAGGCCCCCTCGCCGCCCTTGGCGAACCGGATCAGGGCCCAGCCGCCCCGCATCCGCGCGCCATCCACGTCCATCTTCGGGTTTCCGTCGGCCAGCATGTCGGCCACCATGTCGGCCACGTCGCCGCGCGGGGCCCACGTGCCCCGGCCCCACAACATGACCGTCCCGCCGCCACAGGCGCCCTCGGGGATCGTCCCCTCGAAATCGCCGTAGTCGAGCGGGTGGTCTTCGGTGCGCCGCGCCAGCCGCCGTTCGCCGGTGACCGGGGCCGGCCCTTTCGGGATGGTCCAGGACAGGAGCACACCGTCCCATTCGAGCCGCAGGTCGTAATGCACCGACGAGGCGTCGTGCTTCTGGACGGAGAACCACAGCGCTCCGCCGGCGCGCCCCTCGCGCCCTTTCCCCTGCGGCTCGTCGGTGCGGGCGGAGCCGCGGGGCGCGGTGTCGTTCTCCAACCGGTCAGCCGTCACGACGCCTTCCTCCCGCCCAGGCCGCGGGACGGGCCGTCGCGGACGACGCGATAGGCGTCCTCGGCCGGCTCGTCGCCGGGCACCGCGTAACGGGGACGGTCGCAGCGGAGCGGCGCGATCTCGCCCTGCTCCACCACCTGCACGATCTCCAGCCGACGCGAGGTCTTCAACTCCAGGTCCTTCCGCTCGTCGGAGTCGATAGGGACGTCGTCGCCGTCGCCGGTCTCGTATCCCTTGACGATATCCTCGCGCTCCACCGGGCCCATGCCCTCCACGGTCTTGGCGTCGCGCAGCCGCGAGCCGGAGGTGGTCGCCGCATGGATCTCCACCGGGGTGGTGACGAGCGGCAGGCGAAGCTGCCCGCTCCAGACGGCGCATGGGGCCATGGCGCATCCTCCTTCAGCCCGGGACTCTAGCGCACGGGCCTTGCGCGCCCAGCGCGGGGTGACGGCCCTCGCAGGGAGCCTAGGTCCGTTCCGACACCGCCAAACGGAGCCCCTCATGCCCGATCTCGCCGACTTCGCCATCACCCGCAAATGGCCCGCCGACAACCCCCACGTGATCCAGCTCTATTCCTATCCCACGCCCAACGGCGTGAAGGCCTCCATCGCGCTGGAGGAGATGCACCTCCCCTACGAGCCGCACCTCGTCCCCCTGGGCGACGACTACGTGAAGAGCGACGAGTTCCTCTCCCTCAACCCCAACAATAAGATCCCGGCCATGATCGACCCCGACGGGCCGGACGGGCAGGCCATCGGCCTGTGGGAGAGCCACGTGATCCTCACCTACCTGGCCGAAAAGACGGGCCAGCTCGGCGGCGAGGGTCGCAAGCGGTGGGAGGTGCAGACCTGGCTTGCCTGGCAGGTCGCCGGGCTCGGGCCGATGTTCGGCCAGATGGGCCATTTCGTGAAACTCGGCGGCAAGGATGTGAAAGATCCCTATCCGCGCGAGCGTTATATCGGCGAATCCGCCCGCCTCCTGGGCGTGCTCGACCGCCAGCTCGAGGGGCGGGACTGGGTGGCGGGGGACTACTCCATCGCCGACATCGCCATTGCGCCGTGGCTCAACGCGCTGGAGTTCTACGGCGCGAAGGACATGGTCGGATGGGACGACCATACCAACGCGGTGGCCTACCTGGCGCGCTTCAATGACCGCGACGCCGTCGCGAAGGGCCGCAACATCCCAGATCCGGACGGCCCGGTCGCGTGAGACGCAGGAACGCTTCGCGTCCGGCGCCGTTTGTTCTGCACCCTGACCGAGGAATGGCGACATGATGAAAAGCGTGATCACGGGAACGGCGATGCTGACCTTGTCGGCGTTCCCGGCAGCCGCCCAGAGCGACGCCGGACAGCAGCAGTCCGGGGGAGGGTCCGACGCCCCCGCCAGCGCGACGGTGCTGGACACGGCGGCGGACCAGCTGATCCCCGGCGCCCGGTTCCAGGACGCGCCCCTCTACGTCACCGGCGACGCCGACAGCGATGGCTGGACCGCGTCCACGGTCTACGAGCGGATCGGCGACGGCTGGAGCGAGGTCGGCACGGTCTCCGACCTCGTGGTTGCCCAGGACAGCGCCTATGCCGGTGTGGTGGGAGATGTCGACGACCGGCGGGTGTTCCTCTCGATCCAGGACCTGGCGCTGGTCCTTCTCGACGATGGCGAGGTCGCCTACCTCACCCAACTCGGCGCAGACCAACTGGCCGAGTTGCCGGAGATTGGCGACGACACCTTGCGGTAACGGCCTCGCTCAGGAGGCCAGGCCCTTCGCGCCCAGGGCGACGTATTTCTCCCGCCGGTCGGCGCGCAGGGCGGTCGCCTCCATCCCTTCGAGGGTGCCGATCATCTCCACGATCTCGGCGCCCACCTTGCGGATCGTCTCCCGCGGGCCGCGCTGGGCCCCGCCCACCGGCTCGGGGATGATGAGGTCGATCACGCCGAGCTTCCTCAGGTCCTGCGCGGTCAGGCGCAGCGCCTCGGCAGCCTCGCGCATCTTGTCGCTGTCCTTCCACAGGATCGACGCGCAGCCCTCGGGCGAGATCACCGAATAGACGGAATGCTCCAGCATCGCGACCCGGTTCGCGGTGGCCAGGCCCACCGCGCCGCCCGATCCCCCCTCGCCCACGACGACCGATACCATCGGCACGCCGAGCTGCAGGCACTTCTGGGTCGAGCGGGCGATGGCCTCGGACTGGCCGCGCTCCTCCGCCCCCTTGCCCGGGTAGGCGCCGGGCGTGTCGATCAGGGTCACCACCGGCAGGCGGAACCTGTCGGCCAGGTCCATCAACCGGATCGCCTTGCGGTATCCCTCGGGGCGCGCCATGCCGAAATTGTGCTCAAGCCGCGTCTTGGTATCGTGGCCCTTCTCGTGGCCGATCACCACCACGGGGCGGCCCTCCAGCCGGGCGAGACCGCCCATCACCGCGTGGTCGTCGGCGAAGTTGCGGTCGCCCGCCAGCGGCGTGAACTCGGTGAACAGCTCGGCCACGTAATCGCGGCAATGGGGCCGCTCGGGGTGGCGTGCGACCTGGCATTTCTGCCACGGGCTCAGCGCCTTGTAGAGCTGTTTCAGCCGCGCCTTGGCCTTGTCGTCCAGCGCCTTGGCCTGCTCGGCCACGTCGCCGTCGGCCTCGGCCATGGCGCGCAACTCCCCCGCCTTGCCCTCCAGGTCGGCGAGCTGCTTCTCGAAATCCAGATACTGCGTCATGCGCCCCGTCTCCCCGGCTGGAAATGTCCCTGGACGCGGGGGCGGTCAAGGCCGCCCCCGCCACCCGCGCGCGCGCGGAACGCGAAAGGCCCCGCCGGGGCGGGGCCTTCGCATCGACCGTCGCCGATCACTCGTCGCGGCTCTCGGGCACGTCGACGATGTCGGCCTCGATCGCGTCGTCCATCGGCTCGTCCGCGGGAGCGGCCAGCGCCGCGGCCTCCTCGGCCTCGGCCCGCGCGGTCTTGAGCACCTTCAGGTCCCGCTCGGCGGCGACGCGGCGCACCTGCTGGGTGGCCCCGCCGGTACCGGCCGGGATCAGGCGGCCGACGATGACGTTCTCCTTCAGGCCCACGAGCTTGTCGCGCTTGCCCTGCACGGAGGCCTCCGTGAGCACCCGCGTCGTCTCCTGGAAGGAGGCGGCGGAGATGAACGAGCGCGTCTGCAGCGACGCCTTGGTGATCCCCAGGAGGATCGGTTCGCCCTTGGCGGGGCGGCCGTTCTTCTTCACGGCCTTTTCGTTGGCCTCGTCGAACTCGACCTTGTCGACGTGCTCGCCCTTCAGCAGCGTGGTGTCGCCCGAGTCCTGGATCTCCCATTTCTGGAGCATCTGGCGGACGATGACCTCGATATGCTTGTCGTTGATCTTCACGCCCTGCAGTCGATAGACGTCCTGCACCTCGTCGATCATGTACTCGGCCAGCGCCTCCACGCCCAGGATCGACAGGATGTCATGGGGGGCGGGATTGCCGTCCATGATGTAGTCGCCCTTCTGGATGAAGTCGCCTTCCTGCACCGGGATGTGCTTGCCCTTGGGCACCATGTACTCGATCGGGTCGGCGCCTTCCTCGCTCGGCACGATCGCGATCCGGCGCTTGTTCTTGTAGTCGCGCCCGAACTTCACGTAGCCGTCGGCCTCGGCGATGATCGCGTGGTCCTTGGGACGACGGGCCTCGAACAGCTCGGCCACCCGCGGCAGACCGCCGGTGATGTCCTTGGTCCGGGCGCCCTCGCGCGGGATGCGCGCGACCACGTCGCCGGCCTTGACCTCCTGGCCATCCTCGATCGACAGGACCGCGTCCACCGACATCGGGTAGGTGACCGGGTTGCCCTGATCGTTGCGGACCGGTTCGCCGTCGGCGTCGACCACAACCAGCTCGGGCTTGAGGTCGCCGCCCTTGGGCGCGGAGCGCCAGTCGGACACGATCTTCTGGGTCATGCCGGTGGCGTCGTCGGTCTCGTCACGGACCGACAGGCCCGAGATCAGATCCACGAAGCGCACGCGGCCGGCCTTCTCGGCGATGATCGGCAGGGTATAGGGGTCCCATTCGAACAGGCGGGTGCCGCGTTCGATCTTCGCCCCGTCCTCCACGTGGACGAGCGTGCCGTAGCCCAGCTTGTGGGTGGCCCGCTCGACGCCGTTCTCGTCCAGGATCACCAGCGTCATGTTCCGGCCCATCACGATCCGGTCGCCCGTCTCGTTCTGGAGGATCTGCGCGTTGCGGTACTCGACCGAGCCCTCGTGGCCCGATTCCTGGAACGACTGCTGGCCGCCTTGCGCGACGCCGCCGATGTGGAAGGTCCGCATCGTCAGCTGCGTGCCCGGCTCGCCGATGGACTGGGCCGCGATGATGCCCACGGCCTCGCCCTGGTTCACCATCGTGCCGCGCGCCAGGTCGCGGCCATAGCACATGGCGCAGACACCCTCCTCGGCCTCGCAGGTCAGCGGGCTGCGGATGCGCGCCTCGACGATCTTCAGCTCGTCGATGATGTCGGCGCGCCGCTCGTCGATGAGCTCGCCGGCGGCGACGATCACCTCGTCGGTGCCCGGCTTGAGGATGTCCTCGGCCACGACGCGGCCCAGCACGCGCTCGGCCATCGTCGCCACGATCTCGCCGTCGTTGACGGCGGGGCGGATGGTGACCGCGCGGTCGGTGCCGCAATCGTGCTGGCGCACGATGCAGTCCTGCGCCACGTCCACCAGACGGCGGGTCAGGTAGCCCGAGTTCGCCGTCTTGAGCGCCGTGTCCGACAGGCCCTTCCGGGCGCCGTGGGTGGAGTTGAAGTACTCCAGCACGGTCAGGCCTTCCTTGAAGTTCGAGATGATCGGCGTCTCGATGATCTCGCCCGACGGCTTGGCCATCAGGCCCCGCATTCCGCCCAGCTGCTTCATCTGCGTGACCGAGCCCCGCGCGCCCGAATGGGCCATCATGTAGACGGAGTTGGGCTCGTTCTCGGCGCCGTTCTCGTCGGTCCCCGGCGTCGAGATGTTGGACATCATCGCGTCGGTGACCTTGTCGTTGCACTTCGACCAGGCGTCCACGACCTTGTTGTACTTCTCACCCTGGGTGATCAGGCCGTCCATGTACTGCTGCTCGAAGTCCTTCACCTGGTCGCGGGTCTCCTCGACGATGCCCCACTTGTCCTGCGGGATCACCATGTCGTCCTTGCCGAACGAGATGCCGGCCTTGAACGCCTCGCGGAAGCCCATGGTCATGATCTGGTCGCAGAAGATGACCGACTCCTTCTGGCCGCAGTAGCGGTAGACGGTGTCGATGACCTGCTGCACCTCCTTCTTGCGCAGAAGGCGGTTCACGAGCTCGAACGGCGCCTTGGCGTTGAGGGGCAGCAGCGCGCCCAGCCGCACCCGGCCCGGCGTCGTCTCGTAGCGGTCGACGAATTCCTGCCCGGTCTCGGGGTCGATCTGCTTCAGGCGCGCCTGGATCTTGGCGTGCATGTGCACCTCGCCCGCGTCGAGCGCGTGCTGCACCTCGTCCACCGACGAGAACACCATGTTCTCGCCCTTCATGCCCTCGCGCATCATGGTGATGTAGTAGAGGCCGAGGATCATATCCTGCGACGGCACGATGATCGGCGCGCCGTTGGCGGGCGACAGCACGTTGTTCGTCGACATCATCAGGACGCGCGCCTCGAGCTGCGCCTCCAGGCTCAGGGGCACGTGCACGGCCATCTGGTCGCCGTCGAAGTCGGCGTTGAAGGCCGAGCAGACCAGCGGATGAAGCTGGATCGCCTTGCCCTCGATCAACACCGGCTCGAAGGCCTGGATGCCGAGACGGTGCAGCGTCGGGGCCCGGTTGAGGAGCACGGGATGCTCGCGGATCACCTCGTCGAGGATGTCCCAGACCTCGGGGCGCTCCTTCTCGACGAGCTTCTTGGCCTGCTTGACGGTGGAGCTGAGCCCCTTCGCCTCGAGCCGCGAATAGATGAACGGCTTGAACAGCTCGAGCGCCATCTTCTTCGGCAACCCGCACTGGTGCAGCTTCAGCTCCGGGCCCGTCACGATGACCGAGCGGCCCGAGAAGTCCACGCGCTTGCCGAGCAGGTTCTGGCGGAACCGGCCCTGCTTGCCCTTCAGCATGTCCGAAAGCGACTTCAGCGGGCGCTTGTTGGCGCCGGTGATGACGCGGCCGCGGCGGCCGTTGTCGAACAGCGCGTCGACGGATTCCTGCAGCATCCGCTTCTCGTTGCGGATGATGATGTCGGGGGCGCGCAGCTCGATCAGCCGCTTGAGGCGGTTGTTGCGGTTGATCACCCGGCGGTACAGGTCGTTGAGGTCGGACGTGGCGAACCGGCCGCCGTCCAGCGGCACCAGCGGGCGCAACTCGGGCGGGATCACCGGGATCACGGTCATCACCATCCACTCGGGGCGGTTGCCGGATTCGAGGAAGCTCTCGACGATCTTCAGCCGCTTGATGATCTTCTTGGGCTTCAGCTCGCCGGTGGCTTCCTTGAGCTCCTCGCGCAGGCGCTCGGCCTCGGCCTCGAGGTCGATCATGGACAGCATCTCGCGGATCGCCTCGGCGCCGATATTGGCGGTGAAGGCGTCCATGCCGTACTGGTCCTGGGCGTCCATGTGCTCTTCTTCGGTCAGCATCTGACCGTAGGTGAGGTCCGTCAGGCCCGGCTCAATCACCACGTAGTTCTCGAAGTAGAGCACCCGCTCGAGGTCGCGCAGGGTCATGTCCAGCATCAGGCCGATGCGGCTGGGCAGCGACTTGAGGAACCAGATATGGGCGCAGGGCGCGGCCAGCTCGATATGGCCCATCCGCTCGCGGCGGACCTTCTGCAGCGTCACCTCGACGCCGCACTTCTCGCAGACGATGCCGCGATACTTCATGCGCTTGTACTTGCCGCACAGGCACTCGTAGTCCTTCACCGGCCCGAAGATGCGGGCGCAGAACAGCCCGTCGCGCTCGGGCTTGAAGGTCCGGTAGTTGATCGTCTCGGGCTTCTTGATCTCGCCGAAGGACCAGCTGAGGATCCGCTCGGGAGAGGCGAGCGAGACCTTGATCTCATCGAAGGTCTTCGGCGCCGACAGCGGCGAGAACGGGTTCTGGGTCAGTTCCTGGTTCATGTTCGGTCCTTGCTGAACGGGTGCGTGAGGGGAGAGGCAGAGTCTCGCGTCGAGACCCTGCCCCGGGGGCCGCGGATCACTCCGCGTCCTCGCCTTCCTCCTCCTCGGCATCCAGGAGTTCCATGTTGAGGCCCAGTCCCCGGACCTCCTTGACGAGCACGTTGAACGATTCCGGCACGCCGGCCTCGAAGTTGTCCTCGCCCTTGACGATCGACTCGTAGACCTTGGTCCGGCCCGCCACGTCGTCGGACTTCACCGTCAGCATCTCCTGCAGGGTGTAGGCCGCGCCGTAGGCTTCCAGCGCCCAGACCTCCATCTCGCCGAAGCGCTGTCCGCCGAACTGCGCCTTGCCGCCCAGGGGCTGCTGGGTGACGAGGCTGTAGGGCCCGGTGGAGCGCGCGTGGATCTTGTCGTCCACCAGGTGGTGCAGCTTCAGGAGGTACTTGACCCCCACCGTCACCTTTCGGCTGAACTGCTCGCCGGTACGCCCGTCGAACAGGTTCGACTGGCCGGATTCGTCGAAGCCCGCGCGAGTCAGCGCGTCGTTGACGTCGAACTCCTTGGCCCCGTCGAAGACAGGGGTCGCGATCGGCACGCCGCGCACGACGTTCCCGGCCGCCTCGACCAGCAGGTCGTCGGACATGGCCTCAATCCCGTCCGCGAAGACCTCGTCGCCATAGGCGATCTTCATCGCGTCCTTGACCGGGCTCAGGTCACCGTGGCGACGGTATTCGCCCAGCGCCTCGTCGATCTGGATCCCCAGGCCGCGCGCGGCCCAGCCCATGTGGGTCTCCAGGATCTGGCCGACGTTCATCCGGCTGGGCACGCCCAGCGGGTTCAGGACGAAGTCCACCGGCGTGCCGTCCTCAAGGAACGGCATGTCCTCCATCGGCACCACGCGGGAGATAACGCCCTTGTTGCCGTGACGGCCGGCCATCTTGTCGCCCGGCTGCAGCTTGCGCTTCACCGCGACGAAGACCTTGACCATCTTCATCACGCCCGGCGGCAGGTCGTCGCCGCGGCGGACCTTCTCGACCTTGTCCTCGAAGCGGGCGTCGAGCGCGCGCTTCTGGGCCTCGTACTGGTCGTTCAGGGCCTCCATGATCTTGGCGTCGTCCTCGTCGCCGAGGGCGAGCTGCCACCACTGGCCGCGGGAGAGCTGGTCGTCGAGCAGCGTCTCGGTGATCTCGGTGTTGGCCTTGACGCCCTTGGGCCCCTTCACCGCCGTCTTGCCCATGATGAGGTCGCGCAGGCGGGCATAGATGTTGCGATCCAGGATCGCGAGTTCGTCGTCGCGGTCGCGGGACAGCCGCTCGACCTCCTCGCGCTCGATCTGCAGCGCGCGCTCGTCTTTCTCCACGCCGTGGCGGTTGAAGACGCGCACCTCGACCACCGTGCCGTAATCGCCCGGCGGCAGGCGCAGCGACGTGTCGCGCACGTCCGAGGCCTTCTCACCGAAGATGGCGCGCAGGAGCTTCTCCTCGGGCGTCATCGGCGATTCACCCTTGGGGGTGATCTTGCCCACCAGGATGTCGGCCGGGCCGACCTCGGCCCCGATATAGACGATGCCCGCCTCGTCGAGGTTGCGCAGCGCCTCCTCGCCCACGTTGGGGATATCGCGGGTGATCTCCTCCGGCCCGAGCTTGGTGTCGCGGGCCGCGACCTCGAACTCCTCGATATGGATCGAGGTGAACACGTCGTCGCGGGTGATCCGCTCCGAGATCAGGATCGAGTCCTCGTAGTTGTAGCCGTTCCAGGGCATGAACGCGGTCACCACGTTCTTGCCCAGCGCCAGCTCGCCCATGTCCGTGGAGGGGCCGTCGACGATGACCTCGCCCTTGCCCACGGTGTCGCCCGCCTTCACCAGCGGACGCTGGTTGATGCAGGTGTTCTGGTTCGAGCGCTGGAACTTGCGCAGACGGTAGATGTCCACGCCCGCGTCGCCCAGTTCAAGGTCCTGGGTGGCCCGGATCACGATCCGGGTCGCGTCGACCTGGTCCACGACGCCCGCGCGGCGCGCGGTGATCGCGGCGCCGGAGTCGCGGGCCACCCGCTCCTCCATGCCGGTGCCCACGAGCGGCGCCTCGGCCCGCAGGAGCGGCACCGCCTGGCGCTGCATGTTTGAGCCCATGAGCGCGCGGTTGGCGTCGTCGTTCTCGAGGAACGGGATCAGCGCCGCGGCCACGGAGACGAGCTGCTTGGGGCTCACGTCGATCAGGTCGACGCTCTCGTTCGGCGCGAGGGTGTAGTCGCCCTTCTGCCGAGTGGAGACGAACTCCTGGATGAACTTGCCCTGCTCGTCGAGCTTGGCGTTGGCCTGCGCCACGGTGTGACGCATCTCCTCGGTGGCGGACATGTAGTGGACCTCTTCGGTCACCTGTCCCTCTGTCACCACCCGATAGGGCGTCTCGATGAAGCCGTACTTGTTCACCCGCGCGAAGGTGGCGAGCGAGTTGATCAGGCCGATATTCGGCCCCTCCGGCGTCTCGATCGGGCACATCCGGCCATAGTGGGTCGGGTGCACGTCGCGGACCTCAAAGCCGGCGCGCTCGCGGGTCAGGCCGCCGGGCCCGAGGGCCGACAGGCGCCGCTTGTGGGTCACCTCCGACAGCGGGTTGGTCTGGTCCATGAACTGCGACAGCTGGCTGGAGCCGAAGAACTCGCGCACCGCGGCGGCCGCCGGCTTGGCGTTGATCAGGTCCTGCGGCATGACCGTGTCGATCTCGACCGACGACATGCGCTCCTTGATCGCGCGCTCCATGCGCAGCAGGCCGACGCGGTACTGGTTCTCCATCAGCTCGCCGACCGAGCGCACCCGGCGGTTGCCCAGGTGGTCGATGTCGTCGATCTCGCCGCGCCCGTCGCGCAGCTCGACCAGCGCCTTGATGCACGACACGATGTCCTCGCGGCGCAGGGTGCGCACCGTGTCCTCGGCGTCGAGGTCGAGGCGCATGTTCATCTTCACCCGCCCCACGGCCGACAGGTCGTAGCGCTCGGGGTCGAAGAACAGAGAGTCGAACAGGGTCGAGGCCGCCTCGACGGTGGGCGGCTCGCCCGGGCGCATGACGCGGTAGATGTCCATGAGCGCGCTGTCGCGGTTCATGTTCTTGTCCTGCGCCATGGTGTTGCGCATGTACGGCCCGACATTGACGTTGTCGATGTCGAGTACCGGGATCTCGGTTACGCCGTTGTCCAGCAGCTCCTTGAGCGAGCCGCCGGTGACCTCGCCCTCCTTGTCGGTCTCCCAAGTCAGCTCGTCGCCGGCCTCGACGAAGATCGCGCCGGTCTCCTCGTCGATGATGTCGCGCGCCACGTAGCGGCCCACGATCTGGTCGAAGGGCAGCAGGACCTCCTGCACCTTGCCGTCGTCCTTGATCTGCTTGACGGTCCGGGGGGTCACCTTCTGGCCGGCCTCGGCGATCACCTCGCCGGTCTCGGCATCCACGAGGTCGTAGGCAGGCCGCGTGCCGCGCACCCGGTCGGGGAAGAACTTGGTCGCCCAGCCGCGGTTCTTAACCTGCCGGAAAGACACCTCGTCGTAATACGCCTGCATGATGTCTTCCTGGTCCAGCCCGAGGGCGTAGAGCAGGGTCGTCACGGGCAGCTTCCGGCGCCGGTCGATGCGCGCGTGGACGATGTCCTTGGCGTCGAACTCGAAATCGAGCCAGGAGCCGCGATAGGGGATGATCCGGCAGGCGAACAGCAACTTGCCCGACGAATGGGTCTTGCCCTTGTCGTGGTCGAAGAACACGCCGGGGGAGCGGTGCATCTGGGAGACGATGACCCGCTCGGTGCCGTTGACCACGAAGGTGCCGTTGGGCGTCATCAGGGGCATGTCGCCCATGAACACGTCCTGCTCCTTGATGTCCTTCACGGACTTGGCGCCGGTGTCCTCGTCCATGTCGAACACGATCAGCCGCAGCGTGACCTTCAGCGGCGCGGCATAGGTCATGTCGCGCTGCTGGCACTCCTCGACGTCGTATTTCGGCTTCTCGAGCTCGTAGCCGACGAATTCCAGCGTGGCCGTCTCGTTGAAGTCCTTGATCGGGAACACCGACTGGAAAACGCCCTTGATGCCTTCCCCGTCCATGGGCTCGGACTGGTCGCCCGATAGCAGGAACAGGTCGTAGCTCGACTTCTGCACCTGGATCAGGTTCGGCATCTCAAGGACTTCCTTGATCTTGCCGTAATACTTCCGAAGCCGCTTCTGGCCGAGATAGCTGGTCGCCATGGAGACACGCACCTTTACTGTTCGCAGGCTCGCGATCCCTGGGAAGGTCGCGCGCCCGGGCGAAGCCGGGGTCCGGATCAATCCCTGACCGTCCTCCCACAGACGGCCGCCCGATCCGATGCCGCCCCTGGGAAAGGGCCGACCTCACGAAGACGTAAGATCGCCCTTTCCGAGACGCGGCGACCGACCCCGGGAAATCCCGGGATCGGCCAGTTCCTTACGCGTATCGGGCCGTTTCAGGGCCCGACAGGCGGATCACTTCAGCTCGATTTCGGCGCCGGCCGCTTCGAGCTTGCCCTTGATTTCCTCGGCTTCGGCCTTGTCGACGCCTTCCTTGACGGCCTTGCCGCCGGCCTCGACCAGCTCCTTGGCCTCTTTCAGGCCCAGGCCGGTGATCGCGCGGACCTCTTTGATGACGTTGATCTTCTGAGCGCCGGCGCTCTTCAGGATCACGTCGAATTCGGTCTGCTCCTCCTCGGCGGCACCGCCGGCGCCGTCGGCGGGTCCGGCCATCATCACCGCGCCGCCGGCGGCGGGCTCGATGTCGTACTCGTCCTTGAGGATCTGCTTCAGTTCCTGCGCTTCCAGCAGCGTCAGGTTCACGATTTGCTCGGCAAGAGCTTTAAGATCAGCCATTTTCTCGATTCCGTTCAACTAGATGTATCTGGGCGTCGCGACGGTCAAGCCGCGCGTTGCCGGGATCAGGCCGCCTCGGCCTTCTCCTCGATGGTCGACAGGATGCTCGCGATATTCGAAGCAGGGGCCCCGATCGCACCGGCGATGTTCGACGCGGGCGCACCGATGCACGACACCACTTGAGCGATGAGCTCTTCGCGGCTGGGCAGCTTTGCGACCGACGTGATGCCGGCTTGGTCCAGCTTCGTCCCGCCCATGGCGCCGCCGAGAATCGAGAACTTCTGATTCTGCTTGGCGTATTCGTCCGCCACCTTGGCCGCGGCCACGGGGTCTTCGGAATAGGTCAGGACGGTCTGGCCCGTCAGGTAATCGCTGATGTCGGCCATCTGCGACCCGTCGAGGGCGATCTTGGCGAGCCTGTTCTTGGCAACGCGAACGGACCCGCCAGCTTCGCGCATCCGCGCGCGCAGGTCCTGCATCTCGGCAACCGTGAGGCCTTGGTAGTGCGCGACCACCACGACGCCAGAGCTTTCGAAGATCTGGCCGAGTTCCTCGACCACTTTCTCTTTCTGGGCTCTATCCACAGTTTTACTCCAAGTCTTGGAGGGCGACCCCTCCGGCTCAGTCCGACCGGGAAGATCCCGGCCATGCGGTCCGAACGGGTCGCACATCCCGTGGCGGCCGTGACGAACGGCCCCGAGAGAATGTCTCTTCCCGTCTCAGGCAGGAATTACCGGCACTCGCGCCAACCCACCGTCTCGGACGAAGGGACGGCCCCGCGAATCGCGGATACCGCCCGTGACGCGATCTCTAGGGCGTTCGGAAGGAAATGCCAAGGGCCCGCGCGGGCTTTCCCGCGGCGGCGCAACGGCGAGCCTGCCTTGTCACATCTGCGTCCGTCAACCGCATGCGAACTTTTCCGACCGAGGATTTATCCGTATATCGAGCGCGACAAAAAGGATGCCCCACGTGATGAACCGCCGAGATTTCATGGCCGCCGGCGCGGCCGCCATCGCCACCCTGCCCTTTGCGCGCGGCGCGGCCGCACAGGCGCTCCCGCCCCACCTCCAGCCGGCGCTGATCACCATGCGCCAGCCGCTGCCGCCCGGCGAGGTGCATGTCTTCCCCGACCACTTCCAGCTTTTCTGGACCCTGCCGGGCGGCCAGGCCTGGCGCTACGGCATCCGGGTCGGGCGCGACGCCCTTTACGAGCCGGGGCAGTACTACGTGGGCGCCAAGAAGGAATGGCCGTCCTGGACGCCCACCCCCGACATGGTCGAGCGCGAGCCCGAGAAATACGCCCAGTACGCCGAGGACGGGATGGAGGGCGGCCCCGGCAACCCGCTCGGCGCCCGCGCGCTCTACCTGTTCCAGCAGGGCCGCGGCGACACCTACCTGCGCATCCACGGCACCGCGGACGTGAACACGATCGGCCGCGCGGTGTCGAATGGCTGCGCCGGGCTCACCAACGAGCACATCCGGCAACTCTACGCCCAGGTGCCGATGGATGCCCGCGTCGTCCTCTATCCCAAGATGACGACCGCCTGACGCCGGGGCTGCGACAAAACACACGGGCCCGCCGCGTTGGACATTCGCGGCGGGTTGTTTACGTTTCTGGCGACCAACAGAAAGGCCGCCCATGGAGACGTTTCTCGGACTCGACGCCCTCGTTCTCGCGCGGATCCAGTTCGGCTTCACCGTCGCGTTCCACTTCATCTTCCCCGCGTTCTCGATCGGTCTCGCGAGCTACCTCGCGGTCCTGAACGCGATCTACCTGCGCAATGGCGACAAGGCGTATCTGCGCCTGTTCAATTACTGGGTGAAGATCTTCGCGATCTCCTTCGCCATGGGCGTCGTCTCGGGCATCGTCATGTCCTACCAGTTCGGCACCAACTGGTCGGTCTTCTCGGACCGCGCGGGGCCCGTGATCGGCCCGCTCATGGCCTACGAGGTCCTGACCGCCTTCTTCCTCGAGGCCGGGTTCCTCGGGATCATGCTGTTCGGCCGCGACAAGGTGGGCAACAAGCTCCACATGGTCGCCACGCTGATGGTCGCGGTGGGCACCGCGATCTCGGCCACCTGGATCCTGTCGGTGAACAGCTGGATGCACACGCCCGCGGGTTTCGTGATGGGCGAGAACGGCCAGTTCCTGCCCGACGACTGGCTGGCGGTGATCTTCTCGCCCTCGTTCCCCTACCGCCTCGCCCACACCCTGACGGCCGCCTACCTGACCACCGCCTTCATCGTCGGCGGCGTCGGCGCCTGGCACCTCCTGAAGGGGCGGCGCGACAATTCCGGCGTCCGCACGATGTTCTCCATGGCCATGTGGATGGCCGCCGTGGTCGCGCCGCTGCAGATCGTGCTGGGCCACGAGCACGGCCTCAACACCTACGAGTACCAGCCCAACAAGGTCCTCGCCATGGAGGGCCATTTCGAGAGCTACGACGACGGCATCCCGCTCATCCTGTTCGGCATCCCCGACCAGGAGGCCGGCGAGATGCGCTACGAGCTGTCGATCCCGCGCATCGGCGGCCCGATCCTGGGCAAGGGATGGGACGCCTCGATGGAGGGGCTCGACGCCGTTCCCCGCTCCGAGGAGCCGCCCGTGGGCATCGTCTTCTGGAGCTTCCGCGTCATGGTGGCGATCGGGATGCTGATGCTTGGCGTGGGCGCCTGGTCGCTCTGGTCGCGCTGGCGGGGCGATCTCTACTACGACACCTGGCTCCACCGTGCCTCGCTCGTCATGGCGCCCTCGGGCCTCGTCGCGGTGCTCGCCGGCTGGATCACCACCGAGGTCGGCCGCCAGCCCTACACGATCTATGGCGAGATGCGCACGGCCGAGTCCATGTCGCCCCTGGGCGCCCAGGCCGTGGGCGGGTCGCTCATCGCCTTCATCGTGATCTACTTCGCGGTGTTCGGCGCCGGCATCGTCTACCTGCTGCGCCTGATGTCGAAGCCGCCCGAGGTCGCCGAAACGCCCGAGAGCGAGCCCGGCCCGATCCGCACCGGGGGCATCACCCCCGGTACCACGCCAGACGCCACACCCGCGGAGTAGCATCATGGGCCTCGGCATCAGCATCGACCTCACCATCGCCTGGGCAATCCTCCTGGCCTTCTCGGTGTATGTCTACGTCGTCCTCGACGGCTTCGACCTCGGCCTCGGCATCCTTTACCCCGCCTTCCCCGAGAAGGAGGACCGCGACCTCCTGATGAACACCGTCGCCCCCGTCTGGGACGGCAACGAGACCTGGCTGGTGCTGGGCGGCGGCGGCCTCTTCGCCGCCTTCCCCCTGGCCTACGCCATCATCATGCCCGCGCTCTATCCGCCGGTGATCGCCATGCTTCTGGCGCTCATCTTCCGCGGCGTCGCGTTCGAGTTCCGCTGGCGCGCCGGCGGCCGCTTCTCCGAGGTCTTCTGGGACGGCGCCTTCATCGGCGGCTCCACCGTCGCGGCCCTGAGCCAGGGCATCATCCTGGGCGCCCTCCTGCAGGGGATCGAGGTCGACGGGCGCAGCTACGGCGGCGGCTGGTGGGACTGGCTCACGCCCTTCTCGGCAATCTGCGGCCTCGCCGTGGTGGCGGGCTACGCGCTCCTCGGGGCCTGCTGGCTCAACCTCAAGACGGTGGGCAAGGTGCAGAACCAGGCCCGCAACCTCGCCCGGGTCCTGGGCTTCGTCACCGTGGGCTTCATCGGCGTCGTCAGCCTCTGGACCCCCTTCCTCGAGCAGGAATACTTCACCCGCTGGTTCGCCTGGCCCCACATGCTCGAGGTGGCGATCATCCCCGTCCTGGTGATCGGCTTCGTGCTGATGCTGGGCAAGGAACTCTACAACGAATCCAACGACTGGATGCCCTTCGTCCTGACGCTGGGGCTGTTCGGCCTGTGCTTTCTCGGGCTCGGGGTCTGCATGTGGCCCTATGTCATCCCCACCAGCGTCACGCTCACCGAGGCGGCGAGCCCGTTCAAGTCGCAGCTCTTCATGTTCGTCGGCGCGGTGGTCCTGGTGCCGCTGATCCTGAGCTATACCGCCTTCGCCTACTGGGTGTTCCGCGGCAAGATAAAGCACGGCGAAGGGTACCACTGATGTGGTGGCGCCGCATCGCGTGGTTCGTCGCGATCTGGACACTCAGCGTCTCGGGGCTAGGGATCGTGGCCTACGGAATCCGCCTGATGATCCTTTGAGGGGCCGGGCCGTTCGCGTGACGGTCCGGCGATGCGGCCTATCTCCCCTCCCCATGAGATACCTGATCGCGCCCCTTGCGGCCCTCCTCCTCGCCGGTCCCGCCCTCGCCCAGGACGAGACCCCGAACCGCGCCCAGCCCGATCTCGGAGCGGCCGCGGGCGACGCCGCCGGGGTCGAGGGCGAGCTGACCGTCGCGACCCGCGTGGCGCCCCCCTTCTCCTTCCGCGGCGCGGACGGGGAATGGACGGGGATCGCCATCGACCTCCTGGCCGCCGTCGCCGACGAGCTGGACCTCGACTATACCCTGGCCGAGGCGGAGGGCCTATCCGACATGGTGGAGGGCACCGCCGGCGGCCGCTACGACGCCGCCATCGCCGCGCTATCGATCACCCCCGCCCGAGAGGCGTCGGTGGACTTCACCTTCCCCTACTACTCCACGGGCCTCGGGATCGCCGTCGATCCTGCAGCAACGGGCGGCTGGCTGCGGGTCCTGCGCAACATCTTCACCTGGCAGTTCGCCGTGGTGCTGGCGGGCCTCTCGGCGGTGCTCCTGGCGGCGGGCGTGGCCGTTTGGCTCTTCGAGCGGCGCGGCAACGCCGAGGAGTTCCGCCGCGACCCCGTCCGGGGCCTGGGCGACGGCTTCTGGTGGGCGGCGGTGACCATGACCACCGTGGGTTACGGCGACAAGAGCCCGCGCACCCTGGGCGGGCGCATCGTCGGGCTGGTGTGGATGTTCACCGCCATGATCATCGTGGCGAGCTTCACCGCCGCCATCGCCGCCTCGCTCACCGTGGGCCAGCTCGGCTCCCGCGTGGGCGGCGTGGCCGACCTCGACAGCGTGCGCGTGGGCGCGATCGCCGGCAGCTCCGGCGCCGAGGAGCTCGCCTCCCGCCGCATCGACGCGCGCGGGTTCGACGGCGTGGCCGAGGGCTTCGAGGCGCTTCTTGACGGTCGGATCGACGCCTTCGTCCACGACCGCCCGCTCATGCTCTTCACCGCGCAGGAGGATTTCCGGGGCGCGGTCCGCGTCCTGCCCGACGAGATCGGCCGCCAGGATTACGGCATCGCCCTGCCCGAGGGGTCTGACCTGCGCGAGCCGCTCAACCGCGCGCTCCTCGCCTATGTCCGCTCGCCCGAATGGGGCGCCCTCACCGCCCGCTACCTCGGGCCGGGTGCCGACTAGGCCCCTGCCCGCGCCAGCGTCCGGCGCCGCTGGTCCCACAGGTAGAGGCCCAAGGTGGCGGTCACCACCGCGCCCCCGGCAAGCCCGGCGGGTCCCACCGCCTCGCCAAGCACCGCCCAGACCGCGATCGGACCGAACACCGTCTCCAGCAACAGAAGCAGGCTCACATTCGCCGCGACCGTGTAGCGCGAGGCGATCCCCAGCGTGGTGAAGGTGACGGGCAGGATCAGCGCGCCCGTCACCCAGATCGCCGGCAGCCAGCCGTCGGTCCGGGTGATCGTGTCCGACACGGCCCAGCCGAGACTGCCCGAGATCAACGCCCCGGCCCCCACCGTCAGGAAGACCGGCAGCGCCGGGAACGCCCGGTAGAGGGTGAAGCTCGACGCCAGCGCCAGCGCCACGCCCAGGCCGCAGATCGCGCCCACGAGCGCGCTGCCCGCGGCACTGCCGTGCCCGCCTCCCGAGACGGAGATGCCGATCCCCGCCAGCACCATAACCGAGGCGGCCAGCGTCGTGCGCTCCATCCGGTCGCCCAGGAACGCGGCCCCCATCAGCGACGACCAGATCGGCACCGTCGCCACGGCGAACAGCACCATCGCCACCGGCGCGTTGGCGACCCCGTAGGCGAAGAGGCCTGCATTGGCCGCCTGCACGGCGATCGCGCCCAGGCCCCCGGCCGTCGTGAAGGCCACAGCCAGGTCGCGGCCCCGCTTGCGCGAGACGACCGTCCAGAGCAGGATCAGGACCGTCGCCATGAGCAGGCCGCGCCACGCCACCATTTGGGCGGCCCCGAGCCCCGACAGCCGCATCAGCAGCGTGTCGGGCACGATGGCCAGCGACCCCGCGAGCGCCAGCCCGATCCCTTTCAGATTGTCGTCCATGGCCCGGCCTTACGCGAAAACGCCGCCCCCGCAAGGGGCGGCGCCTCGGGGTCCCTGCGGCCCTCGCCGGGGTCAGTCGGGCAGCTTGGCGGTGCGGATATAGGGAAGCCGCTGCTCGAAGCCGCCGAACTTGTCGCGCGCCTCCTCGTCGGACACCGCCGGCGTCAGGATCACCTCGCCGCCCGGCTGCCAGCCGGCGGGGGTGGCGACCTTGTGCTGCGCCGTCAGCCGGATCGAGTCGAGCGCGCGCAGGATCTCGTCGAAGTTCCGCCCCGTGGTCATCGGGTAGGTCATCGACAGCTTCACCTTCTTGTCCGGCCCGACGATGAAGACCGTCCGCACGGTGGCGTTGTCGGCGGGCGTGCGTCCCTCGACGCGGTCCTCGCTCGCGGGCAGCATCCCGTAGAGCTTGGCGATCTTCATCTCGGGGTCCCCCACCATCGGATAGGACACCTCGTTGCCGGTGAAGGTCGCGATATCGGACTTCCACTTGTGGTGCTCCTCCACCGGGTCCACCGACACGCCGATGATCTTGGCGTCGCGCTTGGCGAACTCCCCGGCCAGTCCCGCCATGGCGCCCAGCTCAGTGGTGCAGACGGGGGTGAAATCCTTCGGGTGGCTGAAGATCACGGCGTATCCGTCGCCGATCCACTCGTGGAAGCGGATCTCGCCCTCGGTGCTGTCGGCGGTGAAGTCGGGTGCGGTCTCGTTCAGGCGCAGCGTCATCTGGGGTCGCTCCTTGGATATATCTCGACGCCTCACCTAGGCTTCGCACCCGCTTGCGCCAACGGCGCCCGCCATCGACAGGAACGACGGTTCCGCTCCGCGCGGGCCTACGGGTCCGTTTTCCGCGCCACTCCCCGCGCGGCGGAACGGTGCCCGGCCGCGCTCATGTGCGCCTTCGCACCGACCCCCTCTCCCGCCACGGCTTTCGCGCTCGCGCCCCGGCGCCTAGGTCAGGGTCGAGCGAAAGGAGGCCCCCATGCTGACCCAGATCAACGGCCTGCACCACGTCACCTCGATCGGCTCGGACGCCTGCGCCGTCGACCGGTTCTGGACGGGCACCCTCGGCCTGCGCCGGGTGAAGAAGACCGTCAACTTCGACGCGCCCGACGTCTACCACCTCTACTACGGCGACGAGCTGGGCCGGCCCGGCTCGGCCATGACCTACTTTCCGTTCCCCGGCGCTGCGCGCGGCAGCCGCGGCACCGGCGAGGTGGGCGAGGTGCGCCTCTCGATCCCGCGCGGCGCGGCCGGCTTCTGGGCCGAGCGCCTGGGCGGCGAGGTCGCGGCCGACCCGTTCGGCACCCCGGCGGTCCGCACGCAAGGTCCCGACGGCGACGCCTTCCTCCTGGTCGAGGCCGAGGACGATCGCCCGCCCCACACCGCGACCGTGGGCGCCGAGCACGCCATCCGCGGCTTCCATTCCGTCGCCATGACCCTGGCCGAGACCGGCCCCACCGCCGACTTGCTGCGCCTCATGGGCTTCGAGGAGACGGCCAGCGAGGGCGCCGTCACCCGCATGGCCCGACCGGGCGGGCGCGCCGGCCTCGTCGATCTCGTGGAAAGCCCCGGCGCGCCGCGCGCCCGGCAGGGGGCGGGATCGGTCCACCACGTCGCCTTCTCGGTCGAGACCCGCGCCCGCCAGCTCGAGGTGCGCGAGGCCCTGGCGGAGGCCGGGCACGACGTCACCCAGGTGATCGACCGGGACTATTTCTGGGCGATCTACTTCCGCAGCCCGGGCGGCATCCTGTTCGAGGTCGCCACCGACGAGCCCGGGTTCGACCGCGACGAGGATCGCGCCCACCTGGGCGAGGCGCTCCGCCTGCCGGCCCAGCACGCCCATCTGCGCGACCGGCTGGAAAAGCATCTCGCCCCCCTCGACTGACGCCCTACCCTGCGGCTTTCCCAAGGAGACGATACCGATGCCCTACGACGCCCGCCGCACCGACGGTACCGAGCCCCGGCTGGCGCTGACGTTCCACGGCACCGGCGCCGACGCCGACCAGCTCCACGGGCTGGCCCGCACCTTCCTGCCCGCCCACCACGTCGTCTCCCCCGAGGGCGATGTGCACGAGGGCGGGGCCGCGCGCTTCTTCCGCCGCCACGGCGAGGGCGTCTACGACATGGACGACCTCGCCACCCGCGCCGGGGCCATGGCGGCCTTCGTGCGCGCCGAGGCGGAGCGGACGGGCGCGCTCCACGTCACCGGCATCGGCTTCTCCAACGGTGCCAACATCCTCGCGGCCACCGCCATCGCCCATCCCGACCTCTTCGACGCGCTCGTCCTCATGCACCCGCTGATCCCCTGGGTGCCCGGCCCCGCCCCCGATCTCGCCATGACGCGGGTGCTGATCACCGCCGGCCAGTCCGACCCGATCTGCCCCGCGGGCATGACCCAGGGCCTCGCAGACTGGTTCACCGCCCAGAAGGCCGACGTCACCCTGGCCTGGCATCCGGGCGGCCACGAGGTCCCACAGTCGGAGATCCAGGCGGTGCAGGACTTCCTGCTCTGAGACCTCAGAACGGCGCTGGCGCCTCGAACCGCAGCCACCGCCCCCCGTCGGGGTGGTGCAGCTCCAGGACTTCGGCGTGCAGCATCATGCGCGGATGCGCCGCCGCCGCGCCCGTCGCGTAGAGCGTGTCGCCCAGGATCGGGTGGCCGAGTTCCAGCATGTGCACCCGAAGCTGGTGCGACCGCCCCGTCAGCGGCGACAGGCGCACGCGCGTCTCGCCCGCACCCCGCGCCTCGACCGCCCAATCCGTCCGGGCCGCCCGCCCGGCCTCGAAATCGACCTTCTGGCGCGGCCGGTTGGGCCAGTCCACGATCATCGGCAGGTCTACCCGGCCGCTCTCCTGCGCCATCTCGCCCGATACCCGCGCGACGTAGCTCTTGCGGGGCCGGCGGTGCTCGAACTGCAACCCGAGGTGCCTCTGCGCGGCGCGGGTGCGGGCGAAGACCATGACGCCGGAGGTGTCCCTGTCCAGCCGGTGAACCAGCAGCGCAGGCCCCCGCGCCTGCAACCGCGCGATCAGGCAATCGGCCAGCGCCGGGCCGCGCCCGGGCACCGACAAGAGGCCCGCGGGCTTCACCGCGAGCAGCAGCTCGTCGTCCTCGTGGAGGATCTGGGGCGGGTCTCCGGGGGGCGCGTAATCCTCAGCCGACACGGGCCGAGCCTCCGCTGGTGGGCGCACGGGAAAGGCAAGGTCGCATCCGAAAGGTCCGCAATTGTCGAAGGGTAAGGCGGCGTTAGCACATCCTTGCCTAGATTGGCCACGCCACCATCCGAAAGGCCGGACCAGATGAATCTACACGCTTTTCTCGATGGCGACGTCATGATCGTCATACCGACCGAACGCAGGCTGGATGCCGCGGCGTCGGTCGCCTTCAAGGACGCCATGTCCCGCCTCTCCGCCGAGGCTCCGCACCGCGTGATCCTCGACATGTCGCCGATAGACTTCATGGATTCCTCCGGGCTGGGCGCCGTGATCGGTGCCATGAAGATCTTTGCCCCCGACACCAGGCTCGAAATCGCCGCCCTCACCCCGGCGGTCGAGAAGGTCTTCCGCCTCACCCAGATGGACCGCGTCTTCGTCATCCACGCCGAGGCGCCCACCGCGCCGCAGGAGTCCGCGGATGCCCTTCGCGCTGTCTGAGCCGGGAGCCGGTCCGGTTCTCGTCGAAGACCTCTCCCGACAACCCGGCCAGTTCGAGCTGCGCGTGCTCTATCCCAACCAGGACTTCGCGGTGCGTCGGGCCCTGGCCAGCGTGATGGAGGGTCTCGCGGGGCTCGGGCTGAGCGAGGCGGCGGCCGGCAGCGTCGAGCTGGTCCTGGCCGAGGTGCTCAACAACGTCGCCGAGCACGCCTACGGCAACAACGCCACCGGCCTGGTGGAGTTGACGGTGCGCCGCATCGGGTCGCATCTGCGCTTCGACGTGATCGACGAGGGACACCCGATGCCGGGGTACTGCCTGCCCGAGGGCTGCTGCCCCCACCACGACGGGATCGACGTCCAAGGCCCCGCCGAGGGCGGCTACGGCTGGTTCCTGATCCGCACGCTGGCCGACAGGATCGAGTATGCCCGGCGCGGCGGCTGCAACCGCCTGCGCTTCGAGATGCGCTTCGCCCGCCGCCTGCGGGGCAGTTGAGCGCACGCGGCGGAGGCGGTTTCCCTCCCGCCCCCGCCGCGCTAGCTTCGCGCCACCGGCCACGCACGAGGCACCGACATGCGCGACTTCCACCTCCCCGGCCGGTCCCCGGTCTTCGCCGCGAACGGCATGTGCGCCACCTCCCACCCGCTCGCGGCCAAGGTCGCGGTACAGATCCTCGAATCGGGCGGCAACGCGGTGGACGCCGCGATCGCCGGCGCGGTCCTTCTGGGCATCGCCGAGCCGCAGATGACCGGGATCGGGGGCGACTGCTTCGCCCTGGTGGCCGAGCCCGACAGCCGCATCCACGCCCTGAACGGCTCCGGCCGGGCGCCCGCGGGCCTCGACCCCGACGCCCTGCGCGGCGCGGGCCACGCCGCGATGCCCCTCTCGGGCGGCGCCTCGGTGACCGTTCCGGGCGCCATCGACGCCTTCTGCCGGCTCTCGGCCGACCACGGCCGCGCCGGGCTCGCCACCTCCCTCGCCCCGGCAATCCACTACGCCGAGGCCGGCGTGCCCGTGGCCCACCGGGTGGCCTTCGACTGGGCCGCCGAGGCGGGCAAGCTCACCGACGCCGCGCGGCGCCACTACCTGCCCCAGGGCCGCGCCCCCGGCCCCGGCACCCTCTTCCGCGCGCCCCTGCAGGCTGAGGTGCTGCGCCGGGTCGCCGCCGACGGCCGCGCGGGCTTCTACGAGGGCGAGGTGGCCCAGGACATGGTCGACGCCCTGCGCGCGGCGGGCGGCGCCCACACCCTCGACGACTTCGCCGCCTGCCGGTCGGACGACGTCGATCCGATCCGGGGCCCCCACGGCGATCTCGACCTGGTGGAGCACCCGCCCAACGGCCAAGGCGCGACCGCCATCCTGATGGCCAACATCCTGGCCCGGTTCGACCTCGCGTCCCTCGACCCCCTTGGCGCGGACCGCGCGCATCTCGAGGCCGAGGCCGCCAAGCTCGCCTACGACGCCCGCGACCGCTTCTTGGCCGATCCCGACCACACCGCCCGGCTGGGCCACATGCTCGACGGGACAACCGCGCGCGACCTCGCGGCCCTGATCGACCCCGCCCGCGCCATGGCAGATCCCCGCGCGGCCTCGGCCAATGTCCACCGCGACACGGTCTACATCACCGTGGTGGACCGTGATCGCATGGCGGTGTCGCTCATCTACTCGATCTTCCACGGCTTCGGCTCGGGGCTCGCATCCGACAGGTTCGGCATCCTGTTCCAGAACCGCGGCGCGGGCTTCTCGCTGGAGCGCGGCCACCCCAACGAGGCCGGTCCGGGCAAGCGCCCCATGCACACGATCATCCCCGCGATGCTCACCCGCGGCAACGACGTGGAGGTCGCCTTCGGCGTCATGGGGGGGGCCTACCAGCCCAACGGGCACGCCCGCTTCCTCACCAACCTGGCCGATTACGGGATGGACCCGCAGACGGCGATCGACGCCCCGCGCAGCTTTTCCGACGCGGGCGAGATGAAGGTGGAACGCGGCTACCCGGACGCGGTGCGCGCGAAGCTGTCGGAGATGGGCCACCGGGTCACGGTGCCCGACACGGCCATCGGCGGCGCCCAGGCCATCCGCATCGACCGCGCGGCGGGCGTGCTGGAGGGCGGCTCCGACCCGCGCAAGGACGGCTGCGCCCTGGGCTACTGACGCCTCAGTTCAGCTGGACGTGAAGCGGGTAGGAGCCGTCCTCGATCTCGCCGAAGAAGTCCGGCAAATCGGGGTGGCCCACCGGCTCGCCGGAATAGTCCGCCTGCAGGTTCTGCTCCGAGACATAGGCCACGTAGTAGCTCTGGTCGTTCTCGGCCAGCAGGTGATAATAGGGCTGGTCCTTGGCCGGGCGCGCCTCCTCGGGGATCGCTTGGTACCATTCCTCCGTGTTGGCGAAGGTCGGGTCGACGTCGAACACCACGCCCCGGAACGGGTGCTTGCGGTGCCGGACGATCTGGCCAAGGTGATATCGGGCGCGGGTCTTCAGCATTGTCGTCCTCGTGGCGGTCAGCGCTGCCAAACTTGTCGCAGCCGGGCCCGGATGTCCATGCTGCGGGCGCATTCGTCGCGAAACACACTGTGACTCAGCCTCGCACGGTCTCTCCACCCGGTTGCGCCGATTCGCCGCCCCCCGAGGGCCGGGGGTGCGAGTTTTGTTTATCGGGCGCCCCGATGGTGCTACCCTCGTTCCCAAAACGACAAACCACAACAAACCATCGAGCGGCAGCACATGAGCAGAACATTCCGAGCGCTTGCGCTCCTGATCCTCGTCGCCTCGTGCGGCGCGACGGAGGGCACCGCGCCCAGAAACCTCGAGAACGCCTGCGCGATCCTGCAGGAACGCCCCCACTACACCCGCGCGCTCAAGCGCACCGAGCGGCGCTGGGGCGTGCCGGTGGCCGTCCAGATGGCGACGATCCACCAGGAGTCGAAGTTCATCGGCAACGCCCGCACGCCCCTGCGCTTCGCGCTGGGCGTCATCCCCATGGGGCGGCAGAGCTCCGCCTACGGCTATTCCCAAGCCCTCGACGGCACCTGGGAGGAATACAAGCGCAAGACCGGGCGCGGCCGGGCTCGGCGCGACGACATCGACGACGCCACCGACTTCATGGGCTGGTACATGAACCAGACCCGGGAGGGCCTGGGCATCTCCACCCGCGACGCGCGCAACCAGTATCTCGCTTATCACGAGGGGCGCACCGGCTACGCCCGCGGCAGCCACCGCTCCAAGCCCTGGCTGATGGCGGTGTCCGAGCGCGTCGCCTCGCGCGCGGTCACCTACCACCGCCAGCTCACGTCCTGCGGGCGCCTCTAGGAGCGCGAGCGGATCTCCGTGGGGATCGAGAAATAGCGCGAGGGCAGGCCGTCCACACGCGACAGGCTGCCCAGCACGGTGGTCGTGCGGTTGCCCTGCCCGTCGACCACTACCCATTGCCTGAGCTGCACCGGGCCCGGGGTGAACACCATCTCGAGGCTGCCGTATTGCGGGTTCTCCGGGTCCTGGGCGGTGACGATGGTCTTGTTGCCCTCCTGCCGGTGGCCGGTGACCATGCCCGCCTGGCCCAGGTTCACGTTCCGCGCCAGGATGATCGACAGGGGTGTCTGGCTCAGGGGGTACTGCTCGGGCGTGCGGCTGTTGGACGCGCCGTCGAACACCGCGACCTGTCCGCCCCCGGCCATCACCAGCATCTCCTCGGGCGGGTTGTAGTCGAAGCGCATCCGCCCGGGCCGGTTGATGTAGAGCGTGCCGGTGGCGATGGTGCCGTCGGCGTTGATCTGGGTGAACTCCGCCTCGGCCGCTGTCAGGCCGTTGAGATACTGCGACAGCGTGCCCAGCGGGATCGGCGCCGCGGCCGCCGGCCCGGCGAAGGTTCCCGCGGCGAGGGCGCCGACGGTTCCGGCGAGGAAGGTTCTGCGGCTCAACATGAAATCGGGCTCCGTTCGTCCGTGTCCGGGTCTGATCTAGGTATCCTGGCACCCGCTGCCATCGTCATGCGATGACATCCGCACCGTCTGCCGGCGACCGATTGCCGGAACCGTTGGCCGCCTTCGTGTCTTTTCGGGGGCGAGAGGCGTCCCGCGGGGCGCCCCACCGATATTCTGGAAAGGATTCCCCATGCCCGAAGCTTTTGTCGCCGGATTGAACGACAACACCCGCAGCAAGGTGATCGACCTCCTGAACGCGCGCCTGAGCGACGTGGTCTCCCTGGCCCTGGCCACCAAGCAGGCCCACTGGAACCTGCGCGGCCCCGGCTTCATCGGTGTCCACGAGCTTCTCGACGAGGTCGCCGACCGGCTGCGCGAAAGCTCCGACCTCATCGCCGAGCGCGCCGTGATCCTGGGCGGCTACGCCCACGGCACCGCCGAGGTCGTGGCCGAGAAGACCACGATGGCGCCCTATCCGCTGGAGGAGCGTGACATCCAGATCCACATCGAGGCCCTGCGCGAGCGCTTCCTCGACGTGGGCGGGAAGGTCCGCGGCGCCATCGCCGAATCGGGCGAGATCGGCGACGACGACACCGAGGACCTGTTCACGGAAGTGTCGCGCCAGATCGACAAGGACGCCTGGTTCATCGGCGCCAACGCGCCCGCCAAGCCCTGAGACCCGCGCGCGGGCGCGTCGGGGGTTCCCTCTCCCCGGCGCGCCCGCGCGGTCCGATGCGGCCGGGGCGCGGTGCCGCGCGCCCCGGCCCTCAGCCCGGTTCGGGCACCAAGATCTCGCGCTTGCCGACGTGGTTGGCCGAGCTGACGACGCCCTCCTCCTCCATCGCCTCCACGAGCCGCGCGGCCTTGTTGTACCCGATGCCGAGCTTGCGCTGGATGTAGGAGGTCGAGCACTTGCGGTCCTTGATCGCGATCGCCACCGCCTTGTCGTAGAGTTCCTCGTCGCCCTCGGGTCCCCCTGATTGTCCGGCGAGGCCGAGCACCGCGTCGATATCCGACGACTTGCCGTCCTCGGGCCCCTCCACGACGCCCGACTTGTAGTCCGGCGGCCCGTAGGACTTCAGGTGGTTGACCACGTCCTCCACCTCCTCGTCCGAGCAGAACGGGCCGTGGACGCGGGTGATCCGGCTGCCCCCCGCCATGTAGAGCATGTCGCCCATCCCCAGGAGCTGCTCGGCCCCCTGCTCGCCCAGGATCGTGCGGCTGTCGATCTTCGACGTCACCTGGAAGCTGATCCGCGTGGGGAAGTTCGCCTTGATCGTGCCGGTGATCACGTCCACCGACGGGCGCTGGGTCGCCATGATCAGGTGGATGCCGCTCGCCCGCGCCATCTGCGCCAGCCGCTGGATGCAGGCCTCGATCTCCTTGCCTGCCACCATCATCAGGTCGGCCATCTCGTCCACGACCACCACGATGAACGGCAGGACCTCGGGCTGCATCTCCTCGGTCTCGAACACCGGTTCGCCGGTATCGTCGTCGAAGCCGGTCTGCACCGTGCGCTCGAACATTTCGCCCTTCGACAGGGCGTCGCGGACGCGGCTGTTGTAGCCTTCGATGTTCCTCACGCCCATCTTGGACATCTTGCGGTAGCGGTCCTCCATCTCGCCCACGACCCATTTCAGGGCCACGACGGCCTTCTTGGGGTCGGTCACCACCGGCGACAGCAGGTGCGGGATGCCGTCATAGACCGACAGTTCCAGCATTTTGGGGTCGATCATGATCAGCCGGCATTCCTCCGGCGTCAGCTTGTAGAGGAGCGACAGGATCATGGTGTTGATCGCCACCGACTTGCCCGAGCCGGTGGTCCCCGCGATCAGAAGGTGCGGCATCTTGGCGAGGTTCGCCACCACCGGGTCGCCGCCGATGTCCTTGCCCAGGGTCAGGGGCAGCCCGCCCCGGTCGGTGAAGGCGCGGCTCGCGAGGATCTCGCGCAGCACGCACATCTCGCGGTTCTCGTTCGGGAGCTCGATGCCGATCACCGACCGCCCCGGCACCGTCGAGACGCGCGCCGACAGCGCCGACATGGACCGCGCGATGTCGTCGGCGAGGCCGATCACCCGGCTGGCCTTCAGGCCCGGCGCGGGCTCCAGCTCGTACATGGTCACCACCGGGCCGGGCCGGACCGAGACGATCTCGCCGCGCACGCCGTAATCCTCCAGCACGGCTTCCAGCATGCGGGCGTTCTCCTCCAGCCGCTCGTCCGACAGGACATGGCGCTGGATCGTCGCGGGGTCGGTCAGAAGGTCGAGCGGCGGCGCCTCGAAGCCCTCCGCCTCTTCCGCCTCCGGGGCCGCGACACGGGCGCGCGCGGGCGCCGCCTCGGGGGCGAAGCCCTGCTCGCGCGGGCTCGGTGCCTCGCGCCGGATCGCGGGCGCGGTCTGTGGCGCGGCCTGGCCCGGCGCGGGGCGGCGCGGGGCCCGGGGCATGGCCGCGTCGGCCATGTCCGCGCCTGCGTCGTAGTCGTCGTCGTCGTCCCAGTCGCCCACCACGAAGTCGTCCTCGGCTTCCGCGCCGAACAGGTCCGTGTCCCCGGCCTCGGGCGCGGGCCGCTCCGCCCCGCGCGGGGCGATCAGGGGCCGGCGCGTCAGCTCTGGCTCGATCCGCTGCGCGGGGGAGGCCGGCGCGGCGCCGCCGCGCTGGCGGATCGCGTCGGCGATACGCGCGCGCAGCCGCTCCTCGCCCGGATCGGACGCCTCCGCCTCGGGCGCGAGCAGCATCTCGTCCTCCTCCCGGCCCCTGGACAGCCGCGCGCGCAGCCGCGCCAGCGGGCCTGGCCGCGGGTCCGCCTCCGCCCGCGCCGCGCGCGCCTGCGCCAGCCGCCCGGCGGCGGCGCGCGCGCCCGCGCCCATGCCCTGCCGGCCCAGGCCCAGCGCCCGGACGAGGCCCGCATAGGTCACGACCGACCCGTGGAGCAGCCACGCCCCGATCCCCTGCAGCTCCGCGCGGGTGAAGCCCAGCACGAAGCCCCCCGCCGCCAGCGTCGCCAGCATCAGGACCAGCGCCGTCAGCTTCAGCCCCAGGGGCGTGGACACGCCCAGCACGCCCAGCAGCGAGCCCAGCGCCGTGTCCCCGAAGAGGCCCCCCAGCCCGAAGCTCTGCTCCCAGCCCGGCCCCGGCACATGGGTGGAAAGGTACACCGACAGGAGCGCCACCCCGATGGGAGCGAAGATCGCGCGCGCCATGGCCCGCTCGGCCCCCCTGTGGGCCACGAAGCGCGCGCCCCAGACCACCAGCGCCACGGCGATGCCCCAGGCCCCCGCCCCGGCGATCACCATCATGGGCGAGGCCAGCGACGCGCCGAGCCGGCCCAGCGCGTTCTGCGCCGGCTCCGACGTGGCCGCGAGCCAGGAGGGATCGTCGGGAACGTAGCTCCACAGGAGCGCGGCCACCGCGATCCCCGCCCCGATCAGCCCCAGCCCGACCAGCTCGCGCCCGCGCCGCTCCAGCAGCGCCTGGGTGTCGCTGTCGAACAGGGGGTCGCGCCCCTTCGCCTGGTAGCTTGCCATCGCGTCCTCGTCGTTACCGGTACAGGCAGTCGCGCAAGGCACTCAGCCCGCGCGCCAATTCGTCCTCGTGGGGCACCAGGGCCGCGCGCACGTAGCCGCGCCCCGGGTTCTCGCCCCCCACGTCGCGCGACAGGTAGGCGCCGGGCAGCACCCGCACCCCCCTCTCGCGCCACAGCTTCAGCGCCGCGGCCTCGCCGTCCCCCACGTGATCGGGCACCGGAAGCCACAGGAAGAACCCCGCCTCCGGCGCCCCGGCTCCCGCCACGCCCGCGAACGCGGCGTCGGCCATGTCGAACTTCGCGACATAGCGTTGCCGGCTCGCCTCCACATGGGCCTCGTCGTCCCACACGGCGGCGCTCACCGCCTGCACCGGGCCGGGCAGCGGCGCGCCGGCATAGGCGCGCAGGCGCTTGCACCGCGCCACCGCATCCACCCCCCCGCACAGGAAGCCCGAGCGCAGCCCCGGCAGGTTGGACCGCTTCGACAGGGAATGGAACACCATCACCCGCTCGGGGTCCGCCCCCATCCCGGCGGCCGCCTCCAGCGCGCCCACGGGCGCCGCGTCGCGCCAGATCTCGGAATAGCACTCGTCGGCGAAGATGCGGAAATCGTGCCGCTCGGCCAGCCCGATCAGCGTGCGCCAGTAGTCCCTGTCCGCCACCGCCCCCTGGGGGTTGGCCGGCGAGCAGACATAGACGATCGCGGTGCGGTCCAGCACCTCGGCGCCCAGCGCCGCGAAATCGGGCAGGAACCCCGTCCCTTCCGTCGCGGGCACGTAGACCGGCTCCGCCCCCGCCGCCAGCGCGGCTACGGCATAGACCTGGTAGAACGGGTTGGGCATCAGGACCGCCGCGCTCTCGGGGCACAGGGCGAGGGCCGCGTTGAACAGCCCCTCGCGGGTGCCGTTCAGCGGCAGGACCTGCCGCGCGCCGTCCACCTCCACGCCGTAGCGGCGCGCGATCCAGCCCGCGATGGCGCGCTGCAGCTCGGGGCTGCCGTCGTTCGGCGGGTAGCGCCCGAAGCCGGCCGCCGCCTCGGCCATGACCCGTCCCACGAAGGCGGGGGGGTCGTGGCGCGGCTCGCCGATGGACATGGACACGACCTCGTCCCACGGCTCGTGGTGGTCGAGCAGGGCGCGCAGACGCGGGAATGCATAGTCGGGCAGAGCCTCGAACCGCCGGGGATACTGCATGTTTCGCCTCGAGATCGGGGTCTGTCGCCCCTTTGACCCGACCCTACCCCGCGGGGGCGGCCGGGGTCCAGCCATCCCCGCCCCCGGGGCCGGCCATGTGACTTTCAGGCCAAGGCCCGCTCGGCCGCGGCCCCCAGCCGCAAAAGCCGCCCCTCCGTCCGCGGCGGCGTCTGGAGCAGAAGCCCGGCGGAGGGCACGCCCGTGGGCAGCGTCAGCCCCGGCAGGCCCATCAGGTTGCCGATCCGGGTGTTCCTGAGCGTCGCGAGGTTGGTCTCGGCGTAGTAATCCGCGTCGCTCTCCAGCCGTGCCCGGTCGGGGGGCATGATCGGGCAGGTGGGCAGCGCCACCGCGTCCACACCCGCGCTCGCCTGCGCGTAGGCGCCGCGCAGCTCCTCCAGCCGCCGCCACGCGGCCACGAACTCCACCGCGCTGGCATGCCGCCCGGCCCGGAACCGCGCCAGGATCTCCCCGAACATGGCGTCGGGGTCGGCCTCGATCGCCTCCTTCCAGACGCCGTAGGCCTCGCCGGCGAACAGCGTGCGCGACAGGGGCATGGCCTCCGCCACCGCCTCGATCCGCCCGCGCACCAGCGTGGCCCCCGCCCGCTCCAGCGCCGCGAGCGCGCGCTCGAACCCCTCCGCCGCCGGCCCCTCCAGGTCGTCGAGGGCCACCGTCTCCAGCACCATGATCCGGGTGCCCGACAGATCAGCGCCGTCGAGCGAGGGGGCGGGTCGGCCGGACATGGCCGCCCGGATCGCGGCCGCGTCGGCCACCGAGTGGGCCAGCGGGCCGAGGGTGTCGAATCGCGGGCACAGCGGCACCACGCCCCCCATGGGCAGGGTGCCCGAGGTCGTCTTCAGCCCCACGAGGTCGTTCCAGGCCGCCGGCACCCGCACCGATCCGCCAGTGTCCGAGCCCACGGCCCCCGCCGCCAGCCCGAAGGCGACCGAGGCCGCCGCCCCCGACGACGAGCCGCCCGCCACGGCACCCTCGTCGTTGACGCAAGGTGGCGTCGCCGTCATCGGGTTGAGCCCCAGCCCGGAAAACGCCAGCTCGCTCATGTGGGTCTTGCCCAGGCAGACCGTCCCGGCGGCGCTCGCGCTGGCCAGCACCTCCGCGTCCCGCTCCGGCACGCGGCCCTTCAGGAGCGCCGATCCGGCTTCCGTGGCGACCCCCGCGCTGTCGAACAGGTCCTTCCACGACAGCGGCACCCCGTCGAGCGGCCCGCGCCCCGTGCCGGCCCGCGCCCGCCCCCGCGCGGCCTCGGCCTCGGCCCGAGCCCGCCCGGGCGTCAGGCGCGCATAGGCGAGCCGCCCCACCGGGTGCGCCTCGGCCGCGTCCAGATGCGCCTCGGCCAGCTCGACCGGGTCGATCCGGCCCGCCGCGATCTCCCGCCCCATCTCCAGGGCTTCCAGTTTCAGCCAGTCGCTCACGCTCGTCCCTCCTCGCGTCGCTCGGGCGCATGGACAACGCGCCGCTCCGGGCCATCATCCCGCCCATGGATCATGATGTCATCATCGCCGGCGGCGGCCTGAACGGAACCACGCTCGCCGTGGCCCTCTCCCTGTACGGGCTCGACGTGGCCCTCGCCGATCCGCGCGCCCCCGCCGCGCAGTCCGATCCCGGCTTCGACGGGCGCAGCTACGCGCTCTCGGTCGGCTCGCGCAACCTGCTGCGCGCGCTCGGGATCTGGGCGGCCGTGTCGGACCGCGCCCAGCCGATCCTCGACATCCGCATCTCCGACGGGCGCGCGGGCGAGGGGCCCTCCCCCCTCACCCTCCATTTCGACCACGCCGAGATCGAGGAAGGCCCCATGGGCCACATGGTGGAGGATCGCCACCTGCGCCCCGCCCTCATCGACGCCGCAGGCGGCGTGACGCGCATCGCGTCGGGCGTCACCGGCCAGTCCCCCGGCCCCGGCGGGGTCGAGGTCGCGTTTGCCGACGGCAGCATCCGCCGCGCCGCCGCCCTCCTGGGCTGCGACGGGCGCGCCACGGGGGTCGGCCGCCGCGCGGGCATCCGGCGGGTGGAATGGTCCTACGGGCAGACCGCCCTGGTCGCCGCCATCTCCCACGAACACCCTCACCGGGGGGTCGCGCACCAGTTCTTCATGCCCGAGGGGCCGCTCGCCGTCCTGCCGCTGTCGAAGAACCGATCCTCCATCGTCTGGACCGAGCGCGGCGAGCGCGCCCGCGGCATCCAGTCCCTCCCCGACGCCGACTACCTCGACGTGCTGCGCCCTCGCTTCGGCGATTTCCTGGGCGAGATCGCACTGGAGGGCACCCGCTTCACCTACCCGCTGGGCCTGTCGCTCGCCACGCGCTTCGCCGCCGACCGGGTGGCGCTCCTGGGCGACGCGGCCCACGCCGTCCATCCCATCGCCGGGCAGGGCCTCAACGCGGGCCTCAAGGACGTCGCCGCCCTGGCCGAGGTGCTGGTGGAGGCGCGGCGTCGCGGCGAGGATATCGGCCGCGCCGACGTGCTCGCCCGCTACGAGCGGTGGCGGCGTTTCGACGCGGTCCAGCTCGCGCTCGCCACGGACGGGGCGAACCGCCTCTTTTCTAACGACAACCCCGCAATCCGCCTTGCCCGCGACATCGGCTTGGCGGCGGTGGCACGGATGCCCGTCCTCAGGCGCGGCTTCATCCGCGAGGCCGCGGGCCTCACCGGGGATCGCCCCGCCCTCCTGGCGGGCCGCCCGCTCTGACCGCGCCCCGGGGGGGGCATGTCCGGGGGCCTCAGTCGTCGATGCGCCGGGCCTCGTCGGCCAGCATGATCGGGATGCCGTCCCGGATCGGGTATGCCAGCCCCGCCGCCCTGGACACCAACTCCTGGCGCTCCGAGTCGTAGCTCAGGACGGCATGGGTCTCGGGGCAGACCAGCGCCTCGAGCATCCGCCGCTCGGTCGTGGTCACTGCAACCTCTCGTCCCCGCCCCCCGCGAGGGCGAACTCGATCAGCGTCACCAGCGTCTCGCGCCGGGTGGTGAGGTCGGGTGCCTCCAGCAGCGCCTGCTTGTCCTCGGGTTCGAACGGGCACATCATCGACAAAGCGTTGATCAGCAGCTCGTCCTCCGCCTCCGACAGGGACGACCAGTCGGTCTTCAACTCCTCGGCGTCGAAGTAGCGGCCCAGGATCGACAGGAACCTGTCGCGGTCGAATTCGGGATCGTGCTCCACCTGGCCCAGGTCGCGGCCGAACCCGTCCCAGGACACGTCGCAGCGGCGGTAGGGCGCGAACCCTTCCAGCTCCTTGGAGATGCGGAACCGCGACACGCCCGACAGGGTGATCATGTAGCGCCCGTCCTCGGTCTCGCTCAGGGCCGTCAGGCGCCCCGCGCAACCGATGGACTGCAGCTTCGGATCGCCGCCGGGCACTTCGCGCGGCTGCACCATACCGATCAGCCGATCGCCCGTCTTCAGGCAGTCATCCACCATCTGCAGATAGCGCGGCTCGAAGATGTGGAGGGGCAGCCGCCCCCGGGGCAGCAGAAGCGCCCCGGGCAACGGAAAAACCGGAATCGTTCGGGGGAGGTCCGAGGCGCTGTACATGAGGAGCGAGCTAGCCCGCCCCTCCGGTCAGGCAAATATCATCGACGACAGCCTGCGGCGACCTTTCAGCGCGATCGGGTCCTTGGCCGGCAGCGCGTCGAAGATGGTCAGAAGCTGCGCCCGAGCGGCGCCCTCGTTCCATTCCCGGTCGCGGCTGAACAGCTCCAGAAGCTGGTCCACGGCCTCCTCCGTCTGCCCGTGGGCATGGAGCGCCTGGGCGAGGTCGAAGCGCGCCTGATGGTCGCCCCCGTCGGCCTCCACGCGGGCGCGCAGGTCCTCCACCGGGCCCACCCCGGCGGCCTGCCGGGCGAGCTGCAGCTGGGCGTGGGCGGCCTCGAGCTCGGGCGCATGGCTGATCTCGGCGTCGGCGCCGTTCAGGATCGCCTCCGCCTGGTCCAGCTCGCCCAGCGCGATATGGGCGCGCACCAGCCCGCCATGCGCGGCGGCGTTCTTGGGGTCCTCTCCCAGGATCGCGGTGAAGACCTGCGCGGCATCGGCGGCCGCTCCCTGCTCCAGAAGCTCGTCGGCCTGGGCCACCGCCTCGGCCAGCCCGTCGCCGCCCTCGGCCGGGGCGCCGCCGCCCTGGGCGGCCACCCGGTCGACGAAGGCCTTGATCTCGCTTTGCGGAACCGCCCCCTGGAAGCCGTCGATCGGCTGGCCCTGGTAGAAGGCATAGACCGTCGGGATCGACTGGATGCGAAGCTGCGCCGCGATCTGCTGGGCCTGGTCCACGTCGACCTTGACCATCTTCACCGCGCCGCCAGCGGCGCGCACGGCGTCCTCCAGCATCGGGCCCATGGTCTTGCACGGGCCGCACCACGGCGCCCAGAAGTCGACGATGACGGGGACCTGCTGGCTCGCCTCGACCACGTCGGCCATGAAGCCGGCCTCGGTCGTGTCCTTGATCAGATCGTCGCCCGCTTTCGGCTGGCCGGCGCCCTGTCCCAGTTCGATCATCGCTCGTCCCTTCCGGTTCACGGTTTCGCCGCGACAGATGGGCCGCTGGCGGGGGCTTTGCAAGCCGCGCCTCAGATGTCGAAGGTCGCGAAGACCGGCGCATGGTCCGAGGGCTGCTCCCAGCCCCGCGCCTCGCGCCGCACCCGGCTGGAATGGGCGGCGCCGGCGATATCGGGCGAGGCCCAGACATGGTCGAGCCGGCGGCCCTTGTCGGCCGCGTTCCAGTCGGGGCTGCGGTAGGACCACCACGAATAGAGCTTCCCCTCGGGGATGTCGGCGCGGGTCACGTCCACCCAGCCGCCCGCCTCCTGCGCCTCGCCCAGGTGCGCGACCTCGACGGGGGTGTGGCTGACCACCCGCAGCATCTGCTTGTGGGACCATACGTCGTCCTCGCGCGGCGCGATGTTGAGGTCGCCGACCAGGATCGCGCGGCGCGGCGGATCGGCACGGAAGGCGTCGCGCATGGCGGAGACGTAGTCGAGCTTCTGGCCGAACTTGTCGTTGATCTCCCGGTCGGGTTTGTCGCCGCCCGCGGGGACGTAGTAGTTGTGGATCGTCACGCCGTCTTCGGTGCGGGCGGCCACGTGCCGGGCATGGCCCAGGTCCACGTGGTCGAAGGCGCCCGCCTCCTCCAGGGGCCGCTTCGACAGGATCGCCACCCCGTTGTAGCCCTTCTGGCCGCGCGCCACGACATGGCCGTACCCCGCCTCCGCGAAGGAGGGGATCTTGTCCACCGGCGACTTGCACTCCTGCAGGCACAGGATGTCGGGCGCCTCCTCGCGCAGCAGGCGCTCCACGAGGCCGGCGCGCAGGCGGACGGAATTGATGTTCCAGGTGCAGATCGTCAGGGGCATGGGCTGTCCTTTCCGGGGTCGCGGGCCTCTTAGCGGCCACGCGACGGCATGTCACCGGAACGCCCCCCGCGACCCCGTCGTTGAGCCCCGAACCCGACAAACGGAGACCTCCATGCGCACGACACTGACCGCCCTCGCCCTCTGCCTTCCCGCCGCCGCCTTCGCGCAGGAGACGGTCGGCACCCTGAGCGGCACCATCGACGGGGTGCAGGTCGCCTACACGATCATGGACGGCGACGGCATCGAGACCGGCTGGAGCGAGACGGATGGCGGAACCGAGGTCCAGATCGAGGCCTACCCCGCCGACGCGCCCATGGACGAGGCCGACCGCCTGCGCCTGACCTTCCTCGCCGACGCCGCGAGCATGGAGCCCGAAAAACAGAGCGCCGACATCGAGCTCAACCGCGACGGCAGCACCCTGACCGCCACCGACGATGCCGTGGACCTGACCATCGGCAGCCTGGAGGCCACGGGAGACAGCCTCCTCTTCACCGGCAACATCCGCACCACGATGAGCGAGGGAGAAGAGAACGTCGGCGTCCTGGCAGAGGACGGCGTCACGCTCTCCGCCGACGTGCAATCGACCCTGATCCGGACGGACGACGACGCCGACTGACGTGTGGGGGCGGCCGCTCGGGCCGCCCCTTCCCTCACATCGACAGGCGGTAGCCGCCCGTCTCGGTCACCAGGAGCCGGGCGTTCGATGGGTCCGGCTCGATCTTCTGGCGCAGCCGGTAGATATGCGTCTCCAGCGTATGGGTGGTGACGCCCGCGTTGTATCCCCAGACCTCGTGCAGCAGCACGTCGCGCGGCACGACGCCCTCGGGCGCGCGGTAGAGGAACTTGAGGATGTTCGTCTCCTTCTCCGTCAGGCGGATCTTCTTCTCGGCGTCGTCCACCAGCATCTTCTGCGCGGGGCGGAAGGAATACGGGCCTAGCTGGAACACCGCGTCCTCGGACTGCTCGTGCTGGCGCAACTGCGCGCGGATGCGCGCCAGGAGCACGGCGAACTTGAACGGCTTGGAGACATAGTCGTTCGCGCCCGCGTCGAGGCCGAGGATCGTGTCGGCATCGCTGTCGTGGCCGGTGAGCATCAGGATCGGGCACTTCACCCCCTGCTTGCGCATCAGCCGGCACAACTCGCGTCCATCGGTGTCGGGCAGACCCACGTCCAGGATCACCAGGTCGAAATGGTTCGCCTTCGTCTTCTCCATGGCATGGGCGGCCGTCTCCGCCTCGAAGACATCGAAGTCCTCGGTCATCACGAGCTGCTCGCTCAATGCCTCGCGCATGTCGTCGTCGTCGTCGACCAGCAGGATTTTTTTCAAGGTGCTCATCGTCTTCCTCCGTCGCGGGCTCAACGCGGAAGTGTGAGCGCGGTTCACTTGACGCAAGGGATGCGACAATGCCTCACGGGGGCGTGTCGTGGCGGCGGGATTCGTTTCACTTTCCCCGCCGCCGGTCCTATGCCCGGCGCCATGACAGCGCTTTCCCCCACCGGGCCCGAACGGCTGGCACGCGCGCGCAGCGACCTGCGCGTGGGCCTTCCCGTCGTGGTGCGCGACGGCGCGACCCGCGCCCTCGTCGCGGGGGCCGAGACGGTCTCGGCCGAGCGCCTCTCCGCCCTGTGCGAGGGCGGCGGGGCCGAGCTCGCGCTCACCCACCGCCGCGCCGAGACGCTCAAGATCCGCATCTACGACGGCGACCTCGCCCGCCTGCCCCTCTCGCCCGACACCCTGCCCCGCCAGCTCGGCGCGATGATCGACCCCGCGGGCGACCTCGCCACCCCGATGAAGGGGCCCTTCGCCGCCATCCGCGGCGGCGACGCCACGCTGGCGCGCGCCGGGCTCGCGCTGGCCAAGTCCGCCCGGATCCTCCCGGCGGTGGTCGTGCGGCCCGTCTCCGCCCCGCCCCCCGACCTGACCGAGATCGCCATCGACCAGATCGCCCCGCCCACGCCGGCGCGCCTCGCGCGGGTCGTGGATGCGGGCCTGCCCATCGAGGCGGCGGTGCATACGCGGCTCCACGTATTCCGCCCCGGCGACGGGGCCGAGGAACACTACGCCGTCGAGGTCGGCCGCCCCGACCGCAAGGCGCCGGTGCTCGCGCGGCTCCACTCGGCCTGCTTCACCGGCGACGTGCTGGGCTCGCTGAAATGCGACTGCGGCGCCCAGCTTTCCGCCGCGCTGCACCACATGGCGCAGGCGGGCGGCGGCATCCTGCTCTACCTCAACCAGGAGGGTCGCGGGATCGGGCTCGCCAACAAGATGCGCGCCTATGCCCTGCAGGACCAGGGCTTCGACACGGTGGAGGCCAATCACCGCTTGGGCTTCGACGACGACGAGCGCGATTTCGGCCTCGGCGCGGCGATCCTGCGCCAGTTGGGCGTGGCCTCGGTGCGGCTGATGACCAACAACCCCCGCAAGGTCGAGCGTCTCACGCGGGAGGGGATCGAGGTCGCCGAGCGCGTGCCCCTCTGGGTGGGCGAGACGCGCTTCAACCACGACTACCTGCGCGTGAAGGCCGAGAAGTCGGGGCATCTGACGTGAGCGCCATGCCCACGCCGCGTACCGGCCCGGGCCTGACGCTCACCCCCCGCGGCCTCGCGGCCTTCGGGCGGCTCCTGCCCTGCGCGATCGGGCGCGGCGGCCTCGCCCGCGCCAAGCGCGAGGGCGACGGCGCCACACCGCGCGGGCGCCACCGCGTCACCGGCTGCCTCTACCGCCCCGACCGGATCGCGCGCCCCGCACCCTGGGCCGTCCCCATCGGCCTGAGTGATATCTGGTCAGACGATCCGCGCGATCCGGGCTACAACGCCCCCGCCCGCGCGCCCTCGCCCCACTCCCACGAGCGTCTGCGCCGTCCCGACCCGCTCTACGACCTGGTGCTGGTGACGGACTGGAACAGCGCGCCCGCCGTGCCGGGGCGCGGATCGGCGATCTTCCTCCATCGCTGGCGGCGCCGCTGCGCGCCGACCGAGGGGTGCATCGCCCTCGCGCCGGAGGACCTCGCGTGGCTGGCGGCCCGCGCCGCGCCCGGCACGCCCCTCCTGGTGCCCTAGGTCTCGGAGGGCCGCGCGCCGAAGATGGCCGAGCCCACGCGCACGCTGGTCGCCCCGAGGCGAATCGCCGTCTCGAAATCCCCGCTCATGCCCATCGACAGGCCCGACAGGCCGTTGCGCTCCGCGATCCGGCCCAGCAGGGAGAAATGCAGCGCCGGCTCCTCGTCCACGGGCGGGATGCACATCAGCCCCCGCACGGGCAGGTCCAGCGACCGGCATTCCGCCACGAAGGCGTCCGTGTCGCCGGGCATGAGCCCCGATTTCTGTTCCTCCTCGCCGGTGTTCACCTGCACGTAGAGGTCGGGGCAGGCGCCGATCTCCTGCGCGAGCCGCGCGATGGCGCGGGCGAGCTTCGGCCGGTCGAGGACCTCGATCGCGTCGAACAGCTCCATCGCCTGGCGCGCCTTGTTGGTCTGCAGGGGCCCGATCAGGTGCAGGCGCACCTCCCCGAACCGCTCGCGGAAGGCGGGCCACTTGCCCGCGGCCTCCTGCACGCGATTCTCGCCGAAGGTCCGGTGCCCTTCCTCCAGGACCGCCTCGACGCGCGCGTCGGGCTGCTTCTTGGACACGGCGACCAGCTCGGTCGTGCCCTGCGCGCGCCCCGCGTCCCGCTCCGCCGCGGCGATCCGTTCCGTGATGTCCGTCAGTGCCATGGCCCATCCATCGCGCGGTGGCGCGTAAAACAAAAGAGTGCGCGGGAGCGCGTAAAAAGAAAGATCGCGCGGTCCCGGACAAAAGAAAAGGGCGGCCCCGAAGGACCGCCCCCAATCTCGCATCGATCCGGATCGGATCGGAATAACCTCGATCCGGGTCGGATCAGAACGACATCGCGATCCCGAAGGAGAAGCGGTCGTAGTCTTCGCCGTCGCCCTGCTCGTTGACGGCGTAGGAACCCTGCAGCTCGGCGCCGCCGCCCAGGTCGTAGTTGGCGACCAGCGCGTAGCCCTTGTCGCTGTCGCGGTCGTCAAACTCGTTCTGGCCGTAGTTGGCGGCGACCAGCAGCGCGCCGAACTCGTAGCCCAGGGCGATGCCGTAGTGCTTGTCACGGTCGCCGGGGAAGTTGTCGAACTCGGAGTAGTTGATGATCGCCTGGATGCCGTTGTCCATCGAGGCGTCGAGGCTGAGGCCGTAGGCACGGGCCGTGTCGTCGTCGTACTCGATGTCGGTGACGTTGCCCTCGTCGTCCGTTTCCACGGAGACCGCAGTGAAGTCGCCTGCCTGCTGGTAGCCGACGCCGACGCCGAAGGAGGTGCTGCCGAACTCGCCGGCGTAGCGGAAGCCGATCCCGAGGACGGTGTCGTTGGAGATGTCGCGGGCCTCTTCGCCCAGCGCGGCGGAAATCTGATCGAGGTCGAACTCGACGTTGTCGATTTCCACGAGCGAATCGTCGTCCGAGTCGTCGTCGATCTCGGCCGACAGGGCGATGGAGAAGTCGCCGAAGGCGTAGTCGTAGCGCGCGACCTGGCCCTCGTCGCCGTCGCCGTAGGCATACAGGCCGTCGAGGCCGGAGTTGCCGTTATAGCCGATGTGCTCGTTGTCGTCCTGCAGCGAGCCGCCGATCAGCGCCTCGGAGAGGGCGAAGTCGTAGGCGCCGTCGGTGTCGCCCATGGTCAGCGTGCCGAGCGCGCCGGAGACGAAGATCGAGGTGTCGTCGCCGCCACGGGCGGGATCAAACGCACCGCTGCCTACGGAGTCGAGGTCGATCGCCGCACCGAAGGTGATGCCCGAATCCGTCTCGCCCGCCATGTCGAAGAAGACGTCGATGTCGCTGTGGAACTGGGTGTCGATTTCCGACCCGTCGGCGTTCTCGCCGCCGAAGATACCCATTTCGGCGAAACCCGAGATGTTCACGTCGGCCATGGCGAAGGAGGTCGACGCGACCAGAGCCGTGGACGCAAGAAGCAGCTTTTGCATGTTATCCCTCATGATCTGTTCCGGCCCCAAGAGGAGTGCCGCCTCATGGGTACGTGATCGGAGTGCGCTTTTTGCCGATTTGCATCAAGCGAACCGGGGATCGCGAGGGGACGGCCGCCCGCGATTGGTGCAGCCATGTCACAGTTTCGGAGGAGGCCCTTAACGAAAAATGGCCGCCCCGGGGGGCGGCCATCCCATTGCCGTAAATGCGGCGAGATCAGGAGTCGTTGGCGATCGCCGAGACTTCCTCGCACTCGTTGCTGCCGTCCGAGGAGCCCGAGGTCAGGACGATGCCCGAGACCTGCGCCATGGTCAGGTTCATCATCTGCTCTTCGTCGAGCTCGACGTTGCACTCCGCCAGGGCTTCCTGGAGGCGCTGCTGGAGCATGGTCATCTGCTCGTCCATGCCGCCGCCTTCGTGCTGGGCGGCGAAGGCGGGAGCGGCGACGAGCGTGGCGGCGGCGGCGATGGTGGCGATACGGTTCATTGGAAAACCCTTCTGTCTTTCGTTTTTCGACACCCCCGGCCCGGGCGGGTCGGCGGTCGTTCGGGCGCTGCGTCTCCGCGTGCCCAGATGACACGATCAGTTAGAACGTGCCTTTCGGGCGTCCACCGGTCGCTGTGTTAAAAAACATCACGAAACCGCAATGTTCTGACACACATGCCGCCCTCCGGCGGCCGCGAACTGGTTCCTTGCCGCAGGGCCGGGCCTCGGCTAGTGACGGACGAGGAGATCCGCGTCAAACGGGGGCAGGACATGCGGCCAGTCAGGATATTCGCGACCACGGGGCTCATCGCCGCGATGGCGCTGGTGCAGGGCTGCTCGAACCGCGAGGCCAACCTCGCGCAGAGCCCCGTCGCCGACCGCGGCTCGGCGGACCGCGAGACGATCTGGGACCTGTTCGGCGATCGCGACGACCCGAATCGCACGATCGAGGTGAACCGCTACATCTGGACGGCGGCGCAGGACGTGCTGTCCTTCCTGCCCCTCGAGACGGCGGACCCGTTCTCGGGCGTCCTGGCCTACGGCTACGGCCAGCCGCCGGGCGGCGGGCCGGCCTACCGCGCCACCGTCTACGTCCAGGACCCCGCGCTCGATGCCCGCTCCCTCAACGTGGCGCTGTCGACCCGGTCGGGTCCGGTGACGCCCGCCACCGCCCGCGCGGTGGAGGACGCCATCCTGACGCGCGCCCGACAGTTGCGTGTCTCGGACGGGGCGCTCTGACACCCATCTGCATGGCGGATGTCCGACATCTGCCCGACGGATGCAGGGCGCGATCGCGTCGCCCCCGGCGGGCGTTCCCGCTGGACCCCGCGCGGTGGCCGACCTATCACGTCACCCAGTTTCCGAAGCCCAAGGACGAGGTCCCATGGCCCGCTACGACGCGCGTGCGATCGAACCGAAATGGCAGCAGGCATGGCGCGAGGCCGGCTGCTTCACCGCGCGGGCCGACCCCGACCGGCCGAAATACTACGTGCTGGAGATGTTCCCCTACCCGAGCGGAAACCTCCATATCGGCCATGTCCGCAACTACGCCATGGGTGACGTCGTGGCCCGCCACAAGATCGCCACGGGCCACGCTGTCCTGCACCCGATGGGCTGGGACGCCTTCGGCCTGCCCGCCGAGAACGCCGCGATGGAGCGTCGCGTCCATCCCGAGGACTGGACCCGGGACAACATCGCCAACATGAAGGCGCAATTCGCCCGCCTCGGCCTGACGCTGGACTGGAGCCGCGAGTTCGCCACCTGCGACCCGTCCTACTACGGCAAGCAGCAGGCGATGTTCGTCGACTTCCTGGAGAAGGGCCTGGCCTACCGCAAGAACGCCGTGGTCAACTGGGACCCGGTGGACATGACCGTCCTGGCCAACGAGCAGGTCGAGGACGGCCGCGGCTGGCGCTCCGGCGCTCTGGTGGAACGGCGCGAGCTTACCCAGTGGTTCTTCCGCATCTCGGACTATTCCGACGAGCTGCTCGAGGCGCTCGACGGCCTCGACAACTGGCCCGAGAAGGTCAAGTCGATGCAGCGCAACTGGATCGGGCGCTCGCGCGGGCTGCAATTCGCCTTCGGGCTCGAGGGCGGCCCCGAGGGCCACGACCGGATCGAGGTCTTCACCACCCGGCCCGACACGCTGATGGGGGCGAGCTTCGTCGGTGTCTCGCCAGACCATCCGCTGGCGAAGGCCCTGGAGCAGGACGACCCCGACCTCGCCGCGTTCAACGCCGAGGCGCGCCGCACCGGCACCGCCGAGGAGGACCTGGAGACGGCCGAGAAGCGCGGCTTCGACACCGGCCTGACCGTGCGCCACCCTTTCGACACCGAGTGGCGCCTGCCCGTCTACGTAGCGAACTTTATCCTGATGGACTACGGGACGGGCGCGATCTTCGGCTGCCCGGCCCACGACCCCCGCGACCTGGACTTCGCGCGCAAATACGACCTTCCCGTGGCTTCCGTCTTCGTCCCCGCCGGGGGCGAGCACCGGGCGCCCGAAGAAGGCGGCCCGGCCTATGTACCGCCCAGGACCGACCGGGTGGAATACGTGCGCGGCTTCGCGGGAGAGAGCGCGCAGACCGGCGCGGAGGCGATCGAGACGGCGATCTCGTTCTGCGAAGAGAACGGCGTTGGCCGCGGCGTCACCAAGTTCCGCCTGCGCGACTGGGGCCTGAGCCGCCAGCGCTACTGGGGCTGTCCGATCCCGGTGGTCCATTGCGAGACCTGCGGCGTGGTGCCCGAGCGCAAGGAGAACCTGCCCGTCGAGCTGCCCCGCGACATCGATTTCGACACGCCCGGCAACCCGCTCGACCGGCACCCGACATGGCGCGACGCGCCCTGCCCCGCCTGCGGTGCGGCCGCCAAGCGCGAGACCGACACGATGGACACGTTCGTGGACTCGTCGTGGTATTACGCGCGCTTCACCTCGCCCGGGGCCGAGAGGCCCACGGACGCGGGCGAGGCCGCCTACTGGATGAACGTCGACCAGTATATCGGCGGCGTCGAGCACGCGATCCTGCACCTGCTCTACTCCCGGTTTTTCGCCCGCGCGATGAACGAGGCCGGCCACCTGCCCGAGGCCGCGCGCGAGCCCTTCGACGCGCTCTTCACGCAAGGCATGGTCACGCACGAGATCTACCGCACCCACGACAAGACCGGCCGCGTCGTCTATCACTTCCCCAAGGACGTGACCGACGGGCACCTCGCCGACGGCACGCCGGTCGAGGTCGTCCCCTCCGCCAAGATGTCGAAGTCCAAGCGCAACGTGGTCGACCCGGTGGAGATCATCGACCGCTTCGGCGCCGACACCGCGCGCTGGTTCGTGCTGTCCGACAGCCCGCCCGAGCGCGACGTGGAATGGACCGACGCGGGCGCCGAGGCCGCCGCGCGCCACTTGGCGCGGGTGTTCCGCATCGCCGAAGGGGCCCGCGACGCGGGCGAGACCGGCAAGGGCGACGAGGACCTGCTGCGCGAGATGCACCGCGCCATCCACGACGTGACCGTCGGGATCGAGAGCTTCGGCTTCAACACCGCCGTCGCGCGGCTCTACGCCTTCGCGGGGGCGCTGTCGAAGTCGAAGGCGGGCCGCGCCGCCAAGGTGGAGGCCGCGCGGACCATGGCGCAGCTCATGGCCCCGATGACCCCGCACCTTTCGGAGGAGATCTGGCAGATCCTCGGCGGCGAGGGGCTGTGCGCCACCGCTCCCTGGCCCGTCGCCGACCCGGCGATGCTGGTCGAGGAGGAGGTGACGATGCCGATCCAGGTCAACGGCAAGCGCCGCGCCGAGATCAGGATCGCCCGCGACGCCGACAAGGCCGACGTGGAGGCGATGGCGCTGGCCACCGACGCGGTCCGGAAGGCCCTGGAGGGTGGAGAGCCGAAGAAGGTGATCGTGGTGCCGGGCAAGATCGTCAATGTCGTGGTCTAGGCGCTCCGTCCTCGCGGCGCTCGCCGGCCTGCCCGCCTGCGGCTTCGCCCCTGTCTACGGCCCGGGCGGCGCGGCCGAGGGTCTGTCGGGGCAGATCGCCGTCGATGCCCCCGTCGACGAGGCGGGATACGCCTTCGTGCGGCACCTGGAGACGCGGCTGGGCCGGGGCCAGGGCGGACGCTACCGCCTCTCGCCGCAGATCTCCGTCCGGGAGGACGACGTGGGATTCACCCCCCGCGGTGTGATCACGCTCACCCAGCTGGTTGGCCGGTTGACCTATTCGCTGACGGATACGAGGACGGGGACGCAGTTGGCCTCGGGAACGCTGACCAGCTTCACCACCTATCCGGACCCGGTCTTCGACCAGAACCGGACGACCATCGCGGGCAACGCCGTCACGGTCCGCGCGGCCCGGGAGGACGCGATCGAGCGGCTGATGGTGATCCTGGGCGACCAGCTCGTCGCCGAGCTCCTCGCCACGGCGGAGGAGTGGCGGCGGTGAAGCTCAACGCCCGCGACGCCCGCGACTGGATCGCCAAGCCCTCCGCGGACCGGCCCGGCACCCTGATCTACGGCGAGGACGCGATGCGCGTGGCGCTCAAGCGCCAGGAGCTTGTCGCCAACCTCGCCGGCGCCGGCGCCGAGGAGGAGATGCGGATCACCCGCATCCGCGGCGCCGACCTGCGGCGCGAGCCCGCGCTCGTGGACGACGCGGTGAAGGCGCAGGGCTTCTTTCCGGGGCCCCGCGTGGCGCTGGTGGACGAGGCCACGAACCAGGTCGCGGGACCGATCCTCGCCGCGCTCGGGGACTGGCGCCCGGGCGACGCCCATATCGTCGCGGCCGCCGGATCGCTGAAAGCCGGCTCGGCCCTTCGCAAGGGATTCGAGGGGCACGCCCGCGCCGCCTGCATCGCCGTCTACGACGATCCGCCCGACCGCGCCGAGATCGAGGGCTGGATCGCCGAGGCGGGCCTGCCCGGCCCCGACCGCGACGCCCAGGCCATGCTGACCGGACTGGCCGCCGAGATGGGCCCGGGCGACTTCCGCCAGCTCCTAGCCAAGGTCGGGCTCTACATGCGCGGCGAGCGGGGACCGACCACGACCGCCGACATCGCCGCCTGCGCGCCCGGCTCCACGGAGGCAGACCCCGACGACGTTCTCCATGCCGCAGCCGAAGGGCGCACGGATCGCATCGCGCCGATCCTGTCGCGGCTGGAGGCCCAGGGCGCGCAGCCCGTGCAGCTCTCCATCGCCGCGATGCGCCACTTTCGCCTGCTCCACCAGGCGGCCTCGGACCCGGGCGGAGCGAGCGCGGGCGTCGCGCGCCTCAAGCCGCCGGTCTACGGGCCGCGCCGGGACGCGCTGACGCGCCAGTCCCAGCGCCTGGGCCTGCACCGGCTGGAAGAGGCGCTGGCGATCCTTGTGGACACCGACCTTACCCTGCGCTCGGCCGCCCGTGGCCCCCAGATGGCCCTGATGGAACGCACTCTGGTCCGCCTCTCGATGATGGGACGACGATGACACTCACGCTCTACGGCACCTCGCATACCCGCGCCTTCCGCCCCCTGTGGCTCCTCGAGGAGCTGGGGATCGACTTCGTCCACAATCCCTGCCCGCCCCACGCGGCGGATCTGGCGGGGCGTTCGGCATCGGGCAAGGTGCCGGCACTCGACGTGGACGGCACGGCGGTCACCGACTCGACCGCGATCCTGACCTACCTCGCCGACCGGGAGGGGCGCTTCACCCACCCCGCCGGCACGCTGGAGCGCGCGCGGCAGGATGCGCTGACCCAGATGGCGCTCGACGAGCTGGACGCCGTCCTCTGGACGGCGGCGCGCCACAGCTTCGTCCTGCCCGAGGAGCGGCGCGTCCCGCAGGTGAAGGACAGCCTGAAATGGGAGTTCCGCCGCAGCACCGCGCGGCTGACGGAACGGATGGCCGGTCCCTACCTGATGGGCGACGATCTGACCGTGCCCGACATCGTCGCCGTCCATTGCGGCGGCTGGGCGAAGGTCGCGGGCTTCGACGACCTCGACCCGGGGTTCGTCGAGTACGTGACACGGGTGCGCGGGCGCGACGCGTTCCGCCGGGCCGCCGCGCGCGCCTGACGCGGGAACGCGGCCGTCCCCCTGCCGTTGGGCGGAAACGTCACGCAGGAGATGCCCCGATGTCCCAGAAATCCGCTATCGTCCTCGGCGCCAGCGCCGGCGTAGGCCACGCCGTGGTCGAGGCACTGATCGCGCGCGGCTACCGCGTCGGCGCGGTCGCGCGCGGCGCGGACCGCCTGTCGCAGATGGAGAGCAGGTTCGGGGGCGCGCTCGCCACCGAAGCGGCCGACGTGGGCGACGCCGCCGCGCTGGAGGGGGCCGTGGACGCCCTGGTGGAGCGCATCGGCACGCCATCCGTCTGGATCAACTCGGCCATGCAGACGAGCTTCTCGCCGTTCGAGAAGGTGAGCGCGGAGGAGTTCGACCGCATCGTGCGCACGACGCTGCTGGGCCAGGTGAACGGCACCCGCCTGGCGCTGCGGCACATGCCCCGCGGCAATATCGTCAATGTCGGCAGCGGGCTGGGCTATCGCCCCGTCCCGTTCCAGGCGGCCTATTGCGCGGCCAAGCACGGGATCAACGGCTTTACCGCCGCGCTGCGGTCGGAGCTTCTGCGCGAGGGGCGTCCCGTGACCCTGTCGCTGGTGCAGCTGCCCGCCCTCAACACGCCGCAATTCGACTGGGCGCTGAACCGGCTGGGCAAGAAGCCCCAGCCCGCGCCGCCGATCTTCCAGCCCGAGGTGGCGGCCCGCGCGGTGATGAAGGCCCTCGACACCGACGCGCGCGAGATCTTTGTGGGCAGCTCGGTCCTCAAGCTCGTCTTCGGCAATTTCGTGGCGCCGGACTGGCTCGACCGGAAGCTGTCGAAAGACGGGGCCGAGATGCAGAAGTCCGAGACCGACGAGCCCGGAGGCCGCCCCGACAACCTGATGGGCCCCGCCCCCCGCGAAGCCGGCGCGCGCGGCTCCTTCGGGTCGCGGGCCAGCGACAGCGCCGTCACGATAAACGGCGACCGGGCGCGCTACATCGCCTTCGGCGGCGCGGTGGGGATCGGCGTTCTCCTGGGGCTGATCCTTGGCGGCCTTCTGGACTGAGGCGAGGGGGCCCTGCCCCCCCTTCAGCCGCAGATCGTCTCGCCCTCCTCCGCGACGCCGTCCCAGACGGCCGCGCCCCAGGGGAGCAGGCGCCGCCCGTCCCATCCCGTCTCGAGCGCGGGCGGCGTTCCCTGCCGGGTCGGGACGGGAAGGGATTCGTCTTCAGAGAAGTTGAAGACGGCGAGCCAGGCGTGCTCGCCCTTCGCGATCCGCAAGGCAAGCACCGTAGGAGACGCGTCCACCTGCACCTTGTCCGGTGCGGCGATGCGCGTGTCGCGGCGGAACGCCATGGCGCGGCGATAGTAGTTCAGGACGCTCTCCGCGTGGGCATCCTGCGCGTCGACGGCCCGGTCCGCCTCCCACCGCATGGGAAGCCACGGGGTGCCGTCGGAGAAGCCGTAATTCTTCGCCTCCGCCGCCCATGGCATGGGAACGCGGGCACCCTCCCGCCCCGGCCCGTCGGGCCAGTATAGCAGGTCGAGCGGGTCTGTCGTTTCCGCCTTCGACAGGTCGGGTTGGGGCAGGCCCAGCTCCTCTCCCTGCCACAGGATCGCGGCGCCCGGCAGGACCGCGAGCAGTGTGGCAAAGAACCGCGCGCACGCGTCGGTTCCGTCGCCCAGCGCCGAGAGGTGGCGCGGCTGATCGTGGGAGGAGAACCACCACGGCGCGCACCAGCGCCCGTCGAGCGCCTTGAGCATGTCCGCGAGCGCCACGGGGTCGCGTGCCACGTTCATCGGGTCGGTGGTGTAGCACGCGTCGAGCCGTCCCTCCTCGGTGAAGCTCTTGGATATATCGACCGAGTTGTTGCCGGTGTTGCTCTCACCTACGATCCAGGCGTCGTCGCCCGCCCATTTACGAATTCGGTTCGTGTAGTCCGCACCGTCGCCCGGCAGCAGGTCGTGGACATGGTCCTGGTAGGAGTATGGATTGTGATTGGGGCCGGTGACCTTGGACAGCACGACCGGCCGCGCGGGAGGGTTGTCCGGCATCTCGGGGTCGAACAGGTAGGCCGTCACCACGTCGAGGCGGAACCCGTCGACGCCCCGCTCCTGCCAGAACTCGATCGTCTCGCGGTACATGCGCTGCACCAGCGGGTGGCGCAGGTTCAGGTTCGGCTGAGCGGACAGGAACTGGTGGTGGTAATATTGCTGACGGCGATGGTTCCACGTCCAGGCGGGGGGCCCGAACTGGCTGATCCAGTTGTTGGGCGGGGTTCCGTCGGGCTTCGGGTCGCGCCAGACATAGCATTCGGCCTTCTCCGCGTCGCCCTCGATGGAGGCCTGGAACCACGGGTGGTCGATGCTGGTGTGGTTGAACACCTGATCGACGATCACCCGCAGGCCGCGCGCGTGAGCGGCCTCCACCAGGCGGTCGAAATCCTCGATCGTGCCGTGGCGCTCGGCCACGGCGCGGTGGTCGGCCACGTCGTAGCCCCCGTCGGCCAAGGGCGAGACGTAGAACGGGCAGACCCAGATCGCGTCCACGTTCAGGGACGCGATGTGGTCGAGCCGCTCGGTGATGCCGTTGAGGTCGCCCACGCCGGACCCGGTCGTGTCGTTGAACGACCGGGGATAGACGGCATAGACGACGGGAGCCTCGGGCCAAGCGCCCTCAAGCGCCAACGATCATGCCCCCGTTCGGGTGCAGGGTCTGGCCGGTGAAGAACGACCCGTCCGAGCTGGCCAGGAACAGGTAGCAGGTCGCGATCTCCCACGGCTGGCCGGCCCGGCTCATGGGGGAGCCCTCGCCGAAATCCTTCACCATCTCGGGCGGCATCGAGCCCTCGATGAAGGGCGTCCAGACCGGCCCGGGGGCGACGGCGTTCACGCGGATGCCCCGGTCAACCAGGTTCGACGCCATGGAGCGGCTGAACGCGAGGCTCGCACCGCGGGTGGTGGAATAGCCCACCAGCATGTCGTTGCCCTTGAAGGCGTTGACGCTCGTGGTGTTCACGATCGTCGCACCGCTCTCCATGTGCTTCAGCGCCGCCTGCGTGGTGAAGACGTAGCTCATCACGTTCGAATCCATGATCCGGCGAAGCTGCTCCTCGTCGAGCTGATCCTCGATGGGCGCGTCGATCCACTGCTGGGCGGCGTTGTTCACGAGGATGTCGAGCTGGCCGAACCGTTCCACCGTCTTCTCCACGGCGGCGGTGGCGTTCTCCTTGGCGCCCAGGTCGCCGGGGATCAGGAGCGCCTCGCTCCCCTCCGCCTCGACCAAGCGCTTCGTCTCCTCGGCGTCCGTGTCCTCGTCGAGATAGGCGATGGCGACCTTCGCCCCCTCCCGCGCGAAGAGGACGGAGACGGCGCGGCCGATGCCGCTGTCGCCGCCGGTGATCAGGGCGACGCGGTCCTTCAACTTGCCAACGCCCGGAAAGCGGGGGGTATAGTCGGGCGCGGGGTCCATCTTGTGCTCGTGGGCGGGCATCCGCTCTTGCACGCGGTCGGTTGCGTTCTCGGTCATGGTAAATCCTCTTGGGTCGCAGGGGCGGCCGCGACGGGCCGCCCGTCGTCAGGTCAGGTGTTCATCGCCGCGACGGCGCCGCCGTCCACGCGGTAGGCCGAGCCGTTGGTGAACGTCGCCCGGTCGGAGACCAGAAGCGCGATCACCGAGGCGACCTCCTCGGGCTGGCCGCGCCGCTTCAGCGTCAGGTAGGGGCGCTCCTCCTCGAGGAAGCTCTCGATCGCCTCCTCCTTGGAGACGCCCATGCTGTCGGCGCGCATGTCCATCATGCCGTCGGTCATCGGGCTTTCAACGAAGGCGGGCGCCACGGTGTTCATCAGCACGCCCTTGGGCCCGTAGACGAAGCTCGCGCCCTTGATCCAGTTCAGGAGGGCTGCCTTCGACGTGTTGTAGACCGCCTCGTCCCAGTAGGGCTGGACCGCGTTCTCGGAGGTGACGCAGACCATCCGGCCCCAGCCCTTCTCCACCATCTGGGGGATCATGCGCTTGGCCATGCGCACGGCGGACATGAAGTTCGTCTCCCACACCCGGTGGTACTCGTCGTCGGTCATGTCGAGCGGGTCGCCCTTCTCGCCCGTCACGCCCGCGGCGTGGACGAGGATGTCGCAGCCGCCCTTCTCCTCCATCATCTTCGCCAGCCGGTCGATATCGGCCGTATCGGTGAGGTCGGCGGCGGTGCTGTCCACGTCGGAACCCACGTTCGCGGCAGAGGCGGCAACGCCGTCGGCGTCCATGTCCGTCAGGGTCAGGTTCGCCCCCTCCTCGTGCAGGATCTTCGCCGCCGCAGCCGCGATCCCGCCGCTGCCGCCCGTGACGAGGACGTTCTTTCCCTTGATCTTCAGGTCCATGATCGACTTTCCTTCGTGTTCCGTCGCCCGGGCAACGAAGGTCGGTCGGGGTCGTTCCAGCCTGCGACGATCATGCAGTTCGCGCACCCGCGGGGTCGGCTTACGCCGTATCGCCCGCGGCATCGGCGGCGCCCGGATCCTCCTCTCGCAGGAGGCCCTCCTCGACGAGGCGGCGCTCCAGCCCTTCGGGCCCCTCGAAGAGGTGGGTCTGCCAGCCGCGCGCCTCGGCCGCCTCGACGTTCTCGCGCCGATCGTCGATCAGGAGGAGCTTGCCCGGCGCGATGCCGGAGCGATCCTCCAGCACCTTGAAGATCGCCGGATCGGGCTTGAGCGCGCCCACCTGCCCCGACACCACCGCCCCGTCGAACTCGGTCAGGGCCGGGTGGAGCCTGCGCGCGTACTCGAACGTCTCGCGGCCGAAATTGGTGAGCGCGAAGACGGGCACGTCGCGACGGCGCAGCGCCCGCTGGAGCGCGACGCTGCCCTCGATCAGCGGGCCCGCCATCTCGTCCCAGTGGTCCCGCCAGGCGAGGATGTCGCGGCGCCAGCGCAGGTGGGACTGGGCCATGTCCTCGACGGTCCGGTGCCACGGCGCACCGGCGTCGATCGCCGCGTTCATCTCGTGGAGCGGCACCTCCCGAAAGAGGCGCGTGCGCGCGATCCGCCCGATGGCCCGGTCGTAATACCCTTCCGGGTCCCAGGTCAGCAGAACGTTCCCGATGTCGAAGACCACGGCGTCCGGCGTCATCCTGTCCTCCGATCAGCCTCGTCTGAGCGCCCGTTCCAGCGCGTCGCGAAAGCGGGACCTGTCCGCGCGGGAGAAGGCCCTGCCGCCGCCCTGCCGGAACGGGTCCGCGGCGCGGAGATCGGTCATCAGGTCGCGCGCCGCAAGGGCCTCGGACACGTTTCTGGCCGACAATTCGCTGCCGTCGGGCTTCAGGACGGCCGCGCCCGCCTCCACCGCGCGGGCGGCGAGCGGGATGTCGCCCGTCACCACCACGTCGCCCGCCCCGCAACGGTCGGCGATCCACTTGTCGGCCTCGTCCGCCCCCTGGTCGACATAGACCATCTCCACCAACGGGTTGGCCGAGGGCCTGAGCCCCCCGTTGGAGACCATGGCGACGGAGGTTCCGTGCCGCGTCGCCACGGCCTCCACCTCGGCCTTCACCGGGCAGGCATCGGCATCCACGTAGATCACCCGTAAAGCGCCTCGCCATGCATCCGCACGTGGTCCTCGATGAACGAGGCGACGAAGAAGTAGCTGTGGTCGTATCCCGGCTGGAAGCGCAGGGTCGCGGGGCGCTTGCCCTCGACGATGGCGGCGGCAAGGGCACCGGGCTTGAGCTTGTCCCAGAACTGGTCGGACGTGCCGATATCGACGAGGACGGGCCCGTCGAAACCTTTCGTCCGCATCAGGTGGCTGGCGTCGTGCGCCTCCCAGGCGGATCTGTCGGACCCGAGATACTTCTCGAACTGCGGCGTGCCCCAGTCGCTGTCCATGGTGTTGCACATGGGCGAGAAGGCCGAGACGGAGCGGAACCGGTCGGGCAGGTTCATCGCCACCGTGAGCGCACCGTGTCCGCCCATGGAATGTCCGGTAATGGCCTGCCGGCCGAGATCGACGGCGAAGTGCTCACCCACCAGGGCGGGCAGCTCCTCGGTGACGTAGTCCCACATGCGGAAATGGTCGGACCAAGGTGCCTCGGTCGCATTCACGTAGAAGCCCGCGCCCTGGCCCATGTCGAAGGCCTCGTCGTCGGCCACGCCCTCGCCCCGGGGCGAGGTGTCGGGAAAGACGAGCGCGATCCCCTCCTCGGCCGCGAAGGCCTGGGCCATGGACTTGGTCATCGCGTTCTCGTGGGTGCAGGTCAGCCCCGACAGGAACCACAGCACCGGCACGGGGCCGTCGCGCGCCTCCTTCGGCACGAACACGGCGAAGGTCATGTCGCAGTTCACGGCCTTCGACGCGTGGGTATAGACCCCTTGCGTGCCTCCGAAGCAGGCGTTCTCGCTTTTCGTCTCCATTTGGTCCTCCCAGTCCTATTTCGGTGCGTCCGCGCCACTCGAACCCGGCGCGGATCAGGTGGTCAACGCGAGAGTGAGCGTCAGGGTCGCGATGGAGACGATGGTCGATATCAGGATCGCCGTCGAGACCCGCTGCGGCGCCACCCCGTAGGATTGCGCCAGGATGAACACGTTGCCCGCCACGGGCAGCGCCGCGGTGGCGATCACCACCCGCGCGGCGCCGTCGGGGACGGGGAACAGGACGAGCGCCGCCAGCGCCACCGCCAGCGGGTGCAGCACCAGCTTGCACGTGGACAGCCAGGTGGCCACGCTCAGCCGCTCGGCGTTCTTCTGCATGAGCGACACGCCGATGGCGAACAGCGCCCCGGGCGTCGCCGCGTCGCCCAGGAGCGTCATCAGGTCCGAGACCGGGGCGGGAAGGGCCATCCCGGTCGCCGCCCAGGCGAAGCCCGCGAAGATCGCCACCAGCATCGGGTTGCGGACCAGCGCCTGCCCCACGCGCAAGAGCGTGCCCGGACCGATCCGCCCCTCCCGGTCGATGGAGAACAGGGTCACGATCAGCGCCGCGAACAGGAGCAGGTCGACGGTCAGCACCTGCAGGATGGGAAGCGCCGCCCCCTCACCCAGCAGCATGGTCAGCATCGGCAGGCCCAGGAACCCCACGTTGCCCACCACCGCGCACTGCGCCTCGACCGCCCGCTCCGACAGGCTGACGCCCCGGCGCGTCGCCACCGCGAAGGCCAGCGCGTAGACAGCAAGGCTCGCCGAGGCATAGGCCCCGAGGACCCGCCAGTCGAAGAGCGCGCCCAGGTCGAGGCCAGACGCGAACCGGAACAGGAGCGCCGACAGGGCGAAGTAGAACACGAACCGCGTCAGCACCCGGCCCGCGCCCGCGTCGAACATCCCCGACGCGCCCGCCCCCGCGCCGATGCCGATCAGCGCGAAGAACGGCAGGACCTGGAGGACGACGTCGATCATGCCGCCTCCGCTAGTGCCCCCTGCGCGGCATGTCCATCCGCGCCGGGAGGGCCCACGGGCGCGGGGCCCACAGCCGGGCGGAAGGCCCTACGGCCCGCCCGTGGCCCGCATCGCGCCAGCCGCCCGGCAGGCCCCGGGGCGCGGTCGGTGTCAGCGCCCCGCCACGACCCGGCGCACGGTGGCGATCCGGTCGGCGTTGGGCGGGTGCGTCCCCAGGAAGCGGTTGCCCGGGTCGGGCGAGTTCTGGAAGAACATGATGCCCACCAGCGGGTCGTAGCCCGCCCGCTGCGCGAGCAAGGCCCCCAGCGCATCGGCCTCCAGCTCGAACCCCTTTGCGTAGCGCCGCGCGCCGTAGAAGGCGCCGAAGTCCTGCGCCTGCTGGACCGCGGACGCATCCCCGCCGCCCATCGCCACGAGGGCGCCCGCCAGCGTCGCCGTGCTGCGCGCCGAGGTCCGCCCCCGCGAGATGTGGCCCGCGATGTGGTGGGCGGCCTCGTGGCTGAGGATGAAGGCCAGCTCGTCGGTGTTGCGGGCCTCCAGGATCAGCGGCAGGGTGAACCCCACCACCGGCCGGCCGTCGGGGGCCAGGGTCTGGAAAGCGTTGGCGGGTATGCCGGGCCGATCGTCGACCACCACGGCATAGTCGCAGCGCACGTTCCGCGTCCGCTCGCGGCAGGCGGCGCGCGCGACCGGCATCACGCGGTCCACTACCTGGACGAAGTTGCGGGCCGCGCGCGAGGGCGCGGGCCGGTTCGGCGCCTCCCGCGTGGCCGGGCGGTCGGGTGGCGTGGCGACGACGACCGGGGTGACGCAGCCCGACAGGGCGAGGAGGAGGAGGCCGGCAAGGGCGATCCGCATGGGCACGGGTCCGTGGTTCGGAAGGCTCTGGGGGCCGAGTGTAGCCGCCAGCCCGCCGCCGCGCCAGAGCATGGCGAGGCGCGCGTTTCGTCCTAGGCTCCGCTCCGCCCCCTTCCGGAGTTAGCCGCATGTTCACCATCGAGCACGAGTTCGACGCCACGATCATCACCCTCATCGACGAGGCCGAGGGCCACCGTCAGGGGGACGTGACGATCCACGCCTTCGAGGAATGCGTGACCGCGACCCAGGCCGATCCGCGCTCCGACCGCAGCGTGACGGTGACGCTGTCGCCGGGGCAGCTGCGCGACCTCGCCGCGGCGCTGGACCTGCCGGAGGGCGCCTATACCCGCCGTGCGCAAAGGGGCTGAACGACCGGGCCGCGCCCGTCGCTTGACGGACCGGCCCGGGAGGCCGACATGAGCGGCGAAGGAGATCCCCATGGCCCAGCCCCGCGCAGACGTCCTCGACTTCCTCCTGAGCCGGCGGTCGCGCCCCGCGAAGACCCTGTCCGACCCGGTGCCGGACCGTGACGCGCTGGAGCCGATCCTGCGCTCGGCCCTGCGCAGCCCCGATCACGGCAAACTCGAGCCTTGGCGCCTGATCGTGCTGGAGCGCGCCGCGCTGCGCCGCCTCGCCGACCGGGTGGGGTCCTGCGGCGCGGCCCAGGGGCGCCCGCCCGAGGAAATCGACAAGCAGCGCCTACAATACGCGGATGCGGGGCTCGCCGTCGCCGTGGTCTTCAGCCCCGTGGAGAGCGACAAGATCCCCCGCACCGAGCAGCTCCTGTCCGCTGGCGCGGTCTGCACCCAGCTCCTGAACGCGGCGCTGGCCGCGGGCTGGGGCGCGAACTGGCTGACGGGCTGGGCGAGCCGCGACGAGACGTTCCGCCGCGACGGGCTGGGCCTCGACCCCCAGGAGGAGATCGCCGGCCTGATCCATATCGGCACCGAGGGCGCGACGCCCCCCGAACGGCCGCGCCCCGACATGGACCGAAAGGTGCTCTGGGTCACGCAATGACGTTCCTGTCGGACGTGGCGCGCGCCGTCGCGCAATTCGCCGACCCGCGGTTCCAGCGGGTGCTCTGGACGGGAATCGGTCTGACCGTGGTCCTGTTCGCGGGTTTCGCCGCGCTCTTCGTCTGGGGGGTGAACTGGCTCCTGCCCGATACGGTGGCGCTGCCCTTCGTCGGCCAGGTGGGCTGGATCGACGACATCGCCTCGGGCGCGTCGGTCCTGGGCGTCCTAGTATTGTCGGTGTTCCTGATGGTGCCGGTGGCCTCGGTCTTCACCTCGTTCTTCCTCGACGACGTGACCGACGCGGTCGAGGCGCGGCACTATCCTCACCTCACGCCCGCGCCGCGCTTGTCGATGGCCGAGGGCCTTCGCGACGGGCTTGGATTCCTGGGCGTGCTGATCGCGGTCAACATCGCCGCCTTCGCGGCCTACCTGCTGCTACCGCCCTTCGCGCCGATCATCTTCTACGCCGTGAACGGTTTCCTCCTGGGGCGCGAATACGTCCAGCTCATCGCCATGCGCCGACTGGGGCCCGAGGGCGCGGCGCGCCTGCGCCGGCGCCACCGGCTGCGGATCTGGGCGGCGGGCTGCGTCATGGCGCTGCCCCTGACCGTGCCGATCGTGAACCTGGCCGTTCCGCTCCTGGGCGCGGCGGCCTTCACCCACCTGTTCCATCGGCTGCCGGCACTTCCCGAGGCGACATCCGGTCGAACCAGTCGAGATCGCGCACCCCGACCGCGCCGGACAGGATGACGCCGGTCAGGATCGCCCATACGAGGGTGCCCCAGATCGTCGTCTGGAGCAGCTTGCGCTTGAACGGGTAGCGCGCCGGGCTGGATTCGTGGGTGCCCGGCACGACCTCCCCCTCGTCCCCTTGGGTGGACAGGCCGATCGGCAGGATGACGAAGGACACCATGAACCAGGTCACCGCGTAGAGCACGATCGCCGAGGTGATACCCATCTCAGACCTCCTCCAGCTCGATGAGGCAGCCGTTGAAGTCCTTGGGGTGCAGGAACAGGACGGGCTTGCCGTGGGCGCCCGTCTTCGGCTCGCCGTCGCCCAGGACGCGCGCGCCCTCTCCCTTCAGGCGGTCGCGGGCGGCCCGGATGTCCTCGACCTCGTAGCACATGTGGTGAATCCCGCCCGAGGGGTTCTTGTCGAGGAACCCCGCGATGGGAGAGCCTTCCCCCAGCGGGTGCAGAAGTTCGATCTTGGTGTTGGGCAGGGTGATGAAGACGACGGTGACGCCGTGATCCGGCTCCTCCTGCGGGGGGCCGACCTCGGCGCCGAGCGTGCCGCGATACTGTGCGGCCGCCGCCTCGAGGTCCGGCACGGCGATGGCCACGTGGTTGAGGCGTCCGATCATCTGCAGCTCTCCCCTGGGGTGGCGCCGGTCCTATAACGCGCCCCGGATCGCCGCAAGCGCGCCCACCTTAACGGATCGTTAGCCATGATGCCCCCAAGGTGCCGCGGGTCAGCCATTGGGGGCAACAGATGAGCGACATCCCGACAGACTTCCTGCAGGGCCGCCGGCCGACGGCGGACAGGCCGCTGCTGGGGCAGATGATCCTGGTGGTGGAGGACAGCCGCCACGCGGGCGAGACCATGCGCCTGATGTGTCTGCGCGGCGGCGCCCGGGTGCGGCGGGCCGATTCGCTCCGCGCGGCCGAGCGGCACCTGTCGCTGGTCCGCCCCTCGGTGGCGATCGTCGATGTGGGGCTGCCGGACGGGTGCGGCCTGAGCCTGATTCGCCGACTCGCGGCCGCGTCGAACCGGGTGCCCGCGATCCTGGCGACCTCTGGCGACCAGGACCTGGCGGGAGAGGCGATTGCCGCCGGCGCCGACGCCTTCGTCGCCAAGCCCTACGGGTCGGTCGGCGCCTTCCACGCCGCGATCCTGGCGCATCTTCCCAAGGAATGGCATCCGGCCGGGCCGCGCCTCGTCTCGGACGAGAGCGTGCGGCCGGATGACGGTGCACTGCGCGACGACCTGACCCTGATCGCCGACCTGCTGGACCGGGAACGCGACCGCGCCACCGTCGCCTATGCCCTGAACTTCGCCCGCGGCGTGGCGCTCGCGATGTCGGACACGGAGATGCTGACGGCGGTGCGGCGGGGCGACGCGGCCCTCGCGGCCAGCACGACCGTACCCGACACCTCCGCCGTCTCGGCCCTGGTCCGCGACAGGCTGAACGGGGTGCGGATGGCGGGCTAAGCCCGCCGCCCGCTCAACTCTCGCGCGGCAGGACGCGCAGGCCCAGCTCGCGCAGCTGTTCTCCCGTCGGCTCCGACGGCGCGCCCATCATCAGGTCCTGCGCCTGCTGGTTCATCGGGAACATGATGACCTCGCGGATGTTCTGTTCGTCCGCCAGCAGCATCACCATCCGGTCAATCCCCGCCGCGCAGCCCCCGTGGGGCGGTGCGCCGTACTGGAACGCGTTGACCATGCCGCCGAAGCGCGCGCGCACCTCGGCCTCGTCGTAGCCCGCCAGCTCGAACGCCTTGAACATGATCTCGGGGCGGTGGTTGCGGATCGCGCCGGAGACCAGCTCGTAGCCGTTGCAGGCCAGGTCGTACTGCCAGCCCTTCACCTCCAGCGGATCGCCGTCGAGCGCCTCCGCACCGCCCTGGGGCATCGAGAACGGGTTGTGGGAGAAGTCCACGCGGCCCTCGTCGTCGGCCTCGTACATCGGGAAATCGACGATCCAGGCGAAGGCGAAGCGGTCGGTCTCGGTCAGGCCCAGCTCGTCGCCGATCACGGTGCGGGCACGCCCCGCCACACCCTCGAAATCGGCCGGCTTGCCGCCGAGGAAGAAGGCCGCGTCGCCCTTGCCCAGCGAAAGCTGCCGGCGGATCGCCTCCGTGCGCTCGGGGCCGATGTTCTTCGCGAGCGGGCCCGCGGCCTCCACCCCGTCGTCGCCGTCCCGCCAGAAGATGTAGCCCATCCCCGGCAGGCCCTCGCCTTGCGCGAACTTGTTCATCCGGTCGCAGAACTTGCGGGACCCGCCCGTGGGCGCGGGAATGGCGCGCACTTGCGTGCCCTCCTGCTCCAGGAGGTCGGCGAAGATCTTGAAGCCGGAGCCGGCGAAATGCTCGGACACCACCTGCATCTCGATGGGGTTGCGCAGGTCGGGCTTGTCGGTGCCGTATTTCAGCGCGGCGTCCGCGTAGGAAATGCGCGGGAAGGCCTGGTCCACGGCACGTCCGCCGCCGAAGCGCTCGAAGCAGCCCCGCACCACGGGCTCGATCGCGGCGAAGACGTCGTCTTGGTCGACGAAGGACATCTCCATGTCGAGCTGGTAGAAGTCGGTGGGCGAGCGGTCGGCGCGGGGGTCCTCGTCGCGGAAGCAGGGCGCTATCTGGAAGTACTTGTCGAAGCCCGAGACCATGATCAGCTGCTTGAACTGCTGCGGCGCCTGCGGCAGCGCATAGAACTTGCCCGGGTGCAGCCGCGAGGGCACCAGGAAGTCGCGCGCGCCCTCGGGGCTGGAGGCGGTCAGGATCGGCGTCTGGTATTCGTTGAAGCCCTGCCCCCACATCCGCTCGCGCAAATCGCGCACCACGTCCGAGCGCAGCACCATGTTGGCATGGAGCGTCTCGCGCCGCAGGTCGAGGTAGCGGTGGCGCAGGCGCGTCTCCTCGGGGTAATCGGGCTCGCCGAAAACCGGCAGGGGCAACTCGCCCGCACGGCCCAGCACCTCGATGTCGCGGACATAGACCTCGATCTCGCCGGTGGGCAGGCGCGGGTTGATCAGATGCTCGTCGCGCGCCTTCACCTCACCGTCGATGCGGATGCACCATTCCGAGCGGACCTTCTCCATCTGCGCGAAGGCGTCCGAGTCTGAGTCGCAGATCACCTGGGTGATGCCGAAATGGTCGCGCAGGTCGATGAACAGGACACCCCCGTGGTCGCGCACGCGATGGACCCAGCCCGAAAGGCGCACGGTCTCGCCGACGGTGTCGCGGTCGAGCTCGGCGCAGGTATGGCTGCGGTAGGCGTGCATGGAACGCTCCCTGTCCTCGGTTGCCCGCGCGATACACATGCGCCGCCCCGGGAAGTCAAGCGCGGGCCCCCCGCTTGACGACGGACGGGAAAGTTTCAGTCTTAACGTGGGATAATGACGCCGGATAGCGGAGCGCGGAAGGTCGCACGAAGGAGCAGGAGTCGAGCCATGCTGGAAAAGATTTCATTCGACGACGAGAGCGGCCGCGCGCACGCCACGGGCCAGCGGTCGATGTGGGAGGATCTGGTGGAGCGTCTCGTCCGGGCGATCTTCGCGGAGGACGGCACGCTGGTGCTGACCCTGCCCTCGGGCCGGGTGGTGCGCGCAGGCTCCGGCGCGCCCGAGATCGGCGCGCGCATCCACGACTCCGAGATCCTCAAGAGGATCGCGCGCAACCCGGACCTGGGCGTAGGCGAAGGCTACATGGACGGCCGGTTGACGGTCGAGGGCGACGACCTGCGCGGCTTTCTGGGGCTGGTGCTTCGCAACATGCGAAACGGTCACCGCCACTGGCTGCAGGACCTGCAGGTCGCGGTCGGGCGGCGGATGCGCCCCCTCACCCAGATCAACAACGTCATATCGGCCCGCAAGAACGTGGCGCACCACTACGACCTTTCGGCCGAGCTCTACGACATCTTCCTCGATGCAGACCGCCAGTATTCGTGCGCCTATTTCGCCCGCGAGGACGACGACCTTGAGACGGCCCAGGAAAACAAGAAGCGCCACATCGCGCGCAAGCTCCTGATCGAGCCCGGCATGCGCGTTCTCGACATCGGCTGCGGCTGGGGCGGCATGGCGCTGACGCTGGCGCGGGATTTCGGCGCCGAGGTGGTCGGCGTGACCTTGTCGCAAGAGCAGCACCGGATCGCCACGCGGCGCGCGGAGGAGGCCGGCCTGGCCGACCGGATCGACATCCGGATCGAGGATTACCGCGACATCGGCGAGACCTTCGACCGGATCGTGTCGGTGGGCATGTTCGAGCATGTGGGCCAGCCCCAGTACGACACGTATTTCGGCAAGTGCCGCGAGATGCTGACGGAGGAGGGCGTCGCGCTGATCCACACGATCGGGCGGTCGAACCCGCCCGGCATCACCTCGCAGTTCATCGACAAGTACATCTTTCCGGGCGGCTACATTCCCGCCCTGAGCGAGATGTCGGCGGCCATCGAGCGCCAGGGGCTGGTCCTCGACGATCTGGAGGTCTGGCGGCTGCACTACGCCAAGACCCTGCGCGCCTGGGCAGATCGGTTCGAGGCGGGGATCGACACCGCCCGCGCGCTCTACGACGAGCGATTCTGCCGGATGTGGCGCTACTACCTCGTCGCCTCCGAGATGGCCTTCGTCCACGGAAACCAGGTCGTGTTCCAGGCGCAGATCTCGCGCCGCAACGACGCCGTGCCGATCACGCGCGACTACCTCCATATCTGAGACGGCCCTTTCGCCGGACCGGCCCTTGCAGCGCGTGGCGCGCGGCGTATAACCCCGGGCGATTTGCCCCGGGGGACGAGCGCATGCCGAAACGCACCGACATCCATTCCATCATGATCATCGGCGCCGGCCCCATCATCATCGGACAGGCCTGCGAGTTCGACTATTCCGGCGCCCAGGCGTGCAAGGCGCTCAGGGAGGAGGGCTACCGGGTGATCCTGGTCAACTCCAACCCCGCCACGATCATGACCGACCCGGGCCTGGCCGACGCCACCTATATCGAGCCGATCACGCCCGAGGTGGTCGCCAAGATCGTCGCCAAGGAAAAGCCCGACGCGCTCCTGCCCACCATGGGCGGGCAGACGGGCCTGAACACCGCCCTCAAGCTCGAGGAGATGGGCGTGCTGGCCGAGCACGGGGTCGAGCTCATCGGCGCCAACCGCGACGCCATCGAGATGGCCGAGGATCGCGGCCTGTTCCGCGAGGCGATGACGCGCATCGGGCTGGAGAACCCCCGCGCCACCATCGTCTCGGCGCCCAAGGTCGCGGGCGGCTACGACATCAAGGCCGGCGTCTCCAAGGCGCTCGACGCGCTCGAGGATATCGGCCTGCCCGCCATCATCCGCCCCGCCTATACCCTGGGCGGCACGGGCGGCGGCGTCGCCTACAACCGCGCCGATTACGAGCATTACGTCCGCACCGGGATGGAGGCCTCCCCGGTCGCGCAGGTCCTGGTGGACGAGAGCCTCCTGGGCTGGAAGGAGTTCGAGATGGAGGTGGTCCGCGACCGCGCGGACAACGCCATCATCGTCTGCGCCATCGAGAACGTGGACCCGATGGGCGTGCATACGGGCGATTCGATCACCGTCGCACCCGCGCTGACGCTCACGGACAAGGAATACCAGCGCATGCGCGCCGCCTCCATCGCGGTCCTGCGCGAGATCGGGGTGGAGACCGGCGGCTCCAACGTGCAATGGGCCGTGGACCCCGAGACCGGCCGCATGGTGGTGATCGAGATGAACCCGCGCGTCTCGCGGTCCTCGGCGCTGGCTTCCAAGGCCACGGGCTTTCCCATCGCCAAGATCGCCGCGAAGCTCGCGGTGGGCTACACGCTCGACGAGCTCGACAACGACATCACCGGCGTGACGCCGGCCTCGTTCGAACCCTCCATCGACTACGTCGTCACCAAGATCCCGCGCTTCGCCTTCGAGAAGTTCCCCGGCGCGCAGAACGACCTGACCACCGCCATGAAGTCCGTGGGCGAGGTCATGGCGATCGGTCGCACCTTCCACGAATCGGTGCAGAAGGCCCTCTCGTCGCTGGAGACGGGGCTGTCGGGCTTCGACGAGATCGCCATTCCGGGGCTCGCGCCCGGCGCCGGCGCGGCCGACCCGGAGGCGCGCGCGGCGATCACCAGGGCGCTGGCGCGCCAGACGCCCGACCGGCTGCGCCACGTGGCCCAGGCCCTGCGCCTCGGGCTCACGCTCGACGACGTGCAGGCGGTGACGAAGTACGACCCGTGGTTCATCGCCCGCATCGGCGAGATCGTGGACGCCGAGGAGCAGGTCCGCCAGGGCGGCCTACCCGAGGACGAGTACGACCTGCGCGAGCTGAAGATGATGGGCTTCACCGATGCCCGCCTCGCCACGCTCGCGGGCCGCGACGAGGCCGAGGTGCGGCGCACGCGCCAGCGGCTGGGCATCACCGCCGTCTTCAAGCGGATCGACACCTGCGCCGCCGAGTTCGAGGCCCAGACCCCCTACATGTACTCGACCTACGAAGAGCCCATGATGGGCGAGGTCGAGGACGAGGCGCGCCCCTCCGCCCGCGAGAAAGTGGTGATCCTGGGCGGCGGCCCGAACCGGATCGGCCAGGGGATCGAGTTCGACTACTGCTGCTGCCACGCCTGCTACGCGCTGTCGGGGGCGGGCTACGAGACCATCATGGTCAACTGCAATCCCGAGACCGTCTCCACCGACTACGACACGTCGGACAGGCTCTACTTCGAGCCGCTGACGCTGGAGCACGTGATGGAGATCCTGCGGGTGGAGCAGGAGAACGGCACGCTCAAGGGCGTGATCGTGCAGTTCGGGGGGCAGACGCCCCTGAAGCTCGCCCGCGACCTCGAGGCGGCGGGCATCCCGATCCTCGGGACCACGCCGGATGCCATCGACCTCGCCGAGGACCGGGAGCGGTTCCAGGCGTTGCTCAACAAGCTCGGCCTCAAGCAGCCCAAGAATGGCCTCGCGCGGTCCGATGACGAGGCCATCGCCATGGCCCGCGACGTGGGCTTCCCGCTGGTGATCCGCCCCTCCTACGTGCTGGGCGGCCGCGCCATGGAGATCGTGCGCGACGAGGATCACCTGAAGCGCTACATCCGCGACGCGGTGGACGTGTCCGGCCGCACCCCCGTCCTGCTCGACAGCTACCTCGCCGGCGCGGTGGAGGTCGACGTGGACGCCCTGAGCGACGGCCGCGACGTCCACGTGGCCGGCGTCATGCAGCATATCGAGGAGGCGGGCGTCCATTCGGGCGACAGCGCGTGCTCGCTGCCCCCCTACACCCTGCCGCGCGACCTCGTGGAGGAGATGGAGCGGCAAACCGCGGCCATGGCCATCGAACTGGGCGTCGTGGGCCTGATGAACGTGCAGTTCGCAGTCAAGGACGGCGAGATCTACGTCCTCGAGGTGAACCCGCGGGCCTCGCGCACCGTGCCCTTCGTGGCCAAGGCCACCGATTCGGCCATCGCCTCGATCGCCGCGCGGCTGATGGCGGGCGAGCCGCTCTCGGCCTTTCCCATGCGCGCACCCTATCCCGAAGGGACCGGGCCGGGCGAGACGGTGCCCATCGCCGACCCGATGACGCTGGCTGATCCGCACATGCCGTGGTTCTCGGTCAAGGAATCGGTCCTGCCCTTCGCGCGCTTTCCGGGCGTCGATACGCTTCTCGGGCCGGAAATGCGCTCCACCGGCGAGGTCATGGGCTGGGACCGGGACTTCGCCACCGCCTTCCTCAAGGCGCAGATGGGCGCCGGCGTGGACCTTCCCGCGACCGGGTCGGTGTTCCTGTCGATCAAGGAGGCCGACAAGACCGACCAGCTCGCCGAGGTCGCCCGCATCCTGACCGGGCTCGGCCTGTCGATCCGCGCCACGCAAGGAACCCACGACTTCCTCGGCGCGCACGGGATCGAGAGCGAGAAGGTCAACAAGGTCTACGAGGGCGGGCGCACCATCGTCGACATCATGAAGGACGGCGGCATCGACCTGGTGATGAACACCACCGAGGGCTCCCAGGCGGTCGAGGACAGCCGCTCCATGCGCGCCGTCGCCCTGTCGGACCGCATCCCCTACTTCACCACCCTCGCCGGCGCCCACGCCGCCGCCCAAGCCATGGAGGCGCGCCGGAGGGGCGAGATCGAGGTCCGCTCGCTGCAGGGCTGATGCGGGCGGCGGAACCGGGGCCGCCCCGGTCACCGTTTGCCTGCGCGACCATTGCATGACGGAGGGAGACCATGTCCGATCTCGGATTGTCGTTCATCGACGAGACGGTGAACGAGACCAACCATTGGCTGAACGTCCTGGCAGAGCGCCTGGACGTGGACCGGCAGCACGCCTACCACGCCCTGCGCTCGGGCCTGCACACCCTGCGCGACCGCCTGCCGGTGGACGAATGCGCCGCGCTGGGCGCGCAGTTGCCGCACCTGGTGCGCGGGATCTACTACGAGACCTGGCGCCCGGCGGACGTTCCGCGGACCACGCGCAGCACCGAGCAGTACCTCGAGGATCTGTCGCACCGGCTGACCGACGACCGCGACCCCGAGGTGCGGGCGACGGCCGAGGCTGTTTTCGGCCTGCTGAAGGGCAACTGCGGCTCGGGCATCATGGACAAGGTGCGCGCCGCCATGCCCGACGACGTTGCCACGGACCTGTTCGACAAGGGATGAGCGGGTCAGCCGTCGGCGGGCACCGGGTGCTTCGCGGCGGCCGCCACCATCTCGCCGGCCGTGGGCAGGCCCTCGGCGTCGTCGCGGTGCCACAGCCCCGAGCGCAGAAGCGCCTTTGCGCACTGGAAATAGACCTCGTCGATCTCCAGCACGATCACGCTGCGCGGCGTGACCTTGCGCGCGAAGCTCGCCAGCAGATCGGCGTCCGTCTCGACATGGGCCCGACCGTTGACGCGCACCACGTAGTCCGATCCCGGGACCATGAACAGCAGCGACGCGCGCCCGTCGCGCACGACGTTGCGCAGCGAATCAATCCGGTTGTTGCCCGGCCAGTCCGGCAGGAGCAGGCGGTCGGGCGATTCGATCCGCACGACGGAGCCGTCCTCGCCGCGCGGCGACACGTCGACCCCTTCGGGCCCGGCAGTCGCCAGCAGGCAGAACCGCGACCGCGCGATCCAGTCCGCGTAGGCGTCCGTCAGCCGCGGCGTCACCTTGTCGACGGCCGCTCCCGCGGCATGCCCGTAAAGCGCTTCGAGCGCTCCGACAGTCTCGATCCGGCTCATGTCGTCCCCTTTTCCCAGCCGGCCTCGCGCATCAGCGCGTTCGACCGCGTCTCCACACTCTCCGCCAACCGCGAGACGAAGGCGTCCTTCTCCAGCCCCGGCGGGATCGGCTCCATGAACTCGATGATCGCGTGGCCCGGGCGTTTCCTTACCCCGGCCCGCGGCCAGAACAAGCCCACATTCACTGCCACGGGCACGCAGGTCTGGCCGAGTTGGCGGTAGAGTATGGCCGTCCCGGTCTTGTAGGGCAGCTTCACCCCCGGGGCCACGCGGGTCCCCTGGGGATAGATGATGAGCTGCCCGGGCCGGGCGCGCCCCTTCTGCACGTCGGCCAGCATCCTGGCGATCGCCTGCCCCTTCTTGCCGCGGTCCACCGGCACGCAGCCGATCCGCATGGCGAACCAGCCCAGCACGGGGGCGCGCCTCAGTTCCTGCTTCATGATGAACTTCGGCGCCGGCAGGACCGAGCACAGCAGGATGATGTCGAGAAAGCTCTGGTGCTTGGCCGCGACCATCACCTCGCCTTGCGGGACCTCGCCGCGCACCTCCGAGCTCAGGCCGATCATCCACCTCGCGGACCACACGACGTAGCGGCAGTAGGATCGGATCGCCCGGTGTGCCCCGTCGGGCCGCAGGATCGCGATGGGCGCCCACCACAGGCCCATCACCGCCATCACGACATACATCTGAACGGTGAAGAACAGGGCGCGAAGATACTGCACGAAACGACCTCCCGGGCGTGAATCCGGCGGGCGGATACGATCGGGACCTACCGCGGGGAGACGCGCAACGCCAGCGCCGGGGCGACAAACGCTTTGACACGGGAGATGCGGTTGCTAACAGATGGCAGACCCCGGAACGGCCAAAGCCAGCGTCCATGCGCATTACCTGCCCGAAATGCGGCGCGATCTACGAGATCGACGCGGATCTCGTCCCCGCCAGCGGGCGCGACGTGCAGTGCTCCGCCTGCAGCCATGTCTGGAGCGAGAGCCCCCCCCGCGAAGCCGAGGCCGCCGGGGCCGCCGGGGCCGAGACGCCTCCGGACACGCCCGACGAAAGCGACGAGGCACCCCGCGAGACCGGGGGGGGCGACGGACCCGCCCGCCCCCGTCCCGACGAGGACACGCTCCGCATCCTGCGCGAGGAGGCCGCGCGCGAGGTCGCCAAGCGCCGCGGCGGCGGCGGCGACACCGCCGAGGCAGCGCCCGCGACCGCGCCGGAGCCGGAGCCGTCCCCCCGCGAAGACGCCGAAGGCGCCCGCGGCGTCGCCCCCCTCACCCGCCCCGACAGGGAGGAGGAGCCGCGCGCCGCGCCCGCCGACCGTCTGAGCGCGCCCGTGCGCGGCACCCCCGCCGGCGAGGGCGCCCGGCGGCGGTCCGAACAGTCGGGGGACCTCTTGCCCGACGTGGACGAGATCAACTCGACCCTGGCCGGCCCCGCGCGCCGCGCCCCCGACCGGGAGGGCGACGGGGGGACGGCCCCCGCCGCCGGCGGCTTCCTGTCCGGCTTCGTCTGGGTGCTCGCGATCGCGATCGTCGTGGCGGCGGCCTATGTGGCGGCGCCCTGGATCGCCGAGCGCCTGCCTGCGCTCGAGGGGCCTCTCGCCGGTCTCGTCGGCGCGGTGAACGCCGCGCGGGACTGGCTCGGCACCCGGCTCGACCTTTTGTCCGAGGCGATATCGGCCCTGGGCGCCTAGGCGCTCAGGCGAGCCCCATGCCCCAATAGGGCAGGAACCGGACCGGATCGCCCCGGCGCACGACCTCGGGGCCGTCCGGCAGTTCCACCAGCCCCTCGGCCCAGCTCAGGCCCGAGATCCGCCCCGACCCTTCGGAGGCGAATGTCTCCACCCCCTCCGGGCCGATCCGGGCGCGCAGGTATTCGCGCCGCCCGGGCTTCTTGCGCTTCTCGAAGGCCGCCCCGAGCGTCATCGCCACCGGCTCGGGCCAGAGCGCGCCGGCCAGTGCGGCGAGCGCGGGGCGGGCGAAGATCGCGGCGCAGACGAAGCTCGCCACCGGGTTTCCCGGCAGCCCGAAGACCGGGACGCCCGCGCGCACGCCCAGCGCCAGCGGCCGCCCCGGCTTCAACGCGATCCGCCACGCGGTGAGTGCCCCCTCCTCGCGCAGGAGCGCGGAGACATGGTCCTCGTCCCCCGCCGAGGCGCCGCCGGAGGTCAGGATCACGTCCGCCCCCGCGCCGTCGAGCGCGCGGCGCAGCAGGTCGCGGTCGTCCGGCGCGCGGCCCAGGTCCAGAGCCGCGTGGCCCCAGCGCCGCACCATCGCCAGCAGCATCGGCCGGTTCGCGTCGTAGGTCCGGGCGGCATCGTCTTCCGCGCCGGCCTCGACGATCTCGTCGCCCGTGGACAGCACGCCCACCCGCAGGCGCCGCCGCACGCAGACCTCGGCCACCCCCGTCGCCGACAGGAGCGCCAGGTCCACGGGGCGCAGCACGTGCCCCCCGGGCAGAAGCGTGTCGCCCGCGCCCACGTCCTCGCCCGCGCGGCGGGTATTCGCGCCGCGCTTCACCGGCCCGTGGAAGGCGACGGCACGCTCGTCCGCGGTCGTGTCCTCCTCCAGCACCACCGTGTCGACGCCTTCGGGCAAAAGCGCGCCGGTCAGGATGCGGATCGCGTGGCCCTGCGGCACCGCTCCCTCGTGGGGCGCTCCGGCCGCCGCCCGGCCCGGCGCCAGAGGCAGGCTCTGGGGTCCCTCCGCGGTCGCCGCATGGGCGAAGCCGTAGCCGTCCACCGCGGCGTTGGCCCCCGGCGGGTTCGCCCGCCGGGCCGCGACGGGGCCTGCCAGCACGCGCCCGTCGGCCGCCTCCGTCGCCACGCTCTCCGGTCCCGTCACCGGGCGCAACCGCTCCTTCAGCCCTGCCAGGGCGGCGTCCACCGGGGTCCAGTCCACGCCCGCCGGCAGCGCGAAGCAATCGTTCGACAGGGGCGGGGGCGACAGGGGCGCGGGCGAAAGGAGTCCGTCGCGGGCGAGGTCGGTCAGGCGCGCCGCGTGGCCGGTGCCGAGGATCCATCCCTCCTCGGGCGCATCGACCTCCATCATGGCGTCCAGCTCCGTCTCGGGCAGGGCCGAGAGGGCCCGCGCAAGGCAGGTCACCTGCGCCGCGTCGCGAATACCCTCTACTTCACGCACCGTGGCGTCGATCAGCCCAGGCCAGATCTCGGCCAGGACGGCCGGCGCGTCCTGCCAGGGCCGAAACGGCCAAGGGGCGACCCCCTCGATCCGGCGGAGCCGGGACAGCATCGGCAAGCCCATGAGGGCCTGACTGCCCACCGTCGGATTGAAGAAGAGCTGCCAGACACTCGAAGAGGTCCGCGCCGCCGCGTCGCAGGCCCGCTTCTCCCTCATGCCGTGGCCGTGCCGGGCCGAGCCCTCGTAGGGGATCTCGGGATAGACCTCCCGCGACGGCTTGCCCCAGAACGGCCCCGCGCCCGGAAACAGGCGATTGAGGTCCGAAGCCACGTCGAAGCGGTTGTTGCGCCCCTGCCCGTCGTCTTCGATCCGGTCCGCCAGCCAGTCCCACAACGCCAGCGGATCGTCGCGGCCACAGGCTATCCGCGCGAACCCTTCCGGGTAACCGAAGGGGAAGTCGAACGTGGCAAGCACGCGCCGCCCCGCGGCGATCTCCGATCTGATCGTCTCCGAGATCCAGGCCTCGGCGGCGAGACGCGTCGGGAAATGCCGCGCCTCCTCCGTCGAGCCGTCCCGCGCCACGCCGATCCAGATCGCGTCCTTCTCGGCCCGCCGCACGCCCTTGGCCGCCGACCAGTCCACGACGAGGATCGTGTCGAACCCGCTCACAGTCCCACCTCGGCGGCGATGAAGTCGGCGATGGCGGCGGTGTCGTCCAGATCGAGAACGGGGCGGTCCGACAGGCGAGGGTCGCCCTTTGCCGCCACGGCGCGGATCGTGGGGTCGTCCGGCGCGATGAGGGGCCGTCCCGTCTCGGCCCGCCAGGCTTCCACCTTCGGGTGGCGGTCGCGCTTCCATCCCTCGACCAGGACCAGGTCGGCCGGCCGCATCATCGCGAGCAGGTCGTCGAGCCCCGGCTCCGGCGCGCCGTCGAGCTCGGTCATCAGCGCCCAGCGCCGCCCCGAGGACAGCAGGACCTGGCCCGCCCCGGCCTCGCGGTGGCGGCGGCTGTCCTTGCCCTCGTGATCCACGTCGAAGCTGTGATGGGCGTGCTTGAGGGTCGAGACCGACAGGCCCCGCGCGCGGAACTCCGCGACGAGGCGCACCATCAGCCCCGTCTTGCCCGCGTTCTTCCAGCCGGTGACGCCGTAGCACCTCACCCCAGCATCCCCTCCGCGCGGGACAGGTCGTCGGGCGTGTTCACGTTGAAGAACGGGTCCCCCCGGTCCACCGGGAAGGCGGCGAGCGCGGTGCCGTGCCTGTCCGTCCAGGCCACGACCTTGCGCACCCCGGCATCGAGCGCCGCGCGCAGGTCGTCGCGGAGCGCGACGGGCCAGAGGCCGAAGGTGGGGTGCCGGACCACGCCGCCGCCCCCGTCCGGCGTCGCCGCAAGGGCCACGGGCCGCCGCTGCGCCTCCGCCGCCAGGAGGAGCTGCGGCACCAGGTCGGCGGGAAAGAACGGCGTGTCGGCGGCGACCGTCACCACGTGATGCGCGCCCCGCTCCGCCGCCCAGTCCATGCCCGCCAGAACCCCCGCCAGCGGACCGGGATAGTCGTCGCGCGCGTCGGCCAGCACCGGCAGGCCGAGATCGGCGAAGCGGCCTGGGTCGCCGTTGGCGTTGAGCGCGAGATCCTCCACCTGCGGCGAGATGCGCTCGATCACCCGGTCGAGGATTCTGCGGCCGCCCAGTTCCAGCAGCCCCTTGTCGCCCCCGCCCATGCGGGTGGCCCGACCGCCCGCGAGGATCACGCCCACCGGGGCGATCATCGCGCGGGCCCCGCGGGGCGCAGAACCATGATGAAAAATTCTTCCCTATCCATCGGTTCCGCTCCTGCGGGGCCGGTCGGCGCCCGCCCCGCGCGGATCGGCGTCGCGCACCAGCCGATCCTCCCCGGACAGGCAGACGAACCGGCGTCCGCGCAGGCGCCCGATCAGCGTCAGCCCCACCTGCTCGGCGATCTCCACCCCCCAGGCGGTGAAGCCCGAGCGCGAGGCGAGGACGGGGATGCCCATATGGGCGCACTTGATGACCATCTCCGAGGTCAGCCGCCCGGTGGTATAGAGGATCTTGTCGGCCGCCTCCGCCCGCTCGCGCAGCATCCATCCCGCCACCTTGTCCACCGCGTTGTGGCGCCCGACATCCTCCATGTAGACGAGCGGACGGTCGGCGCGGCACAGCACGGTGCCATGGATCGCCCCCGCCTCGAGGTAGAGCGAGGGCGTGGTGTTGATCCGCTCCGACAGGGCATAGAGCCAGCTCGTGCGCACCTCGGCGGCCGGCAGGGTCAGCCCCTCGAGCCCCTCCATCATGTCGCCGAAGACGGTGCCCACGGCGCAACCGCTCGTCCGGGTCTTGCGCTTCAGCTTCTCCTCGTGGTCGGTGGGCGTGTCGGTGCGCACCACGACGACGCCCAGCTCCTCGTCGTGATCGACGCCGGTGACCGTCTCGCCCTCGCGCAGCATCCCCTGGTTTCGCAGGAATCCCAGCGCCAGGTAGTCGGGGTAATCCCCGATCGTCATCGCGGTGACGATCTCCTGGCCGTTGAGGTAGATCGTCAGCGGCCGCTCCTCGACCACCGCGATCTCGCTCGGGCGTCCCTCGTGGTCCGTCCCCGTGACACGGCGGGTCAGCCGCGGCAGCGACGGGTCCGGCGCGATCAGGTAACCGGTTTCTCCAGATTGCATTTGCGGATCCCAACGGGCTGGGGCAGGCAGGCGTCGCAAGAGACACTAGGGCGCAGACATGCCGGCCTCCACCGCGAAATCACACTTCTTGGCGGGCGTCACCCAGGGCCTGCCCTTCGTCTTCGTCATAGCGCCCTTCGGGGCGCTGTTCGGCGTGGTCGGCACCGAGGCCGGGCTCGACATCGCCCAGGTCATGGCCTTCACGGTGCTGGTCATCGCGGGGGCGGCGCAGTTCACGGCCGTCCAGCTCATGACCGAGAACGCGCCGGTGATCCTGATCCTCGCGGCCGCGCTGATGGTGAACCTGCGCATGGCCATGTATTCGGCCGCGCTGGTTCCCTATCTGGGGGCGGCGCCCCTGTGGCAGCGCGCGCTGGTGGCCTATCTCAACGTCGACCAGTGCTATGCCTGCTCGGCCGCCCGGTTCGAGGCCCGCCCCGACATGTCGGTGCGCGAGCGCGTCGCGTTCTTCATGGGCGTCGCGGCGCCGATAGCCCCCCTGTGGTACACCGCCACCTGGGTGGGCGCGACCCTCGGTGCCACGGTTCCCGATGCCTGGGCGCTCGACTTCGCCCTGCCGATCACCTTCATCGCCATGCTGGGGCCGCTCCTGCGCAGCCTGCCCCACGTGGCCGCTGCGCTGGTCTCGGCTCTCGTGGCGCTCCTCCTGCGCGGCCTGCCGCCGGGGATCGGGCTGATGATCGCCGCCCTGTGCGCGCTCGCGGTGGGCGCGGCGACCGAAATCTGGCTGGAGCGGCGCGCATGACCCTGTCCGGGGCCACGATCTGGGGGATCATCCTCGCCCTCGCGGCGGGCACGTTCCTGCTGCGGTTCTCGTTCCTGGGCCTCATGGGCGACCGTCCCCTGCCCGGCTGGGCGCGGCGCCTCCTGAAGTTCACGCCGGTCGCCGTCTTTCCCGCCATCGTTGCGCCCCTCGTCGTCTATCCGGAAGCGACGGGCGGCGCTCCCGACCCTGCCCGCGCGGCGGCCGCCGTGGTGGCCCTCGCCCTCGCCGTGACCCTGCGCTCGGTCCTGGCGGCCCTGGCGGGCGGGGCGGCGACCCTCTATCTCATGCTGTGGCTGACGGGCTGAACTCCGTCCGGGCGCCGGCGCCCGTTGACGCCCCACCGTCGCAACAATGCTGCTGTTCCGTCGCGATCCTCCACTGGCGCGCGGATTCCGCTCCGCCCGATTGACAGACCCCCCATCTGGGCCTTTAAGCCGCCGAAAGTTCAGCGGCGGAAGGTCCATCCATGAAAATCGCGATGATCGGCACGGGCTATGTCGGCCTCGTCTCGGGCGTATGCTTTTCGGATTTCGGACACGACGTGACCTGCGTCGACACCAACGCCGACAAGATCGCCCGGCTCGAGAAGGGCGAGGTGCCGATCTACGAGCCCGGCCTCGACGTCCTCATGGCCCGCAACGTGGAGGCGGGGCGCCTGTCCTTCACCACGGACCTCGCCAAGGCCCTGAAGGGCGCCCAAGCGGTGTTCATCGCGGTCGGCACGCCCAGCCGTCACGGCGACGGCCACGCCGACCTGACCTACGTCATGGCCGCCGCCGAGGCGGTCGCGAAGGGCGCCGACGATGGTGTCGTCATCGTGACCAAGTCAACCGTCCCCGTGGGCACCAACCGCAAGGTGGCCGAGACGGTCGCGGCCGCGAACCCCGACCTCGATTTCGATGTCGCCTCGAACCCCGAGTTCCTGCGCGAGGGTGCCGCGATCGACGATTTCATGCGCCCCGACAGGGTCGTCGTGGGCGTTCAGACCGACCGGGGCGGGCAGGTCATGTCCGACATCTACCGCCCGCTGTTCCTGCGGGAGTTCCCGATCGTCATCACCGACCTCGAATCGGCCGAGATGATCAAGTACGCGGCGAACGCCTTCCTCGCGACCAAGATCACCTTCATCAACGAGATCGCCGCGCTTTGCGAGAAGGTCGGCGCCGACGTGAAGCAGGTCAGCCGCGGCATGGGCCTCGACGGGCGGATCGGCAACAAGTTCCTCCATGCCGGCCCCGGCTACGGCGGCTCGTGCTTTCCCAAGGACACCCGCGCGCTCGCCCGGATAGGGCAGGACTTCGCCGCGCCCATGCGGATCACCGAGATGGTGATCGAGGTGAACGAGGAGGCCAAGCGCCGCATGGTCACCAAGCTCAGGGACCTGTGCGGCGGCAGCTTCAACGAGAAGCGCGTGGCGGTCCTGGGCGTCACCTTCAAGCCCAACACCGACGACATGCGCGAGGCCCCGGCCCTGACGATCGTGCCCGCCCTCGTGGGCGGCGGCGCCGAGGTGCGCGTCTGCGACCCGCAGGGCCGCCGCGAAGGCGAGGCGCTGCTGCCCGGCGTGTCGTGGGCGAGCGACCCCTACGAGGCGGCGCGCGACGCGGACCTCGTCGTGGTCCTGACCGAGTGGAACGAGTTCCGCGCCCTCGACCTGCGCCAGATCGCGGGGGGCATGCGCACGCCCCGCATGGCCGACCTGCGCAACGTCTACACCGCCTCCGACGCCGAGACGGCAGGCTTCACCGCCTATGCCGGCGTCGGCCGGGCGCCCTACACCCAGACGGGCTGAGCCCGGACGCGTTCCGGCCGCGCCCTAGCCGCGCGGGGCCGGAACGCCCCCCTTCCCGAAGATCACGTTGTGGTTCGTGTCCACGTTGGACATGTCGATGCGGCGCGTCTCCACCCCCGGCAGGTCCGCGAACGAGGCCATCAGGGCCTTGGGAAAGAACGTGCGCCGAACGTCGACCCCGGCTTCGCGCAGGATGCGGCTGGTGGTGATCGCGCAGGTCGCCTGCGCCGCCCGGCCGCTGGAGCGCGCCAGAGCCGAGAGGCTACGGGCCGTCGCCGCATCGACCGCGACCTTCTGGCGGATCATGTAGTATTCGGGCCGGACGTGGTAATCGGTGTAGACGGTGTCGATCAGCGGGGTGATCCCGTAGAGCACGTCGTCGACCTCAGGAACGTCCGGATGGACGAACGAGCCCGCCGGGTCCCACAGGACGCGCTCGGCCCCGTCGATCAGCAGGGCCGTGTGCGCGCCCCCGTCCGAGCGCACGTCGCGCACCGTGATCAGCGTGATCGACGGCTCCGCCCCGGTGGAGAAGGCGCTGCGCCCCACCGCGTCCCGGCTGGCATTGGGAGGGTTCGGCGGGGCGCAGGCGACGAGCGCCGCCAGGCACAGCGAAAGGGCCGCGAGGCGCAGGATCACGGGCTTTTCAGCCGTTGACGAGCGCCAGCAGGATCAGCGCGACGATGATCGCCACGATCGTGCGCGTCACCCAGGTCACGAACCCGGCGAAGGTCTTTTCATGCGTGGTGATGTCCATCGAGCCGTGGGTGTGCTTGGCCATGTCTGCGCTCCGAAAGCTGGTGTTCCGCGCGCCTGATAGACGATCGCGCGGGGCCTGTCACCGGCCCATCGCCCGGGACAATCCCGCTCAGGGCGCCCGGAAGAGCCAGACGCCGGCCTCGTCCACCTCGCGGCGGGCGCGGCCGGTATGCATGAGGTGCAGGCAATGGGCCAGGGCCTCGGCCAGGGCCAGCCCGTACTCCCCCGCCCCGATCCGGCGCCCGAACAGCGGCTGGAAACAGGCGCCGGCCGATCGCGGCTCCGACAGGTACCGCTCCAGCCGGTCGAGCGCGCCCTCGTGGTTCTCGATCAGTTGGCCCAGGCGCAGGGGCAGGCCGCGATAGGGCATCTTGTGCCCCGGCAGGACCAGCTTGTCGGGGGTCGCCAGCCCCCGCAGCCGCTCGCAGGCCATCAGCCAGTCGCCCACCGGGTCGGCCTCCGGCTCGCTGGCGTGGACACCCAGGTTGGGAGAGATCGCGGGCAGGAACTGGTCGCCTCCCAGCACGATATCGCCTCCCTCCTCCCACAGGGTCACGTGCTCGGGGGCATGACCGTCGCCCATGTGCACGTGCCACCAGCGCCCGCCCAGCTCGACCATCTCCTCGTTGGTCAGCCGGGTGAAGCCCAGGGGCATCGGCGCGACCACGTCGGCGAAGTTGAAGGGCCGCTGCCCCTCCCGCTCGGCGAAGATCTCCGGGTCCATTCCGGCGGCCCGCCAGAAGGCCAGCATCTCCGGCGTGGGGCGGTCCTGCTCGTCGAGCTGCAGCATCCGCGCCGTCAGCCACGCCGTGCGCGAGGTCAAGAGCTCGGCACCGTGCGCGGACTGGAACCAGCCGGCGAGCCCGACATGGTCGGGATGATGGTGCGTCACCACCACCCGCTGCACCCGACGCCCGTTCAGCGCCTGCTCCCACATCTCGCGCGTGCGATCCGTATCGAAGCCGGTATCGACGACGGTGACGCCCCCCGGCTCCTCGAGGATCCAGCAGTTCACGTGGTCGAGCGCCATTGGCAGCGGCAGGCGCAGCCACTCGATGCCCTCGGCGACGCGGAGGGGGACACCGAACGCGGGCGCCTCCGTCAGCGGTTGGGTGATCCTGGCGTCCTGATCGGTCTGCATCCCGTTTCCCTAGCCGCCCCGTCCCGCCCCGTCAAAGGCGGTGCCGCTCAGGCCGCGCTCAGATCGTCGAGCGACAGGGCATAGAGGCCCTCCGCCCCCGCCCGCGCCTGGGCCAGGAGGCCCGCATGCTCCGGCAGCAGCCGGTGGATGTAGACCTCCGCCAGGGCTCGCCGGGCATCACCCCCGGCCACCGCGGCCTTCAGATGCGCGCCCGCCCCCAGCACCCGCGCGAAGGCCCGCAGGTAGGGCACCGCGCCCGCGAACCTGTCCTGCAGGTCCTCCCGCGCGACGAGCCATTCGGTCGCGTCGCGCAGGGCGGCCGCGGCCGTCGCGACCTCGTCCGCCAGCGCGCGCAACTCGTCGGGTGCCGCCTCGGCACCGGCCGCGACCTCGTCGATCAGGGCCCGCGCCGCGCGGCCCCCGTCCTTCATCTTTCGCGCCACGAGATCCATGGCCTGGATGCCGTTCGTGCCCTCGTAGATCGTGGTGATGCGCGCGTCGCGCGCGTATTGCGCCGCGCCCGTCTCCTCGACGAAGCCCATGCCCCCATGGACCTGAATGCCCTCCTGCGCGACGGCGACGCCCAGATCGGCGCCGAACGCCTTGGAGATCGGCGTCAGGAGTGCGGCGCGCGCCTCCCACTCCGCCTCGCCCGTGGCGCCGGACATGTCGATGGCCACGGCGTTCATCATCGCGATCGCTCTTGCGGCGAAGATGTCGGCCTTCATTCCCGTCAGCATCCGCCGCACGTCGGCATGCTCGGCGATGGTGCCGGTGCCGCCCGCCCGGCCCTGACGGCGGTCGAGCGCATAGGCCAGAGCATGCTGGTAGGCGCCCTCGGCCACGCCCACGCCCTGCACGCCCACGCCCAGCCGGGCGCTGTTCATCATGGTGAACATGGCGGCCATGCCGGCGTTCTCCTCGCCGATCAGCCAGCCCGTGGCGCCGTCGTACTCCATCACGCAGGTGGGCGATCCGTGGATGCCCAGCTTGTGCTCCAGGCTGACGGTGCGCACCCCGTTGCGCGCGCCCAGCGATCCGTCCTCCTCAGGCAGGATCTTGGGCACGAGGAACAGGCTGATCCCCCGCGTGCCCTCCGGCGCGTCTGGCAGTCGCGCCAGCACCAGGTGGCACACGTTGTCGAGGAAGTCCGCGTCGCCCCAGGTGATGTAGATCTTCTGCCCCGTGACGGCGTAGGTGCCGTCGCCGTTCGGCACCGCCCTGCTGGTCAGCGCGCCCACGTCGGAGCCCGCCTGCGGCTCGGTCAGGTTCATCGTCCCCGACCATTCGCCGCTTGTGAGCCTGGGCAGGTAGAGCGCCTTGATCTCGTCCGGGGCGTGATGTTCGAGCGCCTCGATCTGGCCCTGGCTCAGGAGCGGGCAGAGCTGCAGCGACAGGCAGGCCGAGGACATCATGTCGTTGACGGCCATAGAGAGCGTCACCGGCAGGCCCATGCCGCCGTGCTCGGGGTCGGCGGAGATACCGACCCAGCCGCCCTCGGCGATGGCGCGGTAGCCCGCCTCGAAGCCGGGCGGCGTGCGCACGACGCCGTTCTCGAGGATCGCGGGGTGCTCGTCTCCGGGGCGCTGGAGGGGAGCGAGCACGTCCTCGCACAGGCGCCCCGCCTCGGTCAGGATCTGGTCGACGAGGTCTGGCGTGGCCTCGGCGAAGGCCTCGGTCGCGGTGACCTGCTCCAGCCCGACCACGTGGTCGAAGAGGAAGCGGAACTCCTTCAGCGGTGCGCGATACGGCATGATGTTCCCCCGATCCCGATGCATCTTCCGGTGGCGGCGACGATGGACCCGCCGCATCCGCGGGGCAAGCCCGACGCGGCGTTCGCCGCCACTGGCCAAAGCGCGCGGGAGGGCCTAGGCCCACGGGCGATGACCGAGCGCCTGACCCCCGACGAGGCCGGACTGGATCGCGCCGCCGAGCTCCTGCGGGCGGGCGCCCTCGTCGCGTTCCCGACCGAGACGGTCTATGGCCTGGGCGCGGATGCGCGGGACGACCGCGCGGTGGCGCGGATCTTCGAGGCGAAGGGGCGCCCTCGTTTCAACCCCTTGATCGTGCACGTCTCCTCGCTCGCCGAGGCCGGTGAGCTGGTGGCGATCGACGCGGCCGCACGGGCCCTCGCGGAGCGGTTCTGGCCGGGGCCGCTGACCCTCGTCCTGCCGCTCAGGGAGGGGGCGGGGATCGCGCCGCTGGTGAGCGCGGGACTGGTGACGCTGGCGGTGCGGGTGCCGGGAGCGGGGATCGCCCGCGACCTGCTGGCCCGCGTGGGGCGGCCGGTGGCGGCGCCGTCGGCGAACCCCTCGGGGCGGATCAGCCCGACGCGGGCCGAGCACGTGCTGGCGGGCCTCGACGGGCGGATCGAGGCGGTGCTGGACGGCGGCCCGGCCCTGGTCGGGGTGGAGAGCACGATCCTGGCACCCGGCCCGGACGGCACCCGGCTCCTGCGCCCGGGAGGGGTGTCGGCCGAGGACGCGGAAGCGGTGCTGGGAGCCGGCCTTCTGCCGCCCGATCAAGGGGTTACGCCCAGCGCGCCGGGGCAGCTCGCCTCCCATTACGCGCCGCGCGGGCGGGTGCGGCTGAACGCGGCGAGCCCGGAGGCGGGCGAGACCTTCCTCGGCTTCGGCCCCGGCCCGGCGGAGCTGTCGCCCACGGGCGACCTGCTGTCCCTGTCGCCCACGGGCGACCTGGTGGAGGCGGCGGCGCGGCTGTTCCACTGCCTGCAGGAACTGGACGCGGCGGGCGCCGAGCGGATCGCCGTCGCCCCCGTTCCAGAGACGGGGCTGGGCCGGGCGATCAACGACCGCCTGCGCCGGGCGGCCGCCCCGCGGGCGTAGGGCCCGCGCCGGGCGAACGCCCCGCGAATGTGGGGCCTGCGCCGCGCCCGCGCCGGACGGGCGCCGGACACGTGTCCGGACGGGAGGGGACACTCGGGGAACGGCGCGGGCGCGGCGGCGTTCGGGGCCAAGCGAAGGAGACCCGTGCCCCCATGTGTACCACCTGCCTCGGCCGCCGAAGGTTCCTGTCGCTCTCGCTCGCGGCCCCCGTGGCGCTCGCGGGCTGCGACCGGATGCCCAACCTCGTCTCGGACGCGCAGGCCGCCGAGATGGGCCAGGAGGCGTGGGACCAGATCACCGCGCGCACGCCCACCAGCCGCGACGCCGCCCGGCAGGCGACGCTGGAACGGGTGGCGCGGCGCCTGCTGGAGACGGGGGGCGCGCCGTCGGGGGAATGGGAGGTGCGCGTCTTCGCCGACGAGCGGGCCAACGCCTTCGCCCTGCCCGGGGGCAAGATCGGCGTCTACGAGGGGATGTTCGAGGTGGCCGATACCGACGACCGGCTCGCCGCCATCGTCGGCCACGAGATCGGGCACCTGTCGGCCGAGCATGCCCAGGAGCGGATGAGCGCCGAGGTCGCGCGGAACGCGGGGCTGAGGATCGTGGCGTTCTTCCTCAACCTCGGGGACATCGAGTTCGCCGACGAGATCGCGGCGGCCATGGGGCTGGGGGTGGAGGTGGGCCTGATGCTGCCCTTCTCGCGAGAGCAGGAACTGGAGGCCGACGAGCTGGGCCTGCGGCGGATGGCCGATGCGGGGTACGACGCGCGCCAGGCGGTGACCCTGTGGGAGCGGATGCAGGCGGCCTCCCAGGGCCGGGCGCCCGCCTTCCTGGCCACCCACCCCACGCCGCAAAGCCGGATCAGGGAGATCGAGGGCATCCTGGCGACGATGTGAGCGGGGCGCGGCTTCCGCCCCGGCCCTTGCCGCCCGATCACCGGGAGCGGGTCACGGGGACTTTCCGGTGTCGTCCGCCTTGACGGCCCCGCGCTCGCCCTGCGGCCGCTCGCGCCCGGTGGTCGTGTCGTGCTCCGTCTGGTGCTCCATCTCGGAATTGATCTCGGCCCCCAGCAGGACGATGTAGGCCGACAGCCAGAGCCAAGTGAGCAGGATGATGACGCCGCCCAGCGCGCCGTAGGACTCGCCGTAGCTGCCGAAGTTGCGCACGTAGATCGAGAACCCGACCGACCCCGCGACCCACAGGATCGTCGCCACCACCGACCCCCACGTCACCCAGCGCCATTCGGGGTCCTCCCGCGAGGGGCCGAAGCGGTAGAGGACCGAGAGACCGAGGACGGTGAAGAGCGCGAGGAGCGGCCAGCGCCCCCATTCGACCAGCGTCACCACGATGTCGGGCAGGCCCAGGGACCCCAGCAGCGCGGGCACGACCACCGTGGTGCCGAGCGCGATGAGCAGCCCCAGGATCAGGACCAGGGTCAGCGCGAACGAGACGGCGTATCCCTTCACGATCCCCCTCTCCTCTTCCTCGTCATAGGCGATGTTCATCCCCTCCATGAGGGTGCTCATGCCCTTGGAGGCGCCGTAGAGCGACAGGACGACCCCGATGAGGGCGGTGAGGCCCAGCCCCGTCTCGGAATTGGAGGCCACGGATTGCGCCTGCTCCTGCAGGATCGAGGCGGCGTCCTGGGGCAGGACCGAGGCGATGCTCTCGAGCTGCGACTCGATCGCGCCCGGGTCGAGGAAGAGGCCCGTGATCGAGATCAGCGCGCCGATCGCCGGGAACAGGGCCAGGAGCCCGAAGAAGGCGACGCCGGCCGACACGACCGAGACGTGGTCGCGCGTCAGCTCGTCCTTGACCCGGAAGGCGATGTCGCGCCATCCTTTCGCGGGGATTTCGCTCGGATTTCGGGCCTGACGGCCGCGTGCTGCTGTGGAGGCCATCGGGGTTCACTCGTTAAGGATGTTGACGAAGGAGTGAACCGCCCGTGAGCTTCACGGTTCCCCTGCGTCTGGGCCCGCGGGCGTCGCCTTACGCCGGGTAGACCCGCCGTCCCCCGACCCAGGTGCCCTTGACGCGCCCCTCCATGCGGGCGCCGTCGAAGGGGGTGTTCTTGGACTTGGACGCAAGCGTGAAGCGGTCGAGGAGGAAGGGGGCGTGGGGGTCGAAGAGGACGAGGTCGGCGGGCGCGCCGGGCACGAGGGTGCCTGCGTCGAGGCCGAGACGCTTCGCGGGGTTGAGCGACAGGGCGCGCCAGAGAGTGGCTAAGTCCATGTGGCCGGCATGGACGAGGCGCAGGGCGGCGGGAAGGAGCGTCTCCAGCCCCACGGCGCCGGAGGCGGCCTCCTCGAAGGGCAGGCGCTTGGATTCCTCGTCCTGGGGGGTGTGCATGGAGGATATCACGTCGATCAGGCCGGTGGCGACGGCCTCGACCACCGCGAGGCGGTCCTCCTCGGAGCGCAGGGGAGGCTTGAGCTTGAAGAAGGTGCGGTAGCCCGACACGTCCATCTCGTTCAGGGTCAGGTGGTGGATGCCCACGCCCGCGGTGATGTCGAGGCCGTTGGCCTTGGCGCGCTCCAGCGGCGGCAGGGCACGGGCGGAGGTGATCTGGTCGGCGTGGTAGCGCGCGCCCGTCATCTCCAGGAGCGAGATGTCGCGGTCGAGCCCCATGCGCTCGGCCATGGGGCTGACGGAGGGCAGGCCGTAGAGGGAGGCGAACTTTCCGCTCGTCGCCGCCGCGCCGCGGCTCAGCCCCGGCTCCTGCACGTGGCCCACGACGAGGGCGCCCAGCCCGCGGGCGTAGGTGAGCGCGCGCGACAGGACGCGGGTGTCGGCCACGACCCGGTCGCAATCGGTGAAGGCGGCGGCGCCCGCGTCCATCAGGAGGCCGATCTCGACCATCTCGGCCCCCGCGCGGCCCTTGGTCAGCGCGGCCATGGGCACGACGTTGACGCCGGCGTCGGCCTGGGCGCGGCGGGCGACGAACTCCAGCACCTCGGGCGTGTCGATGGCCGGGTCGGTATCGGGGCGGGTGACGATGGTGGTGACGCCGCCGCGCGCCGCCGCCCGGCCCGCGGAGCGGAAGCTCTCCTTGTGGCGCTCGCCGGGCTCGGAGACCTTGACGCCGAGATCGACGATGCCGGGCGCGAGGCACTTGCCCGCGCAGTCGATCACCTCGGCGCCGTCGGGCGGGTCGGAGACGATGCGGCCCGCGCGGACATGGAGGTCGCCGCGCCGCTCGGTGGCGGTCTCGGGGTCGATCAGGCGGGCGTCTCGGAAGGTCAGGTCCATGGGGGACGGATACGCGGCCCGGGGGGGCGGCGCAACGCTCAGGCGGCGATGGCCCAGACGATGAAGGCGACCAGGAGGGCCACCGCGAGTGCCGCCATGGCCACCAGGCCGCTGGCGCGGCGCTCGCTGCGCGTCCTCTCCTCCGGGGACGGGGGCGTGCCCGCCGCGCTGCCCTCGGCCGAGGCGGCGCGGATCGGCGCGCCGGCGGGGCGGGCGGCCTCCATCGGGTAGCGGCCGAGCAGGGTCAGGGGCGGCTCGGGGTCGGGCGCGGCGCGCACCGCGCGGGGGCGCAGGACGAGGACGGGGCCGGTCGCGGCGTCGAGGCGCGGCTCGTCGGGCAGGACCGCGTCGGCGGAGGCCCCCTCGCCGTCGGTGAGGTAGCCCGAGAGCCCGTATTCCGCGAGGCCGCGGGGGTCGATCGCCTCGGCGCGGGAGACGTCCACCGCGATGCCGCCCAGGGCGGCGGAGAGCGCCGCCTCGTCCTCCGCCAGGGCGCGCGCCTGCGGCAGGGCGAGATCGACCGAGAAGACGTGGATCGTCTCGGCGTTGCGGGGGTCGGTTCCGGTGGGGATATCGGCGTCCGGCATGGGCTGTCTCCTGTCGTGGCCCGGCGCGGGGGCGCGGGCCGGGGGGGCCCGCCCTCAGGCGGCGCGGGCGGCGCGCAGGTTGCGGGCGAGCAGGTCCATGGCGGCCATGCGCACGGCCACGCCCATCTCGACCTGCTCCTGGATCACGGAGCGGTTGATGTCGTCGGCGATGGTGCCGTCGATCTCCACGCCCCGGTTCATCGGCCCGGGATGCATGACGATGGCGTCGTCCTTGGCATGGCCGAGCTTTTCGGCGTCGAGGCCGTAGCGGTGGTAGTATTCGCGCTCCGACGGGATGAAGCCGCCGTCCATCCGCTCGCGCTGGAGGCGCAGCATCATCACCACGTCGGCGTCCGCGAGACCGGCCGCCATGTCGTGGCAGACCTCCACCCCCCAGTCGGCGGCGCCGGCGGGAATGAGGGTGGGGGGGCCGACGAGGCGGATGCGGCTCTCCATCTTGCCCAGGAGCCAGATGTTGGAGCGCGCCACGCGCGAATGGGCGATGTCGCCGCAGATCGCCACCGTCAGCCGGTGGAGGCGGCCCTTGGCCCGGCGGATCGTCAGCGCGTCGAGGAGGGCCTGGGTGGGGTGCTCGTGACGCCCGTCGCCGGCGTTGAGCACGGAGGCGGTCACCTTCTGCGCCAGGAGGTCCACCGCGCCGGAATGGGGGTGGCGCACCACCAGGAGGTCGGGGTGCATGGCGTTGAGCGTGAGCGCCGTGTCGATCAGCGTCTCGCCCTTCTTTATCGACGAGGCCTGCATCGCCATGTTCATCACGTCCGCCCCGAGCCGCTGGCCCGCGATCTCGAAGCTGGCCTGGGTGCGGGTCGAGGCCTCGAAGAACATGTTGACCTGGGTGAGGCCCGCCAGCGCGTCGCCGTGCTTCTCGACCGCGCGGTTGAGGTCCACGTAGCTCTCCGCGAGATCGAGCACGCAGGTGATCTCGGAGGGCGAGAGGGGCTCGATCCCCAGGAGGTGCCTTTGTCGGAATGTCATGCGCGCGCCTTCCCTGTCGCGCCCGGCATAGGCGAGGGCCGCGCGCCGGGCAAGGCGGGCGCGGGGACGCCCCGCCGGGCGAGGGCCATCTTCGGAGACGCGAAGAAGGAGGTGGAGGCGCGGCGGGCCGGAGGCTAGTCTGGGGGTCATGCTCGATGCGGACGAATACCACGCGGCGCTGGCCGCCCTCGACTGGCAGGTGGAGATGGGAGCCGACGAGGCGCTCGAGGAGCACCCCGTGGACCGCTTCGCCCTGGCCGCCGCCGAGGCGCAGGCGCGCGCGCGGCCCGAGCCCGCCCCCGCGGCGGCGCCCGCCCCCCGGGCGGAGGCGGACCCGGCGGCCGATGCGGGCCACGCGGCCCATGCGGCGCAGGACCTCGATGGCCTGCGCGCGGCCATGGCGGCCTTCGAGGGGTGCGAGCTGAAGCGGGGCGCGCGCAACATGGTGTTCTGCGACGGCGCGCCGGGCGCGCGGGTGATGGTCGTGGGCGAGGCGCCGGGACGCGACGAGGACCGGGAGGGGCGCCCCTTCGTGGGCCGGGCGGGCAAGCTCCTCGACCGGATGTTCGCCGCGCTGGGCCTGTCGCGGAGCGAGGGGGGCCTCTACATCACGAACGTCCTGCCCTGGCGGCCGCCCCAGAACCGCGAGCCCACGGCCGAGGAGATCGCCATGATGGTGCCGTTCCTTGAGCGCCACGTGGCGCTGGCCGACCCGGAGATCCTGGTGGTGATGGGCAACATCTCGGCCCAGGCGCTGCTCGGGCGGCGCGGGATCACGCGGCTGCGCGGCACCTGGGGCGAGGCGCTGGGGCGGCCGGCCATGCCCATGACCCACCCCGCCTACCTGCTGAGGAACCCCGCCGCCAAGCGCGAGGCCTGGGCGGACCTGCTGCAGATCGGGGCGCGGCTGGGATGAGGGTGCTGGCCGCGTCGGACCTGCACCTGGACGGGGCCGCCGCCGACGCCCTGATCTCCGCCGCGGGGGCGGCGGACCTGGTGATCGTCGCGGGCGATCTCGCCGACGCCCACGAGGGGCTCGCGGGCCTCGCCGCGCGGCTGGAGCCGGTCGCGGCCAGGACGGTGATGGTGCCGGGAAACAACGAGACGCTGGAGGCCCTGCGCGCCGCCACCTCGGCCACCGTGCTCCACGGGCAGGCGGTGGTGCGGGGCGGCGTGACCGTCGCGGGGATCGGTGGCGGCATCCCGCCCCTGCCGCCGCAGCCCTGGGGGTCGTGGGACCTGTCGGAGGATACGGCGGGCGCGCTTCTGGACGGGATCGGGACGGCCGACATCCTGGTGTCCCATTCGCCGCCCGCGGGGCTCGGGGACAACCACGCGAAGCTGGGCCATATCGGGTCGGTCGCGGTGAAGGCGGCGATGCTGCGCCTCGCCCCGCGCCTGTGCGTCTTCGGGCACGTGCACGATTGCTGGGGCGCGGGCGGAACGCTGGGGCCGACGGAGTGGCGCAACCTCGGCCCCGCGCCGGTGTGGTTCGACCTGTGAGCCCTTGGCAGGGCGCGGGGGCGGATTACCCTGTCGCGCTCCAACCCGCGAGAGGCACGACATGAGCGAGACCGGATACAAGCCCCCCAAGGTCTGGACCTGGGAGCGCGAATCGGGCGGCAAGTGGGCCAGCCTGAACCGCCCCGTGGCCGGCGCCACGGAGGACCGGGAGCTGCCCGTGGGCGAGCACCCGTTCCAGCTCTACTCGCTGGCCACGCCCAACGGGCAGAAGGTGACGATCCTGTTCGAGGAGCTGCTGGCGGCGGGCCATTCGGGCGCGGAATACGACGCCTGGCTCATCGACATCTCCGAAGGGGACCAGTTCGGCTCGGGCTTCGTGGAGGTGAACCCCAACTCGAAGATCCCGGCGCTGATGGACCGGTCGGGGCCCAAGCCGGTGCGGGTGTTCGAATCGGGCGCGATCCTGATGCACCTGGCGGAGAGGTTCGGCGATTTCCTGGGCGTGCCGGAGCGGCGCGCGGAGATGCTGTCGTGGCTGATGTGGCTGCAAGGGTCGGCGCCGTTCCTGGGCGGGGGCTTCGGCCATTTCTACGCCTATGCGCCGGAGCCCATGGAATACCCTATCGACCGCTACGCCATGGAGACCAAGCGCCAGCTCGACGTGCTCGACCGGCGGCTGGCGGAGAGCGCCTTCCTGGCGGGCGAGAGCTACACCATCGCCGACATCGCGACCTTCCCGTGGTACGGCAACCTGGTGCTGGGGCGCGCCTACGGCGACGCGGCGACGTTCCTGTCGGCGCACGAGTACGAACACGTGATCCGCTGGGCCGAGGAGATCGACGCGCGCGAGCCGGTGCGGCGCGGCCGCATGGTCAACAGCATGTCCGGAGAACCCGAGACGCAGCTGCGCGAGCGCCATTCGGCGCAGGATTTCGAGACGAAGACACAGGACAAGGTCGGGTGAGGTCGTGAGCGGGATCGACCAGGCCCGGGACTTCGTCCCCTGCCGCATCGCGATCCTGACGGTGAGCGACACGCGCGGGGCGGAGGACGACCGCTCGGGCGACCTGCTGGTGGACCGGCTGGAGGCGGCGGGGCACGTGCTGGCCGACCGCGCGATCCTGCGCGACGATCGCGAAACGATCGCCGCGAAACTGTCGGACTGGTGCGCCGACGGAGAGGTGGACGTGGTGATCTCCACCGGCGGCACCGGGCTGACGGGGCGCGACGTGACCGTGGAGGCGCACCGGGACGTCTACGAGAAGGAGATCGACGCCTTCGGGATCGTGTTCACCCATGTCTCCATGGCCAAGATCGGCACCTCGGCGGTGCAGAGCCGGGCGACGGGAGGCGTGGCGAACGGCACGTATCTCTTTGCCCTGCCCGGCTCCACCGGCGCGTGCCGGGACGCCTGGGACGAGATCCTGGGGCTGCAGCTCGACTATCGCCACAGGCCCTGCAACTTCGTGGAGATCCTGCCGCGGCTCGACGAGCATCGCCGGCGCAAGTGATCCGCGCGCCCCGGCCGCGGGGATAGCGCCCCGCTGACGGAAAAAATGCGACGGAGGCGCGCGCCTTTGTGCGTAACAGTCGCGTGCGGCGCGCTTCCCGAGGCGGCCGCCGGACTGTAGTCTCGGGGCCAAGCGAACCGATCGGACCCATGCGTTTTTTAACCCGCGCCCTCACGGGGCTCGTCCTCACCGCGCTGACCCTGGGCCTTCTGGCCTTCGCGGGCCTGTCCTTGCGCGACGCGCTGCGCGAGCGGGCGGCGCGCGCGCCCGGCGAGCGGCCCGCCGAGGAGCAGGTCTTCGCCGCCACGGTGGTGGAGGTGACGCCCGGCACGATCACCCCGGTCCTGGAGACGTTCGGAGAGGTGCGCGCGCGCCGCGAGCTGCAGGTACGCTCCACCGCGGAGGGGCGGGTGCTCGATATCGGGCCGGGCGTGGAGGAAGGGGGCCGCGTGACGCGCGGCCAGCTTCTGTTCGCCATCGACCCCGTGGACGCCGAGACGGAGCTGAGCCTGGCGCAGGCCGACCTGGCCGACGCGCGCGCCGAGGTCGAGGACGCGCGCCGTGCCGCGGACATCGCCACCGACGACCTGGCCGCGGCGCGCGAGCAGGCCGAGCTGCGCGAGGGGGCGCTGGGGCGCCAGCGCGACCTGGAGGGGCGGGGGGTGGCCACCGCCGCGGCGGTTGAGGAGGCGGAGCTGGCCGCCGCCTCGGCGCGCAGCCAGGTGCTGGCCGCGCGGCAGGCGGAGGCCGACGCCATCCGGCGCATTGCCCTGGCCGAGACGGCGCTGGATCGCCGGCGCATCGCGGTGGAGGACGCCCGGCGCAACCGCGACGACACCCGCATTGCGGCGGAGTTCGCCGGCACGATCTCGGAGCTGTCGGCCACGCAAGGCGGGCTGGTGTCCCAGAACGAGCAGCTCGCCGTGCTGATCGACCCCGAACGGCTGGAAGTGGCGTTCCGCGTCTCGACCACCGACTACCTGCGGTTGCTGGACGAGACCGGCGCGCTCACCGCCGAGATGGCGACCGTCTACATGGAGGTGGGCGGCTTCACCCTGTCCTCCCCCGCGACCATCACCCGCGAGGCGCCGTCGGTGGCCGAGGGCGAGAGCGGGCGGCGCCTGTTCGCGCGGATCGAGGCGCCGCGCGGCTTCCGCCCCGGCGACTTCGCCCGCGTGCGGATCGAGGAGCCGCCGCTCGAGGGCGTGGCGCGCCTGCCCGCGGGCGCGGTGGGGCGCGACGGCAGCGTGCTGGTCGTGGGGGCTGAGGACCGGCTGGAGCTGGCGCAGGTGGAGCGGTTGCGGACCCAGGGCGACGAGGTGATCGTGCGCGCGCCCGATCTCGCGGGCGCCACCGTGGTGGCCGAGCGCACCCCGACCCTGGGCCCGGGGATCCGGATCAGGCCGCTGGAGACCGGGCCCGACCCCGCCGACGCCACGGGGACGGACGAGGGGCCCGAGACCGTCGGTGAGCTGATGGAGCTGAGCCCGGAGCGGCGCGCGGCGCTCGTCGCCACCGTGGAGGCCGACGAGAGCATGGGCAGCGCCGCCCGCGCGCGCGTCCTGTCGGCGCTGCAGCGCCCGCAGGTGCCCGCGCGCATCGTCGAGCGGATCGAGCGGCGGCGGGACGGATGAGGGGCCCGGGCCCTGTGGGCGGGCTTCTGTCCTACTTCACGCGCCACCGCACGGCGGCGAACCTGCTGCTGATGACCCTGCTGGTGCTGGGTCTGGCCGCCCTGCCCCGCATGCGGGCGCAGTTCTTTCCCGACGTGGTCTCGGACGAGATCGACGTGTCGGTGATCTGGGAGGGCGCGGGCGCGGAGGCCGTGGACAACGCCATCGTGGGCGTGCTGGAGCCCGCGCTGCTGGCCGTGGACGGCGTGGTGGAGACCGAGTCGCGCGCCACGGAGGGACGCGCCTCCATCGAGATCGAGTTCGAGCCCGGCTGGGACATGGGCCGCGCCGCCGACGACGTGGAGACGGCCATCGACGGGGCCAGCGACCTGCCCGAGGCGGCCGAGGACCCCGAGATCGGGCGCGGCGGCTGGCGCGACCGGGTGACGGACGTGGTGATCACCGGCCCGGTGGGGCCGGGACAGCTCGGCCGGATCGCCGACACCTTCGTGCAGGAGCTGTTCCGCGCGGGCGTCACCCGCACGTCGATCCAGGGCGTGGCGGCGACGGAGACGGTGATCGAGGTGCCGTCCCTGTCGTTGCTGCAATACGGGCTGACCATGGAGGAGATCGCGGCGGCCGTGGGCGCGGAGGTGGACGCCTCCCCCGCGGGCGACGTGGGCGGCACCGCCCGGGTGCGGGCCGGCACCGAGACCCGCGCGGCCGACCAGATCGCCGACGTGGTGCTGCGCCCGGGCGCGGACGGCGCGCCCCTGACGGTGGGCGACGTGGCGCGCGTGCGGGTGGAGGGGCCGGACCGGGCGCGGGCCTACTACGTGGGCGAGAACCCGGCCGTGTCGATCATGGTCCAGCGCTCGGCCGCCGGAGACGCGCTGGAGATCCAGGCGCAGGTGGAGGAGGTCGCGGCGCGGATGCGCCCGTCCCTGCCCCGGGGCGTGGAGATCGACCTGATCCGGGGGCGGGCCGAATACATCTCGGGGCGGTTGCAGATCCTGCTTGAGAACGGGGCCATGGGCCTCGCGCTGGTGGTGGGGCTGCTGTTTCTGTTCCTGAACGCGCGGATCGCGTTCTGGGTGGCGGCGGGCATCCCGGTGGCGATGACGGCGGCGATCGCGTTCATGTACGTGGCCGGGATCACGTTCAACATGATCTCGCTGTTCGCGCTGATCATCACGCTGGGCATCGTGGTGGACGACGCCATCGTGGTGGGCGAGCACGCCGACTTCCGCGCCCGCAGGCTGGGGGAGGACCCGGTGACGGCCGCCGAGCGGGCGGCGGGGCGCATGTTCGCGCCCGTCTTCTCCTCCACCGTGACGACGGTGATCGCGTTTTTCGGGCTGACGGCCATCGGGGGCGTGTTCGGCACCCTGATCTCGGACATCCCGTTCACGGTGATCGTGGTGCTGCTGGCGAGCCTCGCGGAGTGCTTCCTGATCCTGCCCAACCACCTCTCGCACGCGCTGGCGCATACGGGCCGGGACCACTGGTACGACCTGCCCTCGCGGCTGGTGAACCGCGGCTTCGGCCAGGTGCGCGAGCGCGCGTTCCGCCCGCTGATGCGGCTGGTGATGCTGGCGCGCTACCCGGTGCTGGCCGGGGCCACGCTCCTGCTGACGGGGGTGGTGATCCTGTTCGTGTCGGGCGCGGTGCAGTGGCGCTTCTTCGACTCGCCCGAGCAGGGCTCGGTCAGCGGCAACTTCGCGATGCGGGCCGAAGCCAGCCGCGAGGACACGCGCGAGCAGCTGAGGCTGATCCAGGACGCGGTGGCGGAGCTGGGCGCGGAGTTCGCCGAGGAGCACGGCGCGAACCCCGTGGACTATGCCCTGGCCGAGATCGGCGGCAACGCGGGGCGCGGCCTGTCGGGGGTGGAGAACACCGACGAGGACCTGCTGGGCGCCATTTCCATCGAGCTGATCGACGCCGACCTGCGGCCCTATTCCTCGTTCGAGTTCGTGGCCGCGCTGCAGGAGGCGGTGCCGCGCCACCCCCGGCTTCAGGAGCTGTCGTTCCGCGGCTGGCGCGGGGGGCCGGGGGGCGACGCCATCGACGTGCGGATCAGCGGGGCGGAGACGCCGGTGCTGAAGGAGGCCGCCGAGGCACTGAAATCCGAGCTCGGGGCCTTCGGCGAGGTCTCGGCGCTGGAGGACAGCCTGGCCTACGACAAGCAGGAATTCGTGCTGGAGCTGACGCCCCGGGGCGAGGCGCTGGGCTTCACCATCGACGGGATCGGGCGGACCCTGCGCGACCGGCTGTCGGGGATCGAGGCGGCGACCTACCCGGACGGGACGCGCTCGGCCGAGATCCGGGTGGAGCTGCCCGAGGCGGAGATGACGGCCGACTTCCTCGACCGGGTGATCCTGCCCACGGAGGCGGGCACCTGGGTGGAGCTGGGCGCGCTGGTGGACGTGACCGTGCGCGAGGGCTTCTCCACCATCCGGCGGGAGAACGGCCTGCGCCAGGTGGACGTGACCGGCGACCTGGACGACGGCGACGCGGAGCGGGCCAACGAGATCATGGAGATCCTGTCGGGCGACATCCTGCCCCGGCTGGAGGGGCGCTTCGGGGTGACGACCGAGCTGTCGGGCCTCAGCGAGCAGGAGGACGCGTTCCTCAACGACGCGCTGATCGGGTTCCTGCTGTGCCTGGTGGGGATCTACCTGACGCTGGCGTGGATCTTCGCGAGCTGGCGGCGGCCCGTGGTGGTGATGGCGGTGATCCCGTTCGGGCTGATCGGCGCGGTCTGGGGCCACTACATCTGGGAGGTGCCCATGTCGCTGTTCTCGGTGGTGGGGCTGATCGGGATGACGGGGATCATCATCAACGATTCCATCGTCCTCGTCTCCACCGTCGACGAATACGCCGCGCGGCGCGGCCTGGGCCCCGCCATCGTGGACGCGGCCTGCGACCGGCTGCGCCCCGTGCTGCTGACGACGCTGACGACCGTGCTGGGGCTGGCGCCACTCCTCTACGAGACCTCGAGCCAGGCGCAGTTCCTCAAGCCCACGGTGATCACGCTGGTCTATGGCCTGGGCTTCGGGATGGGGCTGGTGCTGCTGGTCATCCCCGCGCTGCTGGCGATCCAGACGGACGTGGACCGCGCGCTGGGGGCCATGCGGCGGACGCTCGACGCACGGTCGGGGCCGGTCAGGACCGCCGCCCTGACCTTCGCGGGGGGGGCGGCGGCGCTGTTCGCGGCGACGTTCGGGGCGGTGGCGCTGGGCGGCAACGTGCCGGGGACCGGCGCGGCCGGGCCCGCGGCGGCGCTCGGCCTCTTCGTGGCGGGGCTGGTGCCGCTGGCGGGTCTGGCGGCGGGTCTGGCGGCGGCCGCGGCGAAGGCCCGCAGAACGGGTGCCTAGCCGGACGGGGGCCTGGCCGGACGGGGGCCTAGTCGGCCGCGACCATGACGTGGGAGGCCTTGATCACGGCATAGGCCTCGCTCCCCTCGGCCAGACCGAGATCCTCGACCGCGTCGTTGGTGATCATGGAGGTGATGATCGTCCCGCCGCCCACGTCGATACGGACGGTGGCGTTGACCGAGCCCTTCTGCAGGCCCACCACGGTGCCCTTGAGGGTGTTGCGCGCGCTGAGTTTCATCGTCGTCTCCCTTGTTCGACTACCCCGCCCAACCGGCGGGGGCGCGGCTGGTTTCGATCGGGCCGCGGTGCCGCACACGAATATTTGCGCCGCGGGCCGGGGGCGTCCTATTATGTTGCGCGCGGCCGGCGGACCCGGCGGCAAGGAGGACCCAGCCGATGTGCAGCATCTATTCCAGCCAGGACCCCGAGCGATTCGCCCTGACCACCCGCAGCCTGAGGATCGACGGGTTCTCCACCAGCATCCGGCTGGAGAACGCCTTTTGGGACGTGCTGGAGCGGATGGCCGAGGCCGAGGGGCGCCCCCTGCCCGACCTGATCGCCACGCTCCACTCGGAGGTGGACGAGGGCCGGGAGGGGCCGGTGAACTTCACCTCGATCCTGCGGGCCTCGTGCCTGATCTTCATCGAGACCTGCGACCAAGGTCGCAGGGTTTCGGTGGCCGCGTAGTAACCCGCTACCACCAAGGGCGCGCATAATCCGCCATTCTCTCCCGACGGATACGACACGGGAGACGACATGGCGAAGATGATCCACAGCATGATCCGCGTGCTGGACGAGGAACGGTCGGTGCATTTCTACCGCACCGCCTTCGGGCTGGAGATCGCGGAGAGGCTGGATTTCGACGATTTCACCCTGGTCTACCTGTCGAACGCCGAAGCCCCGTTCGAGCTGGAGCTGACGGTCAACAAGGGCCGCTCGGAGCCCTACGACCTGGGCGACGGATACGGGCATCTGGCGGTGTCGGTGGCCGACCTCGACGGCGAGCACGCGCGCCTGACCGAGGCCGGGATGGAACCGCGCAAGATCGTCGAGTTCGCCCCCGCCGGAGAGCTGGTGGGCCGCTTCTTCTTCATCGCCGACCCCGACGGCTACCAGATCGAGGTTCTGGAACGGTCGGGCCGGTTCACGTGAGCCGCCGGCCCCGCGGGGAGGCGGGGCCGGCACGCCAAAGGGAGGATACCGTCTTGGCAAAGGAACGAGGGGCGCTGAGGGGGCTGACCCGGCGCCAGCTTCTGTCGGGGGCGAGCGCCATGGGCGCGTTCGTCGTGGGATCGGGATACGTGACCGGCGCGCGCGCCGACTGGGCGACCGAGATGCGGGCGCTCAAGCCCGAGAGCTTCGCCACGCTGGTGCAGATGGCGCGCGACATCTACCCCCACGACCGCATCCCCGACGAGAACTACGTCGTCGCGGTCAAGGACTACGACACCCAGGACAAGGCCGAGATGGCCGAGGCCGGGATCGAGGCGCTCAACACCCGGGCGCGGGAGCAGACCGGCGACGACTATGCGCGCATCGGCTGGGAGAGCGACCGCGTGGCGGTGCTGCGCTCGATGGAGGATGAGGCGTTCTTCCAGACGGTGCGCGGCGGGCTGGTGACCGGCCTCTACAACCAGAAGGAAGTCTGGCCGATCTTCGGATACGAGGGCGAGTCCTATTCCAAGGGCGGCTACATCGACCGCGGATTCGACGACATCGCCTGGATCGGCTGAGGGAGGACGAGACATGGCTGCACCTTTCGAACATTCCGACGACAGCGTCGTCGTCATCATCGGCACCGGCGCGGGCGGCGGCGTCCTGGCCAACGAGCTTGCCCAGAAGGGCGTGAGCGTCGTGGCGCTGGAGGCCGGGGGACGCTACCTGCCCGAGGACTACGTCAACGACGAGTGGGAGAGCTTCGGGCAACTGGCCTGGACCGACCCGCGCACCACGAGCGGCGACTGGCGCGTGGCGCACGACTTCTCGGGCCTGCCCGCGTGGATCGTGAAGGCGGTTGGCGGCACCTCGACCCACTGGGCGGGTGCCTCGCTGCGCTTCCAGCCCCACGAATGGAAGGCGCGCACGACCTACGGCGCGCTCGACGGCGCGAACCTGCTGGACTGGCCCATCGACGAGGCCGAGATGGCGCCCTGGTACGACAAGGCGGAGGAGAAGCTGCGCGTCACCCGCACCGGCGGCCGCGCCGGTCTGCCGGGCAGCAACAACTACAAGGTGTTCGAGGCGGGGGCGCGGAACCTCGGCTACAAGGAGGTCCACACGGGGCGGATGGCGATCAACTCCGAATGGACCGACGACCGGATGCCCTGCCAGCAGACGGGCTTCTGCTTCCAGGGGTGCAAGTGGGGGGCCAAGTGGTCCTCGGCCTATACCGACATCCCGCGCGGCGAGGCCACCGGCAACCTGGAGGTGCGCGCGAACGCCCACGTGGCGCGCATCCTGCACGACGACGCGGGCAAGGTGACCGGCGTCGAGTATTTTGACCAAAACGGCGATATGCAGATGCAGAAGGCCCGCATCGTCGCGGTGGCGGGCAACTCCATCGAGAGCCCGCGGCTTCTGCTCAACTCCGCCTCGTCGATGTTTCCCGACGGGCTGGCGAACTCCTCGGGACAGGTGGGGCGCAACTACCTGCGCCACCTGACGGGGTCGGTCTACGGCATCTTCGACAAGCCGGTGCACATGTATCGCGGCACCACCATGGCCGGGATCATGCAGGACGAGGCGCGCCACGACCCCTCGCGCGGGTTCGTGGGCGGCTTCGAGCTGGAGACCCTGAGCCTGGGGCTGCCGTTCATGGCCGCGTTCCTCGACCCCGGCGCCTGGGGGCGGGAGTTCACCTCGGCGCTCGACAGCTACGAGAACATGGCGGGGATGTGGATCGTGGGCGAGGACATGCCCCAGGAGCGCAACCGCGTCACCCTGTCGGACACCGAGGACGGGTTCGGCCTGAAGGTCGCCGACGTGGCCTATACCGACCACGCCAACGATGCCGCGATGCGCGACTATGCCTACGACGTGGGCGCGCGGATGTACGACAGCCTGGGCGCGACGCGGACCCTGCCGACGCCGCCCTACCCCTCCACCCACAACCTGGGGACGAACCGGATGTCGGAGCGGCCCGAGGACGGGGTGGTGGACCGCAACGGGCGCGCCCACGACGTGCCCAACCTGTTCGTCTCGGACGGGTCGCAGTTCACCACCGGGGCGGCGGAGAACCCGACCCTGACCATCGTGGCGCTGGCGATCCGGCAGGCGGACCACATCGCGCGGGAGATGTCGGCGGGCAGTCTCTGACGCGACCATCCGCCCGGGGGCGGCGGGCGTTGCTTCGCCGCCCCCGGCGTATAAGTAAGAGCGATGAACGCGCCTTCCCCCCGAACCGGACCGATGCTGTTCCTGCGCGCCGTCGAGACCGACGGCGTCAGGGTGGCCGTGACCTGCCTGCGCCCCGAGGGCGCGCCCGCCCCCCTGATCGAGACGGAGGCGCGCGCCTGGGAGGCCGAGGCGCTCGTGACCCGGTCGGGGGCGACCCTGTGGCGGGCCGAGATCGCCCTGCCCAAGGGCACCGCGCGCTATTCCTGCGACGGCGAGAGCTTCGAGGTGGCCACCGACATGGAGGGCGACCTGACCGTCGCCTTCGTGTCGTGCAACGGCCAGGAGCACGGCGACCTGGACCGGCCCCCCGCCGACCGCAACGTGCTGTGGGCGGACCTGGCGGACCGCATCGCCGACGAGCGCATCCAGCTCATCCTGCACGGGGGCGATCAGGTCTATGCCGACGAGGCGACCCTGTGCCACCCGCTGACGAGGGACTGGCCCGACGACGTGCCCGAGCACCTGACCGACGAGCAGACGGCGGACCTGCGCGCCGCGCTCGACGCCGCGTTCTTCGAGCGCTACGCGGTCCAGTGGGGCCAGGAGGCCTATGCCAGCGCGGTGGCGCGCGCGCCGTCCTTGTGCATGTGGGACGACCACGACATCTGCGACGGCTGGGGCTCGTTGCGCCGGCGGGCGCAGCACAGCGACGTGGCGCGGGTGCTGTTCGCCGCGGCGCGGGAGGCGTTCCTGCTGTTCCAGTTCGGCTGCCGCGCCGACGAGCGGCCCGAGACGTGCTTCGGCGAGGGGCCGCACCTGTCGTGGCGCGCCGACCTGCCGGGGGTGAGCTTCGTGGCGCCGGACCTGCGCACCACCCGCACCAAGCGCGACGTGATGGACGAGACCACCTGGACGGACCTGGAGGCGGCGCTGGCCACCCCCGAGGCGCATACATTCGTCGTGTCCACGGTACCGGCGATGGGCCCGCGCCTGTCGCTGGTGGAGCGGGCGATGAAGCTGACGCGGCGGATGGAGAACTACGAGGACGACCTGCGCGACCAGTGGCAGAGCTATGCCCACCGCGACGAGTGGTGCCGGTTCCTGTCGCTGCTGATGGAGATCCACGACCGCGACGGCCACGCCCTGACGGTGGTGTCGGGCGAGATCCACCTGGCCGTGCGCGGCACGATGAAGACCCGCACGGGCGAAATGCACCAGCTCGTCGCCTCGGGGATCACCCATCCGCCGCCGCCCAAGGCGCTGCCGATCGGGCTGGGCCTGCTGGCGCGGCTGGGCGAGGCGCCGCTCAAGGGCCACCCGATCCGGCTGCACGCGCTGCCCGGAAAGCGACGCCCCTACACCGCCGAGCGCAACTACCTGCTGCTGCGCCGGCGGGAGGGGGCCTGGGCGGCGTCGTGGCGGCTGGAGGAGAGCGGTGCGACCGAGGGCCTCGCCATCTGATCGGGGCGGAACCAAGGGCCACCCGCCTTCCTTTGAAGACACAAGCAAGCAATGGGGCTAGCCATGAAGATCACACTCTCCGTCAACGGCGAGGAGCGTTCCCTCGACGTCGACCCGAGGACGACCCTGCTCGACGCGCTGCGCGACCACCTGGACATGACCGGATCCAAGAAGGGCTGCGACCACGGGCAATGCGGGGCCTGCACGATGCTGGTCAACGGCCGGCGCATCAATTCCTGCCTGGCGCTCGCCGTGATGCACGAGGGCGACGAGGTCACCACCATCGAGGGCCTGGGCGAGCCCGGCGCGCTGTCGCCGCTGCAGAAGGCCTTCGTGCGCCACGACGGCTACCAGTGCGGCTATTGCACGCCCGGCCAGATCGTGTCGGCCAAGGCGATGATCGCCGAGTTCTCCAACGGCTGGCCCTCCTACGTTTCCGACGACCTAGAGGCCGCGCCGGACTTCAGCGAGGCGGAGATCAAGGAGCGGATGAGCGGCAACCTGTGCCGCTGCTCGGCCTATCCGGGCATCTGCGCCGCGATCAAGGACGCCGCCCCCGAAGAGGGCCTGAACGAGAGGGAAGCCGCCGAATGAAACCCTTCGATTACGTCCGTGCCGAGAGCCGGGAAGACGCGCTGCGCGCCGACGGGCGCGTCATCGCCGGCGGCACCAACCTGCTGGACCTGATGAAGCTGGAGGTCGAGACGCCGGACCGGCTGATCGACGTGACCCGCCTGGACCTGCGCGAGATCACCCGCCAGGAGAACTCGCTCCGGATCGGGGCGCTGGTCAGCAATGCCGACCTCGCCGCCGACGAGACCGTGCGCCGCGACTACCCGGTGCTGAGCCGGGCGCTGCTGGCGGGCGCCTCGGCGCAGCTTCGCAACAAGGCGACCACCGGCGGCAACCTGATGCAGCGCACGCGGTGCCCGTATTTCTACGACACCACGCAGCCCTGCAACAAGCGCGAGCCGGGCACCGGCTGCCAGGCGATGGAGGGGTTCAACCGCATCCTCGCCATCCTGGGCACCTCCGACAAGTGCATCGCCACGCACCCCTCGGACATGGCGGTGGCCATGCGCGCGCTGGATGCGCGGGTGGAGATCGAGAGCCCCACTGGCGAGACGCGGATGCTCACGCTCGACGAGTTCTACCTGCTGCCCGGCGACACCCCCGAGAAGGAGACGGTGCTGGAGCCCGGCGAGCTGATCACCGCCGTCCACCTGCCGGAGCCGCCCAAGGGCAAGCAGGCCTACCGCAAGGTGCGCGACCGGGCGTCCTATGCCTTCGCGCTGGTGTCGGTGGGCGCCGTGATCGACGTGCAGGGCGGCAAGATCGCCGCCGCGTCGCTCGCCTTCGGCGGGCTGGGGCCGCGGCCCTGGCGGAACGCCGACGTCGAAGAGGCGCTGGTGGGCGAGACCCCCTCGGACGCCGTGTTCGACAAGGCGGCCGACGTGCTTCTGGCCGACGCCAAGGGCTTCGGCGCCAACGACTTCAAGATCCCCCTCACCCGCCGCGTGCTGAAGGCGGTGCTGAGCGACCTGACGGGAGTATCCCAATGACCGAACACCTGAAGATGGACGAGGTGCAGCCGCGCCTTCTGGACGAGACCGGACAGGGCGCGATCACCAGGCCCATGGACCGCCCCGAGGGCCCGCTGAAGGTCTCGGGCCGGGCGACCTATGCCGCCGAGTACAAGGCCGCGAACATGGCCTTCGGCGTGATGGTGCGCGCCGGGATCACCAAGGGCGGCTACAGCATCGACGAGTCCTCGGTGAAGGACATGGACGGTTTCCTCGGCGTGTGGACCGACCACATGATCCGCAACTCGGCCCAGGGGATGATGGACACCAACCCCGTGCAGCTGGGGCAGCGGGTCCAGTACCTGGGCCAGCCGATCGCCGTCGTGGCCGCCGAGACGTTCGAGCAGGCGCGTCACATCGCCAACCGCCTCAAGGTCGATTATTCGCCCGAGGACGGTGACGTCGATCCCGAGACGGCCTCGCAGGTCGACCAGTCGGTGGCGCTCGACCAGGGCGACCTGGAACAGGCGATGAAGGATGCGGAGTTCACGGTCGATTCGACCTACACCACCAAGCCGCACAACTCGGCCCCCATGGAGCCGCACGCCTCGCTGGCCGAGTGGGACGGCGAGAAGCTGACGCTCCACGGCTCCTACCAGATGCTGAAGTACAACAAGAACGAGCTGGCCGATTCGCTGGATATGGACGCGGACGACATCCGCATCCTGGCGCCCTATGTGGGCGGCGGCTTCGGCTCGAAGCTCGGGATCGCGGCCGAAGCCGTCGGCGCGGCGGTGGCGGCCAAGGCCCTCAAGCGCCCTGTCCGCGTGGTCATGTCGCGCCAGAACGTGTTCGAGATGGTCGTGCGCCGGACCGAGACGCGCCAACGGGTGCGCCTCGCCGCCGACAAGGACGGCCGCCTGACGGGTCTGGGCCATGACAACCGGCAGTCGAACCTGCCCGACGAGGGCTTTTCGGAGCCGGTGACGCTGGCCACGCACTTCCTCTATGGCGGGGAGAACCGCCGCTATGAGCAGGAGGTGGCGCGCGTCCACCGCATGGCGGCGGGATCGGTCCGCGCGCCGGGCGAGGCCGTGGGCATGCTGGCGCTGGAGAACGCCATGGACGAACTGGCCGAGACGGTCGGGATCGACCCGATCGACCTGCGCGTCCGCAACATTCCCGAGATCCATCCCGAGAGCGGCAAGCAGTATTCCTCCCGCTCGCTGGCCCAGTGCCTGAAGGAGGGTGCCGCCTCGTTCGGATGGGACCAGCGCAAGGGCCCCAAGGAGCGCCGCGAGGGCGAGTGGTATGTCGGGATGGGCGTGGCTGCGGCCGCACGCACCAACATCTTGATGGAATCGAAGGCGCGGGTGACCCTGAACCCCGACGGCACCGCGCTGGTCGAGACCGACATGACCGATATCGGCACCGGCACCTATGCCATCCTGGGCCAGATCGCCGCCGAGATGCTGGGCCTCGATCCGTCGAAGGTCACCGTCGATCTGGGCGATACCGACCTGCCGGCAGGGTCGGGATCGGGCGGCTCCTGGGGCGCGGCCTCGGCCGGGTCCTCGGTGTTCCTGGGCGCCAAGGCGATCCGGGCGAAGCTGGCCGAACGGCTGGGCTGCGAGCCCTCCGCCCTGCGCCTGCAGGACGGGATGGCGACGGGGGGCAACAACCGCCGGCCGCTGGCCGAGCTGATGGAGGGCCCCATCGCCGAGGAAGGCCATATCGAGCCGGGCGACATGTCCGACGAGATGCAGCAGGCGGGCTACGGCGCGCATTTCGCGGAAGTGGCGGTCAATTCCGTGACGGGTGAGGTGCGGGTGCGCCGCACCCTGTCGGCCATGGCGGCGGGGCGGATCCTCAACGAGAAGACCGCGGCGAGCCAGGTTCATGGCGGCATGATCTGGGGGATCGGCACGGCGCTTCACGAGGCGATAGAGCACGACCCGCGGACGGGCCACGTGGTGAACAACGACCTGGCGGAGTACCACGTGCCGGTGCACCTGGACGTGCCCCAGCTCGACGTGATGTTCATCGAGGAGCGCGACGACCATGCGAACCCGATGCAGGTCAAGGGGATCGGCGAGCTGGGCCTTGCGGGCGCCGGTGCGGCGGTGACCAACGCCATCTACAACGCCTGCGGCGTTCGGGTGCGCGACTATCCGGCGACGCCGGACCGGATCTTCCCGCATCTGTGACGGGACGGCGGGTGCCGCGCGGGGGTCCCCCCCGGGTGGCGCCCTGCCCCGGGCCGGATATCCCGGGATGACAAAGAAGGAGCGGCCGCACGGTGGTGCGGCCGCTCCTTTTCGTATGGGGCGTGGAGGCTGGCGCGACGGCCCGGGCGTCAGGCGTTGCGGCCGCCCGCCCGGCGCGACAGCGCCGCGATCTCGTGGGGCAGGATGCCGAAGAGGCTGCGCCGCCCGGTGCGAGGGCCAGGCACCGGGGTGTGGCGGCTGTAGAGGGCGAGATATCCGAGCATGGCGTTGCTCCTGTCTGAGGGGGTCCTGCCCAAGATCGCCCCGCGGCCCCCGTGCCACAAGAACCGCGCCGGCACCCCCGCCATGCGCATGACGCAAGGCGGCGGCTGGTGCGGCGCGGGGCGGCGGGGTAGGACGCCAGGGGAACGAAGCGCAGATCGGGGGACGGCATGGCGCAGGACATCGTTGTACTGGGGATCTTCGCCGCGGACACGGCCTACAGGGCCGAGCGGATGCCGGCCGTGGGCGAGACGGTGGCGGGGCGCGACTTCGCGCTCAACGCCGGAGGCAAGGGGTCGAACCAGGCCGTGGCCGCGGCGCGCGCCGGCGGCTCGGTGGCGCTCCTGACCAAGATCGGGCGCGACACCTTCGCCGCGCTGGCCGACGAGACATGGGACGAGGCGGGCGTGACCTTCGCCGGCACGCGCGTGGCGGACGCGCCCACGGGGGCCGCGTTCATCTTCGTGGACGACGCGACGGGCGATAACGCGATCATCGTCACGCCCGGCGCGGCGGGGACGATCTCGCCCGCGGACGTCGAGGGCTGGGGCGAGACGATCCGGGGCGCGCGTGTCCTGGTCACGCAGCTCGAACAGCCGCTGGCGGCGGCGCACCGGGCGCTGGCGGTGGCGCGGGAATCGGGCGTGCGCACGATCCTGAACCCCGCCCCGGCGACGGAGCTGGACGACGCGATGCTGGCCCTGTGCGACGTGATCACCCCCAACGGGATCGAGGCCGCGCAACTGACCGGGATCGCCGTGGACGGCCCCGAGAGCGCGGGCGAGGCCGCCCGGGCGCTGGTGGCCCGCGGCGCCGGCGCGGCGGTGGTGACCCTGGGGGCCGAGGGCGCGGTGCTTCACGACGGAACGGAGACGCGCCACGTTGCGGGCCGCATCGCCGGCGAGGTGGTGGACACCACGGGGGCGGGAGACGCCTTCAACGGGACACTGGCCCTGGCCCTGTCGGAGGGGTGGGACCTGTCCCGCGCGCTCGACTTCGCCAACGCGGCCGGGGCGCTGTCGGTGACGCGGCCGGGTGCTGCGCCGTCGATGCCGCACCGCGCCGAGATCACGGCGCTGCTCGGCTGACCGCTAGACCTCCTTGGGGGTGCGGTCGTCGGCGGGGTGGGTGTCGAAGGTGGCCCAGGCGGAGTCGCCCGGGGGCGGCGGCGTCGGGTCCGCGTCCTCGCGGTGGAGGTTCACCTTGGAGATGAAGTTGGCCGAGATCGGGGCGGTGACGAACAGGAACGCCATGATCAGCACCTCGTGGACCGAGCCGCTGCCATGGGCGAAGGCCTGGATCATGGAGGCCAGGAGCAGCGAGCCCACGCCCAGGGTCGACGCCTTGGTGGGGGCGTGGAGGCGCTTCATCGGGGTGTCGAGCTTCAGGAGGCCCACCGAGCCCACGAAGGCGAAGAAGGCGCCCGCGTAGAGCGCGACGACGGTGGCGATGTCGGCGATCTTCACCGGCTCGAGGGCGGTGAGCCAGCCGATGAAGGCGTCCTCCATCGCGATCAGGTCCTCGATCATTCGATGATGTCCCCCCTGAGCACGAAGCGGCAATAGGCGACGGTGGAGACGAAGCCCAGCATCGCGAAGATCAGCGCCGCCTCGAAGTAGAGCTGCGTGCCGCCCCAGAGCCCGAGGAGCACGATCAGGGCGATGGCGTTCACCACCATCGTGTCGAGCGCCAGGATCCGGTCGCCGATGGAGGGCCCCTTGACCAGCCGGATCATGGCCAGGACCTGGGCGAGGCTGACCGCCACGAAGGCGACCTTGATGGCGATGTCGATCATTCGAAGATCTCCTTCAGCCGGCGTTCGTAGCGCTGCTTGATCCCCTTGGCCTCGTCCTCGGCGTCGCCGGTGTCGAGGGCATGGACCAGCAGGCAGCTTCCCCCGTTGGAGAGGTCGGCCGAGACGGTGCCGGGGGTGAGCGTGATCGTCCCCGCCAGGATCGCGATGGCCTCGGGCGTCTTGAGGTCGAGCGGGATCACCACCCAGCGCGAGCGCATCTTGGCGTTGGGGCGGGTGAGCACGATCCAGGCCACCGCGATGTTGGCCAGAGCGATGTCCCAGATCACCAGGAGGACGTAGAGCGTGAGCCGGCCCAGGCGCGGCGGGTCGGGCCGGTCGGGCCAGTAGGCCTCCGTCAGGAGCGGGATGAGGACCGCGAGGATCAGCGACAGCACCACCGTGCCGAGGCTGAGGGAGTTGACCAGCAGGCACCAGACCACGGCGAGGATCAGCGACAGGAGCGGATGCGGCAGGATGCGGGACAGGACGCGCATGGATCAGTACCCCTCCCCGGACCCGCCGGACGATTCCGCGGAGCCGCCCTCGGTGGCGGCCACGTCGCCCTCGTACTCGTCGCCGTGGGAGTCCAGCTCCTTGCCCTGGGCGGACATGACGGCGGAGATGTAGGGCTCGGGCGCGAAGAGCTGGGCGGCGGTGGCGCGCATGTGGGCCGTGACCGGGCCGGCGAAGACCGTCAGGGCGACGAGCAGCGCGAGGAGCGTGCCCACGGCCACCATGGGCAGTGCCCGCGGGGCGGGCCCGGCACGCTGCAGGTGGGCGGGCACGGCGTCGTCCTGCTCGGTGTCGGGGGTGTCGGGCATGTCGACCTCCCGGCTTTTCCAGAAGACGGTGGAGCCGGCGCGGGCGAAGCCCAGCACCGCGACCAGCGACGAGCCCAGGATCACCGCCCAGATCCAGGGCGCGAGCGGCGAGGCCACGGCCGCGTCGAGGATCAGCAGCTTGCCCAGGAACCCCGAGAGCGGCGGCAGGCCGGTCATGGCGATGGCGCCGGCGAAGAACATCCCCGCCACCAGCGGGCCGCCCGCGAAGGAGGGCGCGCCCTCGATCCGCACGCCGTGGCCGCCGCGGCGCTCCTCGACCACGTCCACCAGCAGGAACAGGGCCGCTGTCGCCAGGGTGGAATGGGCGATGTAGTAGAGCGCGGCGGCGACCCCCTCTTGGGTCAGGAGCGCCACGGAGGTGAGCACCATGCCCATGGAGCCGATCACGGCGAAGGCCACCAGCCTGTCGAGGCGCCGCGCGGCCAGGACGCCCAGCATCCCCAGGGCGGTGGAGACGAGCGCCAGGGGCAAAAGCCAGGTGCCGTGCAGGCCCGCCGTCGCCTCCAGCTCGGGCGGGAAGACCAGGGTATAGACGCGGATGATCGCGTAGGCGCCCACCTTGGTCATGATCGCGAAGAGCGCGGCCACCGGGCCCGGCGCTTCGGCGTAGGCGGCCGGCAGCCAGAAATGCACCGGCACCAGCGCCGCCTTCACGGCGAAGACCAGGAGCAGAAGGACGGCGGCGACGCGGATCGCCGCGGTGCCGTCGCCCTCGATCCCCGCCACGCGGCCGGCGAGGTCGGCCATGTTGAGCGAGCCCGCCTCGGCGTAGATCGTGCCCAGCGCGAACAGGAAGAGCGTCGAGCCCAGGAGGTTGAAGACGACGTACTGCACCCCCGCCTTGAGCCGGATCGCGCCGCCCGAATGGACCACCAGCCCGTAGGAGGCGATGAGCAGCACCTCGAAGAAGACGAAGAGGTTGAACAGGTCGCCGGTGAGGAAGGCGCCGGTGATCCCCATGAGCTGGAAGTGGAACAGGGCGTGGAAGTGCCGCCCCTTGAGGTCCCATCCCGAGCCGATGGCGTAGAGGAGGACCGGCAGGGCCAGGACCGAGGCCAGCAGCACCATGAAGGTGGAGAGCCGGTCGGCCACCAGCACGATGCCGAAGGGCGCGGCCCAGTCGCCCAGCAGATAGACGGTGACGGTGCCGCCGCCGGCCTGCCAGGCGAGGCCTGCCGCGATGGCGACGAGCGCCACGGCGCCGGCCACCGACAGGGTGCGCTGGACGGTCGGGTTGCCACGGGTGGCCAGGACCATGAAGGCGGCCAGAAGCGCGGGAAGGATGACGGGCGCGACGATCCAGTGGGTCATTCGCCGGGCTCCCCGCGGGCGGGGTCGACGCGCGGACGGGTGTCGTTCATCCGGTCCTCGCCCGCGCCGAGATAGGCGCCGAGCGCGATCACCACGACCACGGCCGTCATCCCGAAGGAGATGACGATGGCCGTGAGCACGAGCGCCTGGGGCAGCGGATCGGCGTAGGTCTCGACCCCGTCGCGCAGGATCGGCGGCGCGCCGGTGGTCAGCCCCCCCGAGGCGAAGAGGAACACGTTGACCGCGTAGGTCAGCAGCGCGGTGCCCACGATCACCGGGAAGGTCCGCAGGCGCAGCACGAGGTAGAGCCCGGCCGCGGTCAGGATGCCGATGGCGGAAGAGACGAGCAGTTCCATCCTAGCCCTTCTCCCCGCGCGAGGGATCGATGTCCATGGCGTGGTCGCTGTCCTTCTTGTCGGCCCGCCGGGCCATGCGCGCGAAGCTCTCGAGCGACAGGAGCACCGAGCCCACGACCGTCAGGAACACGCCGAGGTCGAAGCCCAGCGCGCTGGCGACCTCGAACTCCTCCAGGGGCGGGATCTTGAGGTAGGTGAAGGAGCTGGTCAGGAACGGATGGCCGGTGAACCACGCCCCGATCCCCGTGGCCGCCGCGATCAGCACGCCCGCGCCGATGATGGCGTGGTAGGGCGTGCGCTGGCGCGCCTCGGCCCAGTAGTAGCCCGAGGCCATGTACTGCATCACCACCGCCACGGCGACGATGAGCCCCGCGATGAAGCCGCCGCCGGGCTCGTTGTGCCCGCGCAGGAAGATGTAGACGCCCACCAGCAGCACCACCGGCATGATGACGCGGGTGAGAACCACCATCATCATCGGGTGCATGTCGCCCGCGAGGTCCTTGTCGGGGCGGCGGGCGCGCAGCTTGGCCCCCACGGCGCCGCGGATCAGCGATTCGGTCAGGGCGAAGATCACCAGCGCGGCGATGCCCAGCACCGTGATCTCGCCGAACGTGTCGAAGCCGCGGAAATCCACCAGGATCACGTTGACGACATTGGTGCCGCCGCCGCCGGCGTAGCTGTTGTCGAGGAAGTAGTCGGAGATCGTGGGCTCGGAGAAGCCGGTGCGCAGGAGGTGGTGGCTGAGGCCAAAGGTCAGCCCCCCCGCCACCAGCGCCAGGACCGCGTCGCGCGCCCGGCGGAAGCCGGAGCTTTCGCGCGGGGTCTCGTTGGGCAGGAAGTTGAGCGCCAGCAGCAGCAGGATGACGGTGACGACCTCGACCGAGATCTGCGTCATCGCCAGGTCGGGCGCGGAGAAGACGGCGAAGCCGAGCGACACGATGGTGCCGATGATGCCCACCAGCACCAGCGCGAAGAGCCTGTTGCGGTGCAGCAGCACGATCGCCCCCGTGGCCGCGGCAAGCATCAGCCAGCCGGCGGCGGCCACCGCGTTCATGGGCGTGGCCGCGCGGGTGGGCGTTGCGACCTCGCCGGTGAGCCAGCCATGGCCCGCCAGGCCCAGGACGGCCAGCGCGAAGATCCCGGCGTAACGGCTGAAGGAGCCGTCGTGGAGACGGTGGACGAGCGCCCCCGCCCCGGCCACGGCGGCGGCCACGATCGCGTCGAATATCCCCTTGGCCGCGGGGACGTGGAGCGCGCGCCAGGCCGCGCTCGCGGGGCGGAACAGCCACAGGAGGATCGCGCCGCCCAGGACCGCGATCACCGACATCATGAGCGCCGGCGTCAGGCCGTGCCAGATGCTCAGGTGCAGGCCCTCGGGGATGGTCGCGGTCTCGCCCAGGACGGCCCTTGCCACGAAGAAGACGCCCGGCTCGGCCAGGAACGGCACCAGCCCGATGGCGATCACCAGGCCGCAGAGCAGCGCGGGGGGCAGCCACATGCCGAAACCGGGATCGTGGGGGTGGGACGGGTAGTCGTCGCGCTCGGGCCCGAGGAAGGTGTGGACGATGAACCTGAACGAGTAGGCCGCGGAGAAGAGCGCGCCCAGCGTCGCCAGGACCGGGACCAGGAGGGGGATGCCGAAGAGCGTGGTATGGGCCGCCTCCTCCAGCATCATCTCCTTCGACAGGAACCCGTTGAAGAGCGGGATGCCCGCCATCGACAGGCTCGCCACCAGCGCGATCCCGAAGGTCACCGGCATCAGCCGGCGCAGGCCGCCGAGCTTGCGGATGTCGCGGGTATGGGCCTCGTGGTCGACGATGCCCGCGGTCATGAACAAGGCCGCCTTGAAGGTGGCGTGGTTGAGAATGTGGAACACCGCCGCCACCGCCGCGTAGGCGCTTCCCGTGCCCAGAAGGAACGTGATCAGCCCCAGGTGGGAAACGGTGGAGAAGGCCAGAAGCGCCTTGAGGTCGTGCTTGAAGATCGCGATCGCCGCGCCGATGACCATGGTCAGGAGGCCGGCGGTGGTGACGATCCAGAACCATTCCGGCGTGCCCGACAGGACCGGCCAGAGGCGCGCCATCAGGAAGATGCCCGCCTTCACCATGGTGGCCGAGTGCAGGTAGGCCGAGACCGGCGTGGGCGCGGCCATGGCGTGGGGCAGCCAGAAGTGGAACGGGAACTGGGCCGACTTGGTGAAGCAGCCCACCAGGATCAGGATCAGCGCCGGCAGGTAGAGCGGCGAGGCCTGGATCGCCTCGCGGCTCTCGAGGATCACCGACAGCTCGTAGCTGCCCGCCGCGCGGCCCAGGAGCAGCATCCCCCCGATCAGCGCCAGCCCGCCCATGCCGGTGACCGTGAGCGCCATGCGCGCGCCCTGCCGGCCCTCGGGCAGATGCTTCCAGTAGCCGATGAGGAGGAACGACGACAGCGAGGTCAACTCCCAGAACACCAGCAGGAACAGGATGTTGTCCGACAGCACGATGCCCACCATCGCGCCCTGGAACAGCAGCAGATAGGTGAAGAACTCGCCCATGTCGTCGTCGCGGCTGAGATAGTAGCGCGCATAGACGATGATCAGGCCGCCGATCCCCAGGATCAGGGCCGCGAAGAAGAAGCCGAGCCCGTCGAGCATCAGCGTCGCGTTCAGACCCAGGTCGGGCATCCACGCCATCTGCGCCACCGGCGTCTCGCCCGCCATGAGCGCGGGCAGGTTGCTCAGGAGGCCGACGAAGGCGGTGACGGTGACCCCGAGCGTCGCGAAGGCGCAGACGCGGCGACCCGCGCCGTTGAGGACGCCCGGAACGAGCGCGCCCAGGAACGGGAGAAGCACGATGAGAAAGAGCGACATGGATCTCCTGCGCGGTCGGGCCTTGCGCCCTTAATTGTGGCAATCGCGCCCGTCCTCAAGCATAATCGGCCCGGTTTCGGCCTCCCGGCGCGCGGGGGGTGTCGTTCGCGCATCGCCCGCGCGCGAGGCAGGCGAGATTTTCCGCGCGGTGCGCGCGCGAGGCGGGCGAGGTTTCCCGCGCGGTGCGCGCGCGAGGCGGGCGAGGTTTCCCGCGCGGTGCGCGCGCGAGGCGGGCGAGGTTTCCCGCGTGATGGACCTGCCCGCGGGCGCGCGCTAGGAAGGCGCCCGAAGGAGGCCCCGATGACCAACCACCTCTACCGCGGCGACCTGCCCGACGACCTCGACCTCGGCCCCGAGGTCGCCATCGACTGCGAGACGATGGGCCTCAACCCCACGCGCGACCGGCTCTGCGTGGTTCAGATGTCGTGCGGCGACGGCGACGCGCACCTGATCCAGGTGGCCAAGGGACAGACGCGCGCCCCCAACCTGGAGCGACTGCTGACCGACCCTTCGGTGCTCAAGCTGTTCCATTTCGGCCGCTTCGACATCGCCGCGATGTACCACGCCTTCGGGGCGCTGGCCGCGCCGGTCTATTGCACCAAGATCGCCTCCAAGCTGGTCAGGACCTATACCGACCGGCACGGGCTGAAACAGCTGCTGACCGAGCTTCTGGAGGTGGACGTCTCCAAGCTGCAGCAGCAATCGGACTGGGGCGCCGAGACGCTGACCGACGGGCAGATCGCCTATGCCGCCTCGGACGTGCTCTACCTCCACCGCCTGCGCGAGGCGCTCGACGCGCGCCTGAAGCGCGAGGAGCGCGCGGAGCTGGCGCAGAGCTGTTTCGACTTCCTGCCCACGCGGGCGCGCCTCGACCTGGCCGGATGGCCTGAAATCGACATTTTCGCGCACTAGGCTGGCCGCGGGCCGGAACGCGGTTAGGGTCAGGACATGCAGCATGCGCGGAGACGCCGCCGGCAAGGCCGGTTCGACAATCGCCACTCGGCCTGGGTCGCGCGGCTCAAGGTCGTGCTGCCGCTGACCGCGCTGGCGATCCTGTCGACCGTGTTCCTGCTCGCCGACCGGCAGGGCCCGGCGGGCGGCACCGCCCAGGGCCCGGAGGGGCGCGCCGCCAACGGCGACGCGGCCCGGCCCGATTACGCGGGCATCGGCGCCAACGGCGCGGCGCTGCGCCTGACGGCCGAGCGCGCTCGGCCCACCGAGCCCGGCGGCGAGATCGAGGCCCGCGAGGTGCGCGGCGTCTGGGAGGGCACCGGCGGCAGCCGCGTGGTCGTCACCTCCGACGACGGCACCCTGGGCCGGAACCGGCGCAGCGCCACCCTGACCGGCGCGGTCGACGTTCAGACCGATTCGGGGTTCCGCCTGACCAGCCGGAGACTGGACGTGGACGCGGACGCCGGCCGGATCGTGTCGCCCGGCCCGGTGGAGGGAACCGCGCCCGCGGGCCGGATCGACGCCGGCGGCATGGTCGTCCTCCAGGAGGGAGAGCGGCCGCTGATCACCTTCACGGACGGCGTGAAGGTGGTATACGATCCCGAGCGGCCCACTGGAGGTTGAAACCATGCGCCCGAGCCTGCTGATCCCGTCCCTGGTCCTGACCGCCGCGCTGGCGGGAGGCGCCGTCGCGCAGTCCAACAGCGCCTCGGTGTCGTTCGGGCTGCAACAGGACACGTCCGAGCCCGTCGAGGTCACCTCGGACAACCTGGAGGTCGACCAGAACGCGGGCGAGGCGCTCTTCACCGGGGACGTGCTGGTGGTGCAGGGCGAGATGAAGCTGACCGCGCCGAGCCTGCGGGTGGAGTATTCGCAAGGCGAGGAGGGCCGGATCGAGCGGGCCCACGCCACCGGCGGGGTCACCATCGTCAACCCCACCGAGGCCGCCGAATCCGACGAGGCGGTCTATACCGTCGGCTCGGGCTCCATCCTCATGACCGGCGACGTGCTGCTGACCCAGGGGCAGACGACCCTGTCGGGGGACCGGGCGACCTTCGACCTCGAGACCGGGCAGGGGCAGATGCAGGGACGCGTGCGGACCCTGTTCCGGGGCGACGGGGACTAGATGACGGACCTGAACGCGGCCGCCGAGGGCCTGATCGTCGAGAACCTCGCCAAGAGCTACCAGAAGCGGCCGGTGATCCGCGACGTCAGCCTGACCCTGTCGCGCGGCGAGGTGGTGGCGCTTCTGGGGCCCAACGGGTCCGGCAAGACCACCTGCTTCTACGCGGTGGCGGGGCTGATCTCCCCCGACGGGGGCCGGGTCGTTCTCGACGGGCGCGAGGTGACGCGGCTGCCCATGTACCGCCGCGCGCGGATGGGGATCGGCTACCTGCCCCAGGAGATGTCGATCTTTCGCGGGCTCGACGTGGAATCGAACATCATGGCGATCCTCGAGCTGAGGGTGCGCGACCGCGCCGAGCGCAGGGCCCGGCTGGAGGCGCTGCTGGAGGAGTTCTCCATCGCGCATCTGCGCGCCACGCCCGCCCCCGCCCTGTCGGGCGGCGAGCGGCGCCGGGTCGAGATCGCGCGCTGCCTGGCGGCCGAACCGCGCTACCTTCTGCTCGACGAGCCCTTCGCGGGCGTGGACCCGATCGCGGTGGGCGACATCCGCGAGCTGGTGGCCAACCTCACCGGGCGCGGGATCGGGGTGCTGATCACCGACCACAACGTGCGCGAGACCCTGTCCATCGTCGACCGCGCCTACATCCTGCACGAAGGCGGCGTGCTGATGAGCGGCACCAGCGAGGAGGTCGTGGCCGACGAGCATGTGCGCCGCGTCTATCTCGGCCAGGGCTTCCAGCTCGGATGAGGGGCCGGCCCGGGACGCTTGACTTCGCGGGGGCGTTTCGCGCCAAATACCGGCACGGGGCGCGGCATTCGCCACCCCCCGGATGCCGCGGAAAATCCCTGCGGCACGGGGGGTTGGCCCCACCGGCCCGTGTCCCGGGCGTGCCCGTGCACCCGTTCTTTCGCAAAGAGGAGACCCCCATGCGCACCCAGATCAGCGGCAAGCAGATCGATATCGGCGAGGCCCTTCAGGCCCACGTCCAGTTCCAGATCGAGGCAGCGATCGCCAAGTATCCGGGACGGCCGACCGACGCGCTCGTGGTCTTCTCCCGCGACGGCTCGACGTTCAATTGCGAAACGGTCCTGCACCTCTCGACCGGATTGACCGTGCAGGCCAGCGCCAAGGAGCACGACATCTATGCGGCCGCGGATGCGGCCGTCACCAAGATGGAAAAGCAGCTCAGGCGCTACAAGCGGCGGCTGAAGGACCATCACAGGGAGCGCGCCCAGCCCGTTGAACTTTCGGGCGTCGCCTCGTATATCCTCGCCGCATCGGAGGACGAGGAGGCCGAGGAGCCCGAGACGCTCCAGCCGATCATCGTGGCCGAGATGGAAACGCGGATCCCGTCGCTGTCGGTCGGCGAGGCGGTGATGCAGATGGAGCTTGCAGGCGCGCCCGTGCTGGTGTTTCGCAACGAGAAGCAGGATCAAGGGGTCAACGTCGTCTATCGTCGCGACGACGGGAACATCGGATGGATAGACCCCAATTCGACACGCTGAGACGACCGGGTCGTCCACCGCATTTCAGAGGTAACTCATGATCATGAACGACCTCCTCGTGCCCGAGGCGATTCGGGTACTGCCCTCGATGTCGAGCAAGAAGCGGTTGTTCACCACTCTCTCCGAGCTCGCCGGCGCGGTTTACGGCTTCGCGCCGGACCGCGTCTGCGAGGCGCTGCGCGATCGCGAGAGCCTCGGGCCCACGGCCGTGGGACAGGGCGTCGCCCTGCCCCACGCGCGCCTGTCGGGTCCCGACCGCGTGCGGGGCGCGTTCCTGAAGCTGGAGCGACCGCTCGATTTCGGGGCGGCGGACCGGCAGCCCGTGGACCTGATCTTCGGGCTGTTCGCGCCCGAGGACGCGGGCGTGGACCACCTCAAGGCGCTGGCCTCGGTGTCGCGCACGTTGCGGGACGCGGACCTGTGCGCGACGCTGAGGGCCAACGCGGACGCGGCGACGATCCATGCCGTGCTGACCCAGCGATCGGCCAGCCACGCGGCCTGAGCCCCCCCCCCGTACGCTTCCGCAGGAGATGACGGCGCCGCCCCGGAAAGGGGAGTTGGATCGCCGTCGGAGTCGCGTCGGACCTCCGTCGGGTTAATTTTTCCACGGAAAGGCGGGTGGGCCGGGGCGGGGATGCGCACATCCCCTGCCCCGGCGAGCGCTCACTTCAGGAGCGCGGGGTCGATATCGCGGATGAACTCCGCGAGGTCGTCGCGCAGGTCGGACCGCTTCAGGCCGTAGCTGACCGTCGCCTGCAGGAAGCCCGACTTGGAGCCGCAGTCGAAGCGGCGGCCGTCGAACTTGAAGCCCCAGACGCCCGGGTCGCCGGCGATCTGGCTGGCGATGGCGTCGGTGAGCTGGATCTCCCCGCCCTTGCCCGGGTCCTGGTGGTCGAGCACGTCGAGCACCTCGGGCGTGAGGATGTAGCGTCCGATCACGGCGAGGTTCGAGGGCGCCTCGCTCGGATCGGGCTTTTCGACCATGCCGGAGACGCGCACGCTCGCGGAGCCGTCGTCGGTCACGTCGAGGATGCCGTATTTCGAGGTTTCGCTCTCGTCGACCTCCATGGCGGCGACCATGCAGCCGCCCGTCTCGGCCTGGGCGTCGACCATCTGCTGCAGGCAGGGCGTCTCGCTGTCGATCACGTCGTCGGGCAGGATCACGGCGAAGGGCTCGTCGCCGATCAGGCGGCGGGCGCACCACACCGCGTGTCCCAGGCCCTTGGCCTGCTGCTGGCGGATGGTGGAGATGGCGCCGGAGGGCATGTCGGTGCGGGCCAGCTCGTCGAGAAGGTCGGTCTTGCCCTTCTCCTTGAGCGAGGATTCCAGCTCGGGCGCGCGGTCGAAGTAGTCGACCAGCGAGCCCTTGCCGCGCGCGGTGACGAAGATGAAGTCGGTGATGCCGGCGGCGCGGGCCTCGTCCATGGCGTACTGGATCAGCGGCCGGTCGACGAGGGTCATCATTTCCTTGGGCATCGACTTCGTCGCCGGCAGGAAGCGCGTTCCCAGGCCGGCGATGGGAAGGACGGCCTTCGTTACTTTGCGGGGCATAATGTCTCCGGTGTCGTCAATTGTTACGGTTGCATTCTAGGACGCCTGGGGGCGTTTCAAAGAAAGTCCCGGCGCATGGGCGATGAAGAACGGGTTGGCGAACCCCTCCTTGCCATAGTCGAGCGCCGCGTGGTCGTCGAAGCGCACCACCCGGCCGCCCGCCCCCGCCAGCACGGCGTGGCCCGCGGCGGTGTCCCACTCCATGGTCCGCCCGAGGCGGGGATAGAGGTCGGCCTCGCCCGAGGCCACGAGGCAGAACTTCAGCGACGAGCCGGCGCTGACCAGGTCCGCCACGCTGTACTGGCCGATATAGTCGTCGGTCGCGGCGTCGCGGTGGGACTTGGACGCGACCACCAGGAGCGCGTCCTCGTCCGGCGCGCGGACCTTCAAGGGGCGCCCCTCGCCGCGGCGGGCGGGATCGAAGGGGGCGGCCTCCTCGACCGCGACGCCTGCCGCATCGGTGTAGAAGAGGCGCCCGCGGGCGGGGGCATAGACCACGCCGCGGATGGGCCGGCCGTCCTCGACATAGGCGATGTTGACGGTGAAGTCGCCGCGCCGCTGCACGAACTCCTTGGTGCCGTCGAGCGGATCGACGATCAGGAAGGTGCGCGCCGAGACCCCGTGGCTGTCGGCCTGCTCCTCGGTCACCAAGGGCATGTCGGGGAAGGCCGCGCGCAGACCGGCCGAGATCAGCGCGTCGGCGGCCTCGTCCGCCTCGGTCACGGGGCTGTCGTCGGACTTGGTCCGGACCGCGACATCGGGCCGGTCGTAGATGTCCATGATCGCGTCGCCGGCCTCAAGCGCCAGCCGGCGGGTCACGTCGAGAAGCGCGTCGAAATCCATCCGGGTCCTTCCTTGCAGTCGTGGGCTTATGCGCCCGAGCCAACGGCGAAGACAAGCGCGGGGTCCCGAATCCGCCGACTTGCGGGGGGATTTGCCGATCCGGGAGGCCGCCGAGGCCCTTTTCGGGCAACGATCCGGCCCCCGAGGCCCCCGTTGTGCCCGATCACGACGCGCGCTCGCCCGGCGCGAGGGCCACGCGCATGGTCACGTTGATCCGCCCCCCGCCGGACAGGAGCCGCGATGAGCCGTGACGCACCCGGTCCACGCCGTGGTGGACGAGGCGCGCCGCCCCGGCCAGCACCGCCACGTCGCCCGAGCGCAGCCAGACGCTTTCGGTGGGCGCGCCGGGGGCGACGTTGCCCACCCGGAACAGCGCCTCGTCGCCCAGCGACAGCGACAGCACCGGCTGGTCGAGGTCGGCCTCGTCGCGGTCCTGGTGCAGGCCCATCCGCGCGCCCTGCCCGTAGTGGTTGACAAGGCAGGTGTCCGGCGGGACGGGAGTGCCGGCATGGGCGGACCAGAGGGCCATGAGCCGGTCGGGGATCGGCGGCCAGGGACGGCCAGAGGGGTGGCGCGGCTCGTACCGGTAGCCGCGGCGGTCGGAGACCCAGCCCACGCGGCCCGCCGAGGTCATCGCCACGCTCATCCTGCGGCCCCGCCGCGTCTCGGGGTGAAAGAGCGGCGCGGCGGCGGCGACGGCACGCAGATCGTCCAGGATCGCGGCCTGCGCGGCCGGGTCGAGGGCGCCGGGAACGACGCGCACGCCGCGGATATCGAATGGCTCCATCGTCTCTCTCCGATCGGTTGCAAGGCCTTTTCCACTCCGGGCGCGGGATTGCAGCCCGAAAATCCCCTTCCTATATACGCTCCGACGCCGACCCGGAGGCGGAAAACCGGGACCACGGGATCGGCGGGCAGGTGCCGTCACGGGTCTGCCTGCGAAGTAATCGCCTTAAGAAGAGGACAAGAACAGCATGGCCAAAGTCATCGGCATCGACCTCGGCACGACGAACAGCTGCGTCGCCATCATGGACGGCAGCCAGCCGCGGGTCATCGAGAACTCCGAAGGGGCGCGCACGACGCCGTCCATCGTCGCCTTCACCGAGGACGAGCGGCTGGTCGGTCAGGCCGCCAAGCGTCAGGCCGTCACCAACTCCGAGAACACCGTCTTTGCCGTCAAGCGCCTGATCGGGCGCCGCTTCGCCGACGAGGGGCTCAACAAGGACAAGAAGAACCTTCCCTACGAGATCGTCGACGGCGGCCAGGGCGACGCCTGGGTCCAGGCCCGGGACGAGAAGTACTCCCCCTCCCAGATCTCGGCCTTCATCCTGCAGAAGATGAAGGAGACCGCCGAGAGCTATCTCGGCGAGGAAGTGGACCAGGCGGTCATCACCGTTCCGGCCTATTTCAACGACCAGCAGCGCCAGGCCACCAAGGACGCGGGCAAGATCGCCGGCCTCGAGGTGCTGCGGATCATCAACGAGCCGACGGCCGCCGCGCTGGCCTACGGGCTCGACAAGAAGGAAACGAAGACGATCGCGGTCTATGACCTGGGCGGCGGCACCTTCGACATCACCATCCTCGAGATCGACGACGGCCTGTTCGAGGTGAAGTCCACCAACGGGGACACGTTCCTCGGCGGCGAGGACTTCGACATGCGGATCGTGAACTACCTCGCCGAGGAGTTCAAAAAGGAGCATGGCACCGACCTCACCAGCGACAAGATGGCCCTGCAGCGCCTGAAGGAGGCCGCCGAGAAGGCCAAGATCGAGCTGTCGAGCGCGAGCCAGACCGAGATCAACCAGCCGTTCATCACCATGGGATCCAACGGGCAGCCGCTCCACATGGTCATGAAGCTGACGCGCGCCAAGCTTGAGAGCCTGGTCAGCGACCTGATCAAGAACTCCATCAAGCCGTGCCAGGCGGCCATGAAGGACGCGGGCGTGTCGGCGTCGGACGTGGACGAGGTCGTGCTCGTCGGCGGCATGACGCGGATGCCCAAGGTGGTCGAGGAAGTGACCAAGTTCTTCGGCAAGGAGCCCCACAAGGGCGTCAACCCCGACGAGGTCGTGGCCCAGGGCGCGGCGATCCAGGCGGGCGTGCTGCAGGGCGACGTGAAGGACGTGGTGCTGCTCGACGTGACGCCCCTGAGCCTCGGGATCGAGACGCTGGGCGGCGTGTTCACGCGCCTCATCGACCGCAACACGACCATTCCCACCAAGAAGAGCCAGGTCTTCTCCACCGCCGAGGACAACCAGAACGCGGTGACGATCCGGGTCTTCCAGGGTGAACGGGAGATGGCGTCCGACAACAAGATGCTCGGCCAGTTCAACCTGGAGAACATCCCCCCCGCGCCGCGCGGCATGCCCCAGATCGAGGTGACCTTCGACATCGACGCCAACGGCATCGTGTCGGTGGCGGCCAAGGACAAGGGCACCGGCAAGGAGCAGACGATCACGATCCAGGCCTCGGGCGGCCTGAACGACGACGAGATCGAGAAGATGGTGAAGGACGCCGAGGCCAATGCCGACGCCGACAAGAAGCGGCGCGAGGGGGTCGAGGCCCGCAACCAGGCCGAAAGCCTGATCCACACCACCGAGAAGTCCTTGGAAGAGCACAAGGACAAGGTGGACCCGACCACGGTCGAGGCGATCGAGCTGGCGATCTCGAACCTGCAGGAGCAGCTGGAGACCGACGACCCGGAGAAGATCAAGTCGGGCATCCAGAACGTCACCGAGGCGTCGATGAAGCTGGGCGAGGCCATCTACAAGTCCGAGCAGACGAAGGCCGATACCGACGCGCCCGAGGGCGGCAACGCCTCCGGCTCGAACGAGGACGACGGCGTGGTCGATGCCGACTTCGAGGACCTCGACGACGACAAGCGGGCCTCCTGAGGCGCCCCGACCCTGACATAGGAGCCGGTCCGACCCCGTCGGGCCGGCCTTCTTCTATGGAGGACCATCCATGGCGAAACGTGATTTCTACGAGACTCTCGGGCTCGCCAAGGGCGCGTCGGCCGACGAGATAAAGAAGGGGTACCGCCGCAAGGCGAAGGAACTTCACCCCGACCGCAACACGGACAACCCCAAGGCCGAGGCCGAGTTCAAGGAGGTGAACGAGGCCTACGAGGTGCTGAAGGATGCCGAGAAGAAGGCGGCCTACGACCGCTTCGGCCACGCGGCCTTCGAGGGCGGAATGGGCGGCGGCGGTGGCGGCCAGCGCCCGGGCGGCTTCGGCGGCGGAGGCGGCGGACAGGGCGACTTCGCCTCGGCGTTCTCCGACGTGTTCGACGACCTCTTCGGCGACTTCATGGGCCAGCGCCGGGGCGGCCAGCGCGCCACCCGCGGCTCGGACCTGCGCTTCAACCTGCGCGTCACGCTCGAAGAGGCCCATCGCGGCCTTCAGAAGACCATCACCGTGCCGACGGCGGTGATGTGCGACGTGTGCAGCGGCTCGGGCGCCGAGGGCGGCGCCGAGCCCGCCACCTGCCCCACTTGCTCAGGCATGGGCAAGGTGCGCGCCCAGCAGGGCTTCTTCACCGTGGAGCGGACCTGCCCGACCTGCTCGGGCGCGGGCCAGATCGTGAAGAACCCCTGCCATGGCTGCGGCGGCGCGGGGCGCGTGGAGCGCGAGCGCGGCCTGTCGGTGAACATCCCCAAGGGGGTCGAGACCGGCACCCGAATCCGCCTGGGCGGAGAGGGCGAGGCCGGCCTGCGCGGCGGCCCGTCGGGCGACCTCTATATCTTCATCGAGGTGGAGGCGCACCAGATCTTCACCCGCGAAGCGGAGAGCCTGTTCTGCCGCGTGCCGGTGTCGATGACCGATGCGGCCCTTGGCGGCGACATTGAGGTGCCCACGATCGACGGCGGCCGCAGCCGGGTGAAGATCCCCCCGGGCAGCCAGTCGGGCAAGCAGATGCGCCTGCGCGGCAAGGGCATGCCGGCCCTGCGCGGCGGCGGCATGGGCGACATGTATATCGAGCTTGCCGTCGAGACGCCCGTGAACCTGACGAGCCGCCAGCGCGACCTGCTGCGCGAGTTCGAAAACCTGTCGGAGGAGAACAACCCGGAGAGCACCGGGTTCTTCCGCACGGTCAAGACCTTCTGGGACAGCATGAAGGGCTGACCCGGAACGGCGGGCCCGGGGTGCCCTGCGCTCCGGGCCCGCGTTAACGCCGCTTTCAGCGCGTGCGGGCGATCCTGCGCCATGGCCCGCCCCTCCCCCGACCAACCCTCCTTTCTCGACGACGAGGCTCCGCCGTTCGGCGGGGGCAGATCCGGCACGCCGCCTTGCGGCGAAGGAGCGATGGCGCCGCCTTGCGGCGACGGGGAGATGGCGCCGCCTTGCGGCGACGGGGAGATGGCGCCGCGTTGCGGCGACGAGGCGCCCGCTCCGCGCGGTGCGCCATCCTACCTGGCCGACCACCGGGCGCGGCTGCGCGCGCGGTTCGCGGAGCACGGGGCGGAGCCGATGCCCGACTACGAATTGCTGGAGCTGCTGCTGTTCCGCATGGTGCCGCGCCGGGACGTGAAGCCCCTGGCCCGCGCGCTGGTGGACCGCTTCGGCGACCTGGGCGGCGTACTGGCGGCCGCGACGCGCGACCTGGAGGCGGTGGCGGGCGCGGGCCCGTCGGTGGCGCTGGAGCTGAAGGTGACGGAGGCGGTGGCGCGGCGCGCGCTCCGGGCGCGGATCATGCGCCGCCCCGTGGTGTCGGGCTGGGACGCGCTGCTCGACTATCTCCGCGCGACCCTGTCGCGGGCCGAGACGGAGCGCTTCCGCCTTCTGTTCCTCGACACGCGCAACACGCTGATCGCCGACGAGGAACAGGCGCGCGGCACGGTGGACCACGTGCCCGTCTATCCGCGAGAGGTGGTGCGCCGGGCGCTGGAGCTGAACGCCAAGGCGGTGATCCTGGTCCACAACCATCCCTCGGGCGACCCGACGCCGTCGGAGGCGGACATCGAGATGACGGGGCGGATCGCGGCGGCCTGCGCGGTGCTGGAGATCACGCTCCACGACCACGTGATCGTGGGACGGCAGGACACGCTCAGCTTTCGCGCCCACGGCTATCTCTAATCGAGCCAGACCTCGACCCGGCGGTTGATGCCGCGGCCCCAGGGGGTGTCGTCGCAGGCCATGGGCAGCGATTCGCCGTAGGCGGCCACCGACATCTCGGCCCCCGGATCGCCGGTGCGCGCGAGGACCGCGTCGCGCACGACCTCGGCCCGGGCGCGCGACAGGCGGCGGTTGGCGCCCGGCGCCCCCTGCCCGTCCGAGAAGCCCGCGAACAGCAGGTCGCGCCCGTCGAAGAGGCCGCGCTCCAGCGCATCCGCCAGGAGCGCCACGTTGGAGGCCGATTGCGCGTCGAGGGTGGTGGAGGCGTTCTCGAACCGGAACGACAGGGACAGGCGGGAGCGGCGCGACAGGTCCGCCACCATGCGGCGCAGGCCCTCGAGGCCGGCCTGGTCCTCGGCCGCGAGGATCGCCAGGCCCAGCCGCGCGCCCTGGTCGGCAAAGGGGATCGCCTCGGGGAACTGGTCGATCAGCCCGGCGCGGCGGATCACCGGCTGGGCCACCGGCGAGGTCATGTAGTCGACCAGCTCGCGGGCGAAGGGCGCGACGCGGCGGGCGGGCGCGACCAGGAAGGCGGGCAGCGTCAGGGGATAGTCCTCGGTCTTGACCGACAAGGGGGCCACGCTGGCCTCGGTCCCGCAGGGGCCGGTGAGCGCCAGGGGCTGGGCCTGGCCCATCCCCGAGCGCAAGGTGACTCCGAGGGCGAGCGGATCGTCGGCCACGGCCGCCGCGAGGGCCGCGGGCGCGTCGTGGGTCTGCGCCGCGACGCCCTCGGGGACCGGAGAGAGGAGCGCCGCCACCGCCTCGCCCGCGCCGCCGCGCGGCTCGGGCAGGTGCAGGGCGATGGGGGCGTCGGGGCCGCCCAGGTCGGCCCAACTGTCGATCCGGCCCGCGAGCACGCCCTGCAGCTCGGTCACGCCGATGGCGGCGACGGGGTTGCGGACCGACACGACCGGGACCAGGGCGTCGAGACCCAGGATCGCGCTGCGCCCCGCGGCGGAGATGTCGCCCCGGCCCGCGGCCCGCGCGATGCGGACCTCGCGCGGCAGGACGGGGCGGATCGACACGGCGAGGTCGGCCGCGTCGGCGACGATGTCGGCGATCCCCTCGGCGGAGGTGGTGGGATGGAGGCGCACGACACCCACCGTCTCGTCCTCGTCGGTGAAGGTGTAGAGGCGGCGCCCGTCCTCGGCCTCGGTGAGCGAAAGGGTCAGCCCGCGGCCCAGGGCGAAGGCGTCGAGGAGGGGCGGCAGAACGCGGTCGAGGATCGCCGCCTCGCCGGAGACGCGCACCGTCTCGACCCAGTCGGGGCCCGGGCAGGCGGCACCGGCGCAGTCGAGCGCGCGGCCGTCGAGGGTGATCTCGCCGTATTCGCCCAGGAGGCGGTAGTAGCGCCCGTCGTAGCCCAGAAGCTCGCCCTCGGCGACCGGGCGGCCGTCGTCGGCGAGCGTGACCTCCTGCGCGGCGGCGGCCCCCGCCGCCAGCCACAGGAGAAGGGCGAGGCGCGCTCCGGTCAGGCGAGCTGGCCGTGGCAATGCTTGAACTTCCGGCCCGATCCGCACGGGCAGAGGTCGTTGCGGCCCGGATTGCCCCAGGTCGCGGGGTCGGCCTCCACAAAGCCGGGGGCGGCGGCCTCGGCCTCCGCCTCGCCGGGGCGGGGGGCGGCCTCGGCCTTGGCCTGGACCTCGGCGCGCTGCGCCTGCATCCGCTCGATCATCGAGCGCTGCTCCTCCTCCGACAGGGGGCGGATCTGCGACAGCTTCTGGGTGACCTCGGCGCGCAAGCTGTCGAGCATGCTCTCGAAGAGCTGGAAGGACTCGGTCTTGTACTCGTTCAGGGGATCGCGCTGGGCGTAGCCGCGAAAGCCCACCACGGAGCGCAGGTGCTCGAGCGTGAGCAGGTGCTCGCGCCACTTGGCGTCGATGCTCTGCAGCAGGACCTGCTTTTCGATCTGGCGCATGTTCTCGGGGCCGAACTGCGCGGCCTTGGCGGCCATGAAGGCGTCGGACTGCTCGTAGAGGCGCTCGCGGATCACCTGGTCGTCGACGCCGTCCTCCTCGATCCAGTCGTGGACGGGCGGGTCGATCGCCAGCGTCTCGTTCGCCGCGGCCTTGAGCCCGTCGCCGTCCCACTGGTCGGCGTAGGTCTTGGCGGGGACGTGCTCGTCGACGATGTCGTCGATGACCTGGTGGCGCATGTCCTGGGCGATCTCGGCCAGGTCGCCCGATTCCATGATCTCCCGGCGCTGGGCGAAGATCACCTTGCGCTGGTCGTTCATCACGTCGTCGAACTTCAGGAGCTGCTTGCGGATGTCGAAGTTGCGCCCCTCGACCTTGGCCTGGGCGCGTTCGAGGCTCTTGTTCACCCATGGGTGGATGATGGCCTCGCCTTCCTTCATGCCGAGCTTGCCCAGCACGTTGTCGAGCCGCTCGGAGCCGAAGATCCGCATCAGGTCGTCCTCGAGCGAGAGGAAGAACGCGGAGCGGCCCGGATCGCCCTGGCGCCCCGAACGGCCGCGGAGCTGGTTGTCGATGCGCCGGCTCTCGTGGCGCTCGGTGGCGAGGACGAAGAGGCCGCCGGCCTGCTTCACCTTCTCCTTGGCCTCGGCGGTCTCGGCGTCGACCTTGGCGCGGAGCTGCTCGGGCTCGGCGTCGGGGTCGGCGGCGAGGGCCTCGTGGACCTTCATCTCGACATTGCCGCCGAGCTGGATGTCGGTGCCGCGGCCGGCCATGTTGGTGGCGATGGTGACCATGCCGGGCCGGCCCGCGTCGGCCACGATCTGCGCCTCCTGCTCGTGCTGGCGCGCGTTGAGCACGTTGTGGGGCACGCCTTCCGACTTCAGCAGCTCGGAGAGGAACTCGGACTTCTCGATGGAAGTCGTGCCCACGAGGACGGGCTGGCCCTTGTCGTGGGAGGCGCGGATCTCCTCGACGATGGCGGCGTATTTCTCCTTCGCGGTGCGGTAGACGGCGTCGTGCTCGTCGGCGCGCGCGATGGGGCGGTTGGTGGGGACCTCGACCACGCCCAGGCCGTAGATCGTCATGAACTCCTCGGCCTCGGTCAGGGCGGTGCCGGTCATGCCCGAGAGCTTCCCGTAGAGGCGGAAGTAGTTCTGGAACGTGACGCTGGCGAGGGTCACGTTCTCGGGCTGGATGTCGGTGCCCTCCTTGGCCTCGATGGCCTGGTGGAGGCCGTCGGAGAGGCGCCGGCCGGCCATCATGCGGCCCGTGAACTCGTCGATCAGGACGACCTCAGAGTTGCGGACGATATAGTCCTTGTCGCGGGTGAACAGCTTGTGGGCGCGCAGGCCCTGGTTCACGTGGTGGACGATGGTGGTCGACTCGGGGTCGTAGAGGGACTGCTCCTGGGGCAGGATGCCCGCCTCCTGGAGCGTCGCCTCGAGGAACTCGTTGCCCTCGTCGGTATAGGTGACGTTCCGGGTCTTCTCGTCGAGGGTGTAGTGCTCCTCGGTGAGGGACGGGATCACCGCGTTCACGGCCTTGTAGAGGTCGCTGCGGTCCTGGGAGGGGCCGGAGATGATGAGGGGCGTGCGCGCCTCGTCGATCAGGATCGAATCGACCTCGTCGACGATGGCGAAGTCGTGGCCGCGCTGCATCATCTGGCCCAGCTCGGACTTCATGTTGTCGCGCAGGTAGTCGAAGCCCAGTTCGTTGTTGGTGGCGTAGGTGATGTCGGCGGCATAGGCGGCGCGCTTCTCGGCCTCGGGCTGCTGCGGATAGACCACGCCGGTGGTCAGCCCGAGGGCGCCGTAGACCTTGCTCATCCAGTCCGCGTCGCGCCGGGCGAGATAGTCGTTGACGGTGACGATATGCACCGAGCCGCCCGAAAGCGCGTTGAGATAGGCGGGGAAGGTCGCCACCAGCGTCTTGCCCTCGCCGGTCTTCATCTCGGCGATGTTGCCCTGGTGCATGAAGATGCCGCCCATGAGCTGCACGTCGAAGGCGCGCAGGCCCAGGGTGCGCCGCGCCGCCTCGCGGCAGTTGGCGAAGGCCTCGGGCAGGATATCGTCGAGGCTTTCGCCCCTGGAGACGCGGGCCTTGAGGTCGATGGTGCGGGTGCGCAGGTCCTCGTCGGAGGATTGCTCGATCTCGGCCTCGAGCTCGTTGATCTTCTGGACGAGGGCCCTGGTGGACTTGACCTTGCGGTCGTTCGGCGTGCCGAAAACCTTGCGCGCGACGGTACCCAGACCCAGCATAGTCTCTCCTGACAATTCAATCTATCGAGGGGATCGCTTGCCCGGCCGGTCGGTGCCGAATAGGAAGGCGGCAAGACAGGGCCCCTTTTGAGGCTGTCAGCGATGTAAGGGGCGCCCGATAGAGTGTCAACGTCGGCCGCGTGCCGCCGGGGGAAAGGATCGCCGTCATGAACAAGTTCGCCGCCGGACTGGCCATTGTGGCCGCGGGCGCCCTGCCCGCCGCCGCCCAGGACCCCGGCACCGTGGTCGCCACCGTCAACGGCACCGACATCACGCTGGGCCACATGGCCGCGATGCGCCAGGACCTGCCCGAGCAGTACGACCAGCTCGAACCGGAGGTCCTCTACGGGTCGATCCTGGAGCAGCTCATCCAGCAGCAGGCGGTGGCCGACGCGGCCGGCGCGCCCGCGCCCTATGTCGACCTGGCGATGGAGAACCAGCGGCGCGCGCTTCTGTCGAGCCAGCTCCTGGCGGGGCGGATCGAGTCGGCGCTGACCGAGGACGCGGTCGCCGCCGAATACGAGCGCCTCTACGGCGCCACGGAGGGACAGCCGCAATACGACGCCTCCCACATCCTGGTGGAGAGCGAGGCCGAGGCGCAGGACCTGATCGCCCGTCTCGACGAGGGCGCGGACTTCGCCGAGCTGGCGCGGGCGGAATCGACCGGGCCCTCGGGGCCCCAGGGCGGCGCCCTGGGCTGGTTCGGCCCCGGCGAGATGGTGCCCGCCTTCGACCAGGCGGTGCAGGACATGGCCCCCGGCGACATCGCCGGGCCGGTCGAGACGCAGTTCGGCTGGCACGTGATCCGGCTCAACGACCGGCGCGAGAACGAGGCGCCCGCGCTCGAGGACGTGCGCGCCGAGGTGGAGCGCAGCCTGCAGGAGGCGGCCGTGACGGCGGCGGTGGAGGAGATCATGGAGGGGACCGAGGTCGAGCGCCCGGAGACGGAGATCGACCCCGCGGCCCTGGCCGACGAGACGATCCTGGACTGACATGGCGCCCCTTTCCCCCCTCGCCCCCGCCGCCTTTCCCGACCTTCCCGACATCGCGGGCCTCAGCGTGGCCGCCGGCGCGGCCGGCGTGCGCTACCCGGGGCGCACCGACGTGATGCTGGCGCTGCTGGAGCCCGGCGCACGGGTGGCGGGCGTGTTCACCCGCTCCTCCACCCGTTCGGCGCCGGTGCGCGACTGCGAGGCCAAGATCGCCGGGGAGGGCGACGGGCCAACGGCGATCCTGGTCAACTCGGGCAATTCCAACGCCTTCACCGGCAGGGGCGGCGAGGAGGCGGTGGCGCGGATCTGCGCCGGGGTGGCGAAGGCCACGGGCGCGGGGGAGGCCCGCGTCTTCACCGCCTCCACGGGCGTGATCGGGGAGCCCCTGCCGGACGGGCGGATCACCGCGGTGGTGGCGGACCTGGCGGCGGACCTTGCCCCCGGCGGGCTGGAGCGCGCGGCGCGCGCGATCATGACCACCGACACCTTCCCCAAGGGATCGGCGCGGGTGATCGACATGGACGGCCGCGAGGTGCGGATCGCGGGCATCGCCAAGGGGTCGGGCATGGTCGCGCCCGACATGGGAACGATGCTCGTCTACATCTTCACCGACGCGGAGGTAGACCGGCCGCTGCTGCAGGAGATGCTGTCGGAGCTGACGGAGGTGACGTTCAACCGCATCACGGTGGACGGAGACACCTCCACCTCGGACACGCTGATGCTCGCCGCCACCGCGCGCTCGGCGCGGGTGGACCGGCGCGGGGGTCCGTTCGAGGCCGCGCTCCACGAGGTGATGCTGGACCTCGCCCACCAGGTGGTGCGCGACGGCGAGGGGGCCACCAAGTTCGTCGAGGTGGCCGTGACCGGCGCCGAGACCGAGGCCGACGCGCGCCTGGTCGCCGGCGCCATCGCCAACTCGCCGCTGGTGAAGACCGCCATCGCGGGACAGGACCCGAACTGGGGCCGCGTGGTCATGGCGGTGGGCAAGTCGGGCGCGGCGGCGGACCGCGACCGGCTGACGATCCGGTTCGGCGACATCCTCGTGGCCGAGAACGGCTGGGTCGCGCCCGGCTACCGCGAGGAGGACGGGGCGGCCTACATGGAAGGCTCCGAGCTGACGATCGGGGTGGACTTGGGGCTGGGGAACGGCACGGCGACCATGTGGACCTGCGACCTGACCCACGGCTATATCCAAATTAACGCGGACTACCGCTCTTGAAGCTGGTCCTGGTCTCGGCCGTGGCGCTGATCGACCGCGACGGGCGGGTGCTGCTGGCGAAGCGGCCCGAGGGGAAGGCCATGGCCGGGCTGTGGGAGTTTCCGGGCGGCAAGGTCGAGGCGGGCGAGCGGCCCGAGGCGGCGCTGATCCGCGAGCTCGACGAGGAGCTGGGCATCGGCACATGGGAGAGCTGCCTGGCGCCGCTGACCTTCGCCAGCCACACCTACGACGACTTCCACCTCCTCATGCCCCTCTTCGCCTGCCGCAAGTGGGAGGGCACGCCCGTCCCGCGAGAGGGGCAGGACCTGGCCTGGGCCCGGCCCGCCGCCTTGCGCGACTTTCCCATGCCCGCCGCGGACCTGCCGCTGATCCCGATCCTGCGCGACTGGTTGTAGTCACGGACCCGTCGGGCGTGTCGCGCCGTTATGGTGTTAACCCTATCATGGCGGGCACAGCCCGCGCCCGACACCGCCCGCGACCCAGAAGGGTCCGACCACAGGAGCACAGAATGCGTCTCGTCAAGGTACTTCCCGTCATCGCCCTTCTCGCCCCCGCCGCGCCGGCCTTCGCCCAGGAGGCAAGCGACGGCGGCGCCCCATCGGGCCAGCAGAACAGCCAGGTGCCCGAGGTCGACGACCTGACCCGGGAGCCGTCCCAGGATCAGGGCGGGACCACGCAGGCGCAGGGCGAAGACGCGCAGCCGACGCAAGGCCAGGACAGCGCCACGGAAACGAACCCGTCGCAGGCCCAGAGCGGCCAGCAGCCCGAGGACCCCCAGGGGCAGAACGAGACCGCACAGGACAGTTCGGCCCAGGGCTCCCAGGAGCAGGCGAGCGACGAGGCACCCCAGGAGCAGGAGGCGCTGCGCGTCTTCTTCGAGACGGGACAGGCCGCATTGGGATCGCAGCAGGCCGAAGTGCTGGACCAGGCCGCGCGGCTTTTCCGCGAGGGCAACCCCTATGTCATGATCCTGTCGGGCGGCGCGGACACGACGGGGCCGGCCGAGGTCAACCTCGACCTGTCGCTGTCGCGGGCCCGCGCGGTGGCCGAGGGGCTGGAGGACCGGGGCATCCCGGTGGACCGCCTGCAGGTGACGGGCCTGGGCACGACCGAGCTGCCCGTGGAGACCGGGCCGGGCGTGTCCGAGAGCGAGAACCGCGTCGTCGAGATCACCTGGCGCTGAGGCGGACATGCGCGCACTCGCCCTTCTGGCTGCGCTCCTCGCGGGGCCGGCCCTTGCCCAGACGGCCGACGACGCCTTCGCGAACGGCGAATACCTCGTCGCGCGGGAGCTGTGGCAGGAGGCGGCCGAGGCCGGGGACCGGGACGCGGAGTTCAACCTCGGCGTCCTCTACGACCTCGGGCTGGGAGTGCCGCGCGACCCGGTGCGCGCCTTTCGCCACTATCTCGGCGCGGCGGATGCAGGCCACGCGGAGGCGCAGTTCAACGTCGCGGTGATGATCGACGCGGGCACCGTGCGGGACCCGGACGCGCGCGCCGCCGCCGTGTGGTACGGGCGGGCGGCCGCGAACGGGGTGCCGCGCGCGGCCTACAACCTGGGTCTTCTCTACCTGGGAGGATCCGGCGTGGCGCAGAACGGGCGCCTGGCCCGCTATTGGCTGGACGAGGCCTCCGACGCGGTGCCGGCAGCCGGTGACGCGCTGACGCGGATCGACGCGCCCGACACCGGCGACGGCGTGGCGCGGCCGGACGTTCAGGGCGGGTTCCGCGTGGACCTGCCGGACGACACCGCGCGCGCGGAACTGGTCTGGACCGCGGCACCGGACGGGTCCGACGGGCCCTTCATCGTTCAGATCGCGGAACTGCCGGGGGCGGAGGACACCGGACGACTCGCCGTGCCCACGGAGACGCCCGGGTCGGCCGCCTCGGTGCCGCTGGACCGGGCGGAGGCGCGCCACGCGTGGCGCGTGCTGCGCCTGGGGGCGGAGGGCACGACCTACGCCGCGTCGCCCTGGGCGGCGATCGAGACCGGGATCGACGCCCCCTTGCCCGAGGGCGCGGTGCGGTTCGAGGTGGGCGCCGAGGACGCGGATGCCCGGCGCCTGGCGCAGGCCCTGGGCACCGCGCTGGCCCGCAACGGCATCCTGTCACGGATCGCGGCCGTCGAGGCGCCCGTCGAGGAAACGGCCGTGCGTTACGCCTTCGAGACCGACGCGGAACTGGCGGCGCGGATCGCGGGCATCCTGCCCGGCCTCGGCGCCGAGGCGGCGACACCGGGTTCGGCGCCCGTGCTCGTCCCCGGCGAGGTGGTCGTGTCCCTGTCCGGCGGCCTGGCACCGCCCACCAACTGAGCCCGTCAGGGCGCGGCCAGCCAGACCTCGACCCCGGGCGCCTCGGGCGGCGGATCGTAACTCGTCAGATCCTGCACCTCTGCCCCCACGCGCTCCGCCAGCGCCGTGGCCAGCGGCCTGTCGGCCGCGTCGAAGAACCGCACGACGCTGGTGGCGGGCGTGAAATCCACCGCGCGGGCGGTGACCTTCTCCAGCCCCGCTTCGCGCAGACCCGAGGCGACCTCGGACCCGTCCCCGATCCCCAGGAGGCGCACGGGCGTGTCGGCCCACTCCGCCAGTGCAGGCGATGGCGGCTCGGGCGGTGGCGCGAGGACCGGCACGGCGGGTGTCTCCGGCGCCGGGCCCGGCCCGGCGGGGGCGCCCTCCGCACTCGGCATCGCGGGCGCCTCGGGGGTGGGAACGCCCTGGGGCGGGACGGGACCCTCGGGCGCGGTGGAGTCGACGGCGAAATCGCGGACCGGGAGCGGGTCCGGTGTGGGCGTCGGGGGCGCCGACCGCAGGGCGACGACGAGGCTCGCGACGGTCGCCGCGCCCGTCAGCGCGACGATCCAGACTGCGAGGACCCGGCGGCCACGGCGCGGCGCGCGCGCCCTGCGCGCGCCGGAGCGGCGAGGGGCGGTGAGCGGGGCCGCCGGGGCGGGGGCGGGTTCGGCTTCGGGTTCGGCGGGGGCGGGCCTGGCCGCGGCGCCGAGGACGAGGAGCGGCGGCCGGGGGGCCGGATCGTTGGATTCGAGCGCGGGCCGCGGCTCGGCTTCTGGAACCGGGTCGGGGACCACGTCGGGGGCGGGGGACTCGGGGGGCTCCGCGGGATCGGGGGTCGACTGGCCGAGCGCCTTGGCGCGTCGCTGCCGCGCCCGTTCGAGCTTGTCCTGGAACTCGGCCGTGCCGAACGGGTCGGACGCCCTGCGGCCGTCTTCGGGGGGGGTGCCCCCTGTCCTGGTCTTGGTGGGATCGGCGGCGGCCATCGGAGCCCTGACGCTGAGGGGTGTCCCCGGCGAGGATAACTCTCCCGGCGGCGGAGTCGAGCGCTCCGCCGGGGCCGGCGGAGGGGGATCGGGGGCCGGTTGGACCGGCCCCCGCCGTGGATCAGAGCGAGCGCTCGACTTCCTCGCGCTCGAAGATCTCGATGACATCGCCCTTGCGGATGTCTTCGTACCGCTCGAAGGCCATGCCGCATTCCTGGCCGGAGATCACCTCGGAGACCTCGTCCTTGAAGCGCTTGAGCGTCTTCAGGGTGCCTTCGTGGACGACCACGTCGTCGCGCAGCAGGCGCACGCCGGCGGAGCGGCGGGCCCGCCCTTCGGTGACGAGACAGCCCGCGACGTTGCCCACGTTGGAGACCTTGAAGACTTCGCGGATCTCGGCGTAGCCGATGAACTTCTCCCGGATCTCGTTCGACAGCAGGCCGGAGGCCGCGGCCTTCACGTCGTCCACGAGGTCGTAGATCACGCTGTAGTAGCGCAGCTCCACGCCCTTCTGGTTGGCCGTGTTGCGGGCGGAGGCATTGGCGCGGACGTTGAAGCCCATGATCGGGGCATTCGACGCCTCGGCCAGCCCGACATCGGTCTCGGTGATCGCGCCGACGCCGTAGTGGAGGACGCGGACGCGGACCTCGTCGTTGCCGATCTTCTCCATCGCCTGGACGATGGCCTCGGCGGAGCCCTGCACGTCGGCCTTCACCACGATGGGCAGCTCGGCCACGTTCTCGTCGGCCTTGGCCTTGGCCATCATCTGCTCGAGCGTGGTGGCGGCACCTGCCGCGGCGCGCTTGTCCTTGGCCGCGCTCTGGCGGTACTCGGCGATCTCGCGGGCCTGCGCCTCGGACTGGACGACGTTGAGCACGTCGCCGGCCTCGGGCGTGCCGTTGAGGCCCAGGACCTCCACGGGAACGGAGGGACCGGCCTCCTTCACGCGCTGACCCTGGTCGTTCTCCATGGCGCGGACCTTGCCCCACTGCTCGCCGACGACGAAGATGTCGCCGGTCCGCAGGGTGCCGCGCTGGACGAGGACGGTCGCGACGGGACCGCGGCCCACGTCGAGCTGCGCCTCGATCACGGCGCCCTCGGCGGCGCGGTCGGGGTTGGCCTTGAGCTCGAGGATCTCGGACTGGAGCGCGATGGATTCGAGGAGCTGTTCGAGCCCCTGCCCCGTGACCGCGGAGACCTCCACGTCCTGAACGTCGCCCGAGAGCTGCTCGACGATGACCTCATGCTGCAGCAGGTCGGTGCGGACCTTCTGGGGATCGGCGCCGGGACGGTCGCACTTATTGATCGCGATGATCATCGGGACCTTGGCGGCCTTGGCGTGATTGATGGCCTCGATCGTCTGCGGCATCACCGCGTCGTCTGCGGCCACCACGAGAACCACGATGTCGGTCACCTGGGCGCCGCGCGCCCGCATCGAGGTGAACGCGGCGTGGCCCGGCGTGTCGAGGAAGGTCAGCGTGGTGCCGCCCTCGGTCTCGACCTGGTAGGCGCCGATGTGCTGGGTGATGCCCCCGGCCTCGCCATGCACGACGCGGGCTTTGCGGATCGCGTCGAGGATCGAGGTCTTGCCGTGATCCACGTGGCCCATCACCGTGATGATCGGCGCGCGCTGCTTGAGGTCCTGGGTGCGATCGTCGGTCTGCTCGATGACTTGCTCCACGTCGGAATCGGATACGCGCTGAATCTTGTGGCCGAAATCCTCGATGATGAGTTCGGCGGTGTCGGCGTCGATGGTCTGGGTCTGGGTTGCCATGACGCCGTTGTTCATCAGCGACTTGACCACGTCGGCGACGCGCTCGGACATGCGGTTGGCCAGCTCGGAGACGACGATCGCCTCGGGGAGCTGCACCGTGCGGGTGACCTTCTCGCGGTCCTGACTCTGGCCCATGGCCTTGCGGCGGGCACGCTCCTGCTGGCGCTTCATGGAGGCCATGGAGCGCTGGCGTCCGCCCTCGCCGCCGGCGAGCGCCTGGTTGACCGTGAGCTTGCCGGACCGGCGCTTGTCGCCGCCGCCCTTGGCGGCGGGCTTGGCGGCGCGGTCCTTGCCACGGGCCTCGCGATCCTTGGCGGGCGCGGGCGCCTTGGCGGCGGCCTTCTGCTGCGCCTCGGCCTCGACATCGGCGGGGGTGGGCTGGGGCTCGGCCGCGCGGGCCTTCGCCTCCTGCTCCTCGCGCAGGCGGCGGGCGTCCTCGTCGGCCTTCGCCTTGAGGGCCTCCTCGCGCTCGCGCTCCTCGCGCTCCTTCTCCTCGATCTCGCGGCGGCGGCGCTCGCGCTCCTCGGCGCGCTGGCGCACCTCGGTCTCGCGGCGCTCGGCCTCCTCGCTCTCGCGCGCCTTGGCGGCCGCGAGGGCCTTCATGCGGCGCTCGAGCTCGGCATCGGAGATGCCGGCGGGGCGCTTCTTGGGATCGCCCACGCGAGGCTTGCCGCCGGTGCCCTCGGGCTTGGCGGCCGCGGGCTTCGGCGCGACGACGCGCTTGCGCTTGGTCTCGACCACGACGTTCTTGGTCCGGCCGTGGCTGAAGCTCTGCTTCACCGAGCCGGGGCGGTTGCTGCCGCCGCCGCGAACGCCGAGGGTCTTCTTGCCGTCATTGTCACTCATCAGCTCTTCTTCACCTTTCCGGCGCCATCGTCGCCTTGCATCAAGCGAACGCCCGAAAGCCGCACGGCATCGTCCCGAAAATCTTCCGCGAGTCTGCCAGCGGCGAGCGCCGCATGTATCACACGTTCCCGACCGAAGGACAAACCCAATTCATCCGCCGTCAGGATGTCGAAGAACGATCCCCGCCCGCCGGGGCGGTGGAGCTTCGACTTGCCTCTCTCGGACCCGTCGGACGCCTGCAGCAGGATGCGGCAGCGGTCCCGGTCGAGCCATTCCTTGACCTTCTCGTAGCCCGCGATGGCCGCGCCGGCCTTGCGCGCCAGGGCGATCCTGTCGATCACGCGCCGCACCAGCGCCGCCTCGACCTCGGCCACGAGCCCCTCGGGGACCGTCACCTGGCGCTTGGCGCCCCGCGAGAAGAGCCGCTTGGCCACGGCCCGCTCGAGCGCCTCGCGCTCAGCGGCCACGTACATCCCGCGCCCCGGCAGCTTGCCGGCGATATCGGGATAGACCGTGTCGCCCGGCCCCACCACGAAGCGAACGAGGCCGCGCTTCGGCTGGACCTCGCCGGTGGCGAGGCAGCGCCGCTCTGGCGCGTCGGGCGCGGGACTGGGCTTGCCACGGCTCATGAATCAGGCCTGGATCTCCTCGGTTTCGTCCGTCCCGGCCTCGTCGGCGTCGGGCTCTAGTTCTTCGGGATCGACCCAGCCCAGTTGGATGCGGGCGGTCATGACCATGGTCTGGGCCTCTTCGAGGTCGACGCCGTGGGGTTCGAGCAGGCCGTCGTCCTTGACGCGCTCGCCGTCGACCGTGGTCCAGCCGCCGGCAAGCTCCCAATCGGCGCAGGTCGCGAAGTCCTCGAGCGTCTTCACGCCGTCTTGCGCAAGCGCCACGATCATCTGGGGCGTCAGGCCCTCGAATTCAACCAAGCTGTCCTCAACGCCCAATTCGCGGGCCTCGTCGAGCGCCTTGCGGTTCTGGGCGTCGATGTGGTCGCGCGCCCGGGCCTGCAGCTCCTCGGCGGTGTCCTCGTCGACGCCGTCGATCACCGTCAGCTCGTCGATCTCCACATAGGCCACTTCCTCGAGGTTGGTGAACCCCTCGGCCACCAGCAACTGGGCGAAGAACTCGTCGAGGTCGAGCGTGTCGACGAAGAGCTGGGTGCGGGTCTCGAACTCCTTCTGGCGCCGGGCGCTCTCCTCTTCCTCGGTCATGATGTCGATGTCGAGGCCGGTGAGCTGGGAGGCGAGGCGCACGTTCTGGCCGCGCCGGCCGATGGCCAGGGACAGCTGCTCCTCGGGGACGACGACCTCGATCCGCTCGGCCTCCTCGTCGAGGACGACCTTGGAGACCTCGGCGGGCTGCAGCGCGTTGACGAGGAAGGTGGGCATGTCCTCGTTCCAGGGGATGATGTCGATCTTCTCGCCCTGGAGTTCGTTGACCACCGCCTGCACGCGGCTGCCCCTCATGCCCACGCAGGCGCCGACCGGGTCGATGGAGCTGTCGTGGGAGATGACGCCGATCTTGGCCCGGCTGCCGGGGTCGCGGGCCACGGCCTTGATCTCGATGATGCCCTCGTAGATCTCGGGCACCTCCATCTTGAACAGCTCGGCCATGAACTCGGGCGCGGTGCGCGACAGGAAGATCTGGGGCCCGCGCGGCTCGCGGCGCACGTCCTTGATGAAGACGCGGATGCGGTCACCGGTGCGGTAGCTCTCGCGGCCGATCTTCTCGTTGCGGCGCAGGACGCCCTCGCCGGGGTTCAGGTCGACGATGACGTTGCCGTATTCCTCGCGCTTGACGGCGACGTTGATGATCTGGCCGACGCGGTCCTTGAACTCCTCGAACTGCTTGTCGCGCTCGGCCTCACGGACCTTCTGCAGGATCACCTGCTTGGCCGACTGCGCGGCGATACGGCCCAGCTCCACCGGTGGGACCTCGTCGACGATCTCGTCGCCGTCGCCGGGAACGGCGTCCTGGGCGACGGCGTCGGACCCCTGGCCGGCGGTCTTGAGCAGGAAGCGGCGCACGTCGCGGGTGCGGGGACGCTCCTCGCCCTCCACGTGGAAGGTGACGCGGGCGGGCACGACGCTGACGGCGGCGCGCTCGCCGCGCACCAGCTCGGCGGCCTGGGCGGCGGTGACCTCGGACTGGTAGTTCTCCAGCAGGTCCTCGTCGACGACGGTGCGAACGCGGGTGAAGGTGGCGCGGCCGGTCTTGCGGTCGATGGCCACGCGGATGTCCATCTCGGAGCCGTAGCGGGACTTCGCGGCGCGGGCGAGGCTCTCCTCCATGGCCTCGACGACGAGACCGGGGTCGATCATCTTCTCGCGCGCGACCGCCTCGGCGGTCTGCAGAAGCTCGAGCTGGTTGGCAGAGGTGATGGCCATGTGCCTTTAGTCCTTCTGGTTCGGAAGACGCGCGTCGTCTTCGCTGTCGATGACGGTCTCGACCTCGGCGGACTGCGCGTCGCCGATCTCGCCCTTGTCCTTGCGGGCCTTGAGCACGTCGCGGATCAGATCGTCGGTCAGGACGAGCTTGGCGTCGGACAGCCAGTCGAACTGCAGCCCGATCGTGCCCTCCTCGATCTCGATCAGGACCTCGGAGCCTTCGATCCCGGCCAGGGTGCCCTTGAAGCGGCGCCGCCCGTCGATCAGCTCGGTCGTCTCGAGCTTGGCCACGTAGCCCGCCCAGATGTCGAAGTCCTTGAGCCGGGTCAGGGGGCGGTCGATGCCGGGCGAGGAGACCTCAAGGTCGTAGGCGTCCTCGATCGGGTCCTCCACGTCGAGATGGGCCGAGACGGCGGTGGAGATGGTCCCGCACTCGTCGACCTCGATCCCGCCGTCGGGACGGTCGGCCATGATCTGGACGGTGGGCGTCTTGCCGCCCTGGTAGCGCACGCGGATCAGCTCGAAGCCCAGATCCTCGATCACGGGCTCGATCACCTCGGCGAGGCGACGGTCGATACTGGCCTTGGCGATGAGATCGGACATGGAGCCTCCGGAGTTCCGGCACAAAAAAACGGGCCAGCGGCCCGTTCGACGATCCCGGTGGGCGCCGGGTGTGGACCCCGACGCGCCGCTGTTGAGGGGCAATTACGCCTCGCGGCGGGGAAATGCAAGCCCCGCGCGGCCCGGCCCCCTCTCAGCGGGGCCGGGCCTGTCGCGCGATCGTGTCCATCTCGCGCACCAGGGCCGCGCTGATGCCGGGCTCGGACAGGGCATGCCCCGCGCGGGGCACCAGGATCAGCCGCGAGGCCGGCCAGGCCCGGTGCAGCCGGTCGGCCGAGACCGGCGGGCAGATCATGTCGTACCGGCCCTGGACGATGGTGCCCGGAACCTTGGCGATGCGGTGGACCTCGTCGAGGATCTGGTCGTCGGCGTCGAGGAAGCCGCGGTTGGTGAAGTAGTGATTCTCCAGCCGGGCGAAGGCGCGGGCGTAGTCGGCCGGGCTTTCGCCCGAGGGGCCCTCGTTGTCGATGCTGGCCAGGGTGTTCTCCCACCCCGCCCAGGCGCGGGCGAAGCGCGTCTCCGTCGGCATGTCGCCGCAGAAGAGGCGCCGGTTGTAGGCGGCGATCAGGTCGCCGCGCTCCTCCTCGGGCACGAGCCCGGAGAAGCGGCGCCACATGTCGGGCCAAAACCGGCCCGCGCCGCCGGCGTAGAACCAGTCGAGCTCGGAGCGGGTCATCAGGAAGACGCCGCGCAGGACCGCGTGGCGGACCCTGTCGGGATGCGCCTCGGCGTAGAGGAGGGCGAGCGTGGCACCCCAGGAGCCGCCGAAGACGATCCAGCGCTCGATCCCGAGGGTTTTGCGGATCAGCTCGGTGTCGGCGATCAGGTGCCACGTGGTGTTGTCGCGCACGCTGGCATGGGGCCGCGAGCGGCCGCAGCCGCGCTGGTCGAACAGCACGATGCGGAAGCGCGACGGGTCGAAGTAGCGGCGCATCGAGGGCGAACAGCCCCCGCCCGGTCCGCCGTGGAAGACCACGACCGGGATGCCGTCGGGGTTGCCGCACTGCTCCACGTACACCGAATGGCCGTCGCCCACCGACAGCATCCTCTGATCGAACGGGTCGATCCGCGGATAGAGATACGACGCTGCGCTCTTTTGCCCTGCAATCTGATCCATGGGTGGGCTACATAGGTTTTCCGGGCCTGCCGTGGAGTGCGGGGCGGTCAGAAAATTGGCGAAAAGAAGGGGCGCACCCATGTCCGGCACCGGGTCCAGCATCGACCGCGGCGAGATCGACAAGTTCTCGGCCATCGCACGGGAATGGTGGGACCCCGACGGCAAGTTCCGCCCCCTGCACCGGATGACGCCCTGCCGGATGGGATACGTGGCCCGCCACCTGGCCGCGCAGTTCGACCGCGACCCCAAGGCCCGCCGGCCGCTCGAGGGGCTCAAGGTGCTCGACATCGGTTGCGGCGGCGGGCTGGTCTCGGAGCCGCTGGCGCGGCTCGGGGCCGAGGTCACCGGCATCGACGCGGCCGCCGACACCATCCCCGTGGCACGCGCCCATGCCGCCGAGCAGGGGCTGGAGATCGATTACCGGACCGCCACGGCCGAGTCCCTGGTCGCGGCGGGCGAGCGGTTCGACGCGGTGCTGGCGCTGGAGGTGATCGAGCACGTTTCCGACCCCGAAAGCTTCGTGGCCTCGGCCCGCGCGCTGACCGTGCCGGGGGGCATGGTGATCCTGTCGACGCTGAACCGCACGGCCAAGAGCTTCGCGCTGGCCATCGTGGGGGCCGAATGGGTGCTGGGCTGGCTGCCGCGCGGCACCCACGACTGGAACCGCTTCGTCACGCCCGACGAGATGGCAACGGCGATGGGCGCGGCGGGGCTCACCTGCGTGGACCGGACCGGCATGGTGCTCGACCCCGCGCGGTGGGACTGGCGGCTGTCGGAGCGCGACCTGTCGGTGAACTACATCGCCGCCGCGACGGCGCCCCTCGCCTAGGGGCCGTCGAAGGGACGCCCGTGGGCGAGGCTGGGCACGCGTTCCCGCGCCGCCGCGACTTGGGCGAGATCAAGGTCGAGGACCGCCACGCCCGGCGCGTCCCCCATGTCCACCAGCACCTCTCCCCACGGGCTTACCGCGAGGGAATGCCCGTGGGTCTGCCGCGCGCGGCCGCGGGTGGCGGCATGGTGCCCCGTCTGGGCGGGGGCCAGGACGAAGCACCCCGTCTCGATGGCGCGGGCGCGCAGGAGCGGCTCCCAATGGGCGGCCCCGGTGACGGGGGAGAATGCGGACGGCACCGTCAGGATGCCCGCGCCGGCCCGCGCGAGGCGACGGTAGAGGACGGGAAAGCGGATATCGTAGCACACGGTCAGCCCCATGCGGACGGGGCCGAGATCGGCCAGGACCGCGCGGGTGCCCGGGCGGTAGCCGGCGGATTCGCGGTAGGTCTCCGCCTCCGACACGGCGACGTCGAACATGTGGATCTTGTCGTAGCGCGCCGCGATGCCGCCCGACGGGTCGATCAGGATCGAGCGGTTGGCGAAGCGGCCGTCCGCGTCGTCCGTCTTCAGCGCCAGGGACCCCGCGAGGAGCCAGGTGCCGTGGCGCGCCGCCGCATCGCGCAGGGCGGTGAGGGTGGGATCGTCCTGCTCCCGCGACAGGACCTCCCGCTGCCGGGTGCGGCTGGCGGAGACGCAATTGGTGACCTCCGGCGTGGCGATCAGCTCGGCCCCCTGCCCCGCCGCCTCGGCTACGCGGGCGAGCGTGGCGGCGAGGTTGGCCTCGGGGTCGTCGCCGGAGGTGAGCTGGACGAGGGCGACCCTCACGCCAGCATCGCGTCGAGCCGGCCCGCCCGCTCCAGCGCCGCTAGTTCGTCGAAGCCGCCCACATGGGCGTCGTCGATGAAGATCTGGGGCACCGTGTGGCTGCCGCCCGCGCGCTCGGTCATCGCGTCGCGCAAGGCAAGGTCGCGCGAGACGTCGGTCTCGGAATAGCTCGCGTCCTTGGAGGCGAGCAGGCGCTTGGCGGCGTGGCAGAACCCGCAGAGCGGCGTGGTATAGATCTCGACCCGGGCCATGGCGGCGTCCTTTCCTGGAAGTACCGACCTGATCTAGGAATCCCGGAGCGTGCGCGCCAGTGCGAGGACGCGCACGTCGGCCGCGCCCGCCGCACGGGCGGCGACCGCCGCGGCGTCGAGCGTGGCGCCGGAGGTCAGCACGTCGTCGATCAGGAGCACGTTGCGCCCCGCCATCGCCGCGCCGTGGCGGGGATGGGGAGCGATGGCACCGGCCAGGTCGGCGAAGCGGTCGGCCCGGCCCCGGCGCACGAGGCGCGCGGTGTGGCGGGTGCGCACGAGCGCCTGGGTCGCCACGTCGTCGCCGGTGATCCGCGACAGGCCGCGCGCCAGGTGCGCGGCCTGGTTGTAGCGGCGCCGGACCCGGCGGGCCCAGTGGACGGGAATCGGCACCAGGAGCGGCGTCTCGGGCCAGATCGCGGCGCCGGCACGGGCCATCCAGGCCGCCGCCGGGGGCACGAGGTCGAGCCGGTCGCCATGCTTGAGGCGCAGGACGAAGGTGCGCGCGCGGCCCTCGTAGGCCAGCGCGGCGCGGCCCCGGCTCCAGGGGCGGAGCGTGGCCAGGCAGGCATCGCAGGAATCGCCCGGCTCCACCTCGCCCGACAGCGGCGCGCCGCAGCGGTCGCAGACATGGCCGCGCAGGAAGCGGGTGCCCTGCCAGCATTCGGCGCAGAGCTGGCCGGTGGTCGTTGTCTCGGCGTCGCACATGGCGCAGCTCGGCGGGTAGATGGCGTCGAGCATCGATTGCAACACGCCCATGGCGACAATACCTCCCTCACCATGACGACGACACCGCCGAGATTGACCGACCGCGCCGCGCTGGCGCGCCATCGCGCCCGGGCCGTGCCCGACGCCCTGTTCCCCCACGAGCTGGCCGCGGACCAGATCGAGGATAGGCTGGGAATGGTTAAGCGCGCGTTTACCCAGATCGCCGTGGTTACCGGCGTCCCCGGGCCCTGGCGCGCGCGCTTTCCCGAGGCGCGGATCGTGGACGACGCGGAAGTGCTCGACCTGGAGCCGGGGCGCCACGACCTCGTGATCCACGCCATGGCGCTGCAGTGGGCCGACGATCCGGTGGGCCAGATCGTGCAGTGCCGCCGGGCGCTGGTGCCCGACGGGCTGATGCTGGCGGTGTTCCCGGGCGGGCGGACCCTGACCGAGCTGCGCGCCGCTCTCGCCGAGGCGGAGACGGCGGTGACGGGCGGCCTGTCGCCGCGCGTGGCCCCCTTGCCCGAGATCCGCGACGCGGGCGCGCTCCTGCAGCGCGCGGGGCTCGCGCTGCCGGTGGCGGACGTGGACCGCAGCATCGTGACCTACGCCGACGCGCTGGCGCTGATGCACGAGCTGCGCGCCATGGGCGAGGCCAGCGCGCTGGCCGCGCGCGACCGGCGCATCCCGCCGCGCGCCCTCTTCGAGCAGGCCGCCCGGATCTACGCCGAGGCCTATCCGGCCGCCGACGATCCCGACCGCATCCGCGCGACGCTGGACCTGGTGCACCTGTCGGGATGGGCGCCGGCCGACGACCAGCCCCAGCCGCTTCGCCCCGGATCGGCCAGCAGCCGCCTGGCCGACGCGCTGGGCGCGACCGAACGGCCCCTGCGCGACAATTCGCTCGATGGACCGTCCGGAGGCGGCGATTGACGGGGACCGGCAAAGCTGTATCTGACCACCGACTTGGCGACGCAGACAGGATCACGACAATCATGCTCGACGGCAAATCCGACAAGGAAGCCCCGCTCTTCACGGCGCGGGACGCCGCCCGTCCCGGCCATGCGCCCGCCGAGCATCCGAAGGTCCCGCGGGAGAAGGTGGGCGTCTTGGTGGCCAACCTGGGCACGCCCGACGGCTACGATTACTGGTCGATGCGGCGCTACCTCAACGAATTCCTGTCGGACAAGCGGGTGATCGACTACTCTCCGGTGGTCTGGCAGCCGCTTCTCCAGGGGGTGATCCTGACCAAGCGCCCGTTCTCGTCCGGCGCGGCCTACAAGTCGATCTGGAACGAGGAGGCGGGGGAGAGCCCGCTGATGACGATCACCAAGTCCCAGACGGAGAAGCTGTCGGCGGCGCTGGAGGCGCGCTTCGGCGGGGACGTGATGGTCGATTACTGCATGCGCTACGGCAACCCGTCCACCGTGTCGCGGGTGCGCCGGATGGTGCAGGAGGGCTGCCAGAAGATCCTGTTCTTCCCGCTTTACCCGCAATACGCGGGCGCGACGGTGGCCACCGCCAACGACCAGTTCTTCCGCGCGCTGATGAAGGAGAAGTGGCAGCCCGCTTCGCGCACGGTGCCGCCCTATTTCGACCGCCCGTCCTATATCGACGCGCTTGCCGCGTCGGTGGAGCGGACCTGGGGGGCGGCGGAGACGCCGCCCGACATGCTGGTCTGCTCCTATCACGGGGTGCCGCAGAGGTACCTGATGGAGGGCGATCCGTATCACTGCCAGTGCCAGAAGACGACGCGCCTGCTGAAGGAGCGGCTGGGCTGGCCGGACGACCGGATCACCACCACGTTCCAGTCCCGCTTCGGGCCGGAGGAATGGCTCAAGCCCTACACCGTGGAGGAGGTCGCGCGCCTCGCGGAGCGCGGCGTGAAGCGGATCGCGGTCTGCGCGCCGGCCTTCTCGGCCGATTGCATCGAGACGCTCGAGGAGATCAACGAGGAGATCCGCGAGAGCTTCGAGCATGCGGGCGGCCAGAGCTTCACCTACATCCCGTGCCTGAACGATGACGACGCCCACATCGCGGCGCTGGAGGAGACGATCGTGGAAAACCTCGCGGGCTGGCTCTGAGGGTCGAAAGCGGGCCCCAACGAAAACGGGCGGCCGGAGACCCGGCCGCCCGTCAAACCGGAGTGAAATCCGATCAGTCGGTCGCGGCGACGGCGGCCACGACGGCCAGCAGCAGCAGCGGGATCACGAAGCCGCCCGAGGAGCCCGAGGATTCCTCGACGACCACGGCGGGTTCCATGACCGGCGCGGGCTCGGCGACCATGCCGCCGGCGAAGGCGCCGGTGGACGCGACGGACAGAGCGGCGGCAAGAGCGATCTTCTTCATGTTTCTCTCCAGTTTGGCCTGGTGCCTTCGTATCGATGAGGCGGCAGCAGGCACCCAAAGACTGTACCTCTTCCCGTGCTATACGCGACTTCGCGCATAGCTGGCAAAGCCCGCTCGCGGGGCGAGGACCTCCCCCCCGCCGGTGTCGTCAAATAAGCAACACCTGCGTGCCTACGGTGGCGAGGGAGAAAAGCTCCGCGATATGCTCGTTGTAGAGGCCGATGCAGCCGTTGGAGGAGCGTCGCCCGATCTTGCGCGTGTCCTGCGTGCCGTGGATCCGGTAGTACTGCCAGCTCAGATACAGTGCGTGGGTCCCCAGCGGATTGTCCGGGCCGGGGCCGATGAAGTCGGGCCAGGCGGGGTTGCGCTCCTTCATCTCGGGCGTGGGGGCCCAGCTCGGCCCCTCCACCTTGCGAATCACCTCCGTCTCGCCGCGGCGGGTCAGATCGTCGGTCTGGGGCACGGAGGTGGGGTAGAGCTTGTAGACGCTCTCGTCGCCGCTCCAGTAATGGAGCGCGCGGGAATCGATATCGCACAGGATCGCGCCGTCGCCCAGCGTGGCGAAATGCGGGCGCCAGTCGCGGGTGCGGAAGCTCGATGCGTTGCGGCTGGTGTATGTCGAGAGCGGATCGCGCATCTCCGTCGTGCCGGCCTGCTGCGCGAGCGCGGGCGCGGCCAGCGTCACCGAGCCGGCCGCGAGGAACAGGCGCCGGGAGAGACGGGTCGCGGAATGAGTGGTCATGGCACTGCCTCCGGGTCATGCTTTTTTGCGCGAAGGTTACGCCGGGGCGGTCGGGCGGGCAAGTCACGCGGGCGTCAGGCGGGGGCGCTCGATTGATCGCCGAGGGACGACCGGCTAGGGCAAGGGAACCGCGCCTTGCAGGAGACCGCCCCCATGCCGCGTCCGCTCGTCCTTGCCGCCCTCCTCGCGCTGTCGGCCTGTGCCTACGGGCCCCCGCCCGCACAGGGGCCGAATGCGGCCGGGCCGTCGGAATACCGCATCACCCCCGACATGGCCGACGGCATCCAGTTGCGCTTCGCCGACGGGGTGAACGCGATCCGCGACGCGTCCGGCGCGCCGCCGGTGGCGCTCGACTCGGAACTGACGGCGGCGGCGGCGACCCATTCGCGGGACATGAGTGTGCAGAACCGGCCCTGGCATTTCGGCTCGGACGGATCGTCGCCCCTGGAGCGGGTGCGCCGGGTCGGGTATCCGGGGCGCCTGCTGGGCGAGAACATCTCGGAGACCTACGAGACCGAGCTGGAGACGCTCGCGGCCTGGATGGAGACGCCCGATACCCGCGCGGTCATCACCGACGAGCAGGCGCGCGACTTGGGCTTCTCGTGGTACCAGGAGCCCAACGGCAAGATCTGGTGGACCATGGTGACCGGTACGCGCGCCCGCGCCCCGATCGCGGCGCAGGCCGCGCCGGCGGTGACCCCGACGGCCCAGCGCTAGGGATAGATGCTGATCGGCGTGCCGTCGCGGACCATGGCGTAGATGCGCTCGATCTCGTCGTCGGTGACGGCGATGCAGCCCGCCGTCCAGTCCTGGGGCGATCCCCTGAGGTAGGACGGGCCGCGCCCGTGGATGAAGATGTCGCCCCCCGGCGGGCGGCCCCTGACCTCGGCCGCCTGCCGGTCGCGGGGGTCTGGATAGGAAATGCCCACCGAGAGGTGATAGAGGCTGTTGGGGTTGCGCTTGTCGATCCAGTAGTGCCCCTCGGGCGTGCGGCCGTCGCCCTCCATCTCCTTGTGCCCCTCGGGGGCAAAGCCCAGCCCGATATCGTAGCTTTCGAGAATGGCGCTGCCGTTGAGGAGGTAGAGTTGCCGCCCGCTCTTGTCGACGACCACGCGGGTGACCTCGGGGCCGTCGTAGGTCTGGAACTTGGAGGAGCCGCAGGCCGACAGCGCGGCCAGCGCGACTCCGACGAGGATCGCTCGGAAAAACGTCATGGAATATGCTCACTGCCTCGCGGGATTTGCTCCCGTCTACCCTTCCGGGCATAGCCGCGAAACCGGCCGAGGTCGTTTCACGAAATCGTGAGACGGGCGATCAGCGGCGGCGCAGGCCAGCGGCGAGCTCAACGTGGCTCGACCAGCGGAACTGGTCCACGACGCGGATCCACTCGAGCTCGAACCCTGCCTTGCACAGGATGGCGGCGTCGCGCGCGAAGGTGACGGGGTTGCACGACACCGCCGCCACGCGCGGCACGGACGAGGCCGCGATCGCGCGCATCTGCGCTTCGGCCCCGGCGCGGGGCGGGTCGATCACCACCGCCTCGAAGCGGGCAAGCTCCGCCGCCGCGAGGGGGTCGCGGAAGAGGTCGCGCCGGGCGGTGGTCACGGGGCGGTGGCCCTGCCCGCCGCGCCATGCGGCGTCGAGGGCCGCGAGCATCTCGTCCTCGCCCTCCACCGCGTGGACGTCGGCGCGGCGCGAGATCGGCAGGGCGAAGGTGCCGCAGCCCGCGAAGAGGTCGGCCACCCGGGACGCCTCGCCCACCGCGCGGCTGACACAGGCGATGAGCGCCTGCTCCCCCTGCCGGGTGGCCTGCAGGAACGCGCCGGGGGGCGGCACCACCTCGACGCCCGCGACGCTCTGCCGGGGCGGGCGGGCCTGGATCACCGGCTCGCCCTCGAGCGTCACGCGCGCGAGGTCCGCCTCCCCGGCGATGGCGGCGAGGGCATCGACGACCTTGCGCTCCGACCGACCGCCCGTGATCGCCACGTCGAGCCCCGCCGGGCCGTGGATCACCGCCAATGTCAGCTCGCCCTTGCGCGAACAGGCGGCCTCGGCCAGGCGCGCGAGGACGGGGAGCGCGGCCTCGATCTCGGGCACCAGGACGCGGCAGCCGTCGATCTCGGTCAGGGCCTCGGAGCGGCGCCCGTGGAAGCCCACGACCGCGCCGCCCTTCGTGCGCCGCGCCGACAGGACCGCGCGGTGCCGGGAGCGGGGCGGCGAGGTGGCGATACCGCGGATCGGGGCCTTGAGCCCCCGCGCGGCGAGGGCGTGGCGGACCACATCCGTCTTCCAGCGGCCGACGAAGGGGTCGGAGGCGTGCATCACCGCGCAGCCGCCGCAGGCGTCGTAATGGGGGCAGTCGGGCACGACCCGGTCGGGCGAAGCGGTCAGGATCTCCGGCGCCTCGATCCGGCCGGCGCGGGGCTCCCCCTCCACCTCCTCTCCCGGCAGGGCGCCGGCGACGAAGACGGGGCCGTCGGCGACCCCGTCGCCCAGGTGCCCGAGGCGGTCGATCGTCAGGCGCATCTACTCTGCCGCCTGCCCGTAGGAGAGGGTGCCGCCCGATTGCCGCTTCCAGTAGCGGGCATAGACCCCGTCGCGCTCCAGGAGGTCGTCGTGGGTGCCCTGCTCGACGATGCGGCCTTCCTCCAGCACGATGATGCGGTCCATCGCGGCGATGGTGGAGAGGCGGTGGGCGATGGCCAGAACCGTCTTGCCCTCCATCACCCGGTCGAGGGCGGACTGGATCGATGCCTCGACTTCCGAATCCAGGGCCGAGGTGGCCTCGTCCAGCACCAGGATCGGCGCGTCCTTGAGGATCGCGCGGGCGAGCGCGATGCGCTGGCGCTGCCCGCCCGAGAGCTTCACGCCGCGCTCGCCCAGATGCGCGTCGTACCCCGTCCGGCCGCGGTGATCGACCAGATCGAGGATGAAGTCGTGCGCCTCGGCCTGGCGGGCGGCGGCGATCATGTCGGCCTCGTCCGCGTCGGGGCGACCGTAGAGGATGTTGGCGCGCGCGGAGCGATTGAACATGGCCGTCTCCTGGGTGACCATCCCGATCCTGCGGCGCAGGCTCTCCTGCGTGACGTCGCGGATGTCGGTGCCCGCCACGCGGATGCGCCCGGCCTCCACGTCGTAGAGGCGCAGGAGCAGGGCCACCAGGGTGGACTTGCCTGCCCCGGAGGCGCCCACCACGCCGATCCGCTCGCCCTGCGCCAGGGTCAGGTCCACGTCGCGCAGGCCGCCCACGTCGCGGCCGTAGGTGAAGGTCACGTCCTCGAAGCGCACCTCGCCGCCGCCGGGCAGGCCGGGAGCGGCGTCCGCATCGGTGAGCTGGTGGGGCGGCGTGAGGGTGTTCATGCCGTCCTCCACCTCGCCGACGTTGGAATACATCGCCATCAGCGTGAAGCTGACCCAGCCCGTCATCTGGGCGATGCGGATCGAGATCGCCCCGGCCGCGGTGATGTCGCCGGGCGTGGCAAGACCGTGGGACCACAGCCACAGGGTGCCGCCGATCAGGAGGACGGGCAGGACGCCCGCGAGCGTCATCAGGGTGAAGCGGAAACCGGCGGAGAGGATGCCGTAATCCACCGTCGTCTCGCGGAAGGTGGAGATGGCGTCGAGCGCGGCGCGATCCTCGTGGTCGTCATGGGCGAAGAGCTTGACCGTCTTGATGTTGGTCACGGTGTCCACGACCTGGCCCGAGACCATGGCGCGGGAGGCGGCCCGCGCCTTGGAGCGGGTGCGCACGCGGGGCATGAACCAGCGGATCGTCCAGAGATACCCCGCCACCCAGACGAACAGGCCAAGCGCCATCCACCCGTTGATCGTGGTCAGGAGGAGCGCGGAACCGATGAGCGAGGCCAGCGCGAAGCAGACGACGTTGATGAACTCGGTCGCCACGTCGGTGATCGCGCGGGAGGTCTGCATCTGCTTCTGGGCGATGCGGCCCGCGAAATCGTCGTCGAAGAAGGTGACCGCCTGGCCCAGGGTCCAGCGGTGGAGGCGCATCAGGACCATGGGGTTCACGTTGGGCGCGACCATGATCGAGTTCGAGGCCGAGGACAGGCCGAACATCAGCGGGCGCAGCAGCAGGAAGAACGCCCCCACCCCCACCAGCAGGGCGAGGTGCTGCGCGAAGTAGCTCTCGACCCCGTGGTCGACGGCCGAATCGACGACCCGGCCCAGGATGACGGCCGTGACGACCTCAGCCGTCCCGGCGATGGCCGACAGGGCGCCGGCCACCGCCATCCAGCGCCAGGACCCCTGCAGCGCCCAGAGGAAGAAACGCCCCAGCGACCGCGGCGGCGGGCCGTCGGCGGGGCGGAAGGCGTCGATCAGGCCCGCGATGCGCCTCATTCCGCCGCCTCCTGCCCGGTGCCGTCGAGATCGAGGAACCCGCCCGATTGCCGCGCCCAGAGACGGGCATAGATGCCGCCCCGCGCGATCAGCTCGTCGTGGGGACCCTCCTCCACGACGCGTCCCGCGTCGAGGACCACGATGCGGTCCATCGCGGCGATGGTCGACAGGCGGTGGGCGATGGCGATGACGGTCTTGCCCGCCATCACCCCGTAGAGGGCGCCCTGGATCGCGCCCTCGACCTCCGAATCCAGGGCCGAGGTGGCCTCGTCCAGCACCAGGATCGGCGCGTCCTTGAGGATCACGCGGGCGAGCGCGATGCGCTGGCGCTGCCCGCCCGACAGCTTCACCCCGCGCTCGCCAACATGGGCCTCGTAACCGCGGCGGCCGGCGGAATCCTCGAGCTCGAGGATGAAGTCGTGGGCCTCGGCGCGGCGGGCGGCGGCGAGCATCTCGGCCTCGGTGGCGTCGGGGCGGCCATAGAGGATGTTGTCGCGCACGGAACGGTGCATGAGCGTGGCCTCCTGCCCGACCATGCCGATCTCGCGGCGCAGGCTCTCTTGGGTGACGCCGGCCACGTCCTGCCCGTCGATGGCGATGCGCCCGTCTTCGGTGTCGTAGAAGCGCAGGAGCAGCTTGACGAGGGTGGACTTGCCCGCACCCGACCGGCCCACGAGGCCGACCCGCTCGCCGGGCCTCACCGTCAGGGACACGGCGTCGAGCCCGCCCCGGCCGCGCCCGTAATGGTGCGAGACGCCCTCGAACGCGACCTCGGCCCGGGTCAGCGCCAGGTCCGGCGCTCCGGGCGCGTCGGTCAGCGTTATGGGCTGGGCGATGGTCTCCATCCCCTCGGCCACGACGCCCATGTTGCGAAAGAAGGAGCTGACCGCCCACATGATCCAGCCGGTCATGCCGTTGAGGCGCAGGGCCAGCGCCGTGGCGGTGGCCACCACGCCCACGCTGGCCGCGCCGCCGAACCACAGGCCGATGGCCCAGCCCACCACGCCCACCATCAGGAGCCCGTTCAGCACCACCAGCGCCACGTCCATGATCGTGTAGAGCCGCATCTCGGCCTGGAAGGTGGTACGCGCCCGCTCGATCGCCTCGCGGCCGTATTCGAGCTCCCGGTCGTGGTGGGCGAAGAGCTTGACCGCGTGGATGTTGGTGTAGCTGTCCACCACCCGGCCCGTGACGAAGCTGCGCGCGTCGGAGGCGGCCTGGCTGGCGGGGCCGATCCGGGCCACGACCCAGCGCACCAGCAGGCCGTAGAGCCCCGCCCAGGCAAGGAGCGGCACCGCAAGCCAGGGATTCGCGTCGCCCAGCAGGATAAGCGCGCCGACCACGTAGGCCACCGCGAAGGTCAGCGCGTCGAAGATCTGGAACACCGCCTCGCCGGCGGCGGGGGGCGTCTGCATGATGCGGTTGGCGATACGGCCGGCGAAGTCGCTCTCGAACCAGCCGACCGACTGGCGCATGACGTGGGAATGGGCCCGCCAGCGGAACAGGGTGCCGTAGTTCGGCATGATCGCGTTGTTCAGGATCAGGACGTTGATCGCCTGGATCGCGGGACGCAGGACCAGGATGGCGAGCGCGACGAGCACCAGCTCCAGGCCATGCGCGGCCCAGACCGCCTCGCGGTCGGTGCCCGACAGCAGGTCGACGATCCGGCCCATGTAGCCCAGAAGCCAGACCTCCACCGCCGCGACGAGGACCGACGAGACGCCGGCGAGCACGAACACGGTGCGGAACGGCCCGGAATAGGAGCGCATGAAGGCCCACAACCGGCGCGGCGGCGCGTCGGTCGCCTCATGCGGGGCATAAGGGTCCACCAGGTTTTCGAAATACCGGAACATGCGGGCCTTTCGGGCGTCCCGGCCAAGATAACCCGTCTCCGCGCGATTGAAACCGCCCCTCGCGATCGCGAGAGGTCAGCCGAGGAGGTCGTCGCGGTCCAGGGCGAAGCCCGAGGCGATCCAGTCGCGCTCCAGCTCGGCGAGGCGGCGGCCGATCTCGGGGCCCTCGTAGCCGCCGGCGATGTCGGCGCCGGTCACGGGAAACACCGCCGCCGCACCACGGTCGAGCCGCGCCTCCAGGTCGGCGGGAAGGGGGGCGGAGAAGGCCGCGGCGCGCAGAAGCTCGATGTCGCGGGCAGTGTCGCGGCCCAGCCGCCAGGCGTGCTCGGCCGCGCCCGCCCCGGCGCCGACGCCGTCCCTTAGCACCGCGAGCCGCTTCGCCTCCCGGCGTGACAGGCGCAGGCGGCCGGGCACCTCCTCGCCGCCCAGCGCGGCGAGACGCCGCAGGGCGTCGGGGGCGGTGCCCAGGAGCCCCTCGAGGTGGACGAGGGGGGCGAGCGTGGCCGGCTCGGCGCCGGGCAGAAGGCGCGCGAGGATGCCCGACTGCGCCATGGCGCCGACGGAGGGCGCCGGGTCGGGCGCGGCCAGGAGCTTGAGCGTCTCGCGCCCCACCCGCTCGGCCGAGAGCCGCTCCAGCCCCTCCGCGCCTTCGGCGCAGGCGGCGAGGGCCTCGGCGTCGATGCCCGCCTCCCCGTCGCCGTACCAGGCGTGGAAGCGGAAGTAGCGCAGGATGCGCAGGCGGTCCTCGGCGATGCGCTCGGCCGCGCGGCCCACGAAGCGCACGCGCCGCGCCTCGATGTCCGGCCAGCCGCCCAGCGGATCGACGAGGCAGCCGTCGGCCTCGGCGTAGAGGGCGTTCATGGTGAAGTCGCGCCGCGCGGCGTCCTCGGCCACGTCGCGGGAGAAGGCCACGACGGCGTGGCGGCCGTCCGTCTCCACGTCGCGGCGGAAGGTCGTGACCTCGAGCGGGCGGCCATGGGCGACCACCGTCACGGTGCCGTGCTCGATGCCCGTGGGCACCGCCTTCATCCCCGCCGCGCGCGCCACCTCCGTCACCGTCTCGGGGACGGCGTCGGTGGCGATGTCGATATCGTCCACCGGCGCGCCGAGGGCCGCGTTGCGCACGCAGCCGCCCACGAAGAGCGCCCGGTGCCCCGCGGCATCCAGCGCGGCCATGAGCGCCTGGGCGCCCGCGTCGCGGCGCCAGGGTCCGTCGAGCGTCATCTCAGTCCCTCCGCAAGGGCGCGCAGGATCCGCGCGGTCGCGCCCCAGATGTAGTAGGGCCCCCAGGGCACCGTGTAGTAGCGCCGCTGCATCCCCCGCCAGGTGCGGGATTCGACGCGGTAATTGTCCGGATCGGCCAGGTGGTCGAGCGGCACCTCGAAGATTTCGGCGACCTCGCCGGCCTCGGGGCGCAGGTCCACCGGGCCGCGCACGAGGGCGAGGACGGGGACCATCGAAAAGCCCGTGACCGTCTCATGGCCCGGAAGCTCGCCCAGCACCTCGACCGCGCCCCCGGGCAGCGCCGTCTCCTCCCAGGCCTCGCGCAGGGCGGCCTGGGCCGCGTCGCGGTCGAAGGGTTCGATCTTGCCGCCCGGAAAGGCGATCTGGCCGGGATGCTGGCTGAGGGCCGAGGACCGCTTGGTCAGGATCACCCGGCCGGTGTCGCGCACCGCGACCAAGACGCCCGCGCCGCGCAGCGCGGGCCGCTCGCCCGCGGGCATGCCGTTCAGGTCGAAGTCGGAGGTCCGGCCGGCCATCGCCGCGCGCGCGGCGGACAGCCGGCCGCGCAGGTCACTCACCGCCGTTCCGGGCCTCCTCGGCCTCGAAGCCGAGCGTGGCGGGGTCGAACTCGTAATGGGCGCCGCAGAACTGGCAGTCGGCCGTCACCTTGCCGTCGTCGGTGGTCATGGTGGCGATATCCTTCTGCGAGTAGATCGACAGGGACTGTCGCACCTTCTCGGGGCCGCAGGTGCAGCCGAAGGAGACTGGCTGGGCGTCGAAGACGCGCGGCGCCTCCTCGTGGAACAGCCGCACCAGAAGGTCGGTGGGCTGCACGTGGGGGCCGATCAGCTCAGTCTCCTCCACCGTGTCGAGGAGGGTGTTGGCACGGTTCCAGTTCTCGGCCTCGTCGCCGTCGAGCACGTCCTCGGCCGCCATCACGCCGCCCTCGCCCGTTCCGCCCTCGGAGGGGCGCAGGGGCGAGGCCTTGGGCATGTGCTGGAGCATCACGCCGCCCGCGCGCCAGCGTGCCTCGTCCCCGGGCTCCTGCGCCTCGGCGAAGCTCATGGCGAAGCGGGTGGGCAACTGCTCCGACTGGGCGAAGTACGTCTCGGCGCAGGCCGACAGGGACCCGCCCGACAGGGGCGTGATGCCCGAATAGGGCTTCATCCCCTCGCCCTGGTCCAGCAGCAGGGCGAAGTAGCCCTTGCCGATCTGGTCGAAGGGCTCGCGCGCCTCGTCGAGGCGGTCGGCGTCGAAACTGGCATAGGCGCGTATCCATGCCGGCCGGCCGTCGGAGCCGGGCGCGTAGTAGTCGGTGGCGATCAGGCGCACGGGGCCGTCGCCGCGCACCTGGAGCGACAGCTTCCAGCGCAGCTTGATCGTCTGGCCGATGAGCGCGGTCAGCGTCACCACCTCGGCCACCAGGGCCTCGATCTGGGGCGGGTAGTCGTGCTGGGCCAGCACCTCGTCGAGCACCCCGTCGAGCCGCGCGACGCGGCCGCGGATATCGGACCTGTCGAGCTGGAAGGGCAGGACGGTATCGTCCCAGGCGATCGTCGATCCTAGGGTCATGGGCTTCCTCGGCTGGGCGGAACTTGGCATACCGCGACCATATAAGCCCGGCAACGCCGCCTTGAACCCCATGACGGAACACCCATGATCCGACGCTTCGGCCCAGCGCCAGACCCCAGGCACGCCCATGTCGTCCGCCCAGGAGCCTACGCCGTGATCCTGTCGGGCGACCGCGTCCTGCTCACGTTGCAGCACGCGCCCCGTCACGACTGGCAACTGCCGGGCGGCGGCATCGACATGGGCGAATCGCCCCTGCCCGCGCTCCACCGCGAAGTGATGGAGGAAACGGGCTGGAGCATCGCCGCGCCGCGGCGGATGGGCGCGTTCCGCCGCTTCGTATGGATGCCCGAATACCGCATCCACGCCGAGAAGGTCTGCACGATCTACCTCGCCCGGCCGGGACGGCGGAGGGGGCCGCCGAGCGAGCCGGGGCACCGCGCGGTGTGGATGCCCGCCGCGCAGGCCGTCGCGTGCCTGGGCAACGACGGCGACGCGGCTTTCCTGGCGGACGCGATCAGCCGCAATGCTCGATCAGCACCGCCGACAGGTCGTCGGGCATCTCGCCATCGTCCACCATGGTGCACAACTCCCAGCTGATCGCGGACAGGAGCGACTGCCCGCCCATGGCGCGCCGCGCGCGCACGAGGCGGGCGAGCCCCTCCTCGTCCAGCATGCCGCCGCCCGGGTCGGGACATTCGGTGATCCCGTCGGAGTAGAGCAGGATGCGGGAGCCGGGCGGGAGATGCACCTCTCCCACCGCGAAATCCGCGTCCTCCAGCAGGCCGATGGGCGGACCGCCCGCGCCCTGGAACGAAACCTCGCCCCCCTCTCCCTGGAACAGGGGGTGGGGGTGGCCGGCCTGGCAGAACGTGAACTGCCCGGTGGCGAAGTCGATCTCGCCGAGGACGATGGTAAAGTAGTGGTCGGTGTCGATGTCGCCCATGAAGCGCGTGTTGAGGCGCCGGCAGACCTCGTCGGGGGAATGCATCCGAACGCCCGCCCCGGTGCGCGTCAGGGCCATGTTGCTCTCAGGGTCGGAGCCCGAGAGCCACGACGACAACCGCGCGGTGATCAGCGCCGAGGCGATCCCGTGCCCCGACACGTCCAGCAGGTAGACCCCGACCCGCCCCGGCTGGGTGGCGAATGTGCCGATCATGTCGCCGCCCACATGGCCCGAAGGCTGAAGGGCGAAGCTGATCCGCCACGGCCCCTGCTCGACCGGACAGCGCGGGACCAGCGACATCTGCAACTTGCGCGCCTCCACGAGGTCGCGGTCGAGCGCGGCGTTGAGGTCGCGCACCTTCTCCAGGGTGGTGGAGATGATGCGGTTCTTTTCCCGCAGCTCGCCCGAGACCTTGAGCAGCCGCTCGCCGGCGGCGATCCGGGCGCGCAGCTCCTCGCCCGAGAGCGGCTTGGACAGGAAGTCGTCGGCCCCCTCCCGCAGGGCGAGGGCGAGATCCTCCTTGTCGGACTTGGAGGTCAGGATGATGAAATAGATGTAGCTGTCGTCGTCCATCGTGCGCAGGATGCGGCAGAAGTCGAGCCCGCTCATGCCCGGCATCATCCAGTCGCTGATCACGATCCGGGGCGGCGCGGCGCGGCATATCTCCAGCGCCTCTTCTGCCGAGGCGGCCTCGACGAGCTCGTAGCCGCTGTTGGAGAGCGCCGAGAGCAGGATCCGCCGTTGCAGCCTGCTGTCGTCGACGACGAGCAGACGACCGTTGGCCGAGGGCCAGACACTGGTGGAATGTACGGATGAAATACCGGTCAAGAAATCGTCCCCGTGGAGTGCGGCATTCCTACCGGCATCGACGTTAAACGGGGGTAAAACCGGAAAAACGACGCTACGGCACTTCGCGATCCGGCATCGGCCAACACCTTCTTAAGACCCTCCTCCTAGGGTGGATCACCGAGAAGTGGAGGCCGAGATGATAGACTGGACGCGCGTCCAAGAATTGAAGGGCGAATTCGGCGAGGAGGGTTTCGGGGAGGTCGTCGAGATCTTCGTCGAGGAAACCGCGCCGATCATCGAGCGACTTGCCGAAGGGCGCAGCGCCGACCTGGCCGCCGATCTGCATTTCGTGAAGGGAAGCGCCGACAACATGGGCCTGTCGGACCTGACCGAGATGTGCCGGCGGGGCGAGGCCGCCGCGGCCACCGGCGCGCCACCCGACGTGACGGGCCTGCGCCATGCCTTCGAGGGGGCCCGCACGGCGCTGACGCGCACGCCGGCCTGAGCCCTCAGATGAGGAACTCCGACAGGATCGGGTCGTCGGTGATGTCCCGGTAGGCGAACTCCGCCGCGTCGAGGCGCGAGAACAGCGTCTCGAAGCTGGCGGCGTCCACCGTCTCGATCCCGATCAGGACCGACCCGAAGTTGCGCGCCGACTTCTTGAGATACTCGAACCGCGCCACGTCGTCGTCGGGACCCAGCATCTCCAGGAAGTCGCGCAGGGCGCCGGGACGCTGGGGCAGCCGCAGGATGAAATATTTCTTGATGCCCGAGAACCTCTGGGCACGCTCCTTGACCTCGGGCAGGCGCTCGAAGTCGAAATTTCCCCCGGAGGTGACGCAGACCACCCGCTTGCCGCGGATGCGCTCGCCCAGGAGCGGCAGCACGTCCACCGACATGGCGCCCGCGGGCTCCAGCACGATCCCCTCGACATTGAGCATGTCGAGGATGGTGGTGCAGATCCTGTCCTCGGGCGCGAGGAGCACGTCCTCGGGGGGCACGTCCTTGAGCACGTCGAAGGTGCGCTGGCCGATCCGGGCCACCGAGGCGCCGTCGACGAAGGAATCGACCCGGTCGAGCGTGGTGGGAGAGCCCGTGGCCAGCGCCTCGGTCAGGCTCGCGCCGCCCGTGGGCTCCACCAGGACGAGGGGCACGTCGGGGGCCATCTCGTCGAAGTAGCGCTTGACGCCCGAGGACAGACCGCCGCCGCCCACCGGCAGGATCACCAGGTCCGGCGGGCCGCCCATCTCCTCGAGGATCTCGACGGCGACGCTCGACTGGCCCTCGATCACGTGGGGGTCGTCGAAGGGGGCCAGGAAATGCCCGCCCCGCTCGGCGCAGAATTCCTGGGCCACGCGCAGGGTCTCGTCGAAATAGTCGCCGATCAGGCGGATCTCGACCGACGTGCCGCCGAAGGTCCGGGTCTTCTCGATCTTCTGGCGGGGCGTGGTCACGGGCATGAAGATCACGCCCTTCACGCCGAAATGGGCGCAGTTGAACGCCACGCCCTGGGCGTGGTTGCCCGCGCTCGCGGCGACGAACAGCTCCTGGTCGGGGTCGGCGTCGCGGGCCTTGCGCATGGCATTGAAGGCGCCCCGGATCTTGTAGGAGCGCACCGGCGTCAGGTCTTCGCGCTTGAGCCAGATCTCGGCGCCGTGCTTCTGGCTGAGATAGGCGTTGCGCTGCAGCGGCGTGGCCGGGAACAGCGTGCGAAGCCGCGCGGTGACGGCCAGTGCGGTATCTGCGAAGTCGCTCATGGCATTCACATGACGCCTGCCGCCGGTCAGGTCAATTCGCGACCTTCCACGTAATGGCCGTAGAGCGTGGTCATCACGCTCACCCCCAGGACCGTCAGGAGCCACTGGAAGGCCAGGTTGGACACCGCCGCGATCACCCCCAGCCCGAGGAGCGCCAGGACCAGCGGCACAGCCGACAGGAGCCCCAGCAGGACCGACATGACGAGGATCGCGCCCGTGGCGCCCGATGTCGCGCGCCATGCCTGGCCCAGCGACAGCGGCTCGCCCAGGGCGGCGGCCGGCAGGACCGGGCTGAAGCGGCCGAGGATGGCGATTCCGGCCGTCGCCGCCAGGGCGTTGGCCGCCACGACCACCGCGGGGTCGGGAAACGCCGCGGAGACGAAGCCGACGGGCACGAAGAGGGCGAAGAAGACCGGCACCGCGACCAGCGACAGCAGGATCGAGCGGCCCAGATAGGACAGGATGCGACGGCCGTGCCAGAACGGGACGGCGCCGGCCTGGACCTCGCCCGTCAGGACGTAGCGGTGCCACTGCACCGCGAGCCACAGGAGCGCCGCGACGTAGGCGGGCAGCGCCAGGAGCGCCACCGCGCCGACCCGCGACGGGTCGCCCGCCCCGCCCGCGAGCCCCGGCCCCAGGAGCGTGATCGCGACGATCACCGCATAGGGCAGGCCGGTCACGCGAAACGCGCCGACCACGTCGGTCGAGATCATCGACAGGGAATGCCGGAACAGGTGCCAGCCCTTCATCGCGTCCTCCTTCGTGCGCCTCTCCCCGCCCTCCACGGTCGGGGCGGGCCGCGCAATCTTGCCGCCCGCCCCGGGAGGCTATATCGGCGCCCTGACGCAGAGGAGACACAGCAATGTCCGCACCGAAGAAAGTCGTCCTCGCCTATTCCGGCGGTCTGGACACGTCCATCATCCTGAAATGGCTTCAGACCGAATACGGTTGCGAGGTGGTCACCTTCACCGCCGACCTGGGCCAGGGCGAGGAACTTGAGCCGGCCCGCAAGAAGGCGGAAGGCATGGGCGCCTCGGCCATCTACGTGGAGGACCTGCGCGAGGAGTTCGTGCGCGACTTCGTGTTTCCCATGTTCCGCGCCAACGCCGTCTACGAGGGGCTCTACCTGCTGGGTACCTCCATCGCGCGGCCCCTGATCTCCAAGCGGCTGGTGGAGATCGCGCGGGAGACGGGCGCCGACGCGGTGGCCCACGGCGCGACCGGCAAGGGCAACGACCAGGTCCGCTTCGAGCTGGCCGCCTACGCGCTCGATCCCGACATCAAGGTGATCGCGCCCTGGCGCGAATGGGACCTGACGAGCCGCACGAAGCTCATCGACTTCGCCGAGAAGAACCAGATCCAGATCGCCACCGACAAGCGCGGCGAGGCGCCGTTCTCGGTGGACGCGAACCTGCTGCACACCTCGTCTGAGGGAAAGGTGCTGGAGGACCCGGCCGAGGACGCGCCCGACTACGTCTACCAGCGCACGGTGGCGCCCGAGGACGCGCCCGACCAGGCGCAATTCGTCGAGGTCGGGTTCGAGCGGGGTGACGCGGTGTCGATCGACGGCGAGGCCATGTCGCCCGCCCAGGTCCTGACCAAGCTCAACGAGATGGGCGGCACCCACGGCATCGGCCGTCTCGACCTGGTGGAGGGGCGCTTCGTGGGCATGAAGTCGCGCGGCATCTACGAGACGCCGGGCGGCACGATCCTGCTGGAGGCCCATCGCGGCATCGAGCAGATCACCCTCGACCGCGGCGCCGGCCACCTCAAGGACGAGCTGATGCCGCGCTACGCCGAGCTGATCTACAACGGGTTCTGGTTCAGCCCCGAGCGCGAGATGCTGCAGGCCGCCATCGACCATTCCCAGGCCCACGTGACCGGCACGGTGCGGGTCAAGCTCTACAAGGGCTCGGTGCGCACGGTGGGACGCTGGTCGGACCACAGCCTCTACTCCGAGGCGCACGTCACGTTCGAGGACGATGCCGGCGCCTACGACCAGAAGGACGCGGCCGGCTTCATCCAGCTCAACGCGCTGCGCCTGAAGCTCTTGGCCGCGCGGGCGCGCCGCCTGTCGTGACACGTGAAAAGGCCCGCCGCGCAGGGCGCGGCGGGCCGGCACAGGGCTGCGTCGAGCCTGTCAGGCGGTCTCGTGCTCGACCGTGTCGGACGGGGCGCCGATGGCGATGCGGCGCGGCTTCAGCGCCTCGGGCACCTCGCGCTTCAACTCCACGATCAGCATGCCGTTGACGTGACGCGCGGCCTCGACCCGGACATGGTCGGCCAGGTGGAACCGGCGCTCGAAGGCGCGGGTGGCGATGCCCCGGTGCAGGTAGGTGCGGCCCTTGTCGTCGTCGGCCTTGCGGGCGCTGACCACGAGCGCGTTCTCGCGCTGCTCGACGGAAAGCTCCTCGTCGGTGAAGCCGGCGACGGCGATCTCGATCGACCAGGCGTCGTCGGCCGTCTTCTCGATGTTGTAGGGCGGGTAGGTCTGGGCCCCGGAATTGTCGCTCAGGACACGGTCCATCAGGTCGGCCATCTGGTCGAAGCCAACGGTGGCGCGGTAGAGCGGGGCGAGGTCGTAGGTTCTCATCGGATCATCCTTTCGCAAAGCGATTACCCATGCTTGTGCCCTCCCCTGCCGGGGGACGGGCGGCGTGCCGGACCCGTTGCGGCGTCCGACGGCGGATAATTGGGGAGGCCGGGGGAGGCGTTCAAGATCCCCGCCATGCGATTTTCAGGGGCGGAGGAACTTGCCCGCTCCGGCGCGGCGCGCGGCCTCGCGTGTCAGGATCGGGGGGGCCGCGCCCGCGTTGGCGACGGGGCGCGCGTCCTCCGCCGCCATCCGCGCGCGGAGCGTGCCGATCGCGGCCAGATCCGCCCCGATGGAGACCTGCCGACCCTCGGCCCGGGCACTCGCCGCGACCACCGACACGACCCGGAACCCGCCTGGGCCGCTTGCCAGGACCGGTGCACCGGAGGTGCCGAAATCGGCGAGGCACGACAGGATCAGCGCCCCCTCGCGGCGGTCGAGCACCTCGCAGGCTTCCTGGATCGCGGGGCGCTCGGCCCGGTCATGGGCATAGGAGACGACGCCGACCCGCCGCCCCGGCGAGGGCGCAGCCGGGATCGGCGCGGCGAGGGCGGCGTCCACCGGACGGTCGAGCGCCACCAGGGCAACGTCGGCGGCCAGGTTGCCCAAGCCCGTGCGGACGGGATCGTAGCCCTCGGTCACCATCACCCGCCGCCCGCGCCGCTCGGCCTCCGCCCGCCCGTCGCGCAGCCCGGCGCGGAAGGTCAGCCGCCCGGCCGCGACGACGCGGCCATCCGCGCCCAGCACGCAATGGGCCGCCGTCAGGACCAGCCTGTCGCTCAGGAGCGTCCCCGTGCAGAAGCCCCGCCCGTCGAGGTCGAGCCGCCCGATCGCGCGGAACGGCGCGATGTCGTCGCCGGTGTCGAGGCCGCGCAGGCCGCTGTCCGCCGCCAGCGCCCCCTGCCCCAGCAGGAGCGCCGCCAGAAGGGCCGCAACATGCCTCATCGACCTTCCCTCCGGCCCGCGCACCTCCTAGCGCCGGGAAGGGGCGATATCGTGGCGGAGCCTCACGACGCGCGCGACAGGTCGGCGGGCAGCTTTGCCGGGCGCGGACCGCCCGTGGCCCAGTCCAGCAGTTCGACCGTGTGCAGGACGGGCAGGCCGGTGCCGGAGGCGATCTGCGTCAGGCACCCTATGTTGCCCGCCGCCACCACCTGGGGCGACTTCGCCTCGATGGTGCGGATCTTGCGGTCCTTCAGCTTGGCGGCGATCTCGGGCTGCATCAGGTTGTAGGTGCCGGCCGAACCGCAGCACAGGTGGCTGTCGGCGGGCTCGACCACCTCGAACCCCGCCCGCGTCAGCAGGGTCTTGGGGGCCGAGCGCACCTTCTGCCCGTGCTGGAGCGAACAGGCCGCGTGATAGGCGACGCGGATGGCGCCGGTCCCCTCCCGCGTGGGGTGGCGCGCATCCGTGCCCGCGATGTCCTCGGCCGCCTCGTTGGGGGTGTGGAGCGCCTCTCCCCCCGGCAGGAGCCGCTCGAGCAGCTCGGAGATGTCCACGGTCAGCTCGCTGATCTCGCGCGCCTCGTTGGCGAGATCGGTGGTGCGCATCATGTGGCCATAATCCTTGACCGTCGTGCCGCACCCGGAGGTGTTCACCACCACGGCGTCGAGCCCGCCCTCGCGCTTGACCCGCTGCCAGGCGCGGATGTTGGCCCCGGCCTGGGCGTGGCTCTCGCTCTCCTTGCCCATGTGGTGGACGAGTGCGCCGCAGCAGCCCATCCCCTCGGCCACGACCACGTCGCAGCCCAGGCGCGTCAGCAGCCGCACGGTGGCCGCGTTGATCTCGGGGTCGAGCGCCGACTGGGCACATCCCGTCAGCAGCGCCACGCGCATCCGCGCCTCGCCCTCGGCCCGGTGCGTCTGGGGCCGGTCCACGTCGCTCGGGGCCGCGACCGTGTCGGGCGCCATGTCGAGCATCGCGCGCAGACGCCTGTCGGGCATGAGCGCCCTGAACGGCCGGCCGAGCTTCGCCGCCCGCAGCGCCAGCCGGAAACGGCGCGGATAGGGCAGGATCGTCGCCAGCACCCGGCGCAGGGCCCGGTCCTGCCAGGGCCGCTTGTAGGTGCGCTCGATATGGACGCGGGCATGATCGACCAGGTGCATGTAATGCACCCCCGAGGGGCAGGTGGTCATGCAGGCCAGGCACGACAGGCAACGGTCGATGTGCTTGACCGTCTTCTCGTCGGCGGGGCGGTCGTTCTCCAGCATGTCCTTGATGAGATAGATCCGGCCCCGCGGGCTGTCGTTCTCTTCGCCCAGGACGGCGTAGGTGGGGCAGGTCGCCGTGCAGAACCCGCAATGGACGCAGGCGCGCAGCACCTCGTTCGACCGGGCGATGTCGGGGTCCTGGAGCTGCTCTGGCGTGAAGCTGGTCTGCATGGGATCTCCGGGTGTCAGGCGGCGACCGGCCGGGCGCGGAACCGCCCCGACGGGTCGAAGGTGTCGCGGATGCCCCCCGTAAGGCGGGCGACGGCCTCGGCCTCGGGCTGGACGCTGCCCAGCCGGGCATGGGTCTCGGGCGCCGCGCGGAGGAGGGTGGCGTGGCCGATGCCGGGCAGGTCTGCGCGCAGGTCGGTGCCCGGGGGCGCCTCGGCCCAGACCAGCCCTCCGCCCCAGTCGAGCAGGTACCGCCCCGGCAGCGCGCGGACCACCTCCGGCGCACGCGAGGGCCGCACGGAGATGCGCCACAGATCCGCCTCGCCCGCCAAATCGGCCGCGTCGCGAATGCGCGGCCAGGGCCCCTCCCCCTGCGCCACCGACCACGCCCCGTGATCGCCAAGCGCCGCGGCCAGGCGTTCCGCCCTGTAGGAGACGGAGGCCTCGCTCCCCTCCAGGCGCAGATGCGTGGCCCCCGCCTGCGGCTCGTGGGCCGCGCCCGTCACCTCGAAGGGGGTGCCCAGGGCCGCGGCCATGGCCCGCACCGCCTGCTCGACCGACAGGCCTTCGGCGGTCAGCGTCGCGGTGGCCGCCACCCCGGGCAAGAGCTTGAGGCTCACTTCCGTGATCGCGCCCAGTGTGCCGCGGCTGCCGCACATCAGCCGCACAAGGTCGAGCCCGGTGACGTTCTTCATCACCCGGCCGCCGTTCTTCAGGATCTCGCCCGACCCGTCTACGAAGCGAAGTCCGAGGATCGCGTCGCGGCACGCCCCGGCCGAGACGCGCCGCGGGCCGGAGGCGTTCGTCGCCACGCACCCCCCCAAGGTCGGCGTTCCCGACCGGCCCAGGACCGCGCGCGCGTCCCACGGCTCGAAGGCCAGCCTCTGCCCCTCGGCCGCCAGGGCCTCGCCGATCTCGGACATGGAGGTGCCCGCGCGCGCCGTCATGGTCAGCGCCCCGGGCTCGTAAAGCGTGATCCCCGTCAGCCCGGCGATCGACAGCACGTCGCCTTCTGCCTGGGGCGCACGGGTGCCGCCGCCCCGGATCGCCAGGCTCCCCCGCGCAGACCGGACCGCCTCGGCTAGCTCCAATTCGCTCGCGGGCACCAGATCCGCCATGCGTCTTTCACCTTTTCCCAAGTACCCCAGGGTGAATTGCCCCCCGAGAGGGGGGCAAGAGGGGCAGCGCCCCTATTCCGCCGCCACCGCGCGGCGCGCGGCACTGGTCTCCAGCGGGAAGACCTTGGCCGGGTTCAGCAGCCAGCCGGGGTCGAACACGTCCTTCACGCGCATCTGGGCTTCCAGGTCGGGCACGTCGAACTGCGCCGCCATCAGGTCGCGCTTTTCCACGCCGACGCCGTGCTCTCCGGTCAGGCAGCCACCCACTTCTACGCAGAGCCGCAGGATATCCTCGCCGAGCCGCTCCGCCGTCTCGAGCTGCCCGTCCTCGTTGGCGTTGAACAGGATCAGCGGGTGCATGTTGCCGTCGCCCGCGTGGAACACGTTGGCGACCTCCAGGCCGTATCCCTTGGCCATCTCGCCGATCCGGCGCAGGACGTGGGGCAATTCGCCCACCGGGATGGTGCCGTCGAGGCAGATGTAGTCGTTGAGCTGGCCCATGGCGCCGAAGGCAGACTTGCGCCCCAGCCAGATGCGCGCGCTCTCCTCCTCGCTTTGAGAGACGCGCACCTCTACCGGGTCGAGCCGGCGGGCGATCTGGGTGATCACGCCCAGTTGCTCGTCGATCTCGGCGTCGGACCCTTCGACCTCCACGATCAGCATCGCCGCGCAATCGGGGTATCCTGCGCCCGAGAAGTCGTCGGTGGCGCGGATGCAGGGCCTGTCCATGAACTCGATCGCCACGGGCAGGATGCCCACCTTGATGATGTCGCTGACGCATTGCCCGGCCGTCTCGGACGCGTCGAAGCCGATCAGGCAAGGCCGCGCGCCCTCGGGCTTCGGCAGGATCCTGAGCGTCGCTTCGGTCACGACGCCCAACTGCCCCTCCGAACCGCAGACGAGGCCCAGGAGGTCGAGCCCGCCCGCGTCCATGTGCGCGCCGCCCAGCTCGACCACCGTGCCGTCCATCAGCACCACGGTGGCGCCCAGGAGGTTGTTGGTCGTCACCCCGTATTTCAGGCAATGCGCCCCGCCCGAGTTCATCGCGATGTTGCCCGCGATGGCGCAGGCCAGCTGCGAGGACGGGTCGGGCGCGTAGAAGAAGCCGTCCGCCTCCACCGCTCCGGTGACCGACAGGTTCGTGCGCCCTGTCTGCACCCGGATGATGCGGTCGGCATAATCGGTCTCCAGCACCTCGGTCATCCGCGACACGCCCAGGATCACGCAATCGGCGGTCGGAAGGGCGCCACCGGCCAGCGAGGTGCCGGAGCCGCGCGGCACGACCGGCACCCGCTCCTCGTGGCAGACCTTCAGGCAGGCCGCGACCTCCTCCGTGGAGACGGGCAGGACCACGGCCAGCGGCGGACAGGCGTAGGCGGTGAGCGCGTCGCATTCGTAGGCGCGCAACTCCTCCGGGGCGTGGATCAGGGCGTCGTCGGACAGGACCTCGGCAAGCCGGCGGACCACCTCCGCCTTTCGCGACAGGATCCGCCCATCGGGTTCGGGCATCTGCATGGTGACCTCCTCCTCTGGTTGGAAGCTATGTCTCGCACGATCCATTGGCAAGCGGGGCCGCCGTGGCCTAACCTCGCAGCGATGACCTTCCTCGACCGCCTCGCCCTCTTCTCGCCGCTCGACGCGGTGGCCGTCGGGCTTCTGCTGGCGGGATGGAAGGCGATCGGCGTGGCCATCGAGCGCGAGTGCGCGGCGCGCGCCTCCGTCGCGGCGCTGATGATGGTCCGGCGGCGGGAATGGATGCGCCAGATGATCACCCGCCAGCCGCGACTCTTCGACGCCGCGATCCTGTCGACCCTGCGGCAGGGGACGACCTTCTTCGCCTCCACCCTCGTGATCGCCATCGGCGGCGTTCTGGCGCTGATCGGCAACGCCGAGCGGCTGGCGGGCGTCGCGGGCGAGCTGGGCGCGAGCGCGCCGGTCGTCGTCTACGAGATGAAGCTGGGGCTGGTGGCGATCCTGCTGACCGACAGCTTCCTCAAGTTCGTCTGGTCGAACCGGCTCTTCGGCTACTGCGCCGTGCTGATGGCCGCCGTGCCCAACGATCCCGGCGCGCCGGACGCCCCCTTCCGGGCCGACCAGGCGGCGGAGCTGAACATCCGCGCGGCGTGGAACTTCAACCGCGGGCTGCGCGGCACCTATGTCTCCCTCGCCGCGCTGGCCTGGCTGGCCGGGCCGGTGCCGCTTTTGGCCGCCGCGGCGGCCGTTCTGTGGACGATGTGGTCCCGCGAGTTCCGCTCGCTCACGCGCGACATCCTGACCCGGACGCCGTCGGGATAGGCCAAGGCCGCAGGCGCGCTCCGGCCGGCCCCTCGCTTTGGCGGTAGCCCCTTGGCGCCAAGATGATAGTCTGTGCCCCTGGACGCGGAGGGGGAGGCTTCCATGGGCACATTCAACATCATCGTATTCATCGTCTTCACGGCGCTCGTGGCACTTCTGTCATGGCTCTGGACGCGGGACACGGATACAGGCTCGGGCAAGGGGTACTACCTCGGCGGGCGGACCCTGACCGCGCCGGTCATCGCGGGCTCGCTCCTGCTCACGAACCTGTCCACGGAACAGATCGTCGGCCTGACGGGCCAGGCCTATTCCTGGGGCATCCTCGTCATGGCCTGGGAGACGCTGGCGGCCATCGCCATCGTCATCACCGCCCTCGTGCTCCTGCCGCGCTACCTGCAGCGCGGCGTCTCCACGATCCCCTCCTTCCTCGAGGACCGCTACGATTCGGGCGTCAAGACGGCCACGTCCCTGCTGTTCCTGACCGGCTATGCCGTGATCCTGCTGCCCATCGTCCTCTATTCGGGCGCGCTGGCGCTGGGCGAGATGTTCGACGTGGCCGGCGTGCTCGGCGTGGGCGATACAGCCGCGCTGTGGATCACCGTCTGGGCCATCGGGATCATCGGGTCGATCTACGCCATCTTCGGCGGGCTCAAGGCCGTGGCCGTCTCGGACACGATCAACGCCGTGGGCCTGTTCCTGGGCGGCCTCCTCGTGCCGGTCTTCGGGCTGATGGCCATCGGCGGCGGCAGCGTCACCGAGGGGCTGGCGATCCTGTGGCGCGAGCATCCCGACAAGTTCGACGTGATGGGCAGCGCCGACAGCCCCGTCCCCTTCGCCACGATCTTCACCGGCATGATGCTGGTGCAGCTCTTCTACTGGGGCACGAACCAGGCCATCGTGCAGCGCGCTCTGGGCGCAAAGAACCTCAAGGAAGGGCAGAAGGGCCTCCTCTATGCCGGGGTCCTCAAGATCCTGGGCCCGATCATCGTGGTCCTGCCCGGCATCATCGCCTGGCACATGTTTCCAAACGAGCTCGAGACGGGGGACCGTGCCTACGGAATGCTGGTGACCGAGGTGCTCCCGTTCCCGCTCCGGGGCTTCTTCGCCGCGGTCCTCTTCGGCGCGATCCTGTCCTCGTTCAACTCGGCCCTGAACTCCTCGGTGACCCTGTTCGGCGTCGACATCTACCGTCAGTTCATGAAGCCCGACGCGGGCGAGCGATCCACGATCCGGGCGGGCAAATTTTTCGGCGCCCTGCTCGCCATCGCCGCGATGACCATCGCGCCGTTCATCGCCAACGCGCCCCAGGGCCTCTTCGGCTACCTCCAGGAAGTGAACGGCTGCTACTCGATCCCGATCCTGACGATCATCCTCGTGGGCATCTTCACCCGCCGCGTCCCGCCCATCGCGGCCAAGATCGGGCTCGCCTCCGGCGTGGGCCTCTACATCTTCAGCCAGTTCGTGCTGAAGCCGTTCGTCGTGGGGGCCGAGAACTACCCCCACTACCTGCACGTCATGGCGATCCTGTTCCTGTTCAACGTCGCGGTCATGCTCGCGATCGGCTGGATGCGCCCGCGCGACAGCGACTACGTCGCCGCCGATTCGGGCGACGTGGAGCTCACGCGCTGGCCCTTCGCGGTCCCGATGGGGGCGGCCATCGTGCTGGTCGTCGCCTCGACCTACGTGATCTTCGCCTGAGCGGATCTCCGTCCCCCGGGAAGCCGTCGCTCACGAGCGTGGCGGCTTCCCGTCTCCCGACAGGCGCGCCATCGCGTCGCGCAACCGTTGGGAGGCATCGTCGTCGTCCGGCACCGGGAAGCACGACTCGAGGCAGGAGGCGATCGTCTCCGCCTCTTGGCGCTGGCCCCGCGGGCGCAGCGCGCTCCTGAGGTTGCGCCCGGCCATCTCGTTCGCAGCCGTCGCGTAGCGCGTGCTCTGGCGCGAAGGCCGCCTGCGAAAGAGCCGCCGAAGCCACCGAAAGTTGAAGAAGGATGTCCGGATCGTCATCTCGCCGCCGCTCCTGGTTGATCGCCCGTGCGACCATGACAAGGCGGCCATGACAGATCGTTCGATCGGCGTTCGGTGGCCCGGGTCGGCGGCCGCAACGGCCACCGCGACGTCGCCTCAGCCCCCGGCCCGGACCTGCCGGGCCCGGCGACGGCGGCGCGACAGCATGTTCAGGACCTCGACCGCCACCGCGAAGGCCATCGCGGAGTAGATGTAGCCCTTGGGCACGTGGCGCCCGAACCCGTCCGCGATCAGGACCATCCCGATCATCAGCAGGAATGCGAGCGCCAGCATCACCACTGTCGGGTTGTCGTTGACGAAGCGCGTCACCGGCCCCGCGGCGGCGAACATCACCGCCACGGCCACGACCACCGCCGCCACCATGATCGGCAGCTCGTCGGTCATGCCGATGGCCGTCAGGATCGAATCTACCGAGAACACCGCATCGAGAGCGATGATCTGGGCGATGGCCCCGGCGAGCGAGGCCGCGACGCGGGTGCCCGTGTCGTCGTGGGCAGGGCCCGCGACTTTGTGGTGGATCTCCTGCGTCGCCTTCACGCACAGGAACACGCCGCCGCCGATCAGGATCAGGTCACGCCAGGAGAACGCCGTCTCGAAGGACGGCTCGCCATGCGCGCCCGAGGCGCCCGCGATCCCGAGGTCGAAGACAGGCGCGGTCAGGCCCACGATCCAGGCGATCACCGACAGGAGCGCCAAGCGAAGGATCAACGCCAGGGCGATGCCAATCCGCCGGGCCAGAAGCGCCTGCCGCTCGGGCAGCTTGCCCGAGACGATGGAGATGAAGATCAGGTTGTCGATGCCCAGGACGATTTCCATCGTCACCAGTGCAGCGAAGGCGGCCCAGGCTTGCGGGGAGGCCAGAAGGTCGATCATCGGTATCCTCTGGAATGTCGCGCCCGGCGGGCGCCAATTGCGCCGCGAACACGCCGACGCCCGTCCCGTTCCCGGACGCGCGGCCTAACGGCGTCCCTCCCGCAGCCAGGCGCCGATCGCCAGGCCCGCCGACAGCACGAGCCACAGCCAGGCCGGCAGCATCGGCACGGCCGTGACGTCGGCGGTGACATAGGCCCCGCGCGGGGTGATCCCGATCCAGCCGCGCCCCGCGGCCGGACGCCCCTCGCGCACCTGGCGCAGGTCGGGAAGCCCGTCCTCGATGGCGCGCACGCCGCCGTTGGTGGGCTCGATCACCGGCTCCAGCGCATCGCCGCTGGCCACGGTCTCCTCGAACTCGCGCGGGCTCTGGGGGCCCAGGGCCACGACCGCGCTCCGCTCCCCCTGCGAGAGGCGGTAGAGCCCGATCTCGGGGCCCTCGTAGGTGGCCTCGAAACGGCCCGGCGCGACCTCTTCCAGCTCCTGCGACGTCACCGTGCCGTCCGGCCCCTCGATCTCCACCGGGCCGGTCTCCTCGTCGAGGGTGCGGCGGGTGATGGTCATGGTCTGCCCCTCGGCGGTGGCGGTCAGCGCCTCCTCCTCGAGCTCGGGCTCCTCCATCGACCAATGGGCGAGCCGGCGCAGCAGGTCGAGCTGCGGCCCGCCCCCCTCGTAGCCGCGCGACCACAACCAGGCATGGTCCGACCCGAGGAGCGCCACGCGCCCCTCCCCGACCCGGTCGAGCACGAGGAGCGGTGCGTCGCCCACCCCGGTCATTACCGTCTGCCCGCGCACCGGCTCCAGCTCGATCTGGCGCAGCCAGCGGCCCCAGTCGGGCTCTTCGCCGCCCCCGCCCAGCCCTTGGGTCACCGGGTGGCGGCGCCCGGTCTCGGTCAGGCGCGGCAGGAACGGCTCCTCGATCACACGGCTCGTGGGCGCGGCTGGCAGGATCTCTCCCAGCGGCGAACGGTAGAGCGAGGCGGCGGAGGCGAAGTCGGGGCCCGCGGCGACCAGCACGGCGCCGCCGTCCTCCACGTATTGCCGCACGTTGTCGAGATAGATCGAGGGCAGGATACCCCGCCGCTGGTAGCGGTCGAATATGATCAGGTCGAACTCGTCGATCTTCTCCAGGAACAGCTCGCGCGTCGGAAAGGCGATCAGTGACAGCTCGGTCACCGGCACACCGTCCTGCTTCTCCGGTGGGCGCAGGATGGTGAAATGCACCAGGTCCACGCTGGCGTCGGATTTCAGCAGGTTGCGCCAGGTCCGCTCGCCGGGATGCGGCTCGCCCGACACCAGGAGAACGCGCAGCCGGTCGCGCACGCCGTTGATCTGGACCACGGCCTCGTTGTTGCGGTCGGTAAGTTCGCCTTCGGCCGCGGGAACCCGGAACTGGATCACGTTCATCCCCGGATGGCTCAGGTTCACCGGCAGTTCCAGTTCCTCGCCCACCGGCACGTCGAAACTCTGCGGCTCGTCCCCGTCCACGGCGATCAGGAGCTCGACGCGGCCCTCCTCCTCCGCCGGCACCCGGCCCTGGTTCTCCACCCTGAGGCGCAGCGCCACCGGCTCGCCCAGGATGGCGAAGGCCGGCGCGGTGGTGATCTCCAGCCGACGGTCCCAGTCCGTGTCGTGACCCGTCGTCAAAAGGTGCAGGGGCGCGGGCAGGTCGGGCGCGCGCTCCACGTCGTGGAGCCGCCCGTCCGAGATCAGGACCGCGCCGGCCAGCCGCGCCCGCGGCTCCTCGGCCATGGCCTCCGCGAGGGTCGTCATCAGCAGCGAGCCCTCGTCTTCCGGCCCGTCGCCCATGCGCACGACCCGCAGCTCGGTGTTCTCGAGCCCCGCCACCTCCGCCTCCAGCCGGTCGAGCGCCGCGCGGGACTGGGCCGGGCGGTCGTCGATGCGCTGGCTCGCGCTTTCGTCCACGACCGCCACCACGATGTCCGACAGGGGCGCGCGGTCCTCCCGCTGGAGGGAAGGTCCCGCCAGGGCCGCCAGGAGCGCCAGGGCCGCAAGGCCGCGCAACCACCAGCCCGCCAACCGCCGCCACAGCGCCAGCCCGACAACCAGCGCGGCCACCAGGCCCAGCCCGGCCAGCACCGCCCAGGGCACGAGAGGATCGAAGATCACGGTTTCGGTCACGCAGGAATGTCCTTCACCCTTTCCAGAAATACCCCCGGGGGGCACGGGGGCGGGACGCCCCCGCCCCTCAATTCCCCAGCCGGTCGAGCAGGGCGGGGACGTGCACCTGATCGGATTTGTAGTTCCCCGTCAGCACGTGCATCACCAGGTTGACGCCGAAGCGCAGGGCGATCTCGCGCTGCCGCTCGCCGCCATAGCCCCGCCCCACGGGGACCATGCGGTTACCCGCCGCGTCCACCGCCCAGGCCGCCGCCCAGTCGCCGCCGCCGATCACCACCGGCGTCACGTTGTCGTTGAGGTCGCGGAAGGGCATCCCCTCCACCGGCGCCGCGTCCGGCGGCGATGCCTCCACCCAGAGCGCGCCGCCCGCGTGGCGGCCCGGGAAGTCCTGCAACAGGTAGAAGGTCCGGGTCAGAACGTGGTCCGGCGGGATCGGCTCCAGCGGCGGCACGTCGAGCGGCCGGGCCAGCTCCTGCAGCTTGCCCCCGGCGGGCGTCGTGCCGCCCCCCGCGCCGGCCACGTCGGCGTCGCGGGTGTCGAACACGATCATCCCCCCGGTCCTGAGATAGGCGTTGAGCCTGGCATAGGCCGCGTCCGAGGGCACCGGCTGGCCGGGCGTCACCGGCCAGTAGAGCATCGGGTAGAAGGCCAGCTCGTCCTCTTCCACGTCCACCCCCGCGGGGGCCGACGGCTCCACGGCGGTTCGGCGGAACAGGGTCTGCGACAATCCCTGGAGGCCGGCCTCCGCGATCCGGTCCACCCGCGCGTCGCCGGTCAGGACATGGGCCAGGGTCACCTCGCTCGCGGCGGCCACGGCGGCCGCGCTGCCCTCCTGCGCGTGAAGGTCCGAGGCCGCCGGCACGACGAGCGCCAGGGCCAGCACCGTCGCCGCCCCGCGCGCACCCGACAGGCGCCCGCCGAGCCACAGGGCCGCCAGCACGTCGAGGGCGAGAAGCGCCAGCCCGGCCGACAGGAGGGGGCCGCCGACAGGGCGCTCCTCGGCGCCCGCCAGGCCCTCTACCGCGATCCGGCCGGGCCAAGCCGCCGGCGACAGCTCCGTCTCCGGCCCGATCACGTTCAAAGCGATGCGCCTCTCCTCGCCCACGTAAAGGCCGGGGGGCGTCGCCGGTGCCGGATCGGCGCCAGCCAGGTCCTCGCCGGCCACGCCCGGCAGGGTGCCCGCCGCCTCGACCTCGCCGAAGGCGGTTACGGCCGTCTCCAGGCGCCACGTCGTCCCCGCGAGGTCGGCCGCTTCCGGCGCGGCCGGGCGCGTCGACACGGCCAGCCGCTCCAGCATCGACACGAACAGCCCCGACAGCGGCAGGGTCGACCAGTCCGCGTTGGCGGTGACGTGGAACAGCACCACCTGCCCCGCCCCGATCCGCTTGCGCGTCACCAGCGGCGTGCCGTCCGCGAGCGAGGCGATCGTGCGATCCGCCAGGGTCGGATCGGGCTGGGCCAGGACCTGGGCGTTCACGGCCACGTCGGCGGGGATCTCCAGGCCGGCAAAGGGCGTCTCCTCGGCAAAGGCACGCAGGTCCTTGGGCTCGCCCCAGCTCATGGCGCCGCCCACGCTGCGCCCGCCCGAGCGCAGCCGCACCGGCATCAGCACGTCCTCCCGCTCGCGGCTCACGTCCGAGGCCGCCAGCCGCGGCCCGGCGAAGCGCAGCAGCAGCCCGCCGTCCTCGACCCACTCCGCGACCGCATCCTCCTGGGCGTCGGGGATCGTCGCCACGTCGGCCAGCACGATCGCGTCGGGGTTGGCCAGCAGCACCTCCGACAGGCTCCCGTCCACGAGGCCGGCCACCGGGGCCAGGGCCTGTTCGAGGTAATGGGTCGGCGACAGAAGCTGCAGCCCCTCGCGATCCTCCGTGCCCGCGATCAGAGCCACCTCGCGGCGCTTCAGCGCATCGTCGGTCAGGCTCACCGCCCCGGCCGAGCGAAGGCCCGCGATCTCGAACCGGGTGATGCGGTTCCTGAGCTCGGGCGGTAGCGACAGGGTCGTCTCCGCCTCCGCGGCGCTTTCGACGAAGGAGAGGTCGGTGGCGGCCAGTTCCCGCTCCACACCGTTGGGATCGCGGCCGTGCGCCGAGACGGTCACCTCCGCCGGCCCTTCGGCGCGAGCCCGCACCGCGCCCAGCGCAATGGCCCCGTCCTCGTAGGTAGGGGGGCGCAGCCCGTAGACCGGGCGCGGGCTCTCGAAGACGCGCACCTCGCCGTGCCCCTCAAGCTCCGAAAGGACCTCCTCGCGCCAGTCGTAGGCCAGCCCGTCGGACAGCCAGACGGTGTCGAACCCGCCCTCGAGCCCGGCGGCCCAGCGGCCGGCGCCCTCGGGCGCCCAAGGCGCCGGCCGGACGCCCGGCAACTCCGCCACCCAGGAGCCCGCCGCGCGGAACGGCAGGTCGCCCTCGGGCGGGTCGGTCAGCACCACCACCGCCGCCGCACGCCCGTCGCGCGCCGCCTCGGAGAGGGCGCGGTCGGCGCGCTCGATACGGCGCGGCCAGTCGCGCGCGTCGGCCCATGTCCCGTCCATCAGCACCAGGAGCGGCTCGGAGCCGCCCTGCCCGGGCTCGGGGTCGAGGACCGGGCCGGCGAAGCCCAGGATCAGCAGCGCTACCGCCAGCGCGCGCAGAAGCAGCAGCCACCACGGCGTGCGGTCGCTCTGCTGCGCCTCGTCCGACAGGCCCAGGAGCAGCGCCACGCCGGGAAAGCGACGCCGGATCGGCGCGGGCGGTACCGCGCGCAGGACCAGCCACAGGATCGGCAGCGCCGCGAGGCCCAGCAAGAGCCAGGGCGCGGTGAAGCCGATGGGGCCCAGGACCAGCATTCAGACCACCCGTTCCAAGGCGGTGTAGGACCATAGCAACGCCGTGGACGCGGCCCGGTCCGTGTGGTGGCAATGAACCTGCCACCCCGTGATCCGCGCCAGTTCGGCCAGCTCCGCCTTGCGTTCCGCCAGCCGCGCGAGGTAGCGGCCGCGCAGGTCGCCGGCCTTCAGGGTCTCGTGGCGGATCGTGCCGCCCATGCTCTCGAAGATCGTGCGCCCGTCGAAGGGGAACGCCTCCTCCTGCGGGTCGAGGACCTGCAGGAGCAGGCCCGACACGCCCCGGTCGGCGGCCTCGGTCAGCGCGTCGCGCACCGGTCCCATGTCGCCCAGGAAGTCCGATGCGAAGACGGCCCGCGACCGCGACGGCATCTCGCGGGCGGCCGGCGCCCCGTACTCGGCCTCGTCCGCATGGCCCAGCGCCTCGGCGAGGCGCATGAGCTGCACCTCGCCGGTGCGCGGCGGCAGGTCGCGGCCCGACAGACCGACCCGCTCGCCGCCCCGGATCAACAGGATCGCCAGCGCCAGCGACAGCTCGGCCGCCCGGTCGCCCTTGCGCGGCAGCGCGGAGGTGGAGGCGAAGTCCATCGACCGGGACGGGTCCACCCACAGCATCACCGATTGCGCCGCCTGCCACTCCTTCTGGCGCACGAAGTGGGCGTCGGAGCGCCCCGAGCGACGCCAGTCGATCTCGCGCGCCTCGTCCCCGGGGATCGCCGGGCGGTACTGCCAGAACTCGTCCCCCTGCCCCGGCCGCCGGCGCCCGTGCCGCCCCAGGACGACCGAGGCCGCGAGGTGCCGCGCCCCGGCGAGAAGCGCCGGCATCGGCGCGCCGAGCGCCTCCGCCGCGCCCCGGAGGCGGGCGGGATCGCTCACGCCGCCGACCTGATCCGCAAGGTCCGCTCCACGCTCTCGTCGATCAGCCGCTCCAGCCGCTCGCCCCGCGCCCGCGCCGCGAAGGTCAGCGCCATGCGGTGGACGAGGACCGGCCCGGCCATGTCGGCCACGTCCTCCACGTTGGGCACGAGCCGCCCCTGCAGCAGCGCGCGGGCGCGCACCGTCAGCATCAGCGCCTGCGCCGCGCGGGGGCCGGGGCCCCAGCCCACGTGCTCGCGGATCGCGGCCGGCGCCTCCGCCTCGTGGGGGCGGCAGGCGCGCACCAGGTCGAGGATCGCGTCGACCACCCCATCGCCCACGGGCATCCGCCGCAGCAGCAGTTGCGCCGCGATCAGCTCGTGGTCGGTGAAGACCGGCCGCGCCGCCTCCTCGGTGGCGCCGGTGGTGGCCAGCAGGATGTCGCGCTCGGTGTCGCGGTCGGGATAGGGCACGTCGATCTGGACGAGGAACCGGTCGAGCTGCGCCTCGGGCAAGGGATACGTGCCCTCCTGCTCGATCGGGTTCTGCGTCGCCAGGACGTGGAAGGGGGCCGCCAGGGCGTGGGATTGTCCCGCGATCGTGACCGACTTCTCCTGCATGGCCTGCAAAAGCGCCGACTGCGTGCGGGGGCTGGCGCGGTTGATCTCGTCGGCCATCAGGAGCTGGGTGAAGATCGGCCCCTCGATGAACTTGAAGGCCCGCGCCCCGTCGGCGCCGGTCTCCAGAACCTCGCTCCCGAGGATGTCGGCGGGCATCAGGTCGGGGGTGAACTGCACCCGCTTCCCGTCGAGCCCCATCACCGTCGAGAGCGTCTCCACCAGGCGGGTCTTGCCCAGGCCCGGAAGGCCGATCAGCAGGCCGTGGCCGCCGCACAGCAGCGTCGACAGCACCAGGTCCACCACCCGCGTCTGGCCGATGAACCGGCGCGTGATGCTCTCCCGCGCCTCCGAGAGCTTGGCCCCGAGGGCGTCGATCTCGTCGAGAATGGGGTCGGACATGACAAGGCTCCTCGGGCGGCTAGATCGTTCCCTGGACGATGGACACCTATCCCGATGCGCACAATCGGCAAAACACGAGGTGGGACAAATGGCTGTGAAGCCCGACGCCGCGGCTCTCGAAGAGGCGGCCCGCGCCGCCTCCGGGGGCGGCATGCCGCCGATCCACAAGTGGGACCCGCCCTTCTGTGGCGATCTCGACATGCGGATCGCCCGCGACGGAACGTGGTTCTACGAGGGCACCCCCATCGGGCGGCCCAAGCTGGTGCGGCTCTTCTCCACCATCCTCAAGCGCGAGGGAGAGGCCTATTTCCTGGTCACGCCCGCGGAAAAGGTCGGGATCACAGTGGAGGACGCGCCCTTCGTCGCGGTGGACTTCACCGACACGGGCGAGGCGCTCGACTTCGTGACCAACGTGGGCGACCGGGCGGTCGCCGGGCCGGAGCACCAGATCCGGGTGGAGCGCGACGCGACGGGCGAGCCCGCCCCCTACATCCACGTGCGCGACGGCCTCGAGGCGCTGATCGACCGCAAGAGCTTCTACCGTCTGGTGGACCTGGGCGAGACGCGGCCCCACGAGGGGCAGGACTGGTTCGGGATCGTCTCCTCGGGCACGTTCTTCCCGATCATCCCCGCCGCCGATCTGCCCGGCGACTAGGCCCCTCAGGCGCGCATGGCGGGGCCCGCGCAGGCGCCGTCGCGGTGCTCGACCTCCAGCGTCGAGTGGCCGATGTCGAACCGCTCGGCCAGCGCCTCCTTGGCCGCGCCCACGATTCGGGGGGCGCGGGCGAGGTCCGAGACGACGAGATGCGCCTCGACCGATCGGCGCCGTTCGTCGATCTGCCACAGATGGACGTGGTGCACGCCCTCCACGCCCGCGACCTGCGCCAGGACCCGGCGCACCTCGTCCATGCCCGGCTCCCCCGGCGCGCCCAGCATCAGGAGCCGGATCACCGGAGGCAGTTCCGCGCCGGCGTGCCACAGGATGTAGCCGGCGATCAGGAGCGTCACGATCGGGTCCACCAGCCGCCAGTCATAGAGCAGGATCAGCGTCCCCGCGACGATCACGGCGACCGAGCCCATGGCGTCGGCCACGTTGTGGAGGAAGGCGGCGCGGATGTTCATGCTCGACTTCGCCATCTTCACCGTCAGCAGCACGGTGGCCAGGTCCACCACCAGCGCCACGGCGGCGAGGATCACCACGATCCAGCCCTCCACTTCGGGCGGATCGAACAGGCGCGCAGCACCCTCGTAGATGAGGAACAGGCCGATCACGATCAGGGTGGTGAGGTTGACCAGGGCCGCCACGATCTCGGCTCGGCCGTAGCCGAAGGTCATGGTGTCGTCGGCGGGGCGGCGTGCGATCCGGCGCGCGGCGAAGGCGATGACCAGCGACAGGGCATCCGACAGGTTGTGGATCGCGTCGGCCACCAGGGACAGCGAGCCGGAGACGAGCCCCCCCGCGAACTGGGCCACCGTCAGCAGGAGGTTGACGCCCACGGCGGCCACCATGCGCGCGTCGCCCGCCTCGGGGTCGACGTGGTGGTGATGGTGATGACCGTGGTCGTGCGGCATGGCGCCTTCTCCCACGAAGCGCACGGAACCGCAAAGGGGGCCGGGCGCGGCTGTCCGCGCCCGGCCTCGGCGCCCGTCAGGCGGCGCGGCCGCGGGCGGGATATTCCTTCTCGCGGATGAAATCGACCTTGCCCAGAAGCTCCTTCAGGTCGGGCCGGGCGAAGGGCGAGTTCGACACCGCGGCGAGATAGAGCCGCCCGTCGGGGCGCACCCAGAACACCGCCGGTTCCGCGAAGCGGCCCTTCTCGCTGTCCTGGATCGGGTCGGAGAGGTAGAGGCCCCATTCCTTCGCCTGCTCCTCGCTCAGGCCGTATCCCATGGGGATCGGGTCGAGGCCCCAGTCGTCGTGGGCCTGCTGGGCACGCTCCTTGTCGTCCATCGAGACGTGGATCGTCTCCACCCCCTTGGACAGGAAGTCGTCGTAGAGTTCGCGCATGGTCGAGAGGTACTGCTTGCACACGGGGCAATGCAGGCCGCGATAGACGATGACCTGGGTGAAGGTATCGGGGCTCTGGTCGCCCAGGTCCCAGTCGGTGCCGATGATGAGCGGCAGCTTCAGCGCGGGCGCCTGGGCGTCGGGAGTCGGTGTCGTGGGCATGGAAGTCCTTTCTGCGTTTGCCGGGCAATGCCGCCGGGGGGCGGTTCCGTTCCCTTGACGCGGCGCGATGCCACGCCACCCTGCCGCGCGGACAAGGAGGCTCCCCCGATGGCACGACACCTCTCCCGGTCCGACTGGATGGCCGATCCCGATCGCTGGTGGGGCCATTTCCTGGGCCGCGACCTCGGAACGGACGTCACCGTCCTCGTCGCCACCTTCGACGACGTCGGCGCCGGCCCCGGCCTGCACCGGCACCCCTACGACGAGGTCTTCATCCTCCGTCGCGGCCGCGCCACGTTCACTGTCGGCGACGAGGCGGTGGAGGCCGTGGCCGGGGATGTCCTGCTCGCCCCGGCCGGGCAGGCGCACGGCTTCGCCAAGGTGGGCGATGAGCGCCTGGAGACCACGGCGATCCACCTCTCTCCCGAGTGGATCCAGGAGGATCTGGAGTAGCCGGATCAGCCGAATGGCGCGTTCGGGTCGACCTCCCGCCAGAGGCCGGGGGTTAGGTCGTCCAAATGGAGCGCACCCACGGACCAGCGCACAAGGCGCAGGCAGGGAAGGCCCACATGGGCGGTCATGCGGCGGACCTGGCGGTTGCGGCCCTCGCGGATCGTGAGGCGCAGCCAGGCGTCGGGGACGGTCTTGCGCGCGCGCACCGGGGGCTCGCGCGGCCAGAGGTCCGGCGGGTCGATGCGGGCGACCTCGGCGGGCCGGGTGGGCCCGTCCTTGAGCGTCACGCCCCGGGTGAGGGCGGCGAGCGCGGCCGCGTCCGACTCGCCCTCGACCTGGGCCAGATAAGTCTTTGATATCTCGTGCTTGGGCGAGGTCAGGCGGGCCTGGAGGGCGCCGTCGTTCGTCAGCAGCAGGAGCCCCTCGCTGTCGCGGTCGAGGCGGCCGGCGGGGTAGAGGCCGGGCAGGTCGAGAAGGCGGCCGAGCCCCGGCCAGTGGCCGTCGTCGGTGAACTGGCTGAGGACGTTCATGGGCTTGTTGAAGGCCACGAGGCGGGCCGGGCCGGTCGCCCTGCGGGGCCTGGGACGGGGCCGGCTCATCGCCCGGGTCCCGTCGCCAGGGCCCCGGCCGGCGGGGGCGAGAGGCGGACCGGTCGCCGGCACGGTCGGGGAAACAGGAAGGCACGGGCGGCCCCGGCCCCCCGCCCGACACCCGCCGGGCATATGCCGGACACCCGCCGGCCGGGCGCCGAGCGTCGGTGGGCGATGGCGCCGGACGGGCGCCGGACATGCGCCCGGCCCGCGCCGCGACGGGCCGGGGGCGCGCGGCGGCGGGGTGGCGAGGGGCCGGAGGGGGCCGCCACGGCGGTCAGTGGGCCTGGGCCCAGTTCGCCCCCTGCCCGGCCTCGGCCAGAAGCGGCACGGAGAGGTCCACGGCGGGGAGGGAGGCGGCCTCCATCACCTCGCGGGCACGGGCGATCAGCGCCTCCTCCGACCCGGCGTCGACCTCGAAGAGAAGTTCGTCGTGAACCTGCAGGAGCATGGTGGCGGGAAGGTCGGCGATGGCGGGCTCCATGCGGATCATGGCGCGGCGGATCACGTCGGCGGCGGTTCCCTGGATCGGCGCGTTGATGGCCGCGCGGCGGGCGAAGCCCGCGCCGGGGCCGCGCGCGTCGATCTCGGGCGTGTTGATGCGCCGCCCGAAGAGCGTGGTGACGTATTTGTGTTCCTTGGCGAAGGCCGTGGTGTCGGCCATGTAGTCCTTGATGCCGGGGAATCGCTCGAAGTAGCGGTCGATGAAGCCCTGGGCCTCGTCGCGCGGGATGCGCAGGTTGCGCGCCAGGCCGAAGCCGGAAATGCCGTAGATCACGCCGAAGTTGATCGCCTTGGCCTGTCGGCGGATCTCGGGCGTCATGTCCTCGAGGGCCACGCCGAACATCTCCGACGCGGTGGCGGCGTGGATGTCCTGGCCGTCGCGGAAGGCCGATTTCAGCTCTTCTATGCCCGCTATGTGGGCGAGGATGCGAAGCTCGATCTGGGAATAGTCGAGGGCCACGAGGGTGCGCCCCTCCGGGGCGACGAAGGCCTCGCGGATGCGGCGCCCCTCCTCGGTCCGGATGGGGATGTTCTGCAGGTTGGGGTCGGTGGAGGCGAGGCGCCCCGTATTGGCCCCGGCGATGGAATAGGAGGTGTGGACCCGCCCCGTCTGCGGGTCGATGTGGTCCTGCAGCGCGTCGGTGTAGGTGGACTTGAGCTTGGCGACCTGGCGCCAGTCGAGCACCCTGCGGGGCAGCTCGTGCTCGGTGGCGAGGTCCTCCAGCACGTCGGCGCCGGTGCCGTAGGCGCCGGTCTTGCCCTTCTTGCCGCCCGGCAGCCCCAGCTTGTCGAACAGGATCTCGCCGAGCTGCTTGGGGGAGCCGACGTTGAAGTCCTGCCCCGCGAGCTCGGTTATCTCGGCCTCCAGACCGGCCATCTTCTGGGCGAAGGCGCCGGACATGCGGCTGAGGACGTCGCGGTCCACCTGCACGCCCGCGCGTTCCATCCGCGCCAGGACCGGGATGAGGGGGCGCTCCAGCGTCTCGTAGACGGTGGTGACGCGGCGGCGATGGAGCTGCGGCTTGAACGCCTGCCAGAGGCGCAGGGTGATGTCGGCGTCCTCGGCGGCGTAGCGCACGGCCTTCTCCACCGCGACCTTGTCGAAGGTGACCTGGGACTTGCCCGACCCGATCAGCTCCTTGATGGGGATGGGCAGGTGGCCGAGATAACGCTCGGACAGGGTGTCCATGCCGTGGCCGTGCAGCCCGCCGTGGAGGGCGTAGCTGAGGAGCATCGTGTCGTCCACGGGCGCGAGGTCGATGCCGATGCGCGCCAGCACCTTCATGTCGTATTTCGCGTTCTGCAGGATCTTGAGGACGGAGCCGTCCTCCAGCAGCGGCTTGAGCATCTCCAGCGCGCGGTCCATGGGGATCTGGCCCTCGGCCAGGTCGTCCGTGGCGAAGAGGTCGGCCTCGGCATGGGCCTTGTGCGCCAGCGGAACGTAGCAGGCCTCGCCCGGGCCGAGGGCGAGGGAGACGCCCACCAGGAGCGCCTGCATCTCGTTCAGGGCGGTCGTCTCGGTGTCGACGGCGACGTAGCCCTGGGCATGGGCGCGCGCGATCCAGTCCGCCAGCGTCGCCTCGTCCTTCACCCAGAGGTAGTCCTCGGGGAAGGGCGGCTGCTCCTCGGCCTCGGACCCCGCGCCGGGGGTGGTCTCGGACAGGGCGGGCTGGTCCAGGCCGAGGTCCTCGGTGACGCGGCGGATGATGGTGCGGAACTCCATCTCCGTCAGGAAGGCCAGGAGGGTGTCGGGGTCGGGCGCCTTCACCGCGAGGCCGGCGAGATCCACGTCGAGGGGCATGTCCGCGTCGAGCGTGACGAGGCGCTTCGACAGGCGCACGTCGTCCTCGGCCGCGGCGACCTTGGGGGCGATGGTGCGCACGACCTTGTGACGGTCGCGCGCCTCCAGCAGCCGCGCGGCGGCCTCGTTGCCCGCGCGGGCATGGGTCTCCACGTCCTTGGGCGAGAGGTCCCCCTCCACCTTGTCGTCGTCGAGGCGCACGAGGTCGCCCGCATCGGCCTTGGAGCCGAGCTTGACCTTGCGGCCCAGCCGCTCCCCGGCGTCGGCGAGGTAGGTCTCGACCTCCTCCGAGAGGCGCGAGAGCGCGGCCTCGCGGGCGCCCTCGTCGAACAGGGTCTCGACCGGGCCCACGTGGCGCAGCAGCAGCGCGGCCGTGGGCACGCCCACGCCCTTGACGCCGGGCACGTTGTCGACGGCGTCGCCGGCGATGGCCTGGAGGTCGATCATCAGCTCGGGGCCGATGCCGTAGCGTTCCTCGACGCCCACGGCGTCGATCAGCTCGTCGGGCTTGGACTGGATGCCGGGCTTGAGCATCTCGACCCCGGGGCCGACGAGCTGCATCAGGTCCTTGTCGGCGGAGACGATGGTGACGCGCCCGCCCGCCTCGACGGCCCGGCGCGCGAGCGTGGCGATGATGTCGTCGGCCTCGAACCCCTCCTGCTCCAGGCAGGCGAGGTTGAAGGCGCGGGTGGCGTCGCGGGTGAGCGGGATCTGCGGGCGCAGGGGCTCCGGCATCTCCTCGCGGTTGGCCTTGTAGAGGTCGTAGAGGTCGTTGCGGAAGGTGTGGGAGCCCTTGTCGAACACCACCGCGGCATGGGTGGGGGCGTCGGCGCCCGTGTTCGACTGGATCATCTTCCAGACCATGTTGCAAAAGCCCGCCACGGCCCCGACGGGCAGCCCGTCGGAGGCGCGCGTCAGCGGCGGCAGCGCGTGGAAGGCGCGGAAGATGAAGGCCGATCCGTCCACCAGGTGCAGGTGATCGCCCTTGCCGAAGCCGCCTTTGCCTTGGCTCATGTGTCGCTCTCCCGGACAGTCGCGGCGCTTGTCGCAGATCGGCGCGCGGGCCGCCATCCCTTCACGAGCAGAGGCGCTGGCGCAGGTCGGGCCGGGCGGGCGCGGGCGCGGGCGGGGATGGCCGGGCGGTGGCGGGGGCGTCGTCCTCGCCCTCGCCCAGGCGCAGCCAGAGGGGCACGTCGTCGACGCGGTTGCCGAACGCCATCCCCAGATCGGGGCGGCCGTCGAGGCCCGGATCGCGGGGGCCGGGCGGCAGCGGGTAGCCGAAGGGGATCTCGGGCGCGACCGAGCGGGGCGTGCCGGGGGCGTCGCCCGGCCGCACCGTACCCTGCCGCGCGGGCGCGCGCGCCATGGGGCCGAACGACTGGCAGAGCGCGAGGGCGCTGGCCTCGACCCCGTCCGCGTCGTCGATGCCGCTCAGGTCGATCAGGTGGCCCTCCTTTCGGGCGAGGCCGCGCACGCGGAAGGTGAGCGGGTCGGGGTGGCGGTAGATGCGGGTGGCCTCGCCGAAGAGATCCTCCGGCCCCTGCCAGCCGGTGCCCAGGGCGGCGCGGAACACGTAGGTGCCGGGCGGGACCAGCAGGCGGAAGAAGCGGCCCGCACCGGCATAGGCGGTCACCGCCGTCTCGTCCGTCTCCGCGTCGGACAGGACGATGTAGGCGTCCCGGTCCTGGGGCATCTTGACCTGCAGGGGCAGGGTCAGGGGCAGGCCGGTGCGATTCTCGATCAGGCCCTGGCCGGGGGTCTGGTCCGGGGTCTGGCCGAACGCGGCCGCCCCGGTCAGGAGCCACAGGAGCGCGGCGCGGATCAATGGCCGCCCGCGCCGTCCTCCAGGACGAAGCGGCGGTCGCAGTAGCCGCATTCGACCCAGCCGCGCTCCTCGGGGATCTGGAGCCAGACGCGCGGATGGGTCATCTCGCCGTCGCAGGAGACGCGGGTGGTGGTCACGGTGACCGTCTCGGGCGCATCGTAGATGCCGGTCGGTGCCTTGGGGCCCTGGTTGTCGACGGGCTTCTCGGACATGGGCGGTGATCCTTGCTGGCTTGCCGCGCCGCGCGGGCCGGCCTAGGTCGGGCGCAATGATACGCACCACGCCGCCCGCGGCAAGGGCAGGAGGACGACCATGGGCGGCAACGCCATCGAGATCGAGGGCCTGACCAAGACCTATGCCCCCCAGAAGGGCGAGGCGACGGCCAAGACCGCCCTGAACAACGTCGATCTGGACATCCCGCAGGGCTCGATCTTCGGCCTGCTGGGCCCCAACGGGGCGGGAAAGTCGACCCTGATCAACATCCTCGCCGGGCTGGTGACGAAGACCTCCGGCCGGGTGGGCATCTGGGGATTCGACCAGGACGTGAACCCGCGCCAGTCGCGCGCGGCGATCGGCGTCATGCCCCAGGAGCTGAACCTCGACCCGTTCTTCACGCCCAGGGGGTCGCTCGACGTGCAGGCGGGCCTTTACGGCGTGCCGAAGTCGCAGCGGCGCACGGAGGAGATCCTCGAGCTGATCGGGCTGTCGGACAAGGGCGATTCCTATGCCCGGGCGCTGTCGGGGGGGATGCGGCGGCGCCTGCTGCTGGGCAAGGCGCTGGTGCACGACCCCCAGATCCTGGTGCTCGACGAGCCCACCGCCGGCGTGGACATCGAGCTGCGCCAGATGCTGTGGCAGAACGTGCGCAAGCTCAACGAGCGCGGCAAGACCATCATCCTGACCACGCACTACCTCGAGGAGGCGGAGGAGATGTGCGACGAGATCGCCATCATCCACCAGGGCGAGATGCTGGTGCGCGACACGACGAAGCGCCTGATCAGCCGCATCGACACCAAGACGCTGGTGATCGAGCCCGAGGGCCCCGCCCCCGCCCATATCTCCCTGCCGCCCGACGTCGAGATGGACCGCCGCGCCGACGGGCGCATCGCGTTCAACTACGCCAAGACGAAGACCAAGCCCGGCGACATCCTGATCGCCCTGCGCGACGCGGGCGTGGAGATCGCCGACGTGTCGATCGAGGAGCCGCACCTGGAGGACGTGTTCCTGGACCTGACGCGCGCCCGGCCCGACGCCGCGTGAGGCCCGCCTGAAGCTGGGGAACCAACGCCCCCCGGCCGCCTTGTGAGGCGGCACGAGGGGGCTGTCGCATGGACCAGATCACCGCCGACACCGGCAACGCCGTCGCCAAGCTCGACAAGTGGGTCGACGGCTTCTTCCGCCTGGTGCCGAATCTCGTCGTGGCGCTGGTGCTCCTCATCCTGTTCTGGCTGCTGTCGCGCGCCGCGGCGTCGCTGATCCGGCGCACGGCGACGCGCCGGGGGCGGGTCAACCTGGGCGACGTGGGCGCGTCCCTGCTGCGCTGGATGGTGATGATCCTGGGCACGATGCTCGCCGTCACGGTGGTGGCCCCGTCGATCAGCCCCGCCGACCTGTTCGGCTTCCTCGGGATCGGGTCGGTGGCCATCGGCTTCGCGTTCAAGGACATCCTGCAGAACATGCTGGCGGGCATCCTGATCCTGATCCGCCAGCCCTTCGAGGTGGGCGACCAGATCCGCGTCTCGGGCGATCACGAGGGCACGGTGGAGCGGATCGAGACCCGCGCCACCCTGATCCGCACCTACGACAACCGCCGCGTGGTGATCCCCAACTCGGACATCTACACCGATTCGGTGGTGGTGATGACCGCGTTCGAGACCGCCCGCTCGCAATACGACATCCTGATCGGGTGCGGCGACGACATCGACCGGGCGCGGGGGATCATGTGCGAGACCGTGGCGACGGTGGAGGGCGTGCTGGCCGACCCCGCGCCGGACGCGATTCCGTGGGGCATGGAGGCCGACGGCACCCTGATCCGCCTGCGCTGGTGGACGAAGTCCGACCGCGCCAGCACCGTCCGGATCAGGGGCGACGTGATCCGCGACGTCTACGAGGCGCTGGTTGGCGCGGGCATCGACCTGCCCTTCCCCACCCGGATGATCCTGTTCCACGACCAGACCGAGGCGACCGACGGCGACCGCGCCCGGCAGCGCGAGGGCTGGCCGGCCGGGGCGGGCCCCGTTCCCGCGCCGCGCCCCGTGGCGGCGGGCGGCGCGAAAACCGGGTGAGCGGGGGAACTTGCGCGGCCCGTCCGGATTTTCCCGCGCAAGGAGGACCGCCGATGCTGATGACCCCCACCGTCCGCGAAACGCCCAACGATCGGGAGGGCGTGTTCGCCTTCCACATCATGGGCGAGGTCAGCGCCGAGGACATGTCGGCCATGGCCGAGTACATGAACGAGCAGTTCGACCGCCACGACAAGGTGTCGATGCTGCTGATCTTCGACCGCTACGGCGGGGCCGAAAGCGGTGCGAGCCTCGACTGGGGCGTGATCAAGTCGCGCGTCCGCTCCCTGACCAATGTCGACAAATACGCCGTCGTCGGCGCGCCGGAGAAGGCCGCCAGCATGATCGAGACGATGGACGGGATCATGCCCGTGGACGCGCGCACCTTCGAGACCGAGGCCGAGGGCTGGGAGTTCGTCGGCGCGCGGCCCGAAGACGAGCACCTGCACCGCTAGGCGCTCTCCACCATCCGGCCCAGGGGCCGCCCGCCCAGGATATGCACGTGGTAATGGGCCACCTCCTGGACGCCGTGGGCCCCGGCGTTCGAGATGACGCGGTAGCCCTCGCCGCCCGTGCCGGGCGACAGGTTCCGCTCGGCGATCACGCGGGCGGTGAGGCGCGCGAAATCCGCGATCTCGGCGTCGCTCGCCTGGGCCGCGAAATGGTCGTGGCTGACATAGGGCCCCTTGGGGATCACCAGGATATGGGTCGGCGCCTTCGGCCCGATATCGTTGAAGGCGAGGCTGTGCTCGGTCTCGGCCACGGTGTCGTTGGGGATCTCGCCGCGCAGGATGCGGGCGAAGACGTTCTGGTCGTCGTAGTCGAAGGGCATCGGTCTCTCCTGTCCTGCCGCCGGCCTGATGATAGGGCGCGGGAGGCGGGACGGGACGATTTTCGGACCGAAAATCGGCAGGCGGCGGAAACCGGACCGCGCGCCGGCGGCCCCTTCGCGTCGCGGGCGGGCCCCCGAGCCTTGCCCGCGGCGGGCGGCGGGCCACCTTCCCTGCCATGCGCCCCGGCCCGCTCAACACAATCGCCGACGTGGACGGCCTGCGCGTGGGACACGCCACCCACGAGGGTGCCCGCACCGGTGCCACCGTGCTTCTGGGCGCGGCGGGGCTGGTGGCGGGCGTCCATGTGATGGGGGGCGCGCCCGGCACGCGGGAGACGGACCTGCTGGCCCCCGACCGGCTGGTGGAGCGGGTGGACGCGCTGGTCCTGTCGGGCGGGTCGGCCTTCGGGCTGGCGGCGGCCGACGGGGCGATGGCCGCGCTCTCCGAGGCCGGGCGCGGCTTCGAGGTGGCCGGAACCCGCGTTCCCATCGTGCCCGCGGCGATCCTGTTCGACCTTCGTGGCGGCGGCGCGCGCGCGGACTACCGCGACCTCGGCCGGCGGGCGCTGGCGGCCGCCTCGGGGGAGGTGGCGATGGGCTCGGTGGGGGCCGGCGCGGGCGCCGTCGCGGGCCGGCTCAAGGGCGGGATCGGGTCGGCCTCGGCGGTGCTGGAGGACGGCACGTCGGTGGGGGCGCTGGTGGCCGCGAACCCCGTGGGGGGCACCTGCTGCCCCGAGACGGGCCGGTTCTGGGCCGCGCCGTTCGAGGAGGGGGACGAGTTCGGCGGGATGGGCGCGCCGGACCGCGCGGCGGTGGAGACGAAGGCCGCCCTGCCCGGCGCGGCGACCACCATCGCCATCGTCGCCACCGACGCGGCCCTGACCAAGGCGCAGGCCACGCGGATGGCGACCGTCGCCCATGACGGGCTGGCCCGTGCCATCATCCCCGCCCACACGCCCTTCGACGGCGATCTGGTGTTCGCCGCCTCGACGGAGGCGCGCCCCGCGCCGGACGCCGCCGGCCTGGCGCTGCTGGGCCATGCGGGGGCCGTGTGCCTGGCGCGGGCGGTGGCGCGGGCGGTGTGGCTGGCGCGCGCGTGGCCGGGGGACGCGGTGCCGGCGTGGCCGGCGCGCTTCGCTCAGGCGCGCCAGAACCGGACGGTGAAGATCACGTAGACGGCCATCAGCTCCAGCCGCCCCACCAGCATGCCCGCGATGCACAGCCACTTCGCCCCGTCGTTCAGCGGCCCGAAATAGCCCGACGGCCCGATCACCGGCCCCAGGCCGGGGCCGATATTGCCGATCGCCGTGGCCGCGCCCGACAGCGCGGTGACCATGTCGAGCCCGGTCATTCCCAGGGCGACGGACAGGACCCCGAGCGAGACCACGAACAGCACGAAGAACGCCATCACCGACGACAGCACGTCGTCGGAGACGCGCTGGTCGTCGAACCGGGGCGCGAAGACGCCGTGGGGGGCATGGATGCGGCGCACCTGCGACCAGATCGCCGACATCAGGATCTGGTAGCGGAAGATCTTGACCGAGCAGCAGGTCGAGCCCGCGCAGCCCCCGATCAGGCCGACGAGGAAGAAGGCCACCATCGCGAAAGAGCCCCAGGCCTGGTAGTCGACGCTGGCATAGCCGGTGCCGGAGATGATCGAGGTGACGTTGAACACCGCCTCGCGGAAGCTCTCCTCGATGCCGCGGGCGTCGTAGACCACCTGGAACAGCGACAGGGCGAGGGCCACGGTGAGGATCACGCCGAGATAGGCGCGCACCTGGGCGTCGCGCAGGATCGGCTGCGCCGTGCCGGCGACGAGCTGGATGTAGCGCACGAAGGGCAGGCTCGCGAGAATCATGAAGCCCGCGGCCACGTATTCCGGCGCGCCCTGGAAGGCGCCGAAGGACATGTCGGTGGTGGAGAACCCGCCCGTGGAGATGGTGGTCAGGGCATGGTTGATCGCCTCGAAGCTCGTCATCCCGAGCGAGAGGTAGCTCAGGAAGCACGCGAGCGTCAGGACGACGTAGATCCAGCTTATCTGGCTGGCGATCTCGGCCGCGCGGGGCAGGATCTTGCCCATCGTGTCGAACGCCTCGGAGCGGAAGATCTGCATGCCGCCCACGCGCAGCTCGGGCATGAAGACCATGGCGACGATGATGATGCCGATGCCGCCGAACCATTGCAGCATCGAGCGCCAGAGCAGGATCCCCTCGGGGAAGTCGTCGAGCCCGGCGAAGACCGTCGAGCCGGTGGTGGTGAAACCCGACATCGCCTCGAAGAACGCGTCGGTAGGGCGCGCGTCGATGGGCCCGAACAGGAACGGGATCGCGCCGAAGGCCGGCAGGATCGCCCAGACGGAGGTGGTCAGCAGGAAGATCTGCTGCAGCGACAGGCGCCCGGTATTGGCGTTGGCGCAGGCCAGCGACAGCACGCTGCCGGTCATCACCGTCAGGGCGCCGGCGTTGAGGAATATCCTCCAGTGGCCGTTCTGGTGGATCAGGTCGATGACCATGGGCACGACCATCGTCGCGCCCAGGCACGCGACGAGGAGGCCGATCACGTATCCGACGGGGCGCAGGTCGATCATTGGCGTGGCTTGGCCGCGCCCGGGCGACCTGTCAAGCCGCCGCCCCGTCGAGCGCCAGGGCGTAGCCGCGTCGGACCGCATCGCCCGACCGGGTGCGCGGGTAGCGCGCGGGGTCGGCATGGAGCGGCAGGCGGAAGATGCGGATGCCGTCCTCGAACCGCTCGCTCGCGCCGAGGCTGCGAAGGATGTGGGTCATGCCGTCGTTGCGGGCATGGACCAGCGCGTCGAACTGCACCAGGCCGCGCGTCGTGGCCAGGCGCATGAGCCGGGCGAGCAGCAGGATGCCCAGGCCGCGTCCCTGGAAGCGGTCGATCACGGTCAGCGCCATCTCGGCCCGGTCGCGCGCGCCCCGGGCCCGGAAGAAATGCGCGATGCCCGCCGGAAGCTCGCGGCCCGGCTCCCCCACCAGCGCCCCGAGCGCCTCGTGGTTGGGCCGGTCGATGGTCGTGTAGCGCACGACCTCGTCGTCGGAGAGCCGCTCGACGTAGTGCAGGAAGCGGAACACGCGGCTCTGCGGCGAGAGCTCGGCGAAGCCGCGCAGGAGGGCCGGCCCGTCTTCGGGCTGGACATCCCGGATGAGGGCCCGGCTGCCATCCTTGAGCCGCGTGATGATCGCCGGGCGCGTCACTCAGCCGGGATGGTGGAGGGAGGCGAAGAAGCCCGGGTCGAGGCTGCGGTCCGCGAAGGTCTCGCCCTCGGTCAGCACGCTCACCGCGTCGTGGCTGTGCAGGCTCTCCTGGTGGCTGGACGCCACGCGGAAGTCGCCGATCCGCGGATCGGCCCCCAGCCCTCGGGCGAAGAGGCGCGCGGCATCCTCGACGAAGATCGGGTTGGCGGCGTTCAGTTCCGCGAAGGCCTGCTCGTCCTCGCGCTTGACCATGACCTGGGTCTCGGTCGGGACGGCGGCGCGGCAGATCTCGACCAGGTCCTCGACGGGCAGGTCGCCGCCCTCCCCGAGCGCCACGGAGACGCGCGCCACGGAGCGCTGGGAATGGGGCGTGGCGAGCTGGCCACGGGTCCGGCGGGCATGTTCGCTGAGTTCCAGCGAGCACGGGCAGGTGGAGGAATAGACGTAATCGAGATGGAGGATGCGCGTGCGCCCGCCCGGCCCGGCCAGGACCTCGAGCGCCACGTCGTAGAACTGCCAGCCCAACAGGCCGGAGCGCAGGCTCTCGACCTCCATCGGGTAGGACAGGCGCATCATGATCCGCGCCTCGCGGGTCTCGAGGTCGGCCATGTAGGCGTCGAGCGCGCGGTCGATCACGGCGAAGGACTGCGCCTCGCGCGCGGTGACGTAGAAGCTGCGCATCACCCGCGACATGTTGATGCCCTTCTTGTCGCCTTCAAGGCTGACGGTGCCGGTGACGGAGGCCTCCAGCGTCATCACGTCGCCCGCGCGGGTGGCGAATCGCACCGGCAGGCGGAAATTGGAGATGCCAACATGCTCGATCCGGCGCCGATCGCCCCGGATCAGGCTTTCGGGGCCGTTCTGCAGGTCGGGCAGGGTCGCGCGGTAGGCCGCGTCGGCGGCGAAGTCGTGGGGATAGTCCGAGGAGAGCGGCGCCTCCCCCGCCCCGGCGGGGAGCAGGTCGCGCACGGCGGGGGCGAGGGCCGCGATCTCGTCGGGCGTGGCGGTCCCCGCCCAGCGGCGCAGGCGGTCGAGCAGGTCGGCGGCCTCGGACGCCCCGGCTCCGGCCTCGCGCAGATGGATGTTCATGACGCCACCTCCTTGGGCTACCGGTGACCAGACGTATGACCGACACTCGCCCGTTTCCAGCGCATGCGTCAAATCACACTCATTGGACGGGGACGAGGCGCCTTTCCATGCCGTCGGGAGCGCCCTCGGGGCCCGTGGGCGTCCAGCCGCGGCGGGCGAGGAACGCGTCCATGCCGCCCCCCGCGCCGGCCGTCAGGCGGGCCACGCCGCTGCGCCGGGCCTCGGCCTCGATCGCGTCGTAGAGGGCGGTGGCGGCCGCCCTGCCCCGATCTCCGCCGGCGGTCCAGACCGGGTCGAGCCGGCCCTGTGGCGACAGGGCCATGGTGCCGGCGGTGCCGTGGCTGTCCTCGGCCAGCACCACGTGGAGCGCGGCGAGGCGCTCGGCGGGCATGCCGGTGAGCCGCGCGAGACCGTCGGCGTCGCCGTCGCGGGCGATGCGCAGCCTCATGCGGCGGCCAGGGCGCGGTCGAGGTCGGCCAGGAGGTCCTCCGCCGCCTCCAGCCCGACGCTGAGGCGCACGAGGCCCGGGCTGATCCCGAGCTCGGCGCGCATCTCCTCGGAGAGGCGCTGGTGGGTGGTGGTGGCGGGATGGGTGGCGATGGATTTCGCGTCGCCCAGGTTGTTGGAGATGGTGACGATCTCCAGCGCGTTCAGGACCCGGAACGCGGCCTCCTGCCCGCCCTTCACGTCGAAGGACAGGACGGTGCCGAAGCCCCCCATCTGGCGCGCCGCGACCCCGTGCTGGGGGTGGCTGTCGAGGCCCGGATAGATCACGCGGGAGAGCGCCTTGTGGCCTTCGAGCGCGGCGGCGAGGCGATGGGCGGCCTCGGTCTGGGCGCGCACGCGCAGGTCGAGCGTCTCCATCCCCTTGAGCATCACCCAGGCGGTGAAGGGCGACATGGCCCCGCCGGTATGCTTGAGATACGGTTCCAGCACCTTGCGGACGTAGTCGCGGCTGCCCAGGACGGCACCGCCCAGGGCGCGGCCCTGCCCGTCGATATGCTTGGTGGCCGAGTAGATGATGACGTCGGCGCCCAGCTCGACGGCCCGGGAATAGACGGGCGTGGCGAAGACGTTGTCGCACACCACCGTCGCGCCGACCTCGTGGGCGAGGCGCGAGATCGCCTCGACGTCCACGACCTCGAGCGCGGGGTTCGACACCGTCTCCATGAACACGGCCGCCGTGTCGGGGCGGATGGCGGCGCGCCAGGCGTCGAGGTCGGTGCCGTCCACCAGCGTCACCTCGACGCCGAAGCGGGGCAGGATCTCCTCCACGATGTAGAGGCACGAGCCGAAGAGGGCGCGGGCCGAGACCAGGTGGTCCCCGGCCTTCAGGATCGACATCAGCGCGGCGTTGACGGCGGCCATGCCGGAGGCGGTGGCGAAGCAGTCCTCGGCGCCCTCGATCGCGGCCAGGCGCTCCTCGAACATCCGCACGGTAGGGTTGCCGTAGCGGGCATAGATGAACTCGTCCTCGCCCAGCGCCTGGAAGCGCTGCGCGGCCTGCTCGGCGGTGTCGTAGACGAACCCCTGGGTGAGGAAGATCGCCTCGCTGACCTCGCCGTACTGGCTGCGGCGGATGCCGCCATGCACCGCGCGGGTGCGCGGGGACCAATCGTCGCTCATGGGGTGCCCTTTCGTTGCCGCGCCCGGCCCGGAGGCCCGGGCGGGGGCGCGATGTGCCCGCTCGTTAGGAGGGTTGCCCGGCCCGGTCAAGCGCCCCCGCCCGGCTCGTCACGCTCGATTCCGTGGGCCTTGAACAGGCCTCCCTGGGCGATGAAGAACACGAAGATCGCCGCCGTCAGCCCGAAGGTCTTGAAGTTGACCCAGGCGTCCGTGGACATGGTGCGCCAGACCACCTCGTTGAGCACGGCGAGGCCGAAGAAGAAGGCGCAGAAGCGGCGGGTGAGCTTCATCCAGCCCGCCTCGTCGAGGGGGATCATCTCGGACATGACCATCCGCAGGTAGCTCTTGCCCTGCAACAGCCCCACGCCGAGGATCGCGCCGAAGATGAGGTAGATGAGCGTCGGCTTCATCTTGAAGAAGCGCTCGTCGTTGAACCACACCGTCAGCCCGCCGAAGACCACGACGAGGACCAGGGTGACGATCTGCATCCGGCTGACCTCGCCCGTGAGCCGCCACAGCAGGAACGTCGAGAGCGCGATCAGCGGCACGAACCCGGCGGTGATCAGCACGAAGCCCGAATACTCCGTTCCCGCCACCTCGAAGCTGCGGTCGCGCAGGAGAAGGTAGGCCACGAAGAAGGCCAGCACGGGGCCCAGCTCCAGGATCGTCTTGAGGGCGTTCTTCGACATGGGAGTCCTATCCGCTGAATTCCACGATCACGGCGCCGGCGGCGATCAGCGCCATCAGGACCAGCCGCCGCGGCCCCACCTTCTCGCCCAGCATGAGGTAGCCGATCAAGGCCGCGAAGACGGTCGAGGTCTCGCGCAGGACCGCCGCCTCGCCCACCTTGTCGAGCCGGGTGGCCAGCATGATGGCGCCGAACGAGCCGAAGGCCACCAGCCCGCCCGTGACCCCGCGCCGCAGGAGCGCGCCCCAGTCGTCAACCGCGCGCACCGCTCGGCGGTGGAAGATCGCCACCAGCGGCGCGAAGCCCAGGCCGTCGATCAGGAAGAACCACGCCAGGAAGGTGAACGGGTCGGCTGTCGCGCGGATGCCGTAGGCGTCCCACGTGGTGTAGCCGGCCACGAAGAGGCCCGTGAGGACCGCGAGCGCAAGGGCCGCGGGCAAGGTGTCGCGCTGCACGTCGAGGAACGCGAAATTGTAGGCCGCCAGGCCGAAGATCCCCGACAGGAGCACCGCCACGCCCAGCCACTGCCCGGCGCTGAACCGCTCGCCGAACACGATCGACGCGCCGATCACGGCAAAGAGCGGCGCGGTGCCGCGCACCACCGGATAGACCACCGTGTAGGCGCCCTTCACGTAGGTCGCGCCCTGGGCCAGCTTGTAGGCCAGGTGGATGCCGAAGGCGCCCGCGAAGATCGGCCACATGTGCGGCTCGGGCCAGGGCACCACGAGGAGCGCCACCGGCGCGGCCATCACCCCGTAGCTGCCGTCGATCGCCATGCGGGAGATCCAGGGGTCGTGGCGCCCCTTCTGCAGGGCGCCGAAGATCGCGTGGAGGAACGCGGCCAGGAGCGCCAGGCCCAGTGCCAGGGCATGGCCGGCCTCCGTTCCCTCCAGCGGCGTGATCCAGCTCATGGGATGGCCGGGACGCTCACCTGTCGAGCCCGGTCAGCGCGGCGGCGAAGTCCTGGGGGTCGAAGGCATCGAGGTCGTCGATCTGCTCGCCCACCCCGATGGCGTGGATCGGCAGGCCGAAGCGGTCGGCGAGCGCCACCAGGACGCCGCCCCGCGCGGTGCCGTCGAGCTTGGTCATCACCAGGCCCGACACGTCGGCGAGCTTGCGGAAGATCTCCACCTGGTTGAGCGCGTTCTGGCCCGTGGTGGCGTCGAGCACCAGCACGGTGTTGTGGGGCGCGTCCGGGTCCTTCTTGCGGATCACGCGCACGATCTTGGCCAGCTCCTCCATCAGGTCGGCGCGGTTCTGGAGCCGTCCCGCGGTGTCGATCATCAGAAGGTCGGCTCCGTCGGCCTCGGCCTTCGTCATGGCGTCGAAGGCCAGGCTCGCGGGGTCGGAGCCCTGGGGCGCGGTCATCACCGGCACGCCCGCCCGCTCGCCCCAGACCTGGAGCTGCTCGACGGCGGCGGCGCGGAACGTGTCGCCCGCCGCGATGACGACGGACTTGCCCGCGCCGCGGAACTGGCTGGCGAGCTTGCCGATGGTGGTGGTCTTGCCCGAGCCGTTGACGCCCACGACGAGCACGACCTGCGGCTTTTTCGCATAGAGCGGCAGGGGCGCGGCCACGGGCTCCATGATCCGGGCGATCTCGGACGCCAGCAACTCCTTGATCTCGCGGGTGGACATGCGGCGACCGAGCCGCCCCTCGGCCATGTTGGCGGTGACGCGCGCGGCCGTCTCGACGCCCATGTCGGAGGCGATCAGCAGGTCCTCCAGCTCCTCGAGCATGTCGTCGTCCAGCGGGCGGCGCATGACCGCGCCCTCGCCGCCACGGCGGAAGATCCGGCCCATGAGGCCGCCCTTCGGCGCGCTCGGGGCGCCCTTCGGCTCGTCCAAGGCGCCTTTCGGCTGGGGCGCGCCGGGGGGCGTGTCGTCGGGGACCTCCAGGGGCGTGGGGGCCTTGGGCACCTCCGCCGGGGTCTCCTGCGGGACTTCCCGGGGGCGCGGCGCGGGCGCGGGGTCCTGCGGGGCGGGGAACGGCTCGGGCGCGGGCGGGGCCTGGGGCGCCGGGGGCGGGGTGGGGTCGGGGGTGGGATCGGGGCGCGCGGGGGCCGGGTCCGGCGTTTCCGGGCGCGGGGCTTCGGGCGTCTCGGGACGCGGGGCTTCGGGCGTCTCGGGGCGGTCGGGAGCGTCCGGTCCGGCCCCGGGGTCGGCCGAAGTTTCGGGCGCAGGCTCGGCCTCGGAGACCTCGCCACCGTCCTCGACGATGGCGTCGAGCCCCTCGTCGAGCTTGGAGGAAGACTTGAAGAGGCGCGATTTCAGCTTGTTGAAGAACGACATGGGGCCTCCCGGCGCGCAGGGATCACGCGCCCGCACCTAGACCGAAACGCGCGGGTGTGAAAGCGCCCCGCGGGATCTGGTCAGCGCGGGCCTGCCGTGGCAGCATCGTCCCCATGCGCACCGCCCTCCTCTCCCTCCTGCTCCTGGCCCAGCCGCTCGCGGCGCAGACGCCCATGGGGGCGGAGGCCTTCGCCGCCTATACCCAGGGGCGCACGCTGACCTTCTCGGCCGACGGGATGCCCTACGGGGCGGAGGAATACGGCCCCGGCCGCCACGTGCGCTGGTCGTTCCTGGATGGACGCTGCCGGGAGGGGCGCTGGTACCCGCAGGGCGACCGGATCTGCTTCGTCTACGAGGACATGGAGGGCGGGCCGCGCTGCTGGACCTTCTGGCGCGAGGGCGGCGGGCTCAGGGCGAGCTTCGCCGGCGAGGGCGGCGGCTCGGTCCTCTACGAGACGGCGGCGTCCGACGAACCGCTGGAGTGCCTGGGCCCCGAGGTCGGCGTCTGAGGCCACGCGCGCCCGTCAGGGGTCGGCGGCCGGCGTACTCGGGACAGCAGAGAGGATCAGAGGAGCGAGCCCTGTTCGGGCGGGTCCTCGGGCGTGCGGCGGGGTTTCTTCTGCCCCCCGATCCGGAGCCGGCCGTCGCGGAACTCGATCGACAGGGCCGTGGCCTCCTGCGCGCGGGCCTTGTCGGTGACGACCTCGTCGCCGTCCCGCACGATGGCGTAGCCGCGCTCCAGCGTCGCCTCGTAGCCCAAGGTGCGGTGCAGGCGGTCGAGCGCGGCAAGCCGGTCGCGCGCGGCGGCGCGGCGGGCGTCGAAGGCGCGCTCCAGCCGGTGCCTTTCGCGGGCGAGGTCGGCGCCGCCCCGCCGGGCGGCCTGCGCGATGGGGCGGGCGTCGAGCCGGCGCGCGTCGAGCGCCGCGCGGCGGTCGCGCACGAGGCGCGCGAGGGCGGGGACGAGCCGGCCGCCCGACAGGGCGGCGCGGTCGCGCGCCGCCGCAACCTGGCCGCGCAGGCGCGCGGGCCCAAGGCCCGCCGCGGCCTCGGCCAGGCGCGCGCGGCGGGTCGCCAGACCTGCATCCAGGGCGACGGGAAGGCGCGCCTCGGCCCAGTCGAACCGCTGGCGGGCGGACGCGGTCAGTCCTTCCGCGCGCGGCAGGGCGCGCGACAGGTCCGCGAGGCGCTGGCGGCGCTGGCCGATGGCCTGTCCCAGACCCCGGCCCAGGCGCGCGGCCTGCCCGTCGAGCCAGGCGCGCAGCTCCAGCCGCACCGGCACGGCCAGTTCGGCGGCGGCCGACGGGGTGGGCGCGCGGCGGTCGGAGACGAAGTCGATCAGGGTCGTGTCGGTCTCGTGTCCCACGGCCGAGATCAGGGGGATGTCGCTGTCGGCGGCGGCGCGGGCCACGGCCTCCTCGTTGAAGCCCCACAGGTCCTCGATGGAGCCGCCGCCGCGCGCCACGATGATCAGGTCGGGGCGCGGCACGGCGCCGCCCGCCTCCAGCGCGTTGAAGCCCCGGATCGCGGCGGCCACCTGGGGGGCGCAGTCGCGGCCCTGCACGGCCACGGGCCAGACCAGGACCTCGCGCGGGAAGCGGTCGGACAGGCGGTGGAGGATGTCCCGGATCACGGCCCCGGAGGGCGAGGTGACCACGCCGATGACCCGGGGCAGGAACGGCAGGGGCCGCTTGCGCTCGGGGGCAAAGAGGCCCTCGGCCTCCAGCTCGGCCTTGCGCTTCTCCAGCATGGCCATGAGAGCGCCCACGCCCGCGGGCCGCACGTCGTCGGCGTTGAGCTGGTACTTGGACTGGCTGCCGAAGGTGGTGAGCTTGCCGCTGGCGATCACCTCCATCCCCTCCTCGGGGACCTGGGTGAGGCCCGCGACCTGCCCCTTCCACGCCACGGCCGCGAGCACGTTGCGGTCGTCCTTGACGTCGAAATAGAGGTGGCCCGAGCGGGCGCGGAACACCCGTCCCACCTCGCCGCGCACCTTCACGCGGCCGAACTCCCCCTCCACCACGCGTTTCACCGCGCCCGAAATCTCGGACACGGTGTATTCGTGCGCGTTGGCCCCGGGGCCTGCCTCGTCGAAGAGCTCCATGGGAGCGCAGACTAGACCGCGCGGGGAGCGGGCGAAAGGGTGGGCCCGCGCGCTTCACAAAGGCCCCCGGCCCGCGTATCAGCGCCCCCGATCAACCGGAGGCGGCCAGATGAACATCCTGATCCTCGGCGGCGGCGGCCGCGAGCACGCGCTCGCCTGGGCGGTGCTGCAGAACCCCAAATGCGACCGCCTGATCGTGGCGCCGGGCAATGCCGGGATCGCGGGCATCGCCGAGACCGCCCGGATCGACATCGAGGACGGCCGGGCGGTGGCGGAGTTCGCCGCCGAGGCGGCGGTCGACCTCGTGGTGATCGGGCCGGAGGCATCGCTGGCCGCGGGCGTGGCCGATGCCTGCCGCGCCGCCGGCCTCGCCGTGCTGGGCCCCGACCGGGCCGCCGCCCGGGTGGAGACCTCCAAGAGCTTCGCCAAGGAGCTGTGCGACGCCGCCGGCGCGCCCACGGCCCGCTATGCCCGCTTCGAGGAGGCCGGCCCCGCCAGGGAGCACGTGCAGGCTCAGGGCGCGCCCATCGTGGTCAAGGCCGACGGGCTGGCCGCCGGCAAGGGCGTGGTGGTGGCCGAGACCGTGGAGGAGGCGCTCGCGGCCGTCGACGCGGTCTTCGACGGACCGCTCGGCGCGGCCGGCGCGCGCGTGGTGATCGAGGAGGTGCTGCGGGGCGAGGAGGCCTCGTTCTTCGTGCTGGTGGACGGCGAGGAGATCCTGCCCTTCGGGACGGCGCAGGACCACAAGCGCATCGGCGAGGGCGACACCGGCCCCAACACGGGCGGCATGGGCGCCTATTCCCCCGCCCCGATCATGGATGCGGGGGTGACGGAGCGCGCCTTGAGCGAGATCGTGCGGCCCTGCATGGCCGAGCTCGCGCGGCGCGGCACGCCCTATTCGGGCGTCCTCTACGTGGGGCTGATGATCGAGGACGGCGCGCCGCGGCTGGTGGAGTTCAACGCCCGCTTCGGCGACCCCGAGTGCCAGTGCCTGATGATCCGCCTCGGCGCCCAGGCGCTCGACGCGATGCAGGCCTGCGCCGAGGGGCGGCTGGGCGACGCGCGGGTGAGCTGGGCGGACGACCACGCCATGTGCGTGGTCATGGCCGCCGACGGCTATCCCGGCGCCTACGACAGGGGCACCGAGATCCGGGGGCTGGAGCGGCTCGTGGCCTCCTCGGGGCAGGTGGTGTTCCACGCGGGCACCGCGCTCGAGGACGGGGCCCTGGTGGCCGCGGGCGGGCGCGTGCTGGGCGTGACCGCCCGGGGCGACGACCTGCGCCAGGCGCGCGAGCGGGCCTATGCCGTGGTCGACGCGGTGGACTGGCCCCAGGGCACCTTCCGGCGCGACATCGGCTGGCGCGCCCTGGACTAGGCCCCGCGCCACCGCCTGTGCCCTCTGCCGCCCCCGGAAAGCCCCCCCCGGACCCCGAGCCTTGTGTCGCAGGCGGCGCGCGGACGCTTTCCGGGCGGCTCCGCGCATCTAGATCACCGCCCATGGCCGATACCGACATCTTCGTTTCCGGGGCCGGCATCGCCGGCATGGTTCTCGCCGCCCTGCTGGCCCGGCGGGGCTTTCGCGTCACGCTCTGCGACCCCGCACCGCCGCCCGGCGACGGCGACGCGGAGGGCGCCGACCTGCGCTCCACCGCCTACCTCGCCCCCTCCATCACCCTCCTCGAGGAGGCGGGGCTGTGGGAGGGCCTCGCCCCCGACGCCACCGCGCTCGCCGCCCTGCGGGTGATGGATTCGACGGGCTGGCCCCCGCGCCAGACCGCGACGCGCACCTTCGCGCCGGGCGACCTCGGGCTCGACGCCTTCGGGCGCAACGTCATGAACTGGCGGGCGCGGCATACCCTGGCCCGCGTCCTCGCCGACGATCCGGGCGTGGACCTGCGCATGGGCGTCGGGTTCGCCGATATGCTGGCGCGCGACGACGGAGCCCGGATCACGCTGACCGACGGCAGCCGTCTCGACGCGCGCCTCGTGGTCGGGGCGGACGGCCGCGCCTCTCCGGTGCGCCGGGCGGCGGGGATCGACACCCGCCTTCACCGCTACGGCCAGAAGGCGCTGGCCTTCGCCTGCACCCACCGCGACCCGCATCGCGGCGTGTCGACCGAGATCTACAACGACGGCGGCGCCTTCGTCACCGTGCCCCTCGCCGATCAGGGGGGCCGGCCGGCCTCCTCCATCGTGTGGATGGACACGGGCCCCCGCGCCACCGCCCTGTCACAGGCGGATGACTTCGACGCGCAGCTCACCGACCGGGCGCTCCATGTCCTGGGTCCCATGGCGCGCGCCACGCCGTTCCGGCTCTGGCCCATCGTCACCCAGACCGCGACCGCGATGACCGCGAGACGCACCGCCCTCGTGGCCGAGGCCGCCCATGTCCTGCCCCCGATCGGCGCGCAGGGCCTCAACACGTCGCTGGCCGACATCCGCGCCCTGGCCGACGCCATCGACCCGGGCGATCCCGGCGCGCCCGCGGGACTTGCCGGCTACGCCCGCGCGCGGCAGGGCGACATGCACGCCCGCGCCGCGGCCATTGACGTCTACAACCGGCTCTGCAGCGCGGGCGGGGGGCCCCTGCAGGCGCTGCGGCGCACCGGTCTCAAGGCGGTCCACGACATCGCCCCCCTGCGCACCCGGATCATGGGGCTGGGAATGGGCACGCGCTGAGCCCCCTCACCCTTTCGCGAAATACCCCGGGGGAGCGCGCGCCCGGCGCGCGCGGGGGCGGAGCCCCCTAGATCGGGCCCGGGCGCCGCTCCTCGCTCAGGAGCACGTTGGCCTCGACATTGCCCACCCCCGGCAGGGTCAGGATCCGCCGACGCAGCACGCGCTCGAAATCGCCGAGGTCCCGCGCCACCACCCGCAGGCGGTAATCGTAGAGGCCGAGCACGTGCTCCACGGTCTGCACCTCGGGGATCGCGGTGATCGCGCGCTCGAAGTCGCCCAGCGCGAGCCGCCCCCTTGCCGCCAGCTTGACCCCAAGGAAAACCGTCACGCCGAAGCCCAGCGCGGCGAGGTCCAGCTCCAGCCGCCGCCCCGCGAGGATCCCCAGCCCCTCCAGCCGGCGCACGCGCCGCCACGCCACGGGCTGCGACAGGCCGAGCCGCTCGCCCAGCGCCGCCGATGTCAGCGTCGCGTCGCCCGACAGGAGGCGGAGGATCTCGCGGTCGGTGTCGTCGATCGCGCTCACAGGGGCAGCCTCTCGTCGGTCTTGAGGACGGCGACCTGCATCAGGGCCTCGATCTCGGCGATATGCGGCAGGGTCAGGATCCGCTCGCGGTAGATCCGGTGGTAATGGGCGAGGTCCCGCGCCACGAGGCTGAGGCGCACGTCCACCCGGCCGAGGAAGGTCTGGATCTCCACCACCTCCGGCACCTCGCGCGCCGCCGAGATGAACGCGTCGAACGCGCGCGGATCGGCCTTGTCGATGGTGAACCGCAACGACACCTCCACCTCGAAGCCCAGGGCGTGCCAGTCGATGCGCGCCCTCTGCCCCTTCAGGATGCCCCGCGACCGCATCCGGTCGAACCGGCGCGCGGCGAGGGCCGGCGTCACCCCGGCCCGCGACGCCAGGGCGGAGACGGTCGCCGCGGGATCGTTCTGCAGGTGGCGCAGCAGCCTCCTGTCGGTGTCGTCGAGCATGGATATTCCGTTCGGGCGGCTCCTCGCGCATGGATACCCCTATCGAGGCTGCGCGGGCAACGCGGATCATGGCTTTCGCGCCCTGCCGGGGCGCCTATCCTGGGGTCGTCATATCGAGAGGAGACTTCGGATGCGCGTGTTCTACGACCGCGACTGCGACATCAACCTGATCAAGGACAAGAAGGTGGCGATCCTGGGCTACGGCAGCCAGGGCCACGCCCATGCCCTCAACCTGCGCGATTCGGGCGCGACCAACGTGGCCGTCGCGCTGCGCGAGGGGTCGCCCAGCGCAAGGAAGGCCGAGGGCGAGGGCCTGAAGGTCATGGGCATCGAGGAGGCCGCCGCCTGGTGCGACCTGATCATGTTCACCATGCCCGACGAGCTGCAGGCCAAGGTCTATCGCGACCATGTCCACGACCACCTGAAGGACGGCGCCGCCATCGCCTTCGCCCACGGGCTCAACGTCCATTTCGGCCTGATCGAGCCGAAGCCGGGCGTCGACGTGGTGATGATGGCGCCCAAGGGCCCCGGCCACACCGTGCGCGGCGAGTACCAGAAGGGCGGCGGCGTTCCCTGCCTCGTGGCCGTGGACCAGGACGCCACCGGCACCGCCAAGGAGCTCGCCCTGAGCTACTGCGCGGCCATCGGCGGCGGCCGCTCGGGCATCATCGAGACCGATTTCCGCCAGGAATGCGAGACCGACCTCTTCGGCGAGCAGGCGGTCCTGTGCGGCGGCCTGGTGGAGCTAATCCGCATGGGCTTCGAGACCCTGGTCGAGGCCGGATACGAGCCGGAGATGGCCTATTTCGAGTGCCTGCACGAGGTGAAGCTGATCGTGGACCTGATCTACGAGGGCGGCATCGCCAACATGAACTACTCGATCTCGAACACGGCAGAGTACGGCGAATACGTCTCCGGCCCCCGCATCCTGCCCTACGACGAGACCAAGAAGCGGATGAAGGAGGTCCTGACCGACATCCAGACGGGCAAGTTCGTGCGCGACTTCATGACCGAGAACACCGTCGGCCAGCCCAGCTTCAAGGCGACGCGCCGCCTCAACGACGAGCACCAGATCGAGCAGGTCGGCGAGCGCCTGCGCGGCATGATGCCCTGGATCTCCGCCGGCCGCATGGTCGACCGCGAGAAGAACTGATCGCCCCGTCCGCGCCGGGGGTCCTCTCCCGGCGCGGCGCCGCCCGGGGTGATGGGCAGGTCCCCCGACGCCGCCCGATTGTCGCCGACCCCTCTTCCTCGCGCTTTCGGCTTGCGCCGCCTCGGACCCCGGCCTTAACCCCGCCCGCACGGATGCATGAACGGGGTCTCGATGCGCTACACGGCGATTGATGGGGTGCGGGGCATCTTCATCCCGATGATGGCGTCCAGCCACTGCGCGGTCCTCGCCGCGGCCCGCGCGATGCTCATGGCGATCTACGACGGCCTGAGCCGCATCGACATGGGCGCGGTGCGCTCCATCGGTCGTGCCATGGACGCCGGCCAGGACAAAGGTGTCCTGTTGCCCTACCGGCTCGCAGGGGCTCTGGACGACACGATGGACGGGGCACGGCCCTCCCCGCCGGCACCCCGGACGACCGGGCCTTGACCGCCCGCCCGACCCTGGAGAACTGGCTGTCGATCCTCGTCCTCGGGGTGATCTGGGGCGGCACGTTCATGGTGGTCACCGTCGCCCTGCGCGGCCACGGCCCCCTCACCGTGGCCTGCGCGCGCACCGCGCTCGGCGCGCTGGCCCTGTTTCTGCTGATGCGCCTCGCGGGGCGGCGCCTGCCGCGGGAGCGCCGGGCCTGGGCCTTCGCCGTCCCGATCGGGCTGTTCTCCACCGCGGTGCCGTTCTTCCTGCTGGCCTGGGGTCAGCAATACGTGCCCTCGGCCTTCGCGGGGCTGTCGATGGCCGCGCTGCCGCTCTTCGTCCTGCCGCTGGCACATCTCTTCTCGGACGAGCCCATGTCGCGGCGGCGCGCGGCCGGCGTGGTCATCGGCTTCGCCGGTGCGGCGCTCCTGCTCGGGCCGGGGCTGGACGCGGCGGGGGCCGATCCGATGGCGGGCCCGGGAAAGCTCGCCTGCCTGACGGCCGCCCTCTCCTACGCCGTCGCCTCGATCCTGACGCGGCGCTGCCCGCCGATCGACGCGATCACCCTGGGGGCCGTGACCCTCGGGGTGGGGGCCGCGGCGCTGGCGCCCCTCATGCTCGTCGTCGAGGGCCTGCCCCGCCCCGCGGGAGGGATCGCGGACGCGGCGCTGATCTTCCTGGGGCTGGTGCCCACGGCCCTGGCGGTCCTGATCCGGGTGCGGGTGATCCGCACCGCCGGGTCAGTCTTCATGACGCTGGTGAACTACCAGGTGCCGCTCTGGTCGGTGGTGTTCGGCGCGACGCTTTTGGGCGAGGCACTGCCCTTGCGCTTCTTCGCCGCGCTGGCGCTGATCCTCGCGGGGCTGGCCACCAGCCAGTGGTCGGTGCTGCGGACGCTGGCGCGGCGCCCCGGTCAGCCCCCGAGGGGCCCCCGCGCCAGGTCGTAGGCCTTGCGCATCAGCGTCGGCAGGTCGGACGGGCGGAACGCCTCGGCCGGGACGAACCGGCCCCGCGCGGGGGCCGCCTGCGACACCGCGCCGCGCAAGGACAGGCGCAGGTGGAAATGGGTGAAGGTGTGGCGCACCTCGCCCAAGTCTTGCCACGCGGCCTCGAGGGGGGGCGCGTGGTCGGGAACGACCTCGGCCCAGTCCGAGCCGGGCCAGCCCTGCATCCCGCCCAGAAGGCCCCGCGGCGCCCGCGTCTCCAGAAGCCAGGCGCCGTCGGGGCGACGCACGAGATAGGCCACGCCGTGGCGCACGGGCTTGGCCCGCTTGGGCGCCTTGCGCGGCAGCTCCGCCGCGACGCCCTCCGCCCGCGCGGCGCAAGGGCCCATCCAGGGGCAGATGCCGCAGGCGGGCCGGCGCGGCGTGCAGATCGTCGCGCCGAGATCCATCACCGCCTGGGCGTAATCGCCCGGCCTCCGCGCGGGCGTGTGCCCGGCGGCCAGCGCGGCGAGGCGCGGCTTGGCGCCGGGGAGCGGATCGCGGACATCGTGGAGCCGGGCCATCACCCGCTCCACGTTGCCGTCGACTACCGCCTCGGCCCGGTCGAAGGCGATCGCGGCGACGGCCGACGCGGTGTAGGGGCCGACCCCCGGCAGCCGCAGGAGCCCCTCGCGCGTGTCGGGAAACCGCCCGTCCAGTTCCCGCGACACGGTGCGGGCGCATTTCAGCAGGTTGCGCGCCCGGGCGTAGTATCCCAGGCCCGCCCATTCGCCCATGACCTGCGCGTCCTCGGCGCCGGCCAGCGCGTGGACATCCGGCCAGAGCGCGGTGAAGCGGCGGAAATACGCGCCCACGGCGGCCACGGTGGTCTGCTGCAGCATTACTTCGGACAGCCAGACGCGGTAGGGATCGGGCCGCGTGCCCGCGGCGCGGGCCGCGGGGCCCACCCGCCACGGCATCTCGCGGGCATGGGCATCGTACCACGCCAGAAGGTCGTCGCTCAGGGCGGCGTCACGCAACTTTTATGCCCCTTTTCCCGGATTGCGCTTTCGTGGGCCGCATCACCGCCTAGATTGGCGCCGATGGGCCAGAACCAGACGCCATATCGCCGCCGGGTCCGCAAGGGGGCCGTCCACGCCGCCACGCTGCTCGAACGGCAGATCCGCGAGGTGGGCGAAAGCCGTGGCTTTGCGGTCTCGCGCCTCCTGACCCGGTGGGAGGAGGTGGCGGGCCCCGAGATCGCGCGCATGGCCCGGCCCGTGGACGTCTCCTTCGCCCGGGGCGGCATGGGCGCCACGCTCACCGTGCTGACCACCGGCGCCCAGGCCCCGATGCTCGAGATGCAGAAGGAGCGCCTGCGCGAGAAGGTGAACGCCTGCTACGGCTACCAGGCGATCCGCCGGGTCCGCATCACCCAGACGGCGCCGACGGGGTTTTCCGAGGCGCCGCCGGCCTTCTCCGCCGCGCCGCGCGCCGATCCGGGGGTGCCGCCCGAGGCGGCCCGCGACCGGACCGAGGGCGTCGCCGACCCCGACCTGCGCGCCGCGCTCGACCGGCTCGGCGCCAATGTCCTAGCCTCGAACACGCCAAAGAAAGGCACTTCATGAGCAGACTTCCCGCCCTCGCCATCGGCGCGGCCGCCCTCGCCGGCGCCGGCTGGTACCTGGCCTCCGGCGACCCGTCCGAGCCGGGGCTGACCCCGGTCCCCGCGGCCCATGCCCAAGCCGCAGACGGGTCCGGCGGGTCCGACGCGGCCGCGTCGTCCGAGGCCGAGGTTGCCGAGATGACGCTGGGCGACCCGCAGGCCGAGGTGCAGGTGATCGAATACGCCTCCTTCACCTGCCCGCACTGCGCCAATTTCCACGACACGGTCTGGCCCGAGCTGAAGGAGACCTACGTCGACACGGGCCGGATCGGGTTCACCTACCGCGAGGTCTATTTCGACCGCTACGGCCTCTGGGCCGGGATGCTGGCGCGCTGCGGCGGCGACACGGAGAAGTATTTCGCCATCGCCGACATGATCTACGACCGCCAGCGCGACTGGGCGCAGGGCGAGCCGGCCGAGATCGCGGACAACCTGCGCCGCATCGGCAAGACGGCCGGGCTGACCGACGAGCGGCTCGACGCCTGCATGGCCGACGGTGCCAAGGCAGAGGCGATGGTCGCCACCTTCGAGCGGAACGCCGAGGCCGACGACGTCACCTCGACCCCGAGCTTCCTCATCGACGGCGAGCAGTATTCCAACATGAGCTACGAGGATTTCGCCGCCATCCTCGACGAGAAGCTCGGCGAAGGCAGCGACGGCTAGAGGCCGAGGCGCCCGAGCGCGGCGTCGAGCGGCCCTTCGTCGTCGAGCACGAGACGGACCGGCAGGGCCAGCACACGGCCCCGGAAGGACGCGGGCAGGCGCACCGCGTCCTTTTCCGTCGTGACGAGTTGCGCGCCCGCCGCCTCCGCCTCCCGCGCGAGGCGCGCGAGGAGCGCGGGCGACAGGGCCTGGTGGTCGTCGAGCGCCCGCGCCGCCACCACCTCGGCGCCCAGGCCGCGCAGGGTATCGAAGAACTTCTCCGGCCGCCCGATGCCGGCGAAGGCGAAGGCGCGCAGGCCCGCCCAGGGCATGCCCGTGGGCAAAGGCTCCAGCCGCCCCATCAGCCGCGGTAGCGGGAGCCGTCCCGCCATCCGCTCCCCGAACCGCGCCTGCGCGGCCTCGCCGCCGATGGAGAGCAGCAGGTCGGCGCGCGCCAGACCCGCCGCCACGGGCTCGCGCAGGGGCCCCGCGGGCAGCACGCGCTCGTTGCCGAAGCCCGCCTCGGCGTCCACCACGACGATGGAAAGGTCACGGGCGAGGGCGGGGGACTGGAACCCGTCGTCCATGACGATCGCCTGCGCGCCCGCCGCCACCGCCGCCCGCGCGGAGGCCGCCCGGTCGGGCCCCACCCAGACGGGCGCGAAGGCCGCGAGCAGGAGCGGCTCGTCGCCCACGAGGGCCGCGTCGTGGCGCGCGGGGTCGACGCGCAGGATCGCGCGCGCCCGGCCGCCGTAGCCGCGGCTGACCACCTGGGCCGCGACCCCGCGCCCCGACAGCCGCTGGAGAAGCGCGGTGACGGTGGGCGTCTTGCCCGTCCCGCCCGCGTGCAGGTTGCCCGCGCAGAGCACCGGAACCCCGGGCCGGACGCCGCCCCTCGCCGCGCGCCGCGCCGTCTCGCGGGCATAGAGAGCGGCGAGCGGCGCCAGCGCGCGGGCCTGCCAGCCGGGGCTGTCGGGGCTGGCGTTCCAGAACGCGGGCGGGCGCATCACACGTCGATCCCGGCCAGGGTATCCTCGATCACCTCCACGAGGCGGGCGGAGGCGTCGGCCCCCTCGCTGGTGATCGACCAGCCGGCGCGGGCCATCTCGGCGGCCGCCTCGGGGCTCATCAACGCGTCGATCGCCTCGGCGAGGGCGGTGGCATCGGGCACCGCCCGCGCCGCGCCCCCCCGGCGCAGGCGCCGCAGCACCGCCTCGGCCCGGCCGGTGCGGGGCCCGTGCACGAGCGCCGAGCCCAGCGAGACCGGCCCGAAGGGAGAGGCCGCGGGCCCCTCCCCCGCGATCGTGCCCCCCAGATAGGTGGCGGGCGCCAGGCGCAGCCAGATCCCGGCCTCCTGGGGCGCGTCGGCCAGGATCACCTTGTCCTCGGGGCCGGGAAGCTCGTCGCGCAGGCGCGACACGACCCGGTGGCCGCTGGCCGCGAGCGCCTCCCGCGCCGCCCCGGCGGCACCGTCGGAGGGCGCGAGGATCAGGACCAGCCGGTGGGAATGGTGCGCGGCGGCGGCATGGGCCACGAGGACCCCCGCGACCTCCGAGGCGGGCACGTCGAGCGCGAGCCAGAGGGGCCGTGTCTCCAGCGCCTCCTTCATCCGCTCCACCGCGCCCGTGGCGGCGGGGGGAGGGGCCGGAACGGTGGAGAGCGGCCCCAGCGCCTGCCCCGCGGGGCCGAGCCGCGCGTCGCTCTCGATGGCGATGACGGCGTCGAAGGCGGACATGCCGCGCATGAGGGGCGTCGGGTGGCGCGCCGTCCGCGTCTCGGCGGCGAAGAGCGGCAGGCCCCGCCCCAGCGCCTCGGCCCAGAGGCAGGGATAGAAGTCGGTGCCCACGAAGAGCGCGATGTCGGGACGCCAGTGATCGAGGAACCCCGTCGCGGCCTGGGGGGTGTCGGCCGGGCCGGGCGGGTCCTCGCCGCGCCCCGTGGTCAGGACCGACAGGTCGCCATTGGCCGCGACCAGCCGCTCGATCGCCATGAGCGCCCCGGCGGGCGCGGCGTCGCGGCCGAAATGCACCCAGATCAGGCGCCCCGGCGGCCTCTCTCCCGCAAGCTCGTCACCGGACCGCCGGGCCCGGGACCGGGCCGCGATCCGGTGGCGGAAAAGGGAGACGGAGAGCGCCATGCCGCGAGAGCGGGCCTAGCCCAGCTCCTCGGTGGGGGAGGCGGGGGTCTCCTCGTCGCGCAGACGGTGGAGGTGGGCGATGTAGTAGCGGGTATGGGCCTCGTCGACGGTGCGCTGAGCCGCGTCCTTCCAGGCGACGTAGGCGCTGGCGTAATCGGGATACATGCCGACGATGTGGATGTCGTCGACGTTCTTGAACACGTTCTGCGACGATTTCACGAGCTCGCCGCCGAAGACGAGATGCAGGCGCTGGGTCATGGTGATGTCTCCTGGATGTCGCGCGCGACCCTAGGCAGCCCCGGGCGCGGGTCAAGGCGTGGTCGCGGCCGCCGCCTCAGGCCAGCGCCTGCCCGATCGCTCCGTGGAGCCCCGTATTCGCCGCGAGGAGGCCGGGGCTGCGGCGCGTGGGGGAGTTGAACCGCAGCGGCGCGCCGTGGCGGTCGGTGACGCGGGCGCCGGCCTCGGCCGCGATGAGCGCTCCGGCGGCGATGTCCCATTCCCACGAGGGGCGCAGGGTCAGCACGGCGTCGGCCCGCCCCTCGGCCACGCAAGCGATGCGGTAGGCAAGGGAGGGGCGGAACATCCGCTCGAACACCGGCAGGCGGCGCCAGTTCTTCTCGGCGTAGACGGGCCGCGAGGCGAGGAGCCGCGCGCCGTCGGGCTCGGCCCGGTCCGACACGGAGAGGGGCACGCCGTTCAGCCACGCCCCCTGCCCCGCGGCGGCGGTGTAGGTGCGCCCCGTCGCGGGCATGTGGACGACGCCGGCCGCGATGCCGCTGCCCTGCGCCACCGCGAGCGAGACGGCCCAGGTCTTCTCTCCCTTCAGGAAGGCGCGGGTGCCGTCGATGGGGTCGAGGATGAAGCAGTGCTCCCGCTCCAGCCGGGCCGGGTCGTCGGGGCTTTCCTCGCTCAGCCAGCCATAGGCGGGCCGCGCCGCGCCCAGCGCGTCGTGCAAGGCGCGGTCGACCTCCAGGTCCGCGGCCGAGACGGGGCTGTCGTCGTCCTTGGTCCAGGTTTGGGGCGACCCGCCCCAGTGGCGCAGCGCGATGTCGCCGGCGATCAGCGCGGCATCGATCAAGAGCGTGAGGTCACTCGCCGGCAAGCGTCAGACCCTCCACGAGGAGGGAGGGGACGCGGCGCGACAGGTGATCCCGGGCGTCGTTGGCGGGCGTGATCCGGCGCAGCATGTCGCGCAGGTTGCCCGCGACGGTCACCTCCGTCACCGGGTGGGCGATCTCGCCCCCCTCGACCCAGAAGCCCGAGACGCCGCGGGAATAGTCGCCGGTGTTGGGGTTGATCGTCGCCCCGATCAGGGAGGTGACGAGAAGGCCCGTGCCCATCTGCGCGATCAGGTCCTCGCGCGTCGCGGTGCCGGGGGTCAGCGTCACGTTGGTCGCGGCCGGGGACGGCGGCGCGGAGGGGCCGCGCACCGCGTTCGCCGTGCTTTCGAGAGACAGCTTGCGCGCGGTGGCGAGGTCCAGGACCCAGCCCTGGAGCACCCCGCCGGCGACGATGTCGCGCGGGCCCGTCGGCAGGCCCTCGGCGTCGAAGGGGCGCGATCCGGCGATGCGGGGGCGGTGCGGGTCTTCGGACAGCGACAGGCCCCGCGGCAGGACCTCCTCTCCCATCAGGCCGCGCGCCCAGGAGGCGCCGCGCGCGACGGCGGTGCCGTTGATCGCGCTCAGGAGGTGCCCGATCAGCCCCGCCGAGATCCGCTCGTCGTAGAGCACCGGGTAGGCACCGGTCCGGGCCCGGCGCGCGCCGCGCATGGCCGCGGCCCGCTCGCCCGCCAGCCGCCCGATCCCCTCGGGGCCGGGCAGGTCGGCGGCGAAGGCCCGGCTCTCGCCGGCGTAGTCGCGCTCCATCGCCGACCCCTCGCCCGAGATCGCCACGCAGGAGATCGACGACGAGGTCCGCGCGAACCCGGCCGAGAAACCGTTCGTCCCCGCCAGGTGCAGCTCCCTCCGGCCCCAGGACGCCGCACTCGCCTGCACCTGCGAGACGCCCTCCACGCCCATCGCGGCCGCCTCCGCCGCGCGGGCCTGCTCCTCGAGGCGGCCCGGCGACGGCTCGGCCGAGGGGTCGGCCAGCTCCAGCACGCGGGCATCCGTGTCGCGCGCGAGCTGGGCGGGGTCGGCCAGGCCGGCGCCGGGGTCCTCGGGGGCCTCGCGGGCCATGGCGACCGCGCGCTCGGCCATCTCGGTCATGGTCCGGTCCGACAGGTCGGAGGCCGACACGCAGGCTTGCCGCCGGCCGATCAGCACCCTGAGACCGATCTCGGTGCCCTCGGCGCGCTCGGCCTGTTCCAGCGCGGCGCCCCGCACGTCGATGGAGAGGGAGGCGTCCCGCACCGCCACGGCGTCGGCGGAGTCGGCACCCGCCCGCCGGGCCGCCGCGAGGAGCCGGTCGGACAGGGTCTCGAGTGTGTCGGTCATGGTGTCGGGATTCCTTCGGTCTGGGTGGCGACCTAGGCCGCGGGGGCGGGCCTGCCAAGCCGCGACGTGGCCGGGCTGGCGCGCCGGGCCCCCGATCCCTATATCGGGTCCCGGTCCCGCCTTCGGAGGTCGCGCCCCAGATGCCCGACAGAAGCCAGATCCGCACCGCTGCCCGCCTGTCCGTCGCCCCGATGATGGATTGGAGAAACACCGGAGAAATCATTCTAAATCATTGGGTTGATGAGCGTCCCACCGCTTCGTAGCAGATCCGTAGCATATTTCTACCCCTGCTAAGCCAAGGGAGCCACTGAGGGTGTGGGCCACGGTGCAGCAGGCAACCCCCAACTCAGTAGATCTATGCTGTCTGGGACGTGAAAGCCGGAAGCGACGGGGGTAGTCACGGCCGAGTCGATTGAGCCCGAGGTAGGGGCCATCCCCACGAACGGCATGAAGAGCGTCAGGTACACGATCAGCATCAACGGCAGCCAGACTCACCGCCGATGGGAGAGGAAGGAGGCAAACCTCGATGTTGGCAGCTACCAAACGGGCAGCCGCGTCTTGTGTCACGTGATGACGAGAGCCGGTGTTTGCCCGCGACGTCTCGAACCAGGACACGATCGGCCGATCGCTGAAGGTTGGGGCCGATCGAGGTCGTGACGGTGGTTGGAGCTGGAGACCATGGTTTCCCAGCTTCGTCGGCCCGCAAGGTGAGATCGGCCATCCCAACCTCCTGGGGACGCGCGGCAACACCGCGCCTCCAGGTTCTTCAATGAATTTGCAGGTTTTGTGCTATGCCCCTACGTCGGAAGCGTTCTTAAGGGGGTGACCAGTATGCAGCTCTCAGCCTTCAGGATTCTGAACTACCGCTCGATCTCGGACAGCGGGAAAATTTCCGCCTCGCGCATCACGGCCCTCCTGGGTCGCAACGAGAGCGGCAAGACCAATCTGTTGCGAGCGCTCTCGAGCCTGAATCCAGCGGAGGGATTCAAGGCACTGTCCCCGATAAAGGATTTTCCCCGGCACCGGAAGCTGAGCGAATGCACCGACGCGACGAAGGTCGTGGTTTCGACTTGGACGCTCGATGACGGCGAGTGGGAGCAGCTGCTCGAGATCTGGCCTCGAGCGAAGAAAGGTCATGAAATCGAGGTGGGTCGCCGATACTCCGAGCGGCGGTATGTCGATATCACCTCGAGGCCCCTGTCGTTCGATCCGAAGACTATTGCTCCGAAGGTGAAGAAGGTTGTGCAGGCGGTAAAGGCGGTCGCCTCGGATCTTGCTGAAGAGAAGAAGGCGCCGCTCGAAGCTGCTGCTGACAAGTTCTTCGAGGAAGCCTCACCAGGAAAGGATTCGGCGGGCTGGGCGACCGCGACCGTTGCGGCCTCTGAGGCGCTCGGCGTTGCGCTGGCCAAGGCGGACGCGGAACTGACAGAGAAGCAGGATGCACTCCTGACAGAGCTTTCCGACTTGGCGACGGATATCGCGGGGGACGAGGAGGCCCACAAGAAGGCTCGAAACTGGGTGATCGAACACCTGCCGATCTTCGTCTACCTCGACGAGTATCCTGAGATCGAAGGCCACCAGGACATTGCCGCGTTTCTCAAGCGCACGGAGCAGGGCAGTGCGACCCCGGCTGATAGCAATTTCGAGAAGATGTGCAAAGTCGCGGATCTTGACCCACAGCGCCTTCATCAGCTGGTCAACTCGAACACCGAAGAGCGCAACCAGCTCGCGAACCGTGCAAGTGCCGTCATCTCGGGTGAGCTGCAAAAGCTCTGGACCGATCGGAGGCTAAAGGTCCGCTTCAACCCTGACGGCAACCACCTCGAGACTTTCGTCTCGGATTCAACCAAGAACTTCGACGTCGAGGTGAATCTCGACGAGCGCAGCCGCGGGTTCCAGTGGTTCTTCGGCTTCTACATGATTTTCGCGGCCGACACCGACGGTGGCGACAAGGAAGGGGCGATCCTCCTGCTGGATGAGCCGGGGCTGTTTCTGCACGCCAAGTCCCAAGGCGATCTCCTTCGTCACCTTGAGCAGGACTTCTCGAACCAGATCCTCTACACCACCCACTCACCGTTCATGGTCCCGACCCACAGGCTCGACTGGGTGCGGACCGTCAACATCTCGGAGGAGAACGGCACGGCGGTCACGAATGACCCGACAGGCGATTCTAAGACGCTGTTCCCGTTGCAGGCCGCTCTGGGATACGATCTCGCGCAAAGCCTGTTCCTTGGTGGGAGCAACCTCGTCGTCGAGGGCGTAACTGATTTCTGGATTCTGTCTGCGATCTCGGAATACCTCGCGAGTGAGGGGCGGGTCAGCCTTGATCCACGACTGACCATCACTCCGGCCGGCGGGGCGCAGAAGATCCCCTATATGGTCTCGCTTCTCGTGTCCGAAAACCTGGATGTTCTTGTTCTGCTCGACCTCGAGAAGGATGCCGTCTCGACACGAGAAGGCTTGGTCAAAGACAAGCTCCTCCGCGACCAGAATGTGCTCTCGATCGGAGACGCTTTCGAGCAGACAGCTCGGCCGACAGAGGCAGACGTCGAGGACCTTCTCGATGCTGAAGTCTACGAGCGGCTCGTGCGAGAGAGCTACGTGAAGGAGCTCGAGGGCAAGGCCCTGGATATCAACAACCGCATCCCACGCCTGGCGAAGCGCGTCGAGGCCGCCTTCAAGAAGGTGGGTGTCGATTTCCACAAAACGCGTCCGACACGCTGCCTCCTGAACACAATGGGGACAGACCCAGCCTCCGTCATGTCGGAAGAGGCGGTCGCTCGTTTTGAGCGACTGTTCTCGGCGATCAACGACCGTTTCGGGAAGCATATCTCGCGTGGCGCGGAGCCATTCAACTAAGGAGATGTCGAGATCGAGATGGTGAACGAGGAGATTAAGCGCCTCCGCGGAGAGCCTTCTGCTCAACCTCGTTCGCCCTCGTTCGCCCTCGTGTCGAGGCACATGACACCGGAAGTGCCGCACCGCTTCAACGCGGGCGGTCGCACTGGACGCTGCCAGTGCCTACGTCTTCAGTTGGTTCAGGTGTCGGTCGAGCACGAAATCGACGAAGGTGCTTGCCGCGCCGATGGCCAAGCGCGCGTGCCTGGGCTCGAGTCCCTGGAAGTCGCGGCCGCGGCCATGCCCCTTGCCGTAGGCATTCCGGATCGGCCCGAGAGAGTGCGCGATGCGCCCGAGGCTCGTCAGCACCTCCCGGATCTCGTTCGCCGCCCGCGCTTTCTCGTCGATCCCGTCCGGCATGATCTTGATCTCGGTCCGAAGCAGCTTGAGGAGCTCCGGGATCTCGGCCTTTTCGGGGTAGCCGACCTTCCGATCGTCGAGGATGAGCTTGCAGCAGCTCTCGACGATCTCCTTGGCCAGGGCGATCGCCTCACCAGGCTCGGTATCGCCGATCCGCTCGAGGCGGCGAAGGTCCTCGTAGAGCGTGTCGGAGTCGAGCGAGGCGGCTACCGCCTTGATCCGCTGAACGGCGGTGCCCAGCCCGTGCACCTTACGCTCGGGAACATATGTCGGTCGGCCATCAATGATGACGTCCTCGACGAGCTCCCAGCCGTCGCGGCGCAGGTGGCCGTTGAAGGCCGCCGCGAGCTGGGCTTGCTCGGCGGCATCCGTGCGCACGATAGGGTGCAGGACCTCCGCAATGAACTTGAGGAAGGTCTCCTGCTCGACGGCATAGAGGCGAAACCGCCGGTCGCTGAAGACCCAGTCGAGATCCCAGTCGTCGTTGTTGATGCAGTGCTGCCAGATGTCGCCCTCGGCGGTCTCGAAGCGGCTGTCATGCGACCTCATGGTCGTCAGATCGAAGATCCGGCTCAGGAAGCCGATCTCGTCAAGCGCCCCGAACCAGACCGTGCGCCGCGCCCGCATCTCGTCGAGAACTGCCGCGCGGGTGCGGTCGCTGATCCTCCCGTCCGGGGTCTTGGCGCCTGGGGCGGCCGCCCGCCGCGGCGCAATCTCGACGCTGACCCAGAAGCCGGCATCCTTCCCGATGACCGTCTCGAGGTTCTTTGAGATGGTCTGGCAGAGACTGTCCCTCTGATCCTCGATCGGGACGAACACGCCGACGGGCACGCGCAGATAGGCGGTCCATAGCTCTGTGCCGCCGTTCCAGTTGTCGTGACCTGTTTCGAGGAGCTCGATCTCGGCTTGCGAGAGGACGCGGAGCGCGTCTGCCTCTTCCTTGCGCCGGAGGAGCTCGGCGACGGTCGGAAGCGCGCCTTCGATTTCTCGCCGCGTGCTCAGGTAACGCATCAGTCCGTCTACTCGTCACATCCGGATCTGGGGCGTTGGCAGCTGCCAACGCTCACTTCTTAACGACGCTGCCACCGCTCGGAGGCTTGCCGGCCGGAGGGCCGCTGGTCGTGGGCTGGTGACCGCTCTGCGGCTTGCGGGGCTGGTGCCCCCGGCTATGACCCGACGACGGAATGGTGCGTGGGATTGCCGTCGGCGGGATGGGTTTCTTCGCCATTGCCTTCTCCTTCTGTCTCTGGAGGGATGAATTCGACAAACCGGATCTCGGCCGCCTTGATCAGCATGCTGCGCGGGCCAGGATCCTGCCAGACATTGTCCTCGTCGAGCTCGTAGACCTTCTCGATGTAGACGTCTCTCTCGGCCGGATCTGACGATGCGAAGGAGGCCTCCCCGCAATAGCCGTAGATGCACTTCCCGTCGGTGAGCGTGACGATCACGTAGCTTCCCGGCGTGTCACCGAATTTCCAGTCCCAGGCCGCGGGGACCGGGTGCACGGGGTTGAGCCCGAGCCAGCGCAAGAGCCTGCGTGCATAATTCTTCCTGGCATTGACCCCGAGCGCGACACCAAAGGCTGCGGGCCCACCGAAGACGAGAACCGCCAGGGCCAGATTCGGCAGGGCGCCCTCCCGCGCTGCCGCCCAGCGGAACAACGGGAGCGTCGCCATCAGATAGACGGCCGAAAATGTGATGTAGGAGAGCAGGGCGTCGGCATGCCTACCGCCGCGCCCGGTCAGAAACTGCCCGCGCATGAACAGGATGATCAGTCCAGGCACGACAAGCGTCAAGACCGTCTGGAAGATCTCGGGGGAGTTCAAGTCGATCATCACGGTCAGCGCAGCGCGCTCTTCACCTGCCGGAAAGGCGTCTCGAGCTTGCCCACGGTCTTCGAGCCCGGCCGCTCGAGTTCGGTGATCGTCTGGCAGGAGATTTGCGCCTGTGTAAGGGTCTCGTCCGGCCCGAGCAGCGCCTTGACGATCGACACGTCGGGATAGAGATCCGAGAGCATCGCCTCGGTGTCGTCGCCATCGCGGCCGGCCGTCGTCCCTTTAATCAGCACTAAAACGCCTTCCGACCCGTCTGCTTATGATCTTGACCGTCCCCGCGGCCGCGTCGACGTCGAACAGGCCTGATCGGAATTGCGGTCAGATCCGTGGTCCGGATCGCCGCGCCCTTCGCGGTGCTCGCATGCGGAAGCTTATCGATCACTACGCATTGCGCGCGGTCCTCGCGCTCCCATTGGCCACGATGCGCCATGCCGGTGACCTTGGATGTGGGCAGCGACTCGGCCGCGAGTGGAGTTTCGCAAGGACGGTCGAGCAGCGAGATGACTCAGCTTCACTCTGCGCAAGATACGAATTCTCTCGGACATCCCGGCAGTTGACCTGTTGCACCCGACCTGATCTTCTTAGTGAATATGGCATCTGTTGAACAGCTCACAGTTGTGAGTCTTGGAGGCAACCATCTATCTCGGATTCATTAAGAAGGTTAGCCTTCGGCTTCGATCACAACGGTGGCGTTTCTCACAGATCGATCCGCTTCAGCGATACTTCCATGTGCCTAACCAAAAGCATGCAATCCCCGCTCTATTCTATGCTTTCTCGGGATATTGCGGGAGGCAGGATCGAGTAGATTTGCCTCCTCGCCACTTTCTTCAAGCGATCTCTGCAAACTTTCCATAATATTTTTGATTGATTAGGAGTGATCGCGACGTGAGCTACACACGCGCGGCTACTGCGCGCCCGGATATCCATTTGAGCCAAGCTGAAGATCTTGTCCGCAGGGCGTGGAGCAATCAGACTGCGTCCCCGTTTCTTGGTCAACTGGAATTTGACGAGGCGACGAAAAGGCAGGCGGTGGCGGCGGTCAGAGGGGAAATCAGCGGTCGCCTGCATCGGTGCGAGAGCGTGTTCCGGTCCGCACCATTCACCTCCACCTGGTGCGTGCTCCATGCCCTCGCGCAGAGTTATGGCGAGGACGGTCCTTCGGTCTACGACCACATCGGCTCGGCACTTTCGCTCGACCTCTCACATCATCCCGACCGCGAACGTTTCAAGTCGGCCTATCGAGCGGCCTGCCGCTGCATCGGTCTGCGGCTTCAGCACTTGTCGCAACCAACGGGACTTTTCTTTTCTAACCTCGGGGTCGCGGACGCCCAGAGTGCGCGGCTCGCCGAGTGCCTTCTTCGCGGCGCCCAGCGCCTCGGCCCGCCGCCGGAGGAGGATCTCTCGGAACTGAGGCAGTGGCTGAGGGCGGCAACTCGCGATGGCATCGAGACCTATACCCGCCTTCAGGCGGCGCTGGCCAACGACAGCACTGCCTACTATGCCCAGCTCTTCTGCGATTGGCGTGCCGGCGAGCAGCCCTCGAACCGGTCGAGCGCCGTCTTCTTCAGCGGGCTCGAGACCTGTGCCGAAAGCCTCGGTATCGATCCGTCCCGCCTCGTCTCCGAGCCGCACCTGATGTGGACCGCGCACGGCCTTGCGCTGGCCGCCGCGCCGTCATCGCACCAGCAGATCGTCACCCACCATGGCGTTCCGGAGCAGCTTCGGCCGGGCGTTCCCTGGCGCATCCCGACGCCCTGGCCCGAGACCCTCGGCTGGAGCTGCGGTGGCACGAAGAAGTTGCTTTGGATCAGACCGCAGGGCGAGGAAGTTCTCGTTTTCGCGATGGACACGCAGCGGCTGGTCAAGCGCCTGCGCCGGGCGGAAGGACGCTTGGCCGTTCCGGCCCGGGAGGTCTTCGTGCTTTCGGCCCGCACATTCGCGGTCGAGGACGGCGGGCAGGATATGGCGAGCGTGCCGCAGGGGGACATGCACGTGGCGCTGGCCGAGGTCGGGGACAGTGGCGCGTGTGTGCGCACGGATGTCGGCAGCCTTACCCTCGAGAGGGAGACGGACCCGGGCATCCGGGCCGAGGGAGCCATCATCGGTCGCAGCGGCGCCCTTCCGCTTTATGCCTCGTCGAGTGAGGTGGTGGTGACGTCCGGCGCGCAGGCGGCGGAGATCGGTCGCATTCTCCGCCTGAAATTTGGCGACGAGACCTGGTTCGTCGAGGGAGTGGCCTTCGACGCGGAGGGGCACGCCCGTCTTTCGTTCGAGGCTCTTGAGCTCCCGAGCAGCGCAGATCCGGGACGGCTCGAGATCGTCTTGCTGGTCAAGGGAGCCGACGCGCGCCCGGGCGCGCGAGCGGAGATCGTGTCCCGGTTCTTCGTCTGGCCCGGCACGGACGATTTCGACCCCGGGGCGCGCTTCGAGATGAGACGGGCCCCGGGGAACTACCTGCCCAACACGAGTGAACATCTGGGCCAGGATGCGGCAGGACTCTGGATCGATCCGAGCCACGGCTTCCGGCACGCGATCCTGTCGCTCGAGATCGATGGGCGCCGGCGGGACTTCGAGATCCCGGTGCGCGGCACGCGCCTCTTCCGCAACATGATCTCGACCCGATCCAGCGTGCCGGTCGCGCTCGGCAGCATTGTGGTGCTGGGGCATGCCGACAGGCAGGATACCCTGATCGTGCGGTCGAGCGAGCGCCATGCGGACCTGCATGTGCGCGGCGCGGTGATCCGCAGGCCGTTCATCGGACAAGCGGAGTGGGAGATCCCGGCAAGCCAGATCGATCCCGAAAGTCCCTCCGGCGATCAGGTCGCGCTCGTGTTTCCCGACCGTCGACGCGAGCTGCTCTGTCGCGTGTCCCGGCCGATCGAGCCGCACCGTATTGAGATCCAACTCGACGAGACGGAGATACGCGCCGTCCTCGAGTTGCCGGTCTCCTGCGACGGCATCGGCCTGGAGATCGTGGACGAGAGCCGCGGCTTGGAGGGGACCCATGCACGCCTTTCTCTCGGTGCGGCGCCGGTCGATACGGCGCCGCCATCCTGGCTTTCTGCTGCCGTTCTGGGTCTCGATCCCGAGGTCGTGGAGATCCGGATCGATCGGAGCGCCTGGCAAGGTGGGGCCGGGCTCGGCTTGATCGAGATCCGCGAGACCGGGTCCGATCTCTTCGGCCGCCTGGAGGACTCGCGAGGGCGTGTCTTCGCCCTGCCGCTCATCGCGCATGATTGCGCGCCACTTGCGGGACGCCCCGAGGGAGCCGCGGGGGTCCTTGCACGGGTGATGGCAACGCGCTTCCAGCCAGACTGCGACGTCGTCGTGCGGGAGGAATTCGACGAACGGATGCGGTCGGCGATCTCCACGATCGCGGCCCGTCGCTTCTACTCGCCGCTCCTGCCGCTGGCTTTCGCCCGGCCTCTGCACGGCGGCGGAGCCTTCCTGTCTCGGCTGGACCTTCTCGACTTGGATCTCGCACCCGAGCTCTTCAGCGCCGAGGCGAGCTGCTTCTCACGGCTCGCGGATGTTCCGTCCGCACGGCACCTGGGTTCGATGACACAGGCGCAGGTCATGCCCATTCCCAATCTGCTGGTGGAGCTGGCAGCGGAGGAGGATCTTCTGCCGCGCTGGCTCGACCACCTCGCTGGCGACGTCACGTGCCCGCCCGAGTTGGGTGCGGATGCACTGCGCCAGGCCTTCCTGGCCTACAGGCAGCACGTGCAGGCGAGCGACTTCCTTGTCTGTCTCGAGCACGAGACCGTCGGTCAGACGCTCAAGGCTGCGCTTAATGTCTATGCCTCGAGCCTCGAGGAGCTGCTGACCTTCGATGAGGCCGCCGGGTCCGACCGGATCGGCGTGCGACTGGCGGCTTACCTGTCCTCCTTTGCGCGCGCCGCTCGTGCAGGGCGGGCGAGAGAGTTTCATGAGGCGGTCGCGCGGCGGATCGGCCTTCCAGTGGCGCATGTGACGCCAGTCACGTCGCTGGCCCTCCAGGTCGCCGGCGAGATCTTTGCGTATTTCATGTTGTTCTGGGCGCTTACCGAACGTGCCGCCCAAGAGGAGAAGGAGGGGGCACGATGAAGAACCTGACAAACGTCGGCACAAGCGATCTCGACCCGAACGCGTTCAAGGATAACCTGGAGTACGTCCTCGGACGCTTCATTTCCACATCTTCGCCGGTCTCGTCCCTGCGCGCGCCCGACCTCGCGGCCGCGCTGACGCGGGTCGTGGCGGAGCGGGAGCTCGTGAAGGGCCCCTTCATCGAAACGCTGCCGGACTTCGAGAAGGGCGCCTCGATCGCTGAGCTCGTGAGCGAGGGCGTTCTGGCGCCGGAGTGGCAGGCACTCGAAGGCGGACCGATCTTCGAGCGGCGGCTGCACGCGCACCAGGATGCGGCGATCCGTCGTGAAGGTAACTTCCTGGTGGCCACGGGCACCGGCTCGGGCAAGACCGAGAGCTTCCTCTACCCGATGATCGACGACATCCTGAGGCAGGAAGACTTTGGCCGGCCAGGAGTGCGCGCGATCCTGGTCTATCCACTGAACGCGCTCGCCAACGACCAGCTCACGCGGATCGCCAAGCTCCTCTTTCGCGATCTGGGCGATCCCGGCATCACGCTCGGCCGCTATACAGGCCAGGTCTCCTCGACCGCGTCGCGAGAGGAGGAGATGCGCAAGCTGCTCCAGAACCCGGCCTTCGAGGAGGATTTCCCGGGCTTTGACGAGGTGCCGGACAACTGGCGTCTCAGCCGGGAGGAAATGCGGAAGGACCCGCCGCATATCCTGATCACGAACTACGCGATGCTGGAGCACATCCTGCTCCTGCCGCGCAACCGGGCGCTGCTGTCGAACGCGGATCTCAAGTGGCTCGTTCTCGACGAGATCCACACCTATGCCGGCGCGCAGGCGATCGAGGTCTCCTTCCTGCTGCGCCGGCTCAAGGCCTTTCTTGGGCTCGCGCCCGGCGCGCTGCGCTGTGTTGGCACCTCGGCCTCGCTCGATCCCGGGCGGAAAGCGGAGCTCGCGGACTTCGCGGGCAACCTCTTCGGCGAGTCCTTCGGAGGCGAGACATCCGTCATCACGGCGGCACGCAAGCGCCATCCGAGCCTTTCGCCGGCCCCGGTGCCGAGCGGCCTTTCCGCCGAGGTATGGATCAAGGGCGCGAGCCTCCCGAGCCTGGTGCACGAGGAGCGCAAGGCCGGCAACACGGTCGATGCGGCCTTCTGGAACGGGGAGTGCGACTTCGAGGGGCTCGAACCCCTCCGGATCGACGAGGGCAAGTCCCTCGGCGAGGGGTTGATCGAGACACTGGGCCGCCTCAAGGAGATCTGCGGTCTCGCCGACGCGCTCGAGCATGGCTCCGTGCATCTCAAGGATCTGGCGAAGACGATCTTTCCCGAGGCTGAGCCGCAGGATGCCGAGGAGGCGCTTGTCGGCCTGATCTCGGTCGGCGTGTTGGCGATCTCGGAGAACCAGTCGGTGTTTCCGCTCTTGCCGGCGCGGTATCACCTGATCGCCTCCAGCATTGAGACGGTGGCGGTCGCCCTCGACGCCGAGGCGGCGGAGAATGCCTCAGAGGTCGTGGTTGGCGGTTTCGTTGCCGAAGACGGTGAGAGCCCGGCCTACAAGCTGATGGTCTGCCGCAACTGCGGCGAGCCCTATATCGAGGGCTGGCATGTCGAGCGCGAGCTCAAGCCCGCGATGGAGCGGAATGCGCGGCGGATGGTGCTGCGGCTGGTCGATGGGCCGGAGGCGTCCGAGATCGACGAGGAGACCGGAGGGCCCGTCGATACCGACCAGCGGCTGCCGCCGGTCGCGATCGACCCGGCAACGGGCGTGATCGTCGAGACCGACGAGCCGAACGCGGTGGTTCTGGAGCCCGCGCCGCTCGAGGAGGACCAGGACGAGCGGGTTCTCTACATGAAGAAGTGCCTCGCCTGCGGGTATGCGCCGAGACGCTACGCCGAGCCGATCACCGGCATCCACCCGGGGGACGACGCCTTCGCCGCGGTCTGCGGGCAGGCGCTCCTTGAGGCCCTGCCGGCGCGCAAGCCGTCCGAGGATCATCCGATGAAGGCGCGCAACCTTCTGACCTTTTCGGACAACCGGCAGGACGCGGCGTTCTTCGCGCCGTTCTTCGAGCGCACTTCGCGGGAGCAGGCCATCCGCGCCGCGATTCTGGCGACGGTGGAGCAGGGCGGAAGGCTCGATCTGCCGAACCTGACGACGGCCGTGCGGCGCCGACTCGATGCTCAAGGTTTGCGGCTCTACTCGGGAGGGCTCACCTCTTCGCGCGAAACGGGCGAGAACGAGGAGATCCGGCTTAAGGGGCTCATCGTGGCCGAGCTCACGGTGCTCGCGCGACTGCGCAACTCCCTCGAAGGCTTCGGTCTGATCTCGATCGACTACGCGCATCTCGACCGCGCAGCAAACGCGGTCGCATCGAAGCTGCCAGAGAGCCTCAAGCCGCATGCGGAAGCGATCGCGCGCTTCTTCCTCAAGGCCGCGCGCGGCCACCGCGCCATCTCCAAGACGCCCGATCATGGCATCCGGCTCGACGACGACTCGATCTGGACGAGCGCCTTCGCGCAGGAGAACCGGGCGATCGCGCTCGAGCGTAATGCGCGTAGCGACCTCGTCATGGGTTACCTGCCGGCGGCGAAGCGCAGCAATCGCTTCACCTGGTTTCTCGAGGAGTGCCTCGGGCTCTCTCCGGTCGACGCACGGGACGTGATCCAGGCCTTCTTCAGGGCCGTCGGCTCGGCGCGCAGCATGTGCGTACGGCACGGCAAGGGGCTCGGGTTAAAGCTCGACGACTCCCTCGTCGTCTCCGACGGGCGCGACGTGCCGCTTTATCGCTGCCAGAGATGCGGCGCCCGGACGCAGTTCGATACTGCCGGCCGCTGCCAGTCCTACAAGTGCGGCGGCGCCCTGAGCGAGATCTCGCGGGAAGAGCGCAACGCCTTCGAGGAAGCGAACCACTACGTGCGGCGCTACCGAGAGCTGCCGCTCCTCGGCATTGCGCGGGAACATACCGCGGCGATCTCGACCGAGGTGCGCGGCATGATCGAGCAGCAGTTCAAGGAAGGCGAGATCAACCTCCTGTCCTGCACGACGACGATGGAGATGGGTGTCGATCTTGGCGATCTCGAAGCGGTGCTTTGCAAGAACGTGCCGCCCAACATCGCCAATTACCAGCAACGGGCCGGCCGGGCCGGGCGCCGCGCGCAGGTGGCGCCGATCGTGCTGACGACGGCGCGCTCGTCGCGCTATGATCAGGCCAAGTTCCGCGAGTTCGAGGATTATCTCGCCGAGAAGCCGTCGGTGCCGTATCTCTCGCTCGACAACGCGAACTTCTTCCGCCGTCACCAGATGGCAACGATGCTCGCGGGCTATCTCGGTCACAGGTTGCGGGAAATGACCCGCAGCGGCACGCCGCGGCTCGACGACGTGTTCGGTGGCACGCTGGACGACGCCGCGCGCGAGGCGTTCGAGGCCGATCTCGCAGATTGGATCGCGAGCGAGGAGGGAAGCCGGTCGCGCGGGGCCGCGGATACCCTGATCGGCGCACTGCCCGAGGAGCTGCGGACGATCGGCCTGTCAGGGGCAGATCTCGTCGAGGCTTTTCAGCGCCGCGTCACGCACTTTCGGGACGCGATCGAGGGGCGCTGGCAGACCTACCAAGAGCAAGTCGAGCGCCTGATGAAGCAGCAGGTCGAAATTTCCTCCACCGACAACGCCCTGCATCAGAAGATCGGTCGCAAGCTCGACTTCATGCGCACTCAGCAATCCCGCTTCATGAAGCAGATGCTGATCGACCAACTGTCGCGGCGGGCCTTGATCCCGACCTACAGCTTCCCGGTTCATTCGGTGTCGCTCGAGGTGATCTCGAGCAAGAAGCAGACGCGCGAGAACACGATCCTGGAGCTCGATCGGGACGGCGCGATCGGGATCAGTGAATACGCCCCGGGCAGCGAGGTCATCGCCGGCGGCCGCGTCTGGACCAGCCGGGGGATCGTGCGCAAGGACAAGTTCTCTGGCGACGATGCGTTCGTCGAGCAGGGCCGGCTGCGGGTCTGCGAGGAGTGCTCCTATCCTGACGTGACGCGTCTCGACGAGGACAAGCACGACGAGTGTCCGCAATGCGGCGTGCCCTTTGCGCCGCTCAACCAGCCGAGGAAGTTCATCCGTCCGCGCGGCTTCCTGACCTCCTATGCCGAGGCACAGGGCAAGGACCCGGGCGCGGCGCGCGTGAAATTACGCGCCACGGACGACGCCCGGCTGCTGACGAACGCGCCGTTCTCACGTTACGAGCGCACCGATGTCGAGGGCATCCTGACCTTCCACGCGCCGGGGTCGAACGCGCCCGACCCCGAGCTGGGGCGGATCATTTCGGTCAACAAGGGGCCCAAGGGCGGCGGCTACATCTGGTGTCCCTGGTGCGAGCATGCCGAGCCCGTGGAGGGAAACGGCGTGGGTTGGCAGCAGGATCAGCCGGTGCCCGAGCACAACGCGCCGCGGACGGATGAGCCGTGCGAGTTACAGGGAACGGCACGGCCGGTCGATCTCGGCCATGTGTTCGAGACCGACGTGCGCACCGTCCTGGTCCGCGCCCTTCCGCTCGGCCCTGGCGCGGTTCCCTATGAACCGACGGAGCGGATGCGCAAGACGCTGCGGGAGGCGATGCGCCTTGCGGTGAGTCGGATGCTGGAAACGGACTCGCGCGACCTGCGCGCCACGGACCAGAGGATGGCAGGCGCACCGGTGGTGGTTCTCTACGACTCCGTGGCCGGCGGTGCCGGCTACACGACGCGCCTGACGCGGGACGCGAGGTTCTCCATGAAGGCGATCCTGACAGCGACGCGCAGCGTGCTCGATTGCAGCAACCCGCATTGCACGACGTCATGCACGCGGTGTCTCAACGACTACTCAAACCAGAAGAACTGGCAGGACTTCGAGCGCAAGCCGGTGCTCGAGTGGGTGGAGCAGGTCCTGTCCGGTGAAGCAGCCCTGCCGGGCCGGATGTGACGAGGGAGCCGATGGTAGATAAACCGACAGAAGACGCTCAGATGAGCATGCCCGACGAAATCACGCCGGAGCTCCTTGCGGTCACGAGTGACTTGGAGGGGCTGGCGAAGGTTCCATTCTACATCAGCGAATATGTTCCCGATGCGCTTGAGCGCCTCAAGTCCATAGTCCCGCTGTCGGTTCGTCATCGCAAGGCGCTCGTCCGCATCCTCAGGGAGGACGACCCCGACATCGACCCGCGAGACGAGGAAGGCTTTTACGCAAACCTTCTCAGCTACATCGAGGAGCGGCCGGGCGCGTTTCTGCTCGTCAACCTCGCGGTGGTGGAGACGATTCCGAAGAACAAGCGAAGCCGGGCGCCGGGCCCGCGCGCCAATATGCGCGTGTGCAATCAGGAGGATTTTTATGGCGACCTCCTGGAGAGATACCAGTCGGCATCCGGCGAAGACTACTCGGAGGCCCTGTTCGACCTCTTCCTGAAACATCTCGTGGAAAGCTCACGGGTGCAGCTCGCCGATACAAAGGAGGAGATGCGCGAGCGGCGGAAGGCGGCGGAGGAGGTAAAGGAGGAGGAACCGGAGGACATCCCTCCCGACAGTGTCTTCGCGCACGAAGGGCAGGCCCAAGGCGAGCCGGAGGAGGACGAGGAAGAGCCGGCTCCGCACCCGATCCCGGAGGCGCTTCGCGAGGCCTGGCAGCGCACCTGTGCAGCGCTGGAGGACGCGGCTGGGGAGATGGGAGATCGGCTCGACGCCCGGCGCCTCGACGACGCCCTGACGCTTCTTGGCGAGCTGGAGAGGCTCGCCGAAGATGCCCGCACCCAGGATGACCCGGTGCGTCGGATCGCGTCCGAGGCAATCGCAGGGGCGTTCGTGTCTGACGCAGTGGGCGAGGCCGAGGCACGGCTTGCTGCGCTCGTTCCGGCTGACATGGAGGCTCTGCCCGATCTGTTGCGGCGGCTCCGCACCCAGTACGATGAGATCGAGGCGGTGAGGGGTGACATCTCCGCACTGGAGGCGGATGCCCAGGAAAAGCTTGCAGCCAAGTCCTGGACGGAGGTCGGCCGCCTCTCCACCGAGATCGCCGAGCTCGGAGGGCGACTTGGGGAGCTCGATGCCGCCGCGCTCGCGACGCAGGGCGAGATAGAAGAAACCCTGGGTCTCATCCTCGTCTGGACGGAGGAGAAAAAACTCCGGGTCGAACGCGAGGACGATCCGGCGGAGCTGGAAGGCGTTAATCTTGTTCCGGAAGAAGGGCAGGTTGAGGACGATCCCACAGATGCTTCGGACGAGGTGCCGGATGAAGCGGAGTTGCCTTCCGGGGTCGTAGTTCGGGAAGAAGATACCGGCGTCGAAGTGACGTCGGCGGAAGACGCCTCGGACCTGGGTTCGAGCGAAGCATCGGCGGAATCGGGGGAGAATGAGAGGGACGAGGCGGACGACGGGCGGGAGCCCGAAGTGCAGTCGGAGCCGGAGCCAGTCGAGGTGGAAGTTCTGCCGGCGGGCGATGTGGAGGCGGCGCTGCGCGCGCTGATCGACGCCGATCGCCTGGCGATCGCGGCCAGGTTTTCAGGCGCACTGGAGTCGCACGGCCACCCGGGGCGGCTCGGCGCCGATGTCTTGCGGGCGACGGCGGCCTCGCGGCTGTCCTTCGAATCCTACGACACCAGCGTTCAGGCCTTCTCGACGCTGGTGAACGCGGCGTCCGTAGAGAAGGCAGGCGACGCGGAGACCGAGGAGCGCCGCAATGTCCTCCTCTTCGGGGGATTGCTGCGCCCGGCGATCCTGATGCGGGAACTTCAGATCCGGCAGATAGTCGGCGATCTGAACCTGCGCTCCTACGGGCCTACGCTGGCTGAGCTTCAGGAGGCCATCCAGGACTTGGACTACAACTTCGCGCCGAAGGTGGATGACCTGGCGCAGGCGGCGGGCAAGCCGGAGGTCTCGCGGCTCGACGCAGTGCGCCGCGAGCTCGTGGCATGGCACGAGCAGGCCAAGATGCGCAGCGGGCCGTGCCAGCCCTCCACCTACGTGTTGAACAAGATCGTCAGCAGCGGCGAGGTCGGCCGCGTGGTTGACGACGTGCTCGCAGGTAAGGCGTCGCTCGATGCGATCGACGCGGTAATCGAGCGCTTTGCGGATCGCAGCGCGATCGAGACGCGCGCCCGCGAGATCAACCGGGGCACCGGCACGCGTTCGAAGGGGCACTTCCCGCAGATCTCGCTGCAATACATGTATCGCAACATCGGCGAAGGGATCGATCTGCTGATCCGGTATCGCGACGTCGCGCAGCGGGATCGCAAGCGGAAGAGTTCGGAGATCGACCAGCTTCCCCGCCGGGCATCGGCGCTCCAGAGCAAGATCGAGGCAGCGCGTGCAGGCCTGCGCGCCGAGATGGAGGAAGCGGAGGAGGGCCTCGACCGCACCCTGGCCGAGTGGGTGCTGCGCCGGATCGACGAGCTCGACCAGATGCTCTCCGGCCAGGACATCCAGACCTACGGCACGCTCGTTGCGGCCCTGGGTGACGAGCTCGACCTTCTGCCGGCGGGATGCCAGCCGCTATCGCCGGACCCACTCCGGATCAATCTGGAGGGCAATCCGGCGACCGCTGAAAGAGGCCAGCTGCGCCAGGAGGACCGGCGCGTGCTCGAGGCGGTGCTCGCGGGCCGAATCCTCACGCCGAAGGATTCGTTTGAGGAGAAGATCGCAGCAGGCGCATTTTCCGCTGCGGAGCGCCTTGCGCTGAGGTTGAGCGAGGAAGGCGAGGGCCAGATCTCCTTGATGGCACGGGTCGCTGAGGCTCGTTCGGAACGACTCAATTCCCTCGATCATGAGGTTGGCGAAGTCAGTCGCAAGCTCAAGGACCTCGCTAAGATTGACCTGAAGTTCCAGGACCAGATCACGCGGGAAATCGATCGACTTGACGAGATTGTCTTCTGGATCAACCAGTGGCGTGGCCCGGTTGCGGTCATCGAACCGGAGGCCGTTATGCTGCGACCTCTGGAGGTCTTCCAGGTCCCCGACATCATTGCAGGCGCGGAGCGCTTGATCGAGGAGGTCGAACACGCGATCAAAGACGACCAGATCGCGCGGCTCGAACAGATTGCGCATGACCGGACGGGCATGCGGCGCGAGATCGAAAGCCTCAAGGTTGAAATCGACACGATGTCGCCGGAAATGGTCGAGGACCGCCTCGCCCTGATCCGCGATGGCCGGCCCATCGGGGAGGTCAGGGATCGAAAGTCGCGTGTCTTCGTAGCCTTCTTCCCCGGCTTCGTTGAGGCGGCGGGGCGCGAGGACTGGCCGTCGACGGCCGAGGCCTACGAGGCTGCCTTCTCGGCGGAGGCCGAAGGGGAACAGCTCCGGATTGCGCCCGAACGACGCGCGCCCGCTGGCGAGCTGGTATCGGCTTGGTTTAAGATGGCGCGCCAGCTTCAGTCGGACGTCACCCGCCCCGCGGCACTCGCGAGCTTCCTCGAGGCGCTGACTTTCACGGTAGACAAGGTGCACGACGTGGTGCGTCTTCCGGGCGTGCGGCAGGCGTGCTTGCACGAGGTGCGGATGGGCTTCCAGTTTAAGGACTTCTTCTGCCCACCGGAGTTCGGCTCCAAAGCGCATGGCCGCTACAAGGCGCTCATCATCGGGCCCAACGTGCTCTTCGAGCAGATCGACGATCACCTCGAGCAGGACGTGCCGACGATCGTCATCGTGAACGAGCGGATGTCGGTGGAGAAGCGCCGCGAGTTCGCGCGCGGATTGCGGCGCCGGGGTGTGCCGGCTCTCCTGATCGATGAGATGCTGACGGCGTTCATCGCGATTTCGACGACGTCTCGTCTCGAGACGCTCTTCGATTGCGGACTGCCGTTCGGGAGCGTCGAGCCCTACACCACCGCCGCGGGCCGGCTGCCGCCGGAGATGTTCTTCGGGCGGGAGCGGGAGATCGGCCTGATCTACCGCCGCGAGGTCGATGGCTGCCTCGTCTATGGCGGCCGCCAGCTCGGCAAGTCTGCGCTCCTCAGCCATGTCGAGGAGCGTTACCACAACCCCGACAAGGGCATCATCGTGCAGCGGCGCGAGGTGAACTCGCTCGGCGGGCGGGCGGAGCCGGCGTCGAATGTCTGGTCGCGGATCGCGCAAATGCTCGGCGATCACGGAGTTGTCCCGTCCGGGGAGACCTCCGAGGAAGGCGTGACGCGGCATATTCGCGACTGGCTGAAGATGGACAGCTCGCGACGCATCATCCTGCTGCTCGACGAGACCGACCGGTTCATGAGCTCAGAAGCGCGCAACGGCTATCCGAACCTCATCCCACTCAAGGCACTGATGGAGGCCACTCACCGCAACTTCAAGGTAGTCTTCGCCGGCCTGCACAACGTGCGCCGGATGCTCAAGGAGCCGAACTCGCCGCTGGCGCATCTCGGCGAGCCGATCTGCATCGGCCCGCTCAACGCCACGCACGAGGACAAGGCCTCGGCGCGCCGCCTCATCATCGAGCCGATGCGGGCCGCGGGTTTCACCTTCGAGAACGAGATGGCGGTCGAGAACATCCTGGCCTACGTCAACGACTATCCGTCGCTGGTGCAGACCTTCTGCAAGGGGCTGCTCGAGTTCCTGCACCGCCAGGAGGAGGATCTCGGCGAGGGGCCGCTCTGGAAGATCCCCGACGACATGATCTTCAAGGGCGAAGGATTCGACGAGATCCGGCGCGAGATCCGCTCGAAGTTCCAGCTGACGCTCGATCTCGACCCGCGCTACGCGCTGATCGCCAACGTTCTCGGCTTGATCCGGACCGACTTCGGCGAAGAGCGGGTGCTGCGCACCGGCCTCGCGCCGACCGAGATCCGCGAGGAGGCAATGAAGCACTGGCCGGCGAGCATCCAGACGGTCGACGAGGCGGGCTTCCGGGTTCTGCTCGACGAACTCTTCGAACTCGGGGTCCTCGGCCGTATCGAGATCTCCGGGAACTCGCAGTATCACTACGTGCTAAGAACCCGGCAGGTGGCGCAGATGCTCGGACAGGAGCCGGATATCATCGAGGCCCTGGTCAACATCCAGGATCGCGAGCCGGAGGTAGACTATGACGCCCCGAGCTACCGCCGCGCCTACGAGCCCAAGGGAGCGACAGGCCCGGTCGACGTGTCGCAGATGAAGCGTTCGCCGTTGAGCGACAGCCAGATCAGCGACCTCCTCGATCCCGCGCGGGCAGGCTGCCGGTTCGTGACCGGTCTGCCGGTCATGGGACTCCGGGAGGTTCCGACCGCGATCGAGCAGGTTCTGGGACCGCGCCGCGCCTGGGGGAAGGTCGAGGACATCACCGTCGTGACGGTGACGAACGCCAAGGTCTTCCGCCGCGAGATTGAGCAGGTCAAGGCCGCCCGCGGTTCGAAGCGGATGAAGCTGGTCTTTATCAAGCCGAGCGCGGCCCAAGTGAGTGATCTCGTCACCTTCGCTGAGCGCTGGGGTCAGGTGAAGTCGGGCGATGTCCGGCCGATCTTCCTGCTTGATGCGACCGATGACGTGCTGCGTGACCTGGCTGTGAAGCGCGATGCGACGGCGCTGATCCCCTGGGGGCACGAGATGCTGCGGGCCTACTTGCAGGAGGTGGAGGCGCTAAGCCTCGACAGCCGCGAGCTCAGGACCGAGATCCTGCGCCTGACGGGCGGGATTCCCGCGCATATCTGCGACATCGTGAAGGCGCAAATCGGCGAGCATGGTCGCGTGACGGCAGAGAGCCTCGCCCGGGCCGCCGAACCGATCGATGCGGGGCAGTATGTGCCGGGTGCATCTCTGGGCGGGGCACTCTCGATGCTCGAGGATGTCGACGATGCGGGTGACTACCAGGCGATGATGGATCTGCTGGCGAGCGAGGGCCACGGCACGGCCGAGGATGTCATTCCCGACCTGCGGATGCTGGGCCTGGTGCAGACCTATAGTCCGGACGAGGGCCGCCTACGACTCTCCGCTTTCGGCCGATTGGTGCAGGCGGCGGCCTTCCAGGCGCGTAAGGCGCTTGAGCCGGCCTGAAGCGCTCTGCGCCGGGTTGGCCGGCAGCGTTGGCGGCGGGCCCGACCGAAAGGCTCTCGAGCCGCGGTGGTCGGGAATGGAATCCCGTGGGTCGCAGATAATGACCGGATGCCGTGGCACCGCAATTTGCGGGTTGGCGCGGGGGCGGTAATTTCAAGCCCGCGCCGGCAGTTCCGGGTCCGTCGAATGTGATAGCTCTCGCGAGCCTCACAGCAACGCTGCGGGCTCGATCGCAATTTTCGCGACGCCGTCTTAGCGCCGGGACGCCGGATGTGACCATCGACGCCGACCGTCGGTGCCGACGAGCAGCGCGCAAAGGAACTTGCACGTCTAACAGGCCCTATTTTCCGCCAGCGTCTCCTTCACCAAGCGGAACATCTGTGCGCGGAAGTCTTGTTCCTTATCAAGATCTACGAGGCGGTTCTTGAGCAAATCTACGTCGGCCGATGCTGTGGCCAGGCGCTGTTCGAGGTCGTGTCGCGCTCCTTCAAGTGCAGCGATTTCGCTATCCTTCTCGTCGACCTGCAAGAGGAGCTCTCGGATCTGGGCTCGCTGGGAACCAAGGTCTTCCCTCAGCTCAGCCACCCTCTTGCCGGCGGAAAAGCGAAGGTGGTCGTGCTCTTCGGCCATATGATCGAGGACCGCTTTCTCGAGGTGGATGATCGTGTCCCACTGCATGGTGTAGCTCATGGCAGGCCCGACGGATGTCGGCGTGGCCGAGCTGATCAGTCCGTCTG